>PAYK01000001.1 GCA_002714805.1 Flavobacteriales bacterium
AATTATTATATGGAAAAAAAAAAAATAAAAAAATCTTGTATTTTCTCTATAGGCATTCGTGCTTAGGCCATTAATATGAATTTTCCATTCGACAGGTTTATTAAACTCGCAATTAAAACCAACTTTTTCATTGTTTAAAAAATTGGGGCTTTTATTTGTAAGTTTAAGTGATTCAATAATCTCAAATTCACCATACAGATTTTCAATGGATGGTCCTTCGAATTCATCTTTAGAACAACTGTGTAAAAAGGATATTAAAATTAAATAAAGAATATGTTTTGTTTTTATGTTCATAATTCTACGGATAAAATTAAAATTAGTCTATTGTATTTATAATCTAAATTATTGTTATTGGAAAATAAAGAACCCCATCCGTTATACTGGATGTTAGCATATATATTTTTTTTAAGTTTATAAATGGTGCCAATCGATATTACATAATCTTTTTGATTTACCTCTGTTAAAGTGTAATTAGTGATNTTTCCATAATTATCACGTTGTNTNAAGAACTCNTTTCCATTTGCATTNAACTGTCTGTATGATGTTTGAATGAAAAAGTTTTTTACTAATTCNGCNTTAATTGATAAATTCAATTTGTGNCTAAATAGATTTAATGAAGAAATNTTATNACCANCTCTNTTGGTAAGTTCACTTTCATTAGAAGTAAAAAGACTAAGTTCTTTTTTCCAATTTAATGAGTTATNTAAATTTAATTTTAAAATTCCTTTNATTAGACCAAATTTTCTTTTTTCCGAAGTACCTTGNCCNATTACTTCTTTAAAAAATCCNGAGTTGATTNTAGCAAGTAACANCTTATTTTTNCTATTAATTCTTGCTTTTAAATAAATNCCAGTTCTATTGGGTGTAGCTTCACCATATGGAAGTACATTAGAATAAATTGGATTGAAANCCATTAGAGTACTAGAAAGATTTTGATTNTATAATTGATAATCTGATAAAATGTCAAACATAGAGNTTGGCCTGAANATTGACATATTGGTATAAATTGGGTAAGTTGTNTTACTATTNCCTTCAAAAAAATCTACACGTCTAGTTTGGGCACCTGAACTTCTAAAATTAGGNTCTACNTATCGATATCCTNCTGNTAATGAGATTGNAGAATCNTTNTTAATATATTTATTATCNAATTCAAAGTACATTCCTNTTGTGTGATATGATATTGAATCAGNCATTCCATTNTCTAGTTCAGAGTNAAGCCAATATCTATGNGAGTAACCAGTTTGTAGCTTCTGTTCAAAGNAATGATTTTCATTACTAAAATAGTGAAGTATTGACATATCATGAACAGGGTTTCGTACAGAGATATTCTGCGTGCCACTTGATGCAACTTCAAATAAATTTATGTAGTTAGTTGAAAATGTAAGCCTTTTGTTAATTTTTGAAACTATGGATCCTCCTGATAGCATAANGTCACTAGAGTAATTAGTTTCGTTAATTTGACTCGATCCACGAGGTCTAGTGACAAATAAATCAAAGTCTAAGCTTCTTATAAATCGATCAAATTCAAAGGAGAAATCAGTTTGAATCCCTTGCAAACGCCATCTATTATCATAATAAAAGTTTTCATAGTGAATGATATCACGATATGGCTTCAAAATATCATTTTTGTAATTTGAAAATTCTTCCTCGTAATTGTGTAGAGTAAATCTAGTTTGTTTGAGAAAAAGATCGCCAATACTAAAACGTACTNTATTATTTATTACACCTTTTACTTTAAGTTGTCTGACATCAATTTCTGTNCCAGATCCGAAAAAGCTTCCAAAAGAATTTCGTATTCTAAGTTGTGCAAAAATTTCAATATCTTTTATTGGATTTAAGTGAGTATTTAAATCTAATAAATTGTATCCATTTGATATGTTTTTAGCTGAAAGTGTATCCGTCGTATTTTTTTCTATTGCATCACGNGTAAAATATGTTCGGTAGAGTCCGTCAAACCAAATATTTTCGTTCATCTGTGCATAAAGATTAATAGACGATAAAAACGTTATAAAAAAAACAAGTAATAATTGTAAGCTTCTTTTCATATATTAAAAATTAATTTTTAATTCAAGAATAGATTCCCAACCTTTTAAATGATTTTCAATAAAATTTGGGTCAATATATTGGTACTTATTTAAACGAAAAAATACCATTGCATTTTGAGCGATTTTATAGTCAAATCCTAGGCCAAGGAGCGTATTCTTTTGGTTTCTAGCATATGTATATCTATAAAGATTTTTTAAACCTAATTTTTCAAAAAAAGTATTTGTAGATGTAGCTTCTAGATTATCTCCTATGTCAGTAGAACCATTACCTAATATTTTTTCTATACCATAGCTTAAAATAAGTGAGGTTTTCTTGTTAATCTCAATACTGAAGTCTATTTCTTGGCTAAATTGGCTAATTAGTGCTTTCCTTCCAATTATGGGTGTTGGTGTGAGATATTTTTGACATGAATTGAGACGTGTTAAGTAGAACATATAATAGTTCTTGCCGAATATTTTATTATTGTATTTAGCTTGAAATTCAATGTTATTAAAAAACTTTTTGAAGTTTGCAAGTCCGTTAGATGTTGTATCACTGATATTTACATTTTCAAATACACCTCTATAGGTTGAGTTTAGAGCATTATATGGTCCCCAATTTTGTGCAAATACATATATTCTAGATAGTGTCTGACTGTTCACATTGTGTATATAAGATAGTTTTGCATTTGAGGTGTCAATTTCTGCAAATATTCCAATTCCTCCATTTAGCTTCAGTCTTCCTAGATCAATATCAGCATTTATGGATCCTCCTTGTCTATTGTTGACTGGGTAGCCAAGTCCTACCATTGGACTTTGATATGGAGTTCTAACTGTTGTTCCTATTCCTTCAATATTTGGAAATACTTCAAGAACTGAGGTATTCAAAAAGTTACCCGTAACATTTACAAATTGTGGTGAAATTCTATATAGTTGTAAATTAAGTGGAACTTTAGTAGATTTTGCAGTTTTAATACTTAATAGGATAGCTTCTCCATAGCCTAATTTCAGAATTGGATCTTGGTATTTTCCAAGTCCTAACTCCATTTGAGCATGTATTTTTTTCCATTTTTTATNTAATTCAAATGTGTGAATAACATAACTTCTATTATCATCACTTAAAGAATCTAGGTCTGCCCANGATGAAAGATAATTATANGCGATTTTTAATGAATCACTTAATGTATTTTTAATGTTAAAGCATCCTGTGAAATTATCACTACTTTCAATTATTGATCGGTTAAAAGTACTTTTTCCTATGACGCCTTTTAAAGAAAAATTGAACGGCAGTTTTTTTCCTTGAAGGAATATCCCTTGAAATGCACGACTTCCATAGCGAATTCCTTGATCAACCAAACCACTATTATAATATTTTGAATATCGGTCATTCGGTATTNCATTTAATGGAGTTTGAGGTCTTCTTTCAAATATACTAATTCTATTNAATGAACGATTTCCCCAAACTGTTAATCTACTTTGTCTGTACCANGAAACTCCTCCAGATTTAATNTTAAAGTTTCCAATATTTGTTGTTATTGATGTTGTTAGATTTAGTCCAAGATTTAATGTTAAATCTTGTGAAAATTGCGATGCTGTGCCTTTATATAAACTATTGATCATTAGGTCTGCCCCAAATGCTATGTTGTTTTTTGTTATACCATTTATTTTCAATAATAACATTGGTTCTCTGTAAGCATCTCCTGTGCTAATAGTAACTGTTTTACCACTATTATTTGGAAAAGTTTCTTGTTGGTTGCGCACAAACCCTAAAAATCTATAATAACCTGAAAAAGAAATTGAAGTTGAGGGATTCTTAAAGCTTAAAATATTACTACTAAAAGGTTTTTGTTGATAAATCGTGTCTTGACTAAATGAAGATCCTGCCCACATAAAAAAAATGATCAAAAATGACCCTCTCATAACATACAAAGCTGTATAAATTTTTTACTAAACTAATAAATTAAAAATTGCAAGACAAGCCTTTTTTCTAATTAATGTATTAAATACACTATCTAATATGTTTGTCTAGTTNATTGTTTAAAAATATTTAATCAAATTAAACTTTCTTATAAATCAAAGAAAGATGCCAAAAAATGATTAACGAGTAATATCTTTGACACATCTAAAACCGGTATGACTCATGCCTGTCTCTTGAGAATATGGCATTCTTGCAGAAACTCTATAACTAGAGCAATAGCTATCATTACATAGAAATGAACCACCACGAATTACACGTTTTGGGTCCAAAGGTTCTAATGGGTAGTTCCAAGTTTCAGGCCCCTTAGGGTTGTCTTGAATTTTAGATTTATTAATTGTTGAATAATAGTTTTCATCATACCAGTCTTCGCAAATTTCCCAAACATTACCTGCTATATCATACAGACCATATCCATTTGGTTCATATTGCATTACTGGTGCGACACCAATAAAACCATCTTCTTTTGTGTTTTTAGTTGGAAAAATTCCTGTCCAATAATTGCATTTTGGTATTCCTTCCTCTACAGATAAATTTCCCCACGGATAGATTTTATCTTTTAATCCACCTCTAGCTGCCCATTCCCATTCGGCTTCAGTAGGTAATCGTTTTCCACACCATTTCGCATAAGCTAAAGCATCATGGTAACAAACATGAACAACAGGCTCTTGTTCTTTTCCTATAATATTACTTTCTGGACCATAAGGATGTTTCCAATTAGCCCCTTTAATCCACCTCCACCATTGAGAAATATCAATTAAGTTAAAAATTTCATTACTTGCAACAAAAACCATTGAACCAGGTTGAAGTGCATCAGCATCAGGTTTAATTGTGTTTTTTGGGAATTGTTTTTTTATTATGTCCCAATCTATTTCACGCTCAGCAATGGTAATGTAATTTGTAGCCTCTACGAATGCTGAAAACTGTGCATTTGTAACCTCATGAATGTCCATATAAAAAGCGTTAATTTTTACTTTGTGTTGTGGGAGTTCTCTTTTAAGAGCCATTTCTATATGACTCGAACCCATTGAGAATATACCCTCTGGAATATATACCATTCTCATCTTAGATTCTGCTTGTAAATAACACAAAGAATCTTCTAATAATTTATCATCAATATTATATACTTTTTCCTCAAAAAGATGTTTTTTTATTGAGTTTTCACAACAAGTTGTTTGGTTATTTTTATTATTTATTTTTTCGTTTTGCAATATGTTTTTAGAGTTTTTATTTGGGTTTTTGCACGCTAGGAATACAAAAAGTAAGATTTTAAAAATTATAATATTTTTTATGCTGTAAATCAAAAATTAATAGTTTGAGTTAATTTCTTTTAAAGGTTTATTTTTCCATGTAATTCCATCTTGCCATTTTGGAGCATGCACTTCAACAAGATAGTTATCTAATAATTTTTCTAACTCTATTGCTTTATTAGGGTTTTGAGTGACTAAATTTATTTTCTCCATTTTGTCAGATACCAAATTAAATAAAAGTATTGATTTGTCATCTTGAAATTTAACTAGCTTATAATCTCCTTTTCGAATTGCAGAATGTGGTCTTTTTAAAGCAATTCCATTTNTGTAAGGCACATGAAAAAAAATACCATCAACAGGTCTTTTAATCTGATCATTATTTTTATTCAAAAGTATGTCAGCAAAACTTCCTCCGTCAATTTCAGTCAATTTAATTGATTTATNACCAGCTANGTCAACTATTGTAGGTAAAAGGTCNCTTCCTGAAACAGGTATAGCGGATTCAGAATCATTTTTGATTCCTGGTCCAGCAATNATAAGTGGTACACGAACACCTCCTTCTAATGCATCCCATTTCCCCCTACTTAAGGGATAGTTATAGCTTTTTTCATATTTTTTTGCNCCNGGAATATTTGGTACAGAACCATTGTCAGACATNTANATGATATATGTATTTTTTTCCATTCCTATTTTTTTTATCATATTTAATAGGGTCCCAACACCTTGGTCTAAATCAAACGTCATAGCAGCAAATCCTNCATCTTTATGCTGTTTGCCTTTTGCTTCATTNTTNAGAAGGTTGTAGCTTTTTTCTTTTGATTCAATATTTGTATGTACAGCATAATGCGANATTTGAAGATAAAAGGGTTTATTTTCTTTTTTACAAGATTTTATGAATTCAATTGCTCTTTTGGTTATAGAAGATATATTTTTTGGGTCNTCTTTGAATANATTTTTCCATTGGTTTTTACTGTTAGTAAAATTACCATCCTTATTTTTAGTGGGTCCATCGCTTATATCATATCCAAGTACTGATGGATTGCTTCCCATTCCCCATTTTCCAAAATGGGCAGTTTTATATTTACTATTGATTTTTTTAAGTGCTTTAGGTATACTTGTAAACCCTTCNTGATCAATATGTTCAGTNTTCATTCCTACACGAATTAATGAAAGTCGTGCNGGTGTTTTNCCAAATTGAATACTATATCTAGAGGGAGCACAAACAGGNGCACTTGCATATGCATTAGAAAATCTAATACCTCTTTTAGCAAGTTGCTCNAGATTTGGTGTTTTAAAATAATCACTTTTTGAGTTCGGTTCATCATGCATCATTTTAACTGATGTGCCATTCCATCCTTGATCATCAGTTAAAATAAGAATAAAATTAGGAGAAGTTTGATGTATTTCTTTTGATGTATTATTGTAATTACAACCTACAACAATCAGTAAAATTATAAAGTAAAAAAATAAAGATTTAGTAAAGTTGATGGTTATTTGTTTTATTTTTTTAAAAAATATCATTTTGAAAAATATCTATTGTTTTTTTTAAATCATTGAATTATATCATTTTTTTAGTTGCAATATTTCTCCATTTGTGTCATGAATATCTCCAAAAGTTATGTTTTTTGCCTTGGGCATAAGTTTTGTATTTTCAAATTGTCTACCAATACCTTGGGGTTTAATTGATGCATCAGTAATTCTTTGCTCAATCACTAGTTTTAAAGAATCGACTACTTTATTGTAATTTTGATTTTTTGCAAGATTAATCAGTTCTTCTTTGTCGTTTTTATGGTCATATAACTCATAACCAAGTTCACCATTTGTTCCCCACTTTGTAAGTCTGTAACGATTAGTTTTGATTGAGTATCCGTTACGCCATCTTGTAAGTGCACTTCCACGAACTGATGCATTAATATTGTTCATTATTGGCGATAAACTTTTTCCAACGAGATGTTGTGGCTTTTTTATGTTGGTTAGATCCATTAGGGTAGGATACAGGTCAATCAATTCAACTGGACTATTAGATATTAAACCTTTGTTTTTTAAAGTTGGAGCAGAAATTATTAAAGGAACACGTGTTGCATTTTCAAATAGTGTTTGCTTTTGCCAGTGGCCGTGCTCACCCATATGGTAACCGTGATCTGAGGTAAATACTATTATAGTATTTTCATCTAAACCAGATTCTTCTAAATGACTAATAAGTCGGCCTACCTGAGCGTCTACAAATGAAATGGTTGCATAATAAGCTTCTTTAATTTCTTGAGCCAGTTCTTTTTCAAGATCAAGCTGGTTTTTTTTAGCTCTAATTGATTTAGCAGCAGGCTTTGGTAAAGTTGCTAAATAGTCGTCAGAGATTTCTGGAATTTCGATTTTTTCACGATCATAAAGATCAAAGTACTTTTTAGGAGCGACAAAAGGTGTATGAGGTCTAAAAAAACCAACAGCTAAAAAAAATGGAATTTTACTTTTAGCAAAATAATCAAGCTTTTTAATTGCTTCAGTTGCTCCAATACCATCTGTTTGTTCTTCATCATCACCATCTGCAGCCAACCAACTTAAAGTACCTCCATACTTTCTTGGCGTTAAAGTATTAATTTTATATTCCTCAATCTTATCTAGACCATATGGATTAATAGTTTGATCCCACGAGTAAATGTCGTCATTTCCCGATGTTCCTATTGAGCTCGGGTTGTCATAGTGAAACATTTTACCAATGCGGACAGATTGGTATCCCTGCTGTCTAAAACGTTGTCCTAAACTAATAACATCAGGAACTGAATTTCTAAGATTCATGTTGTTCTTCGTTATCTTAGTCTGATTAGTGTAGAGACCAGTCAAGAATGAGGCACGTGATGGGCCACACAATGGGTATTGGTTGTGAGCATTCTCAAAAAGAACTCCTCTTTTGGCAAGTCGATCTATATTTGGTGTTTTAACAACTAAATTTCCGTAAGTACCTAAATCACAATTTAAATCATCCGCTATAATAAATAATACATTTAGCTTTTCTAATGAATTTGAAATTGACTTATCTATTGTTTTTTTTTCTTTATTTGCTTCTGAGCAACTGCAGAAACATAAAAGTGCAATAAATAAATTAATATTTATATTTTTTTTAAATAATGGAAAGTAAGATTTAATCAAATTTATCTTTATTTATAAATAATTTTTCTTGTTACCCATTCTTGTTTTATGAAGCAACTTAAAAAATAAAAAGAATTGTCAAGTTGTGAGATATTAATATGAACCTTTCTTTTTTGTGGAGCTATTTCGAAAACGACTTTACCAGATAGGTCTTTAATTTTTAAAGATTTAATTAAATCATTTGATTCAATAAATAGTTCTCCTCTTGAAGGATTTGGAAAAGTATTTAGATATATATCATATTTAGATATTTCAATTTCAGTTGCATTAATAACACACTCAGATTCTTGTTCATTTAAACTTAAAGCATCAAATTCTACATCACCACTCGAAAACTGAAATTTTACCGCTCTGTCGAAATCAACGGCGTCTACTGTGATAGTGTTTAAGCCAAGAGTTAATGGTATTGGATTCCCAAAAAAGTCATTCCCATTAGCAACAGTTTTATAAACTCTGAAGTTTGCTCCCATCTCAGGTAATGAAACTATATTCATTGAAAATGTTTGAGGTCCTTGACTAATTACTCCATCTTCAATAGTTGTCGCTATTAGGACATGAGTCCAAGTTGCATTTGGACCTGAAACAAAGTCGCTGCAAGAACTTATAGCTGAAACATCTGATACCACAGGAGGTTCAACACAATCTGTAGATTCTCCATTTAAATTTAAAGCATCAAATATGACATCTCCACTTGAGAATTGGAATTTAACTGCTCTATCAAAATTAACAGCAGGAACTGTGAAGCTATTTAATCCAAGTGTCAAAGCTATTGGATTTCCAAAGAAATCATTTCCATTTGCAACAGTTTTATAAACTCTAAAGTTTGCTCCATCTTCTGGCAAAGATGTTATGTTCATTGTAAATGTTTGCGCTTCTTGACTAACTATACCATCATCAATTGTTGTCGCTACGAGAACATGAGTCCAAGTTGTATTAGGTCCAGTAATAAAATCGTCGCAATCATTTATTAGTGATGAATTTTGAGCAAATACATCAATAAAACAAAATGTAAATATAGCTAATGATAAAAGTATTTTGTTCCTTTTCAATTGTAGTTCTGAAAAGAAACAGTTGTATACATTTGTTAAACTCATATTAGGAATTGTTAATCAGATTTGAATATTATTATTTCCAAATATACAAATATTATAAATTTAAGTTTCACTAAAATAAATAGGAAAATATNTTNTTTTTTAAACTTAAAACATTACATAATTATCTTTTATTAGAAAACAACACTATTTTTTTTATGGATTTAATTATAATTCTATAATTTTGGTTAAAATTTTTCGTACAAATCGCGCTGTGTATTGTTCAATTTAAATTTTTATGATAAGACTTATTAGTATATTCTTTATTAAGAAAATCACTCTCATTATTTTTTTAATAATTCTTTTTGGAAATACCAAAGCTCAAGTGTATTATGTAAGTAGCTCTCAGGGAAATGATCAAAATGATGGCCTTAGTATTGAATCCCCATTTCGATCTATTGATAAGTTGAATTCTATGGAATTTAACCCTGGAGATTCTATTTATTTTAAGTCTGGTGATTACTGGAAAGGTATGTTTTGGTTAAAAGGATCAGGTACATTTGCTGAACCGATTGTAGTTGACGTATATGGAGGAGAAAATAGACCTATAATTGATGGATATGGATATCAAGCATCTATTTTAATTTTTAACGATCAAAATATTGAGGTCAATGGTTTAGAGCTATATAATTCTTTCTCACATCTAGATTCATCAGTGATAACAACCATTTCATCACAAACGCCAAATATGTTTTCAGTAGGCCCTAATAATACATGGACTAATGTATATACAGCATGCGTAATAGGTGATGGAAATAATGGTGCTATGCAGACTTTTGTAATAAATGTAACGAATCTTCCAGAGGGTGGAGCTAATTACAGAGTGATAAGAACTGTAGCCAATGAAAACTGGTATTTTGCTCCAGCTCAGTCTTTATCATTAGGTTTAAATACAATTACCGTGAATTCAGTCGATTTTGAAAGAACTGTTAAATTTCAATTTAGTACTGGTGCTGTTGAGTTTGATGCTATTTCGCTTAATAGTGAAGAAATGTATTTTAGTGGAGGTGTTGTCAAAAAGTTAGCTGGATATGGTGGAGTTGAGAATTCTTGGGGTTCTGGAAAAAATGTGCGTTTTGGTATTAAAGTTGTTGCATCAACTAAAGATTTAGAAAATTTCTTATTTAAGAATCTTTATATTCATAATATTTTTCCGACACCAGAAATATCGGAAAACATTCATTTAGGATATGGAATTAAGTTAGAAACACAGTCGGATACTGTTTCTGGAATAATAAATACTATTTCAAATGTCAAACTCTTAAATACAACAATATCGGAGACTGGACATTATGGTTTTTGGATTAAATCTTTAGGCCTTAATGGTATAGATTCCATAAAGAATAATCAAATTCTTGTTGAGAATTGTAATTTTGATAATACAGGCGGATCAGGCTTTGTTCCTAATAAGAGTGAAAATGTTTTAGTTCAAAATTGTATTTTTAATCATACGGGCTCATCAATTGATGACAGAATGTGGAAAAGAGGTAGTGGCATGTGGCCTTTTGATTGTAAAAATGTAGTTGCTCAACACAATAAATTTATGAATGCACATGGACCTATGGATTCTTACGGCTCACATATTGATTATGGTAACGAAAATGTAGTTTTTCAGTACAACTACAGCTATAATAATGAAGGAGGTTTTGCAGAAATTTTAGGAGATAACATAAATTGTGGATACAGATATAATATTAGTGTAAATGATGGTTACAGAGAAGATCCAAATGGAATACCTTGGAATAAAAAAGGAAAAATATTTTGGGTTTCTAATTATTGTGGAAGTAATACTGTAAGGTGCCCTAATACAGGTACTTTTATTTATAACAATACTGTTTTTGTGAATGAAACATTAAATCCTGAAATTTATTTTTGGCCTGATGTAGGTGATGTCTATGTTTACAATAATCTTATAGTTTTAAGTCAAGAAGGAGAAATTATTTCTACATTATTGGAAAATGATCAAAATGAACTTTATATTAGTCACAATCTTTTTTATGATTCTTCTCGAATTGATTTAGATAGTGACTTAGCTAATAATGCAATTTATGTTGATCCTTATTTGCTTAATTCGGACTATTTGGGAGAAAATAGTCCTGAGGCATATCAAACACAAAATGATAGTCCTGTTATTGGTAGTGGGTTTTTGATAAATGGAAGTGCTGATACAACTAACTATATACTGCACAATGGCGGTTTAGATTATTTTGGAAATATTGTTTCCCATAATATACCACCAAATATAGGAGCATTCAATGGTACAAGCAATGTAGATATTTTAGCAACAAAATTAGATGAAATAAAAATTTATCCGAATGTAACTAATGATTTTGTGAATATTTCAATAAATAATTATTTGGGCCCTATTAAGACGGAAATTTATGGGCTTAGCGGAGATTTTATGGGTTCTCAAAGTGGTGACAAGCTTTCACTTAAGAGTTTTAGTTCTGGAATTTATTTTTGTGTAATTAATTATAGAGGTATAAAAAAAATATTAAGAGTAGTCAAGCTATAATTATTATCTAACGACTAAAGAGCTATACCAAGATCAAAACCAATTTTAGGTACAATTCCTGTATAACCTCTCTCTGGTGAATTAAACTCTAAATTCAATGGTTTATTGTCAATATCAGAGGATCTAATGCCACCTCCCAGCAAAAAGTCTAATGAAAAGTTTTTTGAAAAAATCATTTGTATGCCAAAAATAACGCCTCCTTCTAGTTGTTTAATGTCATATTCTTGTTTAACAATATCATAAGAGTAACCTTCACCATTTACATACATGCCATTGTCATCATAATATGGTTCTATTACCCATGAATTGTTGTACCACTCATCTTGTTGTAAAAAATATTTACAGTTTGTATATAGTCCAGCATAAATTCCTGAAAGTGGTGAGTCACTAGAATTGTTAAATCTTGGTTTTACTACATATCTTCTAATTTGAAGTTCTCCCATCCATCCATATTCATCGCCATTTTCAGCAAGGCGATATCCGGCTGAAATAGCTAAAGAATTATCATTTTTAATTACCTTTTCATATGAAGTTTGAAAGGTGCCGTCAACAAAATAGAAAGGACTAATTTTAACAAGGCTTTCTTGAGCATAAGCCAAAGAAACTAAAGTGCATCCAATAAATAATAAATACAATTTTAAACTTTTCATTTTACATATTTTAATTTTAAAATTCTAATTAGAGATCTTTTAATTTTTTTGCAGGAACACCTCCAAATATTGTTTGTTTTGGAACTGACTTGTTAACTACAGATCCGGCAGCTATAATTGAACCTTTGCCTATTCTAACACCTGATAAAATAATGGCTCCACATCCTATCCAAACCTCATCTTCTATAATAATTGGATTTGTATTCATTCCCCTTCCTTTATCTTTCTCATAGATATGCCCGTGATTTACTGTTTCAAAACATACCCTTGGGCCAATTTGGCAATTTTTACCAATAATAACTTTATGTTTTGGACATCCAAATCTAATATCTGTGTTCAAAAATGTTCCCATACCAACTTCAATATTTGAGGCCTTTCCTATCGGACGAATGGTTAAAGGACCAAAAATATCTGCTTTGCCATTTATTGAAATTCCACTTAATTTGTAAATAAGATATCTGTATGGGTCTAGAATTTTTAAACGAGTGAAATTGTTAGCAATTGTCAAAAAAATGTATTCACGCAGTTCCTGGCACTTGTCATTTAAAAAAGTCATTTCTAGATTTTAGAAAAAAAGTTCTATTTCAAATATAGCTAAATTTTTGAGTTTAATAATAATTAAAAATATCTCGATTTTTCAATATTATTTTGAAAAATAATATGTATTTGCACTTTTTTTATATTTTTAAATTTCCTTTAAAATCATAAATATTGAAAAGAATAATTCTTATTTTCTTTTTAGCTATAAGTCAAATAGCTAACTCTCAAATTAGTTTTCTTACAGGAAATATATTGCTAGATGATGGATACCCTGCAGTTGGTGCTAATATTTATATCAAGGAATTAAATTTGGGTGCTATTTCAGATTTTAATGGAAATTACAACTTATCAAATATCTCTAATGGTACATTTGATGTTACAATTTCTTTTATTGGATACGAATCTATCTCAAAAGAAATTACATTTAAAGATAATAATATTCAATTTGATACAATTCTTTATGTTGATGGAGTTAACTTAGATCAAGTA
This sequence comes from Flavobacteriales bacterium, assembly GCA_002714805.1. Classification (GTDB taxonomy): domain Bacteria; phylum Bacteroidota; class Bacteroidia; order Flavobacteriales; family UBA7312; genus UBA8444. The sequence goes on from PAYK01000001.1 coordinate 13,679, forward strand.
GTAGTAGTTGGTTATGGTACTCAAATAAAAAAGGAAATTTCAAGCTCAATTGTTACTCTAAGTGCTGATGAAATAAAAGATAAACCCAGTACTAATTTTTCTGCGTCACTNCAAGGTAAGGCAGCAGGAGTTCAAATTACTAGTGATAATGGTGTAGCTGGAGCATCAACCTCAGTTCGAATAAGAGGAGTAAATACTCTATCTGGNGGTGCAGAACCACTTTATGTAATTGATGGAATTCCATTGATGAATGATGATATTAGTGAATCTTCTTCAAGAAATGGATATAATATTAGCCCATTATCTCTAATTAACCCCAATGACATTGAAAATATCACAATTTTAAAAGATGCATCTGCTACTGCAATATATGGTTCAAGAGGTGCAAATGGTGTAATTTTAATAACAACAAAATCAGGATCCTCAGGCAAACCAAAATTAAACTTAGATATTTCAAGCGGTGTCTCATCGGAGACCAATAGAATAACTATGCTTAACTCTCAGCAATACATTGAATTATATCAACAAGCTTGGGAAAACGACGGAAACAATTTATCTGATTTATCTGAAATTAATGGAATAAATTTAGATTCTATAGCCAACACCGATTGGATTGATGAAGTTTTACAATTAGGACAATTTGTAAACGCTAACCTTTCATTAAATGGTGGTAAAGAACATTTTAATTATTATCTCGGAGGCTCTTTCAGAAATGAAAATACTTTTTTAAAGGGCAACGAATTCGAAAGAGTAACATTAAAAGGTAGTATCAACTACAAACCTATCAAAAGGCTTAAAATTAGTGTGAGTACAAACCTTGGAAATACCAAAAATAAATACGCTATTACAGGATCTTCTGGGGGATTAGGTAGAGCTCAATCTGAAGCTCTTCCCATATATCCAGTGTATAACGAAGATGGTAGTTATTTCTGGTGGGACAATGGAGGGTTNCGAAACTTAAATCCTTTAGCAGAAATAAATCTTTTGGATAATAGAGGAAATACTTATCGTTTATTGAATAATATTAAACTAATTTACGACTTTACTGAAAATATAAGTTTTAACAATGAATTTGGTCTTGATCTAATTGATCAACAGGAAAAATTCTTTACTCCTAAAGAAATAGAAATTAAAACGGATTCAAGCGGTGAAAGACTATCTACACTTGAAGATAGACATATTAACTATCAAACCTGGAACTATAACTCTACTCTTCAATTTCAAAAAATGATTCGCTCTAATAAGTTTTCAATATTAGGTGGCTTTAGCACTCAATATTTGGTTGAAAACTATGAGTATGATCGAGTTTCAGATGCAAACTTAACATTTGACTCAAATATTAATGATGCAACATATAATGAATACTCTGTTGATGGAAAGGGTCAAGAATATGCTTCATTGAGCTATTTTACTCGAACAAACTATAATATTAGAGAAAAGTACTTACTTCAATTTTCTTACAGAACCGATGGATCATCCCGATTTGGTCCTAATAATAAGTACGGTCATTTTGGAGCTTTTTCTTTCGGTTGGATTATATCTGATGAGATTTTTCTCGAAAACGTAAATTGGCTTAATTTGATGAAGTTAAGACTTAGTACTGGAACAAGGGGTAATGATAATATTGGTAACTTTAACCAATTCAGTTATTTTACTCCCAATCAAGATTATGCTGGTCAAAGCGGTATTGGTCCCGACAATCCATCTGTATCGGACTTAAAATGGGAAACNGTNTTTACANCTGATGTTGGTTTAGATTTTGGTATACTAGAAAATAGATTTTCGGGAACTTTAGAATATTATCATACCAAATCAAGNGATGTTTTAGTTTCAAATACACCATTAGCACCATCAAGCGGGTACACCAGNGTAGTTAGAAATCTTGGTGAAGTGGAAAGCTCTGGAATTGAATTTCATATTACTTCTAATAATTTATCNCCTAAAAAGAAATTNAAATGGAAAACCGAATTTAATATTAGTCATTANNCTAATAAAGTATTGAGTTTAGGNGGTCTTGAAGAGGTTTCAGGAACNAATTATGGAGANAATAGAGCTATTGTTGGTCAACCAGTAGGAGTATTTTTTCTTGCAGAATATGCTGGTATAGATGAAGAAACTGGTCAAGAAATGATATATGACCTTGAGGGTAAAAGGGTTGAGCTAAACGCTGCTAATTCTGTTTCTGAAAGGAAGGTAATGGGAAAGCCATATCCAGATTTTTACGGTGGTCTAAATAATCAATTTGAATACAAAAACTTCGGAATCAACTTATTTTTAGCCTACTCTGTTGGTCAAAAAATTTATGATGATCATGGTAAAAGACAATACGGAAATTTAGGTTATGGATGGAATCAAAATGCGGATATAATTACTTCTGATAATATTCCAGAACTTTCACTAGAAGAAAATAGAGATATAAATTCATCTCGTCATTTACACGATGCTTCATTTTTAAGACTAAGGGACATTACATTTAGTTATAAATTTTCACAACAGTTCTGCAATAAATTAAGCTTAAGTAATTTTAGATGGTTTTTATCTATTCAAAATGCATTTGTATGGACTAATTATAAAGGCTGGGACCCTGAAGTAAATAGAGAGGGGTCAGGAGCAATTACACAAGGAGTATCTTATCTTTCTCCACCACAATCAAAAATTATATCAACAGGTTTTAATATTACATTTTAAATGAAAAAAACATTTTTAATCATAGCAATATTTTTATTTTTTGGATGTGATAAATATTTAGAGGTTATACCTGAATATAANTTACCCNCAGAATTTGCGACATCACATATAGATAGTTTNCAAAAAATTACGGTTGGTGCTTTTAATCAATTACAGAGCGGTAANTTATATGGAGGAGGGCTTATTGCAAATAGCGAATTATTATCTGATAATTGGAATGCATCTCCAATTTCTGATTTTTCATTAAATCAGATAAGAACAAGAGATATGAACACCTACAATGGTGCGGCTAATGGNCTTTGGAGTGACGGTTATAGAGCTATAAATATGGCTAATATTGTATTAGAATTCCTACCTATTTATCAAGATCAGAATCAGGCACTTGCTAACTTATTAAAGGGAGAGTGTTTGTTTATACGAGCAGTGTGTCATTTTGAAATGCTTAGAATGTTTGCCTTGCCTGCTAACTATACATCCGATAATAGTCATCTTGGAATACCCATCAGACTTAGTCCTGGNTCAGCAAATGAAGAACAGAACAATCAACGCTCTACAGTTGAGGAAGTTTATCAACAAATAATATACGANTTACAGCAAAGTGTAAATTTTTTGCCTGAAGATAAATTAACAAGAGTTAGTAAGTGGGCAGCAATGGCATTTTTATCAAAGATATATTTTCAAAAGAATGATTTTTCTAATTGCATAAGTTGGTCTGATCAGATTATTAATAGNGGACAATTTAATTTAAACACTACTGTAAATGAAATATANAACTTAAGTGGTTGGAGTTTTTCTGATGAAACTATTTTTCAAATTATCAATATTCCTGAAGATAATTCNAATGGTACTCTTACGGGAAGGCTAAAGTCAAATTCTGTTACTTATTCATCTAGTTTTAGTGATGCNATTTCTAATCAAGATGATTTCAGAATCACCAATTTATACACCTTTTTATCAGTTCCTTATCTTAAGAAATACTCTAATACAGCTATGAATATAACGGTTGTGCGTTTATCAGAAATACTACTTTCAAGAGCAGAATGTAAACTTATGCTAGACTACCCACATGAGTCCGTATTCGAAGATCTTAATCTAGTAAGAGAAAGAGCTGGTCTNCCATCTGATGATACTTGTGATGACCATGACGAGCTTTTAAATTTAATACGTCAAGAACGTAATGTTGAACTAGGTTTTGAAGGNGATAGATTTCATGAGGTAAAACGATACCAAGGTACTTTTGAATCAGAGCTAGGTACTTTTGAGTGGAATGATCCAAAACTAGTATATCCAATTCCTCAACAAGAAATGGATCAAAACGAGAATATGGTACAAAACTCCACCTATTAATATATTGCTTTCTTACTAGTAATTAATAAATTACAAAGGCCAGCAATAATAAGNGATATNCCTGCNAATATCATTGTGTTAATATCTTCTTGACCTAATAAATTTGACAAGAAATTGATGCCACCTAGCGCAGCAAAAATTTGAGGCAATACAATAAACATATTAAAAATGCCCATGAAAATACCCATTTTTTTAGGATCAACTGAACTTGAAAGCATAGCGTAGGGCATAGACAGGATGCTNCCCCAAGCTATTCCGATACAAATAAATGAAAAGATTAGAGTACTTGCCTGTGGAATAAAATACATACTTAAAAAACCAATTCCACCACAGATTAAAGAAAACATATGAACTAGTTTCCTGTTNATGGTGTATCTCGAAGTAAAAAAGACAAATAACAAAGCAAAAACCATTGATGATAAACCATAAATACCCATATATGATCCTACCAAATTTGATGCTTTCTGAAAAGNTTCATTNTTATTATCGTAAATTAATTTTTGTTCTTCTACATTAAAATCATANTCTGAAATTATTGGTGCTGGTGCATCGAAAACAAAGTCGGTAATTGCCGGGTTTGCCATACTCCACATAGTAAAAAAAGCAAACCAACTGAAGAACTGAATAAGGCCTAACTTTTTCATTGTTGAGGACATATTTAATACATTTCTCCCAATTTCTTTAAATAAACTATTTTCTTGCTTCTTTTCTTTTTCAAACTCTTCAAAATTTTCGGGCGGGTATTCAGATGTTGTTATAATAGTATAAATAATACTTAATAAAAAAACAGCAGCTCCAACCATAAATGCTATTTTTACGGACATCGGTATAACACCTTGAGGTGCAGAGTCGCTAACTCCAAGCTTAGAAATAAACCATGGTAGATTAGATGCAACCCATGTGCCAATACCAATAATTAGGGTTTGTACAATAAATCCATAGGATCTTTGTGATTCGTCTAATTTGTCAGCTACAAGTGCTCTAAATGGCTCCATTGAAATATTAATAGAAGCATCCAAAACCCACAAACATCCCGCAGCTACCCATAACGTTGGGGAATANGGAACAAAAAATAAAACAACTGAACTTAATATAGCCCCNATTAAAAAATAAGGTCTTCTTCTTCCTAATCTCTTATGCCAGGTTCTATCACTCATATAGCCTATAATTGGCTGAACAAGTAGGCCAGTTAAAGGAGCGGCAATCCATAATAAAGGAATATCTTGTTTATCCGCACCAAGGGTTTGAAAAATTCGTGTCATAAAACCGCCTTGCAATGCAAAGCCAAACTGAATACCTAAGAACCCAAAGCTCATGTTCCATATATCCCAAAATCCTAATAGTTTCTTCGATTTCATATTATTTTATATTTGAATAGATATGATATTCCCATGCTTTTAGTTGNATTTGATCGGGTAATTTTTGGACCTNATTNTNCNCAGAAAATAATGAATAAAAAAGTTTATTCGATTTAATTTCTTTAAGNTTAACATCNATATTTTCTTTAGATAAATTAAAAACTAAAACAATNTCNTGATNATCTTTAGTTCTGTNTATAACTAAAGCATCTTTATTTTCTTGNGNAATAATTATTGGTTCACCACCAAAATTTCCGTTCCATAATGCTTTGTTTTTCTCTTTNAGANCGAATAAAGTTTGGTAATGTTGTGAAAGTTCGTAATTATTCCATTNGATNGTGTCTTTTTCAAAGAAGCGCAATCNCTTTTGAAGATTAGACTCTTGTCCTCCGTAGATTAATGGCATTCCTTCCATAACACTGACTAANGCATTCATAGCTTTTAACGAAGGTCCAAGNCGCTCTTCAGCGTAACCTTTCCATGAATTTTCATCATGATTAGAAGTAAAATGTAGCCTGTATGCACCACTAGGAAATCGATTTTTNNTTTTNTTTATATTTTCGATNAGGTCTTTNGCAGATTTTTTACCATTGGCAATTTCGTTCATGATAAAGTGAGCTTCCCAGGCATATGTCATATCAAATGCTTTATTGTGAAGTTTTGGATTTTCTGCTTCAGCTAACATGAATACATCTTTTANCTTATCCAATTCTATTCTACAGGAGTCCCAAAAGGAAATAGGGACCCAGTCNGCTACATCACATCTGAAACCATCTATATCTGATTCAGTTAGCCAAAATTTCATTGNATTTACCATTTCATTCTGCATTTCTCGGCTTTCATAATTCAAATCGGCAACATCCCACCANTCAGTACCATTGGGTGGTTGTAAATTNTNTAATGAATCCAAATTATACCAATCTAAATTACCCTCTTGAACCCAAACATTATCAAAAGANGTATGGTTNGCAACCCAATCAATAATTACTTTCATGTCNAGTTCATGAATTTGTTTTACTAATTGATTAAAATCTTCCAANGTTCCAAACTCTGGATTAATGGACCTATAATCTTTTATGGAATAATANCTACCCAACGATCCTTTTCTATTAACTTGACCTATTTCATGAATAGGCATAAACCAAATAATATCNACACCTAAGTCCTTAATTCTTGGTAGGTGCTTTGAAAAAGCGTTNAAGGTTCCTTCAGGAGTAAACTGTCTAACGTTTACTTCATACATTACTGCATTTTTTGTCCATGAAAGTTTATCAGNATTCTCTTGCTGAATTTGATTAGANCATGAAAAAAAGAATGGTAAAATGATTAATAGTAAAATAATTTGCTTCATAATTTTATTGTTTAGTGTAAATATCAAATGAGTATGGAGGTAATACTATTTGTTCGTTTNTTNTTGTTGAATTAAAGTGATTTTTATATGAATTNATTTCTTCTAAGTTGGNCAATGTTATCGCTTTTTCACTTTTGTTAAACATNACTATAACCTTGTTNTTNAGGAAAACTCGCTCATAAACAAAAACATTATTNGAAATATGTANCAGNTTAAATTCACCAAAGGTTAGCGCAATATTGTTAGCTCTTAATGCAAAAAGTTGTTTGATCGTATTTTTGACATCCTTTTGAAACGTATTTAGTCCCTCAAATATCATTGGTCTTCTGTTNTCAGGATCTCCNGCNCCCACCATTCCAATTTCGTCACCNTAGTAAATAACTGGNACTCCAGGAATAGTCAGATTAAATGCACTTAGAAGTTTCAATTTATAATAACCAATGGTGTCAGCTATTTCNACATTTCTTNCCCATCCAGCTTCTTTTTCATCTTCCAAAAAGCTAAGTGCTTTACCAGCATAACTTATAAATCTAGGAATATCGTGATTTCCACTAATATTACCCATTAATGAATGATTGGAATAATATTCAAAACTTTCCATTAATGAATTATATAGTTTGGGAAAGCCAGTGCTATCGTCAGCAAAAACGAGTCTTGAATCGAAATATAAATTGAAATCAAACTGTCCGTCCAGTTTATCGTTAGAGATATAACTACCAATGAGTTCTCTACTACCAAAGGTTTCGCCAATTTGATAAATAGATTTTTTAGGNAAACGATTTTTAATTTTTTGAGTTAAGGTCTGCCAGTAAGATGTTGGAATATGTTTAGTTGCATCGTGTCTAAAACCATCTAAATTATATTCTGTTAGCATGTGTAGGGCAGAGTCTGTCATTGCCTCAGCGGCTTCAGGAATAGTAAGGTCTATAGTTGGTAAAAAGCGATCGAACCAAGTAGTTAATCTTTGTTCATCCCAAATTCTAATATTTTCTTCNCCATTTTCTAATATTAAATCGGTTGCCCAATCAGGGTTATTAATGATAAGGGGGTTTTTTTCGTGTACATGATTAGACACAAAATCTAGTAGAACTTGTATATTTTTTGAATGAGCTTTATCAACTAATGTTTTTAATTCTTGACTTGTGCCAAATCTAGTGTCGATAGAAGTACAAGAAATAGGCCAGTATCCATGGTAACCNGAGTACTTTCTATGTGGAGNTGGATATTCAACTTCTGCATAATATGGGTTTTGAGTAATTGGTGAAAGCCACACTGTATTTACTCCAAGCTCACTAAAATAGCCTTCTTCAATTTTTTGGATAATGCCTTCCAAGTCTCCTCCAAAGTAGTTTGCTTTTTCATGAACTTCTTTATCATCTATTGGCAAGTCGTTGTCGCTGTTGCCATTCTTAAATCTATCAACCAACATGAAATAAATCATTTGAGTATATTTATCGCGTGGGTTTAACATTTGACTATTTGTTATGACATTGCCTTTTTTTAAGGGGATCAATAAGTTATTACTCTCACCATATTTATTAAAACTATAAGCTCTTAGATAAGAATATGCTTCAATGAATGCTTCTTTTGGAAGAATAATTTCTTTTGAAGATAAAAGCTGATTTTTCCAAAAAATAAATACTCTTTCGGCATTTTTGTTAGTAATTTTTAATTTATCATTTGTAAAACTAAACTCTAACTTAGGTTTTTTATCAATTTGGTTGATAATATTGATAACCGAATTTACACCTCCGTTACCATTTGGTTCACTATTTGGATTGTCATAATCTAATTGCCATTTTCCATCTAATACNATTTGATATTGATACTTACCTGGATTTAAAAACAATGGTGTTTGCCATTGACCATCAGTAAGTTNAAGAGANGTNAATGNTGGGTTCCAATCGTTAAATTGCCCTGCTAACTGAACNTCCTTATAACTTTTCTCTTTTGGATTGAATNTAAACTGTATTTTTTGNTTTCTACTTTTTTTCAATAAAATATCATGATGCTTACCTTCAGTCCAAANTGTNAGTACTGAAAGTATGGGNCNGTNATCNTTNGTAATGATATGTAATATTTGATTTTTAGGTGTTAAAGTATAAGGNATCTCGCATGTAACTGAGTCTATCTGTGAATTAAATATGNAAGACATNTTGATAGATGTTGTATCTTCAGACAAGGTAATTGGCGTTATAAAAGACGAANTAGAACTGAATGACTTAGTCCCAATAAANCCGATAAAAATNANAAGGANACTTAATTTTCTTAGCATANAATTGTTAGTTNTGAATTAGGTTCAAGATTATATNNTTTACTNCCCNNNGAAATATTGACNGCATNGTCTCCATANTTTGTTAGCACACTACTTTTCTTTTTAATATCAAATTTCACTTTCTGATTTCTGTACATTATNTTAAAACAATAGGACTGCCATTTTTCNGGAACAATGGGTTTAAACNCCAGGCCNTTTTCATTAGCTCTAATTCCAGCAAAGCCTTCNACNACACTTAGCCAAGTTCCCGCCATACTNGTAATATGNAGCCCTTCATGCACTTCGTGATTGTAATCATCAAGGTCTAGCCTCGCNGTTCTAAGATACATCTCATAGGCTTTTTTGTGGTTGTTAATTTTTGAAAATAATATGGAGTGTACGCTAGGCGATAAGGAAGATTCATGAACAGTCAGCGGCTCATAGTACTCAATATTTTCTTTAATTACATTTTCACTAAAGTGATTTTCAAAAAAATATAATCCTTGTAAAACATCGGCTTGCTTTATATATACAGACCTTAGAATTTTGTCCCAAGACCAATTCTGATTAATGGGTCTTTGGTTTATTGCAATTTTAGTGGCAGGAATTATTTCTTTATCCAAAAAACCATCATTTTGTAAAAAAATATTGGTTCCATTAATAGTTGGCAGATACATTTTGTCAATAATATCTTTCCATCGATATAATTCTATTTTTTCCAATTGTATTTTATTAGGAAAACGCTGTAATGATTCAAGGGTATATTCCAAACACCATTTAGCTATATAGTTGGTGTACCAATTATTATTGACATTGTTTTCATATTCATTGGGTCCGGTAACTCCTAAAATTACATATTTAGACTTATCCTCAGACCAATTCACCCGTTGTGCCCAAAATTTAGCAATAGCTACTAGTACATCTAGTCCATATTTTTCTAAATACTCATAATCAAGAGTATGTTTTACATAATTATATATAGCATAAGCTATCGCTCCATTTCTATGAATTTCTTCAAATGTGATTTCCCATTCGTTATGACACTCTTCCCCATTCATTGTAACCATTGGAAACAGTGCAGCACCATCTTTAAAACCAAGTTTTTCGGCATTTTCAACAGCTTTTTGTAGTTGATTGAACCTATATTTGAGTAAATTTTTTGCTACAGAACTATTTGACGTCTTCAAATAGAACGGAATACAATAGGCTTCTGTGTCCCAATAAGTGGCACCACCATATTTTTCACCAGTAAATCCTTTTGGGCCAATGTTCAAATAGGAATATTTACCATTATAAGTTTGGAATAATTGAAAGATATTAAATCTAATCGCTTGTTGTGCGTTAATGTCTCCTTCAATTTGAATATCCGCATTGTCCCATATTTTTTGCCAAGCTTCTGAGTGATCTATTTTTAACTTTTCATAAGTATTTTTCTTGGCTTGAATTGCGTTTTTATTCACTAAATCTATTAACTTCTCTTTATCGTATTTAAGAGAAGTTAGTACCGAGGTGTACTTATTTATTGTAAGTGTTTGTCCTGCATCTAAAAAACAATCAAAGCTTCTTGAAACAAAACGATCTCCAATAGTTTTTTTAGAGTCATTAATAAAATTATCCTTATTTATATTTAAGGTTGTGAATTGTGAAAGAGCTACCCAAAAGTTAGTTTTTTTTGTAGCTGCAATGATGAGATCGCACTCATCATTAGTTCGAGGTTCTACATTTTGCCAAAAATAATCGTCGTAGTTTGAGTCTTCATTTTTAATATCAAAGTCAAGAAATGAATCGATATTAATGTTTACTTCTTTATTCGATGTTATTGAATATGAAATAGCTCCAATCTCATCATTATCCATAGAGCAAAAGCGTTGGCAATTTACTTGAATTTGTTTTTTATTAGGTAATTGACAGCTAAACTTTCTACTAAGTATTCCAGACTTCATATCCAATTCTCTGTAAAACGACTGAACTTTTAGCATTGATAAATCTAAGGAGTAGCCATCGATTTCAATATCCAATCTAATCCAATTACATGAGTTTAAGACTTTGGCGAAATAGTCTGGATAACCATTTTTCCACCATCCTACTTTAGTTGGATCAGGGTAGTATATGCCACCTGTGTAATTGCCCAATAAACTTTTATCGGAATATTTTTCTTCAAAATTAGCTCTCTGACCAAATGATCCATTACCTATACTAAAAATACTTTCGTATGCTCTTTGATCTGTTCCAAGCTCATTTTGTTTGATTTTCCAGGCATCTAACTCAACTAACTGTCGCATATTGATCTAATTTGAAGTCTAAAAAATTATCTATGTGGTAATCCGCTACATCTAACAGTTCTTTATTTCCGACACTGATTACTTTAAAACCTCCATCCTTTGCGGCTTTAACTCCACTTAAGGAGTCTTCAAAAACTATGCAATGAATTGGTTTAAGTCCTAGATTTTTAGCAGCCTTAATAAATATATCAGGGCTTGGCTTAAGCTTTTTAACCATACTGCCATCAATTATACTATCAAAGTATGAGCTTAAGTTCAAATAGTTTAAAATATCTTTAGCATTTCTAGATGAAGAACCAATTGCTAACTTGAATTCCTTATGATTTAATTCTTGAAGAAAATTTTCTACTCCTAACAATAAATTGTCACTACTTAGATTTTTGAGTTTTTTTCGATATAAATTATTTTTAGTTTCTAAAACTATATTAGTTTCTTCATCGCTTAATTGAATGTTGCCGATTTCCATAATTAAATTCCAAGAGTCTCTTCTACTAAGCCCTTTTAAGTTCTCATTAATTGATTTATCTATTTGAATTGAATATTTGTTAGCAACGCTCTTCCATGCTTCATAATGGTAAGTGTCAGTATTTACAATAACACCATCTAAATCAAATATTAATCCTTTAATCACTTTATATGTATTATTTTTTTTCTGTATGAATCTGTTGGAGTTTTAATTTCACAAATATAAAACCCGTTTTCTAATGAAAGGTTACTTTCTTTAAGATTGAGTTTATGTGAAAAAATATTTGATTTATTGGTACTTAACTTTTTATTAAAAATCAGTTCACCTATGTGGTTATATAAAGTCAAATCACAGAAAGAATATTTATCAAGCTTAAGGTTTATTTCAAGAACATTGTTAAATGGATTTGGATATATACTTAAAACTTCTTTACTTTCATAATAATTATTTGAAATAGAGGTATTGATTTCATTTGTATCAATTGGATTATTGAGATCTGGTAATTGGAGTTTTATATCAGTATAAATTTTCCATTCACCAGGATTTAAATTAAGTGTCATATCTACATTCTCTACAAACAAGCTATCGCCCGACATATATTCATACCACCATCCATTATGTTGAAATCCGCTATAGACATTATCATTGTATATATTAAAGTTACCAACTATTGTAGCTTTCATGTCATTATCATCTATATATATTTGTTTTTGTGTTCCCCAGGTTTCTAGCCTATATTGGTTAGTTCTAAATAACGGATATGTAGTTTTCAAATTAATCAAAGCAGCATATTCTAAATACAATTGTCTTCTGTAAAAATCTAAATAATAATCCCACTTTACTGGCTTTGGACTTGTTCTAGACTCTTCGGTATTACTTGGAAAGTTAATTGAATAATCATAACCTAATTCTCCAAATTGCCAAATCATTTTAGGTCCAGGCACAGTAAAAAAGAAAGCCGCAGCTTGTGCCATTCTTTTTAGAGATGTATTCAAATTATGTATATCATAGTCAGCAGTTTGATTTCCATAAAGAAGGTTGTTATACATTAATCTTTCTTCGTCATGACTTTCCATAAATCCAACTAAGTTATGAAATGCCCATCCTCTTTCAAGATGGGATACTCCATATTCGAAATCATCGTTTTGTCCTCCAACATAACCCATTGTAGATTGATTATATTCTGAATGTGCTTTACCCCACAAAAGACATCCATGTGCTGCTAGTTCCATTTCTTCATCATTATTAGCAAAGTGTTCTAAAATAACTAATGTTCCGGGATGTTTATTCCAAAGATTATTTGTAATTCGTTTAATGTTATTTACTCTTTCTATATCATAATTGCCCCACAAGGCAACGTCACCAATTGAGTTAAATTGGGTTAAACCTTTAGAAAGATCAAGCCTATATCCATCAAACCTAAAGTTTGTTGTCCAAAAATCTAGTACACTATCAGTAAATGCTTGAACATAAGGGGAGGAGTGATTAAAGTCATAGCCAACATTAAATGGATGAGTTGGTTGAGTGTTAAACCATGGACTTTCAGATGTTGGTTCATCTTTACCAATATCATAATAAAGTCTTAGCCATGGATTGGGTCTAAATGCATGATTTAATACAATATCCATTATTACAGCTATTCCGTTTTTATGGCAAGAATCAACTAAAGCTTTTAATGTATTTTCTGGTCCATAAAACTTTTCCGCAGCAAAGAAAAATGTTGGCGCATAACCCCAAGAAAGTAAGCCATCATATTCAATAACAGGCATAAGCTCAATGGCATTAATTCCAAGTTTTTTGAGATAATCTAATGAATCTATTACAGTTTGATAGTCTGATCTAAATGAAAAATCTCTAATGAGTAATTCATAAATAACTAAATCTCTAGAATCTGGAACTTGAAAATCATTTGATTCCCAGACATATTCATCTTGTTGTATTTTAACTACAGATACGGCATGGTTAGTTAAGTTTTCGGGATAAGAAATTAAATTTGGATAAACAGAATTTGGAATATATTGATCGTAGCTTGAAATAATTTTTGTTGAGTAGGGGTCAGCAATCTTTATTTTTGCATCAACAAAGTATTGAAATCGATATTCGATTTCAGGACTTAGATCATTTATTTCAATCCAATACTTACCGTCGTTCGTTTTTTTCATCTTATAGTTTGGTTCAATTGTCCAATTAGTCCAGTCACCAATAACATATGTAAATTCTTTATTTGGTGCTTCTAAAACTAAAATGATTGAGGAATCATTAATAATATTAATACCATTTCTTACACCTTCAGGAATTTCTTCAAATATTTGAGGAGATTCTACAATGAAATAAATTGAGTCTGAGTATATATTGCCATCACTTTGAATGTTATAGTGGATATAATGTTTACCAAAATCATTTGTAGAATAAATAAAATCTAAACTATCATTATATTCTTGTATTAGTAGATCGTCATTAACAAATAAATTAATTAGCGCATTTTCTCTAGTAATTATTTTAATTGGTATATTTTCATTTGGTTGAACTAATAATGGGAATTCTACTGGAGAAACAAATTTTGAAAACTCGTCTTCTTCCATCAATGGAATATAAAAATTAGTGTTGTTTTCATTTTTACCAGCTAGACTTCCGTCTTCATTTCTAAAAATGAAAGCAATAAATTCATTTTCATCATTATTAGAAATATTAAAGAATGAGCTTATAATGAAAGTAATTTCATAAATATTATTGCCTAAATTAGACATTTGTATTATTGTATCTGCACCCTCATGCCATTGTACAGGAATGTTCATCCAATCATGGTTTGAGCTACTATACTTATTTAAAACCCCTGTATGTATATAAATATCGTCACAATCAATCAATGCACTATTACCTTCTGAAGAATTATATGTTATTGTTAATGTGTCATAAATAGATGGATAAGTTGGATGCCAATCGATAACTTGAGAATATGTCGATACTGAAAATAAAAGTAAAATACTGATAATTCTAATCACTTTAAAATAATTTTATTGTTGTATTTTTTTTGCTCTGACTCTAGGCTTAGAAAATATAAACCCGACTCAAGTTCATTCAAATTACAAGAGTAGAAGTTCGAATTGATGGATACTATATTTTTTGAATAAACTAATTGGCCAAAAGTGTTATAAACTTTTATGGTCATAGGACTATTAATACGATTTTTAAACTTAAAGTTTATAATTTTATCTTTAGTTGGATTGGGGTAGGATTCTAACTCTAATTGTGAATGATAATCGTGTAATGATGTACTTTCTTCCATTGTCACTTTGATGGCTGAGAAAATACTAAGATCTGTGCTTTGTATTACTTGAGGATTATAGTCTAAGATACCGGTAATAAAAATATCATTACATCCATTGTCCCTACCTGAGTAGAATCCATCAGAGCTTCTCAAAACTAGACCAATAGTATATGGGTTTAAGTCTTGTGAAAATTGAATTGATGAATCGTTTTGTTGACTTAATGATGAAAAATAGTCTTCAACTATAAACTCTATTGACCACACACTATCACCTTCATTAGTCATTAGCCCAATTCCATCATCTTCAGCTTGTTCACCCCAATTACCTACTACATGTTGCCAAACCCTTGATTGATAAGGTGTGATTTGTGTTGTACAAAAAATTTGATTTAGTTCTTCGTTTGAACAATCTCTGTTAGCAGGACCAAGCGGTTCGTTTTCTAAACATGAGCAAAGCCCTAAATGAGCATAAACTTTACCATCATCTAATATTCCTTCATTCAAATTACATGATGGATTCAGCATATCTTTAACATCAACTTCAATTCTAATCCAATGATTTTGTGATAAAACTTGAATATTTGAAAGTATTAATAACAAGCCTATTAATTTTTTCATAATTTTAATTTTTAAGTAATTTTACTGAATGTAATATTTTCTCATTTTTGAGAATTAAGTTATAATGCCCAAATTTTAAATTTTTTAAACTTAAATATTTCGAAGGTTTGCCTCTAAAAATTTCTTTTCCATTTAAGTCCAGTAATAAGAATTGATCAAATTTTTCAAATCCATCAATACTTACTTCATTATTAAATGGGTTTGGATAAACTGAGAAACCTGAATCAAAATCGTCTATTTTAGTTGGATTGAATATAGAAATCATTGTATTATTTCCACAATTATTTTCAGCAGTAAGTATTATAGTATCATTGTTGCAGAGCTCTATCCCTATGCTTATATTCTGTAACGTATCTTGAATAATATTTTGATGATTTATAATTTCCCACAGATAACTATTAGCATTAATTGATAGATTATTTAATGAAAGTAAATTATTATTAAACGTATATTCAAAATTTGCTGTTGGAAGTGAAGCATTAATAACTTCAAAAACATCATATCCAACACAGCCTAACGAATCAGTAACAATTAATTTATATTGTCCAGATTCAGATAAATTATAAGGAATATTGTCTGAAATTGTATCACCATTTTCAAAATCTATAATTATTGTAGAAAACCAATTGTTATTTAAATCTATTTCAATACTTGAATTTGGACATAGTTCAAATATATCGCCAACATCAACATATGGTAGAGCTGTATAACTAACGTATAGTGTATCAGATGATTGACATCCGAATTCATTTGTGACAGTAACATAATATGTTCCAGACTGACTTATTTGAATGGAATTGGTTGTATCACCAGTGCTCCACAAATAATTTTCGTAGTTGTTATTGATAAAGATTTCTATTGTTGATGATGAACATAAGTTTGTATCATTAAATTCATCTAGATTAAAATAAATACATGAATTATCATTAATGGTTGCATTAGGATTAAAATTACAAGCTTCTTCATCCATGCAACCTTCAATTTGTATATATTCACATGAACCATCATCATCAGTCGCATTAGAGTCGTAATTAGTTGCTAGAGTATCAGTACAGCCTAAAATTTCAAATTCATCACAAATACCATCTAAATCAAAATCTTCAATACAATTTCCATCACAGTCATATCCAGTTTGAGGTTCATCTTCTCCACATCCACATCCTAATTCTAATGTATTTCCATTAATAATATTAAGGCAATCTGTTGTAAATGAACTAGAGTAGATTTGAGTAGAAGCACACAAATTAGATATTTCAACTGACCAATTATAAACGCTATTTGGTATTAATTCCAATTCAATGTACCAATGCGCGTTATTACCCCAATCTGTATAATTCATGTTGAAATTTTCATTGTTGATTGATATAATTGCGTTTCCAATATTAGGATAACTTTCAATAGTAATATATGCTAAGTTGGTAGATGTATCAACACTTGTAAAACCATCATTATTTTGATCACCTACCCAATCAATATTTGTAGCAATACAATTTGAGTCACAATCAAATCCTTCCAAAGGATATACACAACTGCTATCTTCTTGTGTTGCATTTATATTAAAATTACAAGCTAAATTGTCTGTGCATCCATATGTAGTATCTAAAAATACACATGAACCATCATTAGTGTTAGCTAATTCATTATAATTTAAGGCATTTTCATCAACACATCCATATTCAGTGTAGTCACAAGAGTTGAAAACATATGCAAGTAAAATTGTATCTTCATTCAATACATTAAGTTGTCTGTTACCGATATTTGTTCCACAAATTCCTGTAACATTTTCATCATTTCCCCAAGAGTTACCATTTATAAATTTAAACTCGTGAGTTGAGTTTTCAGTTAAAGTTAAATTAACTTCCCAAATATTATCTCCGTCATTATCTGATAGAGGTGTTGATTCTGAGTTCCAACCTTGCATACTACCAGCTAGATGAATGCCATCAGATGATACAATCTGATATTGCATATCTACTCTAAATGTAACATCAACTTGTGAAAATGATGGAATACTAAAAATCAAAAAAAATAAGCTTAAAAATCTCATTGTAAAAGTTCAATAAAAAGCCCTAGCTACTGCTAGGGCTTTTTAAAATAAAATTTTATAATTATTGTAAAATAATTTTTTTGTTTGTTACTTCACTAGGAGTTGTTATTTCAAAGAAATAAATTCCTTTAGGATGAGAGCTTATGTCAATTACTTTCGTGTATTCACCAATAAATTCTGTTAATTTTTCAGTATAAATTTCTTTTCCAATCGTATTAACAATTTTAATAATTATTGTTTGTTTCTCATCAGATTTAAACGAAATATTAAAAATATCTCTTGATGGGTTTGGATAAACCTGTAAGCTAGTCACAGATCTATTCTCTAATTTTGCCCCTCCTAATGTATGATTAACAGGAGATGAGAATGGAGTAGCCCATGATGTTCCATTAGTTCCACATGCACCGCGTATTTTCCAAGAATACTCTCCAGGAGATAAATTATATTTAGTTTTAGAATTAGATGTACCAGGGATATTATTCCAAGCAAAAACTTGACCTGTTCCTAGGTTTGTAAGGTGCAAGAAATAGTGATCTGGTTCACCAGTTATTGGTGTATCCCATGACATAGTAATAACAGTCTGTGAGAAGTTAGCCGTAACAGTTGTTAAGTTTGTTGGCATTTTGTCACAAAGTGCTTGAGTTGTGAATGGATAAAATTCACCCCATCCTGAATGATACATTGGATCTGAATTACCTTCAGAATCAACGTTACCTGTACACCATGCTTTTGTATGCCACTCATAATCTGTACTAGCCTCAAAGTTACCTTTTGTGACATTGATATTTCCATCAGCATCTCCAAATGCATAGCGGAAGGAGTTTGTACCAATTTCTCTCATTTTTCCTCTAGATTGCCATACTTCTCCTGAAGAAGGAACATCTGCACTAAATGTTGCCCATATTGCTTCAGTTGCAACAGATAGATTTTGCATATTTGGGCATGCATCCAAAGTCGTGAATTGACTAGATGAAGACCACGAAGATTGACAAAAAATTGAATTATCTCCGTTAAGAACTCTTGATCTTACATTCCACTCATAAGTAGTTCCAGGTTGCATAAACCATCTTGTTCTTGAGGTTTGACTATTTGGCAAACTGTCTGCGGCACTTCCTTCCATAGTAATTACTGTCCAATTAGAACCATCAACCGGTTTAAATCTTATTGAATAGTCAGAAGGATATACTGATGATCCATAGTCCCAATTGAAAGTTACTCTGTTGTGTATTATATTATTTACATTTAAACCTGTAGGAACAAAATCACAAGGATTATCTATATAAATACAAGAGCCATCGTCATCAGTTGCGTTAGAATCATAATTATCAGCTTCTGAATCTGTACAACCTGCAATTTCAAATTCATCACAAACACCGTCACCGTCAGCATCAGCTAAACAGTTACCATCACAATCTAAACCTGATGTAGCATATGTACATGAGCCAACATCAAGACTTGCTCCATCTGTGGTGTTACA
>PAYK01000002.1 GCA_002714805.1 Flavobacteriales bacterium
AATACGTTATATTTTTCATATAGCGAGATTGGTGCCTTTAAAGTAGAGGTTGATTTGAATAATTATGAAATGAATGATATATTAAATTCAGCTAAGCAATTACCGCTTAAAAGAAAAAATAGTATTTATACAATAGTGGCTAGTCGCTCACATTTATCAAAGGAAACAACAGATTTTATCGAGAAAATTAAAAAAGATAAAGGGAAAATTAGATTGTTACATAAGGGAAGCTCTTTAAAATTATGTTTAGTTGCAGAAGGAAAAGCAGATTCTTATCCAAGATTTGCTCCAACGATGGAGTGGGATACAGCCGCAGGTCAAGCAATTTGCGAACATTCAGGTTTTAAAGTAATTGATGTATTTACAAATGAAGCATTGCTCTACAATAAACCAAGATTAATTAATAATTGGTTTATTGTAAATTGATTAGATAGATATTGGTCTATTTAGAATATTAAATTAGTATTTTAAAATACTATTCAAATTAAGGATAAATTATGAAAGTAGCATTAATAACTGGCGTTACTGGGCAAGATGGTTCTTATTTAGCAGAACTATTACTTCAAAAGGGCTATGAAGTTCATGGTATAAAAAGAAGAGCATCTTCTTTTAATACTCAAAGAGTTGATCATATATATCAAGATCCTCATGAAAAGAATCCAAGATTTATATTACATTATGGTGATTTAACAGATTCATTAAGTATTATCAAAATCATTCAATTTTGTAAGCCAGATGAGATATATAATTTAGGTGCTATGTCACATGTAAAGGTCTCGTTTGAAATTCCTGAATACGTGGGTCAGGTAGATGCTTTAGGAGCATTAAGAATACTCGAAGCTGTTCGTTTGCTAGGTTTAGAAAGCAAAACAAAAATATATCAAGCTTCAACATCAGAACTGTATGGAGGAATTTCTGAGTATAAAAATAAAAGAGGATTATATGATGAAAATTCATCATTTCATCCAAAATCTCCATATGGTGTTGCTAAGTTATATGCATTTTGGATTATGAAAAACTACCGTGAAGCATATAAAATGTTCACTTGTAATGGAATATTATTTAATCACGAATCTCCAAGAAGAGGTGAGACTTTTGTAACTCGAAAAATCACACGTGCAGTTGCTAGAATAGCTTTAGGTCAACAAGATAAATTTTATTTAGGAAATCTTGACTCAAAAAGAGATTGGGGTCACGCTAAAGATTACGTAAAAATGATGTGGATGATTCTTCAATACAAAAAGCCAGATGATTGGGTGATTGCTACAGGATATTCAACAACTGTAAGAGACTTTGTTAAATTAGCTTTTAAAGAAGTTGGTGTAGAATTAAATTTTAAAGGTAAAGGAATAGAAGAGAAAGCTTATGTAGCTTCTTGTAATAACGTAAGTTATAAAATTGAAGTTGGAAAAGAAGTTCTATCAGTTGATCCAGATTACTTTAGACCTACTGAAGTCGAATCGTTAATTGGTGATCCTTCAAAGGCAAAAGAAAAATTAGGCTGGGTACCTGAGCACGATTTATTATCTTTAGTTAAAGATATGATGCAATCTGATTTGAATTTTTTTAAGGCATAGTTTAAAAAAAAATATTAAATAAATTAGTTTTAATGAGTTTAAAAATTTCAATTATAGTAGCAACATTTAATAGCTCAAAAACTATAAGAAGTTGTCTTGATTCTATCTTTAATCAAAATTATTCAAACATAGAAATTAATTTAATTGATGGAAAATCATCTGACGATACATTAGACATCGTTAAAAAATATAATAAAAAAATACCCATAAAAATTATTTCTGAGCATGACAAAGGCATATATGATGCTCTAAATAAAGGTATTTGCTCATCAATTGGTGATGTTGTTGGATTTGTCCATTCAGATGATATTTTAGCATCTTCAACAATATTTTCTGATATTATAGAAAAAATATCAGCAAAAAATATTGATGGTGTATATGGTGATTTACAATATGTTGATTTTGACAAAACCGATAAAGTAATTCGAAATTGGAAAAGTTGTGATTTTAATGATAAATTATTACAAAAGGGTTGGATGCCGCCTCATCCTACTTTCTTTTTAAAAAAGGGTGTCTATGATAAACACGGTGGATTTGATTTAAACTATTCTATTTCATCAGATTATGATTTTATGTTAAGAGTACTAAATGATAATTCTTTAAAATTCTGTTATCTCCCTAGAGTAATATCAAAAATGCGTATTGGTGGTTCATCAAATAGAAGTTTAAGAAACATATTAAAAAAATCAAAGGAAGATTATATAATTATCAAAAAAAATAATGTCGGTAATTTTATAACTCTAGTTAGAAAAAATCTTTTAAAAATCAATCAATATTTTTAACTCTATTTTTTATTTATTAAAAAATAACCAATACAAATAGCTAAAATTGAAATACTAAATAATAGCACATCATTTGGAGAAGTGAATTCAGGTGTTAACTTAAGTATTTTTTCAAAAAATTTAACTATTAAAACTATAATGATTACTTTGATAATTTTATTTTTTAATTGATCCAAGCTTTTTATTTTAAGTGTTGAGTCAGAAAATTTACCTTTAGCAAAGTCAATCTCATTAATAAACAGTTCATATACCCCAAATCCAAATATTAATAATACTATCCCAATTAAAAATAAATCAATTGAAGAAATTATATTAAATAATAAATCATTGTTATTGTTAATATTTGGATTGAATAATGGATTTTGATTTATAATTGAGTTAATAATGTCCCAACTTCCTATGAAAAATAAAGTTATTGAGGATAAAATAGATAGAACTACAGATAATATTACAACGTATCTTAAGTTCCAAAGGATTTTTTCAAAATTCTTTTCAAATCTCATTTTTTTCAATTTTTATAATTAAATATTGTTTTTGTTGATCAATTTTTGATATCTATTTTGAATAATATCTATCAAAATCAATACAAAAATTACAAAATAAAATGTTGTTTTACTCATTGGTAAAATTTTGCTGCCAAAAATTTTCATGTGCGCTAAATGAGCGCCTTCGGATATCAGCATTATTCCAACAATAAACAGTATAAATAATCCTAATACTTCAAACATTCTATTCTTTTTTAAAAACTCAGAAACTCCGTCTGCTAAAAAAATCATTATAAGACCTCCGATAATTATTGCTATTGACATAATTAAAAAAACATCTGTTAATGCCATAGCTGCTAAAATTGAATCAAATGAAAAAATAAGATTCATTGCAATAATTGAAATAATAATTTTTGTTGTTGATTTATAATCATTATTTTTTTTTGGGTTTTCATCAAAGTTTAACATGTGTAAAATTTCCGTAACAGCTGTGTACATAATAAAAACTCCACCAATTAAAACTATTATACTATGAAGGTTAAAATTAGCTTGAAGTATACTAGAATTTATATTAAATAAAGTGTTTTTAAAGTATCCAATTATTTCAATTAAAGCGAAAAGTAATATAAGTCTTAAAATTATAGCGCCACCAATTCCAATTCTTCTAACTTTTTTTTGATGTGTCTCTTTTGCTTTTTTTGATTCAAGCGATATATATAATAAATTATCTAATCCCAATACAGCTTGCAACAATATTAGCATCAATAAAGTAATTAGGTTTTCAACAGTAAATAATTCCATTTAAATCAATTTTTAAAATTCCAAGCTAACAAATTTACATTAGATTCTAATTCTTTTTCAAGAAAATCATCTAATGGGCTAAAGAAATCAATATTAGTTATAGACTCTATATAGTCAATTGTTGTTACATAACTATTAAGATAATCATTGCTTTTTTTATTTGGTATTATAAAACCAATCATCTTTTCGTTTTGATTGCAATAGATTACTTTATAAAAACTTTTAGGAATAGTAACTTTATTATCTCCTATTGTTCCAATAGAATCTTTTAGAATTGGGCCTGTTACAATATACATATCTCCTTCTGAATCTACCCAGTGTCTTACTAAGGCTTCAAGTTTTTTCCAAATTCCTCTATTAAATGATGGAACTTGTGGTGAAATATTTGAAAATAAAAATGATTCAGACATTGATATTGCCGAATTCTTCATATCGGCAGCTGGAGCAAGATGACCTCTGTCGTATCCAGAATTTTTGTAATCAGATAATGTTGCTGAACCTTTATTTATTTTTTTATCAACTCTAAAATTATTTTTCCTAGAAATTGTGCCATTAATCATATCTGATGTTAATAAATAATACACCCATATTGCTTGTTCATGTTTTTCATTATATGCTAGTGAGTAATTATTATGATGAACAATTTGTCCATCTGAAAGTGGTAAATAACTGTATTTCTCTTTAGTATGAGAATCCAATATTTCCAAATTAGAATCTTTTTTACCATTATTAGTATCGTTCTTCGAATTATAAGTTTCACAACTTATTAAAATCAGATAAAAAAGGACAAGTAACTTATTCATTATCTATAGATATCATTAAATTCAAAATTAAATAAAATTAACAAAAATTAACAAAAATGATTTAAAGTGATTTATTGTGGCTTACTTAAAACATTATATTTGTTAAGTTAATTTAATATCAATGAAACAGCGTGTAAAAAATATTGTAGAGTCTACATTTTTTGAAAAATTTATAATTCTCATAATATTAATCAATTGTTTTTTTATTGGAGTAGAAACATATACGACTAGTACATTAATTACTACAATTCAATTATTTTGTTTGATAATTTTTACGTTTGAGGTAGTATTTCGATTTACTGCCAGTGATTCTTTTAAAAGTTATATTAATGAATCTTGGAATATTTTTGATTTATCAATAGTAATTATTTGTTTTATTCCTGAGTCATTATTTGAAAATGCAACTACAATAACCACAATTAGAGTCCTAAGAGTTTTTAGAGTTTTAAGATTGCTAAAATTTAATGAAGAAATAAAGCTAATTGTATCAGTTTTGGCTAAATCTATGAAATCATTATTTTATAATATCATATTCTTTTTGATATTTATGTATCTCTTCTCTGTAATTGGTGTTACTTTATTTCAATTACCTAATAAAAATCTTGATGATCAGCAACAAAAAGCATTAGCTGAGTATTATAGTCAATCACCAAACTCACCAATAAATTCTCCGGATCCCTATGGAAATTTATCCGAAACTAGTTTTACATTATTTAGAATACTAACTGGTGAAGATTGGACAGATATAAGATATAATTTATTAATAGCTAATAAGTTAAAGTTAATTAATGTTTCAAGTACTATTATTACCTCGTATCATGTAATATGGTATGTGATTTCAGCATTTTTACTCCTTAATTTATTAGTGGGTGCAATTATTAATAATTATCAAATATTAATGTTAGAAAATCATGAAAACAAAAAAAATGAAAAAAATGAAAATAAATAAAAATTTCTTAATTGTATTAGTTTGTTTTATATCACTTCAAGCTTGTTTTAATACTAATAGTGAAGGATGTATTAAGGGAGATTGTATTAATGGCCCCGGAATATTTAATAAAGAAAATGGCGATTCCTTTAATGGGGTTTTTAAAGATGGCCAAATTGTTAATGGTACCTATACTTTTGCTAATGGAGATAAATACGCAGGGGAATATAAGTATGGTAAACAAAATGGTCAGGGGACTTATACTAGTGCTAATGGAGATAAATACGTAGGAGAATATAAGGATGGTATGAGAAATGGTAAGGGTACTTATACCAGTGCTAATGGAGTTAAATACGTAGGAGAATATAAGGATGGTATGAGAAATGGTAAGGGCACTTATACCAGTGCTAATGGAGATAAATGGACTGGCACTTGGAATAATGGTGATAGAGTTGTAGGCAATTTCAATTATGATAATGTTTATAATCCACTGGATATTATTGGCAGTGACTCCTTACAAATTATTGAGTTAATAAAAGGTGATGCAAATATGCATATGATTGATATTGACTTTAATGGAGTAAAAGAAAAATTTATTTTTGACACTGGAGCTTCAGATATTTTTATGACTCCTTCTCTTTTAAGTAAAATAAAATCAAGTGGAGCTAAAGTTGAAAGCTTGAATATTAAAAATGCTAATGCTGAAATAGCAAATGGAGAATTAATTCCAATTGAATATGTTAGATTGTCAAATGTAAAAATTGGAAATTTTATTATAAATAATTTGATAGTTTCAGTTTCATTTAATGATAATTCGACCCTACTTTTTGGAAAAGGAGCTCTAGAAAAATTTAAAAATTTCTCTTTTAGTAAAGACGGTAGCTTAACTCTTGTTAAATAGATTTAACTTATTTATATTTACAAAAATAAAATTAAAATTATGGCAGATATTAGTATAAATGGAAGAAAAAAAGTTGCTACATTAAAGCGTGAATTTAAAGCTGAGTATGGATTAACTTTAGATGTTAAAAAAGGTAATAGCAACATAAGCGCTAGCCCAGGCAAGACATTGGCTCAGGTACGTGCTGAGGATGCACCTAAGGGTTCTGAATTTAGTATTAGAGCAAATATGAAAATTGGAAATTTAGAAAAGAAATTCCAACAAATGGGTGTTAAAATTAATATTAAAACAGCTAGAGGTGGTCATATTTCCAATGACAAAACACTTGGTTCAGTAAGAACAAAATAGAATGGGAATTTTTAATAAAATTATTGATAATTTTAAATCAAATGATTTCTCAGTTAGTGGTAATAAGAAGCTAAGAACAATTAATAAGGAATTTAAAGATTCATTTAATCTTTCATTATTGATTTATAAAGGAAATCAAAGAGCAGATGAATCTTTAAGTTTTGCTGATCTCAACAAAAAAACCTCAATTGATGTTGATACTTCTATTAACAATGTTGATTTAGAGATTAAGGCATCAATGACTATTAAAGAAGTAGAACGTCTATTTTTTGATACATTTGGTGTTAAGGTTCAGATTGGAGATAAAAAAGGAAAACTTATTGGATCAAAGTTTGACAGTATTACTTTAGGAGAAGCCTCTAGACAAGAATACGAATAGAGTTACCAAATCTTTTTATGGACTCGTTTTTATTTTCTTTAATTATAATATCAGTAACTGGTGTGGTTGGAGCTTTTATTAAGGGCTCTAAAAAAGATCGTTGCTTAAGGATTTTTCAATCTAGAAAATGTCATTTATACCTATCTAATAGTGAAATTATTTGGGGTAAGATGTACATTACTAGTAATGCGATAGAACTTCAATTTACAGATATTCACAAAAAAACTTTTAATGATATTGACTACAATAAAGTAAACTATATTTTATATAAAACAGAATTTGTTGAAATTGAAAAGATTGTATCATTTGTTAATTGTGATGATATAAATAATATAAAATCAGAATCTAGGGAATTAGAATTAAAAAAATTATTGAATCCTAATTTCTTTGTTAAATTCCTTAGAAAAATTGTGATATTTTTTAATATTGTAAAGGATGCTATTTTTGATATAGCTGGTAACGTAATGTCAAAATCTAAAATTAGCTCATCTAATAAAGATAAAATTTTAGGAAGCTTTAAAGACAATTCTCTAAATGACTTTAGTGGCGAAAGTCATCAACCTGTATGGGAAAAGTATATAGGTAAAAATGTTATTGTAGAACAAGTTTTAAATGAAACTAAAACTGAATATATTGGAGTTCTTAAAGAATATTCTGCAAATTATATTTTAATTTACGATACTAATTTCAAAAATAAGGATATAATACAATCAGCAGATATAATTTTTCCACGAAATAATACTAGAATTAGGCATGCTGTTGAACTAGTAAATATTTAATTATTTCATTTTTCAAATAATTATTTTATTTCCATCTGTCTTAAAGTCTCGTTTTCGCATAATAGTTTTACTGACAAGATCAAGTTCTTGATTTTTATGATCATATACTAATACAAATGGGATGTTTAATTTAGATGAAAAATCATTTATTACAATTTCGGAGTTTAGTTTTAATGATAGTATATCTTGCTTTGCGTTTTTGAACATTTCTAAGAACAATTCTTTAAGTTCATCTTCAGAAATTTGTTTACCATTACGTGGATGATTTAATCTTTCATAAAAGTGATGCGTAAATGCAATGTCAATGCCAAACTCTTCAAAAAGTTTATCAGCATATTTTTCAACTTCTTTTAAACTTTTTTTCGTTATGTAATTTGATGAGTAGGACATTAAAATGACAATATTAATCTATTCAAAAATAATTTCTACGCGTCTATTTTTAATTCTGTTTTCTTCAGAATTATTTAAAAATATTGGTTGACTTTCACCCATACCCTTAAATATCAATCGTTCAGAATCAACTCCTCTTTTAATCATTTCATCATATATTGCCTTTGCTCTTTTTTCAGATAAATTTAGATTGTATATGTCATCTCCAAAATTATCAGTATGCCCTAATATTTTGATGTTATAATCTTTACTATCATTTATTAATTCAGCTAATCTATCTAACAGTTTTATATTTGATTTTTTAATATCATACTTATTGAAATTAAACAACATATCATCAATAGTTACTGTTAGTTTTTCATTTTTTATATCAACATAGTAAATATCAGATCTACACTGATAATTAAAACTTGCAGATGCTTTACCTTCAACTTTATATCCATTTCTTAGGTTATGTTCTCTTATCCCTCCATCTCCTAAAAGTTGAGTATTAACTTTATATGGTAATTTTGTTTCTGATGACATTATAGCTTTCGATTCATCATCATAAAGTTTAAATCCCCAATCATTATATGGCCCATTTATTTTTGAACCTAAATTTTTAGGTGAAGTCCAGGAAGTCCAGGAGTCGTTAATACGTTTTGAAACAAATATATCTTGTTCACCATAACCATTATGTCCATTAGAAGAAAAGTATAATGTTTTTTTATCAAGGGATAAAAAAGGTGTTCTTTCAGCAAAATCTGTGTTTATTTCAATTCCTAAATTAATAGGTTCACTCCAATAGTCATCTATTTTTTCACTAATAAATATGTCAGTATTTCCCCAAAAACTATCATTATGTTTCCAGCCTTTTTGTTTATATGGCCCTAATGTATTTTTATCACTAACAAACAAAATGTGCTTGCCATCTGTTGTTATAAATGCATCAGATTCAAAGAAAATCGAATTAATTGGTTGTCCAAGATGGATCAGTTTTTCAGTAATTAAATTAAATTTAAATATATCTCCATTATAAAAACCTGCATCAGTTCCTGATCCATCAACTTTATATGATTCTTCATATATGCCATATATTAATATTTCATCTTCTAAAATAGATGTTACGGATTGGTGCGTGTTATCATTCAAGGAAATTAGAGGTTTAGCTTCAGTGTATAGTCCGTGTTCTCTTTTAGACATCCAGATATCCTCACCGCCGTAATCTCTTGTTTGAGTAAAGTCAATTTTAGTTGAAAATTGTCCAGTTCTATCCATTCCAACAAAATATATGATACTCCCATCACTATTAGGAACTGGATGGTACTCATTTTGTTTAGTATTTATTGACTTAGATAATTTAATTTTATTTAGGCTTGAAAATTGCTCATCATTGATTATTTCACTTAAATCATTAGTCTTTTTTTCAGATGAATCTTTAATTAAATCACCTCTCATATGACTTTCAAAATTTGATTCAGATGAATTTTGATTTTTGCTTTGTGTACTTGCTGTTGACAAATCGTTTATACTATTTTGACTTGTATTAACGCATGAAAAAAATAAAACAGAAATTATTAAAAAGATATACTTATTCATTAATAAACATTTGAATTCTTTTAGACATAAAGATTTTTGAGCAAATATTTTCTTTGCCATCAAATTTAGATAACTTAATAGAAAATGGTAATTCCTCGTAAAATATACATTCCTTAATTTTAGAAATTTCTTCATAATATTTGGCTGACATATCATTTATAGATTTTCCATTCATCATTCCTCTTAAATAATAATATTTTGGAGCTAGAGTAGGAATTTCTCTAATTATATCTTCATTTATATTATTGATGAACATTTCAGATTTATTTTTATATAAAATTGCTAAATCATCATGCATCATATGTAATGTGATTTTTAATCTTAGATCATCAATCTTATTCTTTAAAAGAAATTCTTTTAATTCTATGAGAGTATTTTTATCATTACTGTTTAATGATTTTACAATAGTATAATATAGTAAAATATTATTTTCAATTCCATAGTCTCTATTATAATTAGCCATTTTGAGAAGTCTTTCAGCAGAAAATTTTATTTCATTAAATTCACTTTCGTTATTAATATATTTTGCTACTTGTGCAACAAAAAGTGAAAACTGATTTTGTAAGTTCAATGAGTTCTTTTCAGAAAATTCAATAGCTTTTTTATTAAATAATTTATATGATGAAATATTCCCATTTCTAAATGAGATCTTTAGTAAGTGAAAAATAAAATTAGATGTTAAATCCTCATTATTCATATTGTTTGCAATAGCTAGACCTTTTTCTGCTGATTTTTCAGCTTCTTTAATTTTATTGTGTTGAATATTTAAATCAGTTAACTTATTGAATACTAAACATGTTTGAGCTTCTGATAAATTATTTTCAATTAATAGTTTATTATAAATATTGAATGCGTCATCATCTTTTTCTCTAGAGTCTAAAATTTGTGCTAGCAATAAATTATAGTTAATTTTTTGCTTTGGATTTAAATTACTAATCTCTAATGAATTTAATAAATCATTAGCCTCATTTTCTCTAAGAGATAATAATAATAGATTTGATTTTAATATTTTTCTGTCAATTTCCAGATCCTCTTTTGATGCACTGTTATTTAATTCACTCTCTAATTCTAGGGCTTTTTGAATTTGACCAATTTCAATATAATCTTTAATCATTATTAACAAAACTTCAAGTTTCAAATCTAAATACTGAAACTTATTTGAAATTTCGTATAAATTGCTGTACATTTTTAATGCATCTTCAAAATTGCCTAACTTTTGAGATCTTTCAGCAGCAGCTTTATTCAGCTCAATACATCTATCATTAGTTGTTTTTCTGTAAAAGTTATTTTCAAATGATCTATTAGCTAATGAAATTAGTAGATTTAAATCTATAGTTTGTAAATTGAAATCTTTTAATGAATAAAAATAATTTATAATTCGTTCATTGTATTCTTTTACTATTTGTGATACTTTGACGTTTGAATTTTCTTCATTATATTTTTGATTTTGGTTGATGCTGTAATGTCTAATTTCTTTCATAAATGATCTTGATACAAATTCATAAATATCATCTTGATCATTTTTATCAATAATTAAACCTTTCTTTTCGGCTTCTCTTAATCTATTTAATATGTCTAATCTCTCTTTTGCTAAAATGCTTACAATTACGTTCGCTTCAAATGTCTTACCAATATACGATGCGCATTCTAAAATATTATACATCTCATTATCAAATGATTCAATTGTGTCAGTATATATGCCTGAAATTATTTTTGAAATAGAAATTTTATTAAAATCACAATTTGGTAATAATCTTTTTTTGCTCTCATCAAAATAATTTAACGTATCTAATTGTTTTACTATTTCAGTGATATGAAGTGGAGAATCAACTTCATTTTCATTCAAAAATTTTAATATTTTAATTTCAGAATCATAATCTAATCTTAGATTATTTATAAAATCAAATTTAAAATCTACATACTGACTTGATAAATCAGAATAAATTATATTTTCATTAATTATTTTATTAGTAGCTAATTCAGAAATAAAGGATAAATTATTTTCATCACTAGATAAATCTGATGAAGTTAAAATGAATGAAATCTTACCATATTTATTGTAGTTAACGCCTATTTCGTAAATTAAATCTTTGAGCAAAATCAGTGAATTAGGATCAATATTATTAATATCTTCAATAGCTATGATTGTAGCATCTTTATTTTTTTGTAAAAATCCAGTTATTTCTCTAATTATAAATTTATGATCTCTAACTTCACCAGTTTTTGAAGAGGTAACAGCTCCTACAATTTGACCTCCTGGAACTAAATCTAATAATCCTGAATCATTTAATTTTTCNCTAAGAATATTTGCTTGAGAAGCTTGGTCGTCAAATGNGCCTGAGCCAATAACCCCAGAAAATGCTTCNACAAATGGCTCATAATTAATTACACTTGTTTCTTTATCACAATCNCCATAGAAAAAATTAGAAGATTCAATAATATTAGAAATTTGATTTACGACTTTAGTTTTTCCTGAACCATTTTCTCCGTAAATCATATTAACATTTAATGTNTTATCAGAAAAAATTNTATCATCATTTGTTTTTTGAATAAAATTATTTGGCATTACGAATTTGAATGCATTATTTTTTTGTGATTCTATGATTTTTTTNGATTTGAAAATTTCATCAATAGTTTCTGAAATNCTATTTGAGTAGTAGCTAATTAAGCTAACAATTATTATAATTGAAATTGGAAGAATAAGAGTTTCAATTTTTGGGGATAGAATTAAAAAATAAAATAAGGATGTTACCGATAATAAATTTGTAGTAATAAAAAATAAATTATTTTTTTCATTATTGATTATTAGTTTAGAAGATGAGTGGCCTATACTNTAAGCAGGAATTATTAAGAAGCCTGCTAAAGCAAAATTTTGAATAAAATTTTCGATTATTAGTCCATTATCATATATGTGGAATAATAAAAAATAGAAACATGATGTAAAATATACACCTGAGCAAATCGCAGTTAAGCTCATAGGTTTATTTACTTTTTCTTTCAAAAAACTCGCTTTCATTATGCCAATGTATGTTATTAGTATTGGAACAATTGAAAAAATAAATGCAGTAGAAAATCTCCATGCNAGAGATTGAGANTCTAAATAAAAACTAATTCCTTGTACTGGCAGTAATCTCAAGGTTAATATCAGCAAGTATATAATTATAAAAGAAATTATTATTGAGAATGAGAAATAATTTAAAACGAAAAGTGCACTTTTTATTTTAGCTACCACTAACAATANTAATAGAAATGATAATAATATTATNAGTGCATTGATGATTNTTTTTTTATTTTGTATTTTATCTTCTTTGAANCTTTCAACGTATGCAATTTGATTTAAAACATTTGAGTTAGTANTAAATTCNTTAAAGCTTGCAGAGTTATAATAAATTTTATTTATGGAATCTATAAAGTTAATATCAATAATTCCTATTTTCTTAGTGTCAAAATGATTTGATAATAAGTTCAAATCATTTGTATTAAAATTAGTTTTAAACTGGTTAAGTACTTCTATCANCTCGTGTGAATTAATAATATAATGGCACGACTCAGATGTTACTACTTGTCTTATAACCTCATAAATTTCAGGATCATCATAATTAGTTTGAATAANACTAAAATATGGCTGAGAAAAAATATCTTTACTCCCTTTTAATTGTGAACCTAGACTTATTAACGCTTCTTCTAAACATAATTCATTAGCATCATCAATTAATACATGATGATTATTTTCACCCATAATAATTGGAAAATAAGGGTACCTTCCATTTAAATTATCAGAGTTTATGGCATTAGTATGATCATAGTGATTGATAATACTATTATTTTTCATCAATAATTTTTCATATTCAGGATTTAATGAATCAATTGTATTAAGAAAATAATTTGACTTTTTAGCATAAACTTTAGCAGAGTCATAAAGAGATAATTTATGTTGTGATTCTGTAGCGTACCAATAATAAAGATTCGCGTGATTAGTTAATTTACTTGGGTTATCAGAAAAGCATCTTTCGGTATTTAGCAAAAAACTGATAATACAACTTATAAATAAAGTAACTCTCAATGACATATTATTTTTTATTTTCGATTTTAAAATTAAAGCCTGAGGTTATGTAATTATCAATTTTTTCATCAAGAAAAATTGGTTTTTGGTTATCAAATCTTACTATATAATTAAGTTCGTATGAAAGCCAATTATTAATTTCAAATGAAATGTCAAATTCATTCATTACTCTGAAATCTGAAAAGCTATCAAAGCTTGGTTGATAATATGTTATATTTTTTAATTCAAAACTTTCAAATATTAATTTCATTATACTCATAGATGTTATTCTAAACATATTTGAGTTATCAATATCTATTTTATATTCTTCAACTTCATGCATAATACCTAGCCCAAAATCATATTTAATTTTTTTGGTTTTAATAGGTTTAAATCTTACTCCAGCTCCTATAAGTTCTCTTTTGGATACGCCAAGATTAAAATTTGATTGAAGTTGATAAAATGTAAAGGTGTGACTCCAATTATTGAGTGTGTAAGTATGTCTAATTTGACAAAATTGATCGTTAGATACATTTTCACCATCTTCTCTAATTATATCTAATCCTCCTGAAATTTTTATCCAGTGTTTAGCATTTAGCTTATAAAGTGATGATAGTTGAATGCCAGACTCTAAAACATCAGAATTTCCTTTTTGTAAATCAATACTTGGGGAAAATACTAATGAAAACTTATCTACATCAGAAATAAATAGCTTTTCAGAATTAACCACTCCTTGTGCAAGTATTATTTTGCACAAAAAAAGCATGAAGATTAATAAATATTTCTTCATTTATGCATTGCAATTATTTATTATTCATCCTCGCCATTAGAAAGCACCGTTGGTTTTGTATTGTCTTGGTTAAGTGAATATAGTTTTGGAATTAACACTTCATCTAAAAAACACATACCTTCATATAAAAATGGCGATGCAGTTAACTTAAAGTCTTTAAGTTCAAGTTTATTAGCTGTCATTTTATGATCAATCCAAGCAGCATCTGTTTTTACATAATTCTCAAGTTTTCTTTCAGCAAAGCTTGAGATTTCTGATTTTATTACTGAAGTATCAAACACATTCCAATCTCTTACAAGTGAAATATATCTGTCAATGAAAAGAGTAAATCTAGGTAAATCACTATTAGTTGGGAATTCAAGTGCTTCGCCAAATTCGTGAATCATTTCGGGAGTAATTTCTTGATTCCAAGAAAGTGGTTTTCCTTTAAACTTATATCCGTCTTCTCCAATAACTTCACTTCCGCTCTTGCTATCTGTTTTAAAACTTTCATATTTATTTACTAAACCAAATGCAACCTCTTTTTTAGTATTTTCTGCAACTTCGTAATTTCCAAATGAGGCGATTATGTCTATATCATTTGAATCTCTTTGGCTTCCAAGTCTAAAACAATCTTCATAATACTTATTTGCTTCATTTTCATTAACACCATTTCTTAGCCAATCAAATAATCTTCCACCTTTTCCAAATGAGTTAAATTTAATATGATATTTCTTCTGCTTTAATTCTCCATTTTCAATAAGCCCTCTTACCTTTTGAGCTGTGTGGAATAATAATAAGCCAGAAATATATGATGCTATAGCAAATAGTCCTCTTGTTTCACCTCTATCTAAGGTATCGTCGTCAGGGTTCCAACATTGATTGTAAAATAGACTGCCATCTATTTTATTT
Source organism: Flavobacteriales bacterium (assembly GCA_002714805.1). Lineage (GTDB taxonomy): Bacteria > Bacteroidota > Bacteroidia > Flavobacteriales > UBA7312 > UBA8444. Next base: position 15,475 of record PAYK01000002.1, read on the forward strand.
TTTTCAAGTTTATTGAAAACAATATTTAGTAGATATGTTGATACATCTGAATTCTTATCAAACTCCTCTAAACATTTAATATTTAGATGATTTTTCTTAACAAAATACTCAATACATTTTCTTAAGTCTTTAGAAAATTTAGCCGCAGTAGACATTCTGTTTGCTGCTAATTTTGCAGATGTTTGTCTAATTAAATTAGCTCTTTTATCACCTGGATCATTTACTAAAATACTTATGTCAGAAGTTGTTCCTCCTATATCGAAGTTAATAAGTACNGTATCTTTTGATACACTAACTCCTCCTTTATTTAAAACATATTCTGAAACNGCTTCACTTTCTGATAAAACTTTAAACGGTAAATTTTTGTCTCCACCAATTTGAGCCAATGACACTGAATTNTCATTAATAGGTACAACAGTATTTACCATTTCAGAATATACTCCTTCTAAGTCATGTCTAACTGAGTTAGGCATTGANGTTGGATATGACCATGAAAGAGAAANCGGTCTTTTGTTATCTGAAAATAGCTCTGCATTTATTAANAACCAAATAGTTTTTAAAAATGCTTTTTTATTTTTTATGTGTTGATCTTGCTTTCGCCATTTTAAGTCATGTAATATTTCGGCGTTAGTATTATTAATATCTAATAAAACTTTTTCTTCGTCACCTCCAATTATATTAAGGTTTTCTTCCCATACTGGAAACCCACCTGTAATGACATTTGCAAAAGATGCTGGTGCATTTTTNAAACGAAATCTATGATGTGTTAATAATGAAGACTTATAAAAATATCCNGGCTCATCATTTTGAAAGAAAAATAACTCNTTTGGTTTAGCTAATGAATTATTATCATTTANATCATGGCCTAATAAAAATCTTCTTCGGTTTTGTGATGATAANACAGTTGATGTATCATCTCCTGTTCTNTAACTTATTGTNGTGTTTGTACTTCCAAAGTCAATACCTACATCAACCTTAGCAAGTTCATTTTCATCAAGATTAACAATTCCTTTTGCAGCATCAGATTTTGANTCATCTAATAAAATATAACCACAATTGTAATCGTCATAGTCGCCTTCATTTCCTCTTAATTCGATTCCTTTAAAAGGAACATTAGAGTTATAAATCTCATANTTTAGATCTGAACCTTTTAATCTATCCTTATCATAACTCACTAATAAATGNGCATNAGCTTGTTGTAAATGATCTGGAACATCTAATTCATCNGTAATGTANTACAGTTCATTCTNTTTNCCATNTTTATACATTAATTCCTCGTAATCATCAGATTTTGAAATTAATGGTATACCTTTTATTTTATCATCATTATGTAAAACCTCAGAATACATNTAATAAGNATTCCAATTACTAGCTGTAAAGTTTGGCCATAGAACAACATTTGTATCTAGNGGNTCATCNACATTTTGTATTTTATATATTTTAGAAAATGGTGTTTTATGNCCGTCAATTTCTACCTCTAGTGTNACCTCCACAGATTCAATTGACTTGATATATTTGGCAGAAATATTTTTATCTCCTTTTCCAAACTTTAATAATGTATTAAGATTTGAGTAAAATTCTCTTAATCCTAATTCACTTAATGGAAGAGAGAAAAAATATTTTTCTCCATCATCGCCGACTGCTTCTAATGCAGTTGCTAAATAATCATTAAAACCACCAGATTTCAATAGAATTATTTTCGATTCTTTAGCATCAAGNAGTAGNTGATCAGGATTTAATTCTTCTAAATCACCAGTAACATTCTCNGTTAAATATTTACCNTCATGTTTATAAATTTTCATNTCAATATTAAATACAATATCGAATGGTGAATGAAATTCATTGAAAAAATCAAGAACACCAACATCTCGCATTTTAAATGAAGTATGTTTTTGNTCAACAAATAGTTGAATNTCTTGAGCCCAATCCTGAAGGAATTTTTTAAGATTTATTGTATTTACNTCATCTTTAGANAATTTAGTATCATAGGTCTCTAAATTTTTTCTAATTTGATTGACATAGTGATATAATTTATCAAGTTCAGGAGCTTTTAAATGATGTAATGGNTCAACAAGNTTTCCTTTTTTGAACCATGAAATGTTTTTATTTTCCAATTCNTTATAGTGNGCCGCAGGNTATGCTAGTGATCTAGGATGTGTTGCTGCNATTAGAATTTCATCAAATTTTATTAGTTGGAAATATGGCGGATTATATTCACCATCAGGTCTATTAACATCTCCCCAAACATTTGCATCTGCAAATAACATATTACCNAAAGCACCTTTAAGTTGATAAACGTTTTTAACTCTTTCAAATCTTTGAGCATCATTTAATTCATCATATTTTAANTCATCAACATATTNTAATACAATTCTTTCAACATTGATATTNTCACTTTTAAGAGCTAATAAAGCAATTAATCCCTTCCATTCTTCCTGAAGNGATAAATAAAGTGAGTCCATTCCCTGAACAGTATCTTTAGTTTCTCCGGCATAATCAGCACTTTTTCTNAATGGATCNGTNAAGTATGGTCTTAAAAGTGCTGCATATTGCATNTATGCACGAGCCCATGGTGATGGGATTGCTGTTAGGATATTCTGAATATCAGTATCAGTGTTAAGCTTTGGTAATTCAATTTTCTCAACATAATTTTCAACTTGAGTTAAATCATTCCATCCATCATCTGCTTTTGTAATTCCTGATGATATATTACCATTTTTTGCAAGTAGTGCTATTCTGTTTGCTTTTTTTGACATGTCGGTATACTTAAATATTANTTATTACGCTTGTACTTCTTCTGCGTTTTCAATTTTTTTCTTTTTGGCTTCTGGATCAANAATNATGTGAGTCATACTATGAAATGCAAGCCTNACATCTGANAGTAAATCTGATAAATTAGCATCTTTTTTATTNCCATTTTTNTTTTTAAAAGTTTTAATAAACTGATCCCATTGGTTANTCTCTGATGTTTCTTTATATAAATAAGACCATTCAGGCATCCACATTTTTTCGTTTTGACCTCCAAAAACTCTTGGATNTATACCTAAAAATGTTCCGTCAGGAGCTTCATTTAGAGAATGCCATATTTGAGAAAACCAACCTGGAATATTTTTTTCTTTTCCATCAATAGTATCAGTNGATACAGAAAAATAAGANAGAAAATATCCTAANGATTCAATTTCTTCATCTGATAATTCATACGTTGAATTGTATTTATTTAAGTCAGATAAAAAGTTTTCTACATTACCTGAGTATCTTTCTTGAAGCATTGAGCTAAAAGCATANANNGCATATAAATTAGCTCTAAATTGTTCNTCAATACCCTTTTCTCCNGATTCAGCTGGATATGTNACNAAATCTTCAAAATGTACCATTGGAATTTTATCATCACCTTTGNTTGCGAATCCTANTCCTTTAAATTTCATTTGAGTTTTGCTGATTTGCTTTAAATCTTCAACTTTANCAGTTTCATAAAAATGTTTTGCGGCAAAAGCACACATAAACTCTAATAAATGAGCTGGATTTTCCTGATCTTTCCCGCCAGTTATTGTTTTTGAACTTTTTACTCCTGAAATTTTATTTTTGTAATCCTCAGTATTTACTTTAGAAAATTCTCCCCATCCCAAAAAGTAAAATCTTTTATATGTTTCTAAAATAGAAGGGTCTTTGATATAATACATCTGGGATAATGCAGCATTGTAGGGGAAAAATTGTGAATCACAGACTATTCCTTCTTTCTTCTTGTGAGATTGGGAAGGAGAGGGGAATGTAAAATAATTTCCAAGTATTGTAGCTCCATAATTCAAGTTGGATAAATCTACTTTTCCTCCGGTAATTATTTTAGCTGCGTCAGTAATGGCAACTGGCATAACTGGGATAGAAGAAGCTCCTGTCCCTCCAAACGTTGAGCCCATCGAAAAGATTCTGGCTTCACCTTCATTATTAGCGTCTTTAATTCTATCAATGAATTTATAAAGTTCACTAGATGATTTGTATTTGTCATCAGCGTTTGCTTTTCTAATTTCATCAATAAAGGCATGATACATTAAATATGAACCTAAATGTGTTTGTCCACGATAACCATGTGCAAGATTGAATTCTTGAACAGGCTCATCATACATTAAATCGCCAAGTCTTTTGTTAACTTTAGGATCACCCTTTAGCATTTCTGATAACAAAGTAAATTGCTTTGATGTATCTTTAGAATAATCTGGAACAAATGAATATAAATTAATTTGAGTTGAAAAGAATTCGCCTGCTTTGTCATGTTTAGCTTCACCATAATTATTCATCAAGCTTTTGTACTTTTGAACTAAATTTTCCGCATTTTTTTTGTCTTTGTTTTCTGCATCGGTGTCTAATAATAATAAATCAACAATTTGACCCGAAAACATTCCCAAAGCACACATATTTACAAAAGATTGTAAACATCTCATACCTGTACCTCCTGCACATACTAGAAAATACTTACTTGTTTGTGTTGTATCTGTACTCATAGTTATTTAATTTTTTTGTTAAATGAAATTATTCCTAAAATTTTATGATTACTCTTAAGAACTGTGTATCCTTTGTATTTGCCAAATTTTGTAAACACCCAAGCAAATAAAATAAAGAAGACAAGGTAGGAGAGCCCAACATATAATGTACCGTTTACATATGCGGTAACTAATTTTTTACCAATCCAAGCATCTGACATAGACCAGTTAAATCCCATTATACTGTTGCTAACGGAGTTATACATTATTTGAGTAGTGTAATATATCCAAATTAGGGGAGTGCTAAGTAGAACAGTAAAAAATGTAATGCGTCTTTTTAACACATCACGTTGTTTTCTTATTCTTTTGTCAATTAGGTCATATGCATTAATACTTACAAGGCCTATAGTTATTATAGAGACTATTGCGCCAACGGTCACAGCTTGTAAATATATAACTGTAACAATGCTTTTATATGATGAAGTAGTTGCTGTCTCGGCATAGCCGCTAAAAAACATTAACATCAAAATAATAGTTGTGTAAAATTTTTGTTTGTTCATAGTGGTTTTAATTATTTATTATCATTTAAAGCTATAATGTATGAGTATAGAACTTTATTTTTATAATTTCCTTTATTGGCTTGTAGTGCTTTATTAATACTTCCAATTAATCCATTATTTTCAAGATACCCGTATTCATTATAAAACTTCCATTTTAAAAAATCATTTTTATAATCATCAAATGTTGGCGAAATAATTTCTATGTCACATAAATATAATTTTCCATGTTCTTTGTCGCCGCCAAAATATGCTGAGTTATTAAGAGCTAACTTATTGAGTGTTACAGAATAATTTCTATCATTGAAACTAAAAAGATCCTTCTCTATTTTTGATCTAGGACTTGATAGTGAATTATCTGTATTTTGATCTTTTAAGTTGCCAGGATAATTATTCACATCAAATGACATACCAAAATCAGATAATTTATTTTTATTTATAGAGTTTATTTCNTAGAAAAAATCAGTAATATCATAAAATTTTGCCCCTACTTTTAAACTGTATGGNGAACTGTTTAGNTTTTTTCTGTCATTAAGACTTATATTATTAATAATTTTAACATCATCAAATATTTCAACTCCTGAGTCANTTAGGCTACTACGAAACATGTTTATATTAAATGGAATAAACTGAACATTAAAATCATCAATTATNTTTGGGGNAAGTCTTCTTACTGAAGAATAATTATANTCAACATTTCCAACGCCATTTATTTCACTATTANAAAACCCAAAAGATAAAGGATCAATCTTAATATATTCAGTTCTATCAAATGATTTCATTGATGATATTATGTCATTAACTGCTGAATTAGTTCCAACNAAATGTNTNGGNGTAAAAAACATATAGTAAAGATATTTAGAACAATCTTTTGATTGACCTTTNCANCCATANNTNCCTTTAGGATGATTNTATTGTACAGCAACTATTTCTAATATATTATTATCACCAAAATAATCGGCAAACTCTTCAATAGCCCAAGCAGTACCGTCTTCAGTTATTTTGNNTNNAATATTCGAATTTAATGAGCTTGGTTTTGTTCTTATTCCTTCATCTAGCAAAAAATCAGTTATGAAAATGGATACTTTATCTTTTTGATTAANACATTNATCAAGAGCTAATTTTAGTTNTGAGNNGACNTCCTCTANAGTTATCCNNATTNANAAATTCAGAATATGCTGTTTTATAATTGNTAATCGGAAAGNCTTCAANTNCNNTNNCAATTTTAAAATAGTTACCATCGTTTTTAAGAGTANNTNTAATTTCCTCAANATACNCTTNAGTCNATTCAATGCCANAATCAACTCCTCCTGACATATCTATATATACATCTGTATCTGTTGATTGTTGANTTTTAAATCTCTCCCAANTATCAATAACATCAAAAAACTCTCCNGTATTAACATTGCCATCGCCAAAAATTCCCATTCCNATTGGCTNAGAAGCTTTGTCCTGAAAACTAAAGCCTTGATTNACTATCATTTGACNTTTAGTAATTTNTTTAGACTCCTCAACATTTATAGCTAAATCATCACCGCCACAAGNNGNAATCANAANAGCNANTGAAATTANTAGTGNTAAATAAAAATTATTTTTTNTCATNATTATAAAGTGTCATTTANNTGATTTAATTCTTCTGAAATAGTTTCAAGCATAGATTCAAATTGAGNTCCAAAATCNTCAATACTTTTGTATATATCTTTGCCAAAATTACTAATCCTCANTCCNGTATATTTTCCAGTAAGGNAATTAATTTTATCTCTTTCTTCTGCTGTTAATTGCGATTCGTATTCGTTAAAAAGCTGTGAGCTGTATAATTCAAATAATGAATCGTTTTTTGACCAATCATTCGTGCTAAAGTCTTCAGATTTTAGTTCAATGTCATTAACAAATGTCTCATAATTTAAAATATAGCTTTCTTTTGTCATGTTGGTGCATGAGAAAAATGAAAATAGTATTATAAATAATGAATATCTCATTAATCGTGTTTTTTTAGATAATATACTCCAAATGAAATTGCAAAAATAGATATGGCAAACCAAAGCATATCCATCGCTGTGGAGTATGAGTCAGACATTTTTAAAACCCTTTCAAAAAAGGATACTATTAAAACCATTACAATAACTTTAATGATTTTATTTTTTAATTCATCTAAATTTTCAATTTCAAGAATAGTTACACTTAAATCTTCTCTTGCTATGTCTATTTTTGAAATAAACAACTCATATATACCAAAGCCAAATATTAATAGTACAATGCCAATTAAATAGAGATCTACTGCTGAAATCATTTTATAAAGCATCTCTTTATGACCTGCTCCATTGTTAACTAGCGGGTTATCATTTACAATAGCATGAAAAATTTCTATACTTCCAAAGACAAATAATGAAATAGCTGAAAGGATTGAAAAGAGAACAGCTAGCAGCACTATAAATCTTGTATTCCAAAGTATTTTTTCAGAAACTCTTTCTAAAATGCTTTGTTCTTCAGATGTTTTTAAATACTTCTCAGCTTCTGTCTTCATTTTTTTCGATAATTATTAACTTTTAAATGTTAATAAGTTGAAAGTTTGCTAATATATAAAAATATTTCATAGAGTTTAATTCAATTTATAATATTAAATTGTAATGCTAAATTTAATCGATTATGACTGCCCAAATCAGAGATATTTTAAACTACAAGTCGAAAAAATATTTGATGGCATCTGAACCTTTACATTTTCATCTTGTGAAGCTAAAAAGTATTGAATTTTATGGTTATTCAACTGGATGCACTAGAGGATACCTAGCAATTTGGGAGATACGCGACGATAAACTTTTTTTGATAAATCTTCATGCAAATATTAAAAAAGACGACAAGATATGTAAAGTTGGAATTGATTATCTATTTCCTGGCAAGCATGAGATTTTTGCTGATTGGTTTAGTGGAGAGATTAGAATACCAACAGGAAAACTATTAAAATACATTCACTTAGGATATCAATCAATTTTTGAAAAAGATATATTTTTAAATTTTAAAGATGGGATATTATTAAGTGAGACAATCAAAGAAAATCAATTAAAATCATAATGTTAATTTATTATCTCGTAAGAAAATTAATTAAATCTGAGTAAAATACTTTGCTCACACCCTCAGGTATTTTTCCGTATGCTCTGTATGTGTACCATCCAAAGTCTTCTTTTAAATTACTGTCCGTTAGACATGATTTTAACCAATCCCAATTATCTAAATTAGAATTTAAATCCTTGGGTTTTTCATTATTCAAATCATTAAAATCTATAGGAAATTCTGATAAATTTGAGAGAATTGGTATTAGTGCAATATCACCTTTTTCAAGGATATATATATCATGAATTGTAAATGGGTAAAAGCTAACATCAATAAAGTATAGTATTTGTTCATAAATGCAATATATTCCACCATGGTTTGCTAAAGTTTCATATTCATATTGAGCTTCTTCTTTTGCATCTTCAAAACCCCAATAATCCTTATTGCCATCAATATTAGTTTGATGTTCTGCTAGAATTATGCCATTGTCTTTTACTTTTTCATACCAACTATTTACACTATTAATACTTATACTTTTCAAAATATTTGTTATTTTTAGTGTATCAAATCTAATAAAAAAATGGACAGCGAATTTTTTTTAAAATTTTTAGCAATCTTATCATTAATTAATGGAACTTCATTAATTATAGGTAAGGAATCTAGACAAAATATGATTATTAATTTACAAAATGATACTTTCATAATTTCAATGGGCTACATTTCAATTTTAATTGGAGCGCCATTTGTTATTTTACACAATATCTGGGAATTTTCTTTAATTGGATTTGTAACTTTCTTTGGATGGCTAACCCTAATTAAAGGATTTGTTTTGGTTTGCTATCCTCAATTTGTATCAAATAAATCATATTCACAAAACACATTAAAAATTAGAGGTATATTTTCTTTATTATTGGCCATAATATTATTCTATTATGGATATTTTTAATAATTTATAAATTCATAATATGAACAACACAAAATATTTTTTAATTTCTATTGTCTTTAGCGTACTTTTTATTTCTTGCTCAAATAAGGAAGAAAACGAGATTATTCCATCAAATGTAATGACTACATCTGGTCATAACTTTAGTCCAAGTTTAATAACTTGTGAGCTTGGAGATACAATTTTTTTTGAATTAGGTTCTACACATAATTTAGTTGAAGTTAGCGAGTCAGATTACAATAATAATAACTCACAACTTATAAATAATGGTTATAGTTTAGACTATGGAGAGTCTGGTTTTTTAGTTATGAATGAAGTTAAAACATACTATTTTGTATGTACACCACATTTACCTCAAATGAAATCTAGAATAATAGTCGAGTAATTTGATCGAAATAAATTAGTTTGAATTAGTGTTTAATTAAACCATTGAATTTTATTATTCACACTATCTCTAAGTTTTTTTTGTTTGTCAGATTGATGAATTCCTAAATAAAAGAAACCTAAGCATATTTCATTTTTTTCTAGTGCAAGAAACTTTCTGAGTTTTTTAGTATAACTTGGTGTACTCCAATATCCGCCAATATTACTTTCTACGCATGAAATCCAAATATTTTGTACTGCCATAGCAGTTGCAGCAATTTCTTCCCATTCTGGTAGTATCTCAACATTTTTTTTCATGCAAATACTAATTATATGACTTGTTTTTTCAAAACGTTTTTCAAGATTGTTTTTTTTGATTTCAGAAAATTGATTGACTTTTATTATTTCTTTTAAAAGTTTTTTCTTGGAATTTTGGTAGAATATTTTAAATCTCCAAGGTTGAGTCATTTTGTGTGAAGGTGCATGATTTGCATTTTCTAATAATTGAATAATATCTTCGTTTCTAATTATTTCACCATTAAATTCGTTTGGGTAAACCGATTTACGAGATTGTATAATTGATGTAATTTCTTTTTTAATCATTTGTAAACTTATATTATAATCTTATTACAATTTTTGAACTTAATAAGTTTTTTAGAAATAATTCAAAAATTAAAACTTAATTATTTGATTGGATTGATTTAATAGTATATTAGATTTTACAATTCTATCTATTTATAAATGATTCAATAATATAAATATTAACAATAGCAAAATACTAAAAGCAGGAAGAGATTTTTTGATTGGATCATTTACCTTAAAATGCATCGCTAACGCTCCAAGCATTAGTAAAATCATTGCACTTACAACATAAAAATTAATTTGACGCTCCCATATGCCGACAATAAGTAAAATTGCTAAAATTACTTTGGTAGTGCCAATTATATACATAAACCATGCTGGTAATCCATAAACATTGAACTCTTCTTTTATGTTATTAGAATCACCACCTCTATAGGGTGTTTGTTTATTATGTCGTAACAACCAAACATTTAAAATTGTTAATGAAACTAATAAATTGATGAATATAAAATAGTCCATATTTTTTTTAGATTATTTAATAAATATAAAGAAAAATTTTAATACCGTTGTTTTAGTTTGAATTCTTAATAATTTTTAAAAACAAGTTTAAATATACATATGTGTATAATAAATCTTAAATAGGTATATTACTCCTGAAACACAATGTAACATAAAAATACCTATGAGAAATTTTAGTTTAGCAGACATGTTATTTTTTTTTAAATAGCATGTATTTAGAAAAATCACATTTGTTAAAAATAATAAAGATGAACATATTATATTTTGCCACATAAAATTACCATGCCATTGCCTCGGACCAGACTCCATAACAAAAATTGAAATCAATAAACCAAATATGCTCATACATAATGCATATAAAAAAGGTTTATACTTTAGTATTTTTGGTTTTAATATNATGCTAAAAAATGGTAGAGTATATGAGAACAANAACATTATNGGCAAATACCAAGCNGGCATCCAATATAAATAATATTTAAAAGGNTTAACAATAATAACTTGGCTAACTTCATCTGATTGAATAGATCCAATTTGAAATTTATATATCATCAGATATTGGATTAATAAAAAAAGACTGCCTAAAATTATTGGTAAAAATAAATAGGCTATTTTTCTGAANCCTAACGATAGCATTATTTTCAGCAAAAAAATCAAAGTAANAGGTATATAAACAAANACAAAAGAAGGCTTTATAATTATATTNATTAATACTAAAAATGTAATTATTACTAAATCTANAGGTTTACTTTTCAAAGGATTTTCNAATACCTGATATTGTTNAAAGAAAAGAAGAAAAGNAAAAGGNAATAGTAAAATTAAAGTTGAGTTGTGCCAAACATTAGAGACTATTCTAGTAATATATAGTTTTTTAAATTCAAATAAATTAAAATAATCAGGTATTNCAAAACAAATAAATAANAGTAGNCCNAGAACAGTNAATTGGGAGGNTTTNAGTTTAAANCCATTGTTTTTGCTAAGTTTTTTTATGATCAATTTTGAGATATAAAACCTCAAAGTATTAGATGTTGATAGTAATAAAATAGTTGACCAATACAAAAGCTTTAAATTACTGCTAAATAACGACAAAATATTTGCTAAATAATAAAATAAGAAATTAGGNGGATAGTTAGTTNCATTTGCGTTGANATTAACTATATGTTGAAGATGTTCCTCAATGTCGGTTTCAACATTATTAGTTATAAATGAAAAAACAATTAAATTAAATAAAATAAATAGTATTACATCTATGTGCTTTTTTAAAGCGTTTAGTAAAAACATTTNATTATCTAAATTTATTTAATATTTAGTTGTTAAAAATGATCATCAATGACATAAATATATATAAAATGTTTATGATGATTGATTTAACTCCATCANTTCTCTTTATGTGAATGTAAATTGCACCAATCATTATNATAATAATTGTTANNGAAGAAATATTAATTATCCATAAATATTTATTTATTATTTCTGGAATAATTATTCCTAATNAAGTTAATAATTCAATTATNCCTANTAATTTTAAATTGTTTTGAGATAAATCATCAACATATTNNATTTCTTTNCCACCTCTTNTNTTTAATTTATTTTTTGAAAATAAAATCTTTGGTAAAGCATGATATAGNATTAAAAATGCTANTATAAATTGTATTGTTAAATTCATTTAATATTATTNATTAGTATAATATTATATGTTANTGCNTAGATATGAATTTGCTTTTTAAAACTATTTTTTTAAATTTACTNAGTTTAAATTNNAAAANTATGNNCTATNATTAGATTCATTNTAAAATCTTTTTAATAGGACTAACTTAAAATAAAAAAAATGAGTAACTCTATTCCAACACCAAGNCAAACTTATACAATTAAGTATCAAAAAGAAAANATAAAAGAAATGTTAAAGTACATTGCTGAAGAACTTCCTACTTATAAGTTTCTAGAAAGTAATGATACTTTAGACACCTTAAGGATCGAAATCACTAGGGGTTTTCAACCTCAACACCTTGATATTCGGTTTCAAAAAGAAGAAGAAGGTGCAACAACATTTGAAATTGAAGTTTCTAAACACACAGGTGGTATGACAGATGATGATAGCAGCTTATATGCCAAGCAAAACTTGGACGAAATTATGTCGTTTTTAACCAAATGTTTAGACGGGTATAAAATTACTGAAGAAGATAAAAAAAGTGCTCAAAACAAACAGACAACTAATGTGATTATTGGTATTGTTATTGCTATTATAGCAATTTGGTGGATTTTTAGTTGAGATTTGTCCTTACCTATTATATGAAAATAATAAATTTAAATGCCCTCACATCTAGTGAGGGTTTTTTGATATGTATGTAACTGTTTCTAATTTGAAATCTTTATTTCAATTAAATTTATCTGATATGAGTAAAATTAAAGTATTTTTTTTCTCTCTTTTATTAATATCTTTTTTCTCTAGTTGTAAAAAAGATATTCCCATTTCTGATTGTGACTTTTTAGATCATTCAGTAATAATTGATAGTCTAAAAATTAATAATAAGATTATTATTATTGGTATCGATGGATTCAGAAGCGATGCAATGACACAAGAAATAACACCATTTATATATGATTTTTCTCAAAGAAATGTATATAGAAATCTTTCTCATCTCACTGAGGAAGACACCTACAGTGGTCCAAATTGGTCAAGTATATTAACAGGTGTTCATTACAACAAACATAATGTTACGGATAATAGTTTTGAGGGTAGTTTATTTGATTTATTTCCGACATTTTTAAACTACATAGAAAATAATATAAATACATTAAACACAATCTCTATTGTGAATTGGTTTCCAATAAATCAAAATATATTATCTAAAGATGTTGATTATTACTCATCAAATCAAATTAATGATTCAATAGTTTTTGAAAAAACAAAAAATTTGCTTTTGAACGACGACCCTTTAAAAGCTGACATTATATTTTTACATTTTGATGAACTTGACGCTGCAGGTCATAATTTTGGTTTTTCTCCTAATGTAGAAGAATATAAATCAACTCTAAATATTCTTGATTTTTATGTAGAAAGTTTAGTTAGTATTGTTGATAGTAAAAGATTATCTGGCGAAAATTGGTTATGTATTTTAATTTCAGATCATGGTGGTGATGGGTACAGTCATGATGATTATAATAACACTAAAATTAGAGAAACCATTTTAATTGTTGAACATCCTACACAAAATTTTAAATTAAATCATAAAAGTAATATGACAGATATTGCTCCAACAGTTCTTGATTTTATTGGTATTTCAAGTACAAAGTTTGACTGTGATAAAGATGGACAGTCAATCCTTAAATAATTTTAAATAAAACTATTAAAAAAGATAGATTCCGTTTTGGTTACTCTATGAATTCTTTTTTATAAATTTTCAGTGAATTTTCTCATCGTTAGTTAATATTAATGTAAGTTTGAATAATTAAAAATAATAATTATGAAAAAAGCTATTTACCTTTTAACTCTTATATTATTTGTTTTTGCATGTAATACTGAAGTTTCTGTTGATGTAAGCAATGATACTATTTCTAAAATATTTGAAAAGAATTGTGAGACTGTAATTTCTTATGAGAAAGCTTTTTGCGAAGAGAATATTGATTATAAAAAGTTTTATTCAGATAAAGCGATAATTAAGGGTACAATTTTAGGGGATAAAGACTCATTGTATGTTGCTGATCGAATGATCGCACATCAAGAATTGTGGCAGAAATATGATTTTAGTATGTCGCCTCTTAATCCATTGCCTGGTGTTAATCTGGAAACAAAGAAATTAGATGGTTCTGTAAGAATGTATTTTGACATTACTATTACATTAACTGAGAATGGGAAATCTGTTACAATTCCTATGTACAATTCATTTGATTTTGACGATGAAGGGAAAATAATTTACTTGCAATATTATGGAGACTTTACAGCTGCATTTCTTTCTCTCGAGGAATAGATTTATTTCTATTTTTTATAAAATATATAACCCACACAATTGAGCGAATTTGTTTTTAGTTGACTTAAAGTTTATCATTTATAGCTTTTAAAAATTATTTATGTCCCACAATATGTTTGAAAACATTCTTCATATTTTTGTGTTGGTGGCCTAAGGAACTTTTCATGCCCATTTCTGTGTTGATAAGGATTAGAAAGAAGTCCTAAAAGTTTATTGTATGGTTCAACATTTCCATTAACTGCTTTTGCTATGGCTTCCTCAACTAAATGATTTCTTGCTATAAATATTGGATTATGCTTTTTCATTATTTCCTTTGCTTCTTTTAGAGTTTTTTTCTTTAAAACATTTGTTTTCCATTTTTTATACCATTGTATAAAATTAGTATTGTTACTAATTTGATTTACATCTAAATTATCTTGATATAAAAGATAAAATGTATTGGTATAATCCAGTTTTAATTTTTTCATTAATAGAAGAAGCTCATCAACTAAAGGGTAAAGTAAAATATCATTACTATCAAGCCCTATTTTTTTTAACATCATATCATAATATTTTTCTTCCCAAACTTTATCAAACTTATTAATTATAGCTTCAGCAAGTTGAATGGATTTATCTTTACTTTGATCAATTATTGGTAAAAGAGCTTCTGCAAACCTCAATATGTTCCACTTTAATACTCTAGATTGGTTGCCAAAAGCATATCTACTATTGTGATCTATAGAGCTATAAACTTTTTCTGGGTCATAAGCGTTTATAAAAGCACATGGACCATAGTCAAAAGATTCTGCAGAAATTGATGTATTATCAGTGTTCATAACGCCGTGAATGAATCCAACACGCATCCAATCAACAACCAAATCAATTTGTTTATGCATCACTAAGTCTAATAAAGCTAATGTAGGATTATCAAACTTAATTATTTCAGGATACAGCCTATTAATAGAGTAAGATGTTATTTTTTTTAAATCATCAGATGATCCAAAATATGATGCATATTCAAAAGTGCCAACTCTTATATGACTTTTCATGATCCTAACTAAAATACTACCATATTCTTTGATGTTTCGATTAATAACATCTCCCGTTTTAATTACTGCAAGACTTCTAGAAGATGAAATATTTAAATAGTGCATTACTTCACTAAACAAATATTCTTTGAGCATTGAGCTTAAAGTAGCTTTCCCATCTCCATTTCTTGAATATTTGGTTAATCCTCCTCCCTTTAGTTGTATGTCAAAACGTTTATTGTCTAAATTAATGTGTTCACCAACAATTATTGCTCGCCCGTCTCCAAGGTTAGTAAAATGTCCAAATTGATGTCCTGCGTATGCTTGTGCGTAAGATTTTTTATGATTTAAGTCAGAACATAGAAAACTAATTAATTTTTGTTTATCATTTGATGTAAAATTAAACTTATTGCATATTTCATCATTTAAGATAAAAACTTTAGCTGCAGGGTTTAAATCAGGCTTTGTAAGCGAGTAAAATTTTTTTGGAAGAGACAAATAAGAAAAATCAAAATTAAACATTATAAATTTTTTGTTAAGAAATATTTAATAACCTAAATATAAAAAAAAGCTGAAAGCTATCTCAAAATGAGATGGATTCCGCTTTAGTGTAACTATGCGTCTTTATTTCGAACTTTATTAATAACCTTTAACTTATGGTTTCAATTAGATTGTTAACAACAACCACAACTTTTTTGAGAAATATGATTTTTTGATTTTTTAATCTTACATGAATATATAGGGTATGTAGTTAGAAACATTTCGCCCAACATAACATTAGAAATAGTTTTATCGGCACCAAATTTATTTCTTATTGCATCACCAAATTCTTCAATAGTATATTGTTTATTATCTAATCCTAGTGGATTTTTTTGATCATCTTTCATGTAATTTTTTTTACAAATATAATAAACCCACTCAAATGAGTGGGTTTATTTTACGTGGACTTAAGTGTCCTTATTTCGAACTTTTAATTAGGAATTTTTGATTAGATATTACTTTTACAAATAATTTTTTCTATAGAAATCAAAAATCTAGTAATTGGAAATGATCATTATTAATAGTAAATCTACAATGTTGATGAGAAGCTCGGCCAGGATCAAAATTTTCTTCCCAGTTATATTCATCATAAAAATCTCCTGTAAAAACATATCCATCACATATAATATTAAATTCAATATCTTGATGGATTGAACAAGGAATAGTTGGAAGTGAATTGGGATGATTGCCTAATTTTTGGAATGATGATAAATAGACTAATTGTTCAGGTGATATATATATCACACTATCATTTTCATAAAAATTTATAGTATGTAATTCAAAGGAATAATCAGAGTTATTCAAAATTATTTTGCTTTGAGTATGAGTTGTCTCACAACTACTCATAAAAAGAATTATTAATGTAAAATATATTATAAATTTCATATTTTAAACTTACATAAATTTTTTCATGTTTGGTATTACAAATAATTTTTGATTTTTTAAACAAAAAGTTCAAATTCAAGTTTGATACTGGCGCAGATGTTGTTTTAATTTCAGATGAAATTTTTTCATTCTTAAAAAATAATCTACAATTAATCTCATTAGATCTTGACTCTATTCCTTTTTTATCAGCAAGTGGAGATCCTTTTTATGCACAGCCTTATTTAATTAAAAAACTTAAAATTGGTGAAATTTATAAGTATAATGTTTTTTGTACTAACTATGATGGGTCAAAAATTAACTTACTAGGTCAAACATTATTATCAGATTTTAAAATTTTAATAGAGGATAAAAAAAATACTCTAACACAAAAAAAAATTAAAAAAAGCGGAAAACTATCTCAGAATGAGATGGATTCCGCTTTGGTGGGCCTTTTGATGAGTATTTCGAACTTTTTTAAAAAATTATTTTTTATGATCTTTTAATATATCATTTAATATTTTTCTTGCTGAAATCATTTGATCATGAATATGTGAGTATGTAAATAAACTATTTCTTCCGGTCAAGTGCAAATTCTTAAAATTTGAAAGATATTTATTGATTTGAGTAATATTTTCTTGATAATTCAAGCTTAAAACAGGGTATGCGTTATGTATTTTTTTTACTGTTGAGCCAATTATTTCACTTTTTTTAAACAATCCTATATCAATAAGATAATTACTTATTGATTTTTTTAAATGTTGTTCTTCCATATTCCAGTATTCTTCGTTATAGAAGCATGGAATCTCTACTGCTAATGATGTATTATTATTAGGAGACATAGACTTACTTCTATTTTTAGGTTCATAAACTCTTGTAAAAGGGTATTTTTTAGATGGAAAGTACATTGATCCATTTTTATTTATACGATCCTTACTTAAGAAAAAAACTACAAGAATAACATTTCTAAATTTTATTTTATCAGCTAAATTTAATATTTCATTAGGTGGGGAAGGATGGAGTATTTTTAACATTTTATTTAATGGCATTGATGAAACGAGATTATGTATTTTTTTTATTTCAGTTCCATTTATTTGAATTTCTTTAATATAATTTTCGTGGTGTTTAATCTTTGTTACTTTTGACTCTTTATGAATATTTTCTTGATTCAGTTGATTTGCAAGTGCTGAAAATAATGTTCCTATTCCAAATTTTGGATATAGAAAAGAACCATCAAGATGCTTTGTCTTTTTTTTCTTTCCAAGAAAGACTTCTATTATGAAAGTATAAATATTTAAACCTTTTAATCTTTTACCAGCAATATTTTTTGAAAGATTTTCAGCTTTTTCACCCCAAAGTTTTTCTGAATATTCTAATAAAAATAATTTGGATATTTCTTTACCATATTTACTTTCGACTAGTGACTTAAAGCTGTTTCCATCATTATTTTTACTAAAAATAATTTTAATACCTTCTCTTATGCATTTTATTAGCCCAAAATATTTTATTAGATTTAATGGAGATATTGGGAAATCAATAAATTTTCCGTCTCTGTATATTTGACTAGGTATATTAATTAGTTTTAGATTTTTATTCAAAAGACTTTTAAATAAATTTGTAGTCTGAGTGTCTTTATCATGTAGCCTGTGAGCACCAGAGTCAAAATAAAATTCATTATGTTTATATGTAATACAATTTCCACCAAATATTTCATTGGCTTCAAATAGCTCATAGCTGTATTTATTTTTATCTGAGTAAAATGCAACTCCAAGACCTGCCGGCCCGCCACCAATAATACTAATATTTTTCATATTTGTTTAATGTTAAACTACTCCACAATCTGTTTACATATGGGTTATGATAAAAATCATATGAATTTATTTTTCTGTAGTTGTTTGGATTAATTAATGAAGTACTATAAACTATTGTTCCATCGCTTATTTTATCTTCTTTTAATAATTGATTAAATCTGTCAATATTATAATACTTTATATTTTTATTATTGGAATGACTTTTCCAGTAGAATAATTTCAAGTTGTCTGATATAACAATAGTATTATTTTTTTGTTGTTGTAAATAATTATGTATTTGACTTATAGCAGACATATGCTTATGTTGGTAAACAATATTTATTGTAATGAAAGCATGTATAGTCAACAAGTTAACAGAAAAAAGAAGTGCATATCTTGTCTTTTTTTGAATAGAATTAATTCCCATAGAAATTATAAAGCAGCAAAGTGGAATAAAAGGCAGTAAATGTCTTGGTTTATATTGTATGTTTTGAAACATCATAACCCAAATGAAGTAAATCAAAAAACAGCATGATATTAATTTTAGATTTACTTTTTTAAATTTTGTGTGAGAAAATTTAAAAAAGAAAATAATAGCAATAATTATCAAAAAAGAATTGATTATTGTTGACCAATGCCTATTATGACTCCAGAAAGAAAAAATATCGGTGAATATAAAATTAAATATTTGCAAGAATCTATTAATAAGTGATCCATCCGATGAAATAATTGTACCTCCCCATTTGTAAAAGTGACCATAAGAATCATTTTTAAAAAGTTCAATCAACTCATAAATTCCTGTTATATGTATAAATGGAGTAAGCCAAATTACATTAGTAATGAGGAAACTAAAAATAAGGAATCTAGTATTACTTGAAATCAAAAAAATAATTGGAATAAAAAATGGTATGTATGAAATACGAACGCCACACAGAAGACTTATTATTATTCCAAGTATAATATTATCTTTTTTAGATGTTTTTTTTAAAATTTTGATCAAATAATAAGTTCCTGTAACTAATAATGATAATGCAAATAAATCCGGCATATACCTATTACTCATCAACCACATAAATGGATTAAAAAATAAAATTGTAATGAAAAATAAACTTTGTTTTTGAAAGTAAAACTGCCAGATTTTATCACAATAGTAAATTATTATAAATGTAGAAATTGATCCTATTAAAGAAAAAGTAAGCGCTATATTATCTGTAAGTATTAGAATTATTTGTGATAGAAAACAGAAGATTGGATATCCTGGGAAATGGGGTCTAGAATTCAGTACATCGAATTCGTATGCTGCCATTGCAAATCTTATACTATCAATATCTTCAAAATAAAAAATAGTTGAAGATATTCTAGATACTACACATAAAAAAAATAATATGAGTATTTTGATGTTCTTTTCCCCAAATTTATCTGCTATTTTTTTATAATTATTAGCTTCTAAAATTTCTTTGGATTTATTTGGCTATTTTCAATTAAATTTACTGAGCCAGATCCTGAGCCAGATCCTGAGCCAGATCCTGAGCCGGACCCTGAGCCGGACCCTGAGCCAGATCCTGATGAGCAAAAGCTTATACAGTCACCATACGATAGAAAAAATCCAGAACCATCTCCAGGGTCAACACAAGCACCATTTAAACAATTCCATGACATATTGTTATTTCCACAAACTATAACACAATTTTGTTGTATGGCGTACGCGCCTGTGCCATCTCCCGGGTCAATACAGGCACCATTAATACAATCCCAAGATGATATTATGTCATCACCGCAATTTGATTCACAATCACTTAGACTTTGATAAATTCCAGAACCGTCACCTGGATCAACACATAAGTCATTTAGACAATTAAATGAAACTCCACTTCCAGAACCGGATCCACTTCCAGAACCGGATCCACTTCCAGAACCGGATCCACTTCCAGAACCGGATCCATTACCACT
>PAYK01000003.1 GCA_002714805.1 Flavobacteriales bacterium
ATTATCATTTTTCAATTGTTATTTTTTCTAGAAACAGAACGCTACTTCACGGTAAGCAATAACCTAAGAGATTATTCTACTCATTACTTACCCTACATAGCGTTTTTAATTCCCTTATTTTCAGCTTATCGTTTGGCAAAATTCAACATTGACACCAGACAAAGCGATTCATTCATTGGCTTGCCAACACCTGCAAATGCACTTTTTTTTATTTCTATTCCCTTTATTGTAGAATACGGTGAAGGGTTTGTATATGATTTGATTTATAGAAAAGAGGTTATTATAATTAGTGTAGTTGTCCTTAGTCTATTGATGATTTCTGAATTAAAATTAATTGCACTAAAATTTAAATCCACCCGTTGGTCAGAAAATAAGTACCGATATATACTAATTGTAACAACTGTGATATTATTATTGCTATTACACTTTGAAGCTGTTCCAATTATTTTAATTTTGTACCTAATATTATCGATTATTAATAAGCAAGTTAAATGAAATTTATAGCAGAAATTGACGTCATGCCATTAAAGGCACTTTTAGACCCACAAGGTAAAGCAGTAAGTGGTAGTATGAAAAATGTAGGTCTTCCAGAAATCACCAATGTTAGAATCGGTAAACACATAACATTAGAAGTAGAGGCAAATAGTGAAGCCGAAGCTAGTGAAAAAGTTGACAAAGCCTGTTCCGAAATGCTGTGTAACCAAATTATGGAAGGTTACAATTTTAAAATCACAGCAGCCTAGTACTATTTCCTCAATTCGAAGTTCTGTCCTAGATATACTTTTCTGACTTGCTCATCAGATGCCAATTCATCAGCTGTTCCAGATTTTAGAATTTTTCCTTCAAACAACAAATAAGCCCTATCTGTAATAGAGAGTGTTTCGTGGACATTATGATCGGTTATTAGTATACCGATATTTTTATCTTTTAATTTAGATACTATTTGCTGAATATCCTCCACAGCAATTGGGTCAACACCAGCAAAAGGCTCATCTAGTAAAATAAATTTTGGATCAGTTGCCAAACAACGGGCAATCTCTGTTCTTCGTCTTTCACCTCCTGATAGCAAGTCCCCCCGATTTTTACGAATGTGTTGCAGTCCAAACTCATCAAGTAAGGATTCTAACTTTGCATTTTGTTCGGATTTAGATAAATCTGTCATTTCAAGAACGGCTAATATATTATCTTCGACAGATAACTTTCTAAAAACGGAAGCTTCTTGTGCCAAATATCCAATTCCCATTTGTGCTCTACGATACATAGGCAGACCAGTTACGTCTTCATTATCTAAATAAACTTGCCCTTCGTTAGGCTTTACTAGACCTACCATCATATAGAAAGAAGTGGTTTTACCGGCACCATTTGGTCCTAATAATCCTACAATCTCGCCTTGTTTAACATCTAACGATATTCCATCAACGACTCTTCTATTCCTATAGGTCTTGACTATGTTTTTAGCTGTTATCTTCATTCTTCATCTTGAAATCTAGCTGACACCTTAATACTAACTTCATAAAGTAGCATAAGTGGGAAAGTCACCAAAATTAAACTCATAATATCTGGAGGAGTGATTACTGCTGCCAAAATCATCAAAATAACTAAAGCATGTCGTCTATATTGTCTTAAAAAGGCAGGAGTTATCAAACCTAATTTACTAAGGAAATATATTAGGACAGGTAAAAGGAAAACTATACCATTTGCCAAACATACTGTAGTAACCGTAGAAATATAAGAATTGAGATTGATTTGATTAACTACTTCCGAACTGACTTGATAATTTCCTAAGAACTGAACTGATAAAGGAGTTACAGCATAATATCCAAATAAAACACCCATTGTAAAAAGTAGAGAGGTGTAGAAAACAACGCCTCTAGAATATTTTTTCTCGCTGTTATGAAGGGCAGGTTTTACAAATCGCCATATTTCCCAGAAAATATAGGGAAAAGCAAGAACAAAACCAGCAACTACAGAAGAAACAATATGAGTACTAAATTGACCAGACATATTGATATTCATTAACTCAAATGGCATTTCATCAATACACAAAGCCTCACCAAAATTAAGCGTTTCAGACATCCAACAGAAAAATCTATAAGTAGCAAAACTTGGGTCTTTAGGAGCAAAAATTATCTTATCAAAAAGAATTTCTGGAAATACGAAAGCTAAAACTGTAAATAACAAAACAGCAGCAGAGCTTCTAATAAGGTGCCATCGCAATACTTCTAAATGTTCTAAAAAAGACTGTTCTTGTTTTTCTTCACCTATTTTTTCCATCAAACCAATCCTTCTTTTAAAATATCATGAATATGTACAATTCCAATATATGCATCATCATTGACTACTACAATTTGAGAAATATTATTTTGCTGCATAACTTTAAGAGCATCACTCGCTAACTCTACCTCTTTAACAATTTTGGGGTTTGAGTTCATAATATTAATAGCTTTAAAATTATTCCAATCGCTTTGATTTTCTAGCATCCTTCTAATATCCCCATCCGTAATTATACCGAGAAGTTGATTATTTTCTATAACGGCAGTAGCTCCTAGTCTTTTATTAGAAATCTCAACAATTACCTCCTTGATACTAGAGTCAGCTGAGACCTGAGGCGCTTGATTATTCGAGCATAATTCACCAATTTTCATAAATAACTGCTTTCCTAATGTTCCTCCTGGATGATAACGAGCAAAATCAGCATCGGTAAATTCACGACATTCTAATAAGCAAACAGCTAAAGCATCGCCCATTACCAATTGGGCAGTAGTACTTGTTGTAGGAGCTAAATTATTTGGACAAGCTTCTTTTTCAATACTAGTATTTATAGTCCAATTGGACTGTTTAGACAAATAAGAATCGGTATTGGCAGTTATGGCAATTATAGTATTACCCATAGACTTAATGAGTGGTAACAGGACTTTTATCTCCTCTGTATTTCCACTTTTTGAAATACACAATACGATGTCGTCAGCTTGTACATTACCTAAATCGCCATGAATAGCGTCTGCAGCATGCATAAATATAGCAGGTTGTCCAGTAGAATTAAAGGTCGAAACCATTTTTTGAGCAATATTGGCACTCTTTCCAATACCACTTACAATCAATCGTCCCTTAGAATTAATAATATAAGAAATGATTTCTGTAAAATCATCATTTATATATTGCTCTAGTTGAAGAATCGATTCTCCCTCCATCCTTATAGTAGCCTTAGCAATTTTTTTTATATCAACGTTAGATTTCAATTAATTTATTTTGAATAGATAAATAAAATTGTATAAATTTATACCTATGATGTTTGATGCAAAAGTATCAAAATTTTGATTGACTATATTAAATGAACTCACATACAACATCTTTAACGGATGAACTTCAAAAGTATTTTGGATTTAAAAATTTTAAACGCCAACAAGAGATCATTATTAAAAATACTTTAGAAAAAAAAGATTCTTTTGTTATTATGCCTACTGGTGGGGGTAAATCAATGTGTTACCAACTTCCTGCTTTAGTGAGTGATGGTTGCGCTATTGTTGTATCTCCATTAATTGCATTAATGAAAAATCAAGTTGATGCGATTCGAGGTTTTAATAATGATGATGCTATAGCTCATGTTTTAAACTCTTCACTTTCCAAAAGAGATGTCGCTCAAGTTAAAGAAGATGTAGAGACAGGAAAAACTAAACTTCTATATGTTGCTCCGGAATCTTTAACTAAAGATGAATATATTGACTTTTTAAAAAATAGAGAAATATCCTTTTATGCTATTGATGAAGCACATTGTATTTCTGAGTGGGGCCATGACTTCAGACCAGATTATAGAAATTTAAGAAAAATCATTGAAAATATTGGACGAGCTCCAATCATTGCGCTTACTGCTACAGCTACCACCAAAGTTAGAGAAGATATTCAAAAAAACTTAGGCATTAGTGACTGTCCTGTATTTTTTGATTCGTTCAACAGGGATAATTTATATTACGATATCCGACCAAAAATTGATGTAGAAAAGGAAATTATAAAATTTATAAAACAAAATGAAGGAAAATCAGGAATTGTATACTGCCTAAGCAGAAAAAAAGTAGAAGAAATAGCCGAAACACTACAGGTTAATGGTATTAATGCACTGCCATATCACGCAGGATTAGAAAATAAAACTAGAATAAAGCATCAAGACGCATTTCTAATGGAAGATGCAGATGTTATTGTAGCTACAATAGCTTTTGGCATGGGTATAGATAAACCAGACATTAGGTATGTGATACATCACGATATTCCAAAAAGTTTAGAAAGTTACTATCAAGAAACAGGACGTGCAGGTCGAGATGGTGGAGAGGGAAATTGCGTTACTTTTTATAGCTATCAAGACATTGAAAAACTAGAAAAGTTCTTGCAAGGCAAGCCTGTTGCAGAACAAGAAATTGGCAGGCAACTTATTCTAGAAACTATTTCTTTTGCCGAAACCTCTATGTGTAGAAGAAAATATATCCTACACTACTTTGGAGAAAAATTTGATGATGTAAATTGCAACGAAATGTGCGATAATTGTAGACATCCTAAACCTAAATTTAATGGTGAAGAATATATTATTCAATTATTAGAAAGTGTTAAATCTGTAAATGAACGACTAAAAGCTAAAGAAGTAGTTAAAGTTATTGTAGGTGAAAGTAACTCTTTAATCAAACAACATAAATCAGAATCTCTAGACATCTATGGCAAAGGGAAAGATAAAACAAAAGGCTTTTGGCATGCCGTTATTCGTCAATCATTGGTAAAAGGTTTTTTAAGAAAAGAAATAGAAAGTTATGGTGTTCTTAAACTCACTGATGAAGGGAAAGAATACACTCAAAAGTCTTATGAAATCTTATTAACCGAAGACCATGACTATGATGCAATAAATGCTAAAAATGCCGCAACAAGTAATCAAAAAGGGGCTGCAGCTGACACTATATTATTTGCGAACCTTAAAGATTTGAGAAAAAAATATGCTAAAGAAGNNNGGNTTACCTCCAAATATTATTTTTTCTGAAGCNTCACTTATNGATATGGCTAANCAATANCCNACNAACNACTGATGAACTAGCNCAAATTNATGGAGTTGGACAAGGAAAAGCNAAAAAGTTTGGAGAACCATTCNNGAAATACATCAAACAGTATGTTGANGACAACGATGTNATAAGACCTGAGGAAATGGTTGTNAAAACNGTAGCTAAACAGTCNAGNAACAAAGTNTATATTATNCAAAGCATTGANAGAAAACTTTCCATTGAAGATATTGCATCTGCCAAAGGGCTTAAAGTAGAAGAATTAATTACAGAAATAGAAACAATTGTAGAATCAGGTACTAAAATCAACCTCAACTACTACCTTGATGAAATTTTTGATGAATATCAAGATGAAGAATTATCAAACTTTTTTAAAAATTCTGAAAGCGCAACCTTTGACGAAGCAAGAAATGAATTTGAAGAAGATGAATATACTGACGAAGAATTGAGACTTTATAGAATAAAATTCATTTCAGATGTGGCAAACTAACTGTTTATAGCTAGCCAACTCATTATTCCAATACTATTTTTTAAAGCCGACTCATCGATATCAAAATAAGCGTTGTGCAAATGTTTTTGCTCTTGATTATTTATACCCACACCTAGTCTATAAAAACAAGCTGGCACATAATGCGAATNATACGAAAAGTCCTCGGCAGTCATTCGTTTTGGAATTTTAATCACATTTTTAGCACCTATGAACTTTTGAGCATTTTCAAAACATAGCTTAGTAAAAGACTCATCATTTTTTAAAAAAGGATAGCCAACTTTAATATCTATTTCACATTTACCACTCATTTCTTGTGCTGTAGAATAGCAAATGTCTCTCATAATTTGGTGTGCTTCTTTACGCCATTTTTCATTCATAGCTCTAAAAGTGCCTTGTAAACTAACAGTGTCAGGAATAATATTACCGACAGAACCACCCTCTATAAATCCAATAGAAAATACCGATGGGGTGTCCTTTACTTGATCAAATCTATCGTATAAGGCTGTTATTATTTTACTTGCAATAAGCAAAGGGTTTACCCTACCCTTAGGAAGTGCTGCATGCCCTCCTTTGCCAATTACATCTATATAAATTTCGTCTGCTGAAGCCATAAACATTCCGCCACGCATTCCAATTACACCACTATCAAGCTCAGGCGAAACATGTTGACCAATAATTTTATCAACTTTAGGGTTTTCCAATACACCTTCGGCAATCATTAAAGATGCACCGCCAGGATATTTTTCTTCACCCGGCTGAAATATTAACTTAATTGTCCCCTCCCATTCCTCATTCAATTCATTGAGGATACGCCCTACTCCTAAAAGCGATGCTGTATGAACATCGTGCCCACAAGCATGCATAACCCCATTATTTTTAGAAGTATAATCTAATTTATTCAATTCCTGAATTGGTAATGCATCTATATCGGCACGTAAAGCAATACATTTAGAATTAGGATTTTTGCCTTTTATAATTCCTAAAACTCCTGTTTCTGCCAATCCAAACGTGAAAGGGATACCATAAGCTGTAAGTTTTTGTTGAATATACTCCGATGTCTTGTATTCTTTAAACGAAAGTTCAGGATAGGCATGTAGGTGCCGCCTAATCTCAACAGTATCTTTGAAATAATTTTCGGCAAGAGATTTTATCTTATTTTGAAGATTTTTCATTTACCAAAGATTAGTTTAAAACCACCAATAAGTAGCATAATGCCAAAGACTTTTTTTAGTGTTTTTGCATCAACATTTACCGCCCATTTAGAACTTAGGTAACCACCTATAATAAAAGCTACTGAAATTATTAAGGCATATTTCCAGTCTACAAAACCAGCTTTATGATAATTCCAAGCGGCCAATATTCCAATTGGAGGCAACATAACAGCTAAGCTAGTACCTTGCGCCTGATGTTGAGTCATTCCCAATAAAATCATTAATAAAGGAATGATAATTATTCCACCACCAACACCGATAAATCCACTCAACAATCCTGCTGCTAAACCTATTAAAATTAAAAAAAGTAACGTTATTGTAGACATAGTATAAATTCCTTGCTAAGATAAATAAATCAAAATATCTTTGCCTTATGATACATATACAAACTTTCACGTTTAACGGCTTTCAAGAAAATACCTACGTTTTGTTTGATGACTCTAAAGAATGTATCATAGTTGACCCTGGTTGCTATGATAAGTATGAGCAAGAAATGCTAAACAATTTCGTGACTGAAAATAAGCTAAAGCCTGTCCTTCTAATAAATACACATTGTCACATAGACCACGTCTTAGGCAACCGTTTTGTTGCTGATAAATGGGAGTTGGACTTAGCTATGCATGAATTAGATGTGCCAACACTTAAGTCTGTCAAAGATTATTGTACAGTGTATGGATTTCACAATTATCAAGAAAGCCCTTTACCCTCTAATTTTTTAAATGAAGGTGAAAAAGTAAAGTTTGGAGAAAGTGAGTTAGATATTCTATATACTCCAGGTCATGCCCCTGGCCATATTGTTCTACACTCTAGAGAGCACGATTTTATAATTGGTGGAGATGTATTGTTTCAAATGAGTATAGGTAGAACCGATTTGCCGGGCGGTGATTTTGATACACTAATTAAAAGTATCAAAGAAAAACTTTTACCACTTGATGACAATACCATGGTTTATTGTGGACATGGTCCGGCTACTAATATTGCTTTTGAAAAAGCCAATAACCCTTTTTTGAAAAATTAAAAATCATTCCACTCTCCTTTCATAATCCAAAATAAGTAGATAGTAAGTAAACACCCCAAAAGCATACAGAGCTGCTGTGAGATAAAAAATATAAGCATAGGGCATATCCATACTTTTTAAAAATCTAAATATTTGAGAACTGAAGTACCAGCTACCACTCCAAATAGCAGCAGTTATAGCAGACAAAATTTCTTGGTTTTCCTTGCCTACATAATTCATAGTTAACTCTGAAGTCATAGGCGCTGCCATATTCATTAAAGGTGTACGTATCCAAAAACATAAAATAGCTAATGGTAAAGCCCACCAATACTCCACAAAAAACTCTGTCGTAGCTAAAGCGACTAAAGCTAAAACAGCAATGGACTGAGTAAGTGTAATGCCTTTTTTAAAACCTAATATATCTTTGACCTTTGGGACTAACAAAGCCATAAAAGCGACTAGCAAACTAGCACCACCACCAATTAGAGCAAACTCCGAAGAATCCACGCCAAAATCATGATAGAAAAATAAATTGATGAATGGGATAGTCAAACCAGCACCAATAGATATTATGATAGTTGGTACTATGGCTTTAAATAACAAAGTCCAGTTGTAGGACTTCCATTGAATACCTTTCTTTTCTGCTAGCACATCGTCAGTCTTGAGCCGCATTAAGAAAAATACACCAGTAAGCCCCACTAATGAAATAAACAAAAGGATAGTTCCTTCATCAATAGTTCTAAATGAACGACTTAAAATAAATATGATAATACTACAAATAATTGTCCCAAAACTATGTGTAGCATAATTTAAGGATATGGCATGAGATTGATTTTCTTTTGAAGTATTTCTCATAATGTAAGGCAAAGTACTGACTTGAAAACATGTAAATACTACACCCCAAAACACAAATAAATAGGGTAGAAAAACAAACATCTGATTACGGATAGCAAGTATCATAGCAATAGCCACCAAAGGAACGCCAAGACTACCTATCATAAAAAATGGTTTTAGGCGTTTCCCTTTAATGTAAAACCCCAAAGGAAAGGCTAAGACCATAACCGCCAAAAAACGATAGGATATATAGTTGGCTATTTCGGGGTCACTAAAACCCTCTTTGGCTAAATAAATATTTAGNATAAGAAAAAAAGCTGNACCAATAAGCTGAATAAAAAACTCTGCTCTTATCATCAGCAGNACATGCTTTTCTAAGCGTGNATATGAANTTAAAATTTTTCTCAAGCGATTAAACTAAGCATCAACTGTTCCACNTCATCACTCTCCCATTTATCTTCAATGTTAGGAACGTCCATAACTTTCTGCATTAGCTTTTCTTGTTGTTGNCCAATCTCCCATGCNTCAGAATAACGAATAGTGCTAAATGAAACCATAGAGTACAATGGCAACCACTTGTCAGGATATTTTTTGGAAAAATGTAGTTCTATTTTTTTCTGAAGTAAGAATTTNGGATCGGCAGTCTTGTCTCGCATCACTATAAAATTGTGCATAGATAAATCTTGAACACCATCACCATCGGGCTTTCGTATTTTAGAATATTCATCAAAACAAGCATTCCAATCTTCGCCATGTTTTTGCATCAATTGGTCTAAAACAAAACAGCCCTCAAAACCCGCATTCATACCTTGACCATAAAAGGGAACTGTTGCATGAGCNGCATCTCCAATNANTAANACTTTATCATCGACAGTCCANGGNTTGCAACGCATTATAGCTAATGANGAGGTNGGATTTTGAAAATATTCTTCTACTAAATTAGGGATTAAATCTAAAGTGTCTGGAAATACTTCTTTGAAAAAACCGTAAACCTGTTGTNCGGTTTGTAAACNGTTAAAGGAATACTCACCTTCATATGGAAAAAATAGTGTGCACGTAAAACTACCGTCCATGTTTGGCAGAGCAATAAGCATATAACTTCCTCTTGGCCAAATGTGTAAGGCATTAACTTCTAATTTGTNTGTGCCATCTGAATTGGCTGGTATTGTTAGCTCTTTATAACCGTGTTCAATATAATGTTGCGAATACTGAAAACGGTCTTGCTTAATCATTTTAGAACGTATCACAGAATATGCTCCATCTGCACCAATAATCATATCAGCATCGACATTTTTCTGATTACCATCATTATGCTCAAAGGTTGCAGANGCTGACTTTAAATCTACATCAANACACTTATAGTTGAAATGCATATTTACATTTTCTTGCTCACCAGCTAAGTTCATCAGCAATTGATTAAGACCACCACGAGATACAGAATAAATAGCCTCACCATCTTGTCCGTACTGTTGGTCAGTAAGAGANCCGTCAACTGCATGCATGACTCTTTTATACATTGGAATAGCCATTTTCTCCACATCTTGATCTACACCAACCGCCTTTAGAGCATTCCAACCTCTAGCAGATAAAGCCAAATTGATAGAACGACCAGCGGATAACTCAACTTTTCTCATATCAGGTCGTCTTTCATAAACCTCAACTTGAAACCCACGCTTNGNTAAGTAGATAGCTTCTAAAGAACCTACCAAACCGGCACCAGCNATTGTAACTTTTTTTCTCATGATAATGNTTTTTCTATGATTTGACCTAACTNATAAATATCTTCAANNGAATTGTATAATGGAACAGGTGCTAAACGAATAACGTTTGGTTCTCTCCAATCTGCAATAANNCCTTCTTTNGTAANAAAGTCAAACATCGACCTACCCTNACCGTGACATAAAANAGACANTTGACANCCTCTNTATNTTTNTTCTTTTGGAGTGATAATCTCTAAATCNCAATTATNNTATCTAGAAGATATATCATTGAATATAAATTCCATATAGTTTGTNAAACGCNTNCTTTTAGATANTAGNCGAGGNATGCCTACTTCATCAAAAATATCCATACTAGCCTTACAAGGTGCCATCGCAAAAACNGGTGCATTACTCAATTGCCAACCTTGTGCTCCNTGCATCGGCACAAAGTTTTTTTCCATCAAAAAACGGCGTTCTTCATCGTGCCCCCACCAACCTGCAAAGCGTGGTAAATTGGAATTATTATCATGCTTTTGATGTACAAAAACACCAGAAACACTACCAGGACCAGCATTCAAATACTTNTAAGANCACCAACAGGCAAAATCAACNTTCCAATCGTGTAACTTNANNTCAATATTGCCAACACCATGNGCTAAATCAAAGCCAACATAAGCCCCNTNANNATGTGCTTTTTCNGTAATTTTAGCCATATCAAAGACNTGACCACTATAATAATTTACACCGCCCCAAAAGACAAGAGCNAATTCNTCTCCNACTTCTTCAATNGTGGATAATATATCNTCTTCTCTNATGNTATGTTCTCCATNACGAGGGGAAACCTCTANAATNGTATCATNNGGGTTTAAGCCGTGAAATTTTACTTGACTTTCAAGCATATATTGGTCTGAAGGAAATGCTTTTGCTTCACAGATAATTTTAGTACGCTTGAGACGTTGGCTGATAGAATGAAACCATCATNAGNTGAAGATTTACACTAAGCCCATTCATAGCNACAACCTCCTCCTTATTNGCTCCTACTAATCGAGCAAATGGCTCGGATAATATTTTATGATANGATACCCACGGATTTTTGGCTTCAAAGTGACCTTCAACACCATATTTTGCCCAGTCATCTAACTCNTGCTGAANATANTCTCGTGTGCTTTTTGGCTGTAANCCTAAAGAATTACCAGTAAAATAAAGTGCATCCTTNCCATTAATTTTAGGAAGGTAAAAACNTTGTCTGTANGCTGACAGCTCATCTTGCTGGTCAGAATCTTGNGCAAATTCTAAAGTGTTTTGCATGATGTTAAATTAGAGGGCNAAGATACCAAAAGCCAATGGGATNATAAAAAGAAGTAAATACATNATTANACTANCTCCTTCTANCCAAAAAGANAAGAAGANNTTATTCTTTTCTTGAGAGGATTTAATTATNAAAATNCCGCTTANCAAGGAAGTAAGCATAAGTGCTAATAATANCTGCCACGAAAAATNACCAACAAAAAAGTGAAANATAGAAANNANTTCGAAGAAAGCAAGACAATAGAGTGCTATNNTTTTTGCTTTTTGCTNACCAAAAATTTGAGGAATCGTTTTCAATGACAAATCATCATATTTTAAATCTCNAATATCGAANGGTATTGTTATNGCCAAAACAAAACTAAATCTACTGATAAAAAGCAANAGNGTNTCAAGACTNTAAAATGATTNATTTTCAAGAGTAACNANNNNAACGCTAACTATNGACCAAACTAANGCGATAAGAAATATTTTAGCTCTTGGCAGTTCTCTCAAGGAAANCTTTTGACCTNCTAAAGGAATTATTTTGATTGGATAAGACAAGCTNATGATTGAGGCAGGTATCAAAAAATAAAATGTNGAAAATGATAAACTCANNGCATAATAAANGGACAGAAATAAGCTAATNANAGTNATTANAATTATAANTAGTCGATTCTTATTGAGCCANTCTNGNTNTGCTGATTGTTCTTTATTNNGANTANACCTTACNATACGNTGAAAATTATATNCAAACAAAGTGGANAANAATACAAANGGNAANAGATGTGATGAATCGACACCAATNATTATNCTAGTACTTTGACANAGTNCNAGTACACAAAATGATACAAAGACATTACTATAAATAAAAAATTGACCTAATTTTTTCAGNAAATCCACTNNTCAAAAATATAGAATATTAGTTCATCAAATTACAACTTCATTTCATATTTTTGTACTCTAAATAATTTAANAATATGAATCAGTTCTCAGAACGCCATATCGGCCCANGACCAAGCGACCAAGAAAANATGCTTAACAAGATTGGAGTTTCTAATATGAGTGAGCTNATTGACCTTNCTATTCCTCAGGCTATCCGTCTATCAAAGAAAATGGATTTACCTAAAGCTCTTAACGAATCTGAGTTACTTGAACATATGAAAATGTTAGGTNAAAAAAATAAAAATTATAGGTCTTACATNGGCTTAGGCTATTACAANACTANTCTTCCTGGCGTTATNCAAAGAAATATATTAGAAAATCCGGGTTGGTATACGGCTTACACGCCATATCAAGCTGAAATTGCACAAGGTAGACTTGAGGCTTTATTGAATTACCAAACAATGGTAACTGAATTGACAGCTATGGAAATTGCTAATGCCTCATTGCTAGACGAAGGGACAGCAGCGGCTGAAGCAATGATAATGCTATTTAATGCTAGNNACAAAGACAAGAAAAAANCCCAAGCTTGTACATTTTTAGTTTCTAAAGATTGCTTTCCTCAAACTATAGATGTNCTTAANACAAGAGCTACTCCAATTGGNATAAAACTTCAAATTGTAGAACATTCTGATTTCATTTTTTCNGATGANGTTTTTGGCATGTTAGTTCANTATCCTTGCAAATATGGTAACATTGAAAACTATAAAATTTTGGCTCAAGATGCTAAAAACAACAATGTTGGTATTGCTGTAGCAGCCGATTTATTAAGCCTTACTCTTTTAACACCTCCTGGTGAATGGGGAGCAGATGTNGTAGTTGGNACAACACAACGCTTTGGAATTCCTATGGGTTATGGCGGTCCTCACGCGGCCTATTTCGCTACNAAAGAAAGCTANAAAAGAAATATNCCTGGCAGAATTATCGGTGTCACAATTGATNCTGAAGGTAATAGAGCATTGAGAATGGCTCTTCAAACAAGAGAACAACACATCAAGCGAGAAAGAGCAACATCTAATATCTGTACTGCTCAAGTATTACTATCNGTTATGGCGGGAATGTATGGTGTATANCANGGCCCAAAACGACTTAAAAATATTGCTAGAAAAATACATAGCNTAGCATGTGTNTTAACTGAAGGTCTAGAGCAATTGGGCTANAAACAAATCAATAAAAATTACTTTGACACTATTTTGGTCAATATAAATGACGTGTCTATTGATACACTAAAAGTATTTGCTGAAGATGCTAAGATGAATTTTAATTACATTGATGATAAACATCTTTCTATTTCCATTGACGAAAAAGATGGCCTTCAAAACATCAATGATATTCTAACCGTATTTGCAAAAAGCTGTAATCACTCTGACCCGACCGAATTAATAAAAAATGTACTGAGCGGAAATTATACAGATGCCAATTCGTTTATCCCAAAAGAATTGTACAGAGAAAGCCCATATATGCAACACGAGGTATTCAATACTTACCACAGTGAGACCGAAATGATGCGCTACATTAAACGATTGGAGAACAAAGATTTAGCATTGAATCATTCTATGATACCACTAGGTTCGTGTACTATGAAACTAAATGCTGCTGCTGAGCTATTTCCTCTGAGCTGGAGTGAATTTAGTAACATACACCCATTCGCTCCAATAAATCAAGCTAGAGGCTATCAAATTATGTTTCACGAACTAGAAGAATCCTTGTGTGAAATTACTGGGTTTGACGGTATGTCTTTACAGCCCAATTCGGGTGCTCAAGGTGAATATGCTGGCTTAATGGTAATAAGAGCATATCATCAAAGTAGAAATGAAAGCAATAGAAACATTTGTCTTATTCCTTCATCAGCACACGGAACAAATCCCGCTTCAGCTACGATGGCTGGTATGAAAGTAGTTGTTACTAAATGCGATGAAATGGGTAATATTGACATTGATGATCTAAAAGCAAAAGCAGAAGAACATAGTGAAAATTTAGCTGCCTTGATGATTACCTATCCATCAACACACGGTGTATTTGAAGAATCAATTATTGACGTTACAAATATCATTCATCAACATGGCGGACAAGTATATATGGACGGAGCTAACATGAATGCTCAAGTTGGATTAACAAATCCAGCTATAATTGGAGCTGATGTTTGCCATCTAAATCTTCACAAAACATTTGCCATTCCTCACGGAGGAGGAGGACCAGGAATGGGCCCAATTGGAGTAGTCGAACATCTAAAGCCGTTTTTGCCCTCTAACCCAATTATACCAACAGGCGGTGAACAAGCAATTTCTGCAATTTCTGCAGCGCCATGGGGTTCGTCATTGGTATTGTGTATATCTTATGCCTACATCAAAATGTTGGGTGAAGAAGGATTAACAAAATCTACTAAAGTAGCTATTCTTAATGCTAACTATATTAAAGAAGAATTGAAAGATGACTACAATATTCTATATACCAACCCTAATAATATGGTAGCTCATGAAATGATATTAGAATGCCGACCATTTAAAGATATTGGAATAGAAGTTACTGACATAGCTAAACGACTTATGGACTATGGATTCCATGCGCCAACAGTCTCATTTCCTGTTGTTGGAACACTTATGGTTGAACCGACAGAAAGTGAAAGTAAGCAGGAATTAGACAAATTTATTGCAGCTATGAAAGCTATTAGAAATGAAATTAATGCTATTGCAAGCGGAAATTCTGATGCAAAAAATAATGTTTTAAAAAATGCACCTCACACTATTAATCTATTAGCAAATGATGTCTGGGAAAAACCATATAGTAGACAAGAAGCGGCATTTCCACTTGAATACATTTCAGCAAATAAATTTTGGCCAAGTGTTGGTCGTGTTGACGATGCTTTTGGAGATAGAAATTTAGTTTGTTCTTGTGAAAGTATTGATTCCTATATCTAAAATCAACAAATACTTTTTAACTAGTATAGGATTTTTTGAAAAAAGAACGTAAATTCGTGTTCAATTAACAGATAATTAAACAACTAATATGAAAAACTTTTATTCAATTTTTGCCTTTTTATTTACAATAAGCAGTGCATTTGCTCAAAATGTAAATAATAATAATTTTAAAATGGCGCAAAAAAAATCTTTAGACAACAATTTACCACCAGCTATTATGTATGCTATGGAACAACGATCAGCAGCTGTTGATTGCGAAAATGAATTTTATTGTGAAAATTTTGAAACCATTACTATCCCGGCACTTCCANCAGGAATGTCTACAACAACTTCTGAATCTAATTATTTTATTCCTTTAGGTGGAAGCTCAGTTGAAGTTGATGGCTTTTTTACAGGTAACAGTCAGGATGCTGGTGCAGGTGGATATTGGACTTATCTTGATGATCATACCACATTTGCTATGACAAATGATGATTCGTGTCTACCAGGAGGTTCTGCTCCAAATGAAAATAATAATTGCGATCTTTCTTTTGAAGTTTTAGAACTTCCTGAATTTGATTTCACTGGTCAAGCTGATATGTGGATATTATTTGAATTCTATCATGATAAAAATTGGGGTGGTGGTGATGCCTCTGTTGAAATTAGTTCTGATGGGGGTACAACATGGAATGATATGAGTGGACCTCTACCAGCAACTCAAGCTTGGCAAGCTGCGGCTTTTGACTTAAGCCAATTTGTAGACTCTACTTCATCTAACGTTAAAATACGTTTTATTTGGTCTGACGGAGGTAGTTGGGCTAGTGGTTTTGCAGTAGATGACATAGTTATCAATCCATTGCCGGATTATGCTTTAAAACTAAATCAAGCTCTTCAACTATTTCCGAGCTCTTATTTTGGTGGAAATTCATATAAAAATGTTCCACTTGTTCAAGCGCAAACTGCCGGATACACATTTGCAGGATATATTCAAAATATGGGTTTGAATACTCTTGATAGCGCGAGAATTTATGCTTCAATTTCTAGTGAGGGTTTTACATCTCAAAGTAATGGAATTAATACTGAAAGTTTAGATCAGGATACACTATATTGTAGTGATATTTTTACACCATCTTCTACAGGTACATATACAGCAGACATTTATTCATCTGACGATAATGGTACAGTATCCTCAACAAATTCAGTGTCCTTTGTGGTATCTGATTACGATTTTGCAAGAGACGATGCCGATTTCGCAGGTGACTACACAGGTGGATCATACGTAAATAATGAAGGTAGTGAACAACGAGGAAATGTTTTTGATATTTATGCGGATGCAATGTTATACGCAATTAAAGTGCGTGCACATCCCGCAACAACTGACTTTTGTGCGGTAAAAGGAGTAATCAATACAGTAATTCCAAGTGATGATCCTGAAACTGCAACCGAATATGCATTCTTTACTGAAACGCCAGAAATTAATATTGGCGCTCATACAGATGGATGGACTAATCTCATGCTTGACCCTCCGGTTCAACTTTTTGCAGGTGATCTTATTTTAGCAACTATTTCAGCTGCCTACAATAGCGTAGACACCCTTGTAATTGGAACTTGTGGTAACACAGATGTAGGTGAAACAATGCTACAAGATATTGATGGAACACAACCTAATGGAAATCCTGGAGATTGGTATTACACTACTTCTGCTGCTATGGTTCGTTTAAATTTTGACCCTAATGCAACTGGTCCTGCATCAATTGCCTCTTTAAATGAATTTACTAACGATACTAAATTTAATGTATATCCAAATCCAAATAATGGATCATTTAATATTACTATATCTAAATCTAACGTAGATCAGAAGATAGAAATTAAAAATATTTTAGGACAAATTGTGTATTCTCAAGATGCTAGTTATTCAACTGAAAATAACATTAATTTATCTGAACTTGAAAAAGGAATATATTCAATTTCACTTACTAGTATAAATGGAATTACTCCTTCTAAAAAAATAATTATTCAATAATTGTAACATAATTACATAAAAAAGCAGGCGTATGTCTGCTTTTTTTGTTAAAACTAAAAATTATGAAATATACTTTATTAATTATAGGAATGGTTTTAAGCAACTATTCCATTGCTCAAGAGAATATTAAATCAATAATGAATATTCCTCAAAAAACAATGAATCAAAATAATCAACCACTTACAATACAAAATTCACTAAATGTTGATAGTGCAGATGTAATTTGGTATGAAGACTTTAGAGAAGGATTGGATGGAAATAACTCCTCATTAAATCCAGCTTGGACTACAAGTGGTAATGATGGAGATGTTTGGGCCCAAGATTTTGATGGCTCAAATGGTGACTATGCAGGAGATACTCCTTATTTATTAGAATCAGAGTCAGCTGATAATGGTTGGATGATTTTTGATGCAGATGGCTCAAATGCCGGATTACCTGTTTCTGCTTACTCTGAAAAACAAGGTCAATTAACCTCTCCATACATTGACTTATCAAATGATTCAAATGTAACCCTAAGCTTCGAACACGCATACAGATGGTGCTGTTTTAGCTCCCATGAATTAGTTGTATCAATAAATGATGGCTCAGGGTGGGAATCTGCTCCCAGCTTTCAAGTTAATGAAATTGGAACTGTAAATGTTTTATCAGGAACTGTAAATTTTGAATTAATCATCACAGAAATAGCGGCATTAAAAGATAGTATTCAAATTCGTTTTGATTGGGCTGTTGGTGAAAATACAGCATCCCATTATTATTGGATGATAGATGATGTGAAAATTATTAAAACACAACCTTACGCATCTAATATTTTGAGTAGCTTCAATAATGTACCAAGTGATTATTTTGGAGGAACATCATATCGTGTAATACCACTAGATCAAATTTTAGAAACATCATATTTTTATGGTGGATATATAGAAAATGTAGGATTTAATACAATTGATAGCTTAAGAATTCATGCCGAAATTTCTTCTGAAAATTTCACTTCACAAAGTAATGGCATTTCTCTCATTTCAAATGATAAAGATAGTCTTTTTGTTAATAATGGATTCACTCCAAATCAAGTAGGAACTTACACGGCAGATATAGTTGGTAAGGATGATTTTGGCTATGTTATAACAGATACATTAAGACGAACATTTACTGTTTCTGAATATATCTATGCTAGAGATAATGGGGATAATACAACAAACTATGGAAGATATGGTATTAATTCTGACGGATCAAGACAATATGGAAATGTTTATGATATATATGCAACGAGTACCCTTTATAGCGTACAGGTTCGTTTAGACGAGTCTACAACTCCAAATGCTCAAGGTACAATTAGACTAAATACTGTAGATACAGAAAGTGGAGAAATTAGCTTTCTTGTTGAAACGGAAACTCTTAATCTTGGTGAATTTGCAGGAGATTGGTTTGATGTATCATTTGAACCCCCAATTATCTTAGATGCAGGGCAAGTTGTTCTGCCAACTGTATTCGCAAACTATAATGGTATAGATACTGTTTTTGTAAATACTTCGGGAAGCAATCCAAATAATAGTGAAAGTTTGGTTCAGGATATAGATGGCATTCAAGAAGGAATTGATCCGGGAACTTGGCTATACACGACATTTGCACCCTGTGTCAGACTAAATTTTGATCCATCTGTTATTGGAGTTAATGTTGGTATCGCAGAAAACATAAATAAATTTAATATTTTTCCAAATCCAAATAATGGGCATTTTAATGTTCAATTTCAAAACTTAAACTCTGAAAATTTAGTCCTTAATATTTTAAATTTGATTGGACAAGTTGTATACTCTGAAAAAATACAACCAACCAATTCATTAAATATGTCAATAAATCTAAGCCACTTAAGCAAAGGGATTTATAACATAAATATTATTGAAAAAGAAAAGACTCTAAAAACACAAAAAATGATTATTAATTAATAATTTTTAAAAGGCTAGCATGAGCTAGCCTTTTAAATTTATTTTTTTAGTTTCTTAATTAATTTAGAAGCAAAAACAAAATCATTCAATTCTTGAATTTCTGATTTAACTATTGACTCATTATTACCATTCCAAGCTAGCTTACCCTTGAATATGAATGCAATGTTATCGCCAATTTCCATTACCGAGTTCATATCATGAGTGTTCACTATAGTTGTAATATTATATTCTTGTGTAATTTCTTGTATCAGATTATCAATCAAAATTGCAGTTTGAGGGTCAAGACCAGAATTAGGTTCATCACAAAAAAGATACTTTGGGTTCATAGAGATAGCTCTAGCAATAGCTACTCTTTTAATCATCCCTCCACTTAATTCTGCAGGATACATTTTATTTACATTATTTAAATTTACTCTTTTCAAACAAAAGTTTACTCTATCTGTTTTTTCCTTTTGACTCATCTTNGTAAACATATTTAAAGGAAAAGCAATATTTTCTTCTACATTTAAATAATCAAACAATGCTCCTCCCTGAAAAAGCATTCCGATTTCTTTTCTAAGTTTTCGTCTTGATTTTTTATCCAGCTCATCAATTGATTGATTATTAAATAAGATATTCCCTGAATCTGGTTTGTGTAGACCTACCATACATTTTATCAATGTTGTTTTGCCAGAACCACTAGCACCAATGACAAGATTGGTTTTACCCGATTTAAACGTAAAAGACACGTCATCTAAAACTTTATTTTTGCCAAAAGTTTTATTTATATTTTTAACCTCTATCATGCCAGCATTAATTGTGTAAGAATAAAGTTCATTATAAGTATAACTATACAACTGTAAACAACTGATTTAGTGCTTGATTTACCAACTGCCAAAGCACCTCCTTGAGTGTAGTAACCAAAAAAAGAAGAAATTGAAGAAATTGCAAAGGCAAAAAAAACTGTCTTTACTATAGCGTAAAAAATATAATATGGTTCAAACCAATATATAAGTCCTTGTAGAAATTCTGGCTTACTTATTATTCCTCCTAAAGTTGCCGCTAAAAAACCGCCGAACATTCCAATACCCATGCTAATAATAACTAAAAAAGGAAAAAATAATAACGATGCTATAATTTTAGGCTGAATAATAAAAGCTGCAGAATTTATTCCCATGATTTCTAAAGCATCTATTTGTTCTGAAACCCTCATAGTGCCAATTTCTGATGCAATACTAGATCCTACTTTACCAGCAAGAATAAGTGCAATCATTGTAGGAGAAAATTCTAATATTAATGACTCACGAGTAGCATATCCTATAAGATATTTTGGTATAAAAGGGTTGTCTAATTGTAATCCAGTCTGTATAGTTACTACTGCACCCATAAATAAAGATATAATTGAAACTATTGTTAAGGAATTGAATCCTAACTTTATCATTTCATCAATTAACCTTTTGAAATATACTTTTTTATTTTCTGGACGACTAAATACATTTCCTAACATACTTAGATATAAACCAAAAAGCTTTAAGCTATTAATCATAATACCTCAAAAATAATAATATTTGTATGTGTATCTTAAAAGCATATTAGTATTTTTGAAAATATTTATAAAATTATGTTTTGTAAAAACAAAATTCTAGCTTTTCTTATCTTAATTATAATATTATTACCCTCTTGTAGTATATTAAAAAAAGATTGTGATTGCCCATCTTTTTCAAAAATAAAGAAAGATCAAACACACATAAATCAATATTTAAAATACACTCCAAATAATTTGATTTAAAAAAAACAATAAAATGAGATTTAATTTTTGGACATTTTGCTTAGAAAATCTTGATGCAGCAGGTGCAATAGCAGGATATGTTTCAATATCAATAATTGGATTTACGTTAATTAGTCGCATAGTAAAAAAACGGATAAAGTATAATACAGGAAATTTTAAGCCAAAATGGACACATGCATTAATAGGCTCATTTATGGGAGCAGTTCCTGGATGCGGAGCTACGATAATAGTAGCTACACTATATAAAAATAAAAAAATATCATTTGGAGGNTTATTAGCTTCATTTATTAGCACTTTAGGTGAAGGTTCTTTTGTTTTGCTAGGAGCATCTAATGAGGTAGATATATCAGGAAATCTTAAAGCATATGTTATAATCACATTATTTGGATTAATTACAGGATTTATTTTTGGAATCGCTTTTGACATTTTTGGTTTTCAATCAAAAAATAAAAATCAACAAGAAACAATAATTGAAAACAAACATCTCGATAAANTAAAAGATAATAATTCAATATCATTCATTAAAAAAATTGCATTTTATGNTATAATTATAATGTCAATTTTTTTGGCTCCAGGCTCAATTATGGCTTTTTGGGGAGGAGGTATTAATGTAATTTCAAATATTACTTATTGGGTTTCAATTGGACTTAGTAGTACATGTATAATCTATTTTTTAATTAATAAATTCATGTGTAATCATACAGATTGTTCATATAATGAAGATAATTTAAAATCAACTTTATCTCATGCGATAAATGATATTGCGATGGTTGTATACTATGTTTTTATAGGTTTGTTTATTGCTAATTTTGCTATTGAAATACTTGTAGGTCCNGAAAAATTTAATTCNTGGATGACCTCATCAACATATCTAATTATTTTACTAGCTGCAGTTATTGGAGCAATTCCAGGATGTGGTGGAATGATCGCAGTTATTGTTACATACATTACTATTCCAGATTTTCCAATGGCTGCCTTAATAGCGGCAGGAATAGCAACTAGCGGCGATGGAATTTTTGTATTAATTGCAGAAAATAAA
The DNA here is from genome assembly GCA_002714805.1 of Flavobacteriales bacterium. Classification (GTDB taxonomy): domain Bacteria; phylum Bacteroidota; class Bacteroidia; order Flavobacteriales; family UBA7312; genus UBA8444. Next base: position 22,156 of record PAYK01000003.1, read on the forward strand.
AAAGATGGTCTAATTATTTCTATTATAGGATTGATTTTAGCCTTAGTTATTGGATATTTAGCTCTTATTTTTGGTTTTTATTAAAAAATTGAAACTTTAAATCAAACAAAGGAGTTAAATTAACTAATCATAAAATTAGAGTGAAAAAAATATTATCATATATTCCAACAAAAGCTTACTCAACGGTTAATCATTGGTTAGAAAAATATAATTGTGAAGTAACTATAAGCTACCCTAGAAAATCAAAACTTGGAGATTACAGAAGTCCATATAATAATAACAAACATTCAATTAGTGTAAATAAAGATTTAAATAAATATGCATTCTTAATTACTCTCACTCATGAGATTGCACATATGATGATATGGGAAAAGTATAAAAATAACGTCAAGCCTCATGGAAAAGAGTGGAAAGAAATGTTTAAAAAATTAATTTTTGGCATATTACCTTTTTTTCCAATTGAAATACAAAAGTGTTTGGCAATTCATCTTAAAAACCCAAAAGCATCTACATGTTCAGACTATAGACTATCAAAAATACTATTAAAGTATAATAAAAAACCAACTTTGACTATATCTGANATCCCATGTGGCAGTATCTTTTCTACAAGTAATGGTAAAAAATACATTAAAGAAAAGAAACTTAGAAAACGTTATTGTTGTAAATCTCTAGAAAATAATAAAANATATCTTTTTAATCCTATAGCAGAAGTACAAATTTGATTTTGTATTTTTGTTGAATAATAGTAAAATTATGAACAATAATAACTACGCTGTTATAATGGCAGGAGGAATTGGTTCTAGATTCTGGCCAATGAGTAGAAGCACTTACCCAAAACAATTTTTAGATATTTTAGGTACTGGAGAAACACTAATTCAACAAACCTTCAAGCGCTTATCAAAATCATGTCCAATTGAAAATATTCTAGTTGTTACAAATATTAAATATAAAGAATTGTGTCTAAACCAACTAGATGATATTTTAGAAGATAATATATTGTGTGAGCCTGCAATGAGAAACACTGCCCCTTGTATTGCCTATGCCTCTTTCAAAATAAGTCAAAAAAATCCTGAAGCAAATATTATTGTAGCTCCTTCAGATCACTTAATAAGTAATGAAGATGAATTTTTCAAAATTGTAAATGATTGTTTTAATGTATGTTCACAAAATAATGTTCTCCTTACATTAGGAATTAAGCCCTCAAGACCTGAAACTGGCTATGGATACATACAATTTAAGCAAGAAAATTCCAATTTACATAATAAAATACATATTGTTAAAACATTTACAGAAAAACCAGATAAAGAATTAGCTAAACAATTTTTAGACAGTGGGGACTTTTTATGGAATTCTGGAATTTTTTTCTGGAATGCTAAAGCCATTATACTTGGACTAAGAAAACATTTAAGAGATTTATATGATAGATTTGAAGATGGTATCGAATATTATAATACTNATAAAGAATTAGAGTTTATTAATCGNATTTTTTCAGGTAGTAAAAATATATCTATTGACTANGGTTTAATGGAAAAAGCAGATAATGTATTTGTTTATCCATCTGACTTTGGTTGGAGTGATTTAGGAACNTGGGGCTCTTTNTATAGTCATCTAAGTCATGACAAAAATAAAAATGGAATTATTGGCAATAATGTTATGACTTATAATTCTAAAAAAAATATTATCAATGTGCCAAATGACAAAGTTGTTGTTGTACAAGGAATGGAAAACTATATCATTATCGACAATANAGANACTCTTCTNATTTGTAAGAAAGAAGATGAGCAACAAATAAAGAAATTTGTAAATGATATAAAAAGAGACAAAGGGGATGAATATGTTTAATCTATTTCTTTAGACTACCACACATATCTTCAGGACGAACCCACTTATCGAACTCTTCAGCAGTAAGGTATCCTAAATTGATAGACTCTTCTTTTAATGTTGTCCCATTTTGGTGAGCCATCTTAGCAATTTTTGCTGCTTTCTCATAACCNATCTTAGTATTTAGAGCTGTTACCAACATTAAAGAATTATTTAAGTTCTTTTTTAAATTATCGTAATTAGGNTCTATTCCTTCAGCACAATTAATATTAAAAGANACACATGCCTCACCAACTAGTCGAGCTGATTGTAAGATGTTAGCTGCCATCATNGGCTTGAANACATTAAGCTCATAATGACCTTGCATNCCACCAACACCGATAGCTACATCATTACCCATNACCTGAGCACACACCATNGTTAGAGCCTCACATTGNGTAGGATTAACTTTTCCCGGCATTATTGACGAACCGGGCTCATTAGATGGTATTATTATTTCTCCAATTCCACTTCGTGGTCCTGATGCTAGTANACGTATATCGTTGGCNATTTTATTTAGAGAAACTGCTAATTGTTTCAAAGCATTATGAGACTCCACAATNGCATCATGAGCCGCTAATGCTTCAAATTTATTGTCTGCAGAAACAAATGGCAGCTTTGTAAATTCAGCAATTTTTTTGGAAACAAGATTGGCATAACCTTCTGGAGTATTNATNCCTGTTCCAACAGCAGTNCCCCCAATAGCAAGTTCTGAAAGATGGGCTAAAGTATTTTCAAGTGCTTTTAATCCATNATCTAGCTGAGANACATATCCAGAAAATTCNTGACCTAACGTTAANGGTGTAGCGTCCATTAGGTGTGTTCTTCCAATTTTGACTATATGCATAAATGCTCTAGATTTTTCATNAAGAGTTTTTCTNAATAGTTCTACACCTGGAATAGTAGTTTCTAAAATCATTTTATATGCTGCTATATGCATCGCAGTTGGAAAAGTGTCATTTGAAGATTGGGATTTGTTTACATCATCATTAGGATGAATAAATTTAATTTCATCATTTAAACTACCNCCATTCAAAACATGAGCTCGATTAGCTATAACTTCATTAGAATTCATATTAGATTGAGTTCCNGAGCCAGTTTGCCAAATAACTAATGGGAATTCGTGGTCATGCTTACCAAGCACTATCTCATCGCAAACNTCAGAGATCAAATCTCTTTTTTCGATGGAAAGAACACCTAATTCATAATTAGCATGAGCCGCCGCTTTTTTGAGGTATGCAAAACCATAAATTATTTCTAAAGGCATACTTGCNGAATTACCAATCTTAAAGTTTTTTCTAGAGCGTTCGGTTTGAGCACCCCAATACTTTTCGGCAGGNACCTTCACCTCACCTATAGTGTCTTTTTCAATTCTATAGCTCATGATTTTTTTATTAAAACATTAACACTTACTTTTGTACAAAGTTAATTCAAATATTTAAAGATATGTTTATAGGTTTNGTCCTATTTTTAGCTATTGCAGGAATGGCATTTTGGTTACTAACTTTCATTGTTACATTTTTACCNTATTGGATNGGCGTATGGTTTATCGAGTCATACAAAAATCGTAATTTGACAGAAGACATAGAATAGNTTAGNAAAATTCTTTAATCCTTTCCAANGGCCTCCCCAATATAGTGCNCTNTTTACTTTTAATTATGGGTCGTTCAATTAACTTAGGATAGTCGGCCATAGCAGCAATAATTTCAGTATCGCTCAAATCTTTTCCNTTGAATTGTTCTTTCCAAATACTTTCATTTTTACGAACAAGATCAATTGGCTTAATAGATAAATCATTAAGNAAAACAATTAATTCTTCTGTTGACAATAAGTCTTTCAAATATTCTATAAGTCTTTCAAATATTCTATAACTGTAATTTTATATGACTTTTCTTCTAAAAAAGATAAGGCTTCTCTACTCTTTCTACATCTAGGATTATGATAAATTATTACTTCCATAATTTTATTTTTGACCAAATTCCATTAAATACGCTTTGATAAAATCATTGATTTCACCATCAAGAACAGCTTGGGTATTGGATGTTTCATATTCTGTTCTTAAATCCTTAACCATTTTGTANGGNTGNAAAACATAGTTTCTAATTTGAGAACCCCATTCTATTTTTTTCTTNCTACCTTCAATCTTATCTCTTTCAGATTGTCTTTTACGTAATTCTATCTCATATAATTGTGATTTTAATAATTGCATAGCTTTCTCTTTATTTTCTAGTTGAGANCGGGTTTCTGAATTTGTAACTATAATTCCAGTAGGAGCATGCTTTAATCGAACAGCTGTTTCAATTTTATTTACACCCTGACCGCCNGCTCCACCAGCACGAAAAGTGTCCCAACTTATATCAGAAGGGTTGATATCTATTTCTATGGATTCATCNACCAAAGGATATACAAAAACTGATGTGAAAGAAGTATGTCGTTTGGCGTTAGAGTCAAATGGAGAAATACGAACNAATCGGTGTACTCCATTTTCACCTTTTAAATTACCAAAAGCGAAGTCTCCATCAAATTCTAAGGTAACAGACTTTATACCAGCAGCATCTCCAGCTTGAAAATCTAGCTCTTTGACTTTAAAATTATTTTTCTCNCCCCACATNATGTACATACGCATAAGCATTTCTGCCCAATCTTGACTTTCTGTTCCCCCAGCGCCAGGATTTATAGTCATTACTGCTGTTAAGTTATCTTCTTCTCCACTTAGCATATTTTTGAANTCTAANTCTGCAACNTTATGCAACGNAGAGTCGAAACTTTTATTTATCTCATCTTCTTCTANTTCGCCTTGNTGAAAGAAATCAAAAAGTACAGAAAGGTCATCAAAAGCACTTTGCACATCTTGAAAAGCAACAACCCATAGCTTTTGTTTATTAATATTTTTCAAGTGATTTTCNGCAGATTTCGGGTTATCCCAAAAATCAACTGCTTGAGTTTTTAACTCNTCGGCGGCAACAAATTCTTTCTTTTCTTGAATGGATAAAAAGCCTTCTANGTCAGCTATTCTTTTTTTAATATCGTCTATTTGTTNTTCTGTAACCATTTAGGCAAATTTAGTATTTTAAAGTTTGTGNACGTAAGACCAAGCCAGCTCAGATTCATAGCCCTTCCTAATTAAGTAGTCTACTACTTTCTTCTTTCTAACATAGATGTTTTTATTCTTTGACAAAGCCATTTTCTTATTCGCNAAATGCTTTATAACATCATTATAATCTGCATCATCTATCTCGGACATACCTAANAAAATACAACTTTTTGANACTTTNAACTTAGACAATTCGAAAGCTATCTTAATTCNTCCCCAGCGTTTTATTTTGAATTTTCCACTGCAATATGAGCGTGCAAAGCGTTCTTCATCAATGTATTTATTTTGAATCAATTCAATTAAAATNTCATCAGCTAATGCATCACTCACGCCATAGGACTTAAGCTTTATAATTACCTGATATTGGCAACGATCCATNACAGCACAATAATGTTTAATTCGCTCTTTTACAATTTTTACATCGAATATTTTGCCATTCATCATTTCAAAGGTAGTATTTTTGTACCCAATGAAAAATAAAAAAGCAATAGGATTATTATTTGNAGCTAATATCATTTCAGGCTTTGCACAAGGCATTAGTATGATTGCTATTCCTTGGTATTTTGCAGATATACTAGCTATGGGAGGNACATATGCTAAAGCTTANGCTATTTTAACATTTTTAAGTTTATTTTGGGGTTTATACTCAGGCACTCTTATAGACAGGTATTCAAGAAAAAAAATGTTTTTATACTCTAATTTAACTTGTGCTTTTATTATCGGAAGTATNGCTGTTTATGGNATGATTTTTGGTCAAACACCATGGATATTAGTATTAGCAGTATTTGGAACGACTATGTTTCATTATAACGTTCACTACCCNAACTTATATGCTTTTGGTCAAGAAATAACAGAGCCTANNAATTATGCTAAACTTAATGCATACATTGAAATACAAGGGCAATCAACAAGTATTTTTGCTGGTGCGTTTGCCGCTATATTATTGACTGGCACACAAAATGGNATCTTAAATTTATTAGGGTTTAAGATTCAAATGCCTTTCAANATACAAGCTTGGCATATACANGANATATTTTTAATGGACGCATTTACCTATGTTTTGGCTTTCATAATTATCCTATTTATAAAATANAAACCCNTNGTAAAAAATAATATTGATCAAGGAAATATNTTGACTCGTTTAATAAAAGGATTCAATTTTCTAAAAGAAAATTCTCTAATTTTTATTTTTGGCGTTTGTTCTTATGCAATTTTTACTTTTTTAATTGTGGAAATGTTTGTGTTAGTTCCCGTTTATGTCAGCAACTATTTAAAAGAAGGTGGAGATGTCTTTGCCTCATCAGAAGTGTATTATTCTATAGGTGCATTACTAGCAGGATTTGGAATAAGAAAANTAATGTTAAAAAATAGTATTGTAACTAANATTATTTATTTGATAATACTTACTGTTTTAGGATGCNTACTTCTTACTTTTACTAAAAGTGTAGTTGCCTTTTTTATAGTTAGTTTTTTAATAGGANTAACTAANGCAAGCACACGAATTTTAAGAATAACTTTTCTATTTGAAAAAGTATCAAACAANATAATTGGAAGAACAGGNAGTGTATTTCATTCAATAAGCATACTCATTAGGACAACNTTAATAATCTGTCTTTCTTTACCTTTTTTTAATCTTGGNGACAACNTAAGATTTGGTTATTTGTTAGGCGCTGNNTTTTTATGTATNGCATTAATTCCGTTAATAAAATATCGTAANAAATTNATAGAATTAAAAAGTGTTAACACTTAAGTAGTAATTACTTTTCGCTGTCTATTAAAAAAGCGATATTGTAATAANTGATATGTGGTGTCTTCTTCGACTTGAAGTTTACATCCAAATTCTTTGGACCAAGTTCTTCTTTGATTTTTAAACCAACCTTTATTAATNTAACTCGCAACAAATGGATGAGTCTTCAAAATAATATCGTTGCTCTTANTNGTANCCTTAGCTAATTTTTGTTCAATTTCATCAATTAATAAAATACTTGCTTCTATTTTTCCAGATCCTTTACAACTAGGGCAACCTTCCTTAGTTTCAATATTTAATTCTGGACGAACACGTTGCCTAGTTATTTCAATAAGTCCAAAACGTGAAGGNGGCAAAATATGGTGTTTGGCTTTATCATCTGACATAAATTCTTTTAGAGACTCATATAATTTTTTTCTGTTTTCATTATTATACATATCAATAAAGTCAACAACAATAATACCTCCCATATCTCTNAATCTTAATTGACGAGCAACTTCTTCTGCTGCAATAAGATTAACCTCCAAAGCATTTTCCTCTTGGTCTTGTTTTGAGTTAACTCGCTTNCCACTATTTACATCTATAACATGCATTGCTTCAGTATGTTCTATAACTAAGTAAGTACTTTTGCGCATAGTTACAGACTTNCCAAATGATGACTTTATCTGTCTTTCAATTTGAAACTTTTGGAATAATGGAATTTTACCTGTGTACTTACGAACAATTTTAGCCTGAGTGGGAGATATTGTANAAATATAANCTTTAATTTCATTATGAAGTTTNTCATCATTAACTAGTACACTAANAAAGTCATCATTTAATACATCTCTNAGAAGAGAAGCTGTTCTGCCTAATTCACCAAGCACTTTATATGGAGGATTNCCTTTCTTAGTTTGCTTAAATAGAGTTTGCCATTTTTTATACAAATACTTNATATCTGCATCNAGGTCAACCACTTTTTTACCTTCTGCCACAGTTCNAATAATTACACCAAANCCTGGCGGCTTAATACTTTGAACAAGTNTTTTTAATCTCTTTTTTTCTGCGTTAGACTCAATTTTTTGAGAAACAGAAACCTTATTTGAAAAAGGAACTANAACCATATACCTACCNGCAATAGTTATTTCGGAAGTAAGTCTTGGGCCTTTTGTTGATATGGGTTCTTTGGCAACTTGGACAAGAATTTGATTNCCNGATTGCAGAACGTCAGTNATAGAACCATTTTTATCAATCTCTTCTTCAATTTTAAAATTTTTTAAAGAAGCTGTGTTAAGTTTTCCAGAAAGNTTTCTTTGTGTAAATTTTTGAAAAGTTTTGNATTTAACNCCTAANTCNAAATAATGGAGAAAACCATCTCTTTCGTAGCCTACGTCAACAAAAGTAGCATTAAGTCCAGTGATAATNTTCTTAACCTTAGCTAAAAAAATATCACCAACAGAAAACTTTGTTCCTANTGGTTCTTTATGTAGTTCTATTAATTTTTTATCCTTTAACAAGGCAATTACAACCTCATTAGGTCTAGAATCTACTAGCAATTCATATTTCAAAATAATAATGGCTGCGAGATCAAATATANTGAATAGTCGATCTCAAGTTNATACTAAAATAGCTTTAATTCTATTTTTTCTTATGTCTATTTTTTCTCAAACGCTTTTTGCGCTTATGAGTAGCCATCTTATGTCTTTTTCTTTTTTTTCCGTTTGGCATAACGTTAAATTTTTAAATTTTTAAATTTCTTTTANTATTCAGTTAACTGAACATTAGTTTTTACTTTNTTTACAAACTCTTTAGAAGGTTTNAAAGCAGGTANATTATGAGCAGGAATAATTATAGTTGTATTTTTTGAAATATCCCGACCTGTTTTTTGAGCTCTTTGCTTAACAATAAATGATCCAAAACCTCTTAAGAAAACATCTTCACCACTTGACAAAGAATTTTTNACTTCGTGCATAAATGCTTCAACTACAGCCTGCACATCAACTCTTTCTACACCTATTTTATCNGATATAGNGTTAACNATTTCTAACTTTGTCATAATTAGGTAAATTTAAATGATGTTTAAATATTTTAATTTAGCGTGCAAATATACTGACTTTTATTTAAATTATTTGTNTTTAAATAATTATAACTAGCTAGAATTTACGACATTATGAATTTTTTTTCTGATATTATAGTCGAATGGTACTCNAAACACAAAAGAAATTTACCTTGGAGANATACCAAAGACCCATATAAAATTTGGATTTCAGAAATNATTTTACAACAAACTCAAGTAAANCAAGGATTACCGTACTATAAAAAATTTATAAAAACTTTTCCAAATTTTTCAGTTCTTGCAAATGCAAATGAAGAAAAAATTTTGAAATTATGGCAAGGATTAGGTTTTTACTCGAGAGCTNGAAATCTACATGTTGCCGCCAAACAAATAGATAAAGCCGGTTTCTTTCCAANAAAATATGACGATATTATTTTATTAAAAGGTGTTGGAGAATATACTGCAGCTGCAATTGCTTCATTTGCATATAAACAACCTTACGCCGTAGTTGANGGAAATGTTTTTCGACTTCTCTCTCGCTTTTACGGTATTAAAACTCCAATTAATATCACAAAAGGCAAAAAACAATTTTCAGATTTAGCCCAAAAATTATTAAATAAAGAAAATCCAGATANACACAATCAAGCAATAATGGAATTTGGNTCTCAAATTTGNAAACCAAAAAAACCAAATTGCATTAACTGTCCTCTTAATAACAAATGCATAGCATATATTAACTCTTCTATAAATGCTCTTCCNGTAAAAAATAACAAGATAAAATTAAAAACTCATTATTTTGAATATTTNTATTTCAAAATGAATGGANATACATTAATTAAAAAGAAAACCGAAAAAGGTATATGGCAAAATATGTATGAATTNCCACTAATTATTTGNAAAAAATTTATGAAAAATGAAAATGTTTTAAANCATCACCAATTTCAATTGTGGATAGANAATATTGATTTTGATTTAGANTCAATTAGTGTTTTTAAACATGTTTTAAGTCATAAAAAAATAAATGCTCGTTTTTGGGAAATCAATTGTTTCAACGAATTACCTAAATACAATTTTAAAAAAATAAAAATTGATGAAATTGATGAAATTCCAATACCNAGAATAATAGAAAAATTTATAGAAACTAAAATTTGAAAACAANAATAATTAANCTATATTTGAATANTTCAATGCTTATAATTTCTAACTAAATGGCAAGCGTAAATAAAGTAATTTTAATTGGAAACTTAGGAAAAGATCCTGAAGTGAGACACTTTGAAAATGGCGGNTCACTAGCAAGATTTCCTTTAGCAACATCCGAAACATACACTAAAAAAGAAACTAATGAAAAAATTACAAAAACCGAATGGCATACTATAGTTACNCGTGGTGGTTTAGCAGCTAAAGTAGTTGAGCCATACCTCAAAAAAGGAAATAGCGTTTATATAGAAGGTCGACTACGCACTCGCTCTTGGGAAGACAAAGATGGATTAANTCGATATACTACAGAAGTNATATGTGATAGTTTAGAAATGCTTGGCAAAAAGTCAGATAATTTTGAAAANNCAGCAACAGAATCAGCTAATAATTCAACACCACCTANTCAAGATTNATCTGATGATGATTTGCCATTTTAAGACTAACTAAATATCANACTTTTGGACGAAGACCCTAGGCACCTAATATTATTAATACAAGACTCATTAAATAATAGCNCTAACCTAAACTTATTTTTAGCAATTATAGGAATATTAATTCTTTTGTATTGTTCAGCAATGATCTCTGGTTCTGAGGTNGCNTTTTTTTCAATAGATGCTTCAAAATTGAAAAAAGAAAAGGATTTATCAAGTATTAGTAATATTAAAAAATTACTAAAAAGACCCAATCACTTATTAGCAACAATTTTGATATCAAACAACTTTATAAATGTAGCTATTATCATACTTTCTACTTATTTAACTAATGTATTGTTTGATTANAACCAAAGCCCAATTTTAAGCTTTNTAATTCAAGTAATAGCGGTCACTTTTGTGCTATTATTAATTGGCGANGTGATGCCAAAAGTTTATGCTAATCAAAAAACACTAAGTTTTGCTAAAAAAATGAGTAGTCCTCTAATTTTACTTAGCTCATTATTTAGGCCACTTAGTCAAATACTCGTGTCTTCTACTTCAATTATAGAAAAAAGATTTAATACTAAAGGATATAAAATTTCTGTCGATGATTTATCTTCAGCGCTTGATTTAGCTGNAGAAAACGACACTAAAGAAGAAGAGAAAAGAATACTTAGAAGCATAGTTGAATTTGGGAATATTCAAGTTAAAGAAATTATGAAGTCTAGAGTTGATGTAAGTGCCCTTGAACAAAANACAACATTTGATANCGTTAAAAATTTAGTAATNTCTAGTGGATACTCNAGGATTCCTGTTTTTAAAGAAAATTTTGATTCTGTTGTTGGNATATTATACATCAAAGATTTGTTNCCATTTTTAAATCANAAAGAATTTAANTGGAATAATTTGATTAGAACACCATTTTTCGTGCCTGAAGGAAAAATGATTGATGACTTAATGCGAGAATTNCAAGAGAAAAAAATTCACCTTGCGATTGTAGTTGANGAATATGGAGGCACATCAGGAATAGTAACACTGGAGGANATTATTGAAGAAATTATTGGGGATATTAACGATGAGTTTGATGATGATGGTATTAAATTTTCTAAACTTGATAACAATAACTATATTTTTGAAGGNAAAACATCTTTAAATGACGTTTTAAAAACTATCGATGGTGAAATCGGTTTTTTTGATCAAATAAAAGGAGAGTCTGATACNCTAGCAGGNCTTATTCTTGAAATCAAAGGTAATATTCCTAAAATTGGAGAAATACTAAAATATAAGCATTATGCATTTACAATTGAATCTGTAGACACAACAAGAGTCAAACGAATTAAAGTCACAATAAATGAATAATANATTCTATCTTTTTTGCATTATAATTTTATTCTCTTGTAAAAATGATTANACCCCAAAACCTTGGGGGTANCCTAGATTNGATTTACCGANACAAAGNACCCAATTATTTAAAAGCNATTGCCCATATAATTTTCTAAAACCTAATTACTGTGATTTAAATTTTAAATATAAAAATGAGTGTTGGTTTGATATAGAATTTAAGGATTATAATGCTAAAGTACATATGAGTTATAAAAAAATAAATAATAATTTAAATATATACACAGAGGATAGTAGATTGTTAGCATATAAGCACGCTCAAGTNGCAGAAGCAATTAGCGAACAANTTTTCATCAATGATTCATCACAAGTTTATGGGATGGTTTATACATTTAATGGNAAAACTGCAACACCTTTACAGTTCTATATATCGGATAGTTTAAATCACTTTGTTAGAGGAGCATTGTACTTTAATACTCCACAAANTGATTCTATTTCTCCTATATCTAATTTTATTAAAAATGATATTTATAGAATTATTGAAAGNTGGGAATGGAAGTGATTGAGANTTTAAATGNTATAGATTACACTAAATCACTATAACTAAAAAAGCCTCAACACGATGTTGAGNCTTTTTAACTGAACATTAANATTTACTNTNACAATAGTGACTTAACAATTTGGGCAATGANTTTGCCATCGGCTTTACCTGCCAACTGCTGGTTGACTGTACCCATAACTTTACCCATNTCAGCCATACTGCTAGCACCTACTTGAGCTATNACAGCAGTAACGACTTCTCGAATTTTATCTTCACTTAACTGCTCTGGAAGAAACTCTTCNAGTATAGCAACNTGNGCCATTTCATCAGATGCNAAATCCTTTCGATTTTGTTCCAAATAAATGGCAGCTGCATCTTTTCTCNGCTTGACTTGTTTTTGTATNATTTTNTGCTTAGCAGTATCATCAAGATCGCCTGCACCCTTTTCGGTTTGNGCCANTAAAAATGCTGATTTTANAGCTCTTAAAGATGANAAACGCACCGNATCCTTAGCCAACATGGCTTCCTTTATTAATTGATTAATATCCATAANTAGTCAACGTTATCATGTAAAAAATTATTAGGCTTTAATCCTATATTTTTATCATCGTCTTCTCCTAAAACATAAGATGAAGNATCNGACTCTGAGGAATGNGAAACATCATCTAATTCGACNTCTCTTCGTTTATATGCTGGCTCACTTTCTAAGTCTGTAAGNCCNGATGGTGTGCGTAATTTTACAGTAATTTCTCTTAATCTTTCCATTCTCTGACGACTTCTTAATGCCATTTGCTCTGCNGATATCCCATGATTAATTTGAGTATACTCTTCCTTTTCAATATCATCTTTTAAATCAAAAATAACATCTTCAGCAGATTCTTCCGTTTCTAAACTNTAAATAACTTTATTACCTTTTTCATCTTTAACTTCAACACCCGAATTTTCATCTTCATCATTGATATCATTATCTGATNNAATCGAAAAGTCTATAGTAAGATCTTCAGATCTATCTTCACCTGNTTCAAAATTTAACANTGGTTCATTATCAGAATCAAAATTTAATGCTGCTTGAGGTTTTTCAATAGATTCATNCGCNGCCTTNTTNGATTGAAAATTTGATGAATCACTATTTTNTNTATCTTTTGAGGTTNNATCAATTTCTTTTTCGTCAATTACATCATTAAATTGCTCATCTTTTTCTAATTCATANATTTTCGGTTTAATTGGTTTCGCTGGACCAATGTTTTTATTAACATTAAAACCAGTGGCTATAACAGTGACACTTATTTCATCATCCATACACTCTTCAACGCCAATTCCTTCAATAATATTGACATTTGAACCAGCAACATCTTGTATATGNTTTTTAATNCTAAATAATTCTGTCATTCTAATTTCTTTTTCACCTGAACCAGTAACAATTTTTAATAGTACCTGTTGAGCACCNTTAATATTATTATCATGTAATAATGGCGAATCTAANGCAGCCTCTATAGCATCAAGNGCACGATTTTCGCCAGATGCATAAGCCTGGCCCATTACAGCACTACCGCTGTCTTTAAGTACTCGCTTAGCATCATTTAAGTCTATATTTACCATTAATGTTTGAGAAATTACTTCTGCAATACCTTTTGTAGCGGTATTCAAAACTTCATTAGCTTTAGCAAATGCTTGACTTAAAGTCAAATCTCCATATACTTCAATTAAACGATCATTATTTATAACAAGTAAAGTGTCGACATGNTCTCTTAATTCTTCTAAACCCTTCTCTGCATACTCTTTTCTATATCCTCCCTCTGTCCAAAAAGGGACGGTAACAACTCCAACTGTTAGAATTTCCTTTTCACGAGCAGCTCTTGCAATTACAGGNGCCGCACCAGTTCCAGTTCCACCACCCATACCAGCGGTAATAAATAACATCTTAGTATTACTCTCCAACAATTCATTAATTCGATCAATACTTTCTTCAGCAGCTTGCCGACCAACCTCTGGATTAGCACCTGCACCAAGCCCTTCAGTAATCTCGGCGCCTATCTGAATTTTTGTAGTTATAGGGCTAGCCTCTAAGGCTTGTAAGTCTGTATTACAAACCGCAAANTCTACACCATCAATACCATTTTCATACATATANTTTACAGCATTGCTTCCNCCGCCACCAACTCCAATTACTTTTATAACTGAAGATTGATTTTTTGGCAAATCAAATGCTAAAATACTTTCGTTTTTCATTGTTTTAATTATTAATTATTAATAGTTCAGTTTATTCATCATTTGTTAAATATTTGTCNATTTTATCNAGCATTTTTTTGAAAAAATCACCCAAACCTGCGTTAGATGTTCCGCCTTTTTGGACACTACTCAATTCATCGCCATTTTCTTCTGCTAAGAATTTCATNACTAATCCTACTCCNGTAGCATACATTGGACTACTTACATCAATTGGTGAAGTAGAGGCAATGTGCTCATTAGGATATCCTATNCTACATTCAATACCAGTATGAAACTCAACCAATTGACCTATATGCTTGAGCTGACTACCACCACCTGTTAGTACTATNCCCGTAATGAGTTTATTTTCGTAACCAGAATTTTTGATTTCGTGATGNACTAATTCTATAATTTCTTCTACTCTAGCTTGAATGATATTAGCTAGNTTTTTTAAGGATATTTCTTTAGGNTCTCTACCTCTTAGACCAGGAATTGAAACGATTTCATTTTCTTTATTTTGACTAGCCAAGGCTGAACCAAACTTTATTTTTAAAAGCTCAGCTTGNTTTTCTAGTATTGAACAACCTTCCTTTATGTCTTGAGTAATAATATTTCCACCAAATGGNATTACGGCTGTATGTCGNATGATGCCATCTTTAAAAATAGCTACATCGGTTGTTCCTCCACCNATATCTACCAAAGCTACACCNGCTTCTAATTCTTGATGGTCAAGAACAGAAGTTGCCGAGGCTAAAGGCTCAAGTGTNAATCCTGTCATAGCAAGGCTAGCATTATTAACACATTTTTTGATATTTGAAATCGCCGCAGTCTGTCCAGTTATAATNTGGAAATTAGCTTCTAACTGTACACCNACCATACCACGAGGATCNGGNAAGTTATCCAGTTTGTCAACTATNTATTCTTGAGGTATTACGTGAATNATTTCTTCACCAGGCACCATAACAAGTTTATACATATTTTGCATCAACTTNTCTATATCAGCATCATTAATTTCTGTTTCTAAATTTTCTCTAACTAACTGCCCTCGATGCTGTAAACTTTTGATGTGCTGTCCAGCAATACCAACATTGACATTCTTAACTTGCATTCCAGAAGAANTTATGGCCTCTTCTANNGCTTTATTGATAGANTGNGTAGTTTTATCAATATTNGCAACTATCCCACGCATAACACCTGTTGACGGGGCTTTACCCATTCCAAGTATTTCAATCTTTCCGTGTTCATTTTTTTGACCAACGATAACTGTGATTTTGGTTGTGCCAATATCTAAACCGACTGCTATTCCTGTATTTTTNTCCATAATTATCTTTTTACACAAACAATTTGATTCTTAAATTTTAGGTTAATTTCTTCATAATCATTCCAACCAACCTGATTGACTCCTTTTTTNTAAAATAAATATAGCCTTCTAAGTTTTTCTTCTACATCGGATATGTCTCCAAAAAGTATTTTGTGATTTCCAACTCTTGGGACAAGTTCTATTTCTTTATTCTCTTTAATATAAATTTGCATAATTTGAGAANTCCAAAGACTATCAGAAGATATTTGTTTTGCTAGATTTAAAACTGNAATATAATCAGCGGTATCTTGTATNTTGCCACTAGCAACAAGCAAGTGTTTAGTATAGTTATTTGATAATGCAAAAATTGAACCTTGAGCATCCATNTAAAAATCNTTACCAATTTTAGGACTNACACGAACAATAGCCTTTTTCTGNATAANNTCTATATGTAACATTCCTTCCATATTGATNTAAACCTCAGCNTTTTGCACATCATTTAAACTCTCTATTTTACGNTCAATTTCATAGATNGGTACTTCAGCAATAGTTGTTCCTACAATACTATCATTAATAGACTCCATAAGTAATATTATCTCACCTCGAGTTATTAGTGAAGTGTTTTCGTCAGCTANATTTATACGGTAATCTACACAGGTATTATTACNNTAGCGNGTGTTNGTAAAAGNTAANAGAAAAATGATANCTCCTAAAAATAAAAATTGTGATATAATTCTAATCCATTTCATTGACGTAATAGTATTTTAATGGTTCAACGAATTGGTCNATATCTCCAGCNCCNAGCGTCAATANAAGTTCTCTTTTAGGGTTAGTTAATTCCTCAACTAAATCTGATTTCTTTAGNAAGGACTTTTNACAATCTACTACTTGANNAAGTAGCATTTCAGAATTTACTCCTTCAATAGGAATTTCTCTTGCNGGATAAATATCCAACAACAACACCTCATCTGCTAGTGATAAAGAGTCGCCAAACTCAGCGGCAAAATCTCTAGTTCTTGAGTACAAATGAGGCTGAAATACTACNGTTATCTTTTTTTCTGGGAAAAGCTCTTTAGTCGCTACTAGTGTTGCTTTAATTTCTTCAGGNTGGTGNGCATAATCATCAATGTACACATACTTACCTTTAGCATGTAAATCGTATCTTCTTTTTACNCCTTTAAAATCTTTNATNGCAGCTTTTATTTTCTCTGGCTTAGCACCTAAAGAAGACGCTACAACAATAGCTGCAATAGCATTCTCGACATTATGTTTTCCNGGCAATTGNAGTTGAATATCTTTTAACTCGTATTCATACACTTGACCAGGCATAATTTCTTTAAAATTAGCATCAAAATACTGTGAGCCCTNTTCAATTCGTAAGTTGAAGGCTATGTTATCTGCTNTAACTNTTGAAGAATAAGTCATTAAACTACCATCTAAGGGTGCTNCAAAATCAACATCNATNGATTTATTCACCAATAGCATACCATTCTGCTTNGTATTTGATGCNAACATTTTAAATGTATTCTTCATATCTTCAANATCATCATAGATATCTAAATGATCCGGATCAAGAGATGTGATTATTGAAATATCAGGTGATAGTTTTAAGAATGAACGATCGTATTCNTCAGCTTCTACAACTATAATATTACCTAATTCAGAAAGNATTAAATTAGTATTATAATTGCTACTTATACCNCCTAGAAAAGCCGTACAATAAATATCGGAATAATTAAGTATGTGCGCTAAAATGGAAGAAGTNGTTGTCTTACCATGAGTACCTGCNACTGCTATTGTATAAGCATCTTCTGTAATTAGGCCTAAGAGNCCNGCTCGTTTTAGTATATTCCATTTTTTTGAAGCAAAAAAAGTTAGTTGTAAACTAGTTTCACTTACTGCTGGAGTATATACTATTAGCACCGATTGAGAATTAGCNNCCTTTATATCATCAGGAATATGATTTTCATCAAAATGTAAACTTATACCTTCTGTTGTTAATGCATCGGTAATAGGAGATGGTGTTTTATCNTAGCCGCTAACTTTCTTGCCTTTNGNGTTGAAATATCGTGCTAAAGCTGACATACCTATACCTCCAATNCCTACAAAGTATATATGTTCGACTAACTTAATATTCATTTTTCTTGNACCAATTTTAACACCTCATCAACAATNTGTTTTGCTGAATTTGGCATGGCTAACTTTTTAATATTGTCNCCTANGTTTTGTTGAGNGTTTTCATTTTNTAATAAATCGAAGATNACTTGACCTAATTGCTCTTGTGCTTCNCTATCCTTAACCATNAGNGCAGCATTTTTTTCAATTAAAGCCATTGCATTTTTGGTCTGATGGTCTTCAGCTACATTTGGAGATGGAATTAATAGGGCTGGTTTNCCNACAAGACAAAGCTCCGAAATTGTACTAGCACCAGCTCTTGAAATAATTATATCAGCAGCGCTATATGCTAAATCCATATTGTAAATAAATGCATGGGCTTGNACATTAGAAAGAGATTGACACAAATCCTTGGCATCACTTTCATATGAAATACCTGTCTGCCAAATAAGCTGAATATTTTTTTCTTCGAATTGCTGAACAAGCTCGGCTATAGAATGGTTAATTGTTCTTGCCCCAAGACTACCACCTAATACCAATATCGTTTTACGATTGGAGTCTAAATTGAAATACTTGACAGCATCTGTCTTTTTATCTGCAGAAGCAAGTAAATCTTGACGAACAGGATTGCCCAACATCATCAGTTTAGATTTAGGGAAGAAGCGGTCCATATTTTCATACGATACACATATTTTTTGAACGGACTTGGACAACAATTTATTTGTTATTCCAGGATAAGAATTTTGTTCTTGTATAAGAGTCGGAATAGAAAGTTTAGACGCAACAAATAATAAAGGTCCACTCGCATAACCACCTGTGCCCACGACAACAGAGGGTTTGTATTTTTTAACAATCCAATACGACTTGAATAGGCTAGATATCAATTTAAAAGGAAACAATATATTTCTAGCATCTTTCCAACTCCTTTTCAATCCACTAATGTTAAGCCCTTTTATAGAGAAACCAGCCTTAGGGACTTTTTCCATTTCCATACGGCCTTTAGCACCAACAAATAAAATATTGATATCCTTGACTCTTTGCTTCAACTCATTAGCAATAGAAATTGCAGGGAATATATGTCCCCCTGTACCACCGCCACTTATAATAACTCTAACCGACATTGGCAGTAATTTTTGATACGTTAACACTTCGACTGGCACTAAGAATTACCCCTAATGAAATACAAGTAAAAATAACCGATACACCACCCATACTTATCAATGGCAAAGTTTGACCTGTTACTGGAAAAAAATCAACCGCAACAGCCATATTTATAAATGCTTGAAGAACCATAGATAAACTAAGGCCAACCCCAAGATAGGCTGCTAATGGATCGCTAGCTAAATTAAAAATCCGTTTACCCCGCAATAGTAAAACCACATAGGCAAAGACTACTGCAAAACCTCCTAAGAAACCCCATTCTTCTATTAGAATAGCATAAACATAATCTGAATTTGGTAATGGTAAAACATTACGCTGTGTGCTTTTCCCTGGTCCTCTACCCTTTATCCCTCCGTTTACAATAGCAACCTTGGCA
The DNA here is from genome assembly GCA_002714805.1 of Flavobacteriales bacterium. GTDB lineage: Bacteria > Bacteroidota > Bacteroidia > Flavobacteriales > UBA7312 > UBA8444. Next base: position 41,544 of record PAYK01000003.1, read on the forward strand.
TGCGCCACTTGATAATTTTCATCACTTTTAATAGTCTTATTTTCAGAAAAATTAACAATCCTATTGACCCAGGTTTGTGCCCTAGGGAATGTTTTTTGCAAGGCAGGAACTGTTAAGGATAAACTGATAACCAACATTCCTAATGTGAGGATACTAGCAAACAATAAAACTAAATATTTAAATGGCACACCTCCAAGATACAATAGCATAAGACCTGCTAAAAATATCATCGCTGAAGTTGATAAATTCGCTGGAAATATAATAGAACAAATCAATACTAATGGAGCAAATAATTTCCAAGAAACCGTTTTCAAATCGCTAAGTTCATCTTGACATCGTACCAACTGACGAGCAAGAAAAACAGTAATTGCAATTTTTCCAATTTCAAAAGTGTTAATCGACATATCAGCAATAGTAATCCAACGATTAGCATCGTTCATAGATGTACCGAATGCAACAGTATAGATAAGTATAGGTATGGCAATAATGAACACCAATTGCCCTAAACGAGAGAAATATTTATGAGGGACTTTATGAACAAAATACATTAATATAAGTCCAATAATTAAAAACTTGAAATGCTTAAAAAACAAATGCCAGGTGTTGCCACCATAAGAAGTGTAGGCTAGACCACCCGTTGCACTATATACGACTACTATAGATACAATAGATAGAAAAAATACAACACCCCAAATGCGAGTATCGCCTTCTAAGTTGATGTATTTTTTTAACTTACTCATCTTTCTTTATAAACTTCTTACTGATGATTTGAATTTATGACCTCGGTGCTCATAATTTTCGAATAAATCGAAGCTAGCACATGCTGGAGATAATAAAACAGCATCACCCTTAGTAGCATATGCATAAGATTGATTAACGGCTTCTTCCATTGATGAGGCAAACAACATCTCTATTTCTAAATTATCAAATGCTGCTTTTATAGAGTCTACATTTTCACCTAGACAAACAATCGCTTTTACTTTCTGATTGACTAAAGGAATAAGTGATGAGTAATCGTTTCCTTTATCAATACCGCCGACAATCCAAATTGTATCTTTTGTCATACTTTCTAAAGCGTACCACGTAGAGTTAACATTAGTAGCTTTGGAGTCATTAATGAACTCGATACCATGCACCTTAACGACACGTTCGAGTCGATGTTCTACATTTTTAAAATCAATAAGACTCTCTCTTATTAAATCTTTATTTATATCTAAAATTCTTGCTGAAATAGCTGCAGCCATAGAATTATAAATGTTATGTTTGCCCTGAAGGGCTAGTTGTTGAATATTCATATTAAATGATTCATGGTTAATATTTATTTTTATCTCGTCATTCTTTAAACAAGCTCCTTTTTCTTGATTTTCTTTAATAGAAAATGGCAAACATTGAGCCTGAGTTTTTAAATTCATTGTTATATTTTTATCGTCAGAACAGTAGATTAAAAAATCTTCTGAAGTCTGATTCATAGCAATTCTCATTTTTGATTGAATGTAGTTCTCCATTTTATTGGCATATCTGTCCAAATGATCAGGCGTGATATTGAGCAGAATGGCGATGTGAGGCTTAAAATTATCTATGCCGTCCAATTGAAAACTGCTTAATTCTAAGACATAAAAATCATGAGACTCATTGGTAACTTGTAATGCAAAACTATCGCCAACATTTCCAGCAATACCTACATTTAGACCCGCTTTTTTGAGAATATGCCCTACTAATAATGTAGTAGTAGTTTTACCGTTGCTTCCTGTAATGCCAATAATTTTTGCATTCGTATATCGTGCCGCAAATTCAATTTCAGAAATGATAGGCACTGAAGCTTTTTTCAAATCTTGTATCAAAGGAATAGTATCAGGTATACCTGGACTTTTGACAATTATATCTGCCTCGAAAAAACGCTTTTCAGAGTGTTTTTCATCTTCCCATTCAATCGCATTATGTGTAAGAACATTTTTGTATTTCTCCTTTATCTTTCCGATATCAGAAAGAAATACCTCAAATCCTTTTTGTTGTGCTAATAGTGCCGCCCCACAGCCACTTTCTCCACCACCAAGCACAACAACTTTCCCCATTATCTTAGCTTTAGAGTGACAATGGTTAGTATGGCCAACATGACACCAACTATCCAAAAGCGAGTAACAATTTTACTTTCGTGCATACCTAACTTTTGAAAATGATGATGTAATGGTGCCATTTTGAAAATTCGACGACCTTCTCCGAATTTCTTTTTAGTGTATTTAAAATAACCCACTTGTAGCATAACCGATAAATTCTCTACCAAGAAAATACCACACAACACAGGTATCAATAATTCTTTTCTAATAGCAATTGCAAAGACTGCAATAATTCCACCTAGTGCTAAACTTCCTGTATCGCCCATAAATACTTGAGCCGGATAGGAGTTATACCATAAAAACCCTACACAAGCCCCTACAAATGCAGCCATATATATAACCAACTCACCAGAGTTTGGCAGATACATTATGTTGAGGTAGTCGGCAAAAAAAACATTACCAGACACATAAGCTAAGATTCCAAGTGTAGTTCCTATTATGGCTGAAGTACCCGTTGCGAGACCATCTAAACCATCGGTCATATTGGCGCCATTACTTACGGCAGTAACCACAAAAATGACCATTAAGACAAAAACTATCCAAGCGTATTTCTTACCCGTTTCTCCCATCCAACTTACCAAAGTGGTGTAGTCAAATTCATTATTCTTTACAAAAGGTATGCTTGTTTTAAGTGATTTTTTTTCTTCACCAAAAACAACTTCTGTGTTGGATTTGTTAATATTTCGAAGCTCTTCTTTTATAGTAATCCCCTCATTGAAATACATAGTAAAACCTATGATGAGTCCTAGACCTACTTGTCCAATAATTTTAAATCTTCCCGCTAAGCCTTCTTTATCTTTTTTAAATACCTTGATGTAATCGTCAATGAATCCAATTAGCCCTAACCAAACTGTAGAGATTAACATTATGACGATATAGATGTTTGAAAGTTTGGCAAATAGAAGTGTTGGTAACAGAATAGCTGCGAGTATAATTAAGCCTCCCATAGTAGGCGTTCCTTTCTTTTGTGCTTCTCCCTCTAAACCTAGAGTCCTGACTTCTTCTCCAATTTGTTTATTTCTAATTATATTTATAATCTTACCACCAAATACCATAGAAACCAATAAAGAAGTAATGACTGCTAAGGCTGCCCTAAATGAAATGTATTGAAACACTCCTGCTCCAGGCAACTGATATAAGGACTCTAGATATTCAAATAGGTAATAAATCATTATTTTCTAATCAGGTTAAATGTGTTTATTAATTCTTCTTTATCGTCAAAAGCTAACTTCTCACCATTGATTTCTTGGTATTTTTCATGCCCTTTTCCTGCTAGCAGAATAACATCACCTTCATTAGCTAGTGAGCAAGCAGTCTTAATGGCCTCTTTTCTATCAGATATGCTTAGTACCTTTTTAAGGTGTTTAGGTTTTACTCCCTGTGCTATTTCATTTAATATATCATCTGGATTTTCAGTACGAGGATTGTCACTAGTAATTATAACTCTGTCACTAAGTTCTGAAGCAATTTGCCCCATTTTGGAACGTTTGGATTTATCTCTATCACCACCACACCCAAAGACTGTAATCAATTGCTGATTATTCTTAATCTCATTGATGGTATTTATTACATTAAGTAAAGCATCGGGGGTATGAGCATAATCTACAATGCCAATACAACCGTCATTAGCTCTGCATACTTCAAATCTTCCCTCTGCACTAGTCAAGACGCTAAGACTTGTCAGTGATTGAAAACTGTCTTCTCCCAAAAGAAGGGTTGTAGCATAAATGGATAGGAGGTTATAAGCATTAAATTCACCAATAAGCTTAGTCCAAACTTCTTTGCCATCGATATTTAAAAGCATACCGTCAAATTGATGCTCAATAATTTTAGCTTTAAAATCTGCTGAAGACCTTAAGGCATAAGTGTATTGTTTAGCTTCACAATGGTGTAGCATATTCAAACCGTGTCTATCGTCCTTATTAATTAATGCGAAGGCATCGGAAGGAAGTGAATCAAATAGTTCTTTTTTGGCAAGTATATAATCGTCAAATGTCTTGTGATAATCCAAGTGGTCGTGAGTGATGTTTGTGAAAACAGCACCTTTAAACTGTAATCCTGAAACTCGGTTTTGATGAATAGCGTGAGAACTTGCTTCCATAAAACAAAACTTACAACCCTCATCAACCATTTGAGATAAAAGCTTATTGATGCTTAATGCATCAGGTGTAGTATGTGTTGATGGAACTTCTTGTAAACCAATCTTGTTTACTATAGTTGATAGAACTCCTGTTTTGATAACTAATGATTGATAAAACTGATGCAATAAGCTGACAACAGAGGTTTTGCCATTAGTTCCCGTTACAGCAATGAGGTTTATTTTTTGAGAAGGATTATCATAAAAATTAGAGGCAATAACCCCCAAAGCTTTTGAGCTATCGTTTACTCTTATGTAGGAAAGTCCTTCTGCTTTTGTCAAAGGAAGTTCTTCAGCAACTATGGCAACAGCTCCTTTTTCAATAGCCTGATTGATGTAATCGTGTCCATCACTTATTGTACCCCTAACAGCGACAAATAAAGCATCTTTTTCAACCTTTCTAGAATCAAAATAGACGTCTGGAATAGCATTATGAGTTGAACCAGCAACTTCAAGTATCTCTACCCCAAATAATATGTCTTGCAATAACTTCATGAAAGTACAATGGTTAAATTTTGTCCTTTACTTATGTTTTCTCCTTTATTGATGGATTGCTCCTTGACACTACCACGACCTGAATAGCTGATATTCAAACCATAATTTTCTAACAAAAACAACACATCATTTAAGCCCATACCTTTTATGTTGGGCATTTTATTTTTTTCTAAATCTCGCGTAATATTTCTTGTTTGGAGTTTTACCTGTTCTTTTTGGGATTTAGTAAGAACCCATTGAGCTCTATCGTCATCGCTAGAAATTGGCACATCAAATGAGCTGAATACATTAGTCAAGTGCCTCTTATAGCCATCTTTAGAAACTGGAATTTGTCGATTTTCTATAGTGTCTGTATGTTGTAGACTTAAGTCCGTATTCATTACATAATCAGAAATTGTTCTAAAAACAGGCGCTGCAACATCGCCACCATAACTACCGTTTTCTTGGGGGTCGTTTATCATTACTATACAAGCATATTTAGGATTGTCTGCTGGAAAATACCCAACAAATGATGCTTGATGTCTTTGGTTGTCATAAGCCCCATCAATTATCAATTGAGCTGTACCTGTTTTACCCGCTATTTTATACTGTTTAGATTTAATGTTTTTAGCAGTACCATATTCCACTACATCTTCTAGCATTTGCTTTACTTTTTTAATGTTAGTCATTGAGCAAATGGATGGGTTTAAAACCTCAGGATTAAAGTTTTTTTCTGTTATACCATTTGCCATTATAGACTTTACAAAAAGTGGTTTCATACGCTGTCCGTCATTAGCGATAGCGGCATAAAAACTTAGAATTTGTAATGGCGTCATTTTTATTCCGTAACCAATAGACATCCAAGGCAGAGTAGTTCCAGACCAATTGGAAGATTGTTTAGGATGTCTTATAGCAGGCTTAACCTCTCCAGATAATGCAATGCCAAGCGGGTCATTAATTCCCATACTATAAAGTCTATCTACGAATTGCGAAGGCTTGGACTCATAATGCTTATTGATAAGTTTTGAAATTCCTACATTAGAAGACTTAGTAAATGATTCCTTTAAAGAAATTACACCATAGCCTCCTTTTTTGGAATCACGCATAACTCTATCATAAAAGCTATGTTTTCCACCTGTTGTATTTACAGAGTCATCCAACTGTAGAAAACCGTCTTCAAGTCCTGCAATGACAGATGCTAACTTAAAAGTAGAGCCTGGTTCAATACTTCTACCTATAGCAAAATTGTAAAATTCAACATACTTATCTTCATCTACTTTTTTGAGGTTTACAATTGACTTTATTTCGCCAGTAGCTACTTCCATAAGTATTGTAGTGCCAAAATCTGCATCATGAAAATATAATCTTTCCTCAAGGGCTTGATGTGCAATGTCTTGAACACGAATGTCAATTGTGGTAATGACATCTTTGCCCGGAAAGGACTCTCTTTCTCGAATAGGCATCCATTCATTACCTGCCAACCTATGTTCTAATCTCTCGCCATTCTTGCCTTTCAAATCGTAATTGAAAGCACCTTCGATACCAACCGACTTGGACTGTTTTTTATGGTAACCAATAGTTCTACCGGCCAACTGTTGAAATGGCTTTTGACGTATATTTATTTGCTTATACTGAAAACCTCCTTTATATCGGCCTTCCCTAAAAATTGGAAATTGCTTTAATAACTTAAGCTGATTATAATTTACTTTTCTTTTTATGAGAGCATAGCGACTCTGTTTAGCCCATACTTTTCTTAAATAATTGGAATAATATGAGGCTATTTTATCATCAAAAAGTTCCGATAATTTAAATGATAACTCTTCAACCTCATCAAGAAATAGCTCTTTGGCGACTTGTTTGGCATCCCAGCGTATTTCATATTCAGGTATTGAAGTCGCTAAAAGCGATAAATCATCGGAATAAATGTTACCTCTTGATGCTGGAACTGTGACAGTTCTAGTAACATTATAATTCTCAGTGTTGTATAAATGTGACTCAAAAATTTGAGTATAAAGTGGTTGAATGATAATAACAAGTGCTAACAAAATCATAAAAAGGTATATTGCGACAGCTCGTCTTTTTATGTTTTTAGAGTGCTTCATTAGTTAACACGAATTATAAAAGGCTGATAATCAATTTGTTGCAATCCTTGATTAGCAACCAAAGATTGAACTTCGGTTTGCTTACTTTGAAACATTAGCAAAGACTTAGTTGTAATGTATTCTGAACGAAGGTCTTTGAGCTCTCTTTCTAAAGATGAAATTGTTCTTACATAATCCTCGGCTCGGTATGAATTATTTATGTAAAACACTATGAGTAAACAAATGTAAAGAGAGAAAGGTAGTAACTCAAATAAGCCTTTTTCAAGAACTTTGCCACTCAATAAATCAGAAAGTCCGTATTGAAACCCTTTCTTAGGCTGATATGTGTGTTTTAAATCCTTCATAACTTTTGACCTATTCTTAATTTTGCACTTCTAGAGCGTGGATTACTATCTAATTCTTGTTGTGTTGCAGTGATGGGCTTTCTATTAATAGAATTTAGAAAGAGCTTAGGAACGCCGTAAAAATCCTTTTCTATTACTCCTTCGAAATTGCCTGACTTTATGAGGTTTTTCACCAATCTATCTTCTAAAGAATGGTAGGATATCACAGATAACCTACCGCCTTTTTTAAGCAAATCAACAGACTGACTTAGCATATCTTTTAAAGCGTTTATTTCATCATTGACTTCAATACGAATTGCTTGAAAAAGCTGAGCTAATATTTTATTTTTCTTGTGTGGAGGCACATGCTCTTTTACAGCATTTTTCAAATCCTCAGTCTTAGAAATGACCTTTATCTTCCTATAATTAACTATAGATTTTGCTAAAGCATAAGCATTGTTTAGTTCACCAAACTTTCTAAAAATCCGACTTAATTCGTTAAGGTCATAGTCGTTTACTACGGTTTTGGCAGACAGTTCTTGCTCTCTGTTCATTCGCATATCCAGATTACCGTCTTCTCGAATGGAAAATCCACGATCTGCAGTATCAAATTGATGTGAAGAAACACCCAAATCCGCAAGAATACCATCAACCTCACTGACACCTTCTAGACGTAAAAAATTTTTGATAAACCTAAAGTTCTGAGCAATTAAAACTAGGCGATCATCATTAACACAATTTTGTTGCGCATCGCTATCTTGGTCAAAGGCAAAGAGCTTGCCATTTTCTAGTTTTTGTAGTATAGATTTGGAATGACCGCCACCGCCATAAGTGACGTCAACATAGATACCGTTAGGAAGGATAGAAAGGCCAGCTATTGATTCATCTAATAAAACTGCCTCGTGATATCCCATTAGTCTTCTTTTTCGATGTTGCCCATTACTTCCTCTGCTAAATCTGCAAAATCAGAAGTAGCATCTTTTAGAACTTGCTCGTATTGATCTTTATCCCAAACCTCAATCATATTGACTGAACAAGAAATGACTACGTTTTTTGAAATGTTAGCAAAACTGATTAGATCCTTTGGGATTTGGAGTCGAGCATTTGAATCCGTTTCTAACATTTTGACACCNGCCGTAAAAAGACGTATNAAGTCATTATTTTTCTTTACAAATCGATTCAANTTATTTACCTCAGACATCAAGANATTCCATTCGCTCATNGGNTGTATTTCAANGCAACTNCTAAANACAGAACGCTTCAAAACAAAGCCNTCNCNTANGATAGGAGACAACTGTTTTTTNAAGACTGCAGGNAGCATAAGCCTNCCCTTAGCGTCAATCTTGCATTCNTATGTTCCAATTAAGTTTATCATCAAAATCGTATGTAAGCTGTAAATATATATAATTTTACTCCACTTTTTACCACTTTTTACCACTTTGTTAATAACTCGTGACACTTTTCTTAAAAAAGCAATGANCTAATCCAGNAAAAAAGTCAAAAAATATTTAAAATAATTTTTTACGTATTTTTGNAAAAATTTTCCTAATGATCTTAGAAAAGAGAAAAGAAAAAGGCTTTGAATANATAGAAGTTGGTGAAGGTCCAGTAATTGTTTTGTTACATGGCTTGATGGGAGGATTAGATAATTTTGAAAGTGTCATTCCAAAACTATCAGACAATGGGTATAAAGTTATTGGGCCTGTACTTCCTCTTTTTGACAAACCTATTCTAAAAACTAGCATCAAACATTTTTCAGTTTTTATTAAAGATTTTCTAAAATTTAAAAAACTTGAAAAAGTTACCTTGTTTGGAAATTCATTGGGCGGTCATATTTCGTTAGTTTTTGCTAGAGATTACCCAAAAATGGTTGAGGGTTTAGTGCTGACCGGAAGCTCTGGCCTATATGAAAATTCAATGGGAGACACATTTCCAAGAAGAGGTGATTATGACTATATACGCAAGAAAACNGAAGAAGTTTTTTTTGATCCTAAGATGGCAACAAAAGATTTAGTCGATACAGTTTTTAAAATTGCCAATGACAGAAATTCNGTAATTAGGCTTTTNACAATGGCTAAGTCNGCCATTCGACATAANATGAGCAATGATATCCCTCATTTAGATTTTCCTGTTTGCTTAGTTTGGGGCAAACAAGATAATGTAACGCCACCTGAAGTTGCAAAAGAATTTCATAGTCTTTTCAAACGTTCAGACTTATTCTGGATTGACAAATGTGGTCATTCACCAATGTGGGAACATCCGGATGAATTTTCTAAAATTCTTTGNAGTTGGTTGAACACCAACATCAAATAAATNTANAATGCNNATCAAACAAGCTGAGTTTATAATCAGTAATACGGACATTAAAAAATGCCCNAAACCANATATGCCCGAATANGCCTTTATTGGACGCTCAAATGTGGGNAAATCTTCTTTAATTAATATGCTAACAGAGAGAAAAAGNCTAGCTAAAGTTTCAGGCAAGCCAGGAAAGACTCAGCTTATCAATCACTTTCNAATAAATAAACTTTGGTATCTAGTAGATTTACCTGGATACGGTTATGCTGGAGTATCCAAAACTCAACGCTATGAGTTTGCTCAGTTTATAAAGAAGTATTTATTAAAAAGAAAAAATTTAATGTGTCTNTTTGTCCTACTAGACTCCCGTCTAAAACCACAAGCTATTGATTTAGAATTTATGCAATGGTTAGGNGAAAATAGNATCCCCTTTGTAATATGCTTTACCAAGCAAGACAAACTNTCTAAAAAAGNAAGTGTAGAAAATCTCAAAAACTACGAAAAAGAATTACTGAAAAATTGGGAAGAACTCCCTCAAATATTTTTAAGCTCAGCCACTAAAAAAAATGGNAAANAAGATATTTTAAACTTTATCGCAAATACTAACGAGCTTTTTAAATCANCGNAATAATTTTTCAGCAAAATGGTGACAAAAGTCACGCATATCGGCTGCCATTTTATCCTCATTNGTTGCNCTCTCTAGTGAATCNGCCATAGACAATAAGGTTTGATGAAAAAATTGTTTCATCTCATCACTTCTCATATCTTTTGTCCATAAATCAATTCGCAAAGTGTCTTTNGATTTNTTATCCCAAAAGGATAAAAAAGTAGCTTTACACTCGCTTAAATCTTGACCACCGTCAGAAGCTTCCCAAAAAATTTTTTNAGGAATATTATTATTATCTAATTTAACATTTNTTTTAATTTGAGATTCTTTATTACTCATTACGGTTTATATTTAGATTTATTTAAAATATATTGTGCATCTTTAATTTCAAACAACTCCGAAATAGTTACATCTTTGTTGTTTGCCATAAATTCATTAACAATATTCCATCCTACCCAAACTGCAACTTGTCCGGGTGATTCAACAGGCATACCNTTAGAATANGGAGCTGGATTCAAATATTTACTTACAAGAAATTGATCATTTGTATAAAGCAAACCTTCTTCAATAAGAAATTTCCAAATTGGGAATTCACTATTTTGGCACCACTTAATCTGTTCTTGAGTATAGCCCATTACAATATAGGGTGGTGCATCAACAAGTAATTTATTGAGAGTATATTTTATTTTTCCAAAGTGAATCATCTGAGTTAAAAAATCGTCAAGAGTAACAGGAAATTCTGACTCTAACCATCCATTTAATACTACTGAACTTAGATATTTACTATTAAATTGTTGGTGCATATATTTTGGAAACTTATGTNCTAATTTAGAGTAATAGCTATTATTNNCTAAAAACATTTCTAATCCAATGCCAAGTACACTGTCAGTTGCAATAGCAACATAGTTAAAACCTCCAAAAAAAGTAATTATTTCAGGAATTATCTTATTGGGAAAAGCCTCGTTATAATGATAAAATGCTCTTGACAGAATTTTGAGCTGAGGACTAAAATCTTGATATTGATCAATTATTTCTNTNTAGGGNTTCGCAAAATCTTTTTCTTGTTGAAAATTTATTAATGATTCAGAAAATGAATCAGATGGTAGATTAATTACATTTTCAGTATAAATTTGCCAAAAATCACCATAATCACTAGCATAATCTTCAAAAGAAACATTTGNTGGATTAGAAACAAATAGAGTATCTAAACGTTTCAGTTCAAGCTCAAAACTTTCAGAAGCATCATTATTACANGAGAATAATAAAAAAAGTGAAAAAAAAGCTAAATAATATATGTTCATTTTCATGACGTAAAATTACGATTTATTAACTTTGCAAAACTATGAGATTTGAAGAATGTATAAACTATATTACCGATTGGCTTTTAAAATATTCAAATGAATCTAAAACAGATGGATTCGTTGTGGGCATTTCAGGAGGAATAGACTCTGCTGTTGCTTCAACATTAGCAGCCAAAACAAAAAAAAGGGTCTTATGCCTAGAAATGCCGATTCATCAACAAAGTGATCAAATTAATAGAGCCNAAGATCATATTAATTGGCTGAAAAAAAAAATTTAATAACGTTTCTTCAATATTATTAGACCTAGNAGAGACTTATGAACATTTTAAAAAAACATTAATTAATAATGCTCACAGCGAAACTCATGAAATAGCTTTAGTTAATTCTAGAGCAAGACTTAGAATGACAACATTATACTATTATGCTCAACTTAATAATTATTTAGTTTTAGGAACGGGTAATAAAGTAGAAGATTTTGGTGTAGGTTTTTANACAAAATATGGTGATGGTGGAGTAGATTTAAGTCCGATTGCTGATTTATTAAAGTCTGAAGTATTTAAAATTGGTAAAGAGCTAGGAATAATTAATTCAATTCTNANTGCAAAACCAACTGATGGTTTATGGAGTGACAACAGAACTGANGAAGAACAAATTGGAGCAACATATNNAGAACTAGAATGGGCAATGAATTTTAACGAAAANACAAACACATTGAAAGGCAGGGATAAAGAAGTTATGGATATTTATTTACATTTAAATAGTNTAAATAAACATAAGATGGAGCCAATTCCCATTTGCAAGATNCCTAATCATTTACTAAATAAAAGTACAATTTGATTTTTTTAATCTATTNTCCATGTNTTAGANCCTTTTAGTAAANAATCTAAATCTCCTTTATCTTTTNCTTCAATTGCATCTTCAATTTGTTGAACTAAAGCGTCTTCATATGTTGGTCTTTTTTCACAATAAAATACTCCAAAAGGTCTTGGAAAATCTGCGTCAAAAAAACGTGTCAGCAATCCTGCTTTAACTCTATCANNTTCATCATGAACCCATAAATCNTCTAATGAAAAATCATTTAATGAGACAATAACNGGCTTGAAACCTTCCAAACGAATACCCTTGTCTTTATTTTCACCAAAAACTAAAGGTTTTTTATTTTCTAAAAACAACGTCTGATTCATTTTAGTAGCTTTATCTGTCATTCCAAAAAAAGCACCATCATTAAAGACATTACAATTTTGATATATTTCAAGCAACGATGTTCCTTTATGATCATTTGATCGAATTAGCATTTCTCTNAAATGCTTTGGATCTCTATCCATCGATCTTGCAACAAAAGTAGCATCTGCCCCAATACATAAAGCTAAAGGATTAAAAGGATGATCAATTGAACCCATTGGAGTGGACTTAGTNTTTTTTCCCTTTTCAGAGGTTGGAGAGTATTGTCCTTTTGTAAGTCCGTAAATTTGATTATTAAATAATAAAATATTGGTATCAAAATTTCTTCTTAATAGATGAATTAAATGATTACCACCAATCGATAATGAATCACCATCTCCCGTAATTATCCAAACACTTANATCGGGACGTGCGGCTTTTAGTCCACTTGCTATAGCTGTTGCTCTTCCATGTATTGAATGCATACCAAATGTTTCCATATAATAAGGAAATCGAGAAGAACANCCAATACCTGAAATAAAGACAATATTTTCTTTAGGAACACCAATTAATGGCATTACTGACTGTACCTGCTTNAGTATAGAATAATCGCCACATCCAGGACACCAACGCACCTCTTGATCTGAAGAAAAATCTTTAGCTGTATACTCCTTATTCTCCATCATGTAACTCAATAATTTGGTTTTTAATTTCTCTTGCTTCAAAAGGTATACCTTGAATCTTATTCATTGGAATAGCATCAACTACATACTTATCACGTATTAACTTTATCAACTGACCATTATTTATTTCAGGTATTAAAACCTTATCGTATTTACGAATTAGACTTTCTAAATTTTTAGGAAANGGATTTATGTATCGTAAATGNGNATGAGCTACTGAATANCNTTCATTCAATAATTCTTTTACTGCTGTCTTTATTGCACCATAAGTCGAACCCCAACCAAGCACGAGTAATTTGGCATTCTTTGAACCCGCATCTAGTTCTTGATTTGGAATATAATTGGCTATTTCATCAACTTTTTTAGCTCTTGTTTTAACCATAAATTCATGATTATTTGAATCATAGGATACATTGCCAGTTAAATTTTCTTTCTCTAAACCACCGACTCTGTGTTCCAATCCCGACATTCCTGGAATCGCCCATTCCCTAACAAATTTTTCATTCCTTTTGTATGGTAAATAATCGGTATTATTAACTTTTGACATTGGAACGCTAATTTTTTTAAGATCTTTTGACTGGGGATATAACCATGGTTCTGCTCCATTTGCAATATAACCATCTGAAAGAAAAAAGACAGGAGTCATATGTTCAATTGCTATTCTACAAGCTTCCATAACTGACTCAAAGCAATCAGATGGTGTACTCGCAGAAACAACTGGAACAGGGGCTTCACCATTTCTTCCATATACGGCTTGTAATAAATCAGACTGCTCAGTTTTAGTCGGCAAACCTGTTGATGGACCTCCTCTTTGAACATTTACTATTACTAAAGGAATTTCTAACATAAATGCCAATCCTATTGCCTCACCTTTAAGAGCTATACCAGGACCAGATGTTGCTGTAACGCCTAAAGCTCCTCCAAATGATGCGCCAATACAAGCACTAATAGCAGCTATTTCATCTTCGGCTTGAAAAGAACGCACACCAAAATTTTTATGTTTAGCTAATTCATGTAAAATATCAGATGCAGGGGTTATTGGATATGAGCCATAGAATAAATCAAGGCCACTCATTTGTGAAGCTGCAATTAATCCAATAGCTGTAGCTTGATTTCCCATAATGTTNCTATAGTTTCCTNAGGCCATCTTTGCNGGCTTNACTTCAAATCTGGTNCTTGAAATTTCACATGTATTAGCAAAATTATAGCCAGCCTTTAGCACACGAATATTAGCATCAAGTACATCTGGTTTATTTTTGAATTTCTGNTTTAAAAACTCTATTGTATGATCTAAGGAACGGTTATACATCCAATAAACGAACCCAAGTACAAACATATTTTTACAACGATCTTTTTCTTTAACTCCTAAGGATACATCTACTAAACATTCTCTAGTTAATTTGATTATGTTCATTTCATTCACCCTATAGTCAGAAAGAGAATTGTCTAAAAGAGGATTTTTATCTTCATCAAATCCGGCTAGCTTTAAATTTCTTTTATCAAAACCATCAGTATTAACAATAATTGCTCCCCCCTTTTTTAGTCGATTTATATTTGCTTTCAATGCAGCAACATTCATCACAACTAAAACATCACATTCATCNCCGGGAGTGAAAATCTCTGTACTTCCAAAAGAAATTTGGAAGCCTGAAACACCNGCTAAGGTTCCTTGCGGTGCGCGAATTTCTGCTGGAAANTCAGGGAATGTACTTAAATCATTTCCATACAAAGCAGCAGTATTAGTAAATTGNGATCCTGTTAACTGAATTCCATCTCCNGAATCACCAGCGAAGAAAATAACTACTTTTTCTACTGTTTCTTTAGTCATTAATCTTCTNATTTATCTACGTCAACTACTTTTTGAACTTCAGGTAGAACTTTTTTTATTGCCTGCTCAACACCAGCTTTTAAAGTCATCATACTNACTTTACAATCACGACAAGCACCCAATAATTTTACTTTAACAACATAATCATCAGTAACCTCAATNAGGCGTATNTCACCGCCGTCCGANTCAAGAAAAGGTCGAACCTGTGCTAAAGCATCTTCTATTTTGTTAATTATTTNTNTATCTGTTATTATTCCCATATTTAATTTGTTGAGCATCCATTANTATTAGTTATTTCAACACGTTTAGTNTCCTCAAATTGGTTTCTTTTGNTCATTTCTTCAACAACCTTCTCAGCAAANTCTAAAAAGATAATTGCTGATGNTGTGGAACCTTGCAAAACAGCAGGGCGACCAACATCAGATGCTTCTCTAACACTTTGAACTAGAGGAATTTCAGCTAATAATGGTAATTTTAGTTCATCAGCTAAAATACTAGCGCCTTCTNTTCCAAAGATATAATATTTATTGTTTGGCAATTCCTCTGGAACGAAATAAGACATATTTTCAACTATCCCCAAAACAGGAACATTTATTGAGTCCATTTGAAACATTGCTNCNCCTTTTCGAGCATCGGCTAAAGCGATATTTTGAGGAGTACTAACAATTATTGCNGCACCAACAGGNATTGATTGNACAATAGATAAATGTACGTCNCCCGTACCTGGCGGTAAATCAATTAGCATATAGTCTAAGTCGCCCCAATCAGTATCCCAAAGCATTTGATTTAAAGCCTTAGAAGCCATNGNTCCTCGCCAAACTACTGCTTGATCNGTNTTTGNAAAAAANCCTATTGATAATAATTTTACTCCATAACTTTCAACTGGAACTATTTTACGNACTCCATTTATTTCTCTTCCTGCAGGCTTGGCCTTAACAACATCAAACATTATAGGCATTGAAGGNCCGTANATNTCNGCATCAACTATTCCAACNCTGTANCCTTTATCNGCGAGCGCTACAGCAAGGTTNGCTGTCACAGTAGATTTACCAACTCCACCTTTACCTGATGCAATAGCAATTATATTCTTAACACCAGGTATTTTATTNCCTCTAATTAAATTAGATTTTTTTTCCGGCACTTCAACAATTATATTTACTTTAACATTTACTTTTTCATCAACGTGTTTGTGAATTGCCTNAATACAATTTAATTCAACTTTCTTTTTGTATTGTAAAGTTGGATTGTCAATAACAACATCCAAAACAATCTCTGAACCAAANATTTGGATATTACGAACTGAATTAGAAGAAATTAAATCCTTGCCAGCTCCAGGTAATGTAAAAGTTGCCAANGCTTTCAGAAGTTGTTCTTTAGTAATTTTCATCGGGTACAAAGATACGTAATTGCAAGATTATTTTTTTAAACGAAATCTTAAATAACTAATTGGCATATTTTTTTCTAAAAAGAGTTTTTCGTAATGTGTTTTGATNTCCATATTTTCTCTTTCTAAGANAGCGTTATAAATATCATGTTCAGCATCTTCCAAAAAATGTTGATNCCCTTGAATTATNCCTAGTGTATAGCNATGTAAAAATTGACTATCTGTTTTTAAATGAATCAATCCATTATCTTGCATTATATTTGAATAAAGTTGTAAAAATTTAGGGTGTGTTAATCTATTTTTTGCTCTTTTCTTTTTGATTTGGGGATCAGGAAATGTAATCCAAATTTCATCAACTTCATTTTCTGCAAAACAGTATTCTATAAATTCAATTCGAGTTCTTAAAAAGGCTACATTAGACATTCTTTCATTCAAGGCATCACTTGCACCTTTCCACATTCGAGACCCTTTTACATCTATGCCTAAAAAGTTTTTATTTGGATATTTCCTTGCTAAACCTACAGAGTATTCGCCCTTACCACAACCTAACTCTAACACTAATGGATAATTATTTTTAAATATATCAGACTTCCATTTCCCTTTAATTGAAAAGCCTGCTTTTAATTCTTCAAATGTAGGCTGAAATACATTAGAGAATTCTGCCATTTGAGAAAACTTGCGATGTTTGTTTTTTGCCAATTTTTAAATTTTTTCAAAAATAGGTCAATTTTTAAGTACTTTCGAAACGTGAATTCTAAAAAACGAATACTTGTTGCACCGTTGGATTGGGGGCTTGGACATGCTAGTAGATGTATTCCTATTGCTAAGGTTTTACAAAAAGAAGGTTTTGAAGTAGTATTTGCTACTAGCGGAAGAGCCTTAGAACTACTTATTAAAGAGTTTCCAAAAAATGATTTTATAAAGCTAGAGGGATATAACATTACATACCCAAAAAATGGACAAATGGCAGTGAGCATGTTAAGTCAATTATTTAAAATTTGGAAAAGTATTCGCAAAGAACACATACAATTGCAACAAATTATTGAAGATTATAACATTGACGGTGTGATTTCAGATAATCGTTATGGCTTATACTCTAAAAAAGTACCTTGCGTATTTATGACTCATCAACTAAAAATACAATCACCAATATTTTCTGAAACTTTACAAAAGATTAATTTCAAATACATCAAGAAATTTGACGAGTGTTGGGTGCCTGACTCAAACAAACATTCTTTGAGCGGTCAACTTTCAAATGCTAATAATACTCCTTTTAAATGTCGATATATCGGTGCTTTATCACGTTTTGAAAAGCTAGAAAAAACAGAAGATTTAGATATTCTAGCCATAGTTTCTGGTCCAGAACCTCAACGTAGTATTTTTGAGGAATTACTAAAAAAACAGTTAATAGCATCAAAACTAAAAGCATTATTAGTTTTAGGCAAAACAGAGGAAAATAAAGAAGAGGAAATAGAAAGCTTGAAGCTAGTTAGCCACCTCAGTGCCAAGTCACTAAATCAACAAATGGTAAATGCAGATGTTGTCATTAGTCGTTCTGGTTATTCTACTGTAATGGACATAGCAAAACTGCATAAAAAAGCCATTTTTGTGCCAACTCCAGGACAAACCGAACAGCTATTTTTAGCCAAATACTTTTACGATAAAAATATGGCTTTTGCTATGCATCAAAAGGAATTGGATATTCAACATGCCTTTCAAAAAGCAAAGAATTTGTCTCCATTAACAAGTGATAATTTCGAAGTCGATTGGCACGATTTACTAAGCCTTTTTAAGAGTGAATGAAAAGGTAGTTCCAACATTTTCAGTACTTCTTACATTAATTGTCTGACGATGCGCTTCAATAATATGCTTGACAATAGATAAACCTAAACCTGTTCCACCTTCACTTCGTGAACGGGACTTATCTACTCTATAAAATCGTTCAAATAAACGAGGTAAATGTTCAGCTGTAATTCCTGCACCATTGTCAGCAATTTCAATTAATAAGTTTTCACCCATTTCAAAAAGGCGTACTTTGGTATGGCCACCTTCATTGCCGTACTTAATGGAGTTTTCAATAAGATTAATTAGTACTTGTGAAATTTTATCTCTGTCTGCCTCAACAAAATTATTTGTTGACTGATTGTTGACACTTAGACTTACACTACGCTTCTTTGCTTTCATCTCCAACACATCAAAAATTTCTGAAATATGATCAACAATATTCCAACGAGTAAACTCTAATTCAAGTTGATTAGATTCAATTTTAGAAATCATCTCTAAATCCTCAACAATATTTATCATTCGATCTACACTTTTACTTGAACGATTAAGATATTGCATGTTGACATTTTCATCTTTTATGGCACCGTCAATAAGTGTATGTATATAACCTTGAATATTGAATATAGGTGTCTTTAGTTCGTGTGAAACATTTCCCAAAAATTCTCTACGAAAAGACTCCATACTTTTAAGCTCCTCTATTTCTCTTTGACGTTCGTTAATCATTTCATCTACATCTTCGTCAACCTTATCTAAATCTGTCTCTAAATCTGTACTTACGCCTCTATGTCGAGTCAGGGTTTTGTATATAACCTTGACTCTTTCGTGAATGTATTTCTTTAAAAAAGAATAAGTAATAAAGTAAATAGTAAGTATTAATGAAGCTAAAATTAAAATTATTTGCAAGATTGGCATTCTAATTTCAAAGCATAAAAACATTAAAGCAAACAATACAAAAACAGGCACTGCCAGGGCTAATGTAAGTGCAATTGCAATTTTTTTAGGAGTTGTCCATTGCATCAATATTCGAATTTATAGCCAACACCTTTTACGGTTTTGACATAGTGGTCGGCTAATTTTTCTCGCAATTTACGAATATGTACGTCAATAGTTCTATCTCCTACTATAATATCTGATCCCCATACTTTTTCAAGAATTTCTTCTCTAGTAAATACTTTGCCGGGCTTAGAAATCAATAATTTCAAAAGTTTAAACTCTTTTTTAGCAAAAATGACCTCTTGACCTTTATAAGTAGTCAAGTGTTTTTCTTTGTCAATGACAATATCCCCTAATTCTATAATGGAATTAGTGTCTTGAGTAATACCTCGGCGTTTAAGTAATGCTTTTACCCTGCTTACAAGTACTTTAGGTCGGATTGGTTTAGTAATGTAGTCATCTGCACCTGCTTCAAAACCTGCAATTTGAGAATAGTCTTCAGAACGTGCCGTTAGAAAAGAAACTACCGTTTCTTTTAAGGAGGGTATTTCTCTGATTTTTTCACAAGTAGTAATACCGTCCATATCAGGCATTTGAACATCAAGTATGATAAGTGAAGGTTGTTGTTGTTTTGCTATTTCAATGGCTAAGACACCATTATCTGCAACAATAACATCGTAGCCTTCAGCGCGTAAGTTATAGCTTAAAAACTCGAGAATATCTTCCTCGTCATCAACAACAAGAATTTTAATATTATCTTTCATAAATGACAAAATTTAATTTGTGCAAAAATATCATATAAAGACTTTCATTTAATTAATTTACAATTTTTTAACACAGACTTTTTGTTAAATAATTTTATCTAAGCTTATATTTGCACCAAAAATAAATAAACAATAATTTAAAATGAAAAAATTCTTAAACGTGTTAGCCTTTACATTTATAGGGCTAAATGCTATGGCTCAAGGTCAGCCAAGTGCAAAAGTATTTTCTAATTTCAACTACAATCTTTCTGATGAAGATAATAACTTCAAAGCATTTGAAGTTAACAGAGCTTACCTAGGATATAGTTATGCTTTAAGTGATGAATTCACTACAAAAATCACTTTCGATGTTGGCAACAACAGTGCAGGAAGTCAATACACCGCATTCCTAAAAATTGCTTCTATTAGTTGGAAAACTAATGACAACATGAATATCAATTTTGGTATGATTGGTACTAAAAACTTCAAGTTTATGGAAAAAGCATGGGGACACAGATACATTTATAAGTCTTTACAAGACGAGCATAAATGGGCTAGCTCGGCTGATGCGGGTGTTTCTGTTGATTACCAATTTAATGACAAATTAAGTGTCGATGCTCAGGTCCTAAATGGTGAAGGCTATAAAAAAGAACAAGAAGCTAATGGTTTGTTCAGAGGTGGTGTAGGCTTAACTTACGATGCTTCGGAAAATGTGATAGTACGAGTTCACAGAGATGTTGTGCCAAGAGAATCTTATGGTGACAACGATGCCCACCAAAGTACAACTAGTGCTGCTTTAGCATACAAAGGAGATGGTTTTAGCTTAGGGGCTGAATATAACCTTCAAGAAAATGCTAAAAATATATTGGATCAAGAGCGTACAGGTATTTCTGCTTATGGTAGCTACAATTTAAACGATGGTATGTCATTGTTTGCTAGATATGATGAGTTAAGTTCAGAAAGTGACTGGAATTTATCTGAAGATGGCACATTTATGATTATTGGCGTAGAAAAACAAATGGTTAAGGGTTTAAAAGTAGCCTTAAACTACCAAAGCTCAACTGCAGCAACTGAAAATGCTGAAGCTGAAAGTTCATTATTCATGAATTTAGAGTTTAAGTTTTAAAATATTCTTTTTGTAAATTTAAAAGCGAGGCTAAGTCCTCGCTTTTTTTATTTACAATACTTAGGAAGACTACGATAAACACTTTTAACAATTTCTTAACATTAGATTTACTTTCAATTAACTTGTAGTGTGGTTTGTTTATGTTCATTTGTAAATAATTTTAAATCTATATTATGGAAACTACTCAAAACAAAACAGACATAAGTAAATTATTGTATGTAATTATTATGATCACAGTATTTGCTATAGCTGTAATCTAGAAAATAATCTTTCAAAACGATTTTTTAAATGAAAAAATTATTTTCTAAGTTTAGTTACCCAACTAACTTATGGGTTCAAAAAGGGGAAAGAAATTTCCTCACTTTTATAGTATTAGCTTTTATTTTAGCAATGTTTGTTACACCATATCCTCAATTAGGAATGTGGGTAGGCTTTATTTTTGCAGCCTATGCTGCTGTTGCAAATGACAGTATCCAAACTCTAGGAACGTTTATTGCATCAAATCAAGATAAAAAATGGTGGGTATTATGGATATTTATTGGTGGTATATTTTTATTTACCGTTGGTTACTCATGGTTTAACTTTGCTGGTGATGTCAGTCATGGGCGACTTATGGCCAAAGGGTTTGAAAAAAGCCCAACCAACTTTCACTTTCTTCAAATAGCTGCTCCTATATTTTTATTAATTCTTACTCGTTTAAGAATGCCTGTTTCTACAACTTTCATTCTACTTACTTCCTTTGCTGCTGCACCTGCCGCAGTAGGTAAAGTACTTGCAAAGAGCATGAGTGGATATGTTTTAGCATTTTTTATGGGCTTTATTATTTTTATGCTCATCTCCAAATGGGCTAAGAAAAAATTTGTTGGAGAAGCCAAATTTGGTTGGACTATAGCCCAATGGATCACTAGTGGAACATTGTGGTCAGTATGGCTAATGCAAGATGCTGCAAATATTGCCGTTTACTTACCAAGAAGTATGAGCTTCATGCAGTTCATGGGCTTCGCTGGGGTTGTATTTATCGGCTTAGGCTTACTACTTTATTACAAAGGTGGAAGAATACAAAAGATTGTTACAGAGAAATCAGTAGTTACTGATGTACGTTTCGCGACAATAATTGACTTCATTTATTGTATCATACTATTTTATTTCAAACTCTATTCTCAAGTACCAATGAGCACAACATGGGTATTTATAGGTCTTTTAGGAGGTCGTGAGGTGGCTATGGCAATAAGAAATTCTGGAGAAAATAGCACGGCTACAGCTGTTAAATTATTAGTTAAAGATTTCTCTTACGCCTTGATTGGCTTAGTCATTTCAATAGCTATTGCTATAGGTGTAAACGACCAACTCACATTCAGCTCTATGTTGGTAGAAATACCTAAAGAATTTGTTTCAGGATTAACAAAGTTCTTTGGTAAGTTAGGTTTTTAACAAGTATATTTTATTTACAAAAAGCTCCTTTAAGAAGGAGCTTTTTTTTTATCTTAGTATTATGCATTGGGTTTTTGATAACAACATCTCTTTCGAAGAAAAAGCACTAAAAATTTTTAGACTTCAAGCTGAAGAATGTTTGCTTTATAAACACTATTTGGACCTTTTAAAAATTGATGTTGAGAAGATTAACTCCATTCGAAAAATACCTTTTTTACCAATAGAGTTTTTTAAGTCTAATACCATATTATCAAAGGATAAAACTGCACAAATAACGTTTAGCAGTAGTGGCACAACTGGTCAACAACAGAGTCAACATCATATCGCTGAACTGTCCATATATGAAGATAGCTTCAGACAAGCTTTCAATTATTTCTATGGCAGTCCTAAAGACTATCGCATTCTTGCACTTTTACCATCTTACTTGGAAAGAGAGGGATCATCACTAGTATATATGTGTAACCAACTTATAAAAGATAGTCAGCACCCACAAAGTGGGTTTTATCTAAATAATCTCAAAGATTTATCAGAAATATTATCTCAGAATTGTGATAGTAAAACATTACTCATTGGTGTAAGTTATGCACTATTAGACCTTGCTGAACAATTCCCTCAACACTTGAAAAATACTATAGTAATGGAAACAGGAGGCATGAAAGGTAAACGTCAAGAAATGATTAAAAGCGAATTACACCAAAAACTAAAATCATCTTTTCAAGTCCACTACATTCATTCCGAATATGGCATGACTGAATTACTTTCTCAGGCCTACTCTAAAGGAAATGGAATATTTGAAAGCCCTCCTTGGATGAAGGTATTAATTAGAGATACTGAAGACCCTTTTCAGCTTATTTCTCACAACCAAACAGGTGGACTTAATATCATTGACTTAGCTAACATTAACTCTTGTTCATTTATTGCAACTCAAGATTTAGGTAAATCATTTGATGATACTCGCTTTGAACTTATAGGTCGTTTTAACCAAGCAGACCTTAGAGGCTGTAACTTAATGCTTGAAGAAAATGATTATACGAAAAGCTGAAAAACAAGATCTTGACGATATTATGCAGGTTTATAAATCATGCGTTGATGGAATGATTGCAATAGGTATAGACCAGTGGGATGAAACATACCCTAATCGTGATATCATTGAACAAGATTTGGAAATTGGCGACTATTATGTAGGACTTATTGATAACGAAATTGTTGCAGGCATAAAGATTGATTCTGTCCAAGACCCTACCTATCTTTCAATTAATTGGTCAGACAAAACCAATAATTTCATGGTAGTACACAGACTATGCTCAAAGACCAAAGTATGGAATCAAGGTGTAGGTAAAAAAATGATGGAATTTGCTGAAAGACTAGCAAAAAAGAACAATTGTGTTTCAATACGATTAGATACATATATCAATAATCCCAAAGCAATATCATTTTATAACCGCTTAGGATATAATCAACTTGGAGATATTAAACTTAAGCCTGAAAAAGATATTTATTACTGTTTTGAAAAATTACTTTTAAAACACTAATAAATTAATATATTGCAAACATGTTAAAAGAAGATATTTTACAAATACAGGAAGAATGGGGAAATGGAGTAGTTCAAATTGGAAAAAATGAACTTGATGCCAAAGATTTTGTAAATAAAATGTATGCAACTGAAGTGCTAATGAAACCCACAATGGCTAAATCACAAGCATTTAGAATGAGTCATGCTGATATTATTTCATATTTTATTGGTGGGCATATTTCAGAAGATAATGGATTTGCACTTAAACCCTGGAAAAATGTTCGTTTTGAAAATGAAGGAATACACTTCAAAAATAAACAAGCTTTTGCTGTCGGACATTACTTTTTTACTGATTCTAAAGGAGAAGAAACAAAAGTAGAATATAGCTTTGGATATATAATTGAAGAGGGAAACATTAAAATTAATTTACACCACTCTTCTTTACCTTAAATTACAGTTATTAAAAAGTAATTTTTCTTACCCTTTTGAACCAAAAGGTATTTATTAGAAATTAAATTAACATCTGACAACGACACTTCAATTCCTATTTTTTCTTTATTAATACTAACCGCGTTACTATTAATCATTCTTCTAGCCTCTGCTTTGGAATTAAAAACATTAGTGCTTTCTGAAAGAAAACTTAAAATATCATTTTTCATATCCTCTTTATCGACACTAAATTGGGGAACACCTTCAAATACTGATAAAAGAGTTTCTTCATCTAATTGCATAACATCATCAGAGGTAGATTTACCAAATAATATATTTGAAGCTTTCAAGGCAAAATCAAAATCTTCTTCCGAATGAACTCGAATAGTAATATCTTTTGCTAAGGTTTTTTGTAATAACCTTAAATGAGGGGCTTGATTATGTTGTTGTTCAAGGTTTTCAATCTCTTCTTTAGAAAAAAGTGTAAAAATACGTATGTAATTTTTCACATCTTCGTCTGATGAATTAAGCCAGAATTGATAAAATTTATAAGGTGAAGTTAATTGCTTGTCTAGCCAAACGTTACCATCTTCAGTCTTTCCGAATTTTCCGCCATCAGCTTTTTTTAATAATGGAGTAGTAACAGCAAATGCTTCTCCACCAACTTTTCGTCTTATGAATTCAGTACCAGTAGTAATATTACCCCATTGATCCGAACCGCCTAATTGAATCTTACAATTTTTATTTTTAAATAACCAATAAAAATCATACCCTTGAACTAACTGATAACTAAATTCAGTGAAACTCATACCAGTCTCCAAACGGGATTTAACAGAGTCTTTAGCCATCATATAATTAATAGGAATATGCTTGCCAGCATCTCTTATAAAATCTAAAAAGCTAAGTTCTTTGAACCAATCATAATTATTAACGATTTCAGCAGAGTTATCACCACAATCAAAATCTAAAAAACGCTCCATTTGTCTTTGAACGCATTTTAAATTGTGTTGTAAAATATCTTCTGAAAGCATATTTCTTTCCTTTGACTTACCAGATGGATCGCCAACCATTCCAGTTGCGCCACCCATCAAAGCAATTGGCTTGTGACCACATCTTTGCAGATGAACTAAAATCATAATCTGAACTAATGAGCCGATATGTAAGGATTCTGCAGTAGGATCAAAACCTATATAGGCAGTCGTCATTTCATTTTGTAATTGATCTTCAGTACCTGGCATGATATCATGAATCATACCTCTCCATCTTAATTCTTCTACAAAGTTCATTAGTTGTTGTTTATTTAAGGCAAATATAAATATATGTAAAACATTACGGCAATTTTTTATCTACCTTTGTATTCAATGATATTTTTAACAGGAGGAACTGGTTTAGTTGGAGCTCATATACTCCTAAGATTGACCGAAAGTGGTCAAAAAGTTAAAGCTTTAAAAAGGAAAAAAAGCTCCTTAACTATTATTAAAAATATTTTTTCTCATTATAAAAAAACAGATTTATTAAAATCCATTGAATGGATAGAAGGTGATTTACTTGACCTATTTTCTTTACATGAGGGAATAAAAGGATGTAATACTGTTATACATTGTGCTGCAATTGTTTCTTTCAATCCTAGAGACTTTAAAAAAATGATGAAAATTAATGTTGAGGGAACAGCAAACATTGTAAATATATGTCTAGAAAATAATACCGATAAATTAGCATATATAAGTTCAATCGCTACTCTTAACGATGATAAAAATCATGTTAGAACAGAAGATAGTTTTTGGAAAGAAAGTAAATCTAACTCTCAATATGCAAAAAGCAAGTATTTATCAGAACAAGAAGTTTGGAGAGGAATAGAAGANGGTTTGAACTCNATTATTGTTAATCCATCGGTCATATTAGGNCCTGGAGACTGGACAAAAGGAAGCTCNCANATGTTTGAAAAAGTATGGAAGGGTTTAAAATTTTATAGTTCGGGAAGCACTGGNTATATTGATGTTTTAGATGTAGCAAAATGCGTAGTTAAATTATTAGAAAAAGAAATTATAAATGAACGATTTATATTAAACGCGGAAAACATAAAATATAGAGATATTTTTGACTCAATTGCAGAAAACTTAAATAAGCCAAAACCACATATTAAAGTNTCACCTTTAATAAAAGAAATTGCATGGCGAATTGAGTGGTTAAAGTCNTTNATTACAAATAAAAGTCCATTAATTACAAAAGAAACAGCANATACTGCNATGAAAAACAAAAGTTTTTCAAACCAAAAAATTATAAAAGCGTTAGATTATAAATTTATACCGATTGAAGAAAGTATTAANCATTACAGCCAATGGTTTTTGGAAGAATNTNCTAATTCCTAGTTTCCTCCTCCAAAANTTGTAAGCGCAGCAACACTTTATCGTATATAACTAATAACTCATCATTAGCATCTGTTGTATAATAATCCCAACTTTTATTAAACTCTTCATTGGAGTATCCCATAGAAATATAGCAATCAGACATTAATGAATCTAAATGAAAATTTGAAAAATCACCATNATATTGGAAGGTNTTTATCTGTGATAACAAGATATGCCTCTGACATAAAATATCAACCATATCATCTGAAGATATCACNTTTGTATTAATTTTTGAGCCATTAGAACATGATTGAAATACAANAATTAAAATTATTAACAAATTATTATTCATTNTTTAAAATTTAGCAAAGTAATTATATGCGNTATTAAAATTATATTTGCTAAAATAATTATAATTAAAACACACATACAATGAAAAATTTAGTTTATGTTTCAGCAATTGCGTTTATGGGCTTAATAGCTTGTGGAGCTCCAGCTGAGAAAAGTGATACAACTTCTCAAGAAGCTANTGAAGCAGAAGTAAGTACCGAAGTTGTTGAAATGGATTCTACTGCAACTGAAATGGATTCTACNGCAACTGAAGAAGTTGCCGAGTAATTTATTGAAAANCAGAATATTTAAAGGGCCTTTGGCCCTTTTTTTTATCTGTNAAAAGTTAATCGCTNGCCTTTTTGTGATTCATCAAATTTACCATTTTGATAAACTAAATGACCATTAACCCAAGTATGTGAAACCCTTGACTTAAATGTATTGCCNTCAAAAGGAGACCAACCACATTTATACAAAATATTATCTTTTTTAACNGTCCAAGGNTTATTAAGCTCAAAAAGAACTAAATCAGCAGCATACCCTTCTCTTAAAAAACCTCTNTTTTCAACTTGGAAACAAATAGCAGGAGAGTGACACATTTTTTCAACGATTTTTTCTAGGCTTATTTTTCTCTCATNATAAAACTCTAGCATTGCCACNAGTGCATGTTGCACAAGAGGTCCTCCTGANGGAGCTTTTGAATAGTTATTATTCTTNTCANCTAATGTATGTGGAGCATGATCCGTAGCAATAACATCTATCCTATCATCNAATAATGCTTGTAAAAGAGCTTCTTTATCAGCTTTAGATTTTATAGCCGGATTCCACTTAATGTGCGTCCCTTTTTCATCATAGTGACTATCATCAAAATATAAATGATGTATACATACTTCTGCTGTTATTTTTTTTTCTTTTANNGGAATATNGTTTGTAAATAAATCTAGTTCCTTTTTAGTGGATAAATGAAAAACATGTAATCTAGTATTATGTTTTTTAGCTAANTCAATTGCCATAGATGAAGATTTATAGCAAGCTTCAACACTTCTTATTTCAGGATGAAATTTGATAGGAATTTCTTCACCATAAATAGATTGAAAATGTTTAGTGTTATTTTGTATAATAGTTTCATCCTCGCAATGAACAGCAATTAACATTTTCGATTTCTCAAAAATTTTTTCTAATATATTCTTATCATCAACTAGCATATTACCCGTAGAAGAGCCCATAAATATTTTTATAGCTGCAACATTTTTAGGATCTGTTTTAAGAACATCTTCNAAGTTATCATTAGAAGCACCCATAAAAAATGAATAATTAGCTAATGAAACTTCCTTTGCTTTTTTAAATTTTAACTCTAATAAATCTTGAGTAAGGGTTTGAGGTTGGGTATTTGGCATCTCCATAAATGAAGTGATTCCTCCTGCTACAGCAGCTTTAGATTCGGTATAAATATCTGCTTTATGNGTTAANCCTGGTTCTCTAAAATGAACTTGATCATCAATAACGCCAGGCATTAAATATTTTCCCTNTGCGTTAATTATATCATCTGCTATTACATTTAGTGATTCCCCAATTTGACAAATTAATCCATTTTTAATAAACACATCTGCANAAAAAGTTTGTCCCTCATTAANTAAANGAGCGCCTCTAATCAATGTGCTACTCATTNTAGATTTTTTTGATTAAAATTAGTAAATAAACTTGTTATTTTCATTTGAATAACTCCTATAAATGCTTCAAAGAATATGGATGTATCCATCTTAGAATTACCTTCTTTTCTATCAGTAAAAATTACTGGNACCTCAACTATTTTNAANTTAGATTTCCATGTCTTAAATTTCATTTCAATCTGAAAAGCATATCCTACAAATTTGATTTTGTTTAAATCTAAGGTTTCTAAAACACAACGTTTATAGCATATGAAACCAGCTGTAGAATCATTTATTGGAAGACCAGTTATAAACTTTACATATTTAGACGCAAAAAATGACATAAGTAATCTACTCATTGGCCAATTTACAATATTTACTCCATTTGTATATCTTGATCCTATTGCTAAATCATATCCGTCATCTTTACAAGAAGAGTATAGTCTAATTAAATCCTCTGGATTGTGAGAAAAATCCGCATCCATTTCAAAGACATATTCATAATTTTTATCTAAAACCCATTTAAAACCGTGAATATAAGCAGTGCCTAGACCTAATTTTCCNTGACGTTCTTCAATAAAAAGACCTTTAAATTCTTTTTTTAAATCTTTAACAATACTGGCAGTACCATCAGGAGAACCATCATCAATTATCAATATATCAAACGAATGATTTAGTGAAAAAACTTTTCGAATAATTTTTTCAATATTTTCTTTTTCGTTNTAGGTGGGAATTATGACTAAACTGTCTGACATTAAATTATTTCTAATTTGTAAATATATATAATTTGTAAATTAAAANTTAANCATNAATAANATAAAATAATTGNTCTTTANNANAAAAAAATAATTATTTAATCGAACGAAAATTAATTTATAATAAATTTAAACTAAATTTGAAGCACTTAACAAAATACCTACATTTATGAAATCAATTTTATCTNTTANNTTAACNTTNTTTTCANTTAGCNTAATAGCNCAAGANTGCTCNGAGCTATTCTTTTCNGAATANGTAGAAGGNAGNTCAAANAATAAGGCTGTTGAAATTTATAANCCNNCNNANGCNCCAATAGATTTNAGNAACTANAGTATTGAGCGNTATTCTAACGGTTCTGATGCNATTTCTGACGAAATGAATTTATCTGGCACNATTGATGCAGGTGNAACTTGGATAGTNACAAATTCTGATACTAATTCAACNAATCAATTTGGATANATNATGGTAGANCTTTATAATATGGCNGATCAATGGGCACCNGTTTANCCATCACCATTATATATGAATGGTAATGACGCNATGACCCTNTCAAAAAANGGTCACTATAATTGACATTATTGGAAAAATTGGCGAAGATCCGGGTGATGCATGGACTGATGATGCTACTGCTGGCTTTACTGATGCAAATGGCGGTGCGTGGTGGACTAAAAACCATACACTAATAAGAAAATCGAGTGTAAAATCTGGCGTTGTAATAAATCCGATTCTTTTTAACCCAACTAATGAATGGGATTCATTATCTATAAACACGTGGACAAATCTAGGATCACATGAATGCGATTGTTCTTCCGGAGGACCTTCTTCAATTGAAGACATATCATCTTCTTACATACTTTATCCAAATCCGGCGACAAATAACCAAGTTATCAAAGTAAATTCTAATAAGGTTATTAAATCATTTAAATTAATTAACGCACTTGGACAAAAAGTTGATTTAAATTACACTAACACTAAATTACAAGCTCATATTTACACTGACAAACTGAATATCGGTATTTATAGCTTGATAATAATATTCGAAGATAATAGTGTTAAAAATAGTTCAATTGTCATAAACTAATACTTTTATTTTTAAAGTGCTGATTAAACCATATCAGCACTTTTTTTACATTTAAAAATGAAACTTCGATTAATCTTATTTTTATTCTTTTTATCAACAATTATAAGTTTAGCACAAACACGTGTTAGTGGTACTATTACAGATAATACTACTAATGACCCATTATTTGGAGCAACTATAGCTTATGATGGAAAAGGAATAATTAGCGACTTTGATGGTAACTTTGTATTTTTTACAAGTAATAAATCAATTGAAGTCACATTTTCTTATGTAGGATATGAAAAAATAGTAAAAAAATTAGAACTTAATGGAAAGCCCATTAAGTTAGAGATCAAATTAAATACTATTCTATTAAATGAAGTTCAGGTTGTAGCTGATGTGGCTATTGACAGAAAAACTCCTGTAGCATTTTCTACTATACCACTTAAAAAGATTAACGAAGAATTAGCTTCACAAGATATTCCAATGGTGCTCAACTCAACACCAGGTGTTTATGCCACACAACAAGGAGGTGGTGATGGTGACGCAAGAATCACTATTAGAGGATTTAATCAACGAAATGTAGCTGTAATGATTGATGGTATTCCTGTTAACGATATGGAAAACGGTTGGGTTTATTGGTCTAATTGGTTTGGGCTAGATGCTGTAACTAGTAACATACAAGTTCAAAGAGGTCTTGGAGCTTCTAAAATAGCTATTCCTTCAGTTGGCGGTACTATGAACTTACTTACTAAAGGTATTGATAGTAGAAAAGGGGGGAGTTTTAAACAAGAAATTGACTCATATGGAAAATCAAGAACATCAATAGGATATAATTCAGGTAAACTAAAAAATGGTTGGGGATTTACCTTTGCAGGCTCTTACAAAAGAGGCCGAGGTTTTGTTGATGAAACATTTAGTGAAGGTTTTTTCTACTATGCGAAATTACAAAAGAGTTTAGGAAAACATACTATTAGCTTATCAGCACTAGGTGCTCCTCAACAACATGGTCAAAGATCTTACAAAAGTGATATTGCTACGTACTCAAGTAAATATGCNAATGAACTCGGAATTAATGACAGCCTATTTGGAGAATTTTCAGATCAAGGAATTAATTACAACAAACACTGGGGNAACATAAATAGATGGCAACTTGATTCCGATGGTGATACTATTTCAAATTTAGAAACACTGAACTCAAGGAAAAATTATTATCACAAACCTCAGTTTTCATTACGTGATTTTTGGGCTGTCAGCGATAAACTTTACATCTCAAATATTGCATATATGTCATTAGGGCAAGGCGGAGGCACTAATTTGAGTGGAAATAGAGATAATTATGAAGAAAATGGACAGTATAATTTTCAAGATGCGTTTAACTTTAATAGAAATAATATAAATCCTCTATATAATTCATCTGAAAAAGCATCTGATACATATTTATACAGCTCAATTAATAACCACTATTGGTATGGGGCCTTATCAACTGCTAATTATCAGATAAATAAATTATTTACTATGTCAGGCGGTATTGATTTACGCTATTATAAAGGAGAACATTATAGAGAAGTATATGACTTATTGGGGGGAGAATATGTTGTTGATGAGGGCAATAATTTACTTCAGGAAAGTCAAATTAAAAGAGTTGGTGATCGTATTGGCTATCATAATGACGGCATAGTTAAATGGTCAGGATTGTTTTCTCAAATTGAATATAGTGATGATAAGTTAAGTGCATTTCTAAATATTTCAGGATCTAATTCAGGATATAAAAGAATTGATTATTTCAAAAAGAAAGATTTAGTACTAGACGACACTACATATGTTGAAGCATTAGGAACATCTGTATTAACAAAAATAGAATATGATGAAAGTGGTAATATTATTGGTGCAGTAAAAACTATGCAAGAAGATACAATCATCCATAATGGCATAGCATATACCATGAACTCNCCTGAGGCAAAAAGACAAGAAACATCTTGGAAATGGATCAGTGGAAAAACTATTAAACTTGGTGCCAATTATAACATCGACTTTAATAACAATGTTTTTTTCAATATTGGATATATTTCAAAAGCACCTAGATTTAATAATATCTACGANTACTCNAANAANTTGTANNGNGATATNGAAAACGAAATTGTAAANGCNGTTGAAGGNGGNTANTCNTTNCGTTCNCNNTCTTTTTCTGCNAATNTAAATNNNTANTTNACNCANTGGGAAAACAAACCATCTAACGGAGGTGTTACCATTATGCTTGATGACGAGCCTATCCGTGCTAANATAAATGGTATGGATGCCTTACATAAAGGAATTGAAATGGATTTTGCTCTAAAACTTAATGATAAACTTACTTTAGAAGGGTTGATGTCATTAGGAGATTGGACTTGGCAGTCCAAGGATAGCGTTAGGTTTTATGATGACAACAATAACGCTATAATTGATGACTTTGGCAATGAAGTTNTTGAATCATTTGATGCTGTAGGTGTTCACGTAGGTGATGCAGCACAAACACAGTTTGGCATGAGCTTTCGATACGAACCTTTAGATCACATTTATTTAAAGTTGAGAGGAACATATTTTGACGATTACTATTCAGATTTTGATCCACTTTCATTAGATGGTGAAAATGCAAGAAGAGAGTCATGGAAAATACCAGCTTATTCCTTAATAGATTTTCACGCTGGCTATACACTTAAATTAAACAAAAAAAATAAAATTAATTTCCGTTTAAGTATTCTCAACGCACTAAACGAGGTTTATATTTCAGATGCCCAAAACAATGACTCATATAATGCTGAATATGCTGAATTTGACGCAAAGTCCGCGGGAGTGTTTTTTGGCATGGGCAGAAGAATTAATATATCAGCTAAATTGACATTCTAAAATATATATATTATGAAAAAAATTGTTTTATTGATCGGATTTTTTGGATTTCAACTCAATCTTTACTCTCAAAATATTGCATCTGCTCGCGATCAAGGAGAAGGAGCTATTGTTACTATTAGCGGAGTTGTAACTAATGGCGATGAATTGGGAGGGCCTATTAGATATATTGAAGATGCTACAGCAGGTCTAGCAATATATGATCCTGAAGTAATGAGTAGTGTAAACAGAGGGGATAGTATCACAGTCACAGGTGTTCTTGTAGATTATAATGGATTATTAGAAGTGCAACCTGTTAATGATTTAATAAATCACGGAAGTGGATACGAAATTAACCCTCAAATAATTACACCAAATCAAATTGGCGAAAATACAGAATCTGAACTCGTTTCAATAGAAAATGTTGAGTTTGAAAATGCAGGACAAGTATTTAGTGTTGGGACACATAACTTTGGCTCTGGAGGGCAATCTGGAATAATTTATATAAAAGCAGGAAGTAGTTTAGAAAACACACTTATTCCATCATGCCCAGTAATGATTACTGCTATTTCTTCTCAATATTCTTTTACAGGATTTGACGGTTATCAATTACTAATTCGTGATGAAAACGACTTTGAATATGATGGAGAAATTTGTTTAAGTTCTGCAGTAACACAAAACAATATCACAACATCAAGTTTTGATGTAAATTGGAGCACTAACATTTCATCATATTCTAATATCCTATATGGGTTAACTCCAGAATTAGAATTAGGTGAAATAAACGATCCAGATAATCTGACATCTTTAGAACATACAATTAGTGTAAATAATCTTGAAGCAGGCACAATATACTATGTGCAAGCATTTTCTAATACCGATGATGAAAATGCTTATTCGGCATTATATGCCTTTGCTACACAATCAACTTCATCAGGGAAAATACGATTATGCTTTAATAATTCTGTTGATACTTCAGTAGCAACTATTGAAAATGCTCAATTCTCAGGTGTATATACTAATGATACTATTAAAGCATATATTGATAAAGCTATGCATACTTTAGACGTTGCAGTATATAATCATTCTGATGCACTTATTACCTCAGCGATTAATGACGCATATGATAGAGGAGTTAGAGTTAGGTATATAACTTGCGCTTCAACAACAACCACAGCACTCGGTAGTTTAAATGATAATATTCCTGTCTTACAAAGACCCGAAGTTATGGGGATTATGCACAATAAATTTATTGTAATTGACGCTAATATTGCCGACAGCTCGTGGGTGCTTAGCGGATCAACAAACTGGACATCAGAACAAATTTTTAATGATCCTAATCATATCATAATGGTTCAAGACCAATCTGTAGCAAGGTCATATGAATTAGAATTTAATGAAATGTGGGGAAGCGATGGTGATGAGCCAGACGCGGCTAATGCTAAATTTGGAAGTAATAAATCAAATAATACACCTCATCAGTTTATTGTCAATGGTAATCAATTTGAGTTATATTTCTCGCCATCCGATAATACAACCCTAAATATTTCTAACGCTCTTAAAACTGCTAATGAAGAAATTAACTTTGCATTATTAGTATTTACAAATAATCAATTGGGTAATACTATCGCTGAAAGCTTTCAAAATGACATTGAAATAAATGGAATAATAGAGCAAATCAATACACAGGGTTCAGAATACGAATATCTATTAGATTTAGGTGTTAATGTAATTTCTCATCAAGGCTTTGGCGATCAATTCCACCACAAGTATTGTATAGTAGATCATTCTAATACTGACTCTGATCCATTAGTTATTACTGGGTCTCACAATTGGTCTGGTGCAGCAGAAACTAATAACGACGAAAATACTATGATAATTCACGATGCAAATATTGTTAATCAGTTTTATCAAGAATTTTATCAACGAATGAACGAATTAGAAAATCAAGTAGAGCCTTCTTACAACTGTGTTGGTGAATCTTGTATAGATCCTTTAGATGGTAGCGGCACTTATTCATCATTGGTAGCTTGCGAATACATTTGCTCCTCTACCTCAATTGATGAGTCAAAAACTCAAGAAATACAAATATTTCCTAATCCCAATAACGGTATTTTTACATTGCAAGTAGTCAGTTTAGAATATGGAAATATAGAATATGCAGTTGTCGACATTCAAGGTAAAACTATACTTAAGGATTATGCGACTATAACAAAAGGACTCAATAAAATTGAAATTAAGAATAACTTAAAATCAGGTTTATACTTTATAGAATTTGCCAACGATTATTTTAAATTCGTTGTTCAATAACTAGAG
The DNA here is from genome assembly GCA_002714805.1 of Flavobacteriales bacterium. Taxonomy (GTDB): domain Bacteria; phylum Bacteroidota; class Bacteroidia; order Flavobacteriales; family UBA7312; genus UBA8444. Next base: position 77,240 of record PAYK01000003.1, read on the forward strand.
ACAAAACCGAATAGTCTTTTTAAAAAACTCTTCAGGTTTTTCAGCGTGAAGCCAATGTCCTGCCTGTTCCACTGTTTGTATTTCGGCATTTGTGAAATGCTTGAAAATTAGGTCTTCATCATCATCGTTTATATAATTAGAATTGCCTCCTTTAACAAATAAGGTTGGTATAGAGCAGTTTGCTTCATCATTCAAAGCCTCTCCAACATTAGAAATATTTTTTGAGATAGATTTTAAATTGAATCTAAAGTCTAATTGCCCTTTTTCTTTCCAATACATACTTTTCAATAAGAATTGACGAACATCGNACTCTTCAATGTACTCTGATAAAACAGTATCAGCCTGAGAGCGGGACTTTAGAATTGAAAAGTCAAGTATTTTTAGACCTTCAATAATTTTATCGTGATGTATGGGATAAAAACGTGGTGAGATATCAACTATAATTAACTTGGACAATAATTCAGGATAGCTCACCGCAAATTGCATAGCCGTTTTACCGCCTAATGAATGACCAATGATAATGACATCATTCAAATGATTTTCTAAAATGTATTGATGTAAATCATTAGATAAGTGCATATAAGAAAATTCATCCGCGTGAGGAGAACGTCCGTGATTACGTTGGTCAATTATGTGTACCTCAAAATAGTCAGCATATAGTTTGGCTAAAGATTGCCAATTATCGGACATGCCAAATAATCCATGAATAATAAGTAATGGTTGTCCCTTTCCTAAAATTCTAGAATAAAGCTTCACTTTTTCAAACAATTTTTATAACTCTTTATGGTCTTTTCTAAACCCAAATATAATGCATCTGATATTAGAGCATGACCGATAGAGACTTCTTCTAGATAAGGAACAGAACTAGAAAAGTATTTTAGATTATCTAAGTTTAAATCATGTCCGGCGTTTATACCTAATCCCAATTCTTTTGCTAAAATAGCCGATTCCACAAATGGCTTAACAGCCTTTTCTTTAACTATTGCATAATATTGAGCATAACTTTCTGTATAAAGTTCTATTCTGTCAGTTTGAATTGTCTTAGCGCCCTCTATATACTTAGATTTAGCCTCTACAAATAAAGATGTACGAATTCCGGCACCCTTAAAATCTGAGATAATTGAGCTCAAAAAAGACTGATGAGTTAACGTATCCCATCCGGCATTAGAAGTTATGGCATCTGGAGCGTCGGGAACTAAGGTTACTTGATGTGGCTTTACAGAAAGTACCAACTCAATGAAAGACTTTGAAGGATAACCTTCAATGTTGAATTCAGTCGTAACAATTGGGGCTATTTGACGTACATCATTATAGGTAATGTGTCTTTCGTCAGGACGAGGGTGTATTGTAATACCGTCAGCGCCAAAGCGCTCGCAATTAATGGCAGCTTCTACTACATTAGGAATATTACCACCTCGTGCATTACGAATTGTTGCAATTTTATTAATGTTTACACTTAACTTTGTCATTAATAGATTAAATTATAAATACGGGGACAAAGGTAAAAATACTATGTTTGTCAAGTGTTATGATTACAAAAAAACTCATATCTAAAGAAATACAAACCATCACGCTAGAATATTCTGGAGCTGAAGCATTAGCTATTATGCAAGAAAATCATATTTCTCATATAGCTATATTATCCAATAATGAACTTCTTGGAATAATCTCTGAGGAAGACATCTGGAGTATGCACGATGAAAACAATAAGTTAGAAAGTATTAAGGAAAAAATAAAACACTTTTTTATGCCTTTGGGTAAGGATGTTTTTGAAATCATAAACTATATGGACGAACATAAACTGAGCTTGCTTCCTATGCTAATACATGGAAAATATATTGGCTCTATAACTTATGAATCCATAATAAGCTCTTTAGCATCAATTGTTGCTATTCAAGAAAGTGGTGGTGTTATCATCTTAGAAATGATGAAAAAAGAATACTCTATGAGTGAAATTGCTCAAATTGTAGAAAGCAATGGTGCGCGTATATTGAGTGCTTACATAACCGATGTTGACGANAGAGATGTTATAAAGCTCACCCTTAAGCTCAATATTATAGACATCGCTCCAGTAATTCAGACATTCGAGCGCTACAAATACACTGTAGCTGCAAGTTATAATCAGTCGGAAAATAAAGATAATCTTGGNGATAGATACGATTTATTAATGAGGTACCTTAACCCCTAATGCGNCTAATCATNACATTTTTAATAGTANTTATTGCTTTTACCTCTTATTCACAAGAGGTTTTTAGAGTAAATTCTATTAAAATAGAAGGNAATAAAGTAACCAAAANAGCAACAGTCTTGAGAGAATTGTCTTTCCAAGTAGGAGATTCNTTAACGCTTAAAGAATTTAACGAAAAGCTTAAGCAAAGTGAATTAAANATTGGNAGTCAGTGGCTTTTNAACTTTGTNGATATTATNACTTACTNCAATCAAAATGAAATTGATGTAANCATTGAAGTTANAGAACGTTGGTACGTATGGCCTTATCCGATTTTAGAAATTTCTGAACGAAATTTTAATGTTTTTTGGGATAGGTTACAAAAATCGAATTACACTGATTTTTCTAGAATNAACTATGGTGTTTTTCTAAATTGGTATAATTTCAGAGGACGCAATGAACTATTGAAACTAAAATTTAGAAAAGGCTATAAAGAACATTATTTATTTGAATATGACATTCCATACATTAATAAAAATAAAACACTAGGCACAATACTCAATATTGAATTGTTTAGAATGAAACAATTTCAATATTTAACAATAAACAATGCCTTATTATATAAAAGCTATAACGACCAACATTTTTTAAATTGGAATAGCACCTTCACACTTCAATATAAAAAGAATTTAAANCTTACACATAGACTGAGTATAAAGCATTCTTGGNTTGAAGTTCCAGAAGATGTTCAAACATTAAATCCTAATTTTNTAGGAAATGAAAATAATNAATTTGAATTTTCAACTCTTGAGTATCATTATGAAAATGAAAAAAGAAATTCTATTTCATATCCAACAAAAGGATCTTTTAATGAAGTGCTAATTTCTGCTTNTAGAGGTCAAAATGATAACTTTAAAAACATAAAATTTGTTCTTAAATCTGAAAATCATTTTAAATTATATGAAAGATGGTTTCTAGGNAANAGTTTAAAAGGTAAAGTGCAAACAAACACTAAACTTCCATATATTTTAAATGAATCATTAGGATTTGAAGATTATCTTAGAGGTTACGAATACTACGTGTTTGATGGAGAGCATTTNGCAATGGCAAAAACAGCTATTAAATATGAACTTGTCCCAAAACAAAAANTTGAAATTCCTTATTTTAAAATGGANCAATTTAAAAAAAGCTATTATTATATTTACTTAAGTATATTTGCTGATATGGGAGTAGTCATTGACAAGCAATATGAAATCGAAAATGAATTAAACAACACCTTNTTGTTTAGTCAAGGTGTTAGCTTAGATTATGTAACATATTATGACAAGCTCTTANGANTAGAATTTAGTAAAAATCACCTTAATGAATGGGGGNTTTTTATTCATTTTTCAAANCCATTTTAAAATGAGAATTGCACTTTTTGGAACACAATTTAATTATACAAAAGCAAAATATGTTCAGCACTTAGTTAATAAACTAGANAAAGAAAATATTCAACTAANTATTGAAAATCAATTTTACGATAATTTAGTTGACATAAATTTTAAAAANAATTTTGAAACCTTTGAAACACCAGATGAACTNAAAGATAATGCCGACATTCTTTTGAGTATTGGAGGAGATGGNACTTTACTAGGAGCTATTACATTTGTTNAAAATTCTGACATTCCAATACTTGGAATAAATACAGGAACACTTGGCTTTATATCAAGTGTTTCAACAGATCAAATTGAATATGCAATTAATCATTTACTTAAAGGAGAATACAAGATAAAAAAAAGAACCTTATTNCAACTTGAGAGTTTAAATAACTTATTTGGNGATACCAACTTTGCGCTTAATGAGGTAACTGTACTAAAAAAAGATACTTCCTCAATGATTCGAATCCACGCATATCTTGATGATGAATTTATAAATACTTACTGGGCTGATGGACTAATTATTTCTAGCCCTACAGGCTCAACTGGATATTCNCTNAGNTGTGGTGGGCCAATAGTTCTTCCAGGAACTAANAANTTCATAATTACTCCAATTGCTCCACACAACTTAAACGTACGCCCAATTATAGTTTCTGATGAATCAAAAATNACTCTGAAGGTCTCTGAACGTGATGAGCTTGCCTTAGTAGCTCTAGATAGTCGTTCAAGAGCAATTGGTCCTGAACTTGAACTAACAGTTAGAAAAGCAGATTATAAGGTTAANTTAATCCAATTTGAAAAGCAAAGTTTTATTTCAACNATAAGAGAGAAATTAATGTGGGGTAAGGACAAAAGAAATTAACTCTATTACATCATAAATACCTATATTTGNCCGTTANGTATAAAATGTAACAAATTANCANATGAAAAGACTAATCNTATTTTTTTCAATACTTAATTTCAGCTCTTACAATACTTACTCTCAAGTTANAGATCCATACTCAGAAATAGGTTTNACATTAGGAACGTCATATTATATTGGAGATTTAAATGACCAACATTTTAAACTAACTAGACCTGCNACAGCATTACATTACAAAACAAATTTAAATAGAAGATTTGCAATAAGANGTGGATTATNATTNGGAGAAATTAGAGGAAGTGATAAAGAAAATAATATTGATACTGCTAAATTCAATAGAAATTTGCATTTCAAATCAACTTTATATGAGTTTTCTGGAATAATAGAATTTAACTTCTTTCCTTATGAAACTGGAAATACTAGATATCCTTTTACACCATATATATTTTCTGGTCTTTCTATTTTTAACTTTAANCCNCAAGCTAGAGAATTTGACACTAACACTCCTTTTGACAATGACGGNAATCAAACCAATAATGAATGGCTAGATCTTCAGCCATTAGGAACCGAAGGACAATANTCTAGTCAATACCCAGAAAAGCTTCCNTACCAATTAATACAATTTGCAATTCCTGTTGGTATTGGCTTTAAAGCAAGTTTAAGTGAAAATTTTAGTTTAGCTATTGAATATGGTNTTCGAAAAACCTTTACTGACTACCTTGATGATGTAGGAGGAACATATGCAAGTCCACAGTACCTTTTTATGGAAAATGAAAATGCNGCTAATTTATCTGATAGAAGCAATGCACTNCAGAATTATATAGCTAGNAACCCTGGAGCAGATATTACTACTTGGACGGGTAATACGAATAGAAATAGGGCAAATGAAAATATGTGGGATGACTGGTATTATTTTGCAGGGCTTACCCTTTCATACAAGATTTACTCAAAACCAAAAGTTTGTCAATACTAATAGATGACTNAACAAACTGACATCAATAAAGACAATTTACCAAAACACATAGCAATTATTATGGATGGTAATGGTAGATGGGCACAAAAGCAATCAAAAATTAGAATTTTTGGACATAAAGTTGGNGTGAAAGCTGTAAGGGATACTGTCGAAGGAGCTGCTGAGATAGGTNTAAAATATCTTACATTGTATGCATTTTCATCCGAAAATTGGAATAGGCCAAAAAAAGAAATAGATGCATTAATGGAATTACTTGTCAATACAATAAATGACGAAACAAAAACACTAATGNAGAATAACATTAGACTAAAGGCAATTGGCAATTTAAATGACTTACCAATTAAGTGCCTTCAAAATCTTAAATCAACTATTCAAAAAACNGCCAACAATAAAAATATGACATTGGTGCTCGCTCTAAGCTATAGTGCAAAGAAAGAAGTNATACAAGCTGTTAAAGCTATTGTTGAAAAAGTTCAAAAAGGTNAGTTAAAAAATGAAGATATAGACGAAGACATTATTCAGAATCACTTATTTACATATAACATACCTGATCCNGAATTATTAATAAGAACTAGTGGAGAAAAAAGAATTAGTAATTTTTTATTGTGGCAAATAGCTTATTCAGAATTATATTTTACAAATATTCTATGGCCNGACTTCAGAAGAGAAAATCTTTTTGAGGCAATAATAAATTACCAAAAAAGGGAAAGAAGATTTGGTAAAACTAGTGAGCAAATTGGAAAAGAAAATGAATAAAAATAATTTTATAATATCATTTTTTTGTGTCTGCTTNAGTCATTTTTCTATTGCCCAAATTAGCTTATCTGAAATAAATATAGATTATGCAAATCCAAAAGAATATTTCATAGGAGGTATTGATGTAGAAGGAACAAAATTTTTAGATAATAAGACACTTATTCAACTATCNAAATTAGAAGTTGGCTCAAAAATTATGGTTCCAGGNGACGAACTAACTAAAGCAAGTAAAATTTTATGGCAACAAGGTCTATTTTCTAATGTTCAAATAAAAGTCAAATCAATTCAAAGCAATACAATTTTTCTTACATTATTTTTAGAAGAAAGGCCAAGATTATCAAAGTTTAAGTTCAANGGCTTAAAACGTNCAGAGATTGATGCTATCCGAGANAAAATTAAATTAGCTAGAGGAAAAATAATAACNGAGAATGTAATTATTAACACTAAAAATATAATTGCTAATCACTTTAAAGAGAAAGGTTTTTTAAATATAAGTACATCGATTGATCAAGAAGTAGATACAATTACTAAAAATCATGTGATTATNTTATTAAATATAGATAAAGGCAAAAAAGTAAAAATTGGCAANATCAACTTTNAAGGNAATAGTACATTCTCAAANAAACGTCTAAAACGTTTNATGAAAGATACNAAAGAAAAAAAATTCTTTAGAATNTTTAAAGCATCTAAATTTTTGGAAGAGGCCTATGAAACTGATAAAGAAAATATTATTTTNAAATANAATGAAAAAGGGCTTAGAGATGCTAANGTTATTAGCGAAAGCACTTCCTATATTGATGAAGAAGAAATATTAAATATTGAAATAAAAATAAATGAAGGCAAAACATACTATTTTGGNGATATTACTTTTGTAGGAAACACCAAATATTCTGACAATGAATTAGCAGCNTTAGTAGGTATTAAAAAAGGTGATATTTTTGATCAAAGTNTACTAGAAACTCGTNTTTTAGGNAGTCCGGATAGTAGAGATGTNCATTCTATTTATTTGGANAACGGCTATTTATTTTCTCAGGTAACACCTATAGAAACTGAAATTAGAAACGATACTATAGATATTGAGATTAGGATTTTTGAAGGTCTTCAAGCAAGAATAAATAGAGTGTCGGTAAGTGGAAANTCAAAAACTAATGATCACGTAATCATTCGTGAAATACGTACAAAGCCAGGCGATTTATTTAGTCGTTCAGATATTATGCGNTCACAAAGAGAAATTGCTACGCTTAACTATTTTGATCCTGAAAAATTAAATATAGATGTTGATCCNAATCAAGANGACGGAACAGTAGATTTAAATTATATCGTTGAAGAAAAGTCCTCTGATCAAATTGAACTTCAGGGAGGTTATGGTGCGGACAGAATTATCGGAACATTTAGAGTCTCTTTTAATAACTTCTCTGCTAAAAATATATTTAAAAATGGCGCTTGGACTCCTTTGCCATCTGGCGATGGACAACGTCTTAGNCTATCAGCAACATCTAATGGGGTACAATTCCAATCATATAACATNTCTTTTACCGAGCCTTGGCTAGGNGGAAAAAAACCAAACTCTTTAACAATTGGCGCATATCATTCTATTACATCAAATGGATTAGAAAGAGAAGACGAAAATAGAGGCGTATTTAAAGTAACTGGCGCGTCTTTTGGACTAGGTAAACGTTTNAAATGGCCTGATGACTTTTTCACTTTATACCAAAATATCAGTCTNAAAAAATATTTAGTTGATCAGTATAGCTTTGGTAATTTTGATGATGGCACATTTTATAATATGTCTTATTCTTTTGTTTTGGGAAGAAACTCAGTTGATCAACCTACTTTCCCAAGAAAAGGTTCTAATATGAAGTTATCGATTCAGCTAACACCTCCTTATTCCATNTTAGATGGTATTGATAATTATTCAGAATCTGAAATAGAAGATCTAAATACATGGGTAGAATATCACAAATGGAATTTTGGTGCTAATTGGTTTAATAGTCTTGCAGATAAANTAGTACTAAAAACNAATTTAGAATTTGGACTTATTGGAAAGTATAGTAATGATAAAGAATTAACTCAATTTGAACGATTCTACGTTGGTGGNGACGGTCTTAGTGGATATGCTGTAGATGGTAGAGAAGTAATTGCATTAAGNGGATATGAAAACAACTCATTATCTCCAANTAATGGGGCAACTATATACAATAAATATACTTTAGAATTAAGATATGCGTTATCATTAAATCCACAATCGCCTATTTTTGCATTAGCATTTTTAGAAGCCGGNAATACATGGAATATGTTTAATAAATTTAATCCATTTAATATAAAGCGTTCAGCAGGAGTAGGAATACGAATGACTATACCAATGATGGGAATTATGGGAGTAGATTGGGGGTATGGATTTGATGAAATAACAGGAAGTCCAACATCAAGTGGAAGTCAATTCCATTTTTCTATTAATCAGCAATTTTAATATTTTAGCAATAATGAAAAAAATTATATTAACATCAATAATTTATTTAATCTCTGTAAACTTGTATGCTCAAAAATTTGCGTATGTCGATTCAGATTATATTNTAGAACGTATGCCAGAATATGGATCAGCACAAGANCAATTGGATAAGCTATCATTAAATTGGCAGGAAGAAATAGAAGAATTGTATCANCAAATTGATCAACTTTACAAAAAATACCAGGCAGATAAGGTTTTACTGACTCAAGACATGAAAAATAAAAGAGAAAGTGAAATAATCAATAAAGAAAAAGACGCCAAAGAGCTACAAAGAAAAAGATTTGGTCCAGAAGGGGACTTATATACAAAAAGNAAGGAGTTAGTNCAGCCTATACAAGATAAGGTATATAATGCAATTCAAGACTTCTCTAACGAGAAAAGGTATGACATTATATTTGATAAATCAAGTAATCTAATNNTGCTTTTTAGCAATCCTAGCCTTGACAAAAGCAATGATATTTTAAAAATGTTAGGCTATAAATAAAGTTATTAATAATAAATATTTAATCAATGAAAAAAATACTTTTAACAATAGTTGTTTCCTTAGCAGTCATATTAACNACACAATCCCAAAGCAAATTTGGATATCTTAACTCTAATGAATTACTTGCAATGATGCCTGAAAGNTTNTCTATGCAAGAAGAATTGCAAACTTATGCTAAAGGTTTAGAGTCACAATTGACAGCAATGCAAGCTGAATATGAAAAAAAANTAGTAGAGTACCAACAAAATGAAACAACATACACAGATNTTATTAAAGAAGATAAAATCAGNGAAATTGAAAGTATACAACAACGAGTTGTAGAATTTCAAAAAAATGCTCAACAATCCTTGAGTGAAAAAGAAGCTGAACTTTTTATTCCTATTAGAGAAAAAGCAATGAAAGCTATTGATGAAGTTGCTGAAGAAGGCAAATTCACATTTATATTTGATTCAGGATCAGGAAGTTTTTTATACGCAGCAGAAAGTGAAAATATAATTAATTTAGTAAANTCTAAATTAGGACTNTAAAANATAATTNATTTATTTTTAAAAGCAGTTTTANATGAACTGCTTTTTTTTTTGGTAATTTAGAGAAATGAATAAAGATAATCCCATAGGNGTTTTTGACTCTGGCATTGGTGGCCTGACTGTAGCTAAAGCTATTCGTTCGTATCTTCCTAACGAAAGTTTACTNTATTTTGGGGATACTAAACACTTGCCTTATGGCGAAAAATCAGTGCAATCTATTCAAAAATTCTCTAAAAATATAGCTGTTTTTCTNNAGCAACAGAAATGCAAAATGATTGTTATTGCTTGTAATACAGCATCATCNGTAGCCTATGAAACTATAAAAAACAAATGTAAAGATATTGAAATCGTTAATGTTATTGATCCAATAATAAAACACATTAGNAACTGTGATCATCACCATACNATAGGTATTATTGGGACTAAAGGCACTATAAATTCTGGNATATATCNNCAAAAAATAAANTCAATTAATCAAAATATAAATGTAAAATCATTAGCTACCCCTATTTTGGCAGCTATGATAGAAGGAGGCTTTTTTAAAGACAAAATAAGTCAGACAATTGTTCATAATTATTTAAAAGATCCAGTCCTTAAAGGAATTAATAAGTTGATTTTAGCATGTACACATTACCCGCTGATTCAAGAATTGATAAAAGACNATTATTCAAACGAAATAGAAATCATAGACTCGGCTACGNATGTTGCCAAACATGTAAAAGATATACTTAAAGACAAAAAATTACTAAGTCAACAAATTGCTAGGCATCGNTTTGTTGTATCAGACTATACCNACTCTTTTGAAGAATCTGCGAAAATCTTTTTTGGAGAAGACATAAATTTAGAAGAAGTTAATTCTATTCACTAAACCAAGAGGAGTACATNACATAATTGTTGGCAATACCTTCAATAAGTCGAGCTGTTTGTTCTTNACTAAGNNTTTTTACCTTTTTGGCAGGCACACCAGCNTAAATACTACTACTCTCAACCAATGTTCCTTCTAATACNACAGCNCCAGCAGCAATAATAGAATTGCTTTCAACCACTACACCGTCCATAACGATAGCACCCATACCTATCAAAACATTATTATGAATNGTNCANCCGTGAACTAAAGCATTATGACCTATGGATACATTATGGCCAATTTCNGTGGNGTGNTTTTNATAAGTACAATGAATAACAGCCCCGTCTTGAACNTTAACNTTGTCACCCATCTTTATATAATGTACATCGCCTCGAACNACAGCATTAAACCAAANACTACAAGATTCACCCATTACAACATCGCCAACAAGNGTAGCATTTTCTGCCAGATANCAACCCTTTCCNATTACAGGGCTTTTACCATTTAATGTTTTAATAAGAGCCATAATTTTATTTCCAAAGATAAAAGAATCGCGTAACTTTGCGGAAACATTAATTATGACCAAAATACCTACATCATTATACAGTGAAGCAACGCCCAACCCGAGGGTAATGAAATTTACAGCTAACCGTATGTTAGTTGATNAAAACATATATGAATTCAATAACAGAGCCGAGGCGTCAGCCTCCCCTTTNGCTTTAGAATTATTCGGCTTTCCTTTTGTGGAGAGTGTCTTCATCAGTAATAATTTCATTTCTATCACTAAAAAAGACAATNGTATAGAATGGAGTGATATTGTTTTGGAAATGCGTGAATTCATAAGGGATTNTCTANTCGATGGAGGAGATGTTATTAACGAAGATGCTTCACCGAAAAAAANCAAGACCATTACTCATAAGGAAGAACTCAAAAGAGAGTTTAGTGACATAGAAAAGAAAATTGCTGATTTATTAGATGAATACGTGAGACCAGCCGTAGAACAAGACGGTGGATTTATCTCNCTCAAAAAATTTGAAAAAGGTATCGTNACCGTATCTTTACAAGGTGCATGCAGTGGGTGTCCTTCATCAAGTATGACATTAAAGTCNGGCATTGAAGGTTTGTTAAAAAGGGAAATGCCAGAAGAAATTGTGGAAGTAATTGCTGACAATGACTAAATCTANAGTCATATCATTGATATTTTCTCCATTTCTATTAATGGGACAAAGNAAGANCGAAAACTTCCATTTTGGCTTACAGTTCAAGCCCATAATTGCAGCAGCCTATTTTGATNCTGGTGATGAATCTGCACAATGGGAAAACTACAATTTTGAGCTATCGCCACGCTTTGGGCAATCCTTAGGAATGATAGTAANATANCANTTAAGCTCTACTTTTTCTNNCGAAACAGGNTTGAACNTTGTCAATAGAAGGTATCAATTAAGCGTTGACAATAGTGNTATAGGATTGCAAGACTTGAGCAATTTCACCTTACGTTCNTATGAATTACCTATTCAGATTTTATCCTATGTCAAAGTTTCTGAAAAGTATTATTTAAATGCTGCCTTTGGCAATTCNTTCAATATTTTTGCTTCNGATGTCATAAGCTTTGGCGAGNAAAATCCTTTTTTCTTNCACAGTACGTCTAGAAGAAAGCGTACTCAATCGGCNTTGATTGCNAATTTAGGAATAGAATACAGAACNCTTGAAAAAGGNATCTTTTATTTGGGCTTTAGCTTGCACAGACCTTGGAAAAACACCGCAAGGAGTTATCCCGAATTTGATGATGGNACNAATTCTTTCAACACCCAAGCTCCNCTAGNAAAAGACGTTAAATACATAGACATCTCTGGCAATTACCTAACCCTNGACTTACGCTATTTCTTTTCTCAAAAAAAATAGCAAATTCACTTTTGANGCTGTAAAATTTTTGACAGCATAGAAAGAGAGCNTCTGANATTAATTTTATTTTTTGTAGNTTTATGTTCAAGCTTTAGTTCAAATCAATAACATGNTTAATCTTAACTCTATNCTCACTTTTGTGTNTGTTANGTTTTTTTCTGTTGTTTCTTTGGCTCAACCGCTTACCAATGGAATGGGNATCATTACACATTGGACAGGTTTTAGTGGTGAATGGGATGCATTTAGCATATACGAAACAGAAGACAATGCCTCTGCNACATTAGGTCAAAATTGGGCAACAAACTTCAATACACCAGCCGANCAAANAGNACATAACTCTTGGAAAGGAACTAATATGGGTGATGTCTTTGGCATTACCATAGATGTNGATAAAAACGTCTATTTCAGTGCTACTAAAGCCATATCATCTAGTGGATCAACAGGCACATCGGCAGGTGTCGCTGGAGACGGTGGCGTCTATAAAATGGATGCNAATACCTGGATGGTAACACCATTTATTTTTACTGGAAATGGCACTAATGAAATTCCCAATCAAGGCAACGGCTTAGGAAATATAGCTTATGACAAATGGAANAATCAGTTGTTCATTACCAATTTTGAAGATGGTAACATTTACCGCTTTGATATGCAAGGCAATCTNCTCTCTACCTTCGACCCTTTTACTGCCAATAGTACCGAGCTAGGNACATTTAGTGGNCATGGGGAAGCATTATGGGGCATTAATGTATATGGCGATACTGATGGNGTAAAGGTTTACTTTTCATTATGGACAGAAGACAATTCACTATCCGACCCTAGTGGTGACAACAATTCGGTCTGGTCAGTTNACTTAGATGCTGNAGGCGATTTTACAGGAAGTGAAAGTCTGTGCTTTGCCTTAGAAGATAACACAGGTAGTTTTATGAATGGGATAGTTGGAGCCTCATATCCCATTTCTGATATTACTTTCAGTAGTGATGGCAANATGTATGTNTGTGAGAAAGTGCAGGGAGGTTGGGGTGCCTTTGGGGGTTGGAATGACCAATTTACNCCAGGNGCACATAGTTCAAGATTATTTGAATACCAAAAAATTGCCGGTGTATGGACACGAACAATTAAATATGCCGTTGGCAANTATAACACTCCTAATGATGCTGATAACACTACTGGNGGTGTNGCTTTAGGNAATAAACAACTATCCAATGGNGAAATAGATTGTGAAAAAATAATTTGGGCATCCGGNGACGCNTTACGATTTAGCGGCTTTAATGATTTNCCAGGACAGGATTATGTTTATGGATTAACTGGTATTCCTGTAGAAGGTAATTCTAATGACCCAAGNAATCCTAATTATGTACAACTAACAAGTATATATATTGATGTAGACTATACTGGAACAGGTAGTAACGGNGGACAAAAAATGTCTTTTGGTGATATAGAAATCTATTCAGATGCTGTTGGTGAAGCAAACTTTACAATTACNCCCAATNCAACTATATGTCCTGGTTCATCTATACAACTNAACGTAAGTGGTGGTAATAATTATGAATGGAGTCCTGTTAAAACATTAAATGANAATAGTATAGCTAACCCAATAGCTACTCCACAAGAAAANACNATATACACTGTAATNGGAGATGGAAGTTGCGGAAGTAGAGATACTGTAAATGTAAGTATTAGCATTGATGATTTTACATTCTCTTTAGGACCTGATTTGGCAATTTGTGAAGGAATTAACAACGTTAATATAGATGCAGGNAATAATGCTATTGCATATATATGGAATACTGGAGAAATCTCACAAATAATTAGCGTAAGCANCGAAGGGATTTATAGTGTTGAAGTTACAAGTCCNGAAGGATGTACTTACNCAGATGAAATACAAGTGCTAAATAAATCATTACCAGTTGTGAATTTTAGCACACCAAAAGACTCCGCATGTCCACCCGGACAATTTATTCTTATTGATGAAAGCATANCCCAAGACGGTGATCCTATTGTGANTTGGAATTGGCAAATTGACAATCAAAANTTTAACNCCTTTTCAATTAATACGATACTAGAAAACCCTGGNAGTTANGACGTAAACTTGGAGGTTACAACTCAATTGGGGTGTAAAGCAAATTTAAATTTAAACAACTTTCTAACAGTAAATGATTTNCCAACTCCAAAATTCATAACTGAACCAGATGAAATAAGCAATTGCGAGAAGACCATAAAATTAATTAATTTATCCACAGACTACGACTCATTGAATTGGATCTTAGGAGATGGTAATATAATTACTGAAGACACNTTNGAGCACTACACCTATTCAGAAATAGACAACTATATTATACAATTGTATTTGATAAATGAGTACGGTTGTGAAAATAGNTACTTCAAAGAAATAAATCCAAAATCTGATATTCCATTTTATATGCCTAATGCTTTTACACCAGATGGTGATGGNCTCAACGAAATATTTNTTCCACAAATAGNCTGTATAGATAATTTAGAATTTTGGATAATGAATCGTTGGGGCGAAGTTATATTTTATAGTGACAATATTAATGTTGGATGGGACGGCACTTATAAAAATCAAAAATGTCCTTTAGGAGTATACTCATGGAAAGCTAAATTTAANGGATCTAAAGCTAANGAAATTAAAATGGGTGAAATACATCTAATGCATTAATAAACATNTGAAATCTTTTAATCTAACTTTGACCTTTTACTAGCATAAATATTAAAGTCCTAACCCACTTCTTATATCACCATTCAATAAATGAGTATTTGGATCTTCTAAGCACTCCTTAACTCTAACTAAGAAACCTACAGATTCTCTGCCGTCAATTATGCGGTGGTCATATGATAAGGCTANATACATAATAGGTCTAATTTCTACTTTCCCGTTTACAGCAATTGGACGCTCTACTATGTTGTGCATACCTAATATCGCAGATTGTGGCGGATTTATAATAGGNGTAGATAGCATAGAACCAAATACTCCGCCATTAGTAATGGTGAAAGTTCCACCTAACATTTCATTNGGTGTAATTTGTCCATCTCTTGCTCTTAGNGCTAATCTCTTAACTTCTGATTCAACTTCNTTAAAGTTCATTAATTCTGCATTACGAATTACNGGTACCATCAANCCTTTAGGAGCACTTACAGCGATACTGATATCGGCATAATTATGGTAAATCACCTCTTTCCCGTCTATTTGTGCATTTACATCTGGGAATTCTATCAAAGCAGTGGTTATAGCTTTAGTGAAAAAGGACATATAACCTAAGTTAACATTATACTTATCTTTAAAGGCTTCTTTATATTCTTTCCTNATAGCGAAAATATTGGACATATCAACTTCATTGAAAGTTGTCAACATAGCTGTTTCGTTTTTGACATATACCAAACGTTGAGCCACCTTTCTTCTTAACATAGACATTTTCTTACGCTCTGTACCTCTNGGCCCATCANTNTTTTCAGATATCATAGCTTCAATGACATCCTCTTTCAAAATTTTACCTCTTTCACCNCTACCTTTGACGTCTTTTGTAGACAAATCGTTGTGTGAAATAATAGCTTTGGCTAAAGGTGTGACTTTAGCATNTAAGGAATTAGCAGGGATTGATGAANGAACTTCTGGAGATGACTCTTGAGNTGATCCTGTGGCGCTAGCTTCTCCAACACCATCGGTATCAATNATACACACCACTTGTCCTACCTCAACGGTATCACCTTCTTCAGCTACCAACTTTATGGTNCCACTCTCCTCGGCTGGTAAAGCTAAAGTGGCTTTATCAGAATCTACTTCAGCAATTTCTTGATCTTTTTCAACATAGTCACCATCTTCAACCAACCATTGAGCGATTTCAACTTCGGAGATCGACTCTCCTGGACTAGGTACTTTCATTTCTAATAGCATAACCTTCTATTTAAAAACTTCNTCTATAATTAATCGTTGTCTGTGAGCCGCTTGCTTAGACGANCCGGANGCAGTGGCTGCACTTGGTCTAGAGGCAATTAACTCAAAAGGTAAGTTCTGTAATCNATTTAGTATATGTGTCCAAGCGCCCATATTTTTAGGCTCTTCTTGTACCCANATCAAAGGCTTACCTTTATACTTTTCTAATACTNCATTGATTTGTTCTTCTGGTAATGGATANAGTTGTTCTAAGCGNATTAATGCCACNTCCATNCGNGCTTTTTTTTCTCTCTCTTGAAGTAATTCATAATAGATTTTACCACTACAAAAGACTACTTTTTCTACTGNCGATGGCTTAACTTNTACATCATCTATTAACTCTTGAAATTTACCTGTTGACAAATCTTCTAATTTAGATACNCACAATGGGTGGCGCAATAAACTTTTAGGTGTAAAAACAATCAATGGCTTTCTAAACTCACGTCTAAGTTGTCTTCTAATAACGTGAAAAAAGTTAGCCGGTGTAGTNCAATTGACCATNTGCATATTATGCTTNGCACACATCTGCAAATAGCGTTCCATTCTTGCGCTAGAGTGTTCAGCACCTTGCCCCTCATATCCGTGAGGNAATAACATAACCAAACCATTATAGGTTTTCCATTTATCTTCAGCACTAGAAATAAACTGGTCTATCATAATCTGAGCACCATTACTAAAATCTCCAAATTGGGCNTCCCAAATGGTTAGACTATTCGGTAAAGCCATAGCATAACCATAATCAAATCCTAGTACTCCATATTCGGATAATAGAGAATTATANGCTTCAAACCGAGCCTTAGGGTTGATACTATTCAAGGGTACTATCTCTTGCTCCGATTGTTCTAATTTTAATACNACATGACGGTGAGAAAAGGTTCCCCTTTCCACATCTTGACCACTCAAACGTATGGGNTTGCCTTCNTCTAATAATGTGCCATAAGCCANCAATTCAGCCATTCCCCAATCCAGTCGGTTTGTTTCCTCNACCATCTTCTTTTGTTCCGCTAATAAGCGTTGGGTCTTTTTAAACAAAGAGNCGTNTTGAGNTAAGGTATATATTTTTTTAGCTACCTTTTTAAGTGTATCAATAGGCACTGATGTGTNTGGCGATGATATAAAATCGGCATCATTAGACTTTCTAAAACCTTCCCACTCACTTTGCATAAATCNAGTGATATGAGCCTTTTCTATTTCTTTAGATTCATCAAAACGATCTTGTAATAACTGCTTAAATTCTTGTTCCAACTCCTTGGCAATGTTAGCACCAACAATCCCTTCACTAATCAATTTNNGGTTATAAATTTCTCTNNGGTTAGGGTGCTTACTAATGGCTTTGTATAGCATAGGTTGCGTAAAACGAGGCTCATCGCCTTCGTTGTGACCATACTTTCTATAACACAANAAGTCTATAAATACATCTTTATGAAACTGTTGTCTGTATTCTACTGCCATTTNCATAGCATGAACTACAGCTTCTACATCATCACCATTGACATGAAAAACNGGAGATAAAGTCACTTTTCCAATGTCAGTGCAATAGGTGCTTGATCGTCCATCTAAATAATTTGTTGTAAAACCAACCTGATTGTTAACCACAATATGAANAGTTCCACCTGTTTTGTAGCCATCCAATTGTGCCATTTGAATTACTTCATATACAACCCCTTGACCTGCTAAAGCAGCATCACCATGAATAAGTATGGGAACGACCCTAGAATTGTCTCCATTATATTTTTGATCAATTTTTGCTCTNGCTATTCCNTGGACTACTGGATCGACAGCTTCCAAATGGGAAGGATTAGGCGATAAAGAAATTTTTACATTTTTNCCATTATTNCAAGATTGTTCGGAAGTATATCCTAAATGATATTTTACATCACCAGAAAAAAGATGATCTTCATATTCTTTACCTTCAAACTCAGAAAAAATGTCTCTNTAGGTTTTGTTGAAAATATTAGCTAAAACATTAAGGCGCCCTCTATGTGCCATNCCCATAACGAATTCTTCAACTCCTATATCTGCTCCTTTTTCAATCAAAGCGTCAAGTGCAGGAATAAGAGCTTCNGCGCCTTCCAAAGAGAAACGTTTTTGACCAACAAACTTAGTATGCATAAAATTTTCAAATGCTACCGCTTGATTAATTTTNCGTAGAATTTGTCTCTTTTCTTNAGGGCTGAAAGTTGGAGTATTNCTATTTTTATGCAATCTNTTTTTTATCCATTCCACTTGNTCGGGCTTACGGATATACATGTACTCCACTCCAATAGATTGNCAATACACCTGCTTTAGATGTGTAATAATATCTTTTAAACTAGATGGNCCTATNCCAACCTGACTACCNGCTTGAAAAATCGTTTCCAAATCAGATTCTTCAAGTCCAAAATTTTCAAGATCNAATGTAGGGGAATATTTTCTTCTCTCACGAACAGGATTNGTATGNGTAAATAAATGGCCACTTTTACGATAGGCATCAATAAGATTTATTACTTGAAATTCTTTCTTAAAGGTNTCTGGNACTTCGTCTTCTTCAGAATAAACCTCTTTGGCNAAATCGAAACCTATAAAAAANTTNCTCCAATCTTCATTTACCGATTTGGGGTTTTTAACGTATTGCTCATACATATTTTCTACCATATTAGTATGAACTGCTCCNAGAAAAGAAAATTTGTTTGNCATCAATTTTTCAGTTATNACAAATCTATTGAATTTTATCTATAATTCCTTTAATTTTTAATACTAAAAGAAT
This sequence comes from Flavobacteriales bacterium, assembly GCA_002714805.1. Lineage (GTDB taxonomy): Bacteria > Bacteroidota > Bacteroidia > Flavobacteriales > UBA7312 > UBA8444. Next base: position 96,380 of record PAYK01000003.1, read on the forward strand.
GAATTTAGCTTTCTCNTTTNTTTAAAAGAGAAGCAAATAGCTCTAATTGACTTAGATTACCATTAATTTTTTTTAAAGACTTCATAGCCTTTAAATAATAATCATCGATTAAGGAATTAATATGCTCTTTTAAATTCATNGATCCNTATATGAACTTTACNCGCTCAACTTTTTCTGTAGCATTAAGNNCACCTGAACTGTATAAATTAACTAAATCCATCTTTTCCTNGCCTTCAGAAAGNGANAGCGCTTTTAAATAAAGACAAGTTTTTTTACCAGAAATAATATCNCCTCCAATTTGCTTTCCAAAAGATTTTTTNTCGCCAAAAACATCAAGCAAATCATCTTTTANCTGAAATGCTATGCCAATATTTCTTCCAAAATCATATAAAGCTTTTCCTTGTTTTTCATTTGCACCACCAATAATNGCGCCAATTTGAAGAGCCGCACCTAATAATACAGCAGTTTTATATTCTATCATTTTAAGGTAAGANTCCATAGTAACTTCAGCTTGAATTTCAAAATCCATATCAAATTGTTGGCCTTCACAAACCTTTAAAGCCATTTTATTATATATANCTAAACACTTGCTTAATTGTTTTGAAGGTAAATCACTTAAATATTGATAAGATTTTACAAGCATAGCATCTCCTGATAATATTGCTACATTAGTATTCCACTTAGCATGAACAGTAGCCTTGCCTCTTCTTAAGGGAGCTTTATCCATTATGTCGTCATGTAACAATGTAAAATTGTGAAAAAATTCAATNGATAAAGANGGTTTNATAGCTTTTTTTATATCCTCGTCAAATAACTGAAATGCTAACAATAAAAGAATTGGTCGCNTACGCTTTCCTCCTAAGGATAAAATATATTCAATAGGTAAATAAAGATCTGCCGGAGTATGCGGGTACTTTAAGTCGTACAGTTCCTGCTCCACTAGNTTTCTTAACTCATCAATAGATTTCATTATTATTTTAACAAGTCTANTAAATAATTTCCGTATCCACTTTTTAATAATGGTTGTGCTAATAATCTTAGNTGATTATTATCAATCAAACCCATTTTATAAGCTGCCTCTTCAATACAACCAATTTTACGCCCTTGTCTACTTTCAATAACTTCAACAAATTGACTTGCNTGCATTANTGATTTGAATGTTCCCGTATCTAACCAAGCTGTGCCTCTTCCTAANGTTTGGACTTTAAGCTTACCTCTTTTTAAATATTCTAAATTAATATCTGTAATCTCATACTCTCCTCGANTTGAAGGCTTAATNTTTTTNGCTATTTCAACAACCTGATTATCATAATAATATANTCCAGGAACAGCAAAATTAGACTTTGGTTTTTTAGGTTTTTCCTCAATACTNATTACATNATTATTNTCATCATATTCTACTACACCATAACGCTCTGGATCATTAACATGATAGCCAAAGATTAAAGCTCCATCAAAATCATTACTAGATTTTAAATACTGACGCTTCATATAAAAAATGTTATCTCCCAANACNAAACATACCTTATCGTTACCAATAAATTTTTCACCTAATACAAAGGCCTGTGCAAGTCCATTGGGAACTTCTTGAATAATATATTCAAATTTACATCCTAAATTACTTCCGTCACCAAGTAATTGCTTGAAGATTGGTAGATCTTTAGGAGTAGAAATAATCAATATTTCTTTAATACCTGAGTACAACAAAGTAGTTAAAGGATAGTAAATCATCGGCTTATCATANACAGGTAANGCCTGTTTACTAATAGCTAANGTTAAAGGGTTTAATCTAGTACCAGATCCACCTGCTAAAATTATACCTTTCATTACTTTTTATTATTTATAGTTAATTCCTTTAATTCTATATCCTCCTCTTCATCAAATACATATAATAATGGATCGCTAATAGCTTCTTCCATAAGAGACTTTTCCAAACTTAGCAACATAGCAGGCAAAACAATTAAATTAGACANTAGTGCTATCATTAAAGTTATTGAAACTAACAATCCTAAAGCTAAAGTACCTCCAAACTGTGAGGCAATAAAGATAAAAAATCCAAAGAATAAAACAATTGAGGTATAGAACATACTTATACCAGTTTCTTTTATTGCTGCNACCACTGAATCTTTAATATTATTATTTCTATACTTTAATTCCTGACGATATTTTGCCAAAAAGTGTATNGTATCATCAACTGAAATTCCAAAAGCAATACTAAAAACCAAAATAGTTGAAGGTTTAATAGAGATGCCGAAATACCCCATTATTGAAGCTGTAATAAGAAGAGGAATCATATTTGGTATTAAAGAGACAACAACCATTCTAAATGAATTAAACATCCAAGCCATAAATATAGATATTAACAAGATAGCTAAAAAAAGACTTACAAANAGATTTTTGACTAAATAGTTTGTGCCCTCTAAAAATACCACACTAGTNCCNGTTAANATAACTTTATACTTTTCAGGATTAAATAATTCATCAATTAATAATCTTAAATCTTTTTTTATTTCCTTCATTCTTGAAGTTCCTATATCTGTGACATATAAACTTACTCTTCCTACTTGCTTGTTTTTATCTACCAAATCNTCCATCCATGTATTAGGAGATTCACTTTTAAGTGTATAATCAAGAAGCCATCTTTTCTCTTGTGAATTNGGTAAAGTATAAAANGATTCTTCTCCATTATAGATTGCTTGTTTAGAAAACTTTATTGGATCAACTATAGATAATGGTCTAGAAAGTTCTTTATAAAGCATTAAGCTATCAGTCAATTTATCTATTCGCTTTAATGTTGATAATTTTGTTATTCCATTTTTTCTATGTGTATCAATAACGATTTCGAAAGGCATNACCGTTCTATAATGCTTTTCGAAAAATTTAATGCCCATATACAAGTCTGATTCNTTNGGAATGTCATCAGTAATATTTCCAGCAATACGCATTTGAAATAACCCAAAAAGNGCAATTGAAATTATAGAAATTGTTNCTATATAAATTACTTTTCTCTTNTGANTTACNAAGAAGGTAATTTTATTAATTAGGCTATTAAGCCATTTTCTATCTAAGTGACTAACGTGACGTTTTTTTGGGGGATTTAAATAGCTNAAAATNATTGGTATAAGAAGTAAAGATAAAATGAATACTGCAAAAATATTTAAAGACGCAACNANACCAAATTGACGTAAATCTTTACTAGATGTGAGAATGAATGTTGCAAAACCAAGAGCNGTTGTAGTNTTTGTTAAAATAGTGATATTNCCTACACGCCGAATCATTTGCACTAAAGATTTTGACATATTACCNTGCTCTCTAAATTCATTATGATATTTATTNATGAGAAAAATACAATTTGGCACCCCAATCACAATTAANAAAGGAGGAATTAATGCNGTTAGGACAGTAATTTCATAGCCTAAAANACCTAAAGTTCCAAATGACCAAATTACACCAATACCAACAACNAGCATTGAAATTATCATGACCTTTAAAGATCTAAAGAAAAAGAATAGGATAATAGCCGTCACGAAAAGTGCCAAAAAAATAAATAAGCCCACTTCCTTTCGTATTAGCTCCGAGTGAANTGTTCGTATATAAGGCAAGCCAGAATACATAACATNTTTTTGTGTGNAATTATTATACACAGTACCAAATCCAATGATAGAATTAATCAAATTAACTCGCTTCTTNCTTGTAATATAATCATTGCTTAATGACACTAGCATAATCATNGCGCTATCGTTACAAAGTCTTTCTTTATAAAAAGGTAGTTTATTCAACTGCAAAACAGCATCGTCTAATGAATTCTGTGTGTTAACATTCTCAAAAATAGAATTGATTACAAGCTTTTTTTCTTNTNTACTTTTACTAAAATTTACTNCATCAGTAATAGAGTAAACATTTTNAACTCCATCTATTNATTTGAGACTATCCCCAAAATTTTTCCAATGNTNAAAATTATTTAATTCGAAAAAATTTTNTGAATCAACACCTATTATCATAATGTTGTCTTTTATTCCAAACTTTTCTANGAAAAAATTATACTCAATTTGAGCATTTGAATTTTTTGGAAGTAAACGTGCCATTGAGTAAGAAAGATTTACATCAGATGACTTTTGTATCATNAAATAAGTAGAAACTAAAATTAACCATATGAATACGGCTCTAAATCTAAGAATTACTCTTGCAATAATTAACCACATGTTTTATAAAAAAGTACGCTAAATTAATCATAAAAATCCTGAGCAAAAAAAAAGCGTGATAAAAAATCACGCATTGATATTACAAACAAAAAAAATTAAACTTTTAATATTTCTTCTTCNTTTTTTGTAAAAAATTCGTCAATTTTCAAAGTAAAACTGTTGGTTAGATTTTGAACTTCAACTTCAGAATCTTTAAGTATATCTTCTGAAACACCATCTAATTTTTTAAGTTCATCATTAGCATCCCTACGTGCATTACGAATACTAACCTTTGCATTTTCNGTCTCTGATTTAGCTTGTTTAACTAANTGAATCCTTCTCTCCTCAGTCAATGGTGGTACATTAATAATAATCATATCNCCATTATTCATCGGATTAAATCCAANATTAGCATCAATAATNGCCTTTTCTATAAAATCAAGGACACTCTTATCCCAAGGTTGAATAGAAATAGTTTTTGCATCAGGTGTATTAATATTTGAAGCTTGAGACAAAGGAGTNAGGACACCATAATAATCAAAACTGACATTATCTAACATTTGTGGATTAGCTCTACCAGCACGAATTTTAGAAAATGATGACTCTAAATGTTTTATAGCGCTATTCATTTGNTCTTTTGCGCTATCTAATATAAATTCTATTTCTTCCATATNAAAATTTTAAAAATTTACTAATGTGCCAACAGATTCACCATGAAGCATTTTAAATAAGTTTTGTTTTTTATTGATATCAAACACNACTATTGGCAATTTATTTTCATTACATAATGTAAACGCTGTCATATCCATTATGTTAAGTTCTTTTTCGTAAACTTCTTTAAAAGTAATGTTGTCATATTTTATTGCTGTTTTATCCTTTTCAGGATCAGCCGTATAAATACCATCAACTCNAGTTCCTTTTAAAATAACATCAGCTTCAATTTCTATCGCTCTTAGCGTNGCTGCTGTATCTGTTGTAAAGTANGGGTTNCCTGTACCTCCTCCNAATATAACTACTCTACCTTTCTGTAAATGTCTAATNGCGCGACGACGAATAAATGGCTCTGCTACTTGTTCCATTTTAATAGCTGTTAACAATCTAGTCTCTACATCTGCTTTCTCAAGGGCNGATTGTAATGCCATACCATTAATTATAGTAGCTAACATACCCATATAATCACCCTGNACTCTATCTAATCCCTGNCCTTCTACCTGAACACCTCTAAAAATATTTCCACCACCAATTACTACTGCTAGTTCAACACCAAGATCAATAGCTGTTTTTATTTCATTTGCATATGATGACAACTTTTTAGTATCAATACCAAATTTTTNATCGCCCATTAGGGCTTCTCCNCTTAATTTTAATAGAACTCTTTTATACTTCATAGTGCGCTAATTTAAGGCAAAAAAAAGAGAGTGAAAAACACTCTCTTAATTGATTTGATAAAATTAAACTCCAAGCCCAACTCTCTTGAAGCCTGTGACTGTTAAATCTTTCTCTATTTTNTTGAGATATTGAGATACAGAAGTCTTAGATTCTTTNATGAACTCTTGGTTCAACAAAGTATTTTCTTTGAAAAATTTATTCAAACGNCCCATTGCTATTTTCTCTAGCATTTGATCGGGCTTTCCTTCNTGACGTGCTAAGTCNTTAGCCACATCAATTTCGTTGTCAATTGTATCTTGAGAAACAAAATCTTTATCTANGGCTATAGGGTTCATAGCCGCTACTTGCATAGCAATATCCTTGCCCACTTGCTCATCAACAACTGAGTTAAGACCTACTAAAGTTGCTAAACGATTTCCACCATGAATATATGCAGCAACCTGNGAAGACTCAATAGTTTCGTAAGATGATAAATCTAATTTTTCGCCAATAACACCTGTTTGCTCAATTATTTTTTCTTCAATTGNCATATNACCTAATGAACAGGCTTTTAATGCAGCTAAATCANTAGGTTTATTTGACATAGCAGCATTTAAGAAAGATTGTGCTAAAGCNATAAAGCTATCNTTTTTAGCTACGAAGTCTGTTTCACAGTTAAGTGCTATAAGAGCTCCAAACTGACCATTTGTAGCTGATATTACAACTCCCTCNGATGCTTCTCTGTCTGCTCTTTTAGCAGCTACNTTTTGTCCTTTTTTTCTAAGGATATCAATCGCTTTAGTCATATCACCATCAGCCTCGACTAGAGCTTTTTTACAATCCATCATTCCNGCACCAGTTTGCTTTCTTAATGCATTTACCTCAGAAGCAGTAATTTTTGTCATTTCGTAAAGTATTTTTTTTAATTATCAATTATTTTTTTTCTNCTAGTTGTTCAACTTTTTCTTCATTAGGAGCAGCATTAGCTTCAGATTTAGCAGAAGCAGCAGCTTCTTTTTCAGAATTTCTTTCTGAAAGACCTTCTTGGATAGCNTCAGTTACTATAGAAACTATTTTTTCAATAGAACGACTAGCGTCATCATTTCCTGGAATNCAGAAGTCCACTAAATTAGGGTCAGAATTTGTGTCAACAATAGCAAAAGTTGGAATACCTAATTTTTTAGCCTCAGCGATTGCAATGTGCTCTCTATGAATATCNACTACAAATAAAGCAGCAGGAATTCTATTCATTGAGGCGATACTACCAAGGTTTTTATCTAATTTGTCTCGTGTTCTTGACACTTGTAAGCGCTCTCTTTTAGATAATGTATCAATAGTTCCATCCTCTTTCATTTTATCAATGGAATTCATTTTTTTAATCGCCTTGCGAATAGTCGCAAAATTGGTTAGCAAACCACCNGACCATCTTTCAGTAATATATGGCATATTTATTCTTTTGGCATGNNNAGANACCGATTCTTTNGCCTGTTTTTTTGTAGCAACAAACATTACTTTTCTACCTGACTTTGCCAAATGCTTAAGTGCTGCACAAGCATGGTCTAACTTAATAATAGTTTTGTTGAGNTCGATAACATGGATTCCATTTTTCTCCATAAAAATATANGGNTCCATTTTTGGATTCCACTTTCTTGTTAGGTGACCGAAATGTACACCTGATTCTAATAATTCTTTAAAATTTGTTCTAGACATTTNTAAAATTGTTTACATTCATTAATTAACAATTACTTAGTAGTATTAGTTTATAGTCTAAGTAATTTAGATACTAAACAATATCCTAAGATATTAACGCTTACTAAACTGAAATTTCTTACGCGCTTTCTTTTGCCCTGGTTTTTTACGCTCCACCATTCTTGGNTCNCGAGTCATTAAACCTTCAACTTTAAGNGCTGAACGGTTTTCAGGATCAAATTGACATAAGGCACGAGAAATTGCCAATCGTACTGCTTCTACTTGACCAGTAATNCCACCACCACTTACATTCACTTTTACATCAAATTTTCCTTCCATATCAACTAGACTGAATGGTTGGTTTAATTTATAAAGTAAAGTATCTGTAGTGAAATACTTGTCTGATTCACGGTTATTTACNGTGATATTTCCTTTGCCTTTACTCATNTAAATACGAGCAACTGCTGATTTTCTTCTTCCAATGGTGTGTATTGTATCCATCGTTATAGTTTTATTTTTATTTCTTTNGGTTGTTGTGCTTCGTGNTTGTGNTCAGCACTAGCATAAACGTGGAGGTTAGANTAAAGNGNGNTACCTAGCTTATTCTTTGGCAACATACCTTTAATAGCTTGTCGGACTAATGACGTTTGGTCTCTGTCGAATAATTCTTTTGGAGAAATTCTCTTTTGACCTCCTGGATAACCNGTATGTTTAAAGTGCTCTCTGTCAGTCCATTTTTGTCCTGTTAAACGAATCTTGGNTGCATTTATAACCACTACATAATCGCCACAGTCNGCGTGTGGAGTAAAATTAGTTTTATGCTTACCTCTAAGNATTGATGCTACCTGAGAAGCTAAACGACCTAAAACNANATCTTCAGCATTTACTAANACCCATTGCTTNTCAGCCGTTTCTTTATTTGCTGAGATTGTTTTATAACTTAGTGTATCCACTATTAATTATTTTTAATATTANAACACTTTGAAATACCACATTCCAAAGGGACGGCAAAAGTAGAATTTTATTTTAATTCAACAAAATTTTATCACCCATAATTAGNTGATAATTTTCATTTCCTTACCAACCTTAGTAAAAGCGGNTATAGCTNTATCTAGNTGCTCCTTGTTATGTGCTGCTGAAATCTGAACNCTAATTCTTGCTTGTTCTTTTGGTACTACAGGAAAAAAGAATCCTATTACATAAATACCTTCCTCAAGCAATTTATCTGCCATTNTTTGAGAAGTTTTNGCATCGTATANCATAACTGGTACAATTGGATGTACTCCATCTTTTATTTCAAAACCNGCCTCAGTCATTTTACTTNTAAAATAAGAAGTATTACTTTCCANCTTATCCCTAAGATCTGTAGANTTCGATATTATATCTAGTACTTCAATTGCTGANCCAACAATNGATGGCGCTAGAGAATTAGAAAATAAATAGGGNCTTGAACGNTGCCTGAGAATATCTATAATTTCTTTCCTTCCTGAGGTAAATCCTCCCATAGCTCCGCCTAANGCCTTTCCTAAGGTTCCCGTAATAATATCAACCCTACCCATAACATTATGGTATTCGTGAGTTCCTTTTCCNGTCNTACCAACAAAGCCTGTTGAATGGCATTCGTCAACCATAACTAAAGCATCATATTTGTCAGCTAAATCACATATTNTATCTAGCTGCGCAATATAACCATCCATTGAAAATACGCCATCAGTGACAATAATTCTATTACGTTGTNCTTGTGATTCAATNAGTTTTTGTTCTAAATCGGCCATATCGTTGTTACTNTATCTATAACGAACTGCCTTACTCAAACGAATACCATCTATTATTGAAGCATGNTTCAATGAGTCAGAAATTATCGCATCTTCCTTANTGAANAGCGGCTCAAAAACNCCTCCATTTGCATCAAAAGCTGCGGCATAAAGAATNGTATCTTCGGTGCCNAAAAACTCAGCTAATTTATGTTCTAAANTCTTATGAATATCTTGAGTNCCACAAATAAATCTCACTGAAGATAANCCAAAACCATGAGTATCCAANCTATCTTTAGCAGCCTGTATTACTCTAGGGTGAGAAGATAGTCCTAAATAATTATTNGCACAAAAATTAATGACNTCATCACCACTGCTAACACGTATNTCAGCACCTTGTGGCGTAACTATGGTTCTTTCATTTTTATATANACCAGNTTCTTTTATTGATTTCANCTCANCAAGCAGTTGATTTTTTAATTTACCGTACATACTATTTTAAATATTTTAAGAATAANAAAAGAGAGACNCCTGCCTATTTAGCTAAGAATTATTTTANAAATTTAAACAACTCCTTGGTCAATCATTGCATCTGCTACTTTGACAAAGCCTGCAATATTAGCACCCTTAACNTAGTCAACAAAATCTCCNTTTGCNCCATATTTCACACATGAAGTATGAATATCTTTCATTATTTTTTTTAATTTTTCATCAACCTCCTCTCTTGTCCAATTCATNCTTAAAGAATTTTGTGACATTTCTAAACCGGATGTAGCTACTCCTCCNGCATTTGATGCTTTTCCTGGCGCAAATAATATTTTAGCTGATTGAAAAACTTCAATTGCTTCCGGAGTTGAAGGCATATTAGCTCCCTCACAGACACATATGCAGCCATTATTTATCAAGGCTTTAGCATCATCNCCATTTAATTCATTTTGTGTGGCACAAGGTAAAGCTATATCACATTTAATTGACCANGGTCGCTTTCCTTCANAAAAATCACAATTAAANTGCTCCGCATATTTTTTTATNCGTCCTCTTTTAATATTTTTTAANTCCTTTANAAAGGANAACTTATNAANATCTATTCCATCTTTATCAAAAATAAAACCAGAAGAATCNGAAAGAGTAACAACTTTTGCACCTAACTGTATGGCTTTTTCNCAAGCATATTGTGCAACATTTCCAGAACCTGAAATACTAACTANTTTGTTTTTAAAATCTATGTTATTAGTAGACATCATATTTTGAGCAAAATAGACTGTTCCATATCCAGTAGCNTCAGGACGAATTAGGGATCCTCCCCAATTTACACCTTTACCAGTTAGTACNCCAGTAAACTCATTTCTTATCCTTTTGTATTGNCCAAACATATATCCTATTTCTCTTCTACCTACCCCAATATCTCCTGCAGGAACATCAGTATTTGGNCCAATATGACGACTTANTTCTGTCATAAACGACTGACAAAAACGCATAACTTCATTATCAGTTTTACCTTTAGGATCAAAGTCTGAACCTCCTTTGCCACCACCCATAGGAAGTGTAGTTAAAGAATTTTTAAAAACTTGTTCAAAACCAAGGAATTTAAGAATANCTAAATTTACTGATGGATGAAATCTCAAACCACCTTTATATGGACCAATTGCNGANTTAAACTCNACTCTNAAGCCTCGATTTATTTGAGTCTTTCCGTTATCATCTATCCANGGAACTCGAAAAATAATTGTTCGTTCAGGTTCTACAATACGGTCTAGTATATTTGAAGATTTATACTTTGGATTNTCCTCCATAAATGGAATTATGGCATCCGCTACTTCTTGTACTGCCTGAATAAAAACTGGCTCGTGAGCATCTTTTGCCAAAATTTTTGACATAAATGCATCAATCTTATCTCGGTATTTCAAAGACATAAATTAATTTTTTAAGTTAAAACAAATGTATAATTTTTCAATGTTTAAACTATTTTTTTTTTAAATTATTAATCTAAATAACTAATGAAAATTTAGANNAAAAATAGTGTTAATTATACACTTATTCAATAATTAAATAAAATCTATATATGTTAATTAATTCTAGGCTTTTCGAAGTGAAAAAATTAAAGCATNAAATAAATGTTATTGATTCATCCAAANTAATATTTATTGTGACGTGCCATTAAATTTGTAATTTGCAAATCTAAATTTACATTTGAATGAATTTTTTTAGACTTAATATAATTTTATTTACAATTATATTATTTCACCAATTAAAAGCACAAGAAATAACCGGAATCGTAAGAGATGGGATTACCAAAGAAGCATTAATTGGNGTTAATATAATACTTGATGGAAAAGGAATATCATCTTCNGATTTTGATGGAAAATTNAAGATTAAAACATCTGTAGGTAGTCACGAAATTATTTTTAANTTTATTGGNTATANNGAAGAAAAAATCAATCTGAATTTATCATCAAATCAAANAAAAAATATTGTAGTTGAAATGAATGAAGATGCAGAGCTTATCAAGACTGTAATAGTATCAGCNGGAAAATTTGAGCAACGAATTGAAGAGACCACGGTATCTGTTGAAGTAATAAAACCAGGGCTAATATCAGACAAGAATACAACAAATATACAAACTGCAATTGATCAAGTTCCAGGAGTAAATATTACTGATGGNCAAGCAAATATTCGGGGTGGAAGTGGTTGGAGTTATGGTGCAGGAACACGGGTACAAGTTTTAGTTGATGATATGCCGCTTATTTCAGGNGATGCAGGTCAAGCNCAATGGAGTTTAATATCTACTGAAAATATTAATCAAGTAGAAATAATTAAAGGNGCGTCTTCAGCNCTNTATGGCTCTTCAGCCTTAAATGGCGTAATAAATATTCGCACGGCNTATCCTAATGATANTCCAGAAACAAAACTAAACTTTCACATAGGATATTATGATGATGCAAGTCGTGAAAGTCTAAATTGGTGGGGNGAANATAAACGAAGCATACATGGTTTTGATTTTTTACACAAAGAAAAAATTGGTGACCTTGATTTGGTATTNGGCGGTTTTATTTTAGACGATAAAGGCTATCGATATGGTGAAGAAACTNATAGAAAGCGTTTTAATTTTAATACACGCTATAAAGACCAAAAAATAGAAGGTCTATCATATGGCATCAATGCTAATTTNCTANTTAACGAAACAGCATCAGCACTTATATGGCAAAGTTATGATGAGGCCTANATTCCNTTAGATAGTTCCGTAACAAAAACAAGTGGAGACGTCTACAATGTTGATCCTTTCGTTACCTATNTGAATCCCAACAATGGTGACAAACATAATATAAGGACAAGATACATGAGAGTTATTAATGATAACAGCACNAAAGATGACCCCAATNGTCANGATAATGAGTCTAAAACCTATTATACAGAATATCAATATCAAAAAAATATAGAATCTATCAAATTAAATTGGACTACAGGTCTAATGAATGAATATGTAAGTGCTACNGCAGAGTTNTTTAACGGATCAAACTATAGATTAAATAATGCGGTATTTACTCAAATTGATAAAAAAATTGGCNGCAGAATCAANATTTCATTAGGCGCAAGATATGAGCAATTCAAGNTAAAAACTAGCGAATCNTACTATATTTCGGGCGATTCAATAAACTCATTTCTTGCTGCAAAACCTGTTTTAAGAGCTGGAGTTAATTATCAATTAGCAGANGGTACATTTTTAAGATCCTCTTGGGGACAAGGTTATCGATTTCCAAGTATTGCAGAACTATTTATTGAAACAGAAGTTGCAAAAGGCATTTATGTTTATCAAAATCCNGAACTNAAACCTGAATCAGGCTGGAGCTCTGAAATAGCAATAAAGCAAGGCTTTAAAATTGGAANTTGGGGTGGTTACTTAGATATTGCTGGATTTATTATGGAGTATGAAAATATGATGGAGTTTAGTTTTGGTCAATGGGANCAAACGTCAGCAAATAGTTTAGGTGTTGGATTTAAATCCATCAATATCGGTAATACAAGAATTTCNGGAGTAGAATTTTCATTAACAGCAGGAGGTAAAATTGGGGNAAATGAACTTGTTTTACTAGNNGGATATACATATATTGATGCTATCCCACTAAACCCTGAAANTTCATACGATGAAGATATAAATGGTAATGAATTAAATTATTANAATACAAGTTCATTAGATTCTAATACATTATTTTTAAAATACAGGCATAGGCATGTAGCTAAATTAGATTTAGANTATAAAATTAGAAAATGGTCNTATGGCACAAGCCTAAGGTATAATAGTTTTATGCTTAATGTAGATAAGATTTTTGTAGATCCATTATTTGAGACTCTAGTTCCAGGCATTTCTCAATCTAGGAAAGCTCTNGCTAATGGTGACTTTATAGTAGATTTTAGAGTTATTTATGATTTAAATAAAGCCACATCACTTTCACTAATAGTNAATAATTTAACAAATCAAGAATACCAAACTCGTCCTGCCAANATGATGGCACCTCGATCAATATCACTTAAATTAGGAATTTCTATATGACAGCAATAGGTATTATACCCTCACGCTATTGTTCAAGTCGATTTCCTGGCAAACCACTGAAAAATATTTTAGGAAAAAGTATGATTCAACGTGTTTATGANCAAGCAATGAAGTCAAAATTAGATAAAGTTATTGTTGCTACAGATGATCAAAGAATTTTTAATGAAGTTCTTTCTTTCGATGGAGAGGTTGTTATGACATCATCTAAACATATTAACGGGACCGAAAGATGCCTTGAAGCAATACAAAAAATCAACTCTAAACATAAAATTATAATAAATATACAAGGTGATGAACCNTTTATAAATCCTGCTCAAATAAATCANCTAATTGATTCATTCGAAGACGAAAAAATCGAAATAATTACNTTAGCCAAGCGAATTGAAAGTGAAGAANTATTTTTTGANCCAAACAAAATTAAAGTAAAAATTGATNATAAAAAAAGAGCTGTTTCTTTCGATNGAATGATAAATTCAGAATTCACAAAAACATTTTATAAACACATAGGAATATATGCATATCGACCAACAGTTTTAAAAAAAATATGCTTTCTCAATCCAACTAGTTTNGAAATAAAACATAAATTGGAGCAGTTGAGATGGTTANAAAACGGATTAGATATTCTAGTTTTAGAAACATCATTAGATTCCTNTAACGTGGANACCCCTGATGATTTAAAAAAAATTATTGAAAGATTTGGGAGTAGTAAGTGATTTTGATATTTTAGCAAAACAATGAAAACAAAAATCAACAAACATATTTCTTCTTTATTGTCTGAACATAATTGTGTTATAATCCCAAATTTTGGCGGATTTGTTGCAAATTATGAGTCTGCTCGAATAGATAATAATTCACAATTTATTTATGCTCCAAAAAAAAGNATTGTNTTCAACAAAAGTCTTCAAAGNAATGACGGTTTACTCATTAACGAAATTGCTACAATTGAAGGAAAAACATTTAAGCAGGCTAAANTAGAATTAGATAAATACGTGNTTGATCTNAANGAATCTTTACGTTTACATAAAAAAGTATTTTTAAATGATGTTGGCACTTTAATACTTGGTTCAGAAGAAAATATTTTATTTGTTCAATCTAACTCACATAATCATTTACTTGATAGTTTTGGGNTTTATACAATACAGTATCCTNCCATACATAGAACAACTGTTCAGGATAAATTTGAAGAAAAAATAAAAGCTATTGATCGTAAAGGATTAACTAGTAACAAAAAAGCATTACTAAAAATTGCCGCGGTTCTTTTNCCAATATTNATGATTAGTGCATTTGGAATAAGCAATAAAGATAAAATTAAAAGCAACTACGCAAACCTTATGCCATTTACTTTTTCAAATGTNGAAGCTNTTGAAACNAAACCATTAAATAGTTTAGACCCATTTATTNTTGAAAGCCCAACCAATTCTATTGAGAAGGCNGTAAAATCCTTTTATGAAATTAAACAAAAAAAATTCNTAGATAAAACTAANGANTTACANAAGCATTTTATAATTGCAGGTTCTTTTTCTTCTGAAGAAAACGCTCAAAAAATGATATCTAAATTAACAAAAGATAAATATAAAAATTCTAAAATTGTCAACAAAAGTAGCTCTGGATATNTAAGAGTAAGCTATGAAAGTTACAGTAAATCTAACGAAGCATTAATAGCACTCAGAAAAATTAAAAAAACAAATCCATCGGCTTGGCTTCTNTCATTAAAGTAAAATATGTCTTCTAAAACATCTTTAAAAAGCTTAGCCACTCTTACTGAGATGGTNCTTCCTAATGANACAAACAATCTAGACAATTTAATGGGTGGTAGACTTTTACATTGGATGGATATAGCNGCAGCAATATCTGCNCATCGTCATTGTGGAAGAATTGTNGTTACAGCCTCAGTAAACAACGTTTCTTTTGAAAAGCCAATACCAAGAGCTAGTATTGTGACTCTTGAGGCTAAAGTNTCAAGAGCTTTCAAATCTTCTATGGAAGTGTTTGTTGATGTGTGGATGGAAAACCAAAGNACAAAAGGACGTGTTAAGTGTAACGAAGCTATTTACACGTTCGTAGCAGTTGACCAATTAGGAAATCCTATTTCNGTGCCCTCTATTATTGCAGAGTCTGAGATTGAAAAAGAACGCTATGATGCTGCTNTAAGAAGACGTCAATTAAGCCTAATACTTTCGGGTAGATTAAAACCAGAAGATGCNGATGAGCTAAAAGCTCTTTTTATTAAAAAATAATTCCATTNTATTTAAAATTTCATCTGAAGTAATAGTTGAAATACATTTATTTTTTCCNCGACACCTTTGTCCATGNCTTGAGCATGGCCTATCATATTTTTTAGAAATAATTAATTGTGAGAAATTATTAGTTTNATAAGGATAAAATCCTAATGAGGGNTTAGTACATCCCCAAAAAGAAATAATTGGCTTTTTTAAAGCTGATCCAATATGCATCATGCCTGTATCATTTGATAGTAAAAGAACAGAATTATTAATAATTAAAGCCGATTCATTTAATGTTGTTTTACCACAGAAATTATATAAAGTTTTATTATTNCTTTTTAATAATTTATCAGCTAANTCGAAATCATCTTGGCCTCCTATAAATACTATCGGAGTTTTAATTTTAGACAATACCTCATTAATAATGTTAAAATTTAGTTTTTTATTTTGATGAGATCCAGCAAGCGACCACACAATATAGTTATCATTTAAAATATAATTTTTAGATATTTTTGAATCAATAAAAAAATCTAANCCATTATTNTCAATTTTATAATTGATNAAAGAACTTATTGTATTTAAATTTCTATCAACTATATGTTGATTTTTTAAAAAATTAATGCCAAAATTTATATATANAAGCTTATGAAGGTTATTTTTTCTAATTTTTAAAGTTTTAATATTAAGAATAATTCTCAAAATATTAGATCTTATATTATTGTGTAAATCAACAATTAGTTCATANTTTTCATTTTTCAAATCATTTANAATCTCAAAAATTGATTTATTTATTACATAAATTTTATCAATAAAAATATTATTTTCAATAGTTGAAANATTCTCAAACTTAGTTAAAAAATGTATGATATAATCATTTTGTTTAAGCGCTCTAACAACAGGAGTAGTTAGAATTATATCACCAATTGATGAAAATCTTATCACTAAAATTTTCTGCTTTTTAATCATTATCAAAACTAATAAATAATTCTAATTTTGTAAATGTGTTTTATATTGATTCACATACACATTTGTTTTCTAGCCAATTTGATAATGATAGACATCAAGTTGTTCAAAAAGCCATTGANCAAGGGGTTGACAAAATGCTACTTCCCAANATAAATAGTAAAACGTTAGAGGCGATGCATCAACTATGCCAAGATTTTCCACAGCATTGCTNNCCTATGATGGGGCTTCACCCCTGCGATGTCAAAGACGATTATGAGGAAGAATTGAAAATTATCAAATCTCATCTNGACAAAGGTAAGTATGTAGCTATAGGCGAAATTGGAATCGATTTATATTGGGACAAGGGCACATTAGACATTCAAAAAAAAGCTTTCCGACAGCAATTGAAATGGGCTAAAGAATACGACTTGCCNGTAGCAATACATATTAGAAANAGTTTCGATACAATTTTCGAAGTGTTAGAAGAAGTCAATGACCAAAATTTAAGAGGTGTTTTTCATTGTTTTACAGGATCAAAAGAACAAGGACAAAAAGCCATAGAAATGGGTTTTATGCTTGGAATAGGCGGAGTAGTTACCTTCAAGAATAGTGGTTTAGACAAAGTCTTAAAAGAGCTTCCANTAGANAAACTTTTATTAGAGACCGATAGCCCATACCTTGCTCCTACACCATANAGAGGACAACGCAACGAAAGTTCCTTCATTACAATAGTAGCACAGAAATTGGCAGAAATCTATGAGGTAAATTTGGAAGAAGTAGCAATAAAAACTACACAAAACGCNAAAACACTTTTTAATTTATGAGAAAATCCNATTCTGTTTTAATAATATATACAGGTGGTACAATAGGTATGTACAANACCAATGAAGGCAGCTTGANACCATTCGATTTGGACACCCTTAGTATGCANATTCCTGAGCTTAACACTTTTGATATTGACATCAATACTAAAACTATAACACAGCCTATNGACTCCTCCAATATGTGCAAAGAAGTATGGATACAATTGGNAGAAATTATAGAAAAAGAATACAATAANTATAATGGCTTTGTTATTCTNCATGGNTCAGATACCATGGCATATACTGCATCTGCACTTAGCTTTATGCTAGAAAATTTAAATAAACCTATTATNCTTACTGGCGCACAATTACCCATCGGAGTACTCCGAACTGATGCTAAAGAAAATATNATTACNTCAATTGAGATTGCNTCTAAAGGAAATATTNCAGAAGTANGTGTTTATTTTGAATACCGACTGATGNGAGGCAATCGATGTACCAAAGCCAATGCCGAACATTTTGAAGCNTTTAAAAGTCCTAACTTCATNTATTTGGCAGAANCAGGTTTAGAGATAAAATATAGCCNAATAAAATACGACCGNACAAATAAAAACTTGAAAGTACATACNAATTTANGTGANGATGTTCTTATTTTAAAACTGTTTCCAAGNATGAAAAAAGAGTTCATTACTAAAGTGNTAGANATGCCTTATNAAGGTATCATTTTAGAAACCTTTGGTGCNGGTAATGCTCCTACGGCTAAATGGTTTTTAAGGGCAATNCAAACTGCTATAGATAATGGAAAATTGATATTAAATGTGAGTCAATGTTTGTCGGGAANCGTTAGTCAAGGNCTGTACGAAACGAGCTCAAAACTAGNAGAANTCGGTGTAATAAGTGGTAAAGATATGACCACTGAAGCAGCATTGACCAAAATGATGTANTTGTTAGGNACTGACTATTCACTAAAAGAAACNAAACAACAGCTTTTAATTTCTCTAAGGGGAGAGCTTAGCAATTAAAATGCATTTCATAGTTTTGTGANCCATTTTGGAAAGGTGGCCGAGTGGCTTAAGGCGCACGCTTGGAAAGCGTGTATACGGAAACGTATCGGGGGTTCGAATCCCTTCCTTTCCGCAATAGACAAAAACATCTTAGGGTGTTTTTTCTATTTATAGANTTNAAATAAATTAGNGNAAGTAAGGATCCTNGCGCCAACAATTTTATTTTATAAAACAACACAACTTACTTAAGATTTAANTTTACANCNCATTTTTTTAAACTATTAATTTGTGTAAATTTGCGATAANATNTAAAAACATAATTTAAAATTAACATTGAAATGAAAAATCTATTAGCTNTNTTTATGCTGACTATTTGCATTACTTTAGGNTTAAGTCAAGCAANTTTTGCTNCAGTACAAGATGAAATTGACACAACCACAGTCGTTGAAGATACGACAGCTGTTGAAGAAGAAGTAGTTGAAAATACTCNAGAAGCACCAAGTGCTGTTGTAGAAGAAANCCCTTCTTTTCACCAAGTNATCAAACAAAAATTTATTGAAGGNGGCCCATCATTTATGGGTATNGTTCTATTGTGTCTTATCTTAGGATTAGCATTATGTATAGAAAGAATCATCTACTTAAACAAAGCTACTACTAATGCNGATGCTCTATTATCAGACATCGAAGGAGCTTTATCATCAGGCAATGTAGATGCTGCTAAAGAAGTATGTAGAAATACAGCTGGTCCCGTAGCAAGTATATTTTATCAAGGCNTAGATCGTTCTAGNGAGGGTATTGATGTAGTAGAAAANTCAGTAGTGGCTTACGGAAGTGTACAAATGGGCTTATTAGAAAGAGGTCTTTCATGGATTTCATTATTTATCGCTCTAGCNCCAATGCTTGGTTTTATGGGTACTGTAATTGGTATGATTGGNGCTTTTGACGCTATTGAGGCAGCAGGAGACATTTCTCCATCACTCGTTGCTGGAGGTATTAAAGTAGCACTTTTAACTACTGTATTCGGTCTTATCGTAGCGATGATATTACAAATCTTTTACAACTATATCGTTGCAAAAATTGATAGCATCGTAAATACTATGGAAGATGCTTCTATCTCNTTNGTAGATATTTTAGTAAAAAACAAAATTAAATAAGCATGTCGGATTTTCTAATNAATGCCGGACTGATTNTAACTTACATTATGATAGGTGCTGCTACTCTAGCAGCNGTTATNTATCCTNTAATGTTCTTAGCTAAGAATCCTTCAAAAGGCAAAACAGCGTTGATGGGTGTTGGTGGATTGCTNCTTATAGCGGTTGTNTCTTACATCATNGCATCAGGAGATTTAATGACTTTTCCTGGTTCTGAAAAGTTTGGAATGACAGAAGCCTCCACTAAAAGAGTAGGTATGGGNTTAATNACCTTCTACATACTTTCTNTTGGTGCTATTCTATCTGTTNTTTATGCTGAGTTAGGNAAAATATTTAAAAAGTAAATTATGGCAAGAAGAGCAAAAGGCGCATCNGAAATCAATGCAGGCTCTATGGCAGATATCGCCTTCTTACTGCTTATCTTCTTCCTAGTAACTACTACTATGGATGTGGATACCGGNTTGGCGCGTAAACTGCCTCCTATGCCTGAAGAAGATGTTATTCAAGATGATTCTCAAATCAAAGCCAAAAACATCTATGTAGTATTAATAAACTCCAACAACCAATTACTGGTAGAAAACGANTTNATGGATATCATGCAACTTCGTNCAGGTGCTAAAGCTTTTATCAATAATAATGGTCGTAATCCCGAGTCATCGGACAACCCACAAAAAGCTATNATTTCACTACAAAATGATAGAGGAACATCTTACGAAACCTACATTCAAGTGCAAAACGAATTGGCGGCTGCTTANAGAGAGCTCAGAGANGCTAAGGCTATGCAACGTTTTGGTATGATGTATGCTGATTTGAACAAGACACAGCAGAAAGAGATAAGAAAGGAATACCCTCAAAAAATNTCCGAAGCGGAACCCAAAAATATAGGAAACTAATTATGTCTAAATTCAGAAAAGATTCAAAAAAGGATACGCCAGGAATATCGACAGCATCGCTGCCAGATATCGTATTTATGNTGTTATTTTTCTTTATGGTAACAACAGTTATGCGTGAGACAACCATTATGGTACAACAAAGTTTACCACAAGCGACTGAAATACAAAAGCTAGAAAAGAAATCTTTAGTAAGCTACATCTACATTGGAAGTCCAGTTGAGAGAATGCAAGCTACTTATGGTACTAAAGCCCGAATTCAGCTCAACGATGCCTTTGCCACTGTCGATGATATTGCACANTACATAACNGCCGAGCGTACTGCTCGTGACGAAAAAGAAGTNCCATTTATGACCACNTCTATAAAGGCTGATCAAAATACTAAAATGGGTATTGTAACTGACGTNAAGCAAGAGCTTCGTAAAGCCAATGCACTGAAGATTAACTATTCTACAAGAAAGAAAGTTCANTAANAATTATTTGATTTTTAAATTTAAAGNCNCGTTTTCACGGGTCTTTTTTTTAGGTTGATTGAGGNAATGAAATNGTTTTGAGTATATACAGNAACATNANTAGTCCCAATAAAGAGATAACAAGCATAGATGACTGCCCATCTTCNGNACCNAAATACTCAACATCTTTAGGNATNCTTTGTTNGTTAATAAAGTAACTCAAGATAACTGCCNCAGCNTTATTAAAAAAATGAGCCAAAATAGGTAACCATATTGAACCNCTCCAATAAAACAAATAACCCAACAAGCCACCGATTAGAAANCGAGGNATAAAACCTAAAAATTGCAAGTGCATAGCNCTAAATAGAAAAGCTGTTATCCAAATGCTTAAGTGTATTTTTCCATTTATAGAAAATAATTTTTTCTGTATNACNCCTCTAAATAATAACTCCTCNCCAAGNGCTGGAATAACACCTATAATTAAGATATTGAGCAATAATCCTGACCAATGATCAANCTTTAAAAAGGCCNTAGTTATCTGCATAGCCTGACTTTCTGCCGAACGCATCCAGTCTTCAAGNCTAGACAAAAAANATGGTAAATGTAANCCTTCATTCCATAAAGCTAAGGCATTAATCAAAGGGAAAGCAAAGCACATAATAGCTANGGTCAACAGAAATTGCTGGCGACTCACNNGCGTAAAATTTAGTGACNTAGACGTAAGATAGGCGAATAAAAAAGNAGGCACAATGAATATTCCAATAGAGCTNAACGCCTGTAAAAACTTCAAAGAATNTATGGTNGCCGTATTTTCAAAGTCGCTAAGAGAAGGGGCANCAATGAGGCTAACNCCTATCATNCCNAAAGCGTTGAAGANAATAAAACTCANAAATAGCAACATCAATAAAATAAAGACTTGCTTTATTGGCGAATAATCTTGATAAATGCCTTTAAGATTCATATCGAATAATAAATTAGTTAATTTTGCAAAAATGAGTGTAAAGATAGGTAATATCGACTTAGGTGAGTTTCCATTGCTNTTAGCACCTATGGAAGATGTCAGTGACCCCCCATTTCGTGCGTTGTGTAAACGCCACGGNGCCGATGTTATGTACACNGAGTTNATCTCTTCAGAAGGNCTGATACGAGATGCNGTAAAGAGTACTCAAAAATTGGATTTCTTCGATTACGAACGCCCACTAGCCATTCAAATTTTTGGACACGATATAGAATCCATGAAGCAAACCACCANAATATGTGAAAAGGTAAATCCAGACTTCATAGATATTAATTATGGTTGTCCAGTAAAAAAAGTAACCTGTAAAGGAGCTGGTTCGGGNATACTCAAAGATATACCTAAAATGGTATCCATGACCAAGGAGATTGTTAATTCAACTCACTTACCNGTAACTGTAAAAACACGATTGGGCTGGGACGATAATAGCAAACACATNGTTGAAATTGCNGAAAGACTGCAAGATGTTGGCATCAAAGCTATCGCNATACATGGTCGTACACGTAAACAAATGTACAAAGGAGAAGCCGATTGGAGTCTTATTGCAGATATAAAAAACAACAAACGTATGCATATTCCTGTATTTGGAAATGGCGATGTGGATAGCCCACAAACTGCANAATTTAAACGCGATAAATACGGAGTTGACGGCATTATGATAGGTCGTGCTGCCATTGGACACCCTTGGATATTCAATGAAATAAAACACTTTCTAAAAACAGGACAAGAACTNCCTAAACCTACTATAAAAGAACGCATAGAGGTATGTAAAGAGCATTTNGAATTTTCCTTAAAATGGAAAGGGCCAATCTTAGGTGTTGTAGAAACAAGACGACACTATACCAATTATTTTAAGCATATTCCAAATTTTAAAGAATACAGAATACGATTAGTGACGGCACAACAGNCCGAAGAACTTTTTGAGATTCTTAGCGAAATAGAACGTACATTTGGAGAATATGAATTTGCTTAANCCACAATCCATTTTTATTGTTACTTTAGGANTTGNCTTATTTTTNTCCTCATGCAANGAACAAGAAGGCTGTACAGATTTACTAGCCCTAAATTATAACTTAAATGCAGTAAANGATAATGGTTCTTGCAAGTATTTGAGTGAAAATTTTGTAGGCATATATGGNATAAAAGATAGTATTACTGGCGGTATGNTACTTNGTGAATGGGAAGCAGNACGAAACTACACAATNGAAATCGTTCAGGATGAAGATAATCCTAGTCAAATTATAATCAGAAATTGGGCGNAAATTCACAATTATNCTGACAACTNCTCAGACNACTATNCACAAGTTTCCGCTTATGTCAATGNNGACAGTTTGTTTGTCGAATTTCAAGAAATTANTAATACAAATAGCTATAAAGCTCACAATAGCTGTGGTAAAATAATNNTAGATTCCATTTTTTACGATTTTGAATANGAGAANTTTTTTGGGGAAGTGTTTTGGGGAACAGCTAGNGGCATTAAAATAGAATGAAAGAAACACGCATNAATAAATATTTAAGTGAAGTNGGCTATTGCTCAAGAAGAGCTGCNGATAAACTTATAGANCAAGGAAGAGTTACCATCAATGGTGAAGTGCCNCTTATGGGGACTAAAATAGTAAAAGGAGATAAAGTTTGTGTTGATGGCAAGGCAGTAAGTAAGTCANAAGAAGCCGCTGTCTATATTGTTCTAAACAAACCTACAGGAATTGTATGNACAACTGATACAAAAGTTGAAAAAAATAATATNATAGACTTTATTAATTACCCAAAGCGTATATTTCCTNTTGGNAGACTAGATAAAGCAAGTGAAGGNCTTATACTTTTAACTAATGACGGAGATATCGTAAACAANATACTTAGATCTNGAAATAATCACGAAAAAGAATACATTGTTNATGTAGATAAAAAAATTAATGCTGATTTTGTAAATAAAATGAGTCNAGGCATTCCAATTCTTGAAACTATTACACGCCCTTGTAAAGTTAAAAAAATAGGTGAGCATCGTTTTAAAATTGTCTTGACACAAGGATTGAATAGGCAAATTCGAAGAATGTGTGAATATTTAGGGTTTAGAGTGATTAGGCTCAAACGAGTTAGAATTATGAATATTAAACTTGACATAAAAGTTGGCGAGTATCGAAATCTGAGTGTTAATGAACTTAAAGAATTGCATCAATTACTTAGGACATCATCGAAAATAGTTTAGAAATATCGCTTAACNAAATATNTAGCCGGTATTAGACTAGCAATACAGCCAATAGTAAAAACTGTANAGANCACTAATATAATGTCAGAATAATGAATATCAATCGGATAATTATCAACTACAAAAGAACCATTGCCCATTTTTATTATTCCAAACTTAATTTGTAAGNAAGCAATANAAAGCCCTACNAGTAACCCAATTATTAAGCCAATTGTAGATGTTAAAACACCTTTAAAGAAAAAGACTAGCTTTACCATTTTCGGNGATGCTCCAAGNTTAAATAATAGTTTAATATCTTTTTTCTTCTCTATCATTTGCATTGTCAAGGCGCTAATAATATTNAAAGTAGCTANAANAAGAATAAAACTCAGAATAATAAAAACTGCTAATTTTTCAGAACTTAAAATTTTATACAAAAAAGCATGTTGTTGATATCTACTCTTAACACTANATGAATCACCTAATATTTTTTTTAAATCANATTGTATTTTGAATATTTTAGAATCTGCACATAAAATCTCTAAAGAGGAAGACAAACTATCTCTATTTAATACATCTCTCATAAACTCAATATTAGTTATCACGTATTCAGAATCAAAATCAGATTGTATAGCAAANACTCCAACAGGCAAAACACTTTTTTGAATAAAAGAAGACTCCGGNCTTAGTAAGTTCTTNATTTCTCTATTAGGAATATATAATTGTAATTGATCAAAAACATTTCCTATGTTCATGGATAAGTAATAAGCTATGCCCCGACCCACTATTGCAGTATTTTTATNAGTGTAACTATCTAAATAATCACCTGAAATTAGCAAACTATCAATTGAATTTATAGATTTAAAATTATTATCNACACCTTTTAAAGTAGCAATATATTCACTGTCTTGATATCGTAATAAAACCTTTTCTTCTAAAACTTNAGAATATTGAATATTGTTATCATTAAGATAGCTTTTTGCTTTANGAAAGTCTGACACTTTGCTNTCAAGGACACTAACCTTGATNGGGGGNTCAAAAGAATTGTAAAGAGATAATATAAGTTTTTCAAAACCATTGAATACAGAAAGAACTAAAATCAAAGANGCTGTACAAATTGCTACGCCAATCATTGAAATTAAACTAACATAATGAACAACATTTTTGGACTTTTTAGAGACCATAAATCGTTTAGCGATATAAAAGGCAACTTTCAATTTTACTTTAATAAATCTTCAATTTGTCTTGAATAATCAACCGAATCGTCAAGAAAAAACTTAAGTTCAGGAACTTTTCTCATTTGATTACGAATGCGCTCACCTAATTTTTTTCGNATAANATATGATTGATTATTTATTTTTTTCAATAAATCTTCTTTATTATCAGTTCCAAANANACTAACATACACTCTAGCAATTGATAAATCAGGCGAAATTCTAACNACAGTTACAGATATTAAAGAAGTGCCAATTANATCCCTTCCTTTTATCTGAAGAATTTCTGATAAATCCTTTAATAATTGTCTTGATACTTTCTTCTGTCTTGTACTTTCCATAAAACAAAGATAAATTTTTAGAACCTTAAAAAGAGCAATTTAAATACATTTGCAATATGAAGGACTTTTTAAGAGTATTAAATTTTGCTAAGCCTTATTGGATATATGCTGTATTNAANATTANATTTAACATTCTTACTGTAATTTTTTCCTTAGTNTCGATAACAATGATAATACCCTTTCTGGGNTTATTGTTTGGNACTCAAGAAAAGATTTACACTACTTCTTCTTTAGAGTTTAGCGCAAATTCAATTAAAGAAAATTTCTATTTTCANATTACTCAAATAATAGATTCAAGAGGACAAATTGACGCACTNCTTTTCATTTGTGGCTTAGTACTTACTATGTTTTTATTTAGAAATCTATTTCGATACTTAGCATTATATTTTCTCACACCNATACGTAACGGAGTTGTAAGAGATATGAGAAATGCNTTACATAAAAAAATAATCAATTTACCTCTTGGCTATTACACGGAAAAACGAAAAGGCGATATCATATCAAGAATGACAACAGATTTAGTGGAAATTGAATGGTCAATAATGAGTTCTTTGGAAATGATTTTCAAAGATCCNCTCAATATTATAATATTCTTAGCAAGTTTANTTTTTATTAGTCCNGAGCTAACAATTTTTGTTGTTATATTATTTCCTGTCGCNGGATTTCTNATAGCTCGAATTGGTAAAAGTCTTAAAAAATCTTCTGAGAAAGGCCAAAACAAAATTGGTGAATTGCTNTCTAATATTGATGAAAATATTGGAGGGCTAAGAATTATTAAATCCTTCAGAGCTGAAAAAATTATTCAATCTAGATTTGAAAAAAATAGNAATCAATATCNAGAAATAATGAATCGTTTATTACGTAAAAAAGATTTATCATCGCCAATGAGTGAGTTTTTGAGTACTATTGTTCTAGTTTNTGTNATGTGGTTTGGTGGTAAGCTTGTTTTGAGTAATGAAAACAGCCTGTCCCCGGAAGAATTTATTGGGTATATTGCTATTTTTTCTCAGATAATACCTCCCGCTAAATCATTCACTACTGCGTTTTACTATTTACAAAAAGGAAGTGCTTCATCCAAAAGAGTAATGGATATTTTGGATGCTGAAAATAACATTAAAGATCCTGTAATTGCTAAAGGTAAAAATTATAANCGCCAATTAAGTTTTAAAAANGTAAGTTTTCAGTACGANACACAAACTGTTTTAAAAAANATCAGCTTTAACATAAAGATTGGGCAAACAGTTGCATTAGTAGGAGAATCTGGAAGTGGCAAATCAACAATTGCCGATTTATTAGCTCGTTTTTATGATGTTGAAAAAGGAGAAATTACAATTGACGANATTAATATTAAAGATTTTAACCTGTCTGATCTAAGAGGTCTCATGGGTATTGTTTCACAAGAATCTATAATGTTCAATGATAGTGTAATAAATAATATAACATTGGGTAATACAAATGCTAATATGGACGATGTAATTGATGCAGCAAAAGCAGCCAATGCCCACGATTTTATANTGGATATGAATGAGGGATATAATAGCAATATTGGCGAAGGTGGTNTTAAATTNTCTGGAGGGCAGAAACAACGACTGAGTATTGCAAGAGCNATATACAAAAACCCNCCAATATTAATTTTAGATGAAGCAACCTCGTCTTTAGACACTAAATCTGAAAAATTAGTTCAAGACGCATTGAGNNAGCTAATGAAAAATAGAACTTCATTAGTAATTGCTCACAGACTTTCAACTATTCAAAATGCNGATAAAATCTTAGTTTTAAAAGATGGTGAGATTATTGAACAAGGAACCAATCAGGATCTGATAAAAAAAGAAGGTTACTACAAAAAGTTATTAGACTATCAAAACCTGTCTTAAACTTTAGCTTTTCTTACTATCTTTGAAGCAAACAATTTCTTAAGTTCAAATGATAAGATTAATTTTTGCTCTCTGTTTAAGTATCAACATTGCTTTTGCAGATATTGGAGATACAACTATAATTCAAGTACATAATAATGTTGATATGACATGGTATGGTCATTATAAAAAATGGGGTGAATTCCCATCTGAAGGTTCCTTTCGAAAAGTACTTATGCACTTTGACATGGGCTGTGCATCATCAGGCTGTAGTGGATGGGATTATGACGTTCATATACTTCTAAGAAACAGAACTAATAAGCTTGATTCTAATCTTGTTTTAGCTCCTAATTATAGTCTAGAAGGCTCAAGTTTAGATAGTATTATGTTTAGCTATACCCCCACTTTTATTAATGTTTGGGATAGTATTAACGGAGTAACCAATTTAGCTAATGATTCGCTCATATTGATATTATATAATGATAACTATGACCCTTTTTTGGCAACTGACACACAATATGTGTATTTAGCTAATTATTACAATACAATATATGATAGTTTAGGAACTGCAATTGACTCGGCATTTGTAGCAAATGATACTATAATGTTTTTAAATTATACAGATACATATGATGTTTATGAAATTATAGAAGATTTTGAATTGGGTAGAGCAATTACCCCATATGGAACATATATGAACCCGGCCAATGGGAGCTATGGTACTAATGGATACGACGAAAATTGGAAACATAGATTTACTTACGACGTAACAGACTTTCAACATCTATTAAAGGATTCAGTTGAAATTGATGCTTTTTATTCAGGGTGGTCCAGCGGCTTTAGCGTAACACTTAATTTTGAGTTTATTGAAGGCACACCCCCAAGGACGCCTATTGTCTTAAGTAATATTTATAAAAATGGAGCCGCAAGATATGGCTATAATAACTCAGCAGATTTTGAAGCTAACCAAATGCCAGAAGTTAAAGTTGCAACCTCTCCATATGCATCAAGTTTTAAATTACAATTTGTTCCAACAGGCCATGGTGCAGCCGGAGAATTTACTCCCAATGTAAGCTACATAGCTAAAGTAAATGGCTCTGTTGTAGGTGGAGAAACTATATGGAAAGATGACTGTGGTTTTAATGCAATTTGGCCTCAAGGTGGAACGTGGATTTTTGATCGTGCTAATTGGTGCCCAGGTGAAGCTGTTCCTATTTTTAATCATGAAATTACCCCATATATTACAGCTGGCGACAGCGCTGCATTTGATATTAATTTTAGTAGCTTTAACCCTAGTGACGATGCTTCATATTCCTGTGCAGTTCATTTATTCCAATACAAACAACCTAATTTTAATTTAGATGCTGAAGTATTAGATATAATTAGTCCATCACTAAAAGATCAATATTCTAGACTGAATCCCATATGTTCTAAACCCATTATAAAAATTAGAAATTCAGGAGCAGAGATATTAACTTCACTAACTATTGAATATGGAATTGAAGGAGGAACTATACAAACACAACAATGGACTGGAAACCTCAAGTTTATGCAAGAGGAAGAAATTACTTTGGGTAATTTAGTTTACGACGGCAATAAAAATACATTTGAAGTATCAGTTTCAAATCCTAATGGATTAACGGATATGTACAACGAAAATGATTTTATGTCATCTGATTTTGAGGAAGTACCAGTTTATAAAAATCAATTTTTAGTCCGTCTAAAAACTAACAATTATGGGGGACAAAATTCATGGAAAATTGAAAATAGTGAAGGTGAAATAGTTTATTCAAAGAGTAATTTTGCTAGCAACACTTTAAATGCGGATACTGTAATTTTAGGTAATGGCTGTTTTACCTTTACTTTAGATGACACCGGAGGTGATGGCTTAGATTTCTGGTATTGGGATAATATAGGTCAACCTGATGGTACAGGCTTTATCAACTTCATGTATTACGATACAATTAATGTATTTAAAACATTTCATAAAGATTTTGGTTCGAGGATAGTACATTCGTTTAGAGTTCAAAATGCTACATCAATACAAGAAAGTATAATAGATGAATTTGAAATTTATCCGAATCAAACTAAAGGACTTGTAAACATAAAATCCAATATTTCAGGAAAAGAAAAGAACTTACAACTTTTTGATATTAACGGAAAATTACTTTTGCAAAAAAAATGGTATAATAGAGATACGCATATCAACTTAAGTAATATTTCTAATGGAATATACTTTATAAAGCTTATGACATCCACCTATTCTCGAACAGAAAAAATAATTTTTAATTCATATTAAAATTATAACTTTTCTTTTTTGATATTTTTGTTTCTATGAGTGTCACACTTTATTGTAATAGTTTAGTTGAATATTCGCGGTTTCGAACCCGAGAAGTAATGATAGGTGATGTTGGGGTTGGTGGTGATAATCCAATACGTATTCAATCAATGACAACAACCGATACTATGGACACTTTGTCTACGGTTGAACAAAGTATACGTATGATTAAGGCAGGTTGTGAAATTGTACGTATTACTGCACCGAGCAGAAAAGAAGCAGAGAATCTGCTAAACATTAAAAAAGAATTGAGAGATAGAGGTTTTAATACCCCTTTGGTTGCTGATATACACTTTACACCCAAAGCTGCAGAAATAGCTGCTCGAATTGTAGAAAAAGTAAGAATTAATCCTGGAAACTACGCCGACAAGAAAAAATTTGAAGAAATAGAATATACCGATGAAACATATCAAAAAGAACTAGAGCGCATAAAAGAAAGATTTGTTCCATTAGTTCGTATTTGTAAAGAAGAAGGCACTGCTATGAGGATTGGAACTAATCACGGGTCTCTATCAGACAGAATTCTTAGTAGATATGGTGATACGCCGTTAGGAATGGTAGAGTCTGCTTTAGAATTTCTAAGGATTTGTAGAGAGGAAAATTATCATAATATTATATTGTCTATGAAGGCAAGTAATACAAAAGTAATGGTTCAAGCCTATCGATTACTTATTCAAAAAATGAAAGAAGATAGAATGAACTACCCGTTGCATTTAGGCGTAACTGAAGCGGGAGAAGGAGAAGATGGTCGTATAAAATCAGCAGTCGGTATTGGCACCTTATTGGAAGACGGCATAGGAGATACTATTAGAGTATCATTAACAGAAGAGCCAGAACACGAAATTCCGGTAGCAAAATATTTAGTAAGTCGTTACGATGACAGAATAAAACATCAAATTATTTCAAGAGTAGAGAATAATCCAATAGATAGTTATAATTATAAAAGAAGAAATACTAATGAAATATTAAATATTGGAGGAAAACAGGT
Organism: Flavobacteriales bacterium; assembly: GCA_002714805.1. Taxonomy (GTDB): domain Bacteria; phylum Bacteroidota; class Bacteroidia; order Flavobacteriales; family UBA7312; genus UBA8444. The sequence continues at coordinate 127,322 of PAYK01000003.1, forward strand.
TCCTGTGGTAATAGCAGATTTATCTCTAAAGAAAAAGATTACTCCTGCTAGTCTTTATAACCTAGGATATCGTTATTCAGTACCAAATGATAAATGGAACATTAACGATATGGCATGTGACTATATTTTATTAGGAAACAAAGAGATTAATTTTGAAATTCCTGGCACACTAGGTTTAATATACGATTACAAAACTTGGAAAAATAATAAAAGTAAAGAAAGAGTTTATCCTTTTCTGAATTGTAAAGAATACCTTAAAGTTGAAATCCTTTCTAAACAAATGAATTTTATTTATGCTTGTTTGAATGATATTGATACAGATCTAATTAATAAACTTAAATCTGATTATACTGCTGTTTTAATTATTGATTCTCACAATGCACATGGGATGGCAGAACAAAGACGATTGTTTATGAATTTGATTAATGAAGATTGTCATGTACCAGTTATTATTGGTCGCTCGTACATAGACCTTTCTGAAGAAAAATTACAATTACATTCTGCTACAGATTTGGGCGCTTTATTACTAGATGGTTTAGGTGACGGTATTTTTATTTCCGCTGAAAATTGTGGTAGCAACCAAAACATTAATCAAACCGCTTTTGGTATTCTTCAAGCAACTAGGACACGTATTTCTAAGACTGAGTACATATCCTGTCCATCATGTGGACGGACACTTTTTGACTTACAAGAAACTACTGCTAAAATACGTGCAAAAACAAATCATCTTAAAGGTATTAAAATTGGGATTATGGGTTGTATTGTTAATGGCCCTGGAGAGATGGCAGATGCTGATTATGGATATGTAGGTACAGGAGTAGGAAAAATCACTCTTTATAAAGAGAAAGAAGTTGTAGAAAGAGGAATTCCTGAAGATAAAGCAGTAGACGCTTTAATTGATTTAATTAAATCATATGGTGATTGGGTTGATGAAAAAAATGACCAAAATGCTGATTTCTGATTCGTAAACAAAAAAATTAATTATTGTTTACAATTGTAAAATATCTAAATGGTCTTGAATTCATAGTTTGAAATAAATTTCTACATGCTGTTGCATTTGTACTCACTGACAAATACCATTTTATACTTGATCCGCAATCTTCTGTAGTCCAATAATGACTAGCGCAATCTAATTCATCAGTGGTAGAACAACTATTAAGATTAAATATGACCTTAACATAAATTTATTTAACTAATCCCAAAGAGGTGTTGGATATATGCCTTTATTAATTTGTTGATTAATGGCATCTTTTGCCATGGGTTTATCCTGCTTGTAAGTTACTCCAAACCAAGCGTCTTGAGTTGGAATAACTCTAACAACCATTGTTCCGTCATTAATTTTTTCTGAAATAATATTTGGAATATAATATTCTGCAGAAGGATCATTAGCATTAGCCTTGATAAAGTCATGTAAGCCTTTTTCAAGGTAATTGAATATTATGGGATGGAATCCCCAATAATTCATTGATACGCTTGATCCATATAAGAGTTCTCCCTCGTCAACTTCTCCTAAATGATATTTGATTTTAGTATTTACTTTAGCAATTTTAGTTCGCTCTATAACTTCAATTAAATTACTATTTTTGTCCACTTCACAAACACCTCTATTTACTGTTCCATATTCTGAAAGTGTATTTTCTAATATATAGCCTAACATAGACATTACAGATGGAGAACATTGATTTTTTAAAAATTCTGCCATTATTTTGAATGAATTATTACCATAGTAATCATCTGCGTTAATTACTGCAAATGGCTCGTCAATATATTCTTTAGCTACCAAAACAGCGTGAGAAGTTCCCCATGGTTTTTGTCTTTTAACTAAATTAACACCTGGTAGTTCTATCTGAACAGGCTGATAAGCGTATGCAATTTCAATCATTGTCTCAAATTTAGAAAATCGAGCACGAAAAGCTTCATCAAATTCTTGGCGAATTACAAAAACAATTTTTCCAAAACCAGACTGAATAGCGTCATATATTGAATATTCAATTATAGGCTCATCATTAGGGCCAATTCCATCAATTTGTTTCAGACCTCCATAACGGCTACCCATTCCTGCTGCTAATATTAAAAGTGTAGGTTTCATCAATTAGATTATTTTATGTAAACAAAAGTAAATAAATCAAAAAATTAATTGGTAAATATTTACCTAATTTCTACATTGACAGATACAATTTCTATGCGTCTTTCTCTAGCAGCTTTAATGCTATATACAGAGTTTCTTCTATCATTTGGATTGTCACTCACGCCTATACTAACTTGGGTTTCCCCTAATGGTAATTCGCTAATCTCTAAGTGCCCGGTTTGAAGATAAGCTAAGAGTGCCCCATCATTGTATTGCTTAAGGAAGTTTTCTACACTAGAAATACGGCGTTTTGCCAATAGTTTGTTGTAGTCAGATGCCGTTAAGGGTGAGGTGTAGCCTTTGAGTTTTATCTCAACTTTAGCCTCTAAAGATAGTGCTCTTTCTAACTGATCGGCAAATTGTAGCAATTGCTTATGACCTTCATATACGGTTTGTTCAAAGAAATCACGTATCTGTCGTTCTGCAGTATTTCTTGCTTTACCTGACATTACCGAAGAAAAACGCTTGACATATTCCTCTTTTTCTGCCATAAAAGAATTATAGGCATCGGTATAAGTTAGAGTTGTGACACTATCCCTCGTCATAGGGTTAGGCTCGTCGTTATGAAAATACAAACTCAAAGGTAAGTTCAATTGCATGGCGATGGCTAAGCTATCAACCTCAACACAAACACACTCCTCCGATTTTACAAAACTGTAAATATCGTTGCAACAGCTTTCTTGGCTAATGGTCTGCGAGCCTGTCCTATTAGAAGACAAAAAGCCTAGATGAAAACTATCTATCAAGGCAACATAATACAAATCGTTGGCACTGCTATTGAGGGGTTGACCTACATTTTGTACTAAACCCCATTGCTCATTCCATACCGATTTGAAAATATCAAAGCCTCCTATACCAGGGTGAAAGTCTGAACTGAAATATAAAGACTTTTCTAGCGGATGATAAAATGGAGTCACTTCTTTACCAGAGGTATTAATACCATTTCCTAGGTTTTGAGCTTCTCCACTCATTGGCACAAACCAAATATCGAAATCTCCAAATCCACCCACCCTATTGGAAGCTATAAATAAACCTTCTACTCCATTCCATAAAGCCCATTGCGGGTGTGTATTGTTAGCGTACGGAACATTAAAGCGATGGTCCATAATTTGAGGTAAGGACCATAAGCCATTATGGTATTTACTGCTATAAATCTGACATACGATCTCGCCTTTCTGATTTTTACACTTAGTAAAATAAACTTCCTGACCAAAAGGACTGAGGCTAATATTAGCAATGTGATAGCTTTTGTCATTGAACAACTTGTACAAATTAGCAGCAGCACCATTTTTAGAAAACATCAATTGAGAACGGTGACCGATATATAACTCCTTAGCTAAACCGTCATCAGCTAACATAGCAGAAAAATATAAACTAGTATCTCCCAAAGGGAAAGGAGCAAAATCAGAATAAATAGAGTTAATGTGATCACCTAAAACTTGAACTTGAACATCCTCACGCTGCTTCATAGTCAATGCCATCTGAGCGCCTTTCCATTCCATCATAGCCTTTCTATACCAATAATCTGAAGGGCGCAAACTTTTATCTAAAAATTGTTTTAAATAACTAGATGCTTTTTCGTACTGTGCAAGGTTTTTATGTAAAACACCAAGCCACAATAAGGTGTTGGGATAAAGGGATACTTGGTTACTTTCAAGGACTTTTTCATAAGCCATAATTCCTTTACTATACTGATTGGTTTGTCGGTAACTTTCTGCCAAAGGATACCAATCGCTAAAAGAAGTACTATCCTTTTGCAAAGAGAGTTCGTAGAAATAAACTGCCGAAAAGTAATCTTGTGTGGTGTAATAAAAATCAGCTTCGGCATCAATTTCTCCTTTTTTCTGAGCAAAAGAAAAGCTAGTCAAAAAGACTAGAAGGTATGTTGGGATATATTTTTTCATAAAAAGGCGGGGCAGGTTTTGTACTTAGGCTTGGATAATACTTTGGACTTTATAATGTGGGCAAATGACAATTCCCAAGCCCCTAAATAATTACTAGCAGGGATTAAGCCGGAGGTGTTCCAATCGTAGCTAAATGCAACATGCGATTGCTCAAATTGTATGCCAATTAAAGAAGTTAAGGCGTCTCCAAAACGGTAATAACTCCCTAGCTCAAGGACTATGTATTTATAGTAATATTCGCTGATATCATAACTAAATTGTGAGCCAAGCATAAACTGTCTTTGATTTTGTTGGTTGGTATAATGAATAGATGGGCTAAGCTGCCATTTTTCATTCAAATCGTAATCTAAACTACTTGATAATTGATGGCGAACAGCTAACTTGTCTTCAGATGATATAAAAGAACGGTTTGGACTATTAACGTGAAACAAAGAATATGCTATGTTACATTCACTAGAAACAAAACTGAAAGTTCTATTGATACCTAATCCTATGTCCATATAGTTCTTAGTTTCTGAACTGATGTATTCACCATCATCGACAAATATCAAATCGGAGTAGTCAATACGGCGTTCCGCAAAGCCCAATTGCAGTCCCAATTGCCAATCTTGTAAAGAACGAGAAAGGGAAAGATTAAATTGTGTGAGTGACAAGCGAGAACTACCCGATTGGTCGCGAATAAACTGAATCCCTAAACCCCAATTTTCGATAGGCATATCCAATCCAACAGAAGTTGTACTGAACGGCACACTTACACTCGCCCATTGCTCACGTTGATGAGCAGTAATACGATAATCTCCATCGAAGTCAGCTGTCAGAGCAGGATTGCTAAACAAAGGGTTGTTATACCATTGGCTAAAATGTACATCTTGCGCCATTAAAGTAGTGCCTATACAAAGAAATATGAGGAATAATTTCTTCATCGTATCAAGCTAATATTACCTTTTTTGAAAAAGGAGTTTTGTCCTCCTATACAACCAATATTAAGATGATAATCAAAGACAGATGAAGGTTGTAACTGCCCTTTAAAGTAGCCGTCCCAAGACTCTTTTTTATCTTGAGTGTAAAAGACTTTTTGTCCCCAACGGTTGAATATATTAAGCTCAAAATCTTGAACGATATTCAATTCATCTATAATTCGGAATTTTTCATTCAACAAATCTCCATTAGGAGTAAAAGCATTTGGGATAAGAATATTGTCCTCGCTACAACATGCTTCGCCCAAGGCAACATCTATTCTTCCTGTTTCACTGCACCCAAATTGTCTGACTTGCATATAGTATGTGCCAACAGTAGAAACTACTAAAGTATCTTGCTCCACAAGTGAAGAACTTCCCAAAGCTGTTGTCCATAAAATTTGTGCTGAATCGCTGGTTTCTACAGTTAAGACTATGGGCAAACCGCATATTTCTGAGCTTGCAGAATAATCCAAAGGCACTTTCCTAACTGCCACATACTGACTGAGTGTATCAAAGCAATTATCGGACTGACCTATGAAATAATAAAACATAGAATCTGTAGGTGAGACATAAGTACTAGATTCTGAAGGATTAGCTATAGCAACATTGGGCGACCATTGATAGGTAAAACCGTCCATTGTTGTTCCTTGTAAAAGTACGCTATCGCCTTCACAGATAAATAAGCTATCCAATTCTTGGTATTTATTGTCGTCTATGGTAATATTCTTAATGATGCTATCCACTAGATTGCAGGAGGTAGGGTCGTTAGTAACGAGTAAGACTTCATAGTTTCCTACTGCCGAAAAGGTATGAGTGGGTGTAATTTCGGTAGAATTTGTGCCATCTCCAAAATCCCAATAGTAGGAGTTGTTTTCTCCTAAACTCAGATTTTCAAAAACTACTGTCCAATCGCAAGTCAGTTCTGGAGCATTGAAGTTAGCAACAGTCAAAGGGAAGTCTGGATCAAACTTAAAGACTGCATTATTGCAACTCGCCCCATTGGTGTTGGATACGGCATTGTCAGTAGTAGGGAAATCAGAAAAACCCCCACAACCCGCACAAACGGATTGATAAACAATGCCTTTTTTATCAAAACGACTGGTTCCACCATCTACGTGTTCGGCAGCTTGATCCCCTCCAAAAAAGGAAGCGAAAGATAGGGTGTTAGCATCGTCCTCAAAAATAATTAGGTAGAAATCACTTCCGTCAGTTTCGTCTTGAAAAGCATCAAAAGTAGTCACCAAATCGGAAGTGCTGCCACCAGGCCCTAAATGTATGGAATCGTTGGTAGTGCCTCCCCAACCCGAGCAATAAATCCTATTACAAGCATCGACCAAAAAAGCAGTAGGAGAAATGTCTATTCCACCACTTCCAGAACCAAAAACAGTAGAAAAATCTAAGGTGTTAAGTTCTGAATTTAGCTTACTTACAAACTGCCCACTGTTAGGCTGAGAAAATGCCGCATTAAATATCAAAGTGTTGTCAGGAGCTAAACTTTGTCCAAACAAATACACTTGGTCCAACTTATCCAATTCAATAAAATAGGACTGATCGTATTGGTCAGAACCGTAATAGGTAGAGTTCAAAAGTGTTTGGCCATCTTTAGAAAAATGAGATACAAAAGCATCTACTGAACCTCCTAAATAATTTGGTGCATAAGACCCATTGCTAGTTGCTAAATTATCAGACGATGTGCCTCCACAAGCGTACAAATCGTTATTAGAATCAAAGGCTAAAGAATACAAGGCATCGTCACTACTGCCACCAAAATATGAACTCCATTGAATGGCACTCAAATCCAAATTTAGTTTTACTATTATACCATCTTGACCTCCATTGATGGCGGGTTGAATTAAACTATTGACAATAGGAAAGTCTGAAGAAAAAGTTGATGAAGCGATGTAACAATTTCCATCAGTATCAATGTCTATTTCGCCTCGCATCTGGTCGGCATAGTTGTAACGTAAAGTAGCTGAGCTATTAAAGCCATCGTTGTCTGTCCCCCCTAAAAACGTTGAGGACAATAAGTCTGTCCCTTCTGCATTTAGACGACTTATAAAAATATCACATCCGTTGGTGTAGTTGATGCCTACCCCATTGACAGCAAGAGCCTGTCCACCATTGAAGGTATTGTCAAAAGCCCCTTCAATAGTAGGGAAGTCTGCTGACCCTGTTGTGCCCATAACAAATAATTCTTCGTCATAAACAATAAGACTATGAGGCACCTCATCACCAGAACCTCCTAAATAGGTAGAATAAACCATAAATGTACCCGTAGTATCGTACTTACTCAACACCACATCATTACCCACAACACCACCGTTATAAGCTGTTTGATATGCCCCAACAGTAATGGGATAGCCTATATTATATGCCGTTCCACCAGAATATAAAAAGCCGTAGTCGTCATAGGTGGCAGTATATCCAAAGTTACTTGCTACTGCACCCGAGTATGAAGAAAATATCATTTCAGGGTCAATTATCAATTCCTTATTTCGGTCATAACCCTTTGGGAATTCAAACGATAAGCGTTGTTTTTTCCATACAAAACGACAAGCTACCTCAACTTTTTCGTCATTATGCCACTGATAGGCATATGGGCGTTCTTCTCTAATTTCATTCAAAACAGTACGCAANANCAATCGNCCATCTTCAATGCGTATNNCTTNGACTCCTTCAAGACGNAGTTTAATGTCNGTNGGGTCAGCATTAGGNTGAACTATCCAATCGTATTTTAGACCTCCAGCATATTCATAAATGCTATAATCTATGCCGTCATACAAATTGNTATAATTGACTTTTTTATAAGTTCTAACTCCNGATACTAAGGGCTTAACATTGAAAAAATTAACNACCCCTTCTCTTTCTTCTTCAAAGCTTATTTTGGGAGTATTCGCTTTAACAAATTGCCATTTGAAAGCATGAGCTTGAATGCTATCGACCATNGTATCGTAATCGTGTGAATGNCTNAAATAAGTAGCGTCAATGAAATTAAAAGTAAGAACTTTTTCTTCTAGGAANATTGCGCCATTAGCTAAATTCACTTTNGCTTTGACAGCTTTATTCCATTGCCCTTTNTTTGGTGTAAAAAATACTTGTGCCGATATGTTGCACCAGCACAATACCATCACTAATGTTAGCAAAGCTCTCATAGNGTAAAGATACTGATTTCAGTAGACTAAAAATTACTTGGTATAGATTGAATAANATTCATCATGCTATCTTTTAGCATGGTGTAGGCTTCTAAGTTTTCTTTTTTAACCGGCTTAGATGGGGGTAACTTCTGTTTNTAAGGATCTACCTGACGACCATTTTTCCAAAAACGATAACATACATGAGGCCCNGTTGCTAAGCCTGTACTTCCCACATATCCAATGACTTCTCCTTGCTTGACATAAACTCCAGGCCNTATTCCTGATTTTATTTTGGACATATGTAAATACTGTGTGCTGTAAGTACTGTTGTGTCTTACCTTAACGTAATTGCCATTGTTACGTTTGTACCTCGCNTCTGTAACGGTACCATTGGCAGTCGATAAAATAGGTGTGCCTGTTGGCGCAGCATAATCAGTACCCAAATGGGCTTTTATACGACCAGTTACNGGGTGCTTTCTTCNNTTACTAAAACTCGAACTGATACGAGAGTAATTTAATGGTGCTCTTAAAAAGGCCTTTCTTAAAGCAGCACCTTCATCATCGAAATAATCACCATAGTTTTCTTCTTCTTCAAAGTAAAAGGCATAAAAATNTTCATTAGCATGATTGAATAATGCAGCATAAACNCGCCCTATGCCTATAAATTCTCCCTCAACGTATTTTTCTTCATAAACTACCTTGAAATAATCACCTTTTTGTATTCTAAAAAAGTCTATGGTCCAAGCGTANATGGANGATAATTCCATTACTAAAGCAGGACTCATTTTGTTTTCAANTAGTGAATTCCACAAGGAAGATTCNATCTTACCACTAGCCTCACGAGTTTTTACCTCAACNTCTTTTTGACCTAAAAATACCTNTATGGTATCCCTNATGTCAAAAACGACATAATCTATATTAGACATTTCATAAATGAAATATTGGGCTTTCTCAATACTGTCATTNGAACACAGAACTGTAAACTTCTTACCCGCTNTAGCTTTTCTGAAATCAAAAATTCCTTTAGAGGCTCTTACTATTTGGTCTATTCTACCGTGNTCTATGTGATTGAGATAAAGTACTGCGCCTAAAGTTTGCCCACTTTCTAATTCTCCCCTGTGTACCTTATAGTNTTCAGAACATATATCATAAAGNACTANACAGGGATNAGAAAGGTTTTCATTATCTTGAGAATTGCAATATNGGAAAACAATTGAAATGGAGATTNCCAACAACAAANAGNATACTAAATTACCCCATTTATNTTTTTTCATTCTATACTATCAACTTTCGTTAAGGGCATTNACCACCCATTGCCTGCCCCAATTTTCTAATTCCTCTTTTGTCCACAACTNTGGAAAGAANATGCGCTTCTGAAATCGAGGGGGCAAATATTTTTGCCAATTTGTNCCGCCTGTTGCATCAGCATCACCATCTTTTGATGATAAATAGCGAACTGCTGATTTGTAATGCACCANTGGCCAATTCACATTGACNTTCAAATCTAATAAACGTAATTGNTGTATCAAGTCTTTGTCTTGCTGATCTTCAACACTTAATTGTTGATATTTTGCAAGTAAGTTTTTATCTGAAAAATTATGAGCTCTGTCAATAAATTGCGCCATATATTTCTTTTCGAAATTTTCGAGCATCAANGTTTTTTTGCCTGTTTTAATATCNATAGCGCCATCAGTCCAATAAAAGTGCTGAGCCATATCANCAATACTAGAANCTTTCAAACCTTCTCTTTCATCTTTATGTGTAAGGTTGATTAGATGCGTACAGGAAATTTCTATCAATCTATATTGTGCAGATTGAAAACCACTTGCAGGTAGTAAAGACATTCTAAACTTTAAAAACTGTTCCTTTTCCATACCATTGACCATAATACCAAAGGAAGATGTGAGTACTTCAAAATAACTGTTGATTCGTNTAAGNCGNTCTACAAAAAAANCAACTGATAAAGAGTCGTTCCAACCCATATCTTGACCATCTTCTGACATTAACTTACCGTTGTGAGCTATTTGATCAAGCTCAAGTATAGCTAACTTNAAGTATAACTCTGTAATTTGATGATAAATGATAAATATCTGTTCGTCAGGAAAGTCGGTCTTGGGNTGTTGAAGGCTCAACAAAGTATCCACATAAGTATAATCCCAATAGTTTAAAGGGTTAGNATACAGCAAGCCATCTAAATAAGCTGGTAANTCTTGACCTATAGAAGCATACTTTCTGTCTAACTTCTCTATTTTGTCTTTAATCTCTTTAGTCCATTCCATANTAGTANTTTTTTTGGGACAAATTGAACATTAATATTTGTTAATGATATNTNNTAAATCATATTACGATATTAACGATTTTCTTNGGAACTATGATAATACGCTTGNGGTTTTTNCCTTCCATATATTGTTTGGTCTTCTNAAAAGCCATGACTTCTTTTTCTATTTCTTCCTTGCTCAAATCAGCAGAAAGCTCAAGAGTAAAACGCATTTTNCCATTAAAAGAAATAGGGTAANTGAAGGNGTCTTCTTTTAAATGCTGTTCATCAAACTTAGGCCAATTAGCAAGNGTNATNGATTCCGTATGTCCTAATTTTTCCCATAGTTCTTCTGCAAAGTGTGGAGCGTAGGGTGCTATCAACACAATTAAATCTTTGAGGATTTGTCGTTTATTACATTTCAAATCATTCAACTCATTGACCGCTATCATCAAATTACTAACTACCGTATTGAAAGCCTGTCTGTCGATGTCCTCCGTTACCTTTTTAATAGCTTTATGCAAAGACTTCAATTCTGCTTTTGTTGGCTCATCATCAGAAAAATGGATTTGATTATTTTCATCGTGCGCTAAACGCCAAAACTTTCTTAAAAAATTATGGACCCCGTTAATACCTTTAGTATCCCAAGGCTTGAACTGCTCTAAGGGTCCCAAAAACATTTCGTACATTCTTAAAGTGTCAGCGCCAAATTTCTCCACCAAATCATCAGGCGTTTGAATATTGTATTTGGACTTAGACATTTTTTCTACCTCAAAACCACAGATGTATTTGCCATCATCATTAAGAATGAATTCAACGTCTTTGTATTCTTCTCGCCATTTTTTGAAGGCTTCAATATCTAAAACGTCCTTATCCACGAGGTCAATATCAACATGCATGCGACTGGTTTTGTAGTCTTTTCTCTTATCAAAACTGACTAAAGTATTACTGTCTTTAATTCGATATACAAAATTGGAACGCCCTAAAATCATTCCTTGGTTGATCATTTTTTTGAAGGGCTCATCAAAAGCAATAAAGCCTCTATCGTACAAAAACTTAGTCCAAAACCTAGAATATAATAAGTGTCCAACAGCATGTTCTGCACCACCAATATATAAATCCACTTGTCCCCAATAATCGACTTTTTGCTTAGACACAAACTCTTTATCGTTTTGTGGATCCATAAACCTTAAAAAATACCACGAAGAACCTGCCCACCCTGGCATAGTATTATACTCCATTTTATCGCCTTGAAAAACATTCCAATCTTCTTTTTTAGCTCTAGCTAAAGGCGGCTCACCTTCTTCTGTTGGGAGATATTTATCAACCTCTGGCAACTCAACACAACTGTCATCATTTGTCAGTCTAGGCATGTCATTTTCATAGTACACTGGAAATGGCTCTCCCCAATACCTTTGACGACTGAAAATAGCATCTCTTAGTCTGTAGTTTGTTTTGCCCTTACCTATCTCTTTTTTCTCGATGGCTAAAATGCTTTGTTGTATGGCTTCTTGGGAAGTAAGACCTGATAGAAAATCCGAATTATCAATGATAGCCGCTATGTCTTCATTAGCCCCTTCACTAATATCCGTATCTTTAAAGATGTTCTTTATCCTAATACCAAACTTATTAGCAAAGTTCCAATCCCTTTGGTCGCCACAAGGAACTGCCATAACAGCCCCTGTACCATAAGATGCTAAGACATAATCTCCAATCCAAATTGGTATTTTTTCATTGGTAAAAGGGTGAATAGAATAAGCTCCCGTAAAGGCTCCCGTTACACTCTTCACATCAGACTGTCTGTCCCTTTCGGACTTCAAGGCAGCTTGTTGGCAATAGCTTTCTATTTCCTCTTTTTGTGAAACAGTAGTGATGGACTTTACAAGTTTATGCTCGGGTGCTAATACCATAAAAGTAACGCCATATATGGTGTCTGGTCTAGTAGTAAATACTTCTATTTGCTCGCTACTATTTTCTACAGAAAAACTAAGCGATGCCCCTTTAGATTTACCTATCCAGTTGCGCTGAATTTCTTTGATAGAATCGTTCCATTCTATTTGTTCCAATCCTTCAAGCAATCGTTCTGCATAGGCTGTTATTCGCATAGACCATTGCTTCATAAGTTTTTGTTCAACTGGAAAATTACCTCGTTCTGAACGACCATCTTTTATCTCATCATTAGCCAATACAGTTCCTAAACCTTCACACCAATTCACCCATGTTTCAGATAAAAATGTAAGTCTATATTTTAATAAAATGGCTTGTTGCTCGGATTCACCAAAAGCGTTCCATTCTTCAGAAGTAAATACTGAAGTGTCTTCATCGCATGGGGATTGTACTAAAGTGTTTCCATTACGATCTAATTCTTCTACCAATTTTGAAATGGGTAAAGCCTTATTTTCGATATTGCAATAGTAGGAGTTAAAAAGTTGCTTAAAAATCCACTGTGTCCACTTATAATAGTTGGGTTCCGAAGTACGAATTTCTCTATTCCAATCAAAAGAAAAGCCTAATTTATCAAGTTGTTCTCTGTAGCGGTTAATGTTTTTTTCTGTTGTAACAGCTGGGTGTTGTCCCGTCTGTATGGCATACTGTTCTGCTGGCAAACCAAAAGAATCATATCCCATAGGATGTAAAACATTAAAACCCTTATGACGTTTGTAGCGAGCATAAATATCAGATGCTATGTAACCTAATGGATGGCCAACATGCAGACCTGAACCCGAAGGATAAGGAAACATATCTAAAACATAAAACTTTGGCTTGGAAGTATCTTCATCAACTTTATAGGTTTGCCATTCCCTCCATCGGTCTTGCCATTTTTGCTCAATGCGATTAAAATCGTATTCCATTCTAAATAATTTACAAAGCAAAGTTAATCAATCGTCACAACTTAGCAGTAAAAATTATTAACTTAGCAAACGTAATGAAACAAATGCAAGAAAGACACATAAAACGAAAGCTTAGAAGCTCTTCTTTATCTACTATGCTAAGTATATCTTTGGTTTTACTGATGTTAGGTAGTATGGGATTTATATATCTAAATACTCAACGTTTAATCAATTATATCAAAGAAAATGTTGGATTTACTTTAGTCCTAGAAGAAAATATTAAGAAAGTTGACAGACTACAACTTCAAAGGAATTTAGACGCTTCACCAGAAATAAAAAGTACAATATTTATAAGTAAAGACGATGCCGCTAAAATCTTAAAAAATGATTTAGGAGAGGATTTTATTAATTTTTTAGGTTTTAACCCATTATCAGCATCAATTGATGTATATATGCATGCAGAATATGCTGAAGAAAATCAAATTGAAACTATAGAATCCAATTTGATAAAAAACCCAATTATTAAAGAAATAATAATTCAAAAGGATTTGATAGCCGACATCAACACAAATGTTAGAAAGCTAGTCTTAATTTTAATTTCCTTTAGCATTTTACTTTTAATTGTTGCTGTTGCCCTTATTAATAATACTATTAGATTAACAGTCTATTCACAAAGGTTTAATATAAAATCTATGAAACTAGTTGGAGCTACAAATAAATTTATAAGAAAACCATTTTTAAGAAATAGTATGCTGCAAGGCCTTTTTTCTTCATTAATTGGTATAGTATTTTTAATAATTGCATTATTTAGTCTACATAAAGAAATGCCAGAACTTTTATTAGCTGAAGATATATCTAGTATGCTGATTATTTTTTTGGCTATGATTTTTTTTGGAATCTTAATGAGCACAATTGTAACCAACATTTCTGTTGGAAAATATCTTAAAATGAACGAAAACGATTTATATCATTAAAATTATGGAATTTAATTTTGGAAAAAGAAACTACCAGCTTATGATTTTAGGTGTTATACTTATTATTACTGGCTATATATTGATGTCTGGAGGAAAATCTGAAGATCCAAATGTATTTAGCGATGCCATCTTTAGTTTCAGAAGAATGACACTTTCAGTAATCTTTCTTATAGCGGGACTAATAATTGAAGTCTTCGCTATATTACATAAGGCTAAAGATGAGTAGTGTTTTAGCAGCAATAATTCTTGGTATTATTCAAGGACTTACCGAATTTTTACCTGTAAGCAGCAGTGGCCATCTAGAAATATCTACTTTTATTTTAGAATCATTCGGAAGTAAAGGCCTACCTGAAGAGAATATTTTAATGACCATAGTGTTACATTCTGCTACTGCGCTAAGCACTCTTGTTATTTTTAGAAATGAAGTTATACAAATTTTCAAAGGATTATTACAATTTAAGTGGAACAAAGAATTTCGTTTTTCCTTAAAAATAATTATTTCGATGCTCCCTGCTGTATTAGTCGGTGTAATTTTTAATGAACAAATAGACGCTCTATTTGGTGGTAGAATCTTACTAGTTGGCAGTATGCTAATCTTTACTGGTTTTCTTCTTTTTGTTGCAGATAAAGCTAAAAGTACAACTCAATCTGTTAGCATTGGGCAATCATTGATTATCGGCATAGCTCAAGCTATTGCTATTCTACCTGGAATTTCAAGATCAGGAGCTACTATTTCTACATCTGTTATTCTTGGGATTGATAGAGAAAAAGCAGCAAGATTTTCTTTTTTAATGGTTGTTCCTCTAATTTTTGGAAAGATGGCAAAGGAAATTTTTAGTGGTAAGATAGCATCTGAGAGCGCTGCTCTAATTCCCTTAATAGCTGGATTCATTGCTGCGTTTATTACAGGTCTAATCGCATGTAAATGGATGATATCTTTAGTCAAAAAAAGTCAGCTAAAATATTTTTCTTATTACTGTTTTACCATAGGAATTTTGGCTATTATTTTCACTGTAATATAGATGATTGATTACATAGAGGGGCACACTTTACTTATAAATAAACCATTACGATGGACTTCTTTTGATGTAGTAAAAAAAATACGCAATTGCCTGTTAACATCTTTACAGCTTAAAAAAATAAAAGTAGGTCATGCTGGAACGCTAGACCCTTTGGCGGACGGGCTTCTTATAGTATGTACTGGAAAATTTACGAAACGTATTAATGAGTTTCAAGCAAAAGAAAAAGAATATACAGCCGAATTTACTTTGGGTGCAACGACTCCCTCTTTTGATTTGGAAACAGAAGTGAATGAAACCTTCGATTATAGTCATATTACAGATGATATGCTCAAAAAAACTGCCAAATCATTAACAGGTAACATTATGCAGGCTCCCCCTATTTATTCAGCAATAAAACAAGATGGCAAACGACTTTACGAATATGCTAGAAAAGGAGAAAATATAAAAATAAAAGAACGAATGGTTAATATTTCAAAATTTGAACTAGTAAAAGTAGAAATGCCGAAAGTATATTTTAAAATAGTTTGCAGTAAAGGAACCTATATTCGTTCACTAGCATATTCTTTTGGTAAAAATTTAAATAGTGGTGCCCACTTAAGTCAACTCACACGGACACGTATTGGAAATTTTAAACTAAGTAAAGCAATTGATCTTCAAGAGTTTATAGACACGCATTCAAAAAGAAATAATCAAATATCTGAACATTAATTTAGTATATTTGCGAACTTTTTTAATAAAAGAATAAATTAACATTATGATAAAAAGAAAGCTTTCGCAATTTAATTTTGAATTACCAAAAGAACTTTTAGCAGAAAGACCATCTTACAACAGAGATGAATCTCGTTTAATGGTTATAAATAGAAAAACTGGTGAATTCGAACATAAACAATTTAAAGATTTAGTAGACTATTTTGATGAAGGTGATGTCATGATTTTTAATGATACAAAAGTTTTTCCTGCAAGGATGTATGGTAACAAAGAAAAGACTGGGGCAAGAATAGAGGTTTTTTTATTAAGAGAATTAAACAAAGAGAACCTGTTGTGGGACGTATTAGTTGACCCTGCTCGTAAAATAAGGATAGGAAATAAACTATATTTTGGTGAAGACGATAGCTTAGTTGCTGAAGTTATCGACAATACGACATCGAGAGGAAGAACTTTGCGCTTTCTGTATGATGGAAGTTATCATGATTTTAGAAAAAAACTAAACGAGCTTGGTGAAACTCCATTACCAAAATACATAAATAGAGAACCTGATGCTGATGATGAGGAGCGATATCAAACAATATATGCAAAAACAGAAGGTGCGGTTGCAGCTCCAACAGCAGGTTTACATTTTAGTCGAGAACTTTTAAAAAGATTAGAAATTAAAGGTCTTGAATTTGCTAATTTAACACTACATATTGGACTTGGCACATTTAGAGCTGTAGAAGTAGAAGATTTAAGCAAACATAAAATGGATTCAGAGGAGGTAATAATTAGTGATGAAACGGCAACAATAATTAATACAGGTATTAAAGAAAAACAAAGAGTTTGTGCTGTTGGAACAACTTCAATGAGAGCAATTGAAACATCAGTTACCACTCAGAAGCTTATGACTCCTTTTGAAGGATGGACAAATAAATTTATTTACCCTCCTTACGATTTTAGTATCGCCAATTGTATGATTACAAATTTTCATACTCCTAAATCTACATTATTAATGATGGTTAGTGCTTTTGGCGGCCATGATTTAATAATGAATGCATATGAAGAAGCTATAAAAGAAAAATATAATTTCTTTAGTTATGGCGATGCTATGCTCATATTATAAAAGTGAAACAATATACAATCATAGTTGCGGGAGGTCGTGGAGCTCGAATGGGTTATTCAATACCTAAGCAATTTATAGACCTCAATTATAGGCCAATCCTAATGCATACTATTGAAAAAATGCATCAAATTTTAGATCATTCTGAAATAATCTTAGTTTTACCAAAAGCTGAATTTAAAAATTGGAAAAATCTCTGTCAAAAACACCAATTTAACATAAATCATAAACTTGTTGAAGGCGGGAATACACGTTTTGAATCGGTTAGTAATGCTTTAAAAAAAGTCAATGAAAAATCTGTTGTTGCCGTACACGACGGCGTTCGTCCGTTAGTTAAAAATAGCGTAGTTAATAAATGTATGCAGATAGCACAAGAGAAAGGAACTGCAATTCCAATCATAGCGATTGAGGAAAGCTTGAGACAAAAAACTGCAGGAGGAAGTGTTGTTGTTAATAGAGACGAATACCTTATTGTTCAAACACCTCAATGTTTTAGAAGTGAGGTATTATTAGAGGCCTACCAACAGGATTATTCGCCTACATTTACTGATGACGCTTCAATTGTAGAAGCTTTAGGGATAGAGATACAACTTATTCAAGGCAATAAAGAAAACATCAAAATCACAACACCAGAAGACTTAAAGAAAGCTCAAGTTTACATAAATTTAATATCAGAATAACTTTTTAACCTGACTAGCATCTGTTAATTTTCCATCTATTATATGATTTATATAATTGATGCCAGGTATTTTACCTTTTTTTAATGTTCCTAATGCATCTAGCCCAAGAAATTCAGCGCCGTTTTTACAAGCCCATTCCATCAATAAATCTAAGGAAACATAAGATTGTATCGTTTTCATTTCTTCCAAAATAGATAGTGTATCGTTAGATGCTAAACTATCAGTTCCAATCGTCATTTTAACTTGAGCATCTATAAACTGTTGGTAGTTAGGTAATTGATTTTCTATATATAAATTAGCTTTAGGGCAAGTGCACCAATAAAGCTTATCGAAATTAGATATAGCCTCTGTCATATCTTCTTTTTTGGTAAAGGTATTATGCACTAATAAAATAGGAGATTCTGGCAATAAAGGAAGGGTGCTTTGAAGTGCAGTCTTACCAGTGTACTTGAAAAATTCTTTTGCAATAAGTTGTGACAACAATTTACCGGTACCATTCAAAAACATAGTGTCTTCCTCAGACGTTTCTTGACTGTGTATACTGATAATTTCCCCCTTATTATGATGTCTAATCTTTTCGAAAAGAGGCAAAGAAACCGAATAGTTAGCATGAGGTGTTAAAGAGTTGGGGGTGTTACATAATTCACTAAGTTTCAGCCCTCGCTCAAATACTTCTTCAGCTTTATGGGGATTAGAAGAAAATAATTCGATAAAAGTGTAATAATATATGGCACTATTAGCTTTTGAAGAAAAAGAATCTGCTGTATTACTAATGTCTGCTACAGCCACAATTCCATTATTATACATCTGTCTGTCTGCTAACTTTAAGGCATCGTCTTTTCGTCGCTGACTAGCCTTTCTAATTTGACCTATAGAGTTAATAAAATGTGGTAATCCTGTTTTTGGGGCTAACTCTCCCTGCAAGTGTGACAACTCCAAATGACAATGAGTGTTGATAAATCCAGGGCAAAGAGCACCTCTAAAATATTCTAAATTAGCACTGTCTATCTGCTGATTATCTTCAAGTAAATCTGCAATTTTTCCATCATCGTCAACAACAATAACACCATCGTAAATAGGACTAGAAAAAGCCGTAAAAATGATATCTGATGTTAAGTAGCGCATAGAGTGTACAAAGATAGTATCTTTGTGCGCTCTATGTCTTTAGATAAAAAAAATATTCGCACACTTACCTTAGACGAACTTAAGGACTTTTTCAAAGAGAATGATATGCCCACTTTTCGGGCCAAACAAGTATACGAATGGCTATGGAAAAAGTCGGTATCTTCCTTTGAAGAGATGCGTAATGTTTCCAGAGAAACCATTCAATTGTTAAATGAGCACTTTGTTATTTTACACGCCAAAATTACAGAATCGCAAAAAAGTGCTGACCGCACCATAAAATCTGCTTTTAGCCTTTACGACAATAATAGTGTTGAAGGGGTGCTAATCCCTACCAAAAGTAGAATGACAGCTTGTATATCTTCTCAAGTTGGGTGCAGTCTAACATGTAAATTTTGTGCTACTGGCAAATTAGATAGACTGAGGAATTTAAATGCTGATGAGATTTACGACCAAGTATTTATGCTTAACGAACAAGCGCTAAGCAATTACAATAAAAAGCTGAGCAATATTGTTTATATGGGTATGGGTGAGCCTCTTTTAAACTACAGAAATGTTCTAGAGTCTATCGATAAAATCACCTCGACAGACGGGCTTGGTATGTCGCCCAAACGTATTACGGTATCTACTGCTGGTATCGCAAAGCTGATAAAAAAGCTAGGCGATGATGAAGTCAAATTTAATTTGGCACTTTCCTTACACGCTGCTAATGATAAGAAACGTGACTATATAATGCCTATAAACGAACAGAACTCCTTAGAAGCATTAAAAGAAGCCATTGTCTATTTTTATGAAAAAACACAAACAAGAATAACCTACGAATACATCATTTTCAAGGACTTCAATGATGAAATTAGCGATGCCAAAGAGCTCGCTAGCTTTGCTAAAATTACACCCTGTAAGATCAATATCATTGAATACAACCCCATTGACAATGGAGAATTTCAACAAGCCAAAAGAGAAAAAGTAGATGATTTTGTTAATTTTATCAAAGGCAAAAATATTATTGTAAATGTTAGGAGAAGTCGTGGTAAAGACATAGATGCTGCATGCGGACAACTTGCCAATAAACTCGTAAAATCCTAGTATCTTTGTACTTCTTGCAAAATATGTAAATGAATACTATAAGAGAGATTAAAAAACCTATTCAACATGAGATGCTCTTATTTGAAAAGAAGTTCAGAGACTCCTTAAATAGTAAGGCTCCTCTTTTAGATAAAATATTACACTACATTGTAAAACGTAAGGGAAAACAAATGCGTCCTATGTTTGTTTTTCTTAGTGGCAAAATGCTTGGTGAAATCAACGAAAGCAGTTTCAGAGCAGCTTCACTAATTGAACTATTACATACTGCTACATTAGTACACGACGATGTAATTGATGATGCTAATATTCGTAGAGGATTTTTTTCTATTAATGCACTTTGGAAAAACAAAATTGCAGTTCTAGTTGGAGACTATTTATTATCTAAAGGGCTACTGATGTCATTAGAAAATAAAGAATACGATTTGCTGCAAATTGTTTCAAATGCAGTTAAAGAAATGAGTGAAGGAGAACTTTTGCAGATAGAAAAAGCCCGTAAACTAGACATTGAAGAAGATGTATATTTTGAAATTATCAGACAAAAAACAGCAACACTTATTGCGGCTTGTTGTGCTTGCGGTGCTATAACTGCTAAACAAGACAAAGAAACTGTCGAACGTATGAGAAAATTTGGAGAACTCATTGGGATCGCTTTTCAAATGAAAGACGATTTATTCGATTACTATAACGAAGATGTTATTGGTAAACCTACAGGTATTGATATCAAAGAACAAAAGATGACTTTGCCTCTTATATATTCTCTAAGAAATTGCGATAAAAAACAAAAGAAATTCATTATTCAAACTATAAAAAATCACAATACAAATAACGAGAGAGTTTCTAAGGTATTAGAAATAGTTAAAAAAAGTGGCGGGATAAACTATACGGTTGAGAAAATGAAAGCCTACCAAGAAGAAGCCTTGCATTTGTTGAAAACTTTTGATGACAATGAAAGCCGAAAGTCTTTAGAACTTTTAGTAAATTTCGTCATCGAAAGAAAAAAATGATTCCAAAGGAAACCATAGATGCCATTTTTGAAACAGCCCGAATAGAGGAGGTTGTTGGAGACTTTGTTACTCTTAAAAAAAGAGGTGCAAACATGCTTGGTAATTGTCCCTTTCACGACGAAAAAACACCTTCTTTTACCGTTTCTCCTACTAAAAATATTTACAAGTGTTTCGGTTGTGGTAAAGGAGGACATGCGGTGAACTTCGTTATGGAAATTGATCAGCTATCATATCCCGAGGCTCTCAAATATATCGCCAAAAAGTACAATATTGAAGTTCCAGAAGATAAGCAAACCCCTGAACAGATTGAAAAATATAACCTTAGAGAAAGTTTATTTATCGTTAATTCATTCGCCAATGATTACTTTCAGAATAGCTTACACAAAACAGTAGAAGGTAAAGCTGTAGGCTTAAGCTACTTCAAAGAAAGAGGTCTTTCGGAAAAAATGATAAATAAATTCCAATTGGGCTACAATCCTGATAGTTGGGACGCTTTTACGAAGTCTGCTCTAGAATCATCTTATAAAAAAGATTTTTTAGAAAACACCGGGCTTAGTATTTTCAAAGAAGATAAGGCTTTTGATAGGTTTAAAGGTCGTATTATTTTCCCTATTCATAGCATTTCAGGCAGAGTACTTGGCTTTGGTGGAAGAGCCATTAAAAAAGAGGAAAAGGCTAAATACCTCAACTCTCCAGAAAGTGAAATTTATCATAAAGGAAAAGTCTTGTATGGCATGTACTTCTCCAAGTCTGCCATTGTAAAAAATGACAATTGCTTAATCGTAGAAGGCTATACAGATGTTATATCTATGTATCAATCGGGCATTGAAAATGTGGTGGCATCATCAGGTACCGCTCTTGGCACAGATCAAATAAAACTGATTGGTCGATATACCAAAAACATTACCCTTTTGTTTGACTCCGATAATGCAGGAATTAATGCTGCTTCAAAAGCCATTGACCTAATACATACTGAAAGCATGACCGTCAAGCTAGCACTTTTACCAGAAGGTGAAGATCCTGACAGTTATACCAAAAAATTTGGAGGAGAAGGATTAATTCAATTTATAAACAAAAACGCTCAAGACTTTGTAGAGTTTAAAATTAACTTACTAGACGAAAAAAGTAAAAATGATCCCATCAAAAAAGTAAATCTCATTAGTGAAATTATGCAATCTATTGCTAAAATTCCTGATGGTATTACTAGGGAGGTTTACATTGACAAATGCAGTAAGCAATTAGAAATTGGAAAACAAGAATTATATAATAAAGTACATGAGCTAATTCATAAAGTTAAAGCTGGTAAAAAAGCACAAAGAGAAGTTATCAAAAAATTAACAGATGACTCTGCCCCAACAAATAGCCCTGCTAAATCAGAATTTCAAGAAAAAGATATTATTCGCTTTATGTTACAATATGGTGACTACCAGATAAATCCTTACGATAAACAGGAAAAAAGCACTGAGGATGATAAAATATACGTCACACAATATATTTTAACTGAGTTTAAGGACGAAAACCTTATTTCAAATCCCAATTATGCATTGATCTTTAAAACATACGAAGAAGCTATAAGTCAAGGTACGCTGTTAACAGAAGAGTATTTTACCCAACATAAAGACCCTGCTATTTCTCAAGTTGCTGTTGATATCATTAGTAATCAACATTCCATAAGTGAGCAATGGAAAAATCACGGCATTTATACAGAAACTGAAGAAATGCAGTTAAAAAAAGCGGTTGACACTGCTATTTATTCTCTTAAAATTGCTAAAATATCAGAACTCATAGAGACTAAAAACATAGAGTTATCTAAGGGAGACAATGATGACATAAACCTACTTGTTGAAATCAATAATATGTTGAAAATAAAACGAGAAATTTCTGAAAAACTAGGTAGGATTGTCTTAAGGTAAGGTGTTATTCCTTATATCTTTAATTCTCAATTGAAGATTAGAATTGCCATTCCATTCATTTAAATCCAAAACAAAACAAACATCAAAAGGTCGCCTGTCTTTAATAGTAGAAAAATAGTCAGACATTGCAAAGCCTATCCCGTCCAATGTCTTTGAATTATCGGCATCAGTAATGGCCAATTTGAGGTGATTTTTATCTTGACCTATTAAACGTCCTGAACCATTATCAATGACTGCTTTTGTCATAAAAACAGGTCGGCTATTTGAAGGACCGAAAGGAGCCATTTGTTCAATAATTCGATGCGTTTTCATAGTAATATCTTCCATAGGCATTTCAAGGTCAATATTAATCTTTGGAATTTGCATCTCAGCAGTAATGGTGGTGCTTACCACTTCTTCAAAACGCTGAGTAAAAGCAGTAAGGTTTTCTTTTTTTAAGGTTAATCCTGCTGCATATTTATGCCCTCCAAACTGCTCTAATAAATCGGAACAAGCATCAATAGCGTTATAAACATCAAAACCCCTTACTGAACGAGCTGAGCCGGTTAATTTACCATTACTTTCAGTTAAAACAATCGTAGGTCTGTAATGTGTTTCTATAAGTCTTGACGCTACTATACCAACCACACCCTTATGCCATCTTTCACTACAAACAACTGTTGAATTAGCATCTGGAACTATCATAGCTAGAGCCTCTTGTGTAATGCTTTTCTCTAGTTCTTTTCTAGTAAAGTTATGCTTGTCAATATAATCTGCTTTTTCTTTAGCTATAGAAAAGTCCTGTTGTACAAGTAACTCAACAGCCTTATTGCCATGCTCTATTCTACCAGCCGCATTGATTCTTGGAGCTAAGCCAAATACAACATCGGAAATGTTAAAAGCATCTTTTCGATTGGCAACATCCATTAGAGCTTTTAATCCGATTCTTGGACTTGCATTAAGTTGTTTTAACCCATAAAAAGATAGTACTCGGTTTTCATCAATCATAGGAACAATATCAGCAGCTATACTAACTACTACTAAATCTAAAAGTGGCACTAAATCTTCAAAGGGTAAATTGTATTGTTGATGATAAGCTTGTGCTAATTTAAATCCTACACCACAGCCACAAAGCTCTTTAAAAGGATAATCGCAATCGCTTCTTTTAGGGTCTAAAACAGCTTCAGCTAATGGCAACGTACCTCCCGGCCTGTGATGGTCACAAATAATAAAATCAACGTCTTTATTTTTGGCGTAAGCCACTTTTTCAACAGCTTTAATTCCACAATCTAAGCATACAATTAATGAAAACCCATTGCTTTTAGCATAGTCTATACCCTTATAAGAAATACCATAACCTTCATCGTATCTATCAGGAATGTAATACTCTACATACTTAGATTTCTCTTTTAAAAAAAGATACATCAATGAAACGGCAGTAGTTCCATCTACGTCATAGTCGCCATAGACAAGAATCTTTTCATTACTGGTTATAGCTCTATGTAGACGCTCCACAGCTTTATCCATATCCTTCATCAAAAAAGGATTGTAAAGGTCTGATAGTTGTGGTCTAAAAAATTGTTTGGCTTCCTCAAAAGTTTCTATCCCTCTTTGAGCAAGTAAACTAGCAACAAGTTCAGAAACTCCTAGACTTTCTTTTAAAGCATATACAATGTCCTTATCAGGCAAAGTTTTTAAAGTCCACAAATTTTCCATATTACTTATTTAAAATATGCGTTTGAGTAAGGACAGAATGTTTATGAATAAGCTCGAATAATTCGCCAACCATTTGAGGGTCTAAATTGGTGTCATGCCCCCAATCTTTTCTAGATTTTAGTATTTCGAACCAACGCTCTATCTGTAAGATAGTGACTGCATTTTCTTTTTTATAGCGACCTATCTCTCTGACTATTTCGGTTCTTTGGCCTACAATATCGACTAACTTTTTATCAATAGCATCAATTTCTGTACGTAGATTGTTGAGTAATGTTCTGAACTCAGTATTGGCATTGGTGGAAGTTCTCAAAATTAGATTATCCAACAACACACCTAATTCATTCGGTGTAATTTGTTGTTGTGCATCGCTTAATGCAACGCTTGGATTGTAGTGAGTTTCAATCATAAGTCCGTCCATATTCAAGTCCATAGCTGTCTGCGAAACTTCGCTTAACATTTGTGGTGCTCCGGAAATATGGCTAGGGTCACAAATAATTGGGAGTTCAGGTACTAAACGTTTGAGTTTAATGGGTATTTCCCATTTTGGCTCATTTCTAAATGCCGATTTTTCTAATGTGAAAAAGCCACGATGGATAGCAGACAATTGACTTACACCAACTTGATTTAGTCGCTCTATGGCACCCATCCATAAGCTCAACTCTGGATGTAAAGGGTTTTTAATCATTACCTTTACATCAACGCCTCTTAAAGCCTCTGCTATTTCTTGAACATAAAAGGGATTAACCGTGGTCCTTGCTCCAAGCCACAATACGTCTATCTCCGCTTTTAAACATGCTTCCACATGCTGAGCATTTGCAACTTCTGTGGCTACTTTCAATGGCGTTTCTTGCTTAACTACCTTTAACCATTCCAAAGCCTTTTGCCCTTCCCCTTCGAATGAGTTAGGACGTGTTCGAGGCTTCCACACACCCGCCCTAAAAATAGTTGCTTTATCTTCTAAGTCTTTTGCAGTAGCTAGTAGCTGCTCTTGACTTTCTGCACTACAAGGCCCAGCAATAATAAGTGGTTTAGTAAACTCTTGTTTTTTTATCTCCATCATTTATTTACCCTCTAATACTATTACAAATTCTCCTTTAGGTTCTTTGGTTTCAAAGTGAGCTAATACTTCCGCAACACTCCCCCTAATTGTTTCTTCAAATTTCTTGCTAATTTCTCTAGAAACAGAAACATTTCTATCCTCTCCCATATATTCGACAAATTGTGCTAATGTTTTTTTAACTCTATATGGAGACTCATAAAATACCATCGTTTTGGTTTCTTCTGCCAAAATTTTTAAGCGAGTGTGTCTTCCTTTTTTCTGAGGTAAAAAACCCTCAAAAACAAACTTTTCACAAGGCAGACCAGAATTAACAAGTGCAGGAACAAAAGCTGTAGCTCCAGGCAAACAATCTACCTCAATATCGTTTTTTACACATTCCCTAACTAATAAAAAACCAGGGTCAGAAATAGCTGGAGTCCCAGCGTCTGTAATTAATGCAATAGTTTTCCCATCTAACAAAAACTCGATCCATTTCTCTACGGTTTTATGCTCATTATGCATATGATGTGAACGCATAGGAGTAGATATTTGGTAGTGAGTCATTAATTTAGTACTAGTGCGTGTGTCTTCAGCTAAGATTAGGTCTACTTCTTCTAGTATACGAACTGCTCTGAAAGTAAAATCTTCTAGATTTCCAATAGGTGTGGGAACTACAAACAATTTTGCCATTACACAAATTTAAAAGAAAATAGGGTAAAACATGGTTTTAGGAGTGATTAAGATGGCTGGTGCAGGGATTTTTATATAATTCAACCAATGTTTAACACGCCTTGCTGTCGGTGTATCCCAACCTTTGAGCACACGCTTTAAATCATAGTCTAATGCAATATAAATTTCGTTGTTGCCTCCAACTTTTGTGTTTTTTGAATTGAGATACTGTGTATCATCTAATCCAAAACCAATAGAAAGTCCAACATCTATGTTCCTATCTTTTAGTGGATAAACGGTTAACCAATAGGTTTGATTAACATAATCATCTTGATAGGCATATGGATGTGGTGGTGCCCATGGCTTTTGTTGCTCACCTAGCTCCCAATACCGATTACTTCTTTTATAATAACTCATTTTGAAATCGATATATTTCATAGGCTTCCAGCACCTTTCTGCAACAGGGACTAATGCCCCAATAGATCCTGTTCCAAAATCCCAAATGCTAAAGCCCCAATAAGGAGCATAAGCATCTTTCATCTCAATTGCCAACTGTATAAAAGAACTCATCGCTGCTCCGTACCAATACGATGTCTTTTCATTCATGCCTGCCCATTTCAAATTAGAATGAAAAAGGTCTGCAACAATTACGCCTCCAAAAAAGTGTCCCCCCTTATCAATATTTCTAGCGTATCTAAGATCTGAACCATCATCAAAATGAAAAGATGTAGACTGATCGCTCCACCAAGAATTATGAATATAAATGTAAGAACCTCCTAATACGGTTGCACCACTAGCTAAAACAACTCCTAGTCTTAAAGGATCAATTTCATTAGTATCTAATCTAGAAATTGCCTCTGAACTAGAGCTAAAAAAGTAAAGAATTATAAGAAAATAATATCTCATACCATTAAATTTAAATCAATTCTTACATTTGTTTACAAAGTTAATCGAATGTTTTTGGAAAAAAATAAAATTAGAAAAGGAAGTGTTGAAGTAATCTGTGGCTCTATGTTTTCAGGTAAAACTGAAGAATTAATTAGAAGACTTGGACGAGCTAAAATAGCTAAACAAAGTATTATTATTTGTAAACCATCAATAGAAGATAGGTACGAAAGGGATAAAGTAGTATCCCATAATATGAGGGCAATAGATTGTATAACTGTTGGGGATGCAACTGATATTATCGAATTATGTCAGGATAAAGAAGTAGTAGGTATTGATGAAGCACAATTTTTCAATAATAATCTAGTTGAAGTGTGTAACCAATTAGCAAATCAGGGAGTTCGTGTTATTATTGCTGCTTTAGACATGGATTATGAAGGCAATCCCTTTGAACCTATTCCGCAATTGATGTCTATTGCAGAAGATGTAACTAAAGTTCGTGCTATTTGTATTCAATGTGGCGATTTAGCTAATTACTCATATAGAATAGTTGATAAAGACGATCAAATACTATTAGGCGAAAAAAACGAATACGAAGCCCGTTGCAGAAATTGTTTTAGTAAATAATGACTAATTCCCACGAAACCATATTGCATATCAACCTCAATACACTTGAGGCTAACTTTAACTTTCTTAAAAGTAAATTTCCCAATGGTGTAAAAACTATTGCTGTAGTTAAAGCTTTTGCTTACGGTTTAGGTGATATAGAAATTTCAAAACACTTAGAAAAAATGGGCGTTCACGCTTTTTGGGTGGCAGACTTTGAAGAAGGCGTTAAATTGCGAAAAGAAGGAATTACTAAGCCAATTATTGTAGCAAATCCTGGTTATAGGAGTTTAAAGACAATAATAAAATATCAATTAGAACCTGTAATATTTAATCATAGACTACTTGAATTATATGCCAATTGTAAAGAGAAGATTTCTATTCATTTGAAGTTTAACACAGGTATGAATAGGTATGGTTTTGAAACAACTGACTTACAAGAAATCCTTCTAATACTTAAAAATAATCCTCAGCTAAATATAGAAAGTGTATGTTCGCATTTGTCATCTTCTAATGACCCAAATAAAGATGATTTTAGCGAACGACAAATTGAGCGGTTTAAAGAAGTATGTAAAAATATAGAAGACTCTCTTGATATAAATGTTCCATCACATTTAATGAATAGTAATGGAGCTATGCGTTTTGGTTCTGACTATAACGAATGGGTCAGATTAGGGATTGCTTTATATGGAGGATTAGGTCATCCTAATTTGAAGCAAATTTTTAGCTTAAAAAGTGTAATCAGTCAAATAAAATTTATCAAAAAAGGTCAAAGTATAGGATATCAAAACTCATTTATTGCAGATAAAGATATGCAAATTGCAATTATACCAGTAGGATATGCTGATGGACTTAATAGAAAATTAGGAAATCAAAATGGGCAAGTTTTTATTAAAGATAAAGCATGTCGTATAATTGGAGATATAAGTATGGATAGCTTCATCGCAGATATATCAGGTGTCGAAGCAAAAGAAGGACAAGAAGTTACTATCTTTAGCCCTAAATATAGTGTTTCAAAATTGGCCAATGATCTAGATACCATTCCATATGAAATAATGGCAACTCTTAATCGAAGAATAAAACGTATTTATCGAAAGAGTAAGTCGAAAAAATGAAAGACAGATAACAATACAAAACTGCTGTGTTGTGATTTTGCAAATAGGTGTCTGTCATCATTATTACCAAAAAAACAGCAGGAAAAATCATCCGAAAATAACCTTGATTTAGTGACTTATATGCCTTAAGCTGAAAAAAGAATATGGATAGAAAAACCAGTAGTCCCACCAATCCAAGTTCAAACCAAATGAAAAGGTAATTATTATGTGGAGTTTTATGAACCCCAGCAAGAATTTTAGTTGCGTGTTCGCTAATTGAAGAAAACTCTTTTACAAAACTTCCTGTACCATATCCAAAGACTGGTTTTTCTTTTATTTTTTCAAACGAATACTTAAATAGATAATAGCGTGTATTTAAATTATTTGTTTTATTTTTTTCTAGCTGATTTACTTGTATTTGAATTTTCCTTATTCTTTGATTGAACTGAGTAGAAGAAAAATACGCTGTTAAATTGACTCCAACAATAGCTATCACAGACAGAAAAATTAAGCGTTTTTTATTCCAAAAAGTAATAATGGAAAATGATAAAAAAATAAATATAAAAGCAAATTGTCCTGACCTTCCCTTTTCAGCATACAGATTCATTAAAAACAAAATAGAAATTAATATAAGACCTATTCTTAAAGTCCTATTTGAATAACTATTGTATAATAGAAAGAAAGAAACAAGTAATGAAAAAGCTAAAAATATATTATGCTCTGTGTAAGTAATGAAGGCTGGGTTTTGCCAATTATTGGCAAAAATAGAGGAATATTTGAATAGATGTTTTATCAAGCCTAGATTAATCAAGCTGGCAATTAGAGCAGATAGTGTTGTCGCTGAAAGAAAGGCAAATAAAGAATACTTTACCTCTTTTTGACTAAAGTTAAAAGTGTATAAAATAGGTAAAAGTAAGAGTAATGCACTTTTTTGAAATAGCCATTCAGCGCCTTGGTGATTAGGGCCCCACAGCATACCAACTACATAAAGAAAAAGCAAAGCCAATAAAGAAATTATCCAAGGACTAGATTTAATCTTATTCCACTTTGATTTAAATTGGCCTTCAAATAACCATAAAATGACTAGGCAAAAAACAGCTACGTCAGTTACAAAAATTGATATAGGGACAAAAAATGCTAAGGTAATTAATGCTATTCCTTTAAGTTTCATTACTTAATGCTATCACCACGAAGAATAGCGTTATAAAGCACCATATTTTCTAAAACGTCAATGGCTTTTGCAATTTCTTCGTCATGCTTTATAGTTGTTTCAATTTTTCCTTTTTGATAGAAATATCGTGTTACTATTTCCATTTCCAAAAGCTCACTTATCTCGGATTTGAAGCGCTCAATATCGTTATTTTTACTTTCTTCCATTTTTGAACTTAAAACTTCCAATTGATCTTGTAATTCGGAAAGATATTTTTCCCCCTCAGCGTCTTTTTCAAGTTTTTTAATCGCCTTTTCGGTTTTAGTTTCGTACTCATATTCCTTGTCATTGAGGTATTGCTTGAATTGACTATAAACATCATCACTTATAACAAAAGATTTTGCATCATCAATAGATTCATTATTTCTTCTATACTCATTAGCAAAATTGAAAATATGACGTTTAGATATTAAACTTATCAAAATATTACTGAATTTCTCTGGATCAATTGTAATGTCTGGATTAATTCCTCCGCCATCAAAAACAGAGCGCTCATTTTTTAAAGTCTTGAACTCTGTTCGTAAACTATCTGGCACCTTTCCTACACTTCCATCTTCATCTCTGTTAGAATAGTCTAGTGCTTGTATACATCTTCCACTAGGAATGTAATATTTTGCAGTTGTTAATTTCATCTGAGCATTATAGCTTAATTTTCTAGTTTGTTGAACTAAACCCTTACCAAAACTACGTTGACCTATTACAACACCTCGATCTAAGTCTTGTATAGCTCCTGAAACTATTTCCGAAGCAGAAGCTGAGCTTCTATTAATAAGTACAACTAAAGGAATGTTTGTATCAATAGCCTCATATCTAGCTTTATAACTTTTATCCCAATCTTTAATTTTTCCTTTTGTATAAACAATTTCTTGACCTCTATCGATAAAAATATTCGCCATATTAATTGCCTCATTTAAAAGCCCTCCTGGATTACCTCTCAAATCTAAAACTAAACCTTTTAACACTGAATTAGCTTTCATATCTTTGAAAGCGTCAATCACTTCTTTTGAAATATTGCGAGTAAAGGACCGTGTTTTAATATAACCAATGCTATCAGAAATTAGCCCATAATAAGGAACGGAATTGAGTTTAATTTCTTCTCTTATTATTTCAACCTCAAATGGTTTTTCAAAACCTTCTCTTTCGATCAACACCTTAACACCTGTATTAGGCTCTCCCTTTAGTACTTTACTTATATCTTCTGTTGATTTACCTTTAGCTGATTCACCAGCAATTTCAATAAACTTATCACCGGCAATAAGACCTGCTTTATCTGCCGGAAAGCCTTCATATGGCTCACTTACTAATACCCAATCACCATTTTTAGTAATAATTGCTCCTATACCCCCGTATTGTCCAGTCGTCATAAATTCAAAATCTTCCTTTTCAGATTCTGGAATATAAGTAGTATAAGGGTCAAGAGACTCTAACATGGCATCAATACCAATTTTCATTAAATCGCCAGGATCCGTTTTATCGACATAATAAATGTTTAGCTCTTTATATAATGAACTAAAAATGTCTAGGTTTTTAGAAATTTCAAAGAAGTTATCTGCAAATCCGAGTGATATAACACTAGTAATTGATAATACAAAAATAAGAGAGTATTTTTTAATTTTTTTCATTGTTTTATTAAATTTTAAGGAACTTGATCATCACCATGCCCTCCCCAAGGATGACAGGTTGATAGTCGCTTAATTGTTAACCATAAGCCTTTATAAGGCCCGTGTTTTTTAATTGCTTGAAGCCCATATTCAGAACAACTAGGTGTGTATCTACAGCTCGGGGAAAAAAAGGGTGATACTGCCCCTTTATAAAATATAATTATTAATTGTAGCATCACTGAAATTAATCGTCTCATACTTCATCTGCTAAACGTTGTAAAGTTACACTTATTTTGTCTTCAATTTCAGCAAATGATAAAATGACTGGTAACGTGTAGATTAACATTAAAATTATGGACTTATTTTTGACTTGTAATTGTTCTATTAAAGATGACTTTTGTTTCCTGAAGGCTTCTCTAACTAGACGTTTAACTTGATTACGTTGAATGGCTTTGGGCAATCTTTTTTTCGGAACGCTTATTGCTACTTTTAATAAGGAATCTAATGGCTCTACTTCAGTCCAAATAACTTTAAATGGGGATTCATATAATCTTTCTCCTTCTAAAAAAAGATTTTTAATTCTACTAGATTTATAAAGCCTATCCTTTTTTGAAAAACACTGTGAGGCCATAATAAAATATATTATCGCTTGTTAACTTGCTTTATATATTGTTCTAGTGCCATAGTCATAGATGGATGTTCAGGACTAGGAGCTTTAATATTTAGTTTTAGGCCAGCATCAGATACAGCTTTTGATGTTGTTGGACCAAAGGCGGCAATACGTGTATTATTTTGTTTGAATTTTGGGTAGTTCTGATATAACGATTTTATTCCTGAGGGAGAGTAAAAAACTAGAACATCATAAAATACGTTTTCTAAATCTGATAGATCGCTACATACTGTTTTATACATAACAGCCTTAGTAAAGTCAAAACCGCTTTTTGCTAAAAATTCAGGAATACTATCTTTCAAAATATCAGAACAAGGCAATAAAAATTTACTGTCTTTATTTTTTTTCAATACAGGAAGTAAATCCTCTATTTTTTGTTTTCCTATAAATACTTTACGCTTTCTATATGTAATATACTTTTGTAAATAGTAAGCAATTGCTTCAGATACACAAAAATATTTCATTTCTTCCGGAACGGTAATTCGAGTAGCTTCACACATTCGAAAAAAGTGATCCATTGAATTTTTGCTAGTAAATATTACAGCATTGTGACTTAAGATACTTATTTTTTGTTGACGAAATTCTTTAGCTGTTAAACCCACGACATGAATGAATGGCCTAAAATCTATCTTAACATTGCATTTTTTAGCTAAGCTAAAATAAGGTGACTTATCAGATTCAGGTTTGGGCTGAGAAACTAAAATTGTCTTGACTTTATTCTCTTTCAAAAGGCATTTTATTTAGTGTTCAACATAATGCCAAAAGGAATTTAATAAAAGAGCTTTATTATAATTACTAATGGCAAAATTTCGAATGCACAAAGATATATAATTATGTGGGCTTTACGAAGTGAACTATTAAAAAAACTTAAATAAAGAACCCTTAACCATTTGTAGTTTAATATTAATAATAAAAAAATATTGATTAAATGTGATAAAATAAACTTATCAATAGGGCTGTAATATAAAACTAATGTTAAAGGAAAAAGTAATATTCCTGCAGCCTTTTCATAAATAAAAGAGTGAAAAATTATTTCCTCAAATAAATAATTCTTTTCAAAAATATATCCAATACAAATTAATAATATGTATTTAGCTAAAAAATATATCGAAATGACAAAAATTACTTTTAGATACAATATTAAAGATAGTTTATTGTAGCAAAAAAATAAACCAAATGATAAAATAAATAAAGGTATCAGAAAAAATTTATTTTTAGAGTTTGTTTCTTCTCTTAAAAATTGATTCGAATATTTTTGATTATAAAAAGACTTTATTGTTAGTGTAAATTGGTTGGAAAAATTAAACTTTAAAAATGCTATGTAAGCAAAAATGAATAAAAAAGATAAAAACACCCAGTGGGGGTAAGTTGTAGGGCTTAAATCAGCTATTAAATCCATTTACTCTGAATATCCAGTATTTACCCAATTAATTAATCTATTTTTTTCTTCTTCTGAAAGATTGCCATTAGGGGGCATACGATAGAATTCATCCTCTGAACTAAGTCTATCTATAAATGTATTGTTTCCATCTAAATAAGTTTTGATATTTATATAGGAAGTTAAGTCAAGAAAAGATGCGCTCCCACTCACAATATGACAATCTACACAATTTATTTCTAAAATTTTTCTAATACTTTGGTAGGTTTCTTGAACTTGTAATGGCTCAATGGAAGTCGGTATTTCTTCCTTTTTACAAGATGAAAATATGATTGAAATGAAAATAGTAAAAAAAAGAAAAAGCCGCATTAAATTGATTTTTATGCAATTTAGCTATTTATCGTAAATTATTCAATAATTTTGTTCCTACTTAATTCATAATACTATGTTAACAGATATGTTTCAGGCTCCAGATTACTTTCAATTAGATGAGTTACTAAGTGACGAGCATAAATTAGTTCGTGAAGCCGCAAGAGATTGGGTTAAAAAAGAAGTCTCACCAATAATAGAAGATAGTTGCCAAAAAGCTCAGTTCCCAAAACACCTTATTAGTGGATTAGCTGATATTGGTGCATTTGGACCATATATTCCAGAAAAATATGGAGGATCTGGACTTGATCAAATTTCGTATGGACTTATAATGCAAGAATTAGAAAGGGGTGACAGTGGTATTCGCTCTACCGCATCTGTTCAATCTTCTTTAGTTATGTATCCAATTTTTAAATATGGTAGTGAAGAGCAACGAAAACGTTTTCTTCCTAAATTAGCTTCAGGCGAAATTGTAGGATGTTTTGGACTTACTGAACCTGACTTTGGATCAAACCCTGGTGGCATGGTAACGCATTTTAAAGATATGGGCGACCACTATCTTTTAAATGGTGCCAAATTATGGATTTCTAATTCTCCATTTGCAGACATTGCAATTGTTTGGGCTAAAAATGAACAAGGGCGTATTAAGGGCTTAATTGTTGAAAGAAATATGAAAGGTTTCAGCACTCCCGAAACTCACAATAAGTGGAGTTTAAGAGCTTCTGCAACAGGAGAATTGGTATTTGATAATGTTAAGGTTCCAAAAAATAATCTTCTACCTAACAAGGATGGACTTGGTGCTCCATTAGGATGTCTAGATTCTGCAAGATATGGTATTGCTTGGGGAACGATTGGCGCCGCTATGGATTGCTATGATACAGCCTTAAGATATTCTAAACAACGTATTCAGTTTGGAAAACCTATAGCAGGCTTTCAATTACAACAAAAAAAATTAGCTGAGATGATTACAGAGATAACCAAAGCGCAATTTATAACATGGCGTTTAGGTACTCTAAGAAATGAAGATAAAGCTACATCTGCACAAATTTCTATGTGTAAACGCAACAATGTAGAAATGGCATTAAATATTGCCCGAGACGCTAGACAAATCCTCGGGGGTATGGGTATCACAGGAGAATATCCAATAATGCGACATATGATGAACTTAGAATCAGTTGTTACATATGAAGGAACACATGATATTCATTTACTAATAACAGGACTAGACATTACAGGAGAAAATGCATTCGTGTAATCTTATGCCTCACAACTTGTGCATTCTTTTTTCTGTTTAAATTTCTGCGCCGCATTCATACTATGCTGATAATATAGTGACTTAATATTTAATTTCCATGCTGTTGTATGAATCTTATTAATTTCTTTCGGAGACATATCTGGGTGAATCATTATATTTAGAGATTGACCTTGGTCAATATGATTTTGTCTATTGGCAGCTTGATAAATAATATCTAATTGATCAATTTCAGAATATGTTTTAAATACCTCCTTTTCATGGTCCGTTAGAATTTCTAAATGTTGTACCGAACCATCATTTTCTCTAATACTATCCCATGTATCTTTATTGTCAAATCCTTTTTCAGCAAGCAATTGTTTTAAAAACGGATTTTTTATAGTAGTTTTTACCTTGGCAATATCCTTTACATAAATATTTGACCAAATTGGCTCAATACCTTGCGATACCTGACCTAATATAAAAGCAGAAGATGTTGTAGGAGCAATTGCGTTTAAAGTTGAATTTCTACGACCATACCCTTTTAAAATTTTAGGTTCTCCAAATTTTGAAGCTAGTTCTTTTGATGCATAATATGATTTATCTTTAATAATTCTAAACACTTCATTGTTAAGATCAAAGGCTTCTTGAGAATTAAATGAAAGAGATTTTGATTGTAAAAGAGAATGCCACCCAAGCGCCCCTAGTCCCAACGCTCTGTTATCTTTAGCGAAATTATATGCTCTTTCCATAAACAAGAAAGTTTGTTTGTCATCATTGCTATTCGAATCTCTGTAAATTTCTAGTTTGTTTAGAAATTCTGTAATCACTGCATCCAAAAAATATACCATTGTTTCAACAGCATCTGTATCTTTCCACTTATCATAATGAAGTAAATTTATTGAAGATAAAACACACACAAATGACCACTCAGAGTTTGATGGCAACATTATTTCTGTACAAAGATTGCTTGCGTTGATGCGTATATTCTTATCTTGATATACTTCCGGAGCACCAAGATTAGCCTTATCATTAAAAAGTATGTAAGGATAGCCTATTTCACATCTTCTCTGAATAACTTTTGCCCAAATTTTTCTTTTATCTAAGTCCCCATCAATCATTTCCTGCATCCATTTATCTGAAACTGTAACTCCGTGAGTGAGTTCTTGGATGGGATTCCCTTCAGTACCAATATCTAAAAATTCATTAATGTCTTTATGCTCAATTGGCAAGTATGGAGAAAATCGTCCTCTTCTTACTGAACCTTGACTTACGACGTCAACCATTGACTCAAATAATTGCATAATATGGACAGCTCCTGAAGCTACACCATTATCTTTGACAGCGGCGCCTCTATGTCTAATGTGGCCAAAATATCCTGATGTACCTCCTCCTAACTTTGACATCATACCCACTTCTGATTGAGTATATAGGATATTGCCCATATCATCGTCAACATTTGATCCAAAGCAACTGATAGGCAATCCTCTTTCTTTACCAAAATTTGACCATACTGGGGAGGCTAAGGAATAATATCCTTCAGACATATATTTGTAAAATTTTTCTGCATAACCAGGAATGTTTAAAATTTTTTCGGCATTTTTTGCTATATCCATAATTCTAGTTTCTGGTGTTTCTCCTTGTGAGAGATATCCAGAAGAAAGAAATTTACGACTATGCTCGGTCAACCAATCAAATTTACCTGTTTTAGGTTTTTGATTTTGATTTGGTAAAGACTTTTTTAAATCAGGGGTTTTTAGTTTAGTTGTATTCATTAAGCTTAAATATTAAAAAAGGTCATCTGAGGTTATACTTTGGGTTCTTTTACTATAGTTAATTGATCTTTTAACAAAAAAATCACCATGCTTGGTGCCAATAATTTCATCATTAAACCATTCTGTTTCAATTAATATATTTGGGTCTACATCAAATAGGTTAGGGAAGCCTATACTTTCTAGTGATCTATTAAATCTATCCTTTAAAAACTCATCAATTTGCTTTATAGGTATAAAGTCTAATTCTCCATCTTCAAATATCCAATTTACTATGTCCATTTCTGACTCATAGGCCTCTTTGCACATTTGGTGTATTTTATTTACATACAAATCATCAAACCAATCAGGATTCTCCTTTTTAATTATATTAATAATATCGATCCCAAAATCACCATGAATTTGTTCTTCTTTTGACGTAGCTTCAACTACATTTGAGATCCCTTTTAACATATTTCTATGCTTATTAAAAGCCATTATTATCAAAAATTGTGAGAACAGAGAAACATGCTCTATAAACAATGAGAATAATAAAACTGACTCTGTATAATCTTGTTGATTTGAGCTTTTAGAATTCATTAATGAAGCTTCTAAATATCTAACTCTTCTTGTTAGCACAGGGTTATTTTGTATTTTATCAAACTCACCATTTAGTCCTAATATTTCTAGAAGATGAGAATAAGCATCGGCATGTCGCACTTCACTTTCGGCAAAAGTAGCGCCTACGGAACCAACTTCAGGTTTTGATATTACTTTATGAATATCTCCCCAAAAAGATTTAACAGCAACCTCGATTTGTGATATAGCTATCATAGCATTTTTAATTGCATTTCTTTCTCTATCTGTTAACCTAGCTTTAAAATCTTGTATATCACTTGTAAAATTGAATTCTGTATGAATCCAATAAGAGTGTCTTATTGCAGGCACATACTCATATAATTCTGGGTATTCGTATGGTTTGAGATTAACACGTTTGGCAAAAATATCTCTCTCACGTTTTACTGCCTGCTTGTTTCTATATATTATATATGATTTAGCTGTCTTTAAATGATTTGTAATCATTAACTCATTTTCAACTAGATCCTGTATTTCTTCAACATTTGGTATATATCTTGGATTTTTTTCGATTTTTAAATCTAACTTTTTAATAATGTTTTTAGTTACATTAATTGCAGCGTCAATACTGCCCTCTGAGGATGCGAGCATAGCTTGCGAAATAGCATCTATAATTTTTTGCTCATTGAATTTTTGTTGGGTTTGGTCTCTTTTAAAAATAATTCTATCCTTCATTGTAATTTTTTTGTTAAAATACAGCTACGTTGTTTGTAAAAATACTTTCTCACATAATTTTATTAAAATTGAATTGTTAAAACATTCAAAAAAAAGAGAAATAAAAATTAAGCCTCATGATGAATTGAGATGTTTTTACATTCAAAAATTTAAAAAAATGGGGTTATAAAGTTTCAAAGGTGAAATTGATAGAGTGTGATTCAAATTTTTTATTTCACTTTATAACGGTACAAATGTTTCAAAAAATAATTGCTTTAGCAATTCAATTTTATTCACAATAATTTCAAGTTTTTAACACTACAGTAAGTTTTTGGATTCAATTTTTTTGGACTTACTCAAGGAATTTATTTTTTTCAATTTATCAACTTTTTTTTCAAAAAAAAATGAACGTCAATTCACAATTTTAATTTTTAAAAGTTGATAATTATTTAAAAACAACTTAGTTCTTTTTTAATAAATGTGCCGCCTCTGATAACTGTTCAAACCACGCGATTCCATAACTTCTGACAAGCGGCTCCTTTAAAAAAAGGTAAACTGGGACCTGTAATTTATGTCCACATTCACAAGCAGGCTTACAAATATCAAGCGACTCATAATTAATAGCCTCGAAATC
This sequence comes from Flavobacteriales bacterium, assembly GCA_002714805.1. GTDB lineage: Bacteria > Bacteroidota > Bacteroidia > Flavobacteriales > UBA7312 > UBA8444. The sequence goes on from PAYK01000003.1 coordinate 166,268, forward strand.
CCTGTACCTCTTCACCCTAATCGGAAAAAGATGACAAGAAATAGGTTTTTTAAATCCTATTTTATCGTCATTATAGGCCTGTTCTATACTACATTTAGCTATACCATTTAGATCAAAAGAAACGAAAGCACATTCTTTGTTATTAACTAATGTAGTGGTATTGTCACCATCTGCATCCACCACATACAATCCTTGTTGCTCTATGGCAGCTATACCCTCTTGACGCATATACGGTTTTACCTTATCAAAAATTTTAGAAAGAATATCAAGCTCATCGTCAGTTAGCGGAGCCCCAGCATCACCATCTATACAACAGGCTCCTTTACAAGCCGATAAATCACAAACAAATTGCTTTTCAAAGACATCAAAGGAAACGATTTTATCCTCAACCTGGACCATAAAACAAAGATAACGAAAGACAGTACAAAAATGTAACGAATATGTTTATTTTTGCTCTATGGCAAATTATGAAGAAGTATTTAAGAAAGTAGTTGCTCACGCTAAAGAGTATGGTTTTATTTTTCAGTCAAGTGAAATTTATGATGGCCTAGGTGCTGTATACGATTATGGCCCAAATGGCGTGGAATTAAAAAATAATATTCGCAACTATTGGTGGAAGTCAATGGTTAATATGAACAATAATATAGTAGGCTTAGACTCTGCTATTTTTATGCATCCTAAAACTTGGAAAGCTTCTGGTCATACCGATGCTTTTAACGATCCTTTGATTGATAACAAAGATTCTAAAAAGAGATACCGTGCCGACATTCTTATTGAGGATTATTTAGCCAAAATAGAAGGGAAGATTGAAAAAGAAGTCAAAAAAGCTGCCAAACGTTTTGGTGATAGTTTTGATGAAGAACAATTCGTATCCACTAATCAAAGAGTGGTCAGCTATAAAGAAAAATGCTCGTCGATTATACAACGTTTTAATCAAGCAATGGGAGATAATAATTTAGCAAAAGTCAAATCACTCATTGAAGAGTTAGATATTGCTTGTCCAATTTCAGGCACAAAAAATTGGACCGATGTACGTCAATTTAACCTGATGTTTAAAACACAAATGGGTTCTACTGCTGATGGGGCTACTAACTTATACCTGAGACCTGAAACTGCTCAAGGTATTTTTGTCAATTTCCTCAATGTGCAAAAAACTGCTCGTATGAAATTACCTTTTGGTATTGCTCAAACAGGAAAAGCTTTTAGAAATGAAATAGTAGCGCGACAGTTTATCTTTAGAATGCGTGAATTTGAACAAATGGAAATGCAGTTTTTTGTTCGACCAGGTGACGAAATGAAATGGTACAAGTATTGGAAAGAAAGCCGTATGCAGTGGCACCTAAGCTTAGGTATTGACAAAGAAAATTTCCGCTTTCACGACCACCAAAAATTAGCCCATTATGCTAATGCTGCATGCGATATTGAGTTTAAGTTTCCATTTGGATTTAAAGAGTTAGAGGGGATACACTCTAGAACAGATTTTGATTTGAAAAGTCATCAAAAATATTCCGGAAAAAAAGTACAATATTTTGATCCTGAAATTAATGATAGTTATGTCCCTTATGTGGTTGAAACTTCTATTGGATTAGACCGTATGTTCTTAACTATATTAAGCCATTCATACCTTGAAGAAAAAGTCAATGGTGAAAATCGATTAGTTCTAAGTATTCCACCGATTTTATCGCCAATCAAAGCCGCTATATTACCGCTAACTAAAAAAGATGGCTTACCAGAAAAGGCTAAAGAAATTTTAAAGTCTCTACAATACGATTTCAATTGTCAATACGAAGAAAAAGATTCAATAGGAAAACGATACAGACGTCAAGACGCAATCGGGACACCATATTGCATTACGGTAGATCATCAAAGCTTAGAAGACCAAACAGTTACGCTTCGAGATAGAGATACTATGCATCAAGAACGCATTGCAATTGATCAATTACACAGTCTTATTTCAAAAAAAGTCATCTATAGTCGAACATAAATTAACATAGAAGCAATACTACTTTCCATTAAAATCACACATCGTTTGGTCCAAACCAATACACCCAAATGCAAACACCATCTTTTTAGCGTGATAGATTCGTTCTGACAAGTTCTTTGCTTCGTCGGTTGTCCACTTCGACAAAACATATTGAGCCTGTTGCCCTTTCAAAAACTGATCGCCTACACCAAATCGCAAACGTGCATATTTTGTATGCCCTAAGTAATAATTGATATCTTTTAAACCGTTGTGTCCGCCATCAGAACCTTTACCTCTAAGTCGTATAACACCAAATGGCAAAGCGATGTCATCGGTCACTACAAGAACATTTTCGACTTTAACTTTTAGATGTTGCATCCAATAGTTGAGTGCTTTACCACTCAAATTCATAAAAGTAGTAGGTTTTATTAGATGATAGGTTCTAGATTTATGCTTTATGCAAGCATAATAAGCGTGTTTTTCTTCTTTAAAAGAAGCATTGGACGACTTTACAAGAACGTCCAATACTTTAAATCCTATATTGTGTCTTGTGTTTTCATACTTGACACCAGGGTTTCCCAAACCAACAATGAGGTATTTCATTGCTTAAATATAGAAAATATTATTCTTTAGCTGGTTCAGATGGCTCTGTTTTAGCGCCTTCTTCTGTTGTTGATTCTTCAGTTTCTTCTTCAGTTTCCTCTTCAGTTTCTTCTTCTAGTGCACCACGAGCGGTTTTCACCCCAACAATTACAGATTTATCTCCTGCTAAAAAAGTATATTTATCATCTCTGACATCACCAATATAAAGGAAATCTCCAATTTTCAATTCTTCAATATTAATATTAATAGCATCTGGAAGATTAGAGGTAGTAGCACGAGTTTTAATAGCTCTTTTTCTTACCAATAAGTTTCCGCCATTACGAACGCCAACAGGTGTACCTATGAAATTAATTGGTATACTAACCGTAACTTCTTTATCATCAAATGTTTGTAAAAAGTCAACGTGAAGTATCCTGTCGGTTAATGGATGAAATTGAATATCTTGAAGAATAGCTGTAAACCCTTCTCCATCAATATCAATGTTTAATAAAAATACGTCCGGAGTATTAACAAGCTTGTTTAGATCATTCTCAGAAGCAGAGAAGTACAATTGCTTTTCTCCCCCGTAAAGAACGCATGGAACTTTACCCTGATTTCTTAGTGCTCTGTTAGCTATTTTGTTAGTTTCTCTAACTTCAGCACTTAATGCAAATGTTTTCATTTTTTAAAAATAGTTTAATAATTAATTTATAAAGTTTGAGCTAATAGATTGCTTATTGATAACTCTATCAATTGTATCTGCAAATAGATTTCCTATTTCTATTACTTTAACTTTTTCGCTTTTATGTTCTTTTCTCAAAGTATCAGTAACAATGAGTTCTGATAGCTGTGAGTTGTCTATTCTTTCGTAAGCATTTCCTGTCAAAATACCATGAGTACAGCATGCTCTTACACTATTTGCTCCGCTTTCTATCATCAAATCAGCTGCTCTAGTTAGTGTTCCGGCTGTATCAACCATATCATCAACTAGTACAACATCTTTTCCTTTTACATCACCTATTAACATCATCCTACTTACCTCATTTGCTTTGTCTCTATGCTTATAACATACTACTACGTCAGTATTTAAGTATTTAGCATAAGTATTAGCACGTTTTGTGCCGCCCATATCAGGTGAAGCTATACATAAATTTTCTAAATTCAATTTTTGAATGTGTGGTACAAATAATGTGGAAGCAAATAAATGATCAACAGGAACCTCAAAAAAACCTTGTATTTGATCGGCGTGTAAATCCATAGTAATTACTCTATCAACTCCAGCAGCTGACAATAGATTAGATACTAATTTAGCGCCAATTGGAACTCTTGGCTTACCTTTTTTATCCTGTCTAGCATAACCAAAATAAGGCATTACTGCAGAAATTTTATAGGCTGAGGCACGCTTAGCAGCATCAATCATTAGTAATAATTCCATTAAATTATCTGATGGCGGAGGTGTTGATTGAACAATAAAGACGTGACAACCTCTAACAGTTTCATCAAAAGAAGGCTCAAACTCACCATCACTAAAATGAACAATAGATGTTTCTCCTAATGTTTGGCCAAATTTTTCAGCAATAGTGGTAGCTAATTCTTTACTAGCTGAAGCAGCAAATATTTTGACTTTTGATGACATAATTATTTTGGATGGCAAAGATAAAAAAATTGATACATCAATAAACTATTTTCTGTAGTTTCATTGACACGTGAGAAAAAGACTTTACATTTGCTCCCATAAAAACAGCCCGAGTGGCGGAATTGGTAGACGCGCTGGATTCAAAATCCAGTGATAGCAATATCGTGCCGGTTCGACCCCGGCCTCGGGTACATTAAAAAAGACCATTTAATAATGGTCTTTCTTGTTTTATTATTTTTCATTTTAGCCAAGGAACCACTTTATTAAAGTTACAGTTTCTTTGATATACTTCGATAAAAAGGAGGTTTTTTTGTAATTTTGTAATTAATATATTCATTATCAATGAAACAAAAAAAATACGATAAGGCATATTTGAAAATGGCAAAAGAATGGGCCAAGCTTTCACAATGTAAAAGAAAAAAAGTAGGCGCACTTATCGTTAAAGATAAAATGATTATTTCAGACGGATACAATGGTTGTCCTTCCGGCTTTGAAAATACCTGCGAAGATGAAAGAGGAGATACAAAATGGTATGTCCTACATGCAGAAGCTAATGCAATAATGAAAGTAGCACGCTCCACCAATGATTGTAAAGGTGCCACTTTGTACCTAACCCTATCTCCCTGTAAGGAATGCAGTAAATTAATACATCAATCGGGTATAAAAAGATTAGTTTATCTTAATAAATACAAAGATACCACAGGCTTAGATTTTTTAAAAAAAGCCAATGTAGAACTATTACATTTTCAAGATGTTGAATAAAAAATCTGATTTTAGTCCAATCGTTTTTGCATTGATTCTTGTTTTTGGTTTTTTCTTGGGTAAACATCTAGACTTTAACATCTTTCAAGGCAACGATTTAAATAAATTTAACATAGTGTTATCTCAACTAGAGGACTCTTACGTTGACAGTATAAATAAAGACGAGTTAATAGAAAAAGCTGTTACAAATCTTTTAAAAGATCTTGATCCTCATTCATATTATATTAAAGCAAAAGACTTATCCGCTATTAATGAACCAATGGAAGGTAGTTTTGATGGAATAGGTGTTGAGTTTAATTTAACCAAAGATACTATTCTCGTTGTTGCACCTATTTCAGGTGGGCCATCAGAGAGCGTAGGTGTTTTTTCTGGAGATAAAATTATTTCTGTAAATGGGGACACAATAGCCGGGACAGGGCTAAAAAATGAAGATGTATTTAAATTATTAAGAGGTAAAAGAGGAACTAAAGTAAATATTGGTATTTTGAGAAAAGGACATCGTGAATTATTAGACTTTGAAATTACAAGAGATAAAATACCTATATATAGCGTTGATGTATCCTATATGATAAGTCCGGAATTAGGATATATCAAAATTAATCGCTTTGCAGCAAACACATACAAAGAATTTATTAGTGCCTCTAAAAAACTATTGGGCAATGGTATGAAAAAGCTTGTACTTGATCTAAGGAATAACCCAGGAGGCTATCTTGGAGCCGCAATAAATATAAGTAATGAATTTTTGGATGATGATTTGCTTATTGTTTATACCAAGGACCGTTTAGGTAATAAAGAAGAGTACTATTCTAATCAAAAAGGTTTACTTCTTAATACTCCAGTAATCGTCATAATTGACGAAGGCTCAGCATCTGCAAGTGAAATAGTTGCCGGGGCCTTACAAGACAATGACAAAGGAACTATTGTTGGACGAAGGTCATTTGGAAAAGGCTTGGTACAAGAACAATTTGAATATTCAGACGGCTCTGCTTACCGTATTACTACACAAAGATATTATACCCCAACAGGAAGGTGTATACAACGACCTTATTCAAAAGGAAAAGGCGATGACTATACTAGTGAATTAATGGATAGAATTAATTCTGGAGAACTAATCAACAAAGATAGCATTGAATTTAATGACAGTTTAAAGTTTATTACACCAAAAGGTAAAATTGTTTATGGAGGAGGGGGAATAATGCCAGATACATTTATTCCTTTAGACACTAACACTTTTCATCCTGCTATTTCTGAAGCAATTAGAAAAGATTTAATCCGACAATTTGCATTTGATTATACAAATAAATATCGAGCTGAATTAGAAAGTCAGGAATTATCAAACTTTATTAAATTCTTTGAACTTAATACGAATGATTTAAAAATTCTAGAAACATATTTTAAGTCTTCAAATGTAACGTTATCAATTTTTGAGTTAAGTAAAGCCGATAAAAATATTTTAACTACTCAAATTAAGGCCTATATTGCTAGAAATATTTGGAATGATGACGGATTTTTTCCTGTTATTCATACAATAGATAATACTTTCCAAAAAGCAATAATGCAGTAATTGTGTACTTTTGTAAAAAATATTAATAATTTAAAGAATATAAACTATGTCATTTGAATTACCAAAACTATCCTATTCATACGATGCTTTAGAGCCTCATATCGATGCTAGAACTATGGAAATACATCACAGTAAACACCACGCAGGATATACCACTAAACTAAATGTTGCTATTGAAGGCACAAGCTATGTTGGTCAGTCAATCGAAACTATTCTTGCTAGCGAACTATCTCCAGGATTAAGAAATAATGGAGGGGGATATTATAACCATTGCCTATTTTGGAGTATTATTAGTCCAAACGGAGGAGGTAGACCCTCAGGAAAGTTAGCGGATGCTATAAATAGCACTTTTGGCTCTTTTGAGGAATTTAAATCAGTTTTTTCTAGTGCTGCTGCTACTCAGTTTGGCTCAGGTTGGGCTTGGCTTTGCGCTAAAAATGGCAAGCTGAGCGTTTGCTCTACACCAAACCAAGACAATCCACTGATGAAATCAGGCTGTGGCAATATTCCAATTTTAGGCATTGATGTATGGGAACATGCATACTACCTTAAATATCAAAATAGAAGACCAGATTATATTGAAGCATTTTTTAATATAGTAGATTGGAACGAAGTTAGTCGCAGGTATAGCGAAGCATAATTTAAAACCCTTCAAATGAAGGGTTTTTTATTAATAAAGATTGAAATTCTTATTTATTGAATAACTTTAATTTTGAAATTTTTATTCTCATTGGATATTCGATATATCGATAACTTATTAAGGATGCTATAAGTAAAAATACTACGGATATATAAAATTGCAACTCTGGCTGATACCAATTTAATTTAGTAAATATTCCTTTAAACAACATAAAAATTGGTTTTTGTAGAATATAAATACCAAAGCTAATATCTCCTAAATAAACGAAATATTTTAGATTAAAAAATTTATAAATTATTCCATTATTGCAAGAAATTAATAAAATCAAAGGAACAAACACAACCATTAGTAATCCATTATGAAAAGATAGAGCTAGGTTATATTTTAAAATTATAACTGTTATAATTAATAACGCTATTATCATCAAATCATTTGATTTTTTTATTTTTCTTAAGTGTTTTATAAAGAATAAACCTGCGACATTTCCAATTAAAAATTCATTTAGATGTAATAAAGGGAAATAATGAATTAGACTATGGCTAGCTGATGGGAAGCCCATATAAAAAGAAGACGATAAAAAATAATGTAGGATATATTGACTGATTAACCAAATAACTAGAGTTATAGTTGAAATGAGCCACATATTTGGACGTTTATAAAACCGATTAAATATAAATGGGAAGCATAAATAAAAAAACCACTCAACAGTAATAGACCAAGCTGGAGTGTTAAATGACAAAGCTTTGGCAGGGAACCAAGCTTGTTGGAGACTTATTCCTAATAAAAAATCTGTTATGCTTAAATCACTCTTAGCTGGATATATAAATAATTCTAAAATTTTAAAAATTAATAATAAAATTGCGGCTAGAAAAGTTACAGGGTATATTCTAGCGAACCTTTTTTTCATATACGATAAAAAATGTACTTTTTCTTTATTATGATATGCAATGATCATTACAAAGCCTGAAAGAATAAAAAAGTAACTAACTCCTATGTTAGCTTGTTGAAATAAAAAAGATAAATAATTAAATGGAGGAACATCCTTGCCATAATGAAAAATAACAATTGAAATTGCAGCAACAAATCTAGTAAATGTCAACTGTTCTATTCTCATTGATAATATAGCTTTAAACGATTTTTTTTAGGTTTTGTCTAATACATCAAATACTGTTTTGATTTATTTCTCCAACCAGACTGATTTTGATAGTCAACAAAAAAAATCTTTAAGTCTGATTGATTAGGATATTCAACAAAATATATTTTTTTATCAGACTGATTTGGATAATCAACAAAGTACCAAAGACCTTTGTTTCCTTTAGTTTGATTTGGATAATCAACTTTATAGACTTTTAAATCACATTGATTTTCATATTCAACAACAAAGACCTTTATATCAGACTGGTTAGAATAATCAACAGAATATACTTTTTGTGAAAAAGATAGTAATGGAAAAACCAAGAATAACAGTAATAATTTCACGATTATAATATTATATCTATTTTTTAATAACAAAAAAATTTAATTCTAAACCATCAATTATAATTCTTAAATAAGAAAATTTATTTAAGAATAAACAAGATTAACTTTTGGGATTAATCCTATTTCTACATGAATCTCGTTCATAGTCATACTTCTAATTTCTAATTTTTCTTTCATTTTGGTGGCGCTAATTAGAGCGTTAAGAACAGCCTTACCAACTTTGTTTGAATCAATCTCATCAATAGCGGCTTTGTGCTCGTCATCAGAAACATTTTTAATATTAAATGTTGCAGTAATTGATGGAGGCACACCAACAGCAATATTTAATTCATTTAAATTGTATCCTGCTTTTTTAATTATTGGAAGAGCATTTTCAAAATCTTTTAATGTTGATTTTACTTTTTCAATGCCCGCATCCTTAAGACTACTAAGCTTTCCGCCTGTATCTTTAATTTTGTCAAATAAACCCATACTTAATTATTTAATATTTATATAACAATTATAATTATTTTATTTTTAAAATAAAATTTATTTAATATGACTAATTAAGTTTTTAACAAAAACTATTTTTGATTAGTTTTAATTCCTACATTAATTGACAAGTATTAATAAATTACTATTGAAAAAAATAAAGAAATGTTAGTCCTATGAAAATGATCTTCCATCGAATTCGATATAATTTTTATGTCTCTTTTATTCTCTCGTTGTTTTTAAAACCAATTTATATTTTTTTTAATTTCATAGCTAAACACATTGAAAAAAAGGTAAGGATAAATGGTCGATCTGTTAGATATGATGGATATCAAATATTTTTTCCTAAAAATATTGGAGTATCTTATTCTAGTAATATATTTTGGAAAGAAACGAATGGATTTGAGGCTGAGACATATTATGTCTTAAAAGAATTATTTATTGTTGGCGATTATTTTTTTGATGTAGGCGCAAACATAGGGTTATATTCAGTATTGGCTAAAAAAAATAATCCCTATTTAAATGTAACCGCTTTTGAACCAATTAAAGAAATATATAATCAAAATGAAAAATTTAAACTTTACAACTCTGTTAAATATAGACTTCACAACATTGCTTTATCTAATAAAATGGGATATCAAAATATATATTTACCCAAAACTAACTCTATAGATATAGAAACAACAGCTACATTAAGAAAGGATTCTTGGCAAAAAATAAAAAATCATATAACATATCAAGTTGAGACAAAATTGCTAGATAATATTGTGTCTGAAATGGATATAGAAAATACAGCAAAAATTATAATTAAAATTGATGTTGAAGATTACGAAACTTCAGTTTTAGAAGGAATGAGCAATACAATAAAAAAATATAAGCCAATTATAATCTGTGAAGTGCTATCAAGAAATCATAAAAATAAAGCGTTCTTGAAACAAGTTGACAAAATGAACTATTCAGTCTTTGGGATAACGACTGGTGGATGTTTTAGAATGACGAATATGGATTTTTGTAAAAAAAGAAAATTTAGAGACTTTATATTATGTCATAAAAATACCTTTTTAGGTGAAAATTATGTTACTTCAAATGATTTAAGCACCATATTCAAAATATAATATATCTGTATTTGATGTTTTTTTGAGTTAATTATATAACATAGTTCATAAATACTGTCACACTCTGCCCATCGAAATAATTAAAATTATGAAAAAGATATTAATTCTTTTATCAATAATAATAACTCTATTTATATGTTATATAGATGAAGGATATTATAATTTCAAATGGGTGTTAGATTGGGAAAATTGGATATCGTTTATTATTTACTGTACAATCATTTACTTTATGTTCTGTCTCATTTTTAATAAATTACTTAAATAAAAGACTTTAATCTATTGAAGAAATAGCAGCAGTAAGATCTCCAAAATATTGAAGATAAATAAATTTGCCATCATTATCAAAATCATAAGACTGGTAAATTGGAAGTGTAACAGTTTTTTCATTTTCAGTATTTTTTACTGAGAAATTACAATAAAATCTGACTGACCCATCGATTTCTTTAGTTTCGACATTAACACCAGGTAAAAAAACAATTGAATCAGAGAAGTAAAAGTCATATTTCGCCCACATTTCTTTGTGTGCCGATTTTCTATCTTCAACACTCATTGGACCTTCAGAATTAAAATATGTTCCTCTTACCTTACAAGTGTCGTTGTAATATTTTTTATAATCTATAGATTCGTTTACAAAATCATTAAGATAAGATTCTACAGTCATACAATTTTTTAAAAATAATTGATCAATATTATTATCTTTATTTTGATTTGTTTCATTCGTTTGGCATGAAACAAAAAATATTATAAATGTTAAAAAGAAAATATTTTTCATAATTTGTATTTTAAAATTTGGGCAAATATCAATATTTTTTTAAACCTATTAACTTATTATACTATTAGAATTACAAATAGATTGATGAAAATTATATTGATCTGCAGATTCTGGAATTTTAAAAGAATTAATTCGATACCCTTTTGCCAACTTTAATATTAGGTGGAGCATTGATCATTTGGACTCTAAAGCTTCTTGGAATTATTGATTTGTAATTACATTATTAGCACTTTTAATAAAGACCATTTAATAAACAGATGGATCATCTCCAAGAACTATTTCAACAGATGTTTTCTTAAAAATTTAGTTCCCCTGATTTCAACATGCTTATAAGTAAAATAAGAGTATAATATTGTTAAAATTAAACACAGAATGAATATTATAATTTGAATTGTTTCATTATTTGGTATGCTAAGAACTTTAAATAAAATATTAGGTAAAATATATAATATTATAAAATGATTGAGATATGTTGAGTAAGAAATTCTGCCTAAAAACTGCATAGGTTCTTTCTCAAGAATCCTAGAAATCCATCCATTTGTCTTAATTAGTATAAATATAGATAGTCCAAAAATTACTGGTACTAAGAATTCAAAATATACTCTAATACTATTGCCGACATTAATGTGTAAGATATAAAGAATGCTAGTTAGTAGAAAAGGTATTGTGTATTCTAAATAGTTATTAAGTTGAAATTTTAATAAATTTAATTCCCAAATAAAATATCCCAACAAGAAACACATTAACCCTCTTATAAATCCATAATCTCCAAAAACGAAAAATGTTCCATAATCTAGTAAGGTGATCGTTGATAGACACATGATACATAAGAATAGAACAATTTTGCGGTTTTTGATTAATATTACACTTAATAAACCAAAAACAATATAAGATATCATTTCTGCAGAGATAGACCAAGAAGGGTGATTCATTCCTAAAGAATCTCCAAGTAGAGGAGTAGAATTTAAAAAAGTTAATGAATCTAACGTTGTATATATTTGTTCCATTAATGAACTACCTTCATCAATATATTTAGTGAGAAAATTATTTGATATTATCATGGCTACTAAGCAAATGTTGACCGTGTAAAAAAGAAGTGGATATAATCGAATAAACCTTTTCTTTAGGTAGGTCCAAAAATCTTTGAAATTACCTAGAGAATGATAATTATAGGCGATAACAAATCCGCTTAACACAAAGAAAAAATCAACAAAAGTATGAGACTCTCTAATGATAAAGAAGTTATATAAATAATCAGGCAAGAAATCTTGAGAATAATGATAGATTACAACCATTACACTACAAATTCCTCTCAGACCATCTAATTTCTTAATTCGCATTTAAATTGAATTTATCTCTTCAAAACTAAGAAAAAGAATATACTGCGCATTAGAAAGACCTTAGAAATTGAAACCAATTCATAGTGTTTGAAAGAAGAAAGAAATATTAGATATCGAAGAAAATTTCAAGTTCTTGTATAAGTTGCGAATATTTATATCTTTACAATTAAATTAAATAAAATGAAACAATTATTACTATCTATCTTTTCTTTTTGTTTTGTTCTAACTTCATTTGGACAAAACATAAACATATATAATAGTATTTTTGATACAGATCCAGTACAAGTTTCTCCAAATAGTACTGGTGGTTATGATGTGTATGACGGGATATTTGATACTGACCCAGGAAGAATAGAACCAAATGGGACTGGTGGTTATGATGTGTAT
>PAYK01000004.1 GCA_002714805.1 Flavobacteriales bacterium
AAAAAGATTTCCCTGACAATTATTATCATCCTTAACAATAACGTTATATAATCCTGAATTCTGATTTGATAAAACTGAACCTGAATCACCAGTAGTCCAACTGTAACTATACATTCCATCAGGATTTAAAAACCCGCCAGAAGCTACTACTGATGCTTGTCCAGTAGGAATGTTTTGACAATAAGCAGGGATAATTTCACTTATTACGACATCAATTGCTGGAGGTTCATCAATAAATGCATATGAGGTATGGGTACAACCATTGTAATCAATAATATTTAATACATATGGAAATTCAGATGAAGATATTGAATTTAAGATATAATAATTATAACCAACAGTATCATCATTTAAAGTCCAAGTACAAGTNTAAGAACCGTTANNAAAAGGATTTCCNCCTATAATAGAAGCTTCAATTTTACCATCNGTTCCACCATAACAACTAACATCATCAATAGATAGTTCTGTTCTTATTTTTTGAGGCTGATTAATTAAAATTGTATCTTCAGTAATACAACCTATTTCGTCCTCAACNATAACCCAATATTCACCAAATCCAGAAGTAATTGAAGAAGTATTTTCACCATTAGACCAAGTATANGTTAAATTTCCNGTACCTCCTACACTTGAAATAGTAGCTGAACCATCAAATGAACCAAAACAAGATGTTGGAGTAGAAGTTAATTGTGAAATTATTTCGTTGTTCTCTAATATTTCTACAGAATCAATNACACTACAACCTCTTGAATCGGTTACTTGGACAAAATATGATCCTGAANATAGCTGGTCTGCTNNAGAAGTNACATGACCACTACTCCATTCATAAAAGTATGGAGGAGTACCGCCATTCGCTGTTACACTTGCAGAACCACTTGCANAACCAAAACAACTTATGCTCTGATTNTGTAACTGAANTGTTAGAGGTGATAAAGATTCTNTTATTTCTATACTTAAAAAAGTAACACAATTATTAGAATCGGAAATTTCTAAATCATAAAATCCTGCTTCTAAGTTGTNTAGATTTGTTGTNTTTAAATTACCAAAATTTACCCAATCTAATTCATAAGGGGGAGTACCNCCTCCATTAATGCTTAATGTAATTTGTCCATCAGAACCTCCATAACAAGTTACATCATTCTTGCTGTAAGATATTGATATAGGAGTAGGTTCTGAAAGATATACTTCATCTGTAGCTTGACAACCATTATCATCTTCAACAACTAAATAATAACCNCCAGTTGGNACATTTAAAACTGAATCAGTACCAACAACTTGATTCGTTCCAGAATTAAACCAAGTATAAGAATATCCTGAACTTACATTTCCTCCNGATATTTCTTCAACNCTAACNAATCCTGTACTATCATATGTACAATTAACATCAACNGAAGTAATTAAAACTTCTATANCAGGCTGAGCAGATTCAACAAAAACACTATCTGANATAACACAACCAATCCCATCTTTTACCTTAATGTCATAACTNCCATAATTTAAATTTTCAAATGANAAATAGTTATAATAATTTTGACCTCCGTCAATAGAATATTGGATTGGTGATATAGCNGTATTTTGAGGNAAAATAGTTATAGAACCATCAGAATATCCTTGACAACTAACCGGATTAGCATTAATATNTAAAGAAAAGTCATCAGCNGCAGTTGTTGAAACGAGTATTGNAGATGAACATCCAATTGAATCAATACCTTCTAATGTGTATGTAATTGATGANAAAGTTGAGATTTCAATTNTNCTTCCNGTATCAGAAGACAAAGCAATATTTGGTGTCCAATTGTAGGTCTCAGCNCCATATGCATTTACTTCAACAGGAATTCCACCACAAACTAAAATCTCTTGTGGTGAGAAAGATACTTCAGGAAGAGATTGTTGAAGCAACTCTATATTATGAAAATCAGAACAGCCATTGGAGTCAGTTACAGTTAAGTAATAATTNCCAGGAACACTAACCTCAATTTGATCATCATTTTCAAGTCCTCCCCAGTTAAAATTNAATGGTGGTGTTCCACTGTTAATTGTTGGGTTAATNATATANGAATCACCTTCACAATAACTATCTTGATTGGGTAAAATAATCTCAGGTACTGGCTGAGAATATACTCTTAATGANTCTGACTGAACNGTACATCCTGTGGAGTCAGTGGCTTGAACCCAATAATATCCAGGAGTAGCAATNATACTTTGAGTTATTTCACCAGTGTTCCATANAAAATCATAGTTTTCTCCTGCAACGTTTGCCGTTAATGTAACAGGTGCGCCACAATTTGTAAATATTTCGTTGGTATCAACTCCCAAACTATTATCTACNGTAAGTGGAGGTGATGAAAAACTTCCAGCCTCTAATAAAACAAAAGATGATAACCCNGTATCNGTACCATCAGCTATTGCGAGTCTTATATGATANGTTTCACCGCAAAGCACATTAGCTTCAGCAGTAATAACAGTTGTGAANCCATCAACTACAGAATTTACTGTGTTATTTCCATTATTTTGATTTTCAACAAACAGAGAAGGATTATAAGANGCGTTTACNGANGAAATTGTGATTGGCAGCTCAACTCCTAAACTATTTAACTCTGTACTTTCAAANTTAGCAATATTAATACTTCCGTTTGGAAATTCAGGNGGACTTGAATAAGGACCAACAATGTTTGGACCTGAAATAAAAAAACCAAAAACATCATTAAACTGAGTNTTTTCGTAAGCAAAATATTCTTCTGAAGCAAAAACATATTTAAANGATAAATANGAAGATACAGGAACAAAATCAAACTCTAATATTGCAACATCATTTACAGATGTTACATTAAAATCTTGACCAATTAATTCAGGAACAGAACTAGCAAGCTCTAACAAATCAGGATCATTAACAGCNTTTGCAAAAAAACCGCCAAAAGCACCAGGAACNACCTCAATAATATCACCAGTTCCCATNATAATACCACTGTCCAAACCGATATTGCTATTTTCACCGTTAAAGAATCCTATTTGNAANGGATCACCTTGAAATAAATGATTAGTAGCTACGACCCCTTCTCCTAGAAGAAGACTATCAACNAAATATACTGGNGAACTATANGGAGCATTAGANTTNGTANTAATTTGTGAATAAATATTAAAATTTAATAAACCAAACAATAAAGTCAATAAAAACTGAGGTTTAGCAATATTCATAATAAAACTTANTTTAACAATCGCAATTTACGAAAACTATTTCATTAATATAAATANTNTATATTAACTAGTTTTNAAATTGTAATTCNTATAAAAGTTTATANTTCCCATCTTTTNNAAGAAGCTCTTGATGAGATCCTTCTTCAGNAAGAATTCCATTATCAAATAAAAGAATTTTATCAGCATTTTTTACTGTTGCTATTCGATGAGCAATAATNATTGANGTTCTGTTCTTAGTTATTTTTTCACAAGAATGNTGAATTAACGATTCGCTTTCTGAATCTATATTAGAAGTTGCCTCATCCAACACCAATATTGAGGGTTCATCGATATAAGCTCTAACAAATGAAATCAATTGNCTTTGGCCAGAGGATAACATACCTCCTCTTTCTCTTACATTAAAAAAATATCCATTNGGCAATGATTGNATNTACTCATCCAAATCAATTTCTTTAGCGTATGCTTTTACTTTTTCTANTTTTATATTTCTTCCTAANACAATATTATTAAAGATTGTATCTGAAAACAAGAAAACATCCTGTAATACAACAGCAATATTTTTTCTCAATGAATACAAATCATACTCTAAATAATTTATTCCATCTATTAAAATCATCCCCTCATTAATTTCATAGTTACGNGTCAATAAGTTNATAATAGTAGATTTACCGGCTCCTGTTGACCCAACTATTGCAACTTTTTCTCCTGCNGAAACTTTAAATGAGACATTACGCAATACCCAATCATCATCATTGTATGCAAACCATACATTTTTAAATTCAANAACACCTTTACATNTANTTANGGTTTTTTTTCCGTTATTTATAATTGAATTATCAGT
The DNA here is from genome assembly GCA_002714805.1 of Flavobacteriales bacterium. GTDB lineage: Bacteria > Bacteroidota > Bacteroidia > Flavobacteriales > UBA7312 > UBA8444. Next base: position 4,034 of record PAYK01000004.1, read on the forward strand.
ATCTAAAACTTTAAAAACACGTTCTGAAGCTACCATTCCCATTTGAAGAACATTAAAACGATCAGCTAATTGTCTTATAGGTCTAAACAACATATGAATGTACAAAATAAATGCAATTAATTCTCCAAGTGTTATATTATTGGTTGTNACAACTTCCACACCTCCCCACCAAATTAATAAACCAATTGATATAGCAGATAATATTTCAACAACNGGAAAAAAGACTGAATAATAAAATATAGATTTTATATGAGCATTTTTGTGAGCATTATTAATGTTTTTAAACTTTTCAAACTCAATATCCTCTCTATTAAACAATTGTACAATATACATACCAACAATNTGTTCTTGAACAAAAGAATTAAGTAATGAGACCTGCTTTCTAACATCTTGGAACGCTGATTTTATTGATCTCTTAAACCAATATGTAGCTANCAACAGCAAAGGAATTGATGCNAAACTGAATAAAGTTAATCTCCAATCAGTTAAAAACATTACAATTAGNACAACAATTAACTTAAGAANATCNGCTATTATCACTAACAAACCTTGAGAAAAAATATCAGAAATTGTTTCGATATCTGACACAACTCTAGTAACTAAAGCACCTATTGGATTTTTGTCAAAATATTGTTGTTTAAAATTTATTATTTTTTTGTAAATGCTTAACCTAATATCTCTAATNACACTTTGTCCTAAATAATTAGACCAATATGTATANAGATATTGTAAAACACTTTCTNCAAATAACAAAACAACTAAAAAACACGTAATTAAAAGTAGTTTNTTTTCATTTGGNGTAATAATATAATTATCAAATGCATANTGAATTAATAATGGTCTTGCAGGCGATAAAAAAGCGATTAAAATTGCACAAACTGCAGTTCCANAAAAAATNTTNAAATAAGGTTTAACATACGTCAAAACTCTATTTAACAGTAANANATCAAAGGTTTTTCCATTTTTTTCACTCATAACCAAACTGATTTTGGATAACAAACTTTGGTTAAATATAAGGCGTGAGCAGGAACAGATATACCNGCNTTTGATCTGTCTTTAGATTTNATTATTTCAACAAAATCATTAACAGTNTTCTTGTTAATCCCGACATCNAATAATGTACCTACTATTGCTCTTACNATATTTCTAAGAAATCGATCGGCTTCAATNGTAAATACAATAGTGTCATNATTTTGCTTCCAATANGCTTTTTTTATTAGACAATTATTAGTNTTAGTTTGAGTATGAAGTTTTGAAAAACTNGTAAAATCACTAAAATCAAATAAAACATTTGNTGCTTTACTCATATTATCTAANTTTAATGGTTTGTTTAAATAATAAGCNCCNTTAATTAAAAAAGGATTTTTTGATTGNCAAATAATATATTCATANGTCCTTGAAACTGCATCAAATCNACTATGTGCATTATNNTTGACAACAGAAATAGATTTTATANAAATGTCATTAGGTAAAATAGAATTTAACNTATAAATAAAATTATTATCACTNAGANTATTTTCANAATCAAAATGAGCAAAAAATTGTTTGGCGTGAACACCAGCATCAGTTCTGCCGGCACCNACAANACTAATTTTTTNATTTAAAATTGTACTAATTGACTTTTNNAACTGCTCTTGAACAGTTATTGAATTAGGCTGAATTTGCCAACCATGATAATTAGCTCCATCATACATTATTTCTACAAAATATCTTTTCATTTTTTGAATAGTGCAAAAATATTCAATTGAATTTATAAAATTAANTTTTTNANAAAAATCAAAACATANTTTTTAATTTAAATTTTAANANAAAAGCAATAGAAATAGATTTGTAACGTTAAATTTTTGAAAAAATTAAANCACTTTATTAAATTTGCATTTTTACAAANTATAACTATGGAAACAAGCTCAAATAATGATATTAAAGAATTAAACGATAAGATTAATAAAGAAAGTGCATTCATTGATTTATTGTTAATGGAAATGAATAAAGTCATAGTTGGACAAAAACATATGACAGAACGACTTTTAATTGGCTTACTTTCAAATGGNCACATTTTATTAGAAGGTGTTCCTGGATTAGCTAAAACATTAGCTATCAANACTTTAGCTAACACAATTGATGCTAATTTTAGTAGAATACAATTTACNCCTGATTTATTACCAGCCGATGTTTTAGGAACACAAATTTATAGTCCTAAAAATGAAANATTTTCTGTCAAAAAGGGACCTATTTTTTCAAATTTCATACTTGCAGATGAAATTAATCGTGCTCCTGCAAAAGTACAATCTGCTCTTTTAGAAGCTATGCAAGAGCGCCAAATTACAATTGGAGATAAAACATTCAAATTNGATGAGCCATTTCTTGTTTTAGCNACACAAAATCCAGTTGAACAAGAAGGAACTTATCCTCTACCAGAAGCACAAGTTGATCGATTTATGTTAAAAGTAGTTATAAGTTACCCAACNAAAGACGAAGAAAAGCTAATAATCAGAAATAATTTAGCAAAATCTTTTCCTAAAGCCAATCAAATACTAAAACCAAAACAGATAATCGCTGCTAGAGAACTTGTNAAGGAAGTGTATATGGANGAAAAAATTGAGCAGTATATTATAGATATCGTTTTTGCTACACGTTTTCCAGAAAAATCAGGNTTAACTAAATTNAAGGACCTAATAAGTTTTGGCGCCTCACCAAGAGCAAGTATCAGCTTNGCATCTGCAGCTAAAGCATTTGCCTTCATACAANGAAGAGGTTATGTAATACCTGAGGATATTCGTTCTATTTGNCACGATGTTCTAAGACACAGAATAGGCTTGTCGTATGAAGCAGAGGCGGAAANCATATCAAGTGAAGATATTATCACTGAAATTCTAAATACTGTTGAAATNCCATAATGGAGACCAGCGAATTATTAAAGAAAGTTCGAAAAATTGAATTGAAGACTAAAGGTCTTTCCAATCATATATTTGCNGGNGAATACCATACTGCATTTAAAGGAAAAGGTATGGCATTTAGCGAGGTAAGAGAATACCAACCTGGCGATGATATCAGAACCATAGACTGGAATGTTACGGCTCGNTTCAATAACCCTTTTATCAAGGTGTTTGAAGAAGAAAGAGAAATGACAGTCATACTAATGATTGACGTCAGTGGATCCAAAAACTTTGGAACACAAAATCAAATGAAACAAGAGTTAGTGACTGAGTTATCGGCAGTCATTGCTTTTTCGGCAATTCAAAATAATGATAAAATCGGAGTTATTTTCTTCAGCGATAAGGTCGAGAAATTCATTCCGCCAAAAAAAGGAAAATCTCATATTCTAAGAATTATTAGAGAATTAATAGCATTTGAACCTGAAAACAAAGGAACAAATATTGGTGAAGCATTGCGTTATTTCAACAATGTTATAAAAAAACGTAGCGTTTGTTTTGTTATCTCCGATTTCATTGCTGATGACTTTGACGCTCCACTAAAAATAGCCAATAAAAAACACGATTTAGTAGCCATTAGGATTCATGATTTAAGAGAAGAAGAATTACCTAATGTAGGACTTGTTCAAATGAGAGACTCTGAAACAGGGCAAATCAAATGGATTGACACTAGTAGCAAAGAAATAAGAGAGACTTATCACAAAAATTATATAGAAAATGAAAAATCCATAAATCAATTGTTTAAAACAAGTGGTGTTGATACCATTCAACTACGTACCGATAAAGATTATATCAAGCCATTAATCCAATTTTTTAAAAGAAGAGGGAAATGAAAAAGCTACTAATACTTCTTTTACTGCCCACAACTATTTTTGCACAACTTAATGTGAAAGTTGATAGCACCAATATACTTATTGGCGATCAAATAAACTTCAGCATACAAGCTGAGCTTTCAGATGGCGATAGTTTACCCCATTTCACTAATGCAATAGGTGCTCTAGAAATTGTTTCCAAATCATTAGTAGACAGCATAAAAACTTATGAAGGATGGCAAGTCACACAATCTTATATATTAACAGTTTGGGATAGCGGGGTTTATTATTTACCATCTATTCAGTTTAAGTCGTTTATTAGCGACTCTATTGCCATTATGGTAAATACAATAGAAATGGCAGAAGATGCTGAACTTAAAGATATTAAAGCACCTAAACATACTCCAATAAGTTTTGAGGAATTAAGCCCTTACCTTCTAGCACTTCTAATTCTTACCCTTTTGATTTACACAATCAGATGGTTTATCAAAAACAGTGATAAAACTCCAACTGATATCAAAAATGTTGAAAAAGAAATTCCAGCCTATGTAATTGCTTTTAAAGAACTGGAAAAACTAAATGCCAAAAAATTATGGCAAGAAAATCATGTAAAGGAATACTATAGTGAGCTTTCTGAAATTATTAGAACTTATATTGAAAACGGTATTGGCACCCCAGCAATGGAAATTCCTACGAATGAAATTCTTTTTCAGCTTAACCAAAAAGGAATAAATACTACTAAGCTAAAAGAACTTTTGACTAGATCTGATTTAGCAAAATTCGCCAAGGCAAAACCTTTACAAATAGAAAATGAAGAAAGTCTAAAAATTGGACACGACTTTATTCATCAAACAAAACCTCAAAAAGAAATCGATGATGTGGAATAACTGGACATTCTATAACCCCGATTTTTTATACGCCCTGGCTCTAGTGCCATTGCTATGGATATGGTATTACTTAAGACAAAGAGAACAAGCCGCACAACTGCAAATCTCTTCTTTAAAAGGCATTACTCAAAATAGCTGGAAGGCACAAGGACGTCATCTTTTATTTCTATTTAGAACCATAGCATTAACCGTTCTAATAATTGCATTTGCCCGACCACAATCAACATTGTCTTGGGAAGATATGACTACAGAAGGAATTGATATTGTAATCTCAATGGATATTTCAGGAAGTATGTTAGCACAGGATTTAAAACCTGATAGACTGGAAGCTTCAAAAAATGTGGCTATGAATTTTATTTCAGGGCGACCAAATGATAGNATTGGATTAGTAATATTTAGNGGGGAAAGCTTNACTCAATGTCCATTAACTACAGACCACCAAGTANTGCAGAACTTATTTGCAAATGTTAAAAGTGGAATGGTTGAAGATGGAACTGCTATCGGTATGGGCTTAGCTACTGCCGTAAACAGACTAAAAGAAAGTGAGGCTATAAGTAAAGTTATTATTCTATTGACAGATGGAGTAAATAATCAAGGCTCAGTAGCTCCTTTAACAGCTGCAAAGATTGCACAGAAGTTCGGNATAAGAGTTTACACCATNGGTGTAGGCACACAAGGATATGCCCCTTACCCTTTTAAAACACCTTTTGGNACAACAGTNTATCAAGATGTTGAAGTACAAATAGACGAAGAAACACTACAAAACATAGCCTCTGTTACTAACGGTCAGTATTTTAGAGCAACTTCAAACAAAGCTCTNGAGTCTATTTANAGAGAAATCGATCAATTGGAAAGATCAAAGATTGAAGTTAAAGAATATCATAAGAANAAAGAAGAATTTTATCCTTTAGCACTTTTGGCATTAACTTTATTAATTATTGAGTTTATACTNAGGCACACTATATTTAGAAGCATAACATAATGTTGAGATACGAAAATAGCGAATGGTTGTTTTTATTGGTTCTGATACCGATAATAATACTTGNATTTATCCTTTCTGNAAGATGGAGAAAGAAAGCNATNGAAGTTTTTGGACAACTTAAGNTAGTCTATAAACTTATGCCNATGGCCTCAGAGTTTAAGCTTCGATTCAAATTTATTTTGTTNGCTNCTGCAATTNGCTCTCTNATTATAGGCATTGCCAACCCACAAATTGGCTCTAAAATGGAAGAGGTAAAACGAGAAGGAGTCGATTTAATGATTGCTATTGATTTATCAAATAGTATGTTGGCTGAAGACCTACAGCCTAACCGCTTAATGAGAGCTAAACAATCCATATCTAAATTGATTGATAGACTTGATGGAGACAGAATAGGACTGATTGTTTTTGCTGGTGATGCATATGTACAGCTACCAATTACAACCGACTACTCTGCTGCTAAATTATTTTTATCTACAATCAATACTAGTATAGTACCTACTCAGGGAACAGCAATAGGAAAAGCTATTGAATTATCTATAAAAAGTTTTGATTTAAACAATGACCAGAATAAAGCCATAATTNTTATNACAGATGGTGAAAATCACGAAGATGATGCCATTGAAAAGGCTAAAGAAGCACAAGAATTAGGNATTTTTATACACACTATAGGGATGGGTTCTGCTGAAGGTGGNCCTATTCCAATTAAAAATAGATACGGCACCATAACATCTTATCAAAAAGACAGAGAAGGGAATACTATTATTACTTCCTTAAATGAAGAAATGCTCAAACAAATAGCNCAATCAGGNGGAGGCTCGTATATTCGTGCCAATTCGACTCAAAGTGGTCTAAATGCTTTGTTTAAGGAAATAAACAAAATGGAGAAAAAAGAAATTGGCTCCAAAGTATTTACTGATTATAAAGACCGATTCCAATGGTTTGTTGGATTAGCTATAATTCTTCTAATTATAGAAACGCTAATGAAAGGAAGAAAAAATAAATGGAGTAGTAAAATTAATTTGTTTGAAGAAGATGAAAATTAGACTCACGTTACTTGTTATTCTACTAAATTCAGTTGTTGTTTTTGCACAGCATCACAATAGTAAAATCAGAAAAGGTAACACCGCTTATATAGACAGTTCCTATAGTGATGCTGAACAACTATATAGAGAAGCATTGATGAAAAACCAAAGCTCATATGAAGCTTCCTTTAATATGGCTGATGCAATTTATAAACAAGAACGTTACGGTGAAGCTAATTCATTATTCACAGCACTTTCAGAAAAAACTGATGATAAAATAAAAAAGTCAGAAAGCTATCATAACTTGGGCAATTCATTACTTAAAGAGCAAAAATTAGACGAAGCCATAGAAGCCTATAAAAATGCACTGCGAAACAATCCAAAAGACTTGGATACTAAACACAATTTGGCCTACGCCATGCGAATGAAAAATCAAAGTCAAGAGCAAGAAAAAGAAGAACAGAAGAAAGAAGAAAAAGAAGAAGATAAGAAGGAGAAAAAAGAAGAGCAAGAGGAAGAAGAAAAAGATAAAGGTGAAAACCAAGAAGAAAAAGGTGAGCAATCAGAAGAGAAAAAAGAAGAACCCAAACAACCTCAAGATCCTAATGAGATGACTGAAGAAGAAGCTCAACAAATTTTAGATGCTCTACAACAACAAGAAAAAGAACTTCAGGAGGACTTACAAAAAAAGAAACAAAAAGGAGTTAAACTCAAAATTCTAAAGGATTGGTAGATGAAAAATTGGATTGTTTACATACTTACTTTTTTACCTTTCCTCTCATTTGGACAAACCTTAGAGTTAAATGTTAGCAAAAATCCAGTAGCTGTTGGCGAAGAATTTAGAATAGATTTCACTCTAGACGGAGAAGGAACAGGCTTTAATCCACCATCCTTAAATGGGCTAAGAAAAATCAGCGGGCCTAATCAATCTTCAAGCAGTAGTATGCAAATAATTAATGGTAAAATTAGTCGTTCACAAAGTACAACCTACTCCTATTACGTAACTGCACTCGAGGAAGGCGAACTCAATATTGGAGAAGCAAGTATTACTTCCAATGGAAAGGTTATTCGTTCCAAATCAGGCACAATGAATGTAACAAAAGCTAATCCCAAGACCAAGTCTAGTACTAGTTATAACATAGCTGAAAATGTATTTGTAAAAGCTAAAGTTAATAAAAGAAACATCTATCAAGGTGAACAAATAGTAGTCAGCTATAAATTGTACTCAAAAATAAATTTAGCTGACATTAATATATCAACTATACCTGAACTTAATGGCTTTTGGAAAGAAGATATAGAAACTAAATCAACACCTAAATTAGAAGTTATCGAAGGTGTTAGACACAACGTTTGGGAAATAAGTCGATTTATCTTAACACCTCAAAAAAGTGGTAATCTAAATATTGACCCGATGGAAATAAACGTTACTGTACAAGTTAAAAAACAACGTAACAGAAGAGACCCATTTGGAGATCCGTTTGGAATGTTTGGTTCTTATCAAAATATTGAAGAAAAAATACAATCAAAAAATATTACGGTTAATGTAAAAGATTTACCAGATGGTGCGCCTGAAAATTTTAATGGTGCAGTAGGTCAATTTGAAATTAAATCGTCTGTAGACAAAACAACTGCCGATGCCAATGAAGCTATTAATTATAAGCTTATACTTTCGGGAAATGGCAATATCCACTTAATTGATAATATTCCTATTGATTTCCCTTCAAACTTTGAAGCTTATGACCCACAAAAAAAAGACAAGACATTTAGTACAAAAAACGGAATCGCAGGAAGTGTCGAATTCGAACACCTATTGATACCAAGATACAAAGGCGAATATACCATAGAAGGAGTAGGATTTAGCTACTTTAATACCAAAACAAAGTCTTACAAAATCCTTAAAACTCAAGACATAACAATAAATGTTCTAAAGGGCGAAAATGACGAATATCAATTGGGGTCATACTTATCTTCTGAAGAACTTCAAAACAATACTAATTCTCAAGCATTTAGTACAATAAAAGCAAACACAACCCTAAAGAGATTTGACAAAAACCCTTTTAACAAATCACTATTTATTTTACTAGTTTCAATACCAATTTTAGCTGTTTTTGTATACTTTATTTATTTATATTTTGAGGAAAAGAATAACAAAAATCCCGTTTTAAGAAAATATAGAAAATCGCTTGTTTTTGCTCAAAAAAGACTCAAAAAAGCTCAAAAGCACCTCGAAAATGATAAAAAAGAGCAATTTTTTGAAGAAATAGAAAAGTCTCTTTGGAATTATTTCTCCAATAAATTTAATGTAAACATTGCTAATCTATCAAAAGAAACTATCAATGACTACTTTAATAAAAATGGAGTGACAAAAACAGCAATAAAGAACTTCACATCAATTATAGAAAAATGTGAGTTTTGTCGTTTTGCACCTTCAGCATTAGAAACTGAAGACATGAAANAGGTTTATGANAAAGCNACAGNTGTAATAATAGAAGTAGAACAAGATCTGAAAAAATAATGAAGTATAAATTAGTCATCTTATTTACATTCTTGTCTTTAACAGNGTTATCTAAANCCCATTTAGATAGCCTATTTATTACTGCCAATGAAAACTANCANNCTGAAAAATATGCTAAGGCAATNNACAATTACCAAACTATTTTAGATTCCAACTATTNTTCTTTTGAGCTTTATTTTAACTTTGCCAATGCATANTATCAATTTGGCAAAATTCCNTTAAGTATTTATTACTACGAAAAAGCTCTTCAAATAAAAAAAGATAAAGACGCTCTNAANAANCTANCTTTAGCTCAAAATAGAATCACTTTAANTGAACCTATACCTCAACTGTTTTACATAAGTTGGTGGAACAATATCACTCANNGGCTTTCTCNAAAGATGTGGAGCGTTTTATTAATAACTGGAATATGGCTTTNATCGNTGCTTTTAATATTATTTATNATGAATAGAAAAAAGTGGAAGTTTAATGGATTACTTTTAAGTATCATAATTANTTTTTTAATTGGGGCTCAGATGTATAATGCCAACATTCAAGAAAACAAAGTNTATGGAATAATTCTTAAAGAAACCAAGTTATTTGATGATAACATCATCTATAATTCNAGTAAAAATGTAGACATAGGCAATAAAGTATTAATATTANATGAAAATGAAGATATGTTTCTTATTAAACTTNTAGATGGNCAAAGTGGTTGGGNAGAAAAAAATCGTATAANAACACTANAAATTTATTAATGAAAATTGGTCTTCTTTCTGANACACACTCTAGTTTACACCCTAAAGTATTTGAGCACTTTAAAAATTGTGATGAAATTTGGCATGCTGGAGATATTGGCACAATAGAAGTGATAGAGCAACTATCTNCTTTCAAACCATTNAGNGCCGTATATGGNAACATAGACNACCACAAGATTAGAGCTNTTTNCCCTAAAGATTTACGTTTTGAATGCGAAGATGTTAAAGTATGGATAACTCATATAGGTGGCTACCCCTACAACTATACTAAAAACATAAGGGCAGAATTAGAAAAAAATAGTCCAGATTTATTCATTTGTGGACATTCTCATATTTTAAAAGTAATGTATGANAAGAATCGTGAAATNTTACACTTGAACCCAGGTGCAGCAGGAAANTACGGTATTCACAAAGTCATTACGATGTTACGATTNGANATCGAAAAAGGAGAAGTGAAAAATCTAGAAGTTATAGAGTTTAANAGACACTAACGTATCCTATCAGCCGATTGAACTAATTTCTCGTCTTTTTTAATGAATCTATTAGCTAAGAGAATGAGTANATAAGGGATNATAAAAACAAACATACCTCTAGCAGGAAAAAGTTCTCCCTTAGTAAAGAACAAAATAAAGAAAGTAGCTGACANTAAAAACTTACTAATCTGATTAAATAACAATTGTTTTTTTCTATTCTTNAATAAGAATATGGAATAAAGCANCAAAAAGGTCGAAACTAAAATTGTTATATGTGCATAAATTGATTGATGAATAAAAAAATTTTCACCTTCATTACTAATCAANACNGGAAAGAAATAGGTTATTGATATCATAAAAATTATAGAAAANAATAAATATATAGACTGCACTCTTTGTATCATATAAAAAAAATTAAAGNATTAAATTAATGACATTACTTGTTTTAATATAAATTATTAGTATAATTGCACTCAGGTTTTTCTGAACCATAACAAATATCCACTTTTTTTCTTAAAAAATTCACATAAAAAAATAACTCAAAATTTATAATATCAAATGATTGATATACATNCATTAAATAATAAGCTNTTACCAGAGCTTAAAGAANTTGCAAAAAACTTAGGAGTACCAAGGTACCAAAAATTAAAAAAACAAGAACTTGTNTACGAAATTTTAGATTTTCAGGCNAAAAAACTATCAACCGAAAAAAAATCTGAAGAAGTAAAACANATTAGAGAAAAGAAAAANAAAGAAAATTCTAAGTCTAAATTTTCCATTGAACATTCTAAACAACAAGAAAAAAATGGAAATCATCGTCATAAATCTAATAACAATAATAAAAAAATANTAGATGAACANGAGTTTGACGGAATTGTTACAGCAGAAGGAGTTTTAGAAATGATGCCTGATGGTTTTGGTTTTCTTCGTTCATCTGACTACAATTATTTAAGTTCCCCAGATGATATATACATATCACATTCACAAGCTAGATTATTTGGATTAAAAACTGGTGATACGGTAAGAGGAACTGTTAGACCACCCAAAAAAGGTGAAAAGTATTTTCCTTTGATTAAGGTTACAAAAATTAATGGTAGAGATCCTAAAATTGTTAGAGATAGAGTGCCATTTGAATTCCTAACACCNCTATTTCCAGATGAAAANTTTAATATAACAGAAAACGGCAAAAGTTCACTNTCAACTAGAATGATAGATTTATTTGCNCCCATTGGCAAAGGACAAAGAGGACTTATTGTAGCGCAACCTAAAACAGGAAAGACTGTTTTATTAAAAGAAGTTGCAAATGCTATTGCAGCAAATCATCCAGAAGCATATCTTATGATTTTACTTATCGATGAAAGACCTGAAGAAGTTACTGATATGGCNCGAAGTGTAGACGCTGAAGTTATCGCGTCAACTTTTGACGAACCTGCTGATAGACATGTTAGGATAGCTAATATTGTTCTAGAAAAAGCAAAAAGACTAGTCGAATGTGGGCATGATGTTGTTATTTTACTTGATTCAATAACTCGCTTAGCTAGAGCATATAATACTGTTCAACCAGCATCTGGTAAAATTCTTACCGGAGGTGTTGATGCTAATGCATTACAAAAACCNAAAAGATTCTTTGGCGCTGCTCGAAAAATNGAAAACGGTGGTTCACTTACAATTCTAGCTACTGCATTAACTGAAACAGGCAGTAAAATGGATGAAGTTATCTTNGAAGANTTTAAAGGTACTGGTAATATGGAACTTCAATTAGATAGAAAAATATCTAACCGAAGAATATACCCTGCNATTGACGTTACATCATCNAGTACTCGTAGAGAAGATCTACTACTAGGNAAAGATATAACTCAGAAAATTTGGGTGCTCAGAAACCATCTTGCAGATATGACNCCAGTAGAGTCTATTGAATTTATGCGAGANAGGCTACTAAGAACGGAAACAAATGAAGAATTTATTGTGACTATGAATAGCTAAAAAAANCCCTCAAATGAGGGCTTTTTTATTTATTTAATNTCCNAAAAGATCTTCAGCTAAACAGTTAAAATCAATTCCATCAAAATTACCNGAACTCATCATTAAAAGATTTNGATTATTCCATTTTAAAGACTTCAAGAACTGTTGCATTTCTTTCGATTCAGTAAATACCTTTAAATCATGTCGACCAAAGGCTTTATGAACTTGATCNACTGAAATNTNCTCTAACTTTTTATGAGCTATAGCCTCTTTACTAAAATACACTANAGCTATATCAGGTGTGTCCATAGNNCCCATATACTCTTTTAAAAAAACCTTATTCAGACTAGAAAAAGTATGTAATTCCATNCAGGCAACCAATNCTCTATCTGTNTATTGTTTTTTCATAGCCGATGAAGTTGCCTTTAGTTTTGANGGAGAGTGAGCAAAGTCTTTATAAACAACTGAGCTCTTACCTNTTTTNACTAACTCCAATCNTTTAGAAGCACCTTTAAATAAGCAAATAGCTTTGTAAAAATCACTCTTTTGAATACCTAATTCTTGACAAACAAATAAAGCAGCATTCATATTCTGCAAATTATGCTCTCCGAATATTTCAAGTCTATNTTTATCNTCTCCATCTATTAAGTAAGTNATACCGTCTTCAACACAATGATTAGGAACGCTATACGACTCTAATCGGCANGTNGAATCTTCTTNACATAAANCAGATANTACCTCATCGTCANCACAATAAAAAAGTANATCTTNAACATCATTTTTAAAAATCCTAAACTGATTGACATAATTTTCAAATGTTGGAAACACATTAATNTGGTCCCANGCAATACCACTAAGNATAGCTATTTGAGGCTTATACCAATGGAATTTAGGCCGTCTATCAATTGGTGANGAAAGGTATTCGTCACCTTCCAAAACGATTATTGGAGCTTCNGCACTTAACCTAACCATAGTATCAAAGCCATCTAACTTAGCTCCTACCATATAATCACAATCNATATTGTAATGATGTAAAACGTGTAGTATCATAGCNGTAATGGAAGTTTTTCCATGACTCCCCCCTATTACAATTCTTTTCTTGTCAATACTATGATTGTAAATATACTCTGGATAGGAATAAATAGGAATTTTTAANTCTTGAGCTTTAATTAACTCAGGATTATCAATTCTAGCATGCATACCNAATATGATAGCGTCAANGTCTTTATGTATTTTATCAGNAAACCAACCCATCTTTTGTGGCAATAAGCCAAAAGAGTTAAGGCGACTTTTAGACGGTTCAAAAATAGCATCATCAGAACCCGATACTTCAAATCCTTTATGATGTAATGCTAAAGCTAAATTATGCATTGCACTACCACCNATTGCNATTAAATGTACTTTCATTGATAAAATTTATTAGAATTGTAAATTATAGATAATTGACATTTTATACATTTGAAAAAATTAAACTTTTCAACATGAANGTGTATACAATTGATACAGGTTATTTTAANCTCGATGGTGGAGCTATGTTTGGGGTTGTNCCTAAAGTTTTNTGGAGTAGAACTAATCCAGCAGATGAAAATAATTTATGTCCTTGGGCCATGCGTTCATTACTGATAGAAGATGGTAACAAACTCATTCTAATAGATAATGGTATAGGTGATAAACAAGAGGATAAATTTTTAAAACATTATTATTTACATGGTGATGTTTCCCTAATTAGCTCACTTGAAAACTTGNGCTATTCGCCTTCNGATATTACAGATGTTTTTTTGACACACCTACACTTTGACCACTGTGGAGGTAGTGTCAAATGGAATAAGGATAGAAGTGGTTTTGAAATGGCTTTTAAAAANGCTAAGTATTGGAGTAATAAAGACCATTGGCAATGGGCNACACAGCCCAACAATAGAGAAAAAGCTTCATTTTTAAGNGAAAATATAATCCCTATTCAAGAAAGTGGGCATTTAAATTTCGTTGAACAAGAAGGAGAGCTTTTTAAAGGCTTTTCTACTCTTTTTGTAAATGGACACACAGAGGCACAAATGATACCTCATATACAATATAAAGGTAAAACCCTAGTGTTTGCCGCTGATTTACTACCAAGCACAGGGCATATACCTCTACCCTANGTTATGGGCTACGANACAAAACCTTTAGTCACACTGACAGAAAAAGAAAAATTTTTACACGAGGCAGCCGATAAAGAATATGTTATTTTTTTACANCACGACAATTACAATGAATGTTGTACCGTTAANCATACCGAAAAAGGAGTTAGNTTAAAAGATACNTTTAAACTGAATGAACTNTAATTTNATCTAATNNAGGTAANAATTCTATTAAACTGTTNGTTATAGGTGTATGAAAAANATTAAACCCAAAAAAGGAAGATTATTAATTTCANAACCAANTATGNTGGATACAAATTTCAAGCGTTCCGTATTACTTCTCACAGAACATAACGATAATGAAAGTATCGCCTTTATACTAAATCAGCCTACCAAAATTAAAATTCACGACTTGTTTGAAGACTTTCCATCTTTTGATNCTAATGTGCATGTTGGAGGNCCAGTTGAAAAAAATACACTTCANTACATACANNGCTTAGGAGATAAAATAGAAAATTCAATACCAATTAGCGATAATCTGTATTGGAGTGGTAATTTCGANACTCTNAAAAATTTGATAAANAATAAANAAGTAAACGCTACAGAAATACGCTTTTTTNTTGGCTATTCAGGATGGAGTCNAGGGCAACTAGAACACGAGCTCAATGAAAAGTCTTGGATAGTATGCAATGAAAATNTNAAACATCTTCTAGATAATAACGATAAACANATGTGGCGTGATTTCATTAAAAAAATGGANANNNANTATGCTATTTGGTCAAATATGCCTGAGGACCCTGAATTAAATTANTGCATTTAATTTTTNCACGACTTTCTTTGCTATGNTATTGTTATACCCCTCATATTGTCCAAACTTTTTGACATAGCGAATACCATTACAGTTGGTGAAAAATATTTCGTCAGCTGTTTGAATATCTGATAATCTCAATATNTTCTCTTCNACATCTAAAACACTAATTATCAAAGAACGCATACANCCCGACAAAGGNCCTTCAGAAAGTGGTTGTGTAAAAATCTTACCATCTTTTAAAATNAAAANATTAGAGTTAGTNCCCTCAATAGGTAGTTTATCAGAATTAAGCAACAACAATTCATCTAAGTTTTTTCTTTTCTTTTCTAATGAAGCCAATACATATAAATTTGCGCTAGAAGACTTTATTGTAGATAGTAAACTTTTAGATTTAAGATGCTTATCATAAACNCCTATCTGCAGACCATCCCTTAATGAAAAACAATCAGATGCCTCTCCCATAGTTTCTATTACATAACTAGCTAGAAGTGTTTCTGGAGTATATAAGCCTCCTGANTTTCTAAATATTGAAATTCTAGCGCTACAAGAANTTANCCCATTTTGATTAGCTAAACACTCTACTTGTTCAAAAAGCTCATCTATAGAAACTGAAATGTCNAGNTGTAACTCTTTCAATGAAAAAGATAATCTGTTGTAATGATTTTGTCTATTGAAAACTTGACCGTTAAACAGTCTAAGACGTTCAAACAAACCATCTCCATANAAGAAAGAACGGTTATTCATCTCTAGCTGAANAGNNCTTACAATTTCACCATTCTGATTATAAAACATACACCAATTGATTAAGTTCAACCATAATGAACAAAGAAAATAAAATTAGATGAGTAAATTTAGTTTTTTATACTTTTGAAAATATTATGCAATTNTTTTACACGCCAGACATAAATTCAGATGAATACACACTTTCAAAAGAAGAGAGCAGACATTGCATTCAAGTATTACGAAAAAAAATTGGAGATATTATTTATCTCGTCGATGGTAAAGGCGGGTANTACAAAGCAACATTNATTGGTGACAATCCAAAATCCTGTCATNTAAAAATAGATAATGTAGAACGCNACTATGGTAAAAGTGATNTACATATTCATATAGCTATTGCACCTACAAAAANNAATGAGCGTTTCGAATGGTTTTTGGAAAAGTCTACTGAAATAGGGATTAATGAAATTACACCAATTATATGTGAACATTCNGAAAGAAAAGTCTTAAAACTTGANCGAATGAATAAAATACTNNTTGCTGCTATGAANCAATCAAAACAAGCCTACNTCCCAAAACTTAANGCGGCGGTTTCATTTGATAGTTTTGTTAGTAACAATACNANAGAAGAACGATACATTGCTNATTGTGCNGANAATGACAAAAAAAAACAACTTAAGGAAGTTATCAAAAAAGGTACTGATACGTTAGTATTGATTGGTCCAGAAGGTGATTTTAGCCAAAAAGAAATAGACTATGCTATNAAACATGGTTTTTCNTCAGTTTCACTNAGCANCAATAGACTTAGAACAGAAACTGCTNCAATAGTAAGTTGCNATACTATAAATTTAATAAATCAATGAAAAAGCTAATTTTCCTGAGTATTNTCATAATTGCGTTTAGNTTTTCTTCTCCATCATACAAAATTGCTGTGTTAAAATATTATGGTGGCGGCGATTGGTATTCTAANCCAACGGCACTCAATAATCTAATTGTTTTTTGTAATGAGAATTTAGGAACTAATATTGACACAAAATACGATATTGTAGATGTTGGCAGTACAGATATTTTNAATTATCCTTTCATACATATGACNGGACACGGAAATGTTATTTTTTCAATTGAAGAAAGCGAAAACCTAAGNAAATATTTAATTGGAGGCGGATTTCTGCATATAGACGATAATTATGGNATGGATAAGTTTGTAAGACCTGAGATGAAGAAAATTTTTCCTGAAAGTGAATTTGTAGAACTACCTTATTCCCACCCAATATATCATCAGACTTATGATTTCAATAATGGTTTGCCCAAAATACATGAACACAATGCTAAACCAGCACAGGGTTTTGGATTATTTCANGAAGGCAGAATGGTTATATTCTATTCTTATGAGAGTGATTTAGGCGATGGNTGGGAAGATGCTGAAGTGCACAATGATAGTCCTGAAATTAGGNTAAAAGCTTTAAAAATGGGAGCTAATATTATACATTTTGTTTTTTCAAACCAAAACTAATACATTAGATAAATGAACCGCACCCTCAAAAATAGCGTTATACTTATAGCGTCAATTATTGGAATAGTACTAGTTTTTTATCTCAAAACAATTGTTGTATACTTGATAGTATCACTAGTTTTGGCGCTTATTGGAAGACCAATAATGAAACTACTNNGNAAAATACAAATCAAAAANAGAAATTTACCNAGCGCTATAAAAAGTGTCATTACACTACTCGTTCTTTTAACATTCTTCACTAGTTTTTTCGCTCTTTTCACTCCTTTAGTTATGGAAGAGGCTAGAATNATNTCTAANATTAATTTTGAAGCNGTNGCNTTNGAATTAGANGAACCAATAAATGATTTAGAAAATTGGCTAAAAAACCATCATCTAATAGAAAAGGAATCTTCAATTGACGATGAAATAGGTCAATTATTCAACCTAACGAATGTAAAATCTATTTTCAATTCTGCTATCGGNATTTTGGGAAATAGTCTTATCGCATTATTTTCAATTATATTCATCACTTTCTTCTTCTTAAAAGAAAAAAAGCTGTACAGTGATTTTTTATTAGCTCTAACACCTGAAAGTAAAACAAATCAAATTCTTAACGTGTTGAAAAATACAAAACGATTATTAAGTAGATACTTTATTGGAATAATATTACAAATAAGCATTATTACTATTATTGTTAGTACTGGACTTTCTATTATAGGTATTAAGAATGCTATTCTAATTGGATTTTTAGCCGGTATTATAAATGTTATTCCATATNTAGGACCGATGATTGGAGCTATAATTGGTGTTATTATTGGNATTTCAACTAATTTAGATTTGGATTTTTATNCACAAGTAATTCCATTAAGTCTAAAAATATGTGTTGTATTTGCCATTATGCAANTAATTGANAATTTCGTTCTACANCCACTCATATTTTCAAATTCAGTGAAGGCACACCCATTAGAAATTTTCATAATTGTTATTTCAGCAGGTACATTATGGGGTGTTTTNGGNATGATTATAGCAATACCTTTATANACACTTTTTAGAGTTATTGCCAAAGAGTTTCTATCTGAATTCAAANTCGTTCAAGAATTGACTAAAAACATTTAATGTTTATTTACTTTANNAATAAATATAACTTTCTGAACGACGAGTATTGGCAAAATTTTATAACAAAAAATTATAAGAAACCTATTGACAAAATTCTTTTTTCATTAAATCAAAAACTAGATTTAGATATTAGAATATTAGCCAATCAAATCAAGGCTAGANAAATTATTGAAACAAAAATACCNTCTTTTAAAAATTATAAAAATCTCATCTATCCCAAACAAGTTAGCATGGAACAATGCTCATCTGAGCATACNGCTTTATATAAGTCTAAAATTTGTAATGGCGAATCCTTTATTGACTTAACTGGCGGCTTAGGAATAGANAGTTTTTTTATCAGTAAATCTTTTAAAAATACTATTCATTGCGAAAAGGATTTTGAATTACAATTTATTGCACAACATAACTTTGAGTGTTTACAAGCAAAAGTTGAATCTCATTTTATTGATGGTATTGAATTTTTAAAGAATACAAAANANAACTTTGACTTAATTTACNTTGATCCATCTAGAAGAAATGAAAATAATTCNAAAGTCGTAAAACTTGAGGAATACAACCCAAATATCATAAAAAACTTAAACTTANTTTTANAAAAAGGAAAGCAAATTTTAGTTAAAGTATCTCCATTGCTTGATATTAAACTAGCTATGGAGCAATTGCCTAACATCAAAGAAATACATGTCATAGCANTAAATAATGAATGTAAAGAATTATTGTTTCTCATTGACGCTAATTNAAGTAAAAAGCTAACATCTATAATTTGTAAAGATTTAGCAAAAGANTTCANTTTTGAATTTGACAATGAGCAAGAACAAAATTGTAAAATAAACNTATCATNACCTCTAAAGTACATTTACGAACCTAATNCAAGTATATTAAAAGCAGGTGCTTTTAAGTCTATTGCCTTATTTTTTAAGCTAAGTAAACTTCACCCTAACAGTCATCTCTACACTTCAGATAGATATATAAAAGNTTTTCCTGGAAGATGTTTTGAACTNAATACAATATGCCGATTTAATAAAAAAGAAATTCAAATGGCCATTAAGTCTAAAAAAGCAAATATTTCTAAGAGAAACTTCCCTAATTCAGTAAATGAGATTCGCAAAAAACTGGCTCTAAATGATGGTGGTAATGATTATATTTTNGCNACTACTTTAATAAATGAAGAAAAAAGNCTTTTAATATGTAGAAAGTGTTANCANATTAAACTTTCATCTAAAGATAAATTCTGAATAAATTNCTGCGACTTCTTCATTTCATCATNCANTAAAACATCTTTTGATAAAACAGCTACNTCTTGTCTAAAACTATTAACAAAACTTTCTATAAAATCAGAAGACTTTTTAGTTCTGAAAGACAAGGCTTGAGAGGAAGTCATTAACTCAATACTTAATATTCTTTCGATNTTTTCNGCGACTATATACAGTTTTGTAGCAGCATTTGCACCCATACTAACATGATCTTCTTGACCATTNGATGANACAATACTATCTACAGATGCAGGAGTACATAATTGTTTGTTTTGACTAGCAATACTTGCAGCCGTATANTGTGGTATCATAAAACCGGAATTCAAACCAACATTAGGCGTCAAGTAAGGAGGNAAACCTCTTTGCCCTGATACTAAAAGATAAATTCTTCGTTCAGAAATACTGCCTAACTCGGATAATGCTATTGCCATATGATCCATTACTAATGCTAGANNCTGACCATGAAAATTTCCNGCTGATATTACTTTACCTTCTTTAGCAAAGACATTAGGATTATCAGTAACTGAATTAATTTCAGNAACAATAGTATTTTTAGCATATTCTAAAGCATCTTTAGTTGCTCCATGTACTTGCGGTATACAACGTAAAGAGTAAGGGTCNTGTACATTAACTTTTTCCTGTTTAATTAAANCACTACCNTCTAAAAATTCTGAAATATTTTTTGCAGTCTTTANCTGACCTTTATGAGGACGTATAAGATGAACTAATTCATTAAATGGCTCTATTCTACCATCAAATGCTTCAANTGAAATAGAGCTGATTAAATCAGCTAAATAAGATAGTTTGTATGACTTGAANAAAGAATGTATTGCATATGCACTCATAAATTGTGTACCATTAAGTAATGCTAAACCTTCTTTAGATTTTAAACAGATAGGTTTCCAAGCCATTTCTTTTAAAACATGTTCAGATTTTACTTTCTGACCTTTATAATAAACTTCGCCCATACCAATTAATGGTAAAGAAAGATGAGCCAAAGGTGCTAAATCTCCAGAGGCTCCCAGAGAACCTTGTTGGTAAACAACAGGTAAAATATCTTCATTGTAAAAATCAATAAGCCTATTAACAGTATCTAGTTGAACTCCTGAATATCCAAAAGATAAAGACTTAATTTTTAGAAAAAGCATAAGCTTTACAACAGATAGTGGGACTTCTTCACCAAAACCACAAGCATGAGAAATAACTAAGTTAACTTGTAATTCTTCTAAATTTTCTTTAGAAATAGATTCGTTGCATAAGGAACCAAAACCAGTATTAATTCCATATATTGGCGTACTATTATCTGATTGCTGATCTAAGAAAGAACGACAGTCTTTAATTTTTAAAGTTGCATCATTTGATAATTCAATTGATTCTTGTTCATTAATTATTTTATATAATTTTTCTAGAGTCAAATAGGAGTTGTCAATTTTGTACATAAAAAATATTTTTTAATCAAAACAGTATTTCTGAAGTTGCTTTGCAGATAAATTAGTACCATTTACAATTTTGTGAGATTTGTTATAAAAAACTTCTCTTTCTTTGATGGTTTTATTAATATAATCTTTTAAAACAATGTCTTTCATTCCTTCAATTAAGGGCCTAGATTTATTTGATAATTTTAATCTATTAAAAAGAGCTTTTGTAGACATATTAATATAGATTGTAAGACCATTTTTATTCATCTGATGAATATTATCAAAAAAACATGGTGTTCCTCCTCCGACAGAAATAACAATATTTTTATTATTAATTACTTTGTGAAGATAAAATCGTTCTAACTTTCTAAAATAATCTTCACCATCAATTTCAAAAATTTCTTTGATTGTTCTTGCTTCACAATCTTCAATAAAATCATCCAGATCTATAAAATTAAAATCAAGATTATTTGCAAGTTTTTTTCCTAATGAACTTTTTCCGCAACCCATAAAGCCAACCAAAAATATAGTCATTATTAATAAAAATTTTAGATTAAAGTTTAAAAAGGTGAATTTGGTTCTTCCTTTAAATGATTGTAAACCAATCTATCTACTAATTTGGGGAAAAATTTGTTTAAAAGTACTGTAAGCTTTCCATTAAAAGTCAAAACTAATGAATTTTGCCTTTTTAATACAGCATAATAAATATATTCAGCAACCATTTCTGCAGTCATCATTTTACTTTCATCTCTTGGACTTTCTTTCTGAATCATCCCATCTTTGGATAATGCTGTATTCCTAATGTTAGAAGCAGTAAATCCTGGGCATGCAATAAGTACATGCAATCCTTTTTTAAGATTTTCTAATCTTAGTGATTCTAATAATCCGTGAATGGCAAATTTAGAGGCCGAATACGCAGTTCTTCCAGGCAAACCCTTATAACCTGCAATTGAGGATACTCCAACAACGGATCCATTTGATTGTAAAAGGTATGGCAAAGCATATTTAGTACAAAACACTGTTCCATAAAAATTGACATCCATAACTTTTTTAATTACCGACAAATCCATTTCTTCTAAAGTAGCTCTCATTGAAATTCCGGCATTATTTATAAGAACATCAATTCTATTAAATCTAGTAATTGTTTTAGATATTAAATCTTTACAATCTGACTCAATACTAACATCAGACTTAACTACAAGAACTTCATATCCTTGTGAAATCATTTCTTTATATATTATTTCAAGCTTTTCTAAACTTCTAGCGGCTAATATAACCTTACTACCATTCTTTGCAAAATACCAAGCACAAGCTTTACCAATTCCAGAAGACGCGCCAGTTACAACTACAACCTTGTTTTTCATTTAAATATAAGCTTAATTTGCTTTTACAAATAAACGGAATTTAAATGACAATTATAGAAGTAAAATCAGCTGCTCACGTAAAATTATTTCATCAAATTCCATTTGAAATATATAAAAAAGACTCCAATTGGATACCACATATTAAACAAGATATAGAAAAAGTATTTAACGAAAAAGAAAATAAATTTTTCAGACACGGTGAAGCTGTGCGATGGATATTGAAAGATGAAAAAAATATGTATGTTGGTCGTATCGCAGCTTTTATAAATAGAAAAAAAGCTTTTTCTGAAAAACAACCTACAGGAGGATTAGGTTTTTTTGAATGTATAAATAGTCAAGATGCATCATTTAAATTATTTGAAACTGCAAAAAAATGGCTCAAAGAAAGAGAAATGGAAGCCATGGATGGTCCTATTAATTTTGGAGAAAGAGATAGATATTGGGGATTGTTAATTGATGGTTTTGAAAATAGACCAATTTATGCTAATCCATATCAGCCTCCTTATTATCAAAAATTATTTGAAGATTATGGATTCAAAACATATTTTGAGCAGTATATGTATTCTCGAAAAATTTCTGATGACATTCCCGAAAAATATAAAAAAAGATCGGAGAGAATATTAAAAGATAAAGGCTATACTTTCAGACATTTAGAAAAAAATAAAATGTTCGATTATGCTGAAGATTTCAGAACTGTTTATAACAAGGCATGGAAAACACATAGTAATTTCAAAGGAATGCCGGCATCGCAAGCAAGATCAATAATGAGAAAAATGAAACCAATTATGGACGAAAAACTTATATGGTTTGCTTATTACAATAGTAAACCTGTAGCATTTTTTATTGCTTTACCTGAAATTAATCAAATTTTTCAACATATTAATGGAAATCTAAATTGGTTTGGAAAACTTAAATTTTTATACCATAAATTTAAAGGTACATGTAATAATGTATTTGGCATTGCTTTTGGGGTAACTCCTGATTTTCAAAAAAAGGGCTTAGAAGGTGCTATTATTATGGCAGTTAAAGAACAGTTTGAGATTGAAAGTAAACAATATAAAGAACTTATTATTACTTGGATTGGTGATTTTAATCCAAAAATGATTAAGATAGTAAATAACCTGGGAACAAAAAAATATATGACCTTAAGAACATACCGGAAAATGTTTGATAAAAATGCAACTTTTGAACGTTGTAAATCTATTTAAAAAAAATCAAAAATTTAATATTATTTGTTGTTGATTGAAATAATGCAATTATATTTGCAAACTTAATTCTAAAACCAGACCTGGTAGCTCAGTTGGTAGAGCATCTCCCTTTTAAGGAGAGGGTCCTGGGTTCGAGCCCCAGCCAGGTCACAAAACCCGTTTATTCGGGTTTTTTTTCAGCCCAAATGGTGGAATTGGTAGACACGCAGTCTTGAGGGGGCTGTGCTCTTTTGAGTGTATGGGTTCAAATCCCATTTTGGGCACAATTAACTAGTTAAGTAAAATTTCACAGCTATTTGTATTCATATTTTATAGAGTTTTTTATATAATTGAATTATCAAAAATATATATAAACTATAAATTGATATAAATATTATATATATCTGATTTTAATAATATTATAAATTTTATTGTCATTTTGTCAGTCTATCCAAACACGTTTATATTAAAAAAAACATAAGAATATCTAACAAAAGAAATTAGTAAATTTGAAAGATGAGAATTGATATTATAACATTGCATCCTAAACTTTTAAAAAGTCCTTTTGAACACTCTATTTTACATAGAGCCATCAACAAAAAAATAGTCGAAATAAAAATTCATGATATTCGCTCATACTCAAAAGATAAACATAAAAAAGTTGATGATTATCAATTTGGCGGAGGCGCAGGAATGGTTATGTGCATACAACCAATTGCAGACTGTATAGATAAATTAAAATCAGAACGAAATTATGATGCTATTATATATTTAACACCAGACGGAAAACAACTCAAACAATCTGTAGCTAACCACTATTCTACTTTCAAAAATATTATCTTACTATGTGGACACTACAAAGGAATAGATCAACGAATTAGAGACAACTATATTACTGACGAGTTATCAATTGGCGATTATGTATTAACTGGAGGGGAACTAGCAGCCGCCGTAGTATGCGATAGTATTATTAGATTAATACCGGGAGTTATTTCCGACGAAACCTCAGCTTTAACGGATTCTTTTCAAGATAATTTACTTGCACCACCTGTCTATACAAGACCCGCTACATACAAAAACTGGAAGGTACCAGAGATATTACTTTCAGGCAACTTTAAAAAAATAGAAGAATGGAGAAATAAAGAAGCAATAAAAAGAACAAAAAAAAGAAGGCCAGACTTACTAGATGAATAAAGATTTTTTTAAATTTTTAGGCTTTTCATAAATTATATTGTAATATTGCAATCCTTTTTCAGAGAAAAATTAAAACTTCTATAATGGAACACATTAACTACGTTGAAAACGAATTATTAAACACAAATAATATTCAAAAATTTAGTGCAGGCGACACAGTCACCGTTCACTATAAAATAAAAGAAGGCGGCAAAGAAAGAACGCAGCTTTTCAAAGGAGTAGTTATTCAAAGAAAAGGAAAAATGAATACTGAAACCTTCACTGTACGCAAAATATCAAGTGGCGTAGGAGTTGAAAGAATTTTTCCAGTTTTATCACCTGCTGTTGAAAAAGTAGAAGTAAACAAAGAGGGATCTGTTAGAAGAGCACGAATCTTTTATTTGAGAGGTCTTACTGGAAAAAAAGCAAGAATTAAAGAAAGTAGAAAGTAATAATTTTGACTTCTTTTAAAAAGAAACATTTTTTTTAGCTAAAATTTTTTTATTTTTTTAATATAAAAAACTCTGTTCTGCGATTGATTGCCCTATTTTCCTCAGTATCATTTACAATCAAAGGCTTATCCTCTCCGAAACCCTTATATGAAAGTCTAAAAGAACTAATACCTGCTTTCAAAAGATAATCATGTACCATTTGCGCTCTTTTATCAGATAATTCTAAATTAGATTTTTTATCACCCACATTATCAGTATGACCGTGTATTTCTACACAAATATTTGGGTTGATTAACATAAATTCTGTAAAACTATTTAGCACATTTTTAGCTTGAATATTGAGATCATACTCATCAGTTTCAAAATATATATTATTAATTCTAAAAGATTCACCTTCTGTAATAGATTTCATTATGAAATTTAAATCTGCTGGCTTATCAAAAAGTCTATCATTTGATGAAATATACTGAGAATTAAAAGCATAATCTTTTATTTTAACAGTAACCAAAAAATCTTCATTTTTCTCAACATTTACAACACCTACATACTTACCATTTTCAGGATTTACATCAATTCGTTTAACTTTTTTTGTAGCCATTGACTTTATTTCTAGAATAGCATTAGATAATAACTCTCCCATTTCAGCTTTTACTTGTCCACTAATAAAAAGCACTTTTTCTGGCTTTGCCTTATCATACAAAGGAAATTCATACAAATCCCAACCACCAATACCATTCAATTTATTAGAAGAAAAATAAGCTGTAACACCATCTGCACTTACAAAGAATGCTAAATCGTCATTAACACTATTAATTGGATATCCAATATTTACGGGCTTTTGCCAATTATCTAATGAATCTTTTTTAGAGTAAAAAATATCCAATCCTCCTAATCCTAAATGTGTGTCAGAAGAAAAATATAAAGTTTGATTATCAACATGTAAAAATGGTGATTTTTCATTACCCTGAGTATTTATATTAAGAGATTTTAAATTAACCCAACTTCCATTTTCATCTCTTTCAACACTATAAAGATCTGAACCACCTAGACCTCCATCTCTTGTACTACTAAAAATTAATGTATTTCCATCAGAGGATAAGGTTGGCTGAGACTCCCAACTATCACTTTTGTTAACAGGGTACTTTAATCTTTTAAGATCAGACCATTCTTCATATTTTTCATCTTCATATATTTTTGTAGCACAATAAATATCACAATTTTTATATCCATTTTCAACAGCACAAATTGTTAAAAATAATTCTTTATTATCTAATGATAAACATGGCCCTCCTTCATTTGATCTTAAATTAAAAGGGTATGGCATTTTTTTGCCTTCATCAAATTTACCATCTTTTTTAGTTGACACTGTAAACTCTTCTACTGTTTCTGACCTCAACATTCCTACCTCATTCTTAACTCTTCTTCGAGTAAAATAAGCATACTTATTATCAGGTGATAAAGCACTAAGATATTCATCATCATTAGTACACACACCTTTAACTGACTGTGGATTAAATGGAACAGGATTAGAATATAAATTATAATAAAATTCACAAAGTTTAATTTTTTCTCTTGCCATTAATTTGCTTTCTTCAGATAAAGAAAGAAACTCTAAATAGCTATTTAAATATTTTATGGCTTGTTTGAATGACTTATCTTCCATCTCTGCATATGCCAAAAACCAATACACTAAGGGTGAATGCATTGGACATACTTCAATAGTTTTTTCGTAATAAAACTTTGCATTAGACATATCCTTCTTAAGCTCATATATCCTACCCATTAAAAAATAGGCATTAGGGTAATTGGATTGAAGCTCTAACGCTTTCTTGATATTATGAATGGATTCTGCATAACGNAGACCATCAGCTAATCGTTTAGCCTTGTTAAAATGTTTTTTTGCAGCCGCTTCAACATCAAGATTACAATTATCTTGAGCTAATAGAGTAAAATTGAAACTCAAAAATATATAAATTAGTACTCTCATTAACTCATTAATTCTTTATCCGTTACATCTTTTAATTGCCCCTCAGTAGCCGCAACTACAGTAGCTACAGTAGCATCGCCAGTAACATTTACCACCGTTCGTAGCATATCTAATAATCTATCTACAGCAAAAATAAGTGCTATTCCTTCAGGTTCAATACCAATAGAACTTAGCACTATAACTAGCATAACCATCCCAGCACCAGGAACTGCTGCGGCACCAATTGAGGCTAAAGTAGAGGTTAAAACTATTGTTAATTGTTGACTTAAATCTAAATCATATCCAAAAGCTTGAGCAATAAATACTGCCGCTACTGCTTGATACAAAGAGGTTCCGTCCATGTTAATGGTTGCTCCCAATGGCAAAACAAAAGATGACACTTCTTTTGAAACACCAAGATGATCTTCACATCTTTCCATTGTAACAGGTAAAGTTGCTGCACTTGAACTTGTAGAGAATGCTAACATCTGTGCAGGAGCAATTCCTTTAAAAAAATCAAAATACTTAAGCTTAGTAAAAGATTTTAAAACAAGAGGATAAACCAACATTATCATTAATAGTAAACCAACAATAACACTTAAAGAATATACACCTAAGGCTTGAAAAAGCTCAGCAGATCCTCCAAAATCAACAACTAAACCACCTAGTAATGCAAATACCCCATAGGGAGCAGTTAACATTATTAAATCTACTATTTGTAAAATAATATCATTCACGCCATCAAAGAAACCTTTGACAATAGAAGTCTTTTCTGCAGGAAGCATTACCATAGCAATACCAAAAAGAATAGCAAAGAAAATAACTTGAAGCATATTCTTATTGTTGCCTGTTGCTTGAATAAAATTACTGGGTACCATATCAACAATGAATTGTAGAGGACCATCTTCTTTAACATCTTTAGCAGATGCTATTTTGCTAGCAGCATTTGAAGCATATTGTTCTTTCAGCTCCATTCTTTTTTCTACAGAAAAGGATGTTCCAGGTTGAATAATGTTAACCAATAATAGACCAAAAGTGACCGCCACCACAGTTGTAAAAAGGTATATGCCAATAGTTTTACCTCCAATTCTAGAAAGTTTAGATATATCACTTAAGCTGCTAACCCCTTTTATAAGCGAGGCGAAGACTAATGGAACAGCTATTAATTTTAATAAATTGATGAAGATTTTACCCCATGGCTTTATCCAGTCGTTGGTGAAATCTATCCAACCCATTTTACTGGCCAAAAGCCCGTAGAGTACTCCAAAAACCATTCCCATAATTATCTTCCAATGTAAAGCAAGCTTTCTCATCTTTAAAGTTTTGAATTTTTATTTAGTAAATACATATCAGCTAGAACTAATGCTGTCATTGCTTCAACAATAGGGACAGCACGAGGCAATACACAGGCATCATGACGACCTTTTCCCTTCAAAATAACCTCTTTTCCACTTCCGTCAATACTTTTTTGGTCCTTCATTAAAGTTGAAACTGGCTTAAAAGCTACTCTAAAGTAAATATCCATACCATTACTTATTCCTCCTTGTATTCCAGCAGAAAGATTACTTTGGGTTGATCCATCAGAATTAAAAACGTCATTATGTTGACTACCCCTCATTTCTGCAGCACAAAAACCACTACCAAACTCTACTCCTTTAACAGCATTAATGCTAAAAAGCGCTTTTCCTAAACTAGCGTTTAGCTTATCAAAAATTGGCTCCCCCAATCCTTGTGGAACATTTTGAACTACTCCAGTAATGATACCACCAATGGTATCGCCATTGTTTTTAACTTCATCTATCAAGTCCATCATTTTATCTGCCGTAGCTGTATCAGGGCAACGCACACTATTACTTTCAATTTGTGAGAAATCTAATTCTTGATAAGGTTTATGAATAGAAATTGCCCCTACTGACGAAACAAAAGCATTAATATTTAAATCTGAAAGTAATTGCTTAGCAATTGCACCCGCAACCACCCAATTGGCAGTTTCTCTAGCCGAAGAACGACCGCCTCCTCTATAATCTCTAAAACCGTATTTCTTGGTATAACTAAAGTCGGAATGGGACGGTCTAAAAGTATACTTCAAATGACTATAGTCTTGAGATTTAGAATCTTTATTTAGAATAGTAAATCCAATAGGTGCTCCTGTTGTTCTNCCTTCAAAAATTCCAGAGTGAAACTGAACAATGTCACTTTCTTTTCTTTTAGTAGTAATAGAAGATTGACCAGGTTTTCTTCTATCCAATTCAGATTGGATACGTTCTAAATCTAATGATAATCCAGCAGGACAACCGTCAATTATTCCACCTATGGCAGTACCATGAGATTCTCCAAATGTAGTTAAACGAAATAGCTTTCCTATTGAATTCATACCCCACAAATATAAGCAAATATCAAGGAGCATTTTATGGGCTATTTTTTCTATTTTCGCTGAGATTTAATCATTATAATGAAAACAGTAATAAAAAACATTTCTGAGCTCGTTCAAATTGAACACCAAATCAGAAAGTGGGTAAGCGGCTCTGAAATGAGTAAAATTGACACTATAAAAGATGGATTCATAGAGATTCAAGACGGTATTATAATAGCTTTTGGCAGTATGGACCAATGGACAGGTATTGAAGACTGGAACAATACCGAAATTATTGATGCTAACGGAGGAATGGTATTCCCATCTTATTGTGATAGCCATACCCATTTAGTTTTTGCAGGAAATAGAGAAAACGAATGGGTACAACGCATAAAAGGTGCTAGTTATGAAGACATTGCTAAAAATGGTGGCGGCATTTTGAACTCCGCCAAAAAATTACAAGAAACTTCTGAAGAAGAATTACTAGAAAAAGCGTTGCAACGTACCAAGGAAGTTATGAAAATGGGTACTGGTGCTATCGAAATTAAAAGTGGTTATGGGCTAACAACTGAAGCTGAACTAAAAATGCTTAGAGTGATAAAGAAATTAAAAGAAATCTCCCCTCTAACCATTAAAGCCACATTTCTAGGAGCTCACGCTATCCCTCAAGAATACAAGACCAATAAATCGGCTTACCTAGACCTCATCATTGATGAAATGTTACCTCAAATTGTACAAGAGCAACTAGCAGAATACATAGATATATTTTGTGAAGAAGGTTATTTTTCTGTTGAAGATACCGAAAGACTTCTTGAGGCTGCTCAACGCTATGGTTTAATACCCAAAACTCACGTCAATCAATTCACAATTCAGGGCGGCATAAAGGCAAGTGTCAAATACAAAGCATTGTCTGTTGACCACTTAGAAGTAATGAACGATGAAGACATAGAAGCATTAAAAGGTAGTGAGTGTATGCCAACTTTATTACCATCGTGTTCGTTCTTTTTAGGCATACCCTACGGACCTGCCAAGAAATTGATGGAAAATGATTTACCTGTGGCTCTTGCTACTGACTATAACCCAGGCTCTAGCCCAAGTGGAAATATGAATTTCGTAGCTTCACTAGGNTGTATAAGAATGGGAATGACACCAGAAGAAGTCATTAATGCCACAACAATAAATACTGCCTATGCCATGGGNATAAGTGAAGAACTAGGAAGTATTGCTGTTGGTAAAAAAGCCAATTTATTCATTACAAAACCCATATCATCTTATGCTTTTATCCCCTATTCTTTTGGGCATCAGTATATCGATAAAATAATCATTAACGGAAAAATACAATNTTAAAAATAATGAAAAGACAACTCNTAGAATGTGTCCCAAACATTTCAGAAGGTAGAGATGCCAANAAAATTCAAGAAATNGCTAATGTNGTTGAAACTGTTGAAGGNGTAAAACTGCTAAATATAGATCCAGGAAAAGCNACTAACAGAACCGTTATAACATTTGTAGGAGAACCTCAACAGGTCATTGATGCTGCATTTTTATTGATACAAAAGGCACAAAACCTAATTGATATGAGTAAGCATANTGGAGANCACCCTAGAATGGGTGCTACTGATGTTTGTCCTTTAGTACCTATAGCTGACATTTCTATGCANGAAACTGCAAAGTGGGCTCATAAACTTGCTGAAAGAGTTGGCAAAGAACTGAACATACCTATTTACTGTTATGAAAGTGCCGCTAAAGAAGAAAAAAGAAAAAATTTAGCCAATTGCCGTTCTGGNGAATACGAAGGCTTAAAACAAAAATTAGTAAATCCTGATTGGAAACCTGACTATGGACCTGCCGAATTTAACGACTCTNTTTCTAAATCTGGAGCAACTGCTATTTCTGCTAGGGACTTCTTAGTTGCTTATAACATCAACCTCAACACCACCTCTACTAGACGTGCAAATGCTGTAGCTTTTGACATTAGNGAAGCNGGAAGAATAAAAAGAGAAGNNAATTCTTTATCAGGAAAAATATTAAAAGATNAAAATGGGGAACCATTACGACAGCCNGGATTTTTTAAGNATGTCAAAGGNATAGGTTGGTATATTGNAGAATATGGTATAGCACAGATTTCCTACAACCTTACCAANATAAATNTTTCCCCACTTCATAAAGTNTTTGACAAAACATGTGAACGTGCTCAAGCTAGAGGACTTCGTGTTACTGGCTCAGAATTGGTTGGGCTAGTTCCTAAAAAAGTACTTATTGACGCTGGAGTTCACTTTTTAAAAAAACAAGAANGNTCTTNCGGNATTTCAGAGNAAGAAATCATGAAAATTGCAGTCAAAACACTTGGACTGNATGAGTTATCACCATTTAATNTAGAAGAAAGGGTTATAGAATACATGATTGATAAAAACAATAGNAAGCGTTTAATCGANATGAAGCTATCTGAATTTNCTAATGAAACTTCAAGTGAAAGTCCTGCTCCNGGCGGAGGTTCTATTTCTGCNTATTGTGGATCTATGGGNGCAGCTCTAGGAACNATGGTTGCTAATCTNTCTGCTCATAAAAGAGGTTGGGACGATAAATGGGAAGAATTTTCGAATTGGGCAGAAAAAGGAATTGCTTTTCAAAACGAATTATTAAGTTTAGTAGATGAAGATACNAANGCCTTCAACAAAATAATGGAAGCTTTTCGTCTACCAAAAGATAGNGAAAAAGAAAANGAATTTAGAAAAAATGCTATTCAANAGGCTACTAAATTTGCTATAACAACTCCTTTTANAGTTATGCAAACAGCTTATGAATCTATGCAAGTTATGAAGGCAATGGCTAATTTTGGAAANCCNAACTCAATAACAGATGCTGCAGTTGGCGCTTTATGTGCCAGAACTGCAGTAAGGGGTGCATATCTTAATGTNAAAATTAACTGTCAAGATTNCCAAGATANAGACTTTGTAAAAGATATTATTACTAAAGGTNAAAATTTAGTTGAAAAAGCAACTGATTTAGAAAAAGAAATAATTGCCATTACAGAAAGTAAACTTAAATTATAACCCAANNCTAATTTAAAGANTTAATAGCTATGGCGGCTCTTTTAGAGGCTCCCGCATTACCTAAANGACGTATAATTTCATTATAATTTGAAAGAATTTGAATTCTATTTTTCTTATTTAAAATTCGATTCAATTCTTTGACTAGATTATCGNTATTAAAATCNTCTTGTATCAATTCCTTGACCACTTCTTTATCACAAATGAGATTAACAAGTGNAATATATTTTACTTTTACAAGTAACTTACCAATAATATATGAAATGAAGGATGTTTTATAACACACAACTTGAGGAGCCTTAAGAATTGCAGCCTCCAAAGTAGCTGTCCCAGANGTNATAATTGCAGCTTTNCACTCTTTCAACAAAGCATGAGTCTTATTAGATAAAACNGGCATATAAGAATCNCTTGTTATAGATCGATAATAATCTAAAGAAATAGATGGTGCTCCGGCAATAATAAATTGATAATTTTCAAAAGACTTGGAAACCTCCATCATAATTGGAAGAGAAGAAGCTATTTCCTGCTTTCTGCTACCTGGNAAAACAGCAATGATAGGCTTTTCTGACTCTATATTTTTACTATCTAAATCCTTCAAAGCGTCAANTAAAGGGTGTCCAACATAATTAACATCTATTTTGTGTTTTGCAAAAAATGAACGCTCAAAAGGTAAAACAGGGATTAATAAATCCACATCTCTTCTAAGTTTATTTACTCGAGATTCTTTCCANGCCCAAATTTGAGGTGTAATGTAATAAACTACCTTAATATTATNCTTCTTTGCAAATTTTGCCATTCGCATATTAAAACCAGGNTAATCTACCAAAATTAAAACATCNGTATTAAATTCNAGTAATTCTTTTTTAGCTTGTTTAAAATTTTTTCTNATTGCAGATAAATTCATAANAACCTCCCAAAAGCCCATAAAAGCCATNTCATTAAAATGNTTTGTTAAAATAAGGCCTTCTTTTTGCATATTTTCTCCTCCAAAACCTTGAAATTTTGCATTTTTATNNAAACGGAATAATTCTTTAATAAGATTTGCAGCGTGTAAATCACCCGAAGCTTCACCAACTATAAAATANTAACGCTTCAAAATAAAAATTTATTAATCATAATAAACAAAGCTAATATTATTGTAATCATAAGAATNCCTTTAGCAGATTGATCTCTTTTATTTCTAACAAAAATAAGAAAGGGAACTAAATTTANAGATGNACATAAGCTCATAACATGTGTATGTACATTCATTCTNTTTANTTGATTATATGAAGATATTAAATCTCCGTCAAGAACAATTTGTGAATAAATTAAAAAAGAAAGAANAGGTANTATTAATCCTAATATAGCTCCTTTTTTATGTAAGGAATTAATCANCATAAATTCCATAATTTTAATTCAGGGATAGAATCATATGAAGTAATATCATACTTCACNGGCACAATGGATACATATTTATTTNNTAATGCCCACTCATCNGTATCTTTGCCATTATCAAAATTCTGAAAATTNCCAGACAAACTATAATAGTTTTTTCCTTTAGAATCTTTTCTTANATCAAAATCTTCTATCCATCTNGCNTTTGCTTGTCTACAAATTTTATATCCATTNATTTNAGAGTAAGGNCATTTAGGAATATTAACATTTAGACATATTCCTTTTTGCAATCCTTCTTTTANAACNTTTTCAACTATCTTTTTTACTACAATTTTTGATGCTGTGAAATCAGCTNTNTGAGAATAATCTAATAAAGAAAATCCTATNGAAGGAATACCTGCNANAGANGCTTCAACTGCGACAGACATAGTTCCNGAATAAATTACATT
Source organism: Flavobacteriales bacterium (assembly GCA_002714805.1). Taxonomy (GTDB): domain Bacteria; phylum Bacteroidota; class Bacteroidia; order Flavobacteriales; family UBA7312; genus UBA8444. Next base: position 38,652 of record PAYK01000004.1, read on the forward strand.
AATCGAAGAATTTGAACCATGATTTATTCCTGAAACAATTAAATCAGGTTTTCTTTTTAAAATTGCACTTAATAGCTAATTTTACACAATCANCNGGAGTNCCCGAGCANGCATANTCAATTTGTGCCCCGTCATCAATANTAATCTGATCNCATCTCAAATCAGAATTTAATGATATNGCATGGCNCATNCCTGATTGCGGACTATCAGGNGCAACGACTACAACATCACCAATATCACGTACAACTTCTATTAATGCTCGAATTCCAGATGCAGTAATTCCATCATCATTTGAAACTAAAATTAAAGGTTTNTTCATTTTTTTAAAAAATNTACAAAACAAATTTACCAAAAGAAAGTAAACAACATATATTTTTTTNTTTGCANANTANATANATGANAATTTAAAAATAATCAATGAATCTAAAANATANAATACTTGGGTGTATTTTTTTATACCTTTGAATCTCAAATAATTAACTAACATNAAAATGATTAAACTATGAAATCAATAACTTTATTATTTGGACTATTATTNAATATTTCAATTTTTGCTCAATCTGATGCTATTTTAGGCGAGTGGTACACTGCAGATAAAGATGCTGTTGTTACAATAANCAAGGATGGNGAAANTTTCTCAGGNAAAACAACGTGGATGAAAGAACCTAATGATAAAAATGGTAAAGCGAAACTTGACAAACAAAATCCAGATGAAAATTTAAGAACTAGAAAACGTTTAGGTCTAAAAATTATGCAAGATTTTGTTTTTAAAGGNAATAANACTTGGGANGATGGAAGAATATACAAACCATCAAACGGCAAAACATATGGTGGCACTGCTACTCTAGNAGATCCAAATACACTTGAGCTNGAAGGTTATCTTATAAGCCTTCCATTCATTGGAAAAACTTCTACTTGGACNAGAAAAACTGATTAATTTTAGTCTGTTTCAATCTTTCTAATGTCTTATCTTTGTACCTAAAATNAATTCTATGCTAAATACAGTAGAAGAAGCTATACAAGAAATAAAATCTGGAAAAATCGTCATCGTTGTTGATGATGAAGATAGAGAAAATGAAGGTGACTTTTTAGCAGCAGCTGANAAGGTCACACCTGAAATGATCAACTTTATGGCCACGCATGGTCGNGGACTTATTTGTGCTCCANTAATTGATGANCGCTGTGAGGAACTTGAACTTAACTTNATGGTTGGCAAAAATACAGACGAATATGAAACTCCATTCACTGTTTCTGTAGATCTTATAGGAAATGGTTGTACCACAGGTATNTCAGCAAGCGATAGATCCAAAACAATTAAAGCTTTAGTAAATCCAAATACTCAACCTAATGAATTGAGTAAACCGGGACACATATTTCCATTAAAAGCTAAAAAAGGTGGTGTTCTTCGTAGAGCTGGACACACTGANGCTGCTATAGATTTAGCTCGCTTAGCCGGTCTTTATCCTGCAGGTGTAATTGTAGAAATNATGAATGATGATGGAACTATGGCAAGATTACCAGAGCTTTTTGAAATTGCCAAAAAACATAAACTAAAAATCATNACAATTAAAGATNTAATTGCTTTTAGAATAAAAAATGAAAGTCTTATTGAAAAACTTNTAGATNTTAATCTACCAACTGAAATAGGAAACTTCAAACTACATGCATTTAGAGAAATAACAAATGATCAAANTCATTTAGCTCTTGTTAAAGGNAAATGGAAGAAAAATGAAGAAATTCTTGTTAGAGTACATTCATCATGTNTAACTGGCGACATATTTGGCTCATGCAGATGTGATTGTGGNCCTCAGCTTGAATCTGCNATGCAAATGGTNGAAAAAGANGGAAAAGGTGTAATAGTATATATGAACCAAGAAGGNAGAGGAATAGGATTANTAAATAAATTAAAAGCCTACCAGCTNCAAGAAAAAGGTAAAGATACAGTTGAGGCAAATGAAGANTTAGGTTTTAAAGCAGACCANAGAGATTATGGNGTTGGAGCNCAAATTCTTCGTTCATTAGAAATAAATAAAATNAAACTACTAAGNAATAATCCTAAAAAAAGATCTGGACTTATTGGCTATGGCCTAGAAATTGTAGAAAATATTCCTATTGAAATNAAANCNAATAAACATAATCATTCTTATTTAAAAACAAAAAGAGATAAATTAGGTCATCGACTATCAAAAATAGATGTGTAAATCTATTATCATATTGGGAATAGAGTCATCCTGNGATGACACTAGTGCAGCTATAATTAAGAATGGAAAAAAATTATCAAATATAATTGGAAGTCAAAAGATTCATGAGNAATATGGAGGCGTTGTTCCAGAGCTTGCATCAAGAGCNCATCAACAAAATATTGTTCCTGTAGTTCANCAAGCTATTNAAGAATCTGGAATAAACAAAAATCAAATTTCTGCCGTAGCTTTTACNAGGGGNCCAGGNCTATTAGGCTCANTNCTTGTTGGNGTATCCTTTGCTAAATCCTTTGGTTTAGCTCTTGNCATTCCTATTATTGACGTTAATCATATGCANGGACATATTTTAGCTCATTTTATTAAAGAAAAAAATAAAATATATAATCCACCTAAATTTCCNTTTTTATGTTTAACTGTTTCNGGAGGACATACTCAAATNGTAAAAGTTAATGATTATCTTGATTTTGAATTAATNGGTGANACNATTGATGATGCAGCCGGTGAAGCTTTTGACAAATCGGCAAAAANTTTAGGAATGAAATATCCAGGAGGACCNTTGATAGATAAANATGCTCAAAATGGTAATCCTTANGCTTTNACATTTGGAATTCCTAAAGTTGATGGCTTAAANTTTAGNTTTAGTGGATTAAAAACAAGTATNCTTTATTTTATTCAAAAAAATTTAAAAGAAAATCCAAATTTTATAANACATAACCTTGAGGATATTTGTTCTTCNATTCAACACAGTATAATAAACATATTGATCAATAAATTAGAAAAAGCATCTGAACAAACACNAATTAATGANGTAGCTATTGCAGGTGGAGTATCTGCTAATTCTGGNCTTAGNAANCGATTAAAACAAATGGAAAAAACTCATAATTGGAAAACATATATTCCGCCATTTTCCTATTGCACNGACAATGCAGCTATGATTGCCATAACNGGCTATTACAAATATTTAAATAATGAATTTTGCNGTCAAGAAATCACTGCTAATGCTAGATTAAAACTGTGAATTAGNTAAATAAATTTCAANTTTTGATTGATTTTTTTAATATTTTTTAAAATTATTTTTATGAAAAAATTTTCCANTAAACATTGGTGTTACTGATTCAAATTTTAANTTTAAAAATTGNAGCACTTTTNTAATAACATTTCCTACTNATGATGAGTTTGCTCTTAANTCAAAAATTGGTTGGAANCCATGGGGTTANACATTTAGCTACGTATATAATTTTNAAAGTGGATTNCTAGTAATGTGCGATGATTATTTAACAATAAAAATTGATGAATCTATTGATGATGCATTANATNCTCTNAAGGTTTACGAANATGGCCCCGAATGGCAATTAGAATATAGGCAAGATGTTAATTCNTGGAAACCTGCAGAATTTATCCCTTCTAAAACAATTCCAAATTTTGGAAAATGNAAAAAAAANAAANATATTTNAAATAAAAACGATATTAATTTTTCATCATCTGGAATTGAAGACACTTTTATTGGAGGCGAACAATATANTGAAGGTTCGAATNTAANAATTGATNNGTTTTNCAATNATATTTTTNGTGAAGGATTTAAAACATTAATTGAAGTTTCANAATCAGTNGTAAATAAACTTTCAAAATAATGTCTCTAATTTTCNTAAANTATATNTAGTNAAATATTGATTTTTTGATNATTTTTNTTTTAATTAGCNGNNANTATAACCAAAAANANTAAAAATGAAATATTTTACCTTATTATTATCTATTTTANTTNCTANTTTTTCAATTGCACAACAAATTGATGTAACTTTTAGNNTAGATATGCAATACCAATCGGTTTCTTCCGATGGTGTACACATAGCCGGTTCATTACANGGNTGGNACCCTTCATCTACTCCTCTTTCNGACGAAGACGGNAATGGTATTTGGGAAGTAACATTATCTCTATCTCAAAATACNTCTTATGAATANAAGTATATCAACGGAAATTCTTGGGGCANTGATGANTCTGTTTNTGGAGATTGTGGGGCAGGNAATGGAAATAGATTATTAATTACTTCTAACGAAAATATGGTTTTAAACNCNTATGTTTTTAACTCGTGTGACTACACAATATATGGATGTACTGATCAAAATGCAACAAATTANGATTCCTCAGCAAACAACGATGATGGATCNTGTGATTATCCNGTCNTCACTGGATGTACNGATGAAACTGCNTGTAATTACAANAGTTCTGCAACTGATTCAGATAATTCNTTATGTTCATATGCNCAAANAGGTTANAATTGCAATGGTGATTGTATTGAAGCTAANATAGATTGGATTGGGGATAAAAATAATGATGGTTTTGTAAGTGTTGATCCGAATTCTGGAGATTTATACATAACTATTGAGAGTTNTCCAAATTTAGGAACAGCATCAATAAATATCAATGGTCAAGATTTTTTAATGAATTATTCTGACTGGNNTTCTGATGCACATTGGTATTATAGCATTCCTTTTAATAANAACACCACATATAATTGGAGTGTAACAGTTTCAAATAACTGTAATAGCTCTCAAACTTATTCTGATTATTTTTCAACTGGATGTACAGATATAGGAGCATATAATTATGACCCATTAGCAAGTTTTGATGATGGTAGTTGTATNCCATATATATATGGATGTACCGACCCATCAGCTNCTAATTACGATTCTTCAGCTAATGTAGATAATAATTCTTGTANTTATCCTNCTCCTATGGCTAATTTATTCTTCTCAGAATATGCTGAAGGNAGTAGTAATAANAAGTATTTAGAAATCTATAATGCTAGTGATGTAACTGTAAGTTTAG
>PAYK01000005.1 GCA_002714805.1 Flavobacteriales bacterium
TTTGGCACCTCGATGTCGGCTCGTCACATCCTGGGGCTGGGGAAGGTCCCAAGGGTTGGGCTGTTCGCCCATTAAAGTGGCACGCGAGCTGGGTTCAGAACGTCGCGAGACAGTTCGGTCTCTATCTGTTGTGGGCGTTAGAAATTTGCGAGAACCTGACTCTAGTACGAGAGGACCGAGTTGGACAGACCTCTAGTGTACCTGTTGTGACGCCAGTTGCATCGCAGGGTAGCTATGTCTGGATGAGATAAGCGCTGAAAGCATCTAAGCACGAAACTCATCTCAAGATTAGATTTCTTTTAAGGGTCGTTATAGACGATGACGTTGATAGGTCATAGGTGTAAAGGCAGAAATGTCATAGCCGAGTGATACTAATTACCCTTTAGCTTTTTGTAGTTGATTTACATTAACTAAATTGTTTTCTTTTTACAATATGTCATAATCTTATTTAAGATTTTATGGTGGTTATTGCAGTGGTGTTCNCACCTCTTCCCATTCCGAACAGAGAAGTTAAGCCCATTAGCGCAGATGGTACTAGGTTAATCCCTGGGAGAGTATGTCGCCGCCAAATTTTTATAAGCCCCGTTTTTTTGATTCGGGGCTTTTTTTTTTAAATTAGTTATATATAATNTTTNATGAAAANGTGGCTCCTAATATTATTAANTTTNCCATTTGTTGCATATTCACAACAAATCAATTTAGAAATATTTCCATATAAATCTTCTATTATTGATTATTTTCAAANANAAAAATCTTACAATTATTCTTTTGATTCTTTAAATACAGGTTATTCGACTTTACAATATCATTCTTTTTCTTCNAAAGGCCAATTTATTAAGGTTAATCATCAACAGTTTTTTTCAGATTTTATTTTATTCAATATTAATTTTGACAAGTTCTCTCATGAAGGTATATTTAATAGAGAAAATTTAAAGCTTCATNATCTAAATACAAATTTATTATTCAATAATAAAAGTAATTCATTTAGTGTTCAGTTAANTCTNTGTTACCAAAAAGTACNTATGGATGAAAATGGTGGTATATCNAATTACACTAATTATAANTTTAATGATCCGTTGCTCTATCAGGTAAATTTNCTTTCTGCTNGTAACTACTTAAAAAATAGAAANCATAATTTAATTAAAAAATTTAAACTAACTAATGAATTGTCGTTTATTAANGAATTNTCATTTACAAGTAAAAGAAGAAANTACATNGATGAATTACCTAACTCNGGTTTTTATCAAAATATATATTTAGATTCTATTCAAACACTTGATTCNATTTCAAATATTTTATTNACTAATAGTTTTGGTGTCAAATATGATAATTTCANTTTAAATCAACTGATTCATCACAGAAAGTCACATATTAATAATATTGATTCTTTAGATTATGATTATGGTTTNTCATTAAATTATGATAAAAATAATATTGAATTTAAAACNGAAATATATCGTTCCAAACACTTCGAATTAACTTTTTTAAAAAAAATTCAATTAAAATCANCAAATCATATATTAAAGTTAGATTATCAAAGATTTAGAGTTCCTATTTTANTAAATTCATNTTTGTCCAATAACTACCNNTTTAANAATAATTTTTTTTTAACAAANGCTNCAAATGCTACATATACAATAAAATATAAAAATCATTTATTTANATCTAAATTAATGTTTNATTCAGATTATATATATATTGATGAAAATAGTCATTATCAGCAGTTTAATAATGACATTATAAATTGGACTAATAAATGGGAGATGGAGTTTAATTGGAGAAAGATAAACTACAAACATACTTTAGAATATAATTTTACAGACAATACAAATATTATAAGATTTCCAAAGTTAAATTATTCTTCATCTTTTTGGCTTGAATCCAATTTATTTGGAGATAATTTAAATACTAGATTTGGAGTTGATTTAAATTACTTTANTTCTTATTATGCTNTGGCTTATAATCCAGCTCTTGCTAAATATTATTTACAAAATAGTCAAATGATTGGCGATATTCCATTGGTCTCACCTTATTTAAGTTTAAAAGTTAATGAAATGTTGATATCAATGAAATATAGAAATATAATTTCATTATTTAACTCTAATTCTAATGAATATTATTTNGTNCCTAATTATCCTTACNATCCAAGAATATTTCAATTATCATTAATTTGGANATTAANTAATTTTTCTAGTTGAAAAAAANTTAATTTTTAAANCTCTTCNTTTTTAAAANAAANATATTTTAAGTTTTTTGCTTCTTTTTTTTGGCAGCAGGAAAAAGTACATTATTTAATATTAGTCTATATCCAGGTGAATTAGGATGTAATTCTAATTCTGTNTTTGGATCGCCTACTTTGTGTTGATAGTCTTCAGGNTCATGGCCNCCATAAAATGTCCANGTTCCATTACCAAAATTACCGTGAATATATCTTGCTTCATTTACTGATGATGTTTCACCCAAAATTAATACGTCAGACTTTAAGTNCTCTTTTTTAAATGCTGTAGTTTGACCCATAAATCCTTTTATNACTTGTTCATGGTTTTGACATAGCATTGTTGGTACAGGGTCCCATTTAGCAGAAAATTCAAATAAANTGAAAAAATCTAATGATTGACTTAATTTTCTTGTTCTGGTTGCATCAATACTTGAGAACTCATAAANATTTGGATTTTTTTCTAAAATAAAATCTTTAAATGCAAATGTATTATCAAAATTGAGTTTCTCTTGAGATAGTGGATCTATACCATCNCCATCAAACATATATTCGCATATATCTACATCTTGAGCAGCTAATGCAATATCATAAGTATCAGTAGCTGAGCACATCGCGAAAAGAAATCCTCCTCCGGCGGTAAATTCACGTATTTTGAGAGCAACTTCCAATTTTGCTTTTGAAACTTTTTGAAAGCCCATTTTTTTAGCAGATTTCTCAAAATCTTGCTTTTGATTTCTATACCANTCAGAATTTTTATATGCNGAGTAAAACTTACCATATTGACCTGTAAAGTCTTCGTGATGTAAATGTANCCAATCATAAAGTGGAAGAGATCCACTAAGNACTTCTTCATCATAAACTATATCATATGGTATTTCGGCATATGTAAGAGCNAGTGTAACNGCATCATCCCATGGTAATTTACTTTTTGGAGAATAAACAGCTATTTTTGGCGCTTTTTCAAGTTTGACTANATCTTGATTTATTTCTGGGGCAGTAATTTCCCTTAAAATTTGTGATGATTGAACATCTGCAATTATTTTATATGAAACACCTCTTATTTTACATTCNTTTTCTATNGAAGACTTATATTTAATCATAAAACTNCCACCTTGATAATTTAGTAGCCAGTCCACTTCTTGTTGATTTTCTAATACCCAAAAAGCAATTCCATAAGCCTTAAGGTGATTGGTTTGGGTATTATCCATATTAATAAGTAGGTATGATGCCCAAGAGTTTAATTGAAAGTTAATTAAAATTATAATTAAAANACATTTTTTCATTATCAATANGGGGCAATATTATCTTCATTCATACTTGATGGTAGAATATCATCATTTTTCAATCCAAAAGAATCNAGATCAGTGAATTTTGCGAGTTGTGATATAAATCTAAGTTTAATATTTTCTAAAGAGCCATTACGATGTTTAGCTATAATTATTTCTCCTTGACCATAGCAATCCGGATCTTGACCTGGAGTGGTATTAGGCCATTCAGTAAACCCATAGTATTCGGGTCGATAAATAAAGCAAACTATATCCGCGTCTTGTTCAATAGCGCCAGATTCTCTTAAATCTGAAAGCATTGGACGTTTATCACCTCCTCGTGTTTCTACAGCTCTACTGAGTTGTGATAGCGCTANAATAGGAATATCTAATTCTTTTGCAATACTTTTAAGTGAACGAGATATACTACTAATTTCTTGCTCCCTATTACCACTTTTATTGGAATTACCTGTATGCATCAATTGTAAGTAATCAACTATCACCATCTGAACTCCGTTGTTTTTAACCAACCTTCTACATTTNGCTCTGAGTTCAAAAATTGTTAAAGCTGGTGTATCATCAATAAATAAAGGCGCCTCTGAAAGTTGAGTTATTTGTTGATTTAATTGTATCCATTCGTGATCTTCTAGTTCTCCTTTTCTCAACTTTTGAGCGGGAATTGCAGATTCACTAGCAATTAGTCTATTTACTAATTGAACAGATGACATTTCTAAAGAGAAAATAGCTACTGGAATATTAAAATTTACAGCAGTATTTCTTGCCATTGATAATACAAATGCTGTTTTNCCCATACCTGGNCGTGCAGCAATTATGATTAAATCCGATCTTTGCCATCCTGATGTTANTCTATCTAATTCAGAAAAACCAGAAGGTATTCCACTTAAGCCATCTTCTTTATTTTTAATCTCTTCAATTTGATTTAATGCTTGAAGGATTAATGTGCTCATTTTATCATAATTCTTNCGTATATTTCCTTCAGAAATTGCATATAGACCCTGTTCTGCTGAGTTTAATAAATNAAAAACGTCTGAGGTGTCATCATATGCATCTTTTATTGTTTGACTAGAAATTCTTATAAGTTCTCTTTGAATAAATTTTTGTGCAATAATTCTAGCGTGAGTTTCAATATTTGCAGCGGAAGCAATTCGTTCTGTCAATTTAGTAATGAAAGAAGGTCCTCCAATTTCATTAAGTTCACCNTTTTTCTTAAGCTCTTCAACTATTGTTAATATATCTACTTTTTTTGCAGCATTGAATAAATCTTCAATAGCAGAAAAGATCTTNTGATGTTCGTATTTATAAAAACTTTCAGGTTTTAGTAATTCTATAGAATTTGATAAAGCATCATTGTCTATCATTAATGCACCTAAAACAGCTTTTTCTAGTTCTATTGCTTGTGGAGGTAGTTTGCCATCAANAGATTTGCTGATCATAGGCTTAATATTTGTTTTTTTATTTTTTTTCTTGTCAATCATATTCATTCNTTAAAAGATCCCATATTTCCAAATTTANTTATTCTTTCTTTTATTCTTTCTTCAATATTTTTAGATTCTAACTCTTTNGTAATTTTTAAAATATTTTTTTTAATACTTTCAAATATAAAATTAACATTTCTATGAGCACCGCCAGATGGTTCATTAATAATACCGTCTATAAGCTTNTTTTTNNGCATATCTTGNGCTGTTAATTTTANGGCATTTGCAGCTTTTTCTTTATGATCCCAANTGCGCCATAATATTGATGAACACGATTCTGGAGATATAACTGAATACCATGTNTTTTCNAGCATTAATACTTTNTCGCCAATACCAATTCCTAGAGCTCCTCCGGAGGCNCCTTCTCCAATTATTATACAGATTACTGGTACTTTAAGTTGAATCATTTCAATTAAATTTCTTGCAATTGCTTCGCCTTGNCCCCTTTCTTCCGCNTCNAATCCAGGATAAGCTCCTGGTGTATCAATGAAAGAAATTATTGGNCGATTAAATTTTTCAGCCATTTTCATTAATCTAAGAGCTTTTCTATAACCTTCAGGATTGGCCATTCCAAAATTTCTGTATTGACGCATTTTAGTGTTTTTTCCTTTTTGTTGTCCAATAAGCATAAATACTTTNCCGTCAATTTTTGCCCATCCACCAATCATAGCTTTATCATCTTTTATATTTCTATCNCCGTGAAGCTCTATAAAATCTTCAGAGATATTTTGAATGTAGTCNAGTGTATATGGCCGTTGAGGGTGACGTGAAATTTGAACTCTTTGCCATGCNGTCAAGTTAGNGTATATTTCTTTTTTTTTTGTTTCTAATTTCTTTTTTAAGTCAGAAATAGTTTGTTTGACCTCTATTCCCTCTTTNCCTAATTGTTCAGCTTGTTGAAGATTAAGCATTAAATCTTCAATAGGTTTTTCGAAATCTAAGTATTCAATATCATTCATTNATCTAGTTATTATATTTTTTTAAACAAAAAAAAGTAAATTCAAGTTTAGAAAAATTTATGTGATTACATTTGCATTTAGACAATTAAATTTATTAACAATGTTATTTTTTCCTAATGCTAAAATAAATATAGGNCTTAATATCACTTCAAAAAGATCAGATAATTATCATAATTTAGAAAGTGTNTTTTACCCTATTGATTGGCGAGATATCTTGGAAATTNTACCATCTNATAAGATGGTTTTTGAAACNAGTGGAATTAGTATTCCTGGAAAAACCAATTTNTGTTTAANAGCTTATGAGATTTTAAATAAAAAATATTCAATTCCTCCAGTATTNATCCACTTACATAAAAATATTCCTGTTGGTGCAGGTCTTGGTGGTGGATCATCAAACGCAGCATTTACATTGTTGGGTTTAAATATAATTTTTGANTTAGGNATAAATAAAAGTGAATTAAAGAAATTAGCTGTTNAATTAGGTGCTGATTGNCCATTTTTTATTGATAATACTCCTTCATATGCTATTGGAATGGGAGAAATTTTAAAGCCNGTAAAAATAAATCTCTNTAATCATCATTTATTAGTTGTTAAGCCAAATATTTTTATCTCTACCGAAAAAGCCTTTAATTATATTNTTCCNAAAAAACCGAAATTTTCTTTACTCAACGAAATAAATAAGCCTATNGAAAAGTGGAATATTAAAAATGATTTTGAAAATCATACNTTTACCAAAAATCCTGAATTATTGGANATTAAAAGATCACTTATTAAAGCTGGTGCAAAATATACNTCAATGTCTGGAAGTGGTTCTTCTATNTATGGTATTTTTTCTGTAAAACCTGATATATTTTTTAAAAATTGTCAGATTTTTCATCAAGCNNTATAGATAATTTTTATTANATACTATATTTTCTATTCATAAAGTTAATTTGAATAATAGGTTATTGCTTTATTTTTCATAAGTTTGCAGCCCTTTTGCGACTAGAAGAAAAAAAGGAATTTATTAAAGTTTAATAATCTTTCACATTAAGTTCGCACAATTCTTACTAAAAATGTGAAATACAAAATAGACATTGATTATGTCAGAAGAGAAACAAACAACCNCTAAAAAAACTACTGCAAAGAAAACTACTGCAAAGAAAACTACTGCAAANAAAACTACTGCAAAGAAAACTACAGTAAAAAAANCTACTGNAAAGAAAGCTNCTGAAAAGAAAACTACTGNANAGAAAGCTACTGCAAAGAAAACTNCTGTANAGAAAGCTACTGCANAGAAGACNACAAAAAAGTCTACTACTAAAAAAGTAATTGATGAAAATTTAGTTGAATCAACAAAAAATCTTGAACAAGTTGTTGAAGTGTCATCTNCAAATAATNTTAATGAAGAGGANAAGAATGTTGAATTTGAAAATAATGATGATTCGTTATTATCTGATAATNCTNATAAAACATTACNAAAAAAATCTGATCGGATGACNTCTNNAGANGAGGATAAAGATTTTGATTGGGAGATTTATGAAATGGGTAGTGTTGAATATTCTGATGAANTCAGAAAGGAATTAGAAAAAGATTATGAGAAGGCTTTAAGTACAATTGATTCAGAACAAGTCCTTGATGGATCGGTAGTTTCAGTCACAGACAGAGAAGTTANTGTCAATATTAATTATAAGTCTGATGGTGTTATTTCAAGAAATGAATTTAGGTATAANGAAGANTTAAAAGTTGGAGATATAGTTGAAGTATTAGTTGAGAAAAAAGAAGATAAAAAGGGGCAGTTGATTCTCTCTCATAAAAAAGCACGTGTTTTACGTTCTTGGGAAAGAGTAAATGAAGCACACGAAAATGATATTGTNCTTGAGGGTTTTATTAAGTGTAGAACTAAAGGAGGTATGATTGTAGAAGTTCTTGGGCTTGAAGCTTTTTTACCTGGTTCTCAGATTGATATTAAGCCAATTCGTGATTATGATGAGTATGTTGGAAAGAAAATGGAATTTAAAGTAGTCAAAATTAATCATGAATTCCGAAATGTTGTTGTTTCTCACAAAGCACTTATTGAAGCNGATTTAGAGGAGCAAAAGAAAGAAATTATGTCTAAGCTTGAAGTNGGACAAGTTCTTGAAGGTATGGTTAAAAATATTACTTCTTATGGAGTGTTTGTTGACTTGGGAGGTATTGACGGATTAATACATATAACTGATTTATCNTGGGGTAGAGTAAATCATCCTGATGAGATTGTAGATTTAGATTCTAAAATTAATGTTGTAATACTAGAATTTGATGATGAAAAGAAAAGAATTCAGTTAGGATTAAAACAATTAGCAGCCCACCCNTGGGATGCTCTTGATGAAAAATTAGTTATAGGNGATAAAATTAAGGGTAAAGTAGTTGTTGTAGCTGATTATGGTGCTTTTGTCGAAGTACAAACTGGTATTGAGGCNNTAGTTCATGTTTCAGAAATGTCATGGTCTACTCACTTAAGAAGCGCAAGCGACTTCTTAAAAGTTGGGCAAGAGATTGAAGCNCAAGTACTAACATTAGATAGGGAGGAAAGAAAAATGTCTCTTGGAATGAAGCAATTACAACCNGATCCATGGTCTAAAATATCAGAAAANTTTCCTGTTGATAGTGTACAGAAAGTAACTGTAAGAAATTTTACAAACTTCGGTATTTTTGTTGAGCTTGAAGAAGGTGTTGATGGGTTAATTCACATTTCTGATTTATCCTGGGAGAAAAANATTAAACATCCATCCGACTTTACTAAAGTAGGCGAAGTTATTGACGCTAAAGTTCTNGAATTGGATTTAGAAGCAAGAAAATTAAGCCTTGGTGTAAAACAATTANATGATAATCCCTGGGATGATTATGAGAGTGTATTTAATGAAGGCTCTGAACATGAAGGAGAAGTTAAGGANATCACTAAAAATGGTGCGACTATTATACTCACTCATGGTGTAGAATCATTTGCTCCTAAAAGACATTTGTCAAAAGAAGATGGTTCAAAAGTTGAAATTGGTGAAAAGCTGAACTTCAGAGTNATCGAATTNCAAAAGGAATCTCAGAAAATTATTGTATCACATACTATTATTTATAAAGAATTTAAAAATGAAGAAGCAAAAAAGACTAAGAAAAATGTTTCTAAGGTTCAAAAATCCCAACAAAAAAGTACNTTGGGAGATATGGANGAATTAATTGCTTTGAAAGAAAGTATGTCAAAAGATTCCGATAAAAAGTAGTATTACATAATATCAAAATTATTTTTGGCCCTATCTTTAATAGGGCCTTTTTTTTAATAGATTGAATAATTAATTTATATTTGTATTTCGATATGAGCAAGCCCAAAAGCATACTCGATAATATTCAAATCCAAATTACAATCAATAGACTGTGTCAACAGTTAATTGAAAATCACGATGATTTTTCNAATACTATTTTAATTGGACTTCANCCTAGAGGTGTTCATCTTTGTGAGCGTATTAGATCTAGTTTAGAATCTATTAATTCAAATCTTATTATTGAAAATGGTAGTCTTGATATAACTTTTTACAGAGATGACTTTAGAAGAAGAGAAGATCCACTTATAGCTAATAGTACTTTTTTAAATNCTTCTCTTGAGGGNAAGAAAGTTGTAGTAATAGATGATGTTTTGTACACAGGTAGATCAGTAAGAGCTGCATTAGATGCATTACTAGANTATGGNCGTCCCATATCTATTGAATTATTAGTGCTAATAAATAGAAGATTGAGTCGTCATGTTCCCATACAACCTGACTATGTTGGGCATACTATTGANGTAGTTGCTGAGGAAAGAGTTTCAGTNGAATGGGAAAAGAATGAACGTGTAATTTTAATAAGTTAATGAGTACTTTAAGTGTCAATAATCTTTTAGGAATTAAAAATCTTCATAAAGAAGATATCAACCTAATTTTTAAAACAGCTGATAATTTTAAAGATGTTATTAATCGACCCATTAGNAAAGTNCCNTCACTTAGAGATATTACAATAGCAAACCTATTTTTTGAAAATTCAACTCGTACACGTTTATCATTTGAGTTAGCTGAAAAGCGTCTTTCAGCTGATGTATTAAATTTTTCATCCGGCTCCTCATCTATTAAAAAGGGAGAAAATCTAATAGATACAGTAAATAATATNCTAGCTATGAAAGTAGATATGATTGTTTTNCGTCATCCTGATGCCGGCGCGTCAACATTCTTGTCAAAGCATATAGAAACTCCCATTATTAATGCTGGTGATGGCACACATGAACATCCTACTCAAGCACTTTTAGATGCTTATTCGATTAGAGAAAAATACGGCGATGTAAAAGATAAAAAAGTGGTGATNGTTGGAGATATTTTACACTCTAGAGTAGCATTGTCAAATATTTTTTGTCTAAAAATGTTAGGAGCTAAAATTAAAGTTTGTGGACCCTCAACTTTAATGCCAAAATACATAGAGTCACTTGGAGTTANTTATGAACCAGATCTTATNAAAGCATTAGAGTGGTGTGATGTTGCTAATATGTTACGAATACAATTAGAACGTCAAAAAACTAATTTGTTTCCTTCTCTTAAAGAATATAGTTTTATGTATGGATTAAATAAAGCGCGTCTTGACTCTTTGTCCAAANAAATTACAATAATGCATCCAGGNCCTATAAATAGAGGTGTTGAAATAACTTCTGACGTTGCTGATTCTAAACAGGCTATTATCCTTGAACAAGTTGAAAATGGAGTNGCNATTCGTATGGCAGTATTGTATTTACTTGCNAANAACTTACAAAAATAAAATGACTTACAGATATAAGATCCATAAAAATTGTCTTNTAGTTTATCTATCAAAGATNTATGATGATCTATCTTTTATTAAGCTNCTTTTTAATGAAAATTGTAAACATTTGATTTTAGATTTAACAGAAGTTTCAGAATTAAATATAAAACATTTGACAAAGTTTACTAAATTTGGTAAAAATCTAGTTCAATTTAATTCGTTCGTTATGATTTCTAATCAACATTTACAAAAAAATNTTTTNGTAGTGCCAACACTNAAAGAAGCTTTTGATTTTATCGAGATGGAAGATATTGAACGTTCACTTAATATTTAACATTATGAANAAAAATCTACTAAATTTAGTATTATTTGCATTAAGTTTTAATCTTTTTGCTCAACAAAATCCGTGTTCTCCTGATCCCACTTTACAAGATTCAACTTTTGGATTATGGCCAGATACCATTCAAAATTTGCCTATTGCTCAATTAGATGTTTATTATGAAGAACATATCCAAATAAAAACTCCAAACACAGTAGGGGANGTAATGGGNGATCCATATGAAATTGAAGTTTTAGGATTTCCAGTAAATATNGCNCCCCTAGAAATTGATAGTATTAAGCTAGTTGGTGTAACAGGATTNCCATCTGTAATGTCTACATATCTTTCTAATCCTGACTCAGTTTTTATGGGTAATGATATTGCTTGTGTGACTTTATTTGGAACACCTGGTGCCAATGATCTAGGANTTCATGAATTAAGTTTATTGATTGATGGTTGGATTAATGTATCTGTATTAGGAACAGTTTCATTNTTTGATCAATTAGGAAACTATGAAACAATTGATGGCTACAGGTTGGTAGTTCAGTCTGAAATAGCTTCTATTGATAAAAACAATAATTTAGTATTTTCTATTTCTCAAAATTTCCCTAATCCATTATCTAATTTTACAACTATTAAATTTAATTCTAATATTGAAGATGAATACCATTTTTCCGTATCAAATATTTTGGGTGAAGTGTTAGAAAATCAAATAATAAATGCTAATTATGGCTCTAANAAAATAGATTTTGATGCNACAAGTTTATCATCAGGNATATATTTTTATTCNATTCGTAATAAAAATAANATAATTACNAAAAAAATGATAGTTAATAAGAATTAATGTCATTTGAATTAACAATACTTGGCTGTAATTCAGCCATACCTACTAATGATAGAAAACCTACNGCTCAGTTACTGAATGTAGCTGAGCGTTTTTTTTTAATTGATTGTGGTGAAGGAACTCAATTACAATTGAGAAAATATAAAATTAGAATGCAAAGTATTCAACATATTTTTATTTCNCATCTTCANGGAGATCACTATTTTGGTCTTATAGGTTTTATTTCNACTATGCATTTATTAGGTAGAGTAAAAGAATTAAATATTTACGCNCCTGCCGAGCTAAAAGAAATTATATATATTCAATTATTAGCCTCAAAAACAGAACTTCGTTTTCCTTTNTTTTTTCATGAGTTTGGATTTGATGAACCAGAACTTCTTNTGGAAAGTAATGATTTAATAGTTCAAACTATACCTCTTTCACACTCATTACCATGCTGTGGCTTTCTATTTAAAGAAAAAAATAAACCACGTCGTATGAGAAAAGATAAAATAAAACAATATAAAATACCCATTGAAGAAGTCCCAAATATCAAGGCTGGNGGTGATTATTTGCTTCCGGATGGAAAATTAATAAATCATATTGAGTTAACTAGACCTGCTCAGTTATCACGNTCATTTGCTTTTTGTAGTGATACTTCATATAATGAAGAAATTATTCCTCAGATTAAGGGTGTAGATATTTTATATCACGAGGCAACTTTTTTAGATGAGTTAAAAGAAAGAGCAAGACAAACTATGCATTCAACNGCAAAAGAAGCTGCAACNATTGCNAAAAAAGCTAGAGTAGGNAAGCTTATAATTGGTCATTATTCTCAAAGATATTATGATTTAGATCCATTNTTAAATGAAGCANANGAAATTTTTCCAGAAACATTTTTAGCNATTGAAGGAAAAATNTTTGATGTAAAACGTGAATATGGTNCTGATAGNTGATAGTGGTAGTAGTACAACAGAATNCCGAATTATTGACGGTGAAAATATTTCTCAATTTAAATGTATTGGATTAAATCCATATATTGTTGATAAATCAATATTTATTGATTCAATAACTTCTCANAAAATCCCATTTAATAAAATAACTAATGTTTATTTTTATGGAGCTGGTTGTAGTTCTNTTGAGAAAGTTAATTTTGTAAAATCCATACTTAAATCTATTTTTATTTACGCAGATATTAAGGTGAATTCAGATTTATTGGNTGCCGCTCGAGNTTTATTTCAAAATAATAAAGGTGTAATTGGTATTTTAGGAACAGGCTCAAATACAGGAAGTTATACGGGTCATAAAGTTATTCCTTTTTCAACNAGTATGGGCTACCTTCTAGCAGACGAGGGAAGTGGTAATGCTTTAGGAAAACGTTTTATAAAAGCATTTTTAAGTGATAAATTAGATGAGGGATTAAAATTTGGATTTAATAAAACAACTATTTTAAATGAATTATATTCTAATTCTTATCCAAATCGTTATTTAGCTTCATATNCCAAAGTAATATATAAAAATAGAATGCATCCACAAATTTCTAAAATTATAAAAGAAACATTTGATGAATGGATAGAAGTATGCTTATTGCCATATAATATTAAATCATTAGGGCTATGTGGCTCTATTGCATTTTATTTTAAGTCTTATTTGATTAGANGTTGTAANGAATATAATATTTCAATTACTAAGGTTNTTGAAAAACCTATAGATGCATTAGTATTATTCCATAAAAAAAATCAATAAGAAAAATATTATCTTTGTTAAATATGAAAAAATTATTGTTTTTAACGATATTTATTCAATCAGGCCTTTTATATTCTCAAAATACAATGGTCTTAGACTTTAATCAAGATAATTTAGNCCCTAACACAAATACTTTTAAATGTGNGGGTTCATTTACTTATTTTACTATTAATACAAATCCTATTGACACTTTATATTATGTTACATTAAAAAAAGACAGTATAATTTTAGAACAGGGCAATTATTCATCCGTNAATAGTCAATCTGCTGGTCTAGTAGTNTTAGATTCTTTGATTTATGCTGGGCACTATGAGCTAACTGTTGTTTCATTATCTAGTAATGTTGTTTTTTCAGATACTTTTTCTTTTTATGATCCATNGCCATTGTATTTTGATTACACAACNGATAATTTACAANTATGTGATTCATTTGGTAATATTTATATTAATAATATTAGTGGGGGCACACCTCCATANAGTTTTGGACAAGTTAATGCTCAAGGAGAATTTGCTCCAATTTATGCTCAAAATTTAATTGATACAAATTACATTATTGAANATTTAAGTTCCGGTTTTTACACGGTNTCTTTAGAAGATTCATTTGGATGTATTTATACTGTGGGCAGTGACATTCCNATTGAAATTGAGCAAGCTCCTGATCCTATAAATATTATTTCAACCCATCAAGAAGACTCATTTAGTATATGTGTTCAAGGAGGGANTGCGCCGATATATTTTGTGCTTAATGAGGATACAATTGTTACAAATGATTCATGNCAATCTTATGCACTTTGNGCAGGTGATTATAATTTAATAGTTTTAGATGATTTAGGAGATTCTTTATGTTTTGATACTTTGGATTTTAATATNGCTGAAATTGATGGATATATTGATCAACAATCTTCTNCAATGAATGTCGAGTTTGGNGGNGTACAACCTTTCAGTTATTCTTGGNCTAAAAATGGANAAATTCAANTAAATCAAACAGATTCCATTTTTNAGGGAGGATTATGTCCTGGGTCATATACTTGTACTATTATTGATCAAGCTTATTGTTCGTCTTCATTTGATTTGACTATCAATGAAATAATATCTGATTTAATAGANGAAATNGANTGTTTTGATCAAGATTTNTCTTCTCTTGAAACNTCCGTAAGTGGAGGAACATCTCCCTACGAATATTTATGGAATACTAATGAAACAACTTCCANTATTAATAATCTTAGTCCCCAAACCTATCAGCTTACTATTACGGATAATAACGACTGTNAATTGATTGAAGAAATTGAAGTTCCTGTTGTTTTNGATAGTTGTTTATTCAATGCTTTTAGTCCAAATGGAGATAATATCAATGATACTTGGNTGGTTAATNCTTCATTNTTATACGAAAATACAGAAGTAGTTATCTATAATAGNTGGGGTNCTAAAGTTTATCAATCTTTAGGCTATAAACAGGCTTGGGACGGAAGAAATTCTGCAGGTGANTTAGTCAAAGAGGGCGTTTATTTTTATTCTATAATTCTTAAAAATGGACACGATAANATAAANGGTTCAGTGTCTGTCTTTTATTGACTTTCTATCCATTTNATAGGATANCGTTTAAGCCAAGTCATTTGTCTTTTAGCATACCTTCTAGAGTTTTGTTTGATAAGTTTTACAGCTNTATCCATAGAGATATCTTTGTTAAGGTACTGAAAAAGTTCGGAATAGCCTACGGTTTTTAAAGCATTCAGATCTTTGAATTTTATTAAACTTTCNACTTCTTTTAATAACCCTTTTTCCATCATAATATCTACTCTGTCATTTATTCTTTTGTAGAGTTTTTCTCTATCCATTTTTATAGAAATGTATTCAACTTCAAATGGTCGTGTCTTATTTTGTTTNTTCTTAAAACTNCTGAATGTTTGGCCGCTTTGTTTACATACTTCAAGACATCTAAGTAATCTTTGATAGTTATTCANATCTGAAATAGCATAAAANNTGGGGTCGATTTTTTTTACTTCATCTTGTAGCCATTNAAGACCATNCTCTTCAAANTTTTGCCTAAGCTCTTTTCTAAGATTTTCTTCAATATTTGGAAAANTATCCAAGCCTTTGCAAACGGCATCAATATATAATCCAGATCCTCCTACCATTATCAANGTTTTATGATGTTTAAAAAGCTNTTCAATTTTAGATATNGCTTCTTTTTCGAACAGTCCTACATTGTAGTTTTCGCGGATACTTTTGTGTTGAATGAAATGGTGATTTATGGCATCTAANTCTTTTTGTTCAGGTACAGCAGTACCTATTTTCATTTCTTTGAAGAATTGTCTTGAGTCAGCCGATATAATTTCTGTTTTGTGCTGTAANGCTAATTGNATAGCTAGATTAGTCTTGCCAACAGCCGTAGGACCATAAATTACTAAGAGCTTCTTAGTANTCTTCATAGTTTTCGAATTCGTTAAATTCGTTCAATGTATCNNCGTAANCGTCTTCGTCTTCAGACCAACTTTCCTNATCAGAAATNAACTGAACTGTCGGTGCTTCCTTNGGCATCTTTCCAAATGATAGTACGACTTCAGCTTCTTCAACNTCTTTGGTTTCGTCAATTTCTTCNANTTCAATCATNAATCTCCATAGTGTTAGGAAGTCATTAATATAGAGCAGTTTTTCTGTGTTTTGAAATACATCGTTAACACTGATATTTTGCATTTCTCTAGAATTAGNTTCCATAGCGATNAGTGGTATTTCCTCGCCTTGTTCCCATTCTTCGTTGGTTAAATAAAAGGCTGCCATCTCTTCAGGNTTTAGTACAAAAGAAGATACTATTGCTTTGTGTAAATCTTCTAGCGTATTTTCTGTNNTGATTANAATCTCTCTAAATACATCGTCGTTGTGATCAAGAACAANATTTAATTTTATAATCATTATTTATTTTTTTGGTTTAAGTCCAATTTCAGCGGCTTTTTTGATTAAAAATTGATAGGCTTCCTTTTTNTCATTTGCAATNATNCCATCTAATATAGCTTCTTTAATTGCATTTTTTAATATACCAATTTCTTTACTTGGTTTAATATCAAAAATATTGATTATTTCTTCACCACTNATAGGTGGTTGCATATTTCTTATGTGATCACGTTCTTCAACGTCTTTAATTTTTTGTCTGACAAGTTGAAAATTATTAAGGTAACGCTTTACTTTTTCAGGATTTTTGGAAGTGATATCGGCATCACACAAGGTCATTAAGTCATCTATATCCTCACCTGCGTCAAATAGTAATCGTCTTACTGCTGAATCTGTAACTATTTCTTGTGCTAATACGATGGGCCTTAGATGAAGTTTTACTAACTTTTTAACGTATTTCATCTTTTCATTTAAAGGCAATTTTAATTGTTTGAAAATTTTTGGCACCATCTTTGAGCCTAAAAATTCGTGTCCATGAAATGTCCACCCCTGTTTTTCTTCAAATTTCTTAGTGTCTGGTTTAGCGATATCGTGTAATATAGCCGCCCATCTAAGCCATAGATTATTGGTGTTTTCACAGATATTATCTAGTACCTGAAGGGTGTGATAAAAATTGTCTTTATGCCCTTTGTTGTCAATTATGTCAATTCCTTGTAAATCAACCATCTTAGGAAAGAATTGATGCAGTAGTTCGGTGTTGAATAACAGTTTAAAGCCTATTGAAGGTTTTGATGACAGAATTATTTTGTTTAGTTCTTCAGTAATGCGTTCTTGAGAAATGATTTCTAATCTTGAAGCATTGTCTTTAATAGCTTGTAAAGAAGATTCTTCAATGTTAAAATTCAATTGAGTAGCAAAGCGAATAGCTCTCATCATTCTTAAAGGGTCATCAGAGTAGGTTATATTTGGTTCTAAGGGTGTTCTGATAATTTTATTTTCTAAGTCTTCTAGTCCATCAAAAGGGTCTTTAAGTTCTCCAAAATGTTCTTTATTTAGTCTAATTGCTAAAGCGTTAATGGTAAAGTCTCGTCTATTTTGGTCATCTTCTAATGTACCATCTTCTACAATAGGTTTTCTCGAATCAGAACGATACGACTCTTTTCTAGCCCCTACAAATTCAAGTTCTAAATCTTGAAATCGGAGCATAGCTGTACCAAAGTTTTTAAATACTTGCACTTTAGTATCATTTCCTAATAATTCATTGACCTTATTTGCCAATTCAATCCCGCTACCTACACATACAAAATCGATATCGGTAGGTTGAGTACGTTCAAGAATTACATCTCTCACAAAACCACCAATGACATAGGTTTCATAAGCTAGTTCATCAGCTGCCTGAGAAACTATAGAAAAGATAGGGTGTTGTATGTGTTGTTTAAGGTTCACTTATCTTATGATTTTAATCTCTCCGTTGTTTTTTAATTTGATGATATTAGAAGATTTTTCACTGATTNCTTCATTTTGTCGGTAATTTACTACGAAATCTACGCCCTTCAAAATGGTATCGCTAATAGANCTAAAATCTTNGGGNGTTTCTTCACCGCTAACATTAGCCGAAGTAGAGATGATAGGCTTACCNAATCTTTNAATTAATTGTTGGCAAAAAGTATCTTTNACTAAACGTATTCCGCANGANCCGTCTTTTGCAATGGNGTNAGGGGCAATACCTTTTACNTCATCATAAATTAGAGTTAGTGGTCTGTTTGCTGACTCTATTAAATCCCAAGCAATTTCAGGCATATTTATNACTGTTCTTTCTAGCATCACNTCCGAACCAACTAGTGTAATTAAGGCTTTTGAGGAAATNCGCCCTTTCAAATCATATANTTTTTNAATNGNTTGAGNATTNCTAGCGTCGCAACCTATACCCCAAACGGTGTCTGTTGGGTATAAAATAATACCTCCTTCTCTNAAAGTTTTAAGGCAGTTTTGAATATCTTCTTTCATCAAATANTTTGATATAAATTCATTAGTCGNTTGGCAATTTTATTNTCGGTAAAGTTTTGAGCGTGTTTTTTNCCTTCTTCTATCATTNTTTCTCTTCTAGAAAAGTCANTGCTAATATCNACTATTTCACTTTTCATTTGCTCAATATCGTTNGGNTTAATGTAAGAGCTNTGTTTTCCGCCTGGCTCAGCAAAACAACCGCCTNGTGANGTAATGACGGGAACACCACAAAAAAGAGATTCTAAAATAGGTATGCCAAAACCTTCAAAAAATGAGGGGTAAATCATTATATCGGCCTGCTGATATATAGCCGCCATTTCTTTTAATGATAAATCGCTTAATATCTTAATCCTATCATTCATTTTATTTTCATTAATGAAATTTAGGCATTTGTTTTTATATGCTTTACCATTGCCAATAACTACAAGTTGGTAGTCTGGCAATTCTTTTAAGCATCTAAGAAGATTGTATAGGTTTTTACGTTCTTCAATAGTGCCTACATACAAAAGGTATTTTTTTGGTAGTTGATATTTTTTACTAACTCTTGCTTTAAAATCTACACTTTGTTCTTCTTGAAAGACTTTATTGCATCCTTGGTAAATAACCTCAATCTTGTCTTCTTCAATGTTAAAAAAACGAATTATATCTTCTTTAGTTTGTTGACTTACGGCTATGATTTTATCAGCAATTTGACAGGCGTATTGACTTTTTTTAACATAGGAAATGCGGTCGGCTTTTTTAAAGTACTGAGGGTAACGAATAGCTATTAAGTCGTGAATACTGACTAATGTTTTAATGTTGGTATTCTGTATACCATAGGGCAATTCGTGGCTAAGTCCGTGAAAGTGGCTAATCCCATCTTTGACTAAATTGTTTTTTAATTTTATTGTACGCCATACTGAGCTAAATGTTCTATCAAACCAAGCTTTTGGCGAATGAGTGTAATAGTGTTTTTTATCTTCTAAAAATGATAAACGCTCGTTTTTTATTTCTTTTGGAGTGTAAAGGTGGTATTCGTTGTCGCTAAAATATTGTCCGAGAATACGAATAGTATGTCTTGAGTAATTGCCTAATCCAGTATTGTTGAAAAAGGCTCTTTTAGCGTCAAAACCTAGTTTCATTATACGGCTACCTTATATTCTCTCAAAGCATCATTAAGAGAGGTTTTTTTGTCGGTACTTTCTTTGCGTTTGCCAATTATTAAGGCACAAGGTACGCCGTATTCACCTGCCTGAAATGCTTTGGGATATGTTCCGGGAATAACAACAGATCTTTCTGGCACTATTCCTTTATATTCTATAGGTTGTTTTCTAGTAACATCAATGATTTTTGTAGAGGCGGTCAAAACAACATTTGCTCCTAAAACGGCTTCTTTTTCTACTCTAACACCTTCAACAACTATGCATCTTGAGCCAATGAATGCGCTATCTTCTATTATAACTGGCGAGACTTGTAAGGGTTCTAAAACTCCACCAATACCAACACCACCACTAAGATGAACATTCTTTCCTATTTGAGCACAAGAGCCTACGGTTGCCCAAGTATCTACCATAGTGCCGCTATCTATATAGGAGCCAATATTTACATAGGAAGGCATCATAATAACACCTTTAGCTAAAAAAGCACCATATCTAGCTACAGCGTGAGGAACAACACGAACGCCTAAGTCAGCATAATTNCTTTTTAATTTCATNTTGTCATGAAATTCCATAGGTCCAGCCTCTAAGGTTTCCATCTTTTGAATNGGGAAATATAANATTACTGCTTTCTTAATCCANTCATGNACTATCCATTTTCCTTNAANAGGCTCTGAAACACGAAGACGTCCTTTNTCNAATTCTTNNATNANGTAACGAATACTTTCTTGNGTTTTNCTATCGTTTAAAAGCTCACGATNATCCCANGCTTGTTCGATTATTAATTTTTGTTGTTCAATCATAATAGCAAAGATAGTTAAATGCTTTATTTTTGCACTATGTCAAGATTGTTAGCAATAGANTATGGTNAAAAAAGAGTNGGTATTGCNGTAACCGATGATGAACAAATCATTGCCTCNGCTTTNACNACTCTACATNCCAAGGAAGTGATGTCTTTTTTAAAGGATTATTTATCCAAAGAAGATGTNGAATGCTTTGTGGTAGGNTTAGCTAAAAATTTAGATAATACGCCGTCCGAAAGTGCTCNATTTATTGAGCCTTTTGTATTNCGANTAAAGGNAGCCTTTCCAAAGGTTANAATAGAAAGAGTTGACGAGCGTTTTACTTCTAAAATAGCTTTTCAAACGATGATAGATGNTGGTCTAAAACAACAAAAAAGAAGGGATAAGGATTTGGTTGATAAAATAAGTGCAACACTTATTCTTCAATCATTTTTGGACNCTAGAAAGTAATTTCTCTTTCAAAAAATGAGCNGTATANGACNTTTTGTTTTTAATTAAGTTTTCTNGTGTCCCTTGAAATAGTAATTCTCCACCATTNTCTCCGCCATCAGGGCCTAAGTCGATGAGCCAATCTGCACATTTTATAACGTCCAAATTGTGTTCTACACAAATAATTGTATGACCATTTTCAATAAGTGCATTAAAGGAGTNTAATAGTTTTTTGATATCGTGAAAGTGCAATCCNGTAGTAGGTTCATCAAAAATGAACATAGTTTTTTCAGATTTATGCCCTTTGCTTAAAAAGAAAGCAAGTTTTATTCGTTGGGCTTCACCNCCNCTGAGCGTATTTGATGATTGCCCCAATTGAATGTAGCCAAGACCNACTTGCTGTAGAGGTAATAATTTAGAGACAATCTTCGATTTATCATTTTCCTCAAAAAAGCTAATGGCTTCGTCAATTGTCATTTTGAGAATTTCTGANATATTTTTGTCAGCAAATTTAATGTCTAAAGTTTCGTTTTTAAAACGTTGTCCTTTACAGCTTTCGCACTCTAAGTGCACGTCCGCCATAAACTGCATTTCAATAGTAATTTCACCTTCCCCTTCACAAACTTCACATCTTCCGCNAGAAACATTAAACGAAAAATGTCCGCTTTTATAGCCTCTTGCTTTAGACAGTTCTTGCCTTGCAAACAAATTTCTTATTTCATCATAAGCCTTGAGATAGGTCACNGGGTTAGACCTAGATGAGCGACCTATGGGGTTTTGGTTGATAAATTCAATATGTTGAATGCGTTTCAAATCACCATCTACACTATCGTGAGTTCCAATTTTAGAGGCATAGCCTTGAATGCTTTTTTGAATAGCAGGGAATAATATTTGTTTGACTAATGAACTTTTACCTGAGCCACTTACTCCCGAAACTACTGTCAAGCACTCTAGAGGAAATGTTACTGAAATATTTTTGAGGTTGTTTTCTCTTGCTCCATTAATTGACACCGAATAGTTTACCTTTCTACGATGATTAGGGATTTCAATACGTTCAGTATTTGTCAAGTATTTGGCAGTTAGGCTTTTGGAATTATTATGTATATCATTGAGTTTTCCTTGGTAAATTATGTTTCCTCCGTTTTTACCTGCNAGTGGACCGATGTCTATAATTTCATCTGCTGCCATCATTATTTCTTCATCGTGTTCGACCACCAATACTGTATTACCTAATTCCTTAAGCGAATGTAAAATACTAATTAATCTTTGTGTGTCCTTTGAATGTAACCCAATGCTGGGTTCATCAAGGACATACAAGGAGCCTACTAAACTACTAGCCAATGAAGTGGCTAGATTTATACGTTGCGATTCTCCTCCTGAAAGGGTAGAAGACAGACGGTTTAATGTTAAATAGCCTAGTCCCACATCATCTAAGAATTGTAATCTATTTTTTATTTCTTTAAGTANGCGTTCTGCTATTAACATTTCTGTGTCTGATAGCTTGATTGAGCTTATTACATTTAGTAATTGACTGATTGGTAAATGGACAATGTCATTGATAGTCCTCTTACCAACTTGTACATATAAGGCTTCCTTTCTTAGTCTTGTTCCATTGCACTTAGGGCAAGTATTTTTACCTCTGTACCTAGCTAATAGCACACGGTTTTGAACTTTATAATTTTCTTTTTCTAACAATTGAAAGAATTGACGGATACCTTTAATTCCTTTAGCACCATTCCAGACAATCTTTTTTTCATCATCTTGGAGTTCGCTGTAAGGGCGATGAATAGGGAAGTCATATTTAGCAGCGTTAAGTATGAAGCGTTCTTTCCAGCGGCTAAGTTTTTCACCTTTCCAACAATTGATGGCACCGTCGTAAATAGAAATTGATTTGTTAGGAATAACTTTGTCTTCATCAATACCCAAAACAGAGCCAAAACCTTCGCACATTTTACAAGCACCATAAGGGTTATTAAAGCTAAATAAATGTTCTGATGGGGTTTCAAAAGAAATACCGTCTAACTCAAAACGATTAGAAAANTCTTTAATTTNTTTACCAANNACTTCAATNGCACATACTCCGTTNCCTTCAAAAAAAGCGATTTGAATACTATCGGCTAATCGATTTAAATTATCCTTATCTAAATTTANAACAAGTCTATCAATGACTACATANACAGTCTTAGATGTATCTATTTCTGAGTAGTCTTCANTATTTTTCAAACGTATAATNTCAGCATCTACTTTAATTCTNGAAAATCCTTTTAAGCCTAATTTTTTCAAGNTATCTTCTATTGAACTGTTAGAAAGATTAAGTTTGAATAANACTAATATTTTATCATCAAGCTCTTGTTGNCATACGTAATCTACTACATCGCTTACTTGATGTTTTTTGACTTCTTTTTCAGAAATAGGAGAGATAGTTTTNCCTANTCTNGCAAATAATAGTTTNAAATAGTCATAGATTTCTGTTGATGTTCCAACTGTAGACCTTGGGTTTTGNGTATTTACTTTTTGTTCAATGGCGATAGCTGGGGATATGCCAGTAATTTTATCTACATCTGGTTTTTGTAGTTTTCCAAGAAACTGTCTAGCATANGAAGATAGACTTTCGATATACCTTCTTTGTCCTTCTGCAAATAAAGTATCGAAAGCTAATGAAGATTTTCCTGAGCCTGAAACACCAGTAATGACAATGAGNTTTCTTTTAGGAATGGATACATCAATATTTTTGAGATTGTGCATTCTTGCTCCCGATATAGTGATGTATTTCTGATTGTCTTTTTGCACTTGAATGAAAGGCGTTATTAGTTTTTGTTTTATTCGAAGTTTGCAAATTTACGGTTTTATCATTTGGAATTTTACAAAAAGTCATTTATATTTGAAGTGATAAAAGACCAAACGAATTGGTTTTTAAAGTGTAATTTTAATCATTTGCCTATAGATACATATCTACTTTTTAATTAGTATTAATTTAAAATTGTTAGATATGTTATTACACAAAGTCTCCGATAAAGATTTAGTTTCATCTTACATTAATGGTANTCCAGTTGCTCTTGACGAGTTAGTCAATAGACATCAATCTAGAGTNTTGGCTTTTATCAATTCTAAAGTAAGAAATCTCCAACTNGCTGAAGATATTTTTCAAGATGCTTTTTTNAAAGTAATTAAATCACTAAATAGTGGTAAGTATAATGAAGAGGGTAAGTTTTTACCTTGGTTAATGCGCATATCTCACAATCTTGTTATCGATTACTTTAGACAAAANAAAAGGATGCCTAAGGTAGCACANTCTAAAANTTTAGAAGACTTTGATATTTTTGATGTTATTGGAAATGGTGAGCAATCTAAAGAATANGATATGATGGAAGATGAACAAACTCAACTTTTACGTNGTATTATTGCCGAATTGCCGAATGAACAGAAGGAAGTTCTTATGATGCGTCACTATGAAGATTTAAGCTTTAAAGAAATTGCTGAAAAGACAGGTGTTAGTATAAATACAGCTCTAGGAAGAATGCGTTATGCACTAATAAATATTCGTAAGTTATTAGAAGAGAATAATGTTGATTTGACAATNAATTAATTGNTTGTGCAATATTTAGAAAAGGNNTTGCGTTNTGGTANTATAATTTTAAAAACNACCATATGTATAAAACCTTTACTCAGAATGATTTAATTAGATTTTTGTANAACGAGATGACCTCAGAAGAGTCGATTTTATTAAGAGAAGCATTANTCAATGATTCGGATTTATNTGANACTTATTATGAATTAAAATCATCAATGAACTTATTAGATTCTNAACCATTGTTGTTGACNCCATCTAATTTTAGTCTTNCAAATATTAAGTCTTTNGCAAGAGTGTTTTCATCAAAGNCATCTAAATATATTGACAGAATTAATCTGGTTTTGAATTAGTTAATAACANGNTTTATCCAGNCCCTCTTAAGAAATTAAGAGGGNCTTTTTTTTTAACTTTGGNNATGAATNGAAAACAACGCNTTGAATTATTTGTTGAATACTTCGACAAACATATGCCTGTAGCTGAAACAGAACTGCAATACAACAATGGATTTGAGTTATTGGTAGCGGTTATTCTTTCAGCACAATGTACAGATAAACGAGTTAATATGGTAACTCCCACTTTATTTTCTGCTTTTCCTAACGCTGAGCTTATGGCTTTGTCTTCNCCNGATGAGATTTTTCATTATATNCGAACTNTAAGTTATCCTAACAATAAATCNAAGNATCTACATAAGATGTCAAATATGCTGATNCATGACTTTGATGGTAAGGTNCCCGATTCTGTTGATAGTCTACAATTATTGCCGGGNGTNGGTAGNAAAACAGCTAATGTAGTAGNTTCTGTTTTATATGACATTCCAACTATGCCAGTTGATACGCATGTGTTTAGATTGTCAGAGCGAATAGGGCTTAGTAAGAATGCTAAAAACCCNTTGCAAACCGAAAAGCAATTGGTCAAATATTTTCCCAANGACAAACTTAATATTGCTCATCATTGGCTNATACTTCATGGTCGTTATGTATGTCTTNCTAGAAAACCTAAATGTCAGCAATGCGGNATAACAGAAATATGTGATTTTTTTCAAAAAAATAGATAATTTGTTAATAAATGCAGTCATAATATTTTGCTATTTCTGAGTTTTTTTTGCTCTTTTGTTAAGCTTAAAAATTAAAAAATGACTAGTTTAAAAGAAGGTGACAAAGCTCCAAATTTTAGCGCCCTTAATCAAGATGATAAACTGTTAACTTTAGACACTTACAAAGGCAAGAAGTTAATACTATATTTTTACCCTAAGGATAGCACTCCTGGTTGTACTGCTGAAAGTTGTAACCTGAGAGATAATTATTCTGAACTTTTAGATTTGGGATATGAAGTTCTTGGAGTTAGTGCCGATAATAGTATTTCACATAAAAAGTTTATTGCCAATAATGAATTACCTTTTCATTTGCTTTCTGATACAGAAAAAGAGGTCATTAATGCTTATGATGTTTGGGGACCTAAAAAATTTATGGGGAAGGTGTATGAAGGTATTCATAGAACAACCTTTGTTATTGATGAATATGGACTTATTGAACGTATCTTTACTAAGGTGAATACTAAAGAACATACAGCACAAATTTTAGAAACATATAAGTAAACAGCTATGAGTGATAAACAAAAAGAAGCAAAATTAAAAGCCTTACAACTTACTCTTGATAAGATGGAAAAGTCTTATGGAAAAGGTACTGTAATGCGCTTAGGCGATAAGCCGGTTGAAAATATTGACGCTATACCTACAGGTTCATTAGGTTTGGATATCGCTCTTGGAATAGGGGGTTATCCTCGAGGTAGAGTCATTGAAATTTATGGGCCTGAATCTTCTGGTAAGACCACATTAGCCATACACGCTATTGCAGAAGCTCAACGTCAAGGTGGTATTGCAGCATTTATAGATGCAGAACATGCTTTTGATCAAGCTTATGCAGCTAATTTGGGTGTTAATATTGATGATTTATTAATCTCTCAACCTGATAATGGTGAACAAGCGCTAGAAATAGCTGACAATCTTATTCGTTCCGGAGCAATTGATATTTTAGTTGTTGATTCTGTAGCAGCTCTTACTCCTAAGAGTGAAATTGAAGGAGAAATGGGAGATACTTCAGTTGGTCTTCATGCTAGATTAATGTCCAAAGCGTTGAGAAAATTAACAGGAACTATTAGTAAAACAGGATGTACTTGTATTTTTATCAATCAACTTAGAGAAAAAATTGGTGTAATGTTTGGTAATCCAGAAACTACTACTGGTGGTAATGCCCTAAAGTTCTATGCTTCCATTCGTTTAGATGTTAGAAAAAGTACTGCTATTAAAGATGCTGATGGTGCTATCGGAAATAAAACACGAGTAAAAGTGGTTAAAAATAAAGTTGCTCCTCCATTTAAATTAGTAGAGTTTGATATTATGTATGGCAAAGGAATTTCAAAATCTGGTGAAATATTAGATAAAGCTGTTGATTTAGATATTATTCAAAAAAGTGGCTCTTGGTTTAGTTATGATGGTGAAAAACTCGGCCAAGGAAGGGATGCTGTAAAGATAATTTTACAAGATAATCCAGAATTGTCAGATCAGATTGAAGGAATGATAAAGGAAAATATCAATAACTAATCGCACCTAATTTATATGTTTAGGCTGTCATTATTATGTTGCTTTTTTTTATTTTTTTCTTGTACTGAATCAAATACTCCAAATAATAATTCAAGTTCAATTTCAGAGTTAAGTAATTTATTATTAGTTACGCCTAACGACACAGTTTTATTGAAAGAACGAAGAAATCTTTTTATTAATAATGGTGATTTTGAAAATGCTCTTATTGATCAAAAACAACTTTTTATTCTTGATACAACAAATTATGTTAATCGTTTTAAATTAGCAGAATTATATTTTAATTTATATAATGTTAATCCTAATTATATCTCAAACAGTTTAGAATTAATTTCAAGTAATGATTTAGTTTATCCTTCTATATTGTTGTTAAGAGGAAAGCTATTTTACATTCTCCAAAAATATTCGAAATCTATAAAAAATATTAATGCTTATTTACGATCATATCCTTTTGATGCCGAAGCTTATTTTTACAAAGGATTAAACTATAAAGAAATAGGTGATGTTGATATGGCTGAGTCCCAATTTCAAACTGCTATTGAGCAAAACCCAAATCATGTGTCTTCACATGAGCAACTTGCTTTTATATATGCTTTCAAAGAAGATACTCTTGCTAAATATTATTTTATAAATGCACTTAATTCTGATTCTAGCTTATTAAGTTCTTGGTATAATCTAGCAATGTATTATCAAAATAGAGGTAATTTTACTAACGCCAAGAAATCTTATTTTGGAATTTTAAGAAGAGATTCCATAAATTTTGATGCAAATTATAATTTAGGCTATATATCCTTAGTAGAAGAAAAATTCGAATTAGCAATAAAATATTTTTCTACATTGATTAATTTGAGTGATACTTTTTCTTCAGCTTATTTTTCTAGAGGATTAGCATATAAATTTAATAATGAAAAATTTAAAGCACAGAAAGATTTTGAAAAGACATTAGAGTTAAATCCTGATTTTATTGAGGCTAAAAAAGAATTAAAATCATTTAAATAAAAAAGACTCCGTTAAGGAGTCTTTTTTTTAATTGTTTTTAATTTATTTATTATGCTAATTTAACATTTGTTGCATTAAGTCCTTTACGACCTTCTTCCAAGTCAAATGTTACCTTGTCATTTTCACTAATTTCATCGATTAAACCAGATACGTGTACAAAGTATTCATTATCTGTTTCATCTTCTTTAATGAATCCATAACCTTTGGTATCATTAAAAAATTTAACTGTTCCAGTATTCATAAATTTATTTATTAATTTCAGCAAAGTTAAGAAAAAAGGTAAACCATAGATGATTTACTTTCTTTAATTCTGAAAAAAAATTAGCTTTTAACTTTATCTACTACAGCTTTAAACGCTTCGGGGTGATTCATCGCTAGGTCCGCGAGTACTTTTCTGTTTAATGCGATACCTTTATTAGATATAGCTCCCATAAATGTAGAATAACTTAAACCGTGTTCTCTAACACCAGCATTAATTCTTTGAATCCATAGTGAGCGAAAGTTTCTTTTCTTTTGTTTACGTCCAATGTATGCGTACTGCATAGCTTTTTCAACTGCATTTTTTGCAACTGTATGAACATTTTTTCTGCGGCCAAAGTAACCTTTTGCTGCTTTTAAAACCTTTTTTCTTCTAGCCTTTGCTGCAACAGCATTTACCGATCTAGGCATATATTATAATAGTTTTTAGTAGTTAGCGCCTCATTGAGAACTTTTGAGCTAAATACTTGGTTAATAATTGTTAATTAAAGACACAATTGTTGTTTGATGTTTTTGACATCAGACTCATGTACTAATCCAGTTTGAGTTAAGTTACGCTTTTGTTTAGTCTCTTTCTTTGTCAGGATGTGACTTTTAAAAGCATGCTTTCTCTTGATTTTACCAGTGCCAGTAAGTTTAAATCGCTTTTTAGCACTAGATTTTGTTTTCATTTTTGGCATAATAAATCCTTTAATTTGGTTTTACTTTTTCTTTTTTGGAGATATGAACATTGTCATTCGCTTGCCTTCTAATTTTGGCATTTGTTCAACAATACCATAATCTTCCACAGCTTGAGCAAATTTTAATAATAAAATTTCTCCTTTTTCTTTAAATACTATGCTTCGTCCTCTAAAAAATACAAAAGCTTTCACTTTTGATCCTTCTTCTAAGAACTTTATTGCATGTTTTGTTTTAAAAGCAAGGTCATGTTCTTCTGTATTAGGGCCAAAACGAATTTCTTTAATTACGGTTTTCGATGCATTTGCTTTTATTATTTTTTGCTTTTTCTTTTGATCGTACAAAAACTTCTTATAGTCAATAATTTTACAAACAGGTGGGTCTGCTTTGGGAGAAATTTCAACTAAATCTAATCCCATCTCATCAGCTATATTCAACGCTTTTGATATACTACAAATTCCAGATTCTATACCTTCGCCTACTAATCTGACCTCGGGAGCTGTTATAAATTTGTTAATTTTATGTTCTGCTTCTGTTTTACCTCTAAATTTGTTATTTCTTCTTCTTATTGCGATTGTACTCTGTTTTTGTTATTTATTCTATTTAAAGTTATTTATCAAATTATCAATTTCTTCGTTGACAATGTTGATGAATTGTTCAATTTTCATACTTCCTAAATTTTTACCACCGTGTCTTCTAACCGATACTGTATTCTTCTCTCTTTCCTTATCACCAATAACTAACATAAATGGCGATTTACTAATTTCAGCATCTCTTATCTTACGACCGGCTTTTTCAGCTCTTTTGTCAACGAGGGCGCGAATATCGGAATTATTTAGCAGATTTAAAATATTTTCTGCGTAATCGTGATATTTTTCACTGATTGGCAATATCATTACTTGATTTGGACTAAGCCAAAGTGGGAAATTGCCTGCGCAATGTTCTAGTAACACAGATACAAACCTTTCCATTGAGCCGAAGGGTGCTCTGTGAATCATTACAGGTCTATGTGTTTGGTTATCAGAACCCATATATTCTAATTCAAAACGTTCAGGTAGATTATAGTCAACTTGTATTGTTCCTAACTGCCATTTTCTTCCTAAGGCATCTTTGACCATGAAGTCCAACTTTGGGCCATAAAATGCAGCTTCTCCATATTCGATAACTGTATCAATTCCTTTTTCTTCAGTAGCTTCTAAAATGGCTTTTTCAGCTTTTTCCCAATTTTCTGTTGAACCTATGTATTTTTCAGGTTTATCGACATCTCTTAATGATATTTGAGCTGTAAATTGTTCAAAGCTTAGAGTTTTGAATATATAAAGGACTAGGTCTATAACTTTTATAAATTCTTCTTTGACTTGTTCGGGAGTACAGAAAATATGGGCATCATCTTGAGTAAATCCTCTTACTCTAGACAAACCATGTAGTTCACCTGATTGCTCATAACGATATACCGTTCCAAATTCTGCATATCTTATAGGTAAGTCTTTGTATGAACGAGGTTTTGTTTTGTATATCTCACAATGATGAGGACAGTTCATAGGTTTTAATAAAAACTCTTCGCCTTCAGCAGGAGTATTTATTGGTTGAAAAGAATCGGCTCCATACTTGGCATAATGGCCTGAACAAACATATAATTCTTTACTCCCTATATGTGGCGTAATAACTTGTTCGTAACCTGCAAATTTTTGTGCTTTTTTAAGGAAGTTTTCTAGCCGTTCTCTAAGAGCAGCACCTTTTGGTAGCCATAAGGGAAGTCCTTGTCCAACTTTTTGAGAAAAAGAAAATAATTCCATTTCTTTACCAAGCTTTCTATGGTCTCTCTGTTTAGCTTGTTCCAAAAGTTCAAGATATGCTGTTAATTCTTTTTGCTTAGGAAAACTAATTCCATAAATTCTAGTGAGTTGTTTGTTGTTTTCATCACCTCTCCAATATGCTCCTGCAATGTTTAATAGCTTTGTGGACTTTATAAATGAGGTGTTCGGAATATGTGGTCCTCTACATAAATCGGTAAAATTACCTTGTGTGTAAAAAGTAATATTGCCATCTTCTAAATCTTCTAAAAGTTCGAGCTTATACTCGTCATCTTTTTCTTGAAAGTAGGAAATAGCATCTTGTTTGGATATTTTCTTTCTGATGTATTTGTTTTTCTGTCTTGCCAATTCAATCATTTTAGCTTCAATTTTGCTAAAATCATCAGATGATATTGAGTGTTCGCCAAAATCAACATCATAATAGAAGCCGTTTTCAATTGCTGGTCCAATAGCGAGTTTAATTCCTGGATATAACGCTTCAAGAGCTTCTGCCATTAAGTGTGCAGAAGAGTGCCACATTGTTTGTTTTCCTAGTTCATCGTTCCAAGTGAGTAGTTTGAATTCACAATCTTTTTCAATCGGTCGATTAGCATCCCAAACTTCATCATCTAACTGGCAAGCAAGAACATTTCTTGCTAGTCCTTCACTGATACTTTTAGCAATATCCATGCCTGTAGTACCTTTTTCAACCTTTCTTGTTGCTCCGTCTGGAAGTGTAATTTGTATCATAAAATTAATCTATACTCTAATCTAGAATCTGCAAATATAATCAAATGAATATATTTTCTGAGTGATTGGTATTTTTTAAACTTGAATAACTCCTGGGTTGTAAGTTTCGGTAATTGGCGAGTTATTTGCCGCTTCAATTCCCATAGAAATAATTTTTCTCGTATTTCTTGGGTCTATTATAGCATCAATCCAAAGTCTTGACGCTGCATAGTAGGGTGAAGTTTGTCGGTCATATCTATCAGTAATAGTTTTGTGTAATTCTTCTTCTTTCTTTTTATCGACTTTTTGTCCTTGTTTTTTGAGCGATGATTTTTCTATTTGTAATAATACTTTTGCAGCTTGTTCGCCTCCCATAACGGCCATTTTTGCACTTGGCCATGCTACGATTAATCTAGGGTCAAAGGCTTTGCCACACATAGCGTAATTTCCAGCTCCATAAGAATTGCCCATTATAATGGTGAATTTTGGAACAACAGAATTGCTCATAGCATTGACCATTTTTGCACCATCTTTTATGATGCCGGAGTGTTCTGAACGTGATCCAACCATAAAGCCTGTTACATCTTGTAAAAAGACTAATGGAATTTTCTTTTGATTGCAATTGGCAATGAAACGGGTTGCTTTATCAGCAGAATCGGAGTAGATAACACCACCAAATTGCATTTCACCTTTTTTACTTTTGACTAGTTTTCTTTGATTAGCAATGATGCCTACTGCCCAACCATCAACTCTAGCATATCCACAAACCATAGTTTCTCCATATCCTTTTTTGTATTCTTCAAAATCAGAATTATCAACCAAACGTTCAATGACTTCTATAGTATTATAGGGCTTATCTCTGTTAGCCGGTAAGATGCCAATGATTTCATTTTTATCTTTTTTAGGCTCTAAAGTTTCAATTCTGTTAAAACCAGCTTTTTCAAAGTCTCCAATTTTACTGAAGATGTTTTGTATAGTTTTAAGACAATCTTCATCGCTTTTTGACTTATAATCTGTAACACCTGAAATTTCACAATGTGTTTGTGCACCTCCTAGTGTTTCATTATCAATATCTTCTCCTATGGCAGCTTTAACAAGATAGCTTCCAGCCAGAAAAATAGTTCCTGTTTTATTGACTATTAACGCTTCATCACTCATAATAGGGAGATAAGCTCCACCTGCTACGCAAGAGCCCATTACAGCAGATATTTGTGTGATACCCATTGATGACATCTTGGCATTATTTCTAAATATTCTACCAAAGTTTTCTTTGTCAGGAAATATTTCATCCTGCAACGGTAAAAAGACACCTGCACTATCTACCAAATAAATAATGGGTAACTTATTTTCCATAGCAATTTCTTGAGCACGTAAATTTTTCTTGGCAGTGATTGGAAACCACGCACCAGCTTTTACAGTAGCGTCATTGGCAACTACAATGCATTGTTTTTTGCTAACATATCCCATAACAATAACCACACCTCCTGATGGACAGCCGCCATATTCTTCATACATATCATCGCCCACAAAAGCTCCAATTTCTATGGATTCACTGTCGTCATCAAGAAGGAAATTTATCCTTTCTCTAGCAGTTAGTTTTCCTTGTTCGTGTTGTTTTTTTATTTTGGACTTACCGCCACCAAGCGAAACTTTATCGAACTTTTGAGTCAATTCTGAAATCAAAAGCCTCATTTTATCTTCGTTTTTATTAAATTCTAAATCCATAAGACATTAATAATTTTTCAGCGGTTAATAGATTCTAGATAAGCCTTACTGTTATTTCCCTCGTTAAAAAGTAGGTCTAATATACTGAGATTTGAAATAAAGCCGAATTTATTTTCAAATACTTGCATGTATCTCGGATATTCAATGTGGTCAAAGTTATGCATTCTTTTGTCCACATAATCCGATTTGTCAATATAAGAATCACTTAAATTGAATTCTGTTGAAATTCCAATTTTAGAGCATATGAAGGTCATCATTTCTAAATTAAGGTCTTTTAAGAAGGTGTGTTTTTTTTGAAATAAGGTCAGAAGTTCATCTTCGAAATATTCAAAAAATGGAGAAGAACGATAGGCACTTGTTAAACTTTCCCAATGTTCCTTTTGCCAGTGGTAGTCGTAATTAATTTTAATGTCTTTGAATAGTGTTTTTGAACTATTTTTTCTAGCCTTAGGAACCGTTAGTGTTAATGGTCCATTAGCACCATATATTTTGCATCGTGTTCTTAGACTCTGTTTAACGAAATAATCATTGACTTCTATTAAGTATTCATTTGAAATTAGGTTAGAAAAATACTCAATAGAACCAAAATAGGGACAGGGAAGAAGTATTGGTTTAATGGACTGCATTGAATAACCTATTCCATCGGATTTTATTAATTCCTTTTTTATTCTTATCCCAGCTCATCCAAATGAAAAGCGCTTTACCTACAACGTGATCTTCTGGAACAAAACCCCAGTATCTAGAGTCTAACGAGTTGTGTCTGTTATCTCCCATCATCCAATAATAATCCATCTGAAAGGTATAGCTACTACTCAAGTTACCGTTTATGTAAATATTATTTTCAATTATTTCAAGAGTATTCTTTTCATAGATTTCTATAACCCTCCTGTAGTTTTCAATATTTTGAGTGTCAATACTTACGGTTACACCTTTGGCAGGAATGGTAAGAGGTCCAAAATTATCTAGATTCCAATTGAATTTATCATCTGGAAATATTAGTTCTGATGAGTTTAATTTAACTCCTTTTTCAGCAACTATTTTTTCAACTTTTTCAACATATGTAAAGCGCTTTATTGCCTCTAAGCTTTTATCGTTAAGAATCAGCTCGTAGTCACCATTTTTAGATAAAATTTGTCCTTCATATATATTATACTTATTTAGAGTTTTTTGACTAAAAAGAGTGCCATCAGTTTTAACATAGTATCTAAATTGATTTTTCATTTTTTCATTTAGTTTTTGTGGTTCACCATTGACATACAATTCACTATTTTTTATTTCAATTACATCTGCTGGTAATCCAACACATCGTTTGATGTAGTTCTCTTTTTTGTCTACAGGTCTTTCAGGATATAGTAAATCATCGGTAGGATAATTAAATACTACACAGTCGTTTCTTTCTATTTGACCAAATCCCTTCATTCTGTGGTAGTCAAGTTGTATCCATTTTAAATAGGCAGGGGTACTTTTTGTAAGTGGTAGGGTGTGATGAACAAGTGGAAATGATATTGGAGTGTTAGGTACTCTAGGTCCATAACTTACTTTACTAACAAATAGAAAGTCTCCTATCAAAAGTGATTTTTCCATCGAAGATGTTGGTATGGTATAGGCTTCAATCAGGAATGTTCGAAGAATTGTAGCTGCTATTACAGCGAAAAGAATAGCATTAAACCAACTTTTCAGTTCAGTTTTAGGTTTCTTCTTTTTCTTTTCTTTTTTCTTCCAAAATTGCCAACTTATAGTTTCCCAGAAAAGTACATCACCAACTATTAGGGGAAAAAAATACAGCCATTCGCCATCAATAAGATATACGAAAAGAGCCCAAATAATGGTAAATAATATGAACATTACTGCTTTGAAATATTTACCTAAGAGTTGTTTTAATTTTTTCATTTTTAATTGATTTTAAGAATGTCACTCATTGAAAAGCAACCTTTTTTATCTACAATCCATTCTGCTGCAATGAGTGATCCTTGAGCAAAACCCATTCTATTATGAGCTTGGTGTGAAATGGATATACTATCTATTTCTGAATCATAGTTGACAATGTGAGTGCCCGCAATATTTTTAGTCCTTTCGCTTTCGATGTCTATGTTTCTAGTTATTTGTGATTGTAAACTTAGGGCTGTGCCACTTGGGATATCCAATTTTTCGGTATGGTGAATTTCTTTGATTGACGCTTTGTATTCAGAGTGATTTTGCATAAGTTTAGATAGCTTTTTATTTAATTCAAAAAAAAGATTTACTCCAATACTGAAATTTGAAGCGTATAAAAATCCAGTTTCTTTTTTTAAAGCAAGTCCTCTAACTTTGTTAATATTATTCAACCAACCTGTTGTTCCGGAAACTACAGGAATACCTTTAGATAAAATAAATTTAATATTATGAAAAGCACTACTAGGGGTGCTAAAGTCAATTGCAACATCAATATTAGTAAAATTTTGATTTTCTATTGGATTACTACTATTAACAATTACAGAAATAGAATGTCCTTTTTCTAGAGCAATTTGTTCTATCAATTTTCCCATTTTGCCATAACCAATAAGTGCAATATTCATACGTCCAAAGTTAAAAATTCATTTTT
Source organism: Flavobacteriales bacterium (assembly GCA_002714805.1). Taxonomy (GTDB): domain Bacteria; phylum Bacteroidota; class Bacteroidia; order Flavobacteriales; family UBA7312; genus UBA8444. Next base: position 35,787 of record PAYK01000005.1, read on the forward strand.
ATTGATAAAGCCTGAGTCTTTCCTTGAGGAGTGTTTATCATCTGTGGTTTAGTTTCAATGCTTAAATCTCCACTGATGTCAAAATCAAAAAGGTGAGCATCTACGCTTGCATCTACTATGTTTAATAAATATATTGCTGCTGTAATTATATAAGAAATATCTCTATTTCTTTCATAATAATCAATAATACTAATTAACTGAGTATTGTTATATAAATTTATATAATTATCATTACCACCATTTGATCTAAAGATATAAGCATCTTCAAAATTTGTTAATTTTTTTTGATTATCACAAATGAAATAAATACCTGTTGCTAATGAGGAATAAATAATTGGAACTTTCCAATATTTTTTATTGTAAATCTGGCCTGCTCCTGGTAAAACTGTTGATAAAATAGAGGCTTTTTTTGCAGATTTTGTTTTTTTCTCTTTAATTGATTGTGTAAAACCAGTTAATGATAAAAATAAAAGTATATATAAAATTATTTTTTTCAATTATAAGTCTAGTTGTGATAAAATTAATTGTAAATCTTCATTTGAATTAAAAGGAATTTCTATTTTTCCTTTTCCGCTTTTGGATACTTTTAATTTAACTTCTTTGCCAATTTTATTACTTATATCATTAGCTAATTTTTGATGCTCAAAACTAAGTAATGTCTTAGTCTTTTTTCTAAAGGTTTTAGTGTATGTGCTATCACCAAAATCTTTTACTATTTGTTCTGTTTCTCTAACAGTGAAATTGTTTTTAAGGATATCTTCAAAAATATTGATTTGAGTATCTTTATTTTTAATATTTATTAATGCCCTAGCATGTCCCATGCTAATACTTTCGTCTCTTACAGCAGCTAGTATTGTATCAGGAAGCTTTAAAAGTCTAAGGTAATTCGTTATGGTTGAACGTTTTTTACCTACTCTTTCGCTCATTTTTTCTTGAGTAAGTTTACACTCATCAATAAGTCTTTGAAAACTTAATGCAATTTCAACGGGGTTTAGTTGTTCTCTTTGTATATTTTCAACTATTGCCATCTCTAACATTAATTGGTCATTAGCAATCCTAATATATGCTGGGATTGTTTTTAATCCTGCTATTTCGGAAGCTCTATATCTTCTTTCACCAGAAATTAATTGAAATTTATAATTGTCCAATTTTCTGACAGTTATAGGTTGAATTATACCTAATTTTTTTATTGAAGTTGCTAATTCTTGTAATGCAGTATCATCAAAATCAGATCGAGGTTGAAATGGATTGACTTCAATTTTATTAATGTCTATTTCTTTTATAGAACCTAATGATGTATCATTATTAGAGAATTGATTGTCATTCTTATTTTTCGTATTTGAATTTTTAAGTAATGCGGATAAACCCTTTCCTAATGCACGTTTTTTTTCTTTCATTTTATTGATTTTCAACTGTCATTAAATTTTTCTCCATAAGCTCTTTTGCTAAATTTAGATAATTTATAGCGCCTTTGCTATTAGCATCATGCATAATGATAGTGTGTCCAAAGCTTGGCGCTTCACTAAGTCTTACATTACGTTGTATAATTGTCTTAAAAACCATTTCTTGAAAATGTGTTTTGACTTCTTCTACAACTTGGTTTGATAGCCTTAATCTAGTATCATACATAGTTAGCAACAATCCTTCAATATCAAGTTCTTTGTTTAAACGATTTTGAACAATTTTGATTGTATTTAATAACTTCCCAAGACCTTCTAGGGCAAAATATTCACATTGGATAGGTATTATTATTGAGTTTGCTGCTGTTAGTGCGTTTGTTGTCACTATTCCTAATGATGGAGCACAGTCAATAATAATATAATCATAACTAGATTTGACTTGTTCTAATATATCTTTAAGAATAAACTCTCTATTTTCTTGATTTACTAGTTCAAGTTCAGCGCCAACTAAATCTATGTGAGCCGGAAGTAAGTCTAAATTGGGGCTTTCAGTTTTTAATATTACCTCTCTTGCACTAATATTATCAGTTAAACACTCATATAGACCATATTTAATCTCTCTTGGATCATACCCAACTCCAGAAGTTGAGTTTGCTTGAGGATCTGCATCAACAAGAAGAACTTTTTTTTCAAGCACTCCAAGACAGGCTGCAAGATTTATAGATGTAGTTGTTTTTCCTACTCCACCTTTTTGATTTGCAATTACAATGGTTTTATTCATATGGTTAATTTAGTTTTTAATTAATTCTTAATTGTTGAAGTTCGCAAAACAGACTTATTTAGCTATATTTACGATTCAAAAATAACTCAATTAATTGACTGCTTAAGAAGAAAAAAAGGTGTTTTTTTTAACATTTATTCCAAAATGTTAATAGTTTTAATTTAAACCATTCAATTTATGTCACAAGTGATAAATTCTCCCCAAACAATGTTTTTAATTATGAAGATATTATCTGTTTGTTTTTTAACTATTTTATTTTTGCAATCAGGAATAGATAAAATTATAGATAAAAAAGGAAATTTGAATTGGTTAAGATCTCATTTTGCTAATTCACCGTTAAAAAATAATGTGCCTGTTTTACTGATAATTGTTACGGTAATTGAATTATTTTCAGGTTTGTTAAATCTATTAGGCTTATTTATCTTAGTATATAATGGAAATGAAATCTTTGCAATATTTGGAACTATATTGGCTTCATTGGCTTTGATTATGTTGTTTTTTGGTCAAAGAATAGCTAAAGACTACGTAGGAGCACAATCTTTAGTAAGTTATTTTATTCTTACTCTTCTTACTTTATTTTTATTATGTAATTAATTCAGATTATAAAACTTTCAGATTAGTATTAATAAATATTACTTAATCTGATGAACTTGATTTATTAATTTCTTCTGATTTATTATCCTGACCTTTATGTTCAATTATATAATCAACACTTTCATTTAAAGCAAATTTAAATTTTTCAAAATCTTCTTTATAAAGAAATATTTTATGTTTTTTAAAGAAGTGACTTCCATCATCATTAAAAATTTTTTTACTTTCTGTAATAGTTAAGTAATAATCCTGTGATCTTGTTGCTCTAACATCAAAAAAATATGTTCTTTTACCTGCTCTTACTTTATTAGAAAAAATTTCCTCTTGCTCTTTGAAATCATCCATAATTTTCTTTTTTNTATAAATCAAAACTAAAAAAATATAAGTAAAACACAAATTTCATTATTTTGAAAGTTGTTTATTGTACATATCATAATAAATACCCGATTTTTTTAAAAGCTCTGCATGAGTGCCAGTTTCAACAATTTTTCCGGAATCTAGTACAATTATTTTATCGACATGTTTAATAGTTGATAATCTATGGCCAGTAATAATTGTGGTTATTTTACTTTCCGCATTAAAAATTTCATTAATTATTTTATCTTCAGTTTCATTATCTACAGATGAAAAACAGTCATCTAAAATGAGTATGGGCGAGGGTTTAATTAATGCTCTTGCAATAGCTATACGCTGTTTTTGACCTCCAGACAACGTAACACCTCTTTCACCAACTATAGTTTGATATTTTTTTGGAAAAACTAAAATATTTTCATGAATAGCGGCTTTTTTTGAAACAATTTCAATATCATTTAATGTTAGTTCTTTTTTTGATCCTAAAGCTATGTTGTTGAATATTGTATCTGAAAATAACAATGAATCTTGAGGTACAACACTCATTTCAGAGCGAAGATTAGCAATATTGAATTTGTCAATTGGTATATCATCTATTTTGATGGACCCTTCTGTAGGTTTATACATTCGGCTAATTAAATTTATAATTGTAGATTTACCTGAACCTACTTTTCCTACTAATGCAACCGATTGACCTTTTTTTATATTAAATGAAACGTTATTCAATGCCTTTATTCCACTTTCTGGATATATGAAACTAACGTTATTAAAGTTTATTTTGCCATTTATTTTATGCTTAATTCCACCTTCAAAATTTAATTCTGATTTAGTCATAAGAAATTCATTTATTCTTTTCTGAGAAGCTGCTGCTCTTTGGATAATTGATGTAACCCAACCTATTGAAGCCATTGGCCAAGTTAACATATTAACATATATGATAAATTCTGCAATATTTCCTGTAGTTATATTTCCTGCAATTGATTCTTTTCCTCCAACATATATTGTAAGTAATGTGCTTAAACCTATTAATAATAGCATAAATGGAAAGAAACCTGCATTAGTTTTAGCTAAAGAAATATTTCGTCTTAGATATTCATTTGTTTCATATTTAAAAATATCAAAATTTATTTTTTCATTTATAAATGATTTTATAATTCTTATTCCAGAAAATGACTCTTGAGTAACATTTGAAACTACAGATAATTGATTTTGTACTTTTTCACTCTTTGAATGAATTATTTTACTAATAAAAAATATAGTTATGGACATTATGGGAAGAGGCGCAAGAACATATAAGCTTAATTTTACATTTATTGTAAACATATTATACATTACTAATATGAATAGTGAAATCATATTAATTGGATACATTGTCGCTGGACCTAAAAACATTCTAACTTTTGTAACATCTTCGCTAATTCGTGACATCATATCACCAGTTTTATTTTTCACATAAAACATTCTATCTAAATTTTGATAATGATTAAATATTTCATTTTTGATATCAAATTCAATTAATCTTGACATTACAATTATAGTTTGTCTCATAAAAAACATAAATATTCCTTTAAGTAATGCAAATAAAATTAGCATAAGTCCAAAATAAAGTAATTTTGAAGTTAAATCAGAATAATTAAAATCAACATATTGTGAAGTTTCAATAGCTTCTTTAGCTGTATCAAATGCTTTTCTAGTATAAATAGCTGGGTATAATGCAAAAATATTAGATGTTACTACGAAAATTGTACCTAAAGCAAAACGCCATCGATATTTTTTATAGAATTTTAAAAGATATTTTAGCTCTTTCATAAAATTTAACTTCTTAATTTAAAAACACAAATAAAATTGTAGTTTTGAAATCGCAAAATTTAACATATTTAATTAGTAATTAAATCATAGCAAAGTTAAATAACTTTCTGTTTAATTGAATGAAAATAGAATTCTATGTTGAAGGTGAAAAATGTGAATGATTATGTTAAAGATTTTCAAGTCATTGAAATAATGTCTAATATGAATCATGAACAATTAGTTTTTTGTAATGATAAAAAAACTGGACTAAAAGCTATTATTGCAATTCATGATACTACGCTGGGACCTGCTCTAGGTGGCACAAGAATGTGGAATTATAATAGTAGTAATGAAGCTATTATTGATGTCTTAAGGCTGTCAAGGGGAATGACATTTAAGGCTGCTATTAGTGGATTATCTTTAGGAGGCGGAAAAGCAGTAATTATTGGTGATTCATCAAAAGACAAAACAGAAGCTTTAATGCGTAAGTTTGGAGAATATGTTAATAGTTTGGGTGGAAGATATATCACTGCTGAAGATGTTGGAATGAACACTTCAGATATGGTTTTAGTAAAAAAAGAAACAAATTTTGTTACAGGTTTACCTCTTGATATGGGTGGTGGCGGAAATCCTTCTCCAGTTACTGCTTATGGAGTCTATATGGGTATTAAAGCCTCATCAAAATACATATGGGGTACCGATAACTTATACTCGAAAAAAGTGCTAGTTCAAGGTGTAGGTCATGTTGGTGAAAATCTTGTTAAACATCTTACTGAAGAAGGGGCAAATGTTATTATTAATGATATTAATAAATCTAATTTAAAACGAGTCTCTGACCTTTATAACTGTAAAATGATTGAAAGTAGTAAGGTCTATGATCTAGATGTTGATATTTATTCGCCGTGCGCTCTTGGAGCTACTATTAATGACGAAACTATAGAACTATTAAAATGTGATATTGTTGCTGGTGCTGCAAACAATCAACTTAAAGATGAAAAAAAGCATTCTAAAATGCTACAAGATAAAGGGATTTTGTATGCTCCTGATTTTTTAATTAACGCCGGTGGTTTAATAAATGTATATTCTGAAATAAATGGATATGATAGAGAAAAAGCCATATCTCAAACACGTAAAATTTTTGATACAACGTTAAAAATTTTTCATAGATCTGAAAAAGAAAATATTACAACTCACGAGGCAGCATATTTATTAGCCCAAGAACGAATAAATGAAACAAAGAAACTTAAGAATAACTAGTTATTTATGCTAAATAGACGTCACTTAAGAATTCGAGTTTTGCAATTTGTTTATTATTGGAATAAGTCAAAACAAATTGACTTAGCAGTTTTTGAAAAAGAGTTTTTAAACTCTTTAGCAAATTTAGAAACTTTATATCTGCTGTTGTTAAAGTATGTTTTAAAACTTAGAGATTTTTCTGAAAATTATTTAGAGGGTTCTATGAACAAAAAATTACCTTCTATTAATGATTTAAATCCAAATAAAAAGTTCATCAATAATTTATTTATTAAAAATTTAAGAGATAAATCAGATTTGAATAAAAGATTGGATCGGCTTAAATTATCCTTTTCTGATGAGAATATTATGATAAAAGATATTCATTTTAAAATGTTAGAATCTGAAATTTATAATGATTATATGAATAATCACAATACAACTTATGAAGATGATAAAAAGTTTATTTTAAACTTCTTTAGTAAAGAACTAATTGAGATGGAATCATTTCAAGAATTTTTTAACAAGAAAGATATTTTTTGGGAAGATGATTTCCCATTTATTTGTAATTTGGTAATTAAAACAATAAAAGAGTCAAATTCCAATAGAGTAATTTTGTATGATTTTTTAAACAATGATGTAAAAGAATTTTCTTTAAATCTATTACGTAACACAATAGTAAACTCTGATGAATTTTCAAAGTTAATTTCTTCAAAAACTAAAAATTGGGATTTAAAAAGAGTTGCTCAGATGGATTTAATATTAATGCAAATGGCACTTTCTGAGCTTTTAAAAATGCCTAATGTTCCTGTAAAAGTTACAATTAATGAATATATAGAACTTGCGAAATATTATAGTACTGCTAATAGTAAAAATTTTGTTAATGGTATTTTAGATAGTTTACTTTTTGAATTAATGAAGGAGGGTTCAATAAAAAAAACAGGTAGAGGATTAATTGAATAATTACTATTTTTGCAATATGAATTATAATTTTATATATAAAGTATTATTAATTTCTTTTATTTTTCTGTTTGCTTGTAATGATTTAGCGAAAAAAGTTGATAATGATTCAGCCAATATGGTTAAAAGTGATCAAATAAAACCATCATTATCGTCAAACTTAGTGATGAACGACAAAACTTCAGAGTCAAATAAAAATAAATTTGGTATGCCTGAGTTCAGTTTTGAAAAAGAATTACATGACTTTGGAAGTCTAGTTGATGGAGAGAAAGTGTCCTTTTCTTTTAAATTTACCAATTCCGGAGATGCTCCATTAATAATTTCATCCGCAAAAGGTTCATGCGGTTGTACAGTACCTAATTGGCCAAAAGATCCGATAGCTCCCGGAGAGTCTGGATCAATTGATGTAACTTTTAATAGTTCCGGTAGATCTGGCAAACAAAATAAAGCTATAACTTTAACAGCAAATACAAATCCTAGCAGAAAAGTGATAAATATCACATCTGAAGTAATAACAAATTAAAATGAATATAATTACAATATTATTAGCTGAAGAGGGTGGTAATCCGCTAATTTTCTTCGTATTAGTTTTTGGAGTGTTTTGGTTTTTTATGATTAGACCACAAGTTAAAAAACAGAAGCAAGAACGTAAATTTAGAGAAGAAATTAAAAAAGGTGATAAGGTAATCACATCAGGTGGTTTACATGCCAAAGTAGTAGAAGTTGCAGAAAAAACTGTAAAATTAGATGTTGGAGGCAGTACAATTCTAAAATATGAAAAATCTGGTATTTCTTCAGAATTGTCTAATAAGAAAGATTAGTTCTTAACAAGTTCTGACCTTACTTATGTTTAACAAACTTAAATTACTACTTAATAGATTAATTGTTGCTCTAAGAATAAAGAAAAATCAACTTCCAATTTTCTTTTTTCTTTTAGTTCTATCCTCTGTATTTTGGGTTCTTATTGTTCTTTCAAAAGATTACACTACAACTGTTCGTTATCAAGCTACTTTTGTTGATCTTCCAAAGGACAAACTTTTAATTGATGATAAAAACGTTGATTTACATCTTCAAGTAGTAGCTCCTGGATTTACTATACTAGCAAATAGATTAAGATACAGAAAATATATTCCTCTTTCTGTTTCTTCTTTTATACCGAAAAGAAAAGGAAATAAATGGAACTACTATTGGTTAGGTAAACAATCTATTTCACAACTTCAAGATGTTCTTCCAACTAACATGCAATTATTAAATGTTCAACCAAATAGAATTGACGTAATGCTAGATGAAAAAGCTGAAAGAGTTCTTCCTGTTCAGATTAAAACAGATTTATCTTTCAAGGAACTATTTCGTCAAAAGGAGCCTATTAGATTAGAACCTTCTACAATAGTTATTTCAGGGCCAAAAGCTGTTGTTGAAGTCTTTGATTATGTAAGTACAGAAACATTAATATTAGATAATATTAGTTCTAACTCCTTTGGAACAATCAAGATTCAACCACTTAATCATTCTGAAATCAATTATTCTTTGACTAATATAAATTGGGAGCTAAAAGTTGAAGAGTACACTGAAGGAGAAATAATTTTACCAATTAATGTAAAAAATGTTCCTAAGGGATATGATATAAAACTTTTTCCTAATGAAGTTATTATAAACTATTTAGTTTCGTTAGATAAATTTGATTTAGTTAAAAAAGACATATTTAGGACGTCTGTTAATTTTGATTATATGAAGAAAAGATTACCAATTGAATTAGATTTTCAAGCAGATTTTATTGAAAATGTAAGATTAAAACCTGAAAAAGTTGAATATTTTTTAATTAAAAAATAAATGAAACGAATTGGGCTAACTGGAAATATAGGAAGTGGAAAATCTACTATTGCATCATGTTTTAAAATATTAGGTATTTCTGTTTTTAATTCTGATGATAAAGCAAAATTTATTATGAATAACAATTCTGCTTTAAAACAAAAAATGATTAATCATTTTGGAGAAAATGTATTTAATGAGTTTGGATTAAATCGAAAATATTTATCTAGATTAGCTTTTAATAATGTTAAAGTTTTAAAAAAGCTCAATGATTTAGTTCATCCATTAGTTCAGGATGCTTTTGAAATATGGTGTAATCAACAAAGTAGTAAATATGTTATTAAGGAAGCGGCTATTTTGTTTGAAAGTAATAATAATAAATCATTAGATGCATGTATTTGTGTTAGTTGTCCTGAACAAATAAGAATCCAAAGAATATTAAAAAGAAATGACTTGACAGAAAAAGAAATAATTCAAAGAATGAGGAGCCAATGGCCAGAAAAAAAGAAAATAGCCTTATCAGATTATGTTATTCTTAATGATGATTCTTGTTTAGTTATCCCACAAATTCTAAAAATCCACAATGCTTTAAAATAACCCTTCAATTTCTCCTAAACCCTTACGAATAATTTTTAATTTGCCAGATGAATAATCAATTACTGTTGATGGAACTGATGAGCCTATGCCTGAATCTATAACTATGTCAATTTGATTTGAATACTTTTTATGAATTAATTCGGGATCGGTACTATACTCAATAAATTTATCATCATTTCGAACAGAAGAAGATAAAATAGGGTTGCCTATTTCATTTACAAGCAATTGCGGAATATTGTGATTAGGGATTCTAATACCTATAGTTTTCTTTTTAGTTTTGAATAGTTTGGGAATCCTACTGTTAGCTTTTAAAATAAAAGTATATGGTCCAGGTAGAACTCTATTTATATTTTTATATATATTTCTATTAATTGGAAGTGTAAAGTGTGATAGTTGACTTAAGCTTGAGCATACAAATGAAAAATTTTGCTTTTTGAGATCAATTTTTTTGATTTTTGCTATTCGTTGGACAGCTTTTTGTTGAAAAATATCACAACCTATTCCATAAATAGTATCTGTGGGGTAAATAATAATTCCTCCATCTTTAAGACATTCAACAACTTGTGCGACACCCCTAGGATTAGGGTTCAAAGGATTTATTTTAATAAGCATTTTTTAGATTATTATTATAATCTTTATATAAAGGATTATTTGTTGCTACATAATTTATTATTAGAGATTAATCTCATAAATATTAGCTGTGCCAATGAAAATTTTCGTGGTAAAGCTTATTAAAAATAAAATAGGGCAAGCTACTTACATCACACCGCTCAACCACTTACCCTTGCTACCTTCCGGTCCTGGGGGAGTTCAGTAGGAGCTGGTTGTGTAAGACTTGCCCTATGCAAATATATACTAATTGCCTTCTATTGAGATAATTTTTTAGAAAAAATAGCATAAAAAATAATTATATTTGTAATATTTATATTTAAAAAATATGATGAAAGATTACATCCTCAAAAATGGTNTAATACTTGGGTCAATAAGTATCATTTTATTAGTTGGTTCGTATTCTATNGGAGTACATTTTTTTCTTAATGATACTTGGTCAATTATAAAAGCTTTTTTGCCATATCTTATTTTAATATATTTTGTNATTGAATATAAAAAAATAGTTGGAGGCTATATTTCATTTAAAGATACTTTTACAGTAACTCTTGGTATTTCAGTTGCTGGAGCATTTTTAACAACATTCTTTTCTATTTTATTGTTTAATTTTATTGATCCTGATTTTGCAGTTCAATTAAAAGATTTCACTGTTGAAAAATTAGCNNTTCANCTTGATCAATTATCAGAAAGTAGTTCAATGTATACNNTCTTAGAAAATTTGATAGAACAAACACAAAAAGAGGAAATATATTCTATTACAAATCAAGCAAGTTCATTATTTTACAGTTTGTTTTTTCATATAATTTTTTCTGCTATAATTGCTGCTTTTATCAAGAAAGACAAACCTACATAAACTAGAATTAATATGAATATTTCAGTTGTAATACCTTCNTACAATGAGTCAGAATCATTATCTGAGTTNTGNTCTTGGATAGACAGGGTTATGTCNGATCATTCACTTTCTTATGAAGTTATAATTATAGATGATGGAAGCATTGATGATTCNTGGAATTTAATTAAAAAAATGTCTAAACTTAATGATAGAATTAAAGGTGTAAAATTTAGAAGAAATTATGGAAAGTCTGCAGCATTAAANGTTGGTTTTGCTAAGTCTAAGGGAAATATAGTTNTCACAATGGATGCTGATTTACAAGATAGTCCTGATGAAATACCTGAACTATATCGTTTAATAAACGAGGATTCTTGGGATATGGTTTCAGGNTGGAAGAAAAAAAGATATGATCCAATAACAAAAACANTTCCCACNAAGTTATATAATTGGGCTGCTCGTAAAGCTTCAGGAATNTACCTTCACGANTTTAATTGTGGACTTAAGTCATACAGAAATGATGTTGTAAAGAATATTGAATTATATGGTGAAATGCATAGATATATTCCAATGCTTGTAAAGCAAGCAGGATTTACTAAAATCACTGAAAAAGTAGTACAACATCAAGCAAGAAAATACGGAGTTACTAAATTTGGTGCAGAACGTTTTATTAATGGTTTTCTGGATTTGATGACAGTNACGTTTGTATCTAGCTTCGGAAAAAAGCCAATGCATATTTTTGGTGTTTTNGGTACATTTATGTTTNTATTAGGTTTTGTGCTTTTTATTTTTTTAGGNGGGCAGAAGTTGTTCTATATGTATTCAGAAATTAAAGCTACTAATATAGCTAATATGAGTAGTTTTTATATTGCTTTAACNTCTATGATTATTGGAGTTCAAATGTTTTTAGCTGGTTTTATTGGNGAAATGATTTCTAGAAATTCNTNTGATATAAATCAATATCAAGTCGAAGATGAAATTTAGTTTATAGTAGTTTGCTAAGACTTATTAGTGAATCTATACAATAATACTTTTCTGATTGACCAATAAGTATTCCGAACATATTAGCATTCTTAGCAAATTCCATATCACTGATAGAATCTCCTATCATTATACTTTTTTTGAAATTTATGCTNGGAAATTCCTCATTTGCTTGTAAGGCCATACCGATATTAGGTTTTCTCATNATGGAATTTTCTTCAACTAATTGTGGNGCAAAATATATAGCATCGATTCTTCCTCCGAAATTTTGAACCTCTTGAATTAAATGTTGATGAACTTTATTTAAGTCCTCTTCTGTCATTAAACCTTTGCTTATTGCTTGTTGATTGGTGACTATAACTATTTTATGAAAATGACTTGAAAATACCTTTATAGCCTCAAGAGCATATGGTAGAAACTGAAACTCATCNATAGATTTGACGTAATCACCAACTNTTTTTTTGTTGATTACACCATCTCTATCTAAAAATAGTGTCCAGCTAGTGTCAATTTTAGGAATTTTTAAGTTCATTTTATGAAAATAATTCCTTTTCTACCAATTCACAAATTCCATGTCCTANCATAAGGTGACACTCTTGTATTCTTGGTGTGTCATCGGATGGAATATTGATTAAATAATCACAGTAAGGNTTCATATTTCCGTTTGATTTTCCAGTTAACCCTATNGTAATTATTTCTTTCTTTTTAGCCTCTTCTAAAGCTTTAATNACATTTTTAGAATTNCCAGATGTTGACATACCAATCAAAANATCTCCTTTNTNACCNATNCCTTGTATAAGTCTAGCGTAAACTTCATCAAATGAATAGTCATTAGCAACGGCAGTTATAAATGAAGTGTTGGTATTTAATGCTTCAGCNTGAAGGGCAGGTCTGTTCAAGTAGTACTTNCCTGAAAATTCTGCGGCTAAATGCTGAGCATCTGCAGCGCTTCCTCCATTGCCACAAAACAATAACTTGTTGCCATTGTTGAAAGCCTCAATAATTAAATCTGCTANTTTTGAAACNTCTGCTATTAAGTTNTCATTTNCCAAAANTTCTTGCTTTATTGATATAGAGTCACTAATATTTCTTNTAATAAGGTCTTTTTTCATGATGTTGTGTTNTTCTTTTTAGAGTAAGTTAAAGCAAGTAATTTTTTTGTAAAGATAGACCAAGAATATTGTTCCTTTATTTGGTTAATATTTTCTATCATTTTATTAATGTTGGTTTTATTAAAGAATTTCAAAATAGCTTTTTTTATTTCATTAGCATTAGGTGAAACTACATAGCCTACTTTACCGTCAGGACACATTTCTTTAAGTCCGCCAACATCTGTTACTATCATAGGTTTNTTAAAGTGATAGGCTATTTGAGTCACGCCACTTTGGGTAGCTGATTTGTAGGGTTGAACAACCAAATCACAAGCATTAAAATACAAATGAACTTCAGAGTCAGGAATAAACTGTTCGACTTGAATGATATCCTGCTCTAAGTTATATTTTTCTATTAGTATTTTGTANGGTGCTTGCTCAGAATAATATTCACCAGCAANAATAAGTTTGATGTTNTTTTCTCTTATCTCAGTGTCAGAAAAAGCCTCCAATAGTAGATCTAAGCCTTTGTAGTCACGTATTAATCCAAAGAATAATATGTATCTGTAATCTTGATTTAATTTNAGAGATTCAATCGCTTTTTCTCTNGGTTCTATTTCTCCAAAGTTATCGTAAATAGGATGNGGCGTAAGGACTTTAGGACTGTTTTTNTCAAATANTTTTAGGTCATCNAAAACTTTTTGTGTCATAGCTAAAAAACCGTCTATTTTTTTTATAAAATAACGGGTAAGNATTTTATCTCCTATTCTCAATTCATGAGGAATTATGTTATGAGCTATACATAATAGTTGTGTTTTTTTAGATTTTAGGAGTCTTGACAGTGTGCCCAATGATGCNCCCATAAACGGTAACCAAAAGGGGATAATTACTATATCGTAATTTTCTTTCCTAAGNGATAGTCCTGTTGTAATCCAATTGATAGGATTTATAGAGTTTATTCGTCTTTCAATGTTTATGTTTTGAGGTTTTNTAGNAGANGAAAACTGTGTTTTACCAGGAAAAAGGAAATTAGGGTATTGTAGCTTAAATGTATGTATGGTTAGTTGATGTCCTTCAGCAATAAGCTCTTTGGCTAAGCGTTCGTTGAAAGCTGCAATTCCACCTCTGTATGGGTATGCTGTGCCAAGGATTGCAATCTTCATATTAGNTTTTTATTTTTTTTATTTTAAAACCTAAATATNCATATAATATTGTNATTAATGGACTAATTANATTAAAAAAACAGAATGGTAAATACGTCATTGTAGCTACGCCTAAAACTGCAGATTGTGTTGCTCCACAGGTGTTCCAAGGCACTAGCACAGAAGTTACNGTNCCGCTATCCTCCAAAGTACGACTTAGATTTTCAGGTGCNAGANCTTTATCTTTGAATGTATCGACATACATTCTTCCTGTTACCACTATACTTAAATATTGATCGCTTGCTGTGATATTAAAAAANAAACANGTACAAGCAGTAGTTGCAATNACTGAGCCTGTATTTTCAGCATANTGTATNATGGATTGGCTAATNTTTTTNAGAGCACCACTTGCTTCCATTACACCACCAAAACACATAGCNCAAATTATTAGCCATATTGTATTTAACATCCCGTACATACCACCTGAAGAAAGTAAATCNTTTATCATTTCGTTAGANGTGTTTATGCTTGTTTCAGAACCCATNGCATTAATAACGGATACATAACTAGCTTGAAAGAAATTAGAATCNATACCAGAAAGTTCTTCAATTAGATGAGGTTGAAAAATAATAGCAAAAAATCCACCTAATAATGTANCTGCGAATAATACTGGTAGTGCAGGTACTTTTTTCATAATGAGTAATAGTACGATTAAAGGAACTAAAAANAACCATNGACTTATGTTGAAGCTACTTTCTATAGCCATTAACATATTTGTAATNTCATCAGAATTTTGTGTGTTATCCATTGAAAGCCCAATAAATAAAAATATTAGAAGTGATATTAAAAAGCTAGGAATAGTAGTGTACATCATATATCTGATATGTGTAAATAAGTCTGTTCCTGCCATTGCAGGAGCGAGATTTGTAGTATCAGATAAGGGNGACATTTTATCGCCAAAATATGCTCCTGATATAATAGCTCCTGCTATAAGACCNTTTGAAATATCCAAAGCATTACCTATTCCCAATAGAGCAANTCCTACNGTAGCGATAGTTGACCAAGAACTGCCTGAGGCTAATGAAACTATAGCACATATGATGGCTGCAGCAACNAGAAAAATTTTAGGATTTANTATTTGTAATCCATAATAAATCATTGTAGGAACAATACCGCTTATTAACCAAGTTCCTGCTAGTGAACCTATGAGTAAAAGTATTATGATNGCTGGTGTAGTTGAAGCTATACTGTTACTGACCCCTTTTAGAATANNTTTCCAAGAGGTNCCACTTTTTAACCCCATTACGGNAGCAATAGCNGCTGATAGCAAAAGTGCTAATTGATTTGCACCACCTAAACTGTCATCGCCATAAAGANANACATTAAAAGAAAGTAAGGCTATTAAAAAAATAATAGGTAGCAGTGCNCCAAAAAAAGATTGATTCATAAGGGGAAATTATTTTTGTAAATATAATAATCCTATTGTATGAAACAACTATTNCCTCTAGTCTTATTTTAGAATATTAGTCTTNATTAAACACTTTTTCATCTTTTGGAAGGTACGCTCAATATCATTATCTANGCCAATAGACATTCGAATCATTCCTTCTGATATGCCCATTTGATCTTGTTCTTCTTTTGATATTTCTGAAGATGTACTAGTGCCTGGTGCAGAAAANANGGTTTTGTAAAAGCCTANNCTTACTGCCAAGTAACCNATGTTATTATTTTGCATTTCTTCCATAACTTGATAAGCATTTTTCATNCTGCCAACGTCTAAAACAAGCATACCACCATAGCCAAATTCGGTATTCATACTATTCCTCATTAANCTGTGTTGAGGGTGGCTTGTAAGACCAGGGTAGTGAGCTTTTAAACCAAGTTTTTCGAATTTCTTAGCAAGAAACAGTGCATTACTACTNTGTTGTTTTATTCTTGTTGGTAATGTTCGCAGGTTTTTTAGTATGCNATTAGCTCGAATAGCATCCATAGTAGGNCCNAANAGCATTGCTGCNCCTTTATTNACATCTATAAGGTCTCCTANAAATTCTTTGGTAGAGCAAATAACTCCTCCAACAGTATCACTAGCTCCATTAATAAATTTTGTTAGCGAGTGAATTACAATATCAGCTCCTAGCTCAGCTGGTGAAAAAATGAGGGGNGTAAATGTATTGTCAACTACAAGTTTTAAATTGTTTTTATGAGCTAGTTTTGCTAATTTTTTAATATCGGAAATTTCTAACANGGGGTTGCTCATTGTTTCGCAATATAAAATTTTAGTATCAANACAAATAGCAGATTTAACAGAATCTATATTAGTTATATCCACAAAGGATGTACTAATTTTTAGTTTAGGTAAAAAGTTTTTCATAAAGGCATAACTTCCTCCATATATAGTTCTACTACTTACNATATGATCACCACTTTTNCATAGTTNCATTATGGCGCTACTAATTGCACCCATTCCTGATGCTGATACATGTGCAGCATCTGTATTTTCCATATTAGAAATAGCCTCAGCGAGATATCCNGTGCTAGGATTCATATGTCTTGAATACAAATAACANCCTTCACGTTCTCCTCCAAATACCATTTCCATTGTTTTACCTGCTAAATATGTAAAAGTAGAAGAATCTGCAATAGATGGATTAACTCCTCCATATTCACCAAAGTATTGNATATCTTGAATGCTGTCTGCTGGTTTATGTTTTTTCATGANACATAATTTGTTAGATTTTAATTTTCCACCATGGTTTATTGTCTAGACTTTGATCTTCAGTATAGTAGCCGTAGCCATAGGTGTTNCCGTATCCATATCCATATCCATATGAAGTTTTGTCTATAGAAATATCATTAATAACNAGGTTCATATTTACTACATTATTTTTAATAATAGTTTCATTGANGTTATTTAACATATCCTTAGTAGTAAAATTTTGTCTGATTACATATATATTAACATCAGAGTGATTCATNAAAATTAGNCCGTCGGTTACTAATCCAATTGGTGGNGTATCAATTATAATATTTTGATATGTTTTTTTAAGTTCTTTAATAAATTCTTCCATTTTATTCAAACTCAATAATTCTGATGGATTTGGGGGTATTGGTCCAGATAATATTATATCTAAGTTTTCGTATTCTGTATTTTGAATGACTTCCTCTTTTGAATTTTGGCTACTTAAATATGAACTTAATCCGATATCATTGGTAAGTTTAAAGTCATTAAAAATTTTAGGTTTTCTCATATCNGCACCAATNAAAATAGTCTTTCCTTGAGTAATGCTAAATATTGATGCTAAATTCATAGCAACAAAAGTTTTTCCTTCACCACCTATACTAGANGTGATACAAATAACTTTTTGTGATTTATCTGAAGCTAAATATTGAATATTAGTTCGGATTGATCTAAAAGCTTCTGCAATACCTGATTTAGGGCTATTAATATTCACAAGATTATAGCCGCTNTTGTTATGCATTATTTTACCTAAAAGTGGAATTGATGTAATTTGATCAATATCTTTCTTATCAATTATTTTATTATTAAATANAAAANATAAGCTAATTAAAATTGTTGGAAAAAATATACCAATCATTAAAGAAAAGAAATAAATTAATAATGTATTGGGNCTGATAGGTAAGTTAGATACNAATCTTGGCATATCAATTATCTTATGATCAGAAATATTACTTGCTTTTGTAATTGATGCTTCTGCTCTTTTTTCTAAAAGATAATTGTATATATTTTCATTTAGGTTAAATTTTCTTTGAATATTTAAAAGTATTCTCTCGTTTTGAGGNAGGTTTCCGATTAANCCTTCAATTTCACTAATTCTNAGGTTAATATCTTTTAAAGTAAGATCTGAACTGCTTATTACATTNTCAATATTTTCAATTAATTTCTCTTTGGTGTTCTTTATTTGTTCCTTAAGAGAAATTACAANTGGATGCTCTTGTTTTGAATTTACACTTACTTCATTTAATTGAGAATATAATTTTGTTAGTTCTGAAATATGATTATTTANAAGAGGATCTTCAATTCCCATAGTAGAAGGNGCAACAATGTTATTTACNTTATTATTTTTTAAAAGGTATTCTTCAAGTGAAACATAATATTTATTATTAAGTTCTAAAATTGCTTTTTCTTGTTCTAGCTTCTCTAGTTGATAAAAAGCNCCATANTCTTTTTGTGAAAGTTCAATTTTTGGATTTTTTTCTTTAAAATTTTCAAGAGTGCTTTCAACATTTGATAATGAGTCTGAAATTGATGTTAATTGTTGATTTATAAATTGTATTGTATTTGAGGTTATTTGATTTTTTTCATCTAAATCTTTAGCAAGATATAGCTCTGTAAATTTATTTAAGAAGTCATTTATTTTAACGGCATTTGGTCCTTCTAATGAAATCTTTAATATTGATGCATCTTTTTCAATTTCTATTACTTCTAATTTTTTAAGATAAATTTCAGTTAATTCGTTATAACTAGAAATNACAAAAAAGTAGTTTGACCAATTTTCATCTTTAAAAAGTGACAAATCATTTTTTGAAATACTAAAGTTAAAGAAATCAGTTTTTATTATTTCATCAAATTTATGTAANGCTTCATAGTTTATGTCTAGTTCTTTATTAGAAANGTATGTCTCTGTACTAAGATTAAANAATTTAACATTATCAAAATTAGCGGTTAAAATGAATTCGTCTTCAGATATTAACTTAATATTAAACTTTTGATTAATTANTTGAGGATGATATTCATCAANATNAATAATAAATGGTGTTTTTTTATAAATATCATCTGACTTTAAATTTCCGGAGTGATAATAAGATATTCTAAAATTTAAATCTTGAAGTGTTTTTTTTGTTAATGAAAATGATTCTAAAATACCAATTTCATTTTTGATNTTTTTTTGTCCTCCAAATAAATCTAATCCTTCNAAAACATCATCTGNNCCTAAACTATTATTNCTTTCTTCTTTAATTAAAAGTGTGGTTGANGATTTGTAGATTTTAGTTGAGTATCTATTATATAAAAANCCAATTATTAAGAAAGATATAATTGATANAAATATATATTTCCAAAATATAAGATACCTGTCAAAAAAAACTTTAAGATCTATTTTTTCTTCATTATTTTGTAGTGAATGATTCATAAATCATTTTTAGTTAGAATTTAAAATGCCAAAAACTATATTTGCTACAAGTGCAATACTTGAAATAGCAGAAATATATATTTGCGCATTTGAGCTTCTCATGCGAACATTTCTCATTGGTTCNATATAAAGTACATCGTCTGATTTCAAGATAAAATTCTTTGAATAAAGTGTTTCTACTTTTGTTAAATCAAGATAAATAATTTTGTTATCTCTTATTAATTTAACTTTTTTGCGATTTGCATAATCTGATAAATCTCCAGCCAATCCTAGAGCTTCTAAAATGCTAATATTATCNTTATATACTTTGTAGGTTCCCGGATGATTTACTTCNCCTAAAATGGTAATTTCAAAATTAATATGCTTTACAATTACTGTTGATTTAACTAAGAAATCATTAGCTCTCGTTTGNATTTTNTGTTTTGCTGCTTCAACNGTTAAATCTTTTATGTAAATTTTACCTAGAATTGGAATTTCAACATTNCCTTCACTATCAATAGTGAAACCATTTAGGAAAAGATTNGCCGATGTTGTTTGATTATTATTAGCATTATTTTCAATGTTAAAAATATTAAACGATTCTTCTTGTACACCTATAATTTTAATATGTAAAATNTCGCCTTCTCTCAATTGATGTTTTGGATATTCAGCAATTGATAAATTTGAATCATTTTTTAATTCTTGGTCAAGTAGTACTACTTTTTTAATTGGAGAACAAGAAACAAATAAAAGCGAAATTATAGATATAAAAATTGAANATTTCATAATTAATCTTGTATTACAATTTACAAAAGTACTAAAGTTTTATCAGATAANTGTATAATTTGTGTAANGGAAGACCCATTACATTGTAATAACAACCTTCTATTGATGTAATTCCTATTTTACCAATCCAATCNTGAATCCCATATGCACCTGCTTTATCACTAGCATTGAAATTATTCAAATAGNANTTAATTTCCTTTTCNGAAAGTTCTTTGAATTGTACTTTTGTTAATTCNGAAAAACAGAACTGGTTATTTTTTTGATATATACAAACTCCCGTAATAACTTTATGTGTTGAGCTTGATAAGTTGCAGAGNATATCTTTTGCTTCTTGTAAGTTTTTTGGTTTATTNNAAACTTTNTTATTATGTATTACTANTGTATCAGCAGTAATTATAATTTCATTTNTTTTTGGATTAAAAACCGAACTTTTCATTTTAGCTAGATATTCAGCGATTAAATGAGGTTTCATTTCCGAAGGAAAAATTTCTTTTATGGGTTTTGATATAACTTCAAAAGTTATACCTAAATCAGAAAGTAATTCTTGTCTTCTGGTAGATTGGGAGGCTAATATTACANTCTTNTCGTTTAGGTTTTTTANCATATAATAGNTTTAAAACAANAGTGTAAAGACTAACATAGATAGTGTTCCTGTCAGCATTATTAATTTTATANTTTGGCTGAGTTGACCATAACTTTTTTTATTANTTGTNCCTGTTAACTTTATGAAAAAGTAAATAAATGGTACTTCNACNATTAATATAACGTATGCCGCAGCTAAAAAAACTTGATATTTAATTTGAAGGTATGCAACAACTCCAATNATAGTTATTAANATTAAACTNAANNATTGAACTACTTTTTTAGCTGTTTTTGCTGAAACTATTGCAAATGTAGTGTAGCCCATTTTTTTATCTCCAATAGCATCTTCGAAATCTTTAATAATTTCTCTGATAAAAGTCGTAATGAAAGCAAAAATGGCATATCCGCAGATTATATAAAAAGCATTTTCACTATTTGTNTTTGGNTTAGGTATTATTTCATACAATGGTANAATTAGTATAACTAAAGCAGCCAACAGGCTAATAAGTAGATTCCCGCTAAGATAAGTTCGTTTAAAGTTAGTAGAGTAAAACCATAACGCACTAGAACAGAATAGATTTATAAAGCCTAGATTTATAATACCTACTATCCAAGCTAGAAAAAAACCTAGAAAAACACCTGTTCCGCTGAATATAAAGTGTAACAAAATAGCTTCACGTCTTTTAANAGTGTTGTCTATGATTAATTTTCTATTGTTAAGTCTATCAACTCTAGTGTCAAAGTAGTCATTAATGATATAGCCTGCAGCGGCAATAAAAATTGTTGACAATACTAGATAGAAAAATTGTAAATCACTAAGACTCCTACTATCAGTCATCGGTATAATTATAGCATAGCGAATCAGGTATTGACAAATAGCAATAATTAAAAGATTCTTNGTTCTTATTAGTCTGAAAAAATCTATTAGTTTGACCATTTGCCTTGTACTTTAAGTGTTTGTTCTATAANATCTCTGACGCAACCTTGACCACCATTTTTATGAGAAATNTAGTCTGAAATAGCTTTTATTTCTGGTACTGCATCTTGAGGGCATGAGCTTAAACCAACTTCTTTCATAATTTCCCAATCATTGATGTCATCTCCCATATAAAGAATTGATTGTGAATCTAGTTCGTGAATATGAATTAAATCACTAAAAGCATCTTTTTTGTTGTCACAAGCAAGGTATACATCGTTAATATTAAGATGTTTGAAACGTTCTATTAGACCTTGACTTTTTCCTCCAGAAATTATAGCAACTAAATATCCTTTTTTAATAGCTTCTCTTATTGCCATGCCATCTTTTACATTCATGCTTCTCATCTGTTCTCCAGAGGGGTGAAGTAATATTTTACCATCTGTTAGTACACCATCTACATCAAAAATGAATGTTTTAATTTGATTTAGTTTTTCTTTATAATTCATTGTCTTTTTTTAATACTTGCTGTTAGCAATTGATAAATTTCTTTTTTCTCATCATCATTTCCCAAAACCTTTAAATGTTTTGCTATCGTTTCAAAATCACCTCTTTGAGCTGGTCCTGTTTGGGTAAGTGAGGGTGATGTATGCTTAATCTTTTGTGCTGTTTCTAAAATTAATGGTTGCAAGATGTCAAAAGGGATACCTTCTTTTTGACATAATTCTTCAGAAAGGCGGTAAAGCATATTACTGAAGTTACAACTCATCACAGCAGCAAGGTGCAAATTTTTTCTTTGTTCGCTGTTTAATTCTATAACTTTATCAGATATAGATACAGCTAAATTTTTTAAAGTTTGTAATAAGTCACTATTTGATGATTCTAAACATATCGGAATAGACTTAAAGTTAACATCTATATTTTTATTGAAGGTTTGCAAAGGATAAAAGACTCCAATATTTTTTCCGTTTAAAGTAGATATTGGTTTTGTTCCTGAAGTATGAACTTTAGGGAAATCTATGTGCTTTTCTANGTCTTGAATACTATCGTCATTAACTGCGATAATAGCTAAATCTGAATTTTTAATAGATTTAGTGTCAGTAGTATAAGGNACATTTATNTNCTTAGCAAGATTTGAAGCTGAGTCTACTGTTNTNCTATATATCTGAGTAATTTCATNACCTGACTTTATCAAAGCTNNGCACAAATGAGTAGCTAAATTTCCTGCGCCTATCATNGTTATTTTTGTCATACTGAATTATAGATAATTGAGATAAAATCATCACAAAATTAAGTAATTTTGTACTTCCAAATTTAAACCTTTATGTTAGANAAGTTTATTNCCTTTTTATTTTCAATGCGTCTGATGGCTATTTTGATACTNTTATTTTTTGCTGCTATCGGATATGCCACTTTTATAGAAAATGATTTTGGTACTCAAACTGCTAAAGCTCTNATATATAATGCAACTTGGTTNGANGTTATNATTGTGCTTCTNAGTGTCAACATGATTGCNAATATCAATCGATANAAACTTTGGCGCAAAGAAAAATGGCCAGTGTTAATTTTCCACATTTCATTTATAATAATTGTTATTGGTGCTAGTGTNACTCGATACGTGAGTTATGAGGGTATGATGTCAATTCGTGAAGGTGAACAATCTAACCTAATTGTGTCTGATCGTACTTTTTTGCAGATAAATGTTCATNATAACGCTTNTCAGTACAGTTATGATAAGCCNTTATTATTACATAATTATGAAGGCCCATTAGAGTTTTTAAAATCCAATAANTTTAGTCAAGATGTAAAGTTTTTAGATAACGATATTTCTGTNGATTATGTCGATTACATTCCTAATGCNNTAGATACTTTAATTNTTGGTGAAGGTATTCCAACGCTGACTATTGTTTTGGCAGGNGCTAATGGTAGAGAAACCTATTATTTGCAAGAGGGTAGNGCAAAACGCTATTTAGGTTTAAACTTTTCTTTTGGTACACCCTTNCCAGGACACGTCAATTTNTTTTATCAAAATGATGAACTAATGGTTCAACTTCCTTCAGATGGAGAGTTTATGCGAATGGCAGATCGTTTTCAAGGCAGTNTCAAAAAAGATAGNATTCAACCTTTAATGCTTCGTTCGTTGTATNTGATCAATGGTCAAAACTTTGTAATTCCTATTTTTAATGAAAAAGCTACTTTGACGCATTATTCTGGNGTCAATCCNGAAGGTCAAGAAATGGAAGANCTTCTAAAGATTAATNTAAGAAGTAATGGTGAAGAAGAGCTTATTGAGTTATTTGGCGATAAGGGNTTTGTGAGTAGAAAAAATCAATTTCANTTAGGGGGTCTAAACTTTTCACTTTCTTATGGTTCTAAATACTACCAAACACCTTTCTTTATANCACTAAATGATTTTCAGCTTGAACGTTATCCAGGCTCAAATAGTCCAGCTTCTTTTGCTAGTGAGGTTACTCTAATAGANGGTGAAGAAAAGACGAATCATAGAATCTTTATGAATAATGTTTTGGATTATCAAGGTTATCGTTTTTTTCAATCCTCTTACGATCAAGACGAACTGGGAACAGTTCTTTCTGTCAATCACGATTTTTGGGGTACTTGGATAAGTTATTTAGGATATTTTATGATGATCATTGGTATGATAGCAACTATGTTTTCTAAGAAAACACGTTTTGCTTCATTGAGAAAAAAACTNGATGATTTAAGACTCAAAAGAGNACTTTCCTTATTATTTTTTNTTTCTATTTCTTCTTCTATTTTAGCTCAAAGTTCATCTTCATTAGATTCACTTATTCAAGCTAATTCTATTAGTNAAAATCACGCNGACGCNTTTGGTAGATTAGTTGTTCAAGATGATGGCGGTCGACTTAAGCCTTTTAGTACTANAACCTCTGAAGTTCTTAGAAANGTTAGTAGAAAAAGCGAATATAACGGCTTGAATTCTAATCAAGTGGTATTAGGAATGTTATNTAANCCTTATTTATGGCAATTAGCACCAATTATAAAAGTAAATAATGAAGAGCTTAGAGAAANANTAGGACTAGAAAATAAATTTACATCATTTTTATCCTTTTTTAGNAATGAAGCTAAATATGTTTTGACTAACGATGTTGAGGTGGCTTATGCAAAAAAGCCGGCTGAGAGAAGTAAGTATGATAAGGAGGTAATGAATGTNGATGAAAGGGTAAATATATGTTATATGGTTTATAACGGNTCTTTTATGCGTTTTTTTCCAATTCCTAATGATATTAATAACAAATGGATATCGCCATCTATGAATAAAGGTTTACTGATGGGTGATGATTCTNTATTTGTGAATAATATTCTTCCNATTTATTATAAGAGTTTAGAACAAGCCTTAAAGGACGGAGACTATAAAGTGCCTAATAATACTTTAACAGCAATAAAGAACTATCAATTGAAATTTGGTTCAGCTGTTTATCCATCAGAAATGAAAATAGAATCTGAAGTTTTTTACAATGAGTTTAAGGTTTTTAATCGCTTATCATACTACTATGCTGTNATAGGATTAGTAATGATTTTATTACTCATNCAGCAAATTTTAAAAGAAAGAANATGGCGTAATTATTTTATAAAATTTGCTTTTATATTAGTTGGAATTGGTTTTTTAGCTCATACAGTTGGCTTAATGGGTAGATGGTTTATTTCCGGTCATGCTCCTTGGAGTAATGCTTATGAAAGTGTTATTTATATAGCTTGGGCAACGATATTAGCTGGATTTATTTTTTCAAGAAAAAGTTTAATGACTGTAGCAGCTACAGCTATTCTCTCATCATTATTGCTAATGGTTGCAGCTTTGAATTGGTTAGATCCAGAAATCACAAATTTAGTTCCAGTTCTAGATTCGTATTGGCTTATTATTCACGTAGCTATTATAACTGCAAGTTATGGATTTTTAGCTCTTGGTGCATTGTTAGGATTTCTCAATTTAATTCTAATGGTTATTCAAANTTCAAGTAATAAAAATAGAATATTAGCTAGNTTAAAGGAATTGACATTTATCAATGAAATGAGTATTACTNCAGGTTTATTTATGTTGTCAGTTGGAACCTTTTTGGGAGGTATTTGGGCTAATGAATCTTGGGGTAGATATTGGGGATGGGACCCAAAAGAAACGTGGGCTCTTGCGAGTATGTTAATTTATATTTTTGTTTTACACATGCGATTTATACCAAAAATCAAAGGTATTTTTGCATTTAATTTGGCNTCAATAGTTGCNTATAGCTCGATTATTATGACCTATTTTGGAGTAAACTTCTATCTTTCTGGTTTACATTCTTATGCAAAAGGAGATCCAATGCCTATTCCATNATTTGTTTATTATTCTATCGTTATAGTTACNCTTGTTGCNGTATTAGCTAAATGGAGACAAAAACAATTAATAAANTAAAGAAATACTCATATATATTTCTNATAAGCTTATTNTTAAGTTGTATGAATAGTGACAATCACAATGATAATTTATTTTTTTACAACATTAAGNTGAAAACCATTTATGGAGAAGATTTTGATTTGTCGACTTTAAAAGGNAAGAAGTTATTAGTTGTCAATGTAGCTTCTAAGTGTGGGTTTACGACTCAATACAGACAATTAGAGGAATTATATAAAGAATACAAAAATCAAAATTTTGAAGTTTTAGCATTTCCTTCTTCTGACTTTGCCAACCAAGAATATAGCGATAGTCAAAAAATAACTTCTTTCTGTCAAAAAAATTATGGCGTAACTTTTCTTATTTTTGAAAAAGTATCGGTTAAAGGGAAATCTAAACATCCCATTTATCAATGGTTGACAGAGAAAAATAAAAATGGTAAAAAGAATGTTNCGGTTTTGTGGAATTTTCAAAAATTNACTGTTGATGAAAATGGTAAATGGGTAGATTATTTTTTNCCNATAACAAGTCCAAAATCAAAAAAAATAGTAAAATGGATAANCAGCTAGATATATTAGCTTTTGGAGCACATCCCGATGATGTAGAGNTAGGTTGTGGAGGAACAATTGCTAAACAAATTAATTTGGGTAGTAAGATTGGAATAGTTGATCTTACNAGAGGTGAATTAGGNACAAGAGGTAGTGCTGAGATAAGAGATAAAGAAGCTCTTTTAGCGGCTCAAATATTGGGTGTTGACTTTCGTCATAANATGGGGTTTAAAGATGGTTTTTTCCACAATGATGAGGTGCATCAAATGGAAGTGGTGAGAATAATACGAGANTATAGACCACGTATTGTNTTAGCTAATGCTGTAACTGATAGACATCCCGACCACAAAAAAAGTTCTGACTTAGTTTCTACAGCATG
Organism: Flavobacteriales bacterium; assembly: GCA_002714805.1. Taxonomy (GTDB): domain Bacteria; phylum Bacteroidota; class Bacteroidia; order Flavobacteriales; family UBA7312; genus UBA8444. The sequence continues at coordinate 62,697 of PAYK01000005.1, forward strand.
TTTTTTGGCAGGATTGCCCAAAATAGAAACAGGNCAAAAAGCTTGGCGNCCAGATGTGGTTTATCACTATATNCAATTTGAAGAAATAGAGCCAAATTTCGTTGTAGATATTANCGATTTTATGTCCATTAAAATGGAAGCTGTAAAGGCATTTNGTTCTCAATTTTTTGACCCAAGTTCTAAAGAACCCGAAACAATCATNTCTAGTCAAGATTTTTTAGATAGTGTGCATTATCGTGCTGCTAACTTGGGGCGACTATCAAGAGTNAAGTTTGCAGAAGGCTTTACAACTGAAAAATTATTAGTTTCTGATAGCTTAACTATTNTAAAATANGATCACTTTTNANTAGATTTTNAAATANGNAATATTACCATTGATATANTCATAATNTAANAAATGTGTTGAGANATTAGATAACACTAAGAANTATGAAANGAAAAGTGATTAATAGTCGCATATTTTATCTATTTATATTTTTCTTTTTCAATCTAAGAGAATTTCCTATGACAATAATATCTGAGAATGCCATAAACAAAGCGCCCCACATAGGNTTTAGAAAACCTAACGCAGCNATTGGTATGGCTACAATATTATAAGAAAATGCCCAAAATAAATTCTGTTTGATGGTCCTTAGAGTATGCTTNCTGATTTTGTAGGCTGTATCTATTTGATTTAAATTATCAGTNTTTAATAATANAATTTGTGCAGATTTTATTGCTACTTCNGTGCTTCCNCCTAATGAAATTCCAACATGTGCTTTTGCTAAAGCGGGCGCATCGTTAATACCGTCTCCNACCATNGCTGTAAGACNATCTTTATTAAGCTCATCAATCTTTTCTAATTTTTCATTAGGTAAGTGCTCTNCATAAATNTTGTTTATTCCTATAGCTTNACCTANAGATTCACATTTGCTNACTTTATCTCCACTTAAGATTGTAGTTTTTAATCCCANTTNTTTAAGTTTTGAAATAGTTTCTTTTAAATTATTTTTTATTTCATCAGAGCAATTTACTCCGGCAAAAAAACTATTATTCTTATAAAGATAAATTTGATGANTTTCGTTTTCATGATTTACAAANTTAGCTGACCCAAATTGGTAAAAATCTCCTTTCCATTTTGCTTGAATNCCTTGCCCTTTGACTTCTTTGATTTCTTGCAATTCTANCTNTTGAGCCTTATCTTCAAGTTCTTTAATGAATGATTGAGCAATAGGGTGAGAAGAATGAATTTCTAAGGAATAAATTAAGTTTGTTACGTCTTCGTTGTCACTTTTTTTACAAACTANACTTTCAATTTTAAAGTTTCCTGTTGTTAGTGTTCCTGTTTTGTCAAAGACAATATTTTTAACTTCAGCGAATTTTTCAAGAGTATNCCCACCTTTTATNAGAATTCCATTTTTTGCTGCTCTTCCTAATCCTACCATTACGGCTGTTGGTGTNGCAAGCCCCATNGCACAAGGNCAAGAAATAACAAGTACAGCTATTGATCGCATTANAGAATCTGANAGGCTGATTTCAAAAGTGTAATGATTTAGTATAAAGGTAATTATAGATATTAANAAAACAATTGGNACAAAAATAGCACTCACCTTGTCACCNAGGCGTTGTATGTTAGGCTTNTTTCTTTGNGCACTTTTAACTAATTTAATAATTTGTGATAAAATAGTTTCGTCACCCACTTTCTTAGCAATCATTTTAATGTTACCATCNAGTAATAGTGTGCCTCCAATGACTTCCTCATTATTTTTTTTGAGAATAGGATGGCTTTCACCAGTCATCATNGATTCATCAAATAAACCTTCGCCNGAAATGATGATACCATCTGTTGGTACCTTATCTCCAGAATTAACTAGAAGGANATCATTTTTAATGATNTTTTTGAANGAAATAATTTCTATTAAGCCGTCTTTTCTTTCTCTTTTTGNTTCTAGCTTTTGAATTGAGCTTAATTCTTTTATNGCTGTGTTAGTNTGTTTTATCGAACGATGNTCTANNAGGTTTCCTAAAAGAACTAGTGTTATAATAGTAGCTGCAGTTTCAAAAAACAAAAAATTGTGANCTTCTANAGTACCCCAATATAGTATACTTCCTACAACACTGTAGAAGAATGCAGCNGTAGTACCCATCATNATCAAAACGTCCATATTGGGTNATTTTGATTTTAGTGAACTCCAAGCACTNNTGCCNAAATAGTAACAGCCAANAATATAAACAGGTAAAGTCAAAAAAAACTGAATNATAGAGTTATGTAGAATATGTTTTTCATTCAAAAACATATGACTTAACAAAGGAATAGTCAGNATNAGACAAANAACAAATAATTTTTCTAATTTANAATTCTCAACATTTTCTTCAGAATTTACTTTAAAACCAATAGATTCAATTTCTTTAATAACATCATCTATNTCAATGTTCATTGATAAAAATTGAGCTTCAGAATTAGCAAAATTGACTCTTACTTCTTTAATTCCTTTTTTAGTAAGGTGTTTTTCGATTCCTTTTGCACAATTTNCACAAGTCATTCCTGAGATATTTAGAATCTGATATTTTTTAGTTGCTTNCATGATATATTCAAAGGTAGTTTTTTANATAAAATTAGTNTAAGGTTTTTTCTAAATTTATATATTTGCCNTCTAANTGGTGGTTGTAGCTCAGTTGGTTAGAGCATCGGTTTGTGGTACCGAGGGTCGTGGGTTCGAATCCCATCATCCACCCAAATAAAGGTCTTGCATTTGTAAGGCCTTTATTTATTNAATTTTTGTANNATTTATCTCATATAGTTCATAAGCAATCGCTTGAACTGCGGAGGTTTTTGTGAACCNGGNAAACTTTTAATTAAATCTAGATTAGTGTCGAGTATTACTGTTGANGGCCAATAATAACCCCCATTATATGGCTCTACCAATTCGGCAAATAAATTATGTCTCCATGTTGATTTTGGGTCTTCTTCAATTGNAGCATCATTTACATAGGTTACTCCTTTGAAAGTAATAGCTTCTTTAGATTTACCATCTAATGTTATTGCGTAATAATTATCATTTATTAGTTTGATNACTTCTTGGTCTACAAGAGTAGTTTCTTTCATTTCCTTACAAAAGGGACAACCTTTTTTGGTGAAAAATAAAATCACTTTGCGGGGAGACTTTTTCATTTTTATTTCAAGTTCTTTCAAGGATATCCATTTGATTGATGAATAAGTATTATTTGACTTGATGATCTGTTTAAGGTCGGTTTCTTTTTTTACTTNATTAGTAGTGTTTTCNTTGCAAGAAACAACTANAAATGGTAAAGTAAAAACCATTAAAGTGAAAAAAAAATGTTTCATTATTTATTTTTAAGATAATTATTTGCATTTGCAATCCAAGGTGTTGGGCCACCAGCTAAATAACCCATTTTGCCTAAAGCAGTAATTTGAGTTTTTCCGTCTGATATTCCAACTNTGAACATATGTAGTGTTGGATATCCTCTTACTTTAAAAAATTGTTGCAGTTCTTGATTTTGTTTCTTGATTTCTTCAGTTTGTGGTGTTCGTCTAGGGTANTCAAGTTCAAGAAGAATAACATTTTCTTCAGCCCATTTTTTAAATTTTGGAGTTGTAAAAACTTCTTTTTGTAGTCTAATACACCATCCGCACCAATCACTNCCTGTAAAGTTAGCAAGAATAGGCTTTCCAGATTTNATTGATAATCTAGCTGCTTCGTCAAAATTTANNAGCCATCCATCGTTTTCTTGAGAATAGAGATTAAATGAACCAATTAAAAGGGCACAAANTATNANAAGCGTATTTTTCATANAATTANTTTTTTTAGTGAATGCCATGCATCAATTTTTTAATAAANGGTGATATTAACATAACGAAAATTGAGATAAATATTGTTACAAAGCCTATTTGAGCATAAACACTATTATACTGCATCAGTGTTGCTATAGATTCAGANGACACATCAGGATTACCCATAAACCAATTTCCTAGATTTGATAGCCAATTACTATCGGCACTACTTCCAGTTGTTGTAAGTTTTGCAAGAATTCCAGAGATATAATGAGCAAATGTAGAAGATAAGAACCACACACCCATCATGAANGCTACCATTTTTTTAGGAGATAATTCAGTCACTTTAGATAAACCAATAGGAGATAAAAATAACTCTCCNGTTGTAATTAGAAAGTATCCAAGGAAAACAAATAAAAATGGCACTTTTCCATTGTCGCCAATAAAATGTGCAGTNGCTGCAAAAATTAAAAATCCTAGTCCAAGTTGGAAAATACCTAAAGCAAATTTAATAGGAGTATTTGGATTTTTGTTCATAGCACCTAATTTAGTCCACAGAAGACTAAATGGTATAGCAAGNAGTACAATNTAAAAAGGATTAATTGCATTGGTTTGAGAAGCAGTCATTCCCACCAAGTTAACACACTTGTCAATCCATACAGTTACTGAGCTTCCAGCTTGTTCGAANCAAGCCCAAAAAATAGTTAAAAATACAGATAGAATAAGTATTGCAATAAGTCTGTCACCACTTACTTTATCNTTTTGTTTTACTTTATAATCGTAAATAATATAAGCAAGATATATGAGTACAACAGCACCTACTACTGATAGAACATCACCTAAAACTGAGGATTGTGTGTCTAGAACGATTAAATATGCAAAAACNGGNACAGCCACAAAACCAAGTATGTAGATTAAATTTGCTACTGATATTCCAGATATTTTTTTGTTGATGTATTCTTTNGGTTGAAGTCCTTTATCNCCTAAGACATTACTGCTAATACCTTTCCAGAAAACAACTAAACCAGCTAACATTCCAATACCGGCAGCTCCAAACCCATAATGCCATCCATAAACCTCACCAAGATAACCACAGAATAATGGAGCAATCATTGCACCTAGATTTATACCCATATAAAATATTGTAAATCCACCATCTCTTTTGATGTCACCTTCTTCATACAAAGAGCCTACTAGTGTAGAAATATTAGGTTTAAAAAAACCATTACCCATNATAAGTAAACCTANAGCCCCGTAAAAGAAAAAATCGNTAGGAAATGCCATAAAGAAATGACCTAATGCCATTAATACTCCACCATAAAGAATGGATTTTCGATAACCTATAAATTTGTCTGCTANATAGCCNCCAATCAGTGGTGTTAANTAAACTAATGCTCCGTANGCTGCGTATATACCATAAGCTACTTCTTCATTATTTTCAAGATGAGAGTAATAATCTTTNATAAGATAAAGGGTTAACAATGCTCGCATTCCGTAGAATGAAAACCTTTCCCACATTTCAGCAAAAAATAAATAAAATAATCCTTTTGGATGTCCTTTCTTNTCTAAGTATGTTTTAGCAATTAGTAGAATAATTATTGTGAAAAGAACGTATGAAATAATCTGAANCATNGTTAAGTATTTTTTTAAATTAATTNGTCGAATATACTAATTTATTGACTTATAAATTCTCTAANATATAGTCTGTCATCAGNTTATANAAATGTAANCTAGTATTNCCACCATAAATTCCGTGATTTTTNTCAGGATAAACNAACAAATCAAATTGCTTATTGGCTTTAACAAGTGCAGAAACCATTTCGTAGGTGTTTTGAACATGAACATTATCGTCAGCAGTTCCATGAATAATTAAATAATTGCCTTTGAGACTATCAACNTGATTGATAGNGGAATTATCATNATAGCCCGAAGNGTTTTCTTGTGGAGTACGCATATATCTTTCGGTATATATATTGTCGTAATATCGCCAATTTGTTACAGGGGCAACCGCAATTGCTGTNTTGAAGAAATTAGCACCTTTAGTAATTGCTAATGANGACATATAGCCNCCATAACTCCACCCTTGTATACCAATTCTGTTTTTATCAACATAGGGNAGTTTAGCTAAGTATCTATTGGCTTCTATTTGGTCTATGGTTTCGTATTTGCCTAATTGAAGATAGGTCATCTTTTTGAATTCAGCACCTCTACCTCCAGTGCCTCGATTATCTACACATGCTACTATATATCCTTTTTGTGCTAGGTGTTGATGCCAAAAGTAATTAAACCANCCCCACGAGTTAACAACTTGTTGAGANCCTGGTCCTCCATACAAAAACATAAAAACGGGATATCGTTTATTNGGGTCAAAGTCCGATGGTTTAATCATCCACCCATTAAGTTCTATATCTTCAGAGGTTATAAATGAAAAGAACTCTTTTTTTGTCAAATCAAACTNNTCCATTTTAGTNGATAAGTCTGCATTATCTTCNAGTACTCTTATTTCTTTTCCAGTATGNTTATGAAGGCTAATGTAGGGNGGAGTGTCAGCAGTTGAGTAGGTGTTAGAATAGTATTTCATACCATTACTGAATGTACTTGAGTGTGTTCCTAAATCTTCTGAAAGTTTAGTTTTATCACTNCCGTCTAAGTTAATGCAATATAGACTTTTGTTAATGACACCTTCTTCGTTTGAGGTGTAAAAAACTTTGTTATCTTGATTCATGCCNTGGTATTTGGTAACCTCCCAATTNCCAGTAGTGACTTGCTNACCTTGCCCATTTTNTAGNTTTACTAAGTATATATGGTTGAAGCCACTTTTTTCTGAAGTCCAAATTAGACTTTGGCCGTCATCGGTAAAGTTAGTGTTGTCNTGAACGTCGATATAATATTTNTCTTTTTCCGAAAATAGAATTTCAGAAGAAGAATTTNTGGTATTGTAAAGGATAAAGTCTAGTTCATTTTGATGTCTGTTCATTGCAAGTATNTANAGCAANTCGTTAGACTTAGTCCAATTCATTCTTGGGANATACTCATAATNTTTTTCTAGAGAAATCATTNTGGTTTCTCCATNATCAATATTATAAANATGTANACTTAATTTTGAATTGTCCTCTCCGGCTTTAGGATATTTGAATTGGNATTGACTAGGNTAAANTTCACTNTTGAATACATCCATAGAAAATTCTTTGACTTCTCGTTCATCAAATTTGTAAAAGGCTATTTGTTTTCCGTCAGGCGACCAAAAGAAAGCTTGTGTTAAACCAAACTCNTCTTCATAAACCCAGTCGGTAACTCCATTAATATATTGGTTTAATTCTCCATCCGTAGTTATCTGAATGGTTTTATNATTNGATAAATCTTTTATAAAAAGGTTATTTGAATTGACATAAGCTACNTTNTCTCCATTGGGTGAGAAGTCAGCATACATTATTTTATCATCACTTATTTTTATTAATTTTTTAGTTTTTAAGTNGTAAATGTGGTAAATTGATTTTGAACTATATCTATAAATTTTTTCAGNATCATTTGCGAAAAGAACTTTCTTTTCATCCTTTGAAAACTTGTAGTTATTAATATCGATNTCAATATTTTTAGAATCTATAATTGTGCGTATNTTNTNTCCNGTGCGAAAACTATATTTATTGATTTGTGAGTTCTTTCCATTTTTATCCAATTTAGTGTAGTAGTTTCCGTCTTGCATAGATTTAAAACCATTAACTGATTTTGGGTAGAAATCATAGGTTTTCCAAATGTTTTCAAGTGTTANCTCTTTTTTTTGAGCCATCAAAACGGTTGGTAAAATTAATATTAGATATATCTTTCTCATGTATATTTAATGTTTTTAGTATAGCGAATTTACTTAATTTTGCTAAAATTATGGAAACAGAATTTAACAAGATAAGCNTAGATGATTTAAATTTTTTTAATTCTTTTTTAGATAAAAAAGAAATCTTTTCTGATGATGAAAGNATTATTGATTATTCTCATGACGAGACTGAAGATTTAAAGTTTTATCCTGAAATTGTTTTAAAACCATGTAATNCCCAAGATATTTCTANGATAATGAAATATTGCAATNAACAAAATATACCGGTAACACCTTGTGGNGCTAGAACTGGNCTNAGNGGAGGTTCATTACCTGTTTGTGGCGGAGTAGCTCTAAGTTTAGAGCGTCTGAATAATATTATTGAAATTGATGAACGTAATTTGCAGGCTACTGTTGANCCTGGTGTCATCAATCAAGTTTTTAAGGATGCTGTNAAGNCTAAAGGCTTATTTTATCCTCCTGATCCNGCAAGTAAAGGTACTAGTTTTCTTGGCGGAAATTTAGCTGAAAACTCTGGAGGTCCTAAAGCTCTTAAATATGGAGTNACNAAGGATTATGTACTAAATCTTGAAGTTGTGNTACCTTCAGGAGAAATNATTTGGACTGGAGCTAATGTTTTAAAAAATTCAACGGGTTATAATTTAACTCANTTAATGGTGGGTAGTGAAGGAACTCTTGGAATAATAACGAAAATTGTTTTCAANTTAATTCCTCATCCAAAATATGATTTAACACTTCTAGTACCTTTTAGTTCTGCAGAACAAGCTTGTAAGGCGGTTTCTGCTGTTTTTAGAGCTGGTATTACTCCTTCTGCTCTAGAATTTATGGAAAGAGACGCTATTGATTGGACTATAAAATTTACAAATATGAATATGCCAATNAATGATGATATTCAAGCTCATTTATTAGTTGAGGTCGATGGAAATGATATGGACATACTTTTTAAGGATTGTGAAAAAATTACGAAAGTAATGGAACAATTTGACTGTGATGAAATTTTATTTGCAGACTCGTCACAACAAAAGGANCANTTATGGAAAATGAGAAGATCTGTAGGAGAAGCTGTAAAAATTAATAGTATTTACAAAGAAGAAGATACAGTAGTCCCTAGAGCNGAGTTACCTCAATTATTAAAAGGGGTTAAGTGTATTGGTAAAAAATATGGGTTTAAATCTGTTTGTTACGGACATGCAGGGGATGGAAATTTACATATTAATATTATCAAAGGTGATATGAGTGAAAAGGCTTGGAATGAAGATTTNTCNAAAGGNATTAGAGAGATTTTTGAATTAACAGTTAGTCTNGGTGGTACNATTAGTGGTGAACACGGCATTGGATTAGTTCAAAAAGAATTTATGGATATCGCATTTTCTNAAGAAAATATAGCTATTCAAAAACGTATTAAATCAGTTTTTGATCCAAAAGGTATTTTAAATCCCAAAAAAATCTTTNTNTAAATTAATTTAAAATTATTTTTTTANCCATTTTACCGCCTTTTCCTAAAATTTCAACAAAATATATNCCNGATTTANTAGCATTTAAGTNGAATTTTTCAAATAAAACTTCATTATTATATAAGATTTTTCTATGTTCTATTAGTCTTCCATGTATATCTAATATATTTATAGTTTCAACATCGTGGTTTAATGAAGAGTTTTTAATAATAAATTCNCCTGAAGAGGGATTAGGATAAATAGTGGTGCTTGAAANATGTTCTTNTATTGANGAGCAATCCACAACTTTTAATACCACTGTATCATTTGAGTAACATCCATTTTCGTCCTGAGCTATNACTGTNATGTTATTTTCTCCTAAAATTGATGCAGTTCCAAAATATTCNAGTCCAGTGAAATTATTGTTCCANACTACGTTTGNNAATATTTGCGCAACATTAAAATAAAATTCAGAGCCTGAACANATTATTAATGAGTCCATNTCAGATTGAATATTAATTTGTATTGGTTCAGTCGAAAATATTTCAATTTCATCACTAAGTTCACATTCATTATTGGCTGTAGCAATAACAGAATAAATTCCATCTTCATCAATAGATATTGAGCTAGTANTTTCTCCTGTGTTCCAAAGATATGAATNAAGGCCAACTAGACTTTGAAGATATATAGAGCTTCCNGAACATAATATTTCATTAGTACTTATTGAAAAAGATTGAATATATGGAATGTTTATATTTTCTGTTGCGGTACAACCAGCAGAATCATATGCTATNACACTATAATCTCCACTTTCATATACAGTTAAGCTANTCANNGNGGTGTTATTATTCCATTCATATGATAGAAAATTACCTTCTGCGTTTAATTGTACACTATCAAAAGGACAATTATTTGTAGTTATTGTCAATTCTTCANTACTTCCAATTTTAGCTTCAACTTCTATAAAAGGACTTGAACAAANTTCTTTNATATTCCAATTATAAAAATAATAATAATAATTTGTTAATACTTCATTTCCTGAATACCAATATGAGCTATTAAGACTCATTACACCACTGTATACATATGGAAAAAAAAGTTCTATGTCATTGCTTGTTCTTTTAAGTTGTGGATTNGTTCCTCCAAAATTTTCAATATTNATGTTATCATCAGTTAATAATTGATAGCCTTGTCCGCTATAAANNNGAAAATTTAANAAAATAGTATGTGGTGTATTATCAGAAACAGGAATATATTCAATATGTTCATTGATTATATTATTTTCATTATCCATTAANATAATTTTTCGATTTCCTGCTTGATTAGTGTAAACATCNACAGATTCAAGAATAAAACTTTTGTATGCATCAAAAATTAATCCACCTGAACTATTTACTGAACCACTATATTCATTATTTCCTTCATGNGTNAATGCTCCTATGTTTGCGGAGTCAATTACTTCTGAATAATTAGCGTAAAATGAAGTTGTATTATCCAAAAAATCTGTTGTTAANGTATTTCCTNNATAAATTAAATTTCCATTAACAGGGCTATCATACCAATTAATATTTGAATTAGGATTAGAACTTTCAGCGTATAATTCNAGTGATGTTGGNGTACAACTTTGATCGCCGANTGCAATTGGNAGGTCTAAAACATCAATATTGAGTNTTTGTAATACTGTGTCAGTCCCAATTAAATTGTTTACCACTAATTTAACCTCATAAGTTCCATCANTGATATATTGATGTGTAATATTTTCTTCACTTGAAGTCTGATTATCACCAAAAAACCACTCTATTGTTTCTGAATTATATGACGTGTTGTAGAAAGATACTAAACCTGAGCATTCATCATCTATTGAATAATTGAANGATGCCACNGGTGGAGCAGAAGATGGTAGGCTTGTTACCCATACACCTCTTCCATAGGTTGCNGCGAATAANCTATTGCTGTTTATATGATACTCTAATTCATTCACAATAACATTTGGTAGTCCCTGATTAAAAAGTGACCAANTATTCATTGTNCTATCCTTGNAGAAAACGCCAATATCNGTTCCAACAAAAAGTGTTTCTTGNGGTTGGTANAATAAAATACAATTNACAGGAAGATTGGGTAAATCATTTGAAATATTTATCCAATTTGTTCCTCCGTCATTAGAATGATAAACTTTATTTTCGTTTGAATATCCAGAAAATGTTAGCCAAATTTTNTTGTAATCGTTAGGGTGGATTGNAATATCAGTAATNGTATNATTAGGTANGCCAGAGCTAATNTTTTCCCAATTTTGTCCTCCATCAATAGTTTTGTAAATATTATCGGATTCCGCAATACAAATTACATCCTCGTTAGAGGACAATGAAATAACATCAATACTNCCTGAATTATTAAATGTTCCTGAAATCATTTCCCANNTAGANCCGTAATCNAGGCTTTCATATACATTATCATAGCCTATTACAATTCTATTTGGNTTGTNTTGATCAATTTTATANGGGGTNATCCAAGCACCATCTGAATCAGGAGCAATATTATCCCAATTTTGACCTCCATTAGTTGAAATTGCAATATCTCCATAATATAGTTCTGAATACATAATTGATGGGTCAATTGGATCGATAGCACATTCCATACCATCACCNCCTCTAACNGCATCCCAATCGTTCTCACTATTGCATCTTAAAGTTCCGTTGTCTTGAGTACCTCCTAATAANAANCCATAGTCTGTTTGTGATATTCCAATTTTATAAAATTGAGTTATTTGTAAATCATCACTTATATCTGTCCATACATTTCCATTNTCTTCTGATTTATAAATTCCACCATCATTTCCNGAGTAAAGTATTCCATTAGNAGGNTTATATTTAAGTATGTGTTGATCAGCATGAACATATTCAATACCTTCAGCNCCATACCAATGACTACATATATTGAAATCAACGCCTCCATTGGTAGACTTCCAAATATTTATTCCTCCNGTTAAAATTAGATTTTCATTTGAAGGAGATACAGCAAGAGCTAAATCATAAGTCCCTTGTCCATCTTCACCTGATCCATCAACTTCCCAACTTAAAATGTTAGGACTGTTTGATTGTAANGTAAAATTATATCCGCCATCANTAGATTTATATAATCCGCCAAATCCGCCACCACCAGCGCTGTATAAGATATAAANTACATTNGAATTTGCTGGGGTAACAGCAACAACAGCTCTTGAATTTCCTGAATTTGGAAGCCCNGATTCATTAGTTANATTTTCCCATGTTAACCCATTATCAAAAGAACGATAGTATTTAGATGTTCCTGTTGTAACAGCATATATTTGATTTGAGTTAGATGTATTAAACTCCATTGAAATTAAATTTGGCCCTTGAAGAACAAGTTCCCANCTTTCACCTCCATCGNTTGATCTATANGTCTCGCCATATCCAGATTTTCTAGTAGANACTATCAAAATGTTAGTATTATTNGGATTAATTAGTATTCGATTTCCTCTATATGCACTATTTATATTAAATGAAAGGCCGGTTGAANTCCAACTAGNTCCACCATCAATTGATTTCATAAGGCCATATGCGTATGTATCATCCGAATCTCTATCCCCTGTAATAATATACATTATATTGCTGTTCAGTGGATCTATTGCTATGTCAGANACTCCTAAGTTTGGTAATAAATCTGTGTTNGAGCTCCAATTTTGACCNCCGTCNTCTGATTTCCATAAACCTCCAGAAGGGGATCCTACCCATAGTATATTATTATTGTTAGGGTCAAAAGTTACATTATTTATTCNCCCAACACCTCTTTTACTTCCATTATTTTGAAGAGGTACTTCAGTAGGNCCAAATGCTTCCCAATTTGCTTCAAATTGGNATTGAGAAGTATTTTTTGGTTGATTGATTANTTTNTTATATTCAAGGTATAACTTTTCATAAGGNAAAAAACCAGAAGGAAAAACTCTTGGTTCCATAAAAGCTTCTCTTCTTTTAAATGGTTTCCAACCTTTACCTTTTCCTATAGTCTTATTTTGCCAATAGTTTTCAAAATCTTCTTGAATTTCGTAAAGTGTTTTACTGTCATTATGAATATCAAGTGCCCAATTTTTTTGGGCNAATCCTAAATAAGATGACATTAAAAAAAACAATAATAAGTAGATTGATTTGAANTTGAACATATGTNTAAATATTNAGGTACAAATTTCGGNAATTAATTTGTCTTAAAAAACCAAATAAAAAAAAACCTTACTTGCCAAGAGTAAGGTTATAATTTAGCTGTAAGTTTTTTTATCTTCTNCCTAAATAAAGCATTACNTAATATGCTAACTGTGTAAGAGAAGCTAACGCAGCTACNACATATGTGCCAGCGGCCCATTTCAGAGCATCAACAGCAAGNGGGTGGTTTTGTTGATTTGTNATATTTTTACTGTTTAGCCAAACTAATGCTCTATTACTTGCGTCAAATTCTACCGGCAAAGTAACTAGTGTAAATAAAGTTATTGCNGATTGAAAAATGATNACNACTAGTAAGGCNGTATCCATACCAAACCANCCTAAAAAACCAGCGCCTAAAAACATCATAATGAAAATAAAATTTAACATTTTACTACTGAATGCCACAGCAGGTACCATNGCAGAACGCATTTGTAGCCAAGAGTAGGCCGTAGCATGTTGTACAGCATGGCCACATTCGTGAGCCGCTACAGAAGCAGAAGCTACACTGCAATTATTATAAACATCAGGACTTANATTAACAGTTTTATCTGCTGGATTGTAATGGTCTGTTAATCTTCCAGGAACTGATACCACTTTTACATCTCTNATGCCGTGGTCTGCTAACATTTTCTCAGCAACATCTTTACCTGTCATACCATTTGATAGTGGGACAAGAGAGTACTTTTTGAATTTATTTTTAAGTCGGCGACTAACAATGCCACCANCAATCATAAAAAAAATAATAATTAACCAAATCATAGATACTGTTTTTTAAAAGANTACAAATTNAATCANTATAANTTAGTAATAGAGTAAAAAAAAAGTGCATCATTTGAGATACACTTTTTTTANGTTTAAAATTCTTGTTTAGAATCTGTAAGCTAAGCCTAGTTTGAAAGTTCCATTTCTTTCATCACCATCNTCAGTTGACATATCCATAGTGTAGTTTGGTTCTACATAAAAATTGCCAAATGCAGCAAAGCTNTATCCNGCNCCAACTCTTAGATTATCAGAAAAATCTTCAGTTGTAGTATTTGCAGTTAAATAGATGTTANTCATATTATAACGAACAAATAATCTCATATCTTCTTCNTCTGCATGNTCAGCATGTTCTTCTTCANTTTCACCTTCATGAACACCTTCAGCCATCATCATAGCACCAACAGTCCATGTGTCGTTAAATGTGTAACCAAAACCAAAGTTTGTTGTTTCAGTAAGGTTTTCAGCCTCAAAATCTTCAACATCTAAATCGGCTACAACCATAAATTGAGCAGANGCTANTAAGCTAGTAAAAACAACTGCAGCTGTTAAAAGCATTTTTTTCATAATTTTAATTTTAAAAATAGATTAATATCTGCAAATATCTTATAAATCTTATATTATCACAAAATTTTTCATAAAAAATTCTTTTAAATATATNTATTCTTAGCTATTTACATGATTAATTTTTTAGATATTTGTCAAAAATAATTTTTCAAAAATGATCAATAAACCTAGTATTCCTAAAGGTACAAGAGATTTTTCTCCTNTAACTATGAGAAAAAGGAATTATGTTTTTGAGATNTTGAAAAAAAAATTTGAGCTCTTTGGATTTGNNCAAATTGAAACTCCATCATTTGAAAATTTAAATACTTTAATAGGTAAATATGGTGATGAAGGTGANAGACTTATTTTTAAAATNTTAAATTCTGGTGATTTTCTTTCAAAAGNTAAATTGAATNCATCTACTACATCTAAAACAATNATATCTGATATTTCGAATAAAGCACTTAGATANGATTTAACAATACCATTTGCNAGATATATATCTCAACACCGAAACGATATTATATTTCCTTTTAGAAGATTTCAAATGCAAAATGTTTGGAGAGCTGATAAACCTCAAAAGGGTAGGTTTAGAGAATTTTATCAATGCGATGCAGATATTGTAGGAACAAACTCTCTTCTAGCTGAAATCGAGTTAATACAACTTTACGATGAGGTTTTGAGTACATTAGGTTTTAATAATATANCTATAAAAATTAATAANAGAAAAATTTTATCGGGAATAGCNCAAATTGTTGGTGTAGGTGATAAAATTAATGATTTTTTAGTATCTCTAGATAAANTTGAAAAAATTGGTATTTCAAATTTCAAAGATGAGCTGCGTAAAAAAGGATTTNCTAGTGAGGCAATAAATAAAATAAATTTACTTTTTGATCAAAAAACCTCAAACTCTANTATANTAACNAGACTTAAAGACTTGTTTAANGATTCCGAAATTGGTTTAGAAGGAATTGAAGANTTNAATCAAATTGTAAGTAAAATTGACAGNCTCCAATTAAAATGCGCATCGTTAGAAATAGATATAACGTTAGCTAGAGGTTTAGATTATTACACTGGATCAATTTTTGAAGTTAAAACTANTGATTTTAATATTGGAAGTATAGGAGGAGGGGGCAGATATGATAATTTGNCAGGAATTTTNGGTTTTGAAAATATTTCAGGAGTTGGCATTTCATTTGGTTTTGATAGAATTTGTATGGCGCTTGAATCATTAAATTTATATCCCGAATTATCAGCAAAAANANGTCANGTTCTAATTNTAAATTTTGGTGAANTTGAAGAAAATTATTGTTTAAATTTATTAAAAAAATTGAGAGCCNAAGGCATAAGTTCATTAATATACCCAAGTTCAGCAAAATTGAAAAAGCAAATGCAATATGCTGATAAAAATAATATTGAATTCGTAATTATTGTTGGTCAAAATGAAATAAAAANAAATACAATTACAGTTAAGAAAATGTNAGATGGTTCACAACAAAATATGTCTTTTGAAAAATTATTAAAAATCTTNAAATAGTATCANATTATGAAAAAAATATTTTTTTTAGCACCNATGTTAATCATCTTTTCATGTCAAGTGCAAAATGAGCCCCCAATAATTAATTCAGTNAACTTAACATCATCAAATATTCAAAAAGTTGAAGGTGCTTTTTTAGAGTTTAATTATGATTTTTCTGATGATAGTGGATTAAATCAATTTAGAGCATCTATATTGGACAACTTTGAAGATGCTAGATTCCAATCTGCTCCATGGAATTGGGAAAAAGATTACGATTTATCTGGAACTTCATCANTTGATACAATTCAAGTTNCACTCCCTTNCCCTGATTTAGAGCCAGGAAGATATGAATTNACTATTACTGTTCAAGATATTAATGAAGCAGAAACGGTCAAAAAAAATATATTTTACATTTATGAGTATGAGTAAANTATAATATTTTTTCACATAAATGAAAGCAGATATAATAACAATTGGTGATGAAATCTTAATTGGTCATACAATTGATACTAATTCTNCNTGGATNGGTAATTTTTTAGAAAACAATGGTATTCAAGTTAACGAAATAAGAACAATTTCTGATACTAATTCTAGTATTTCATCNGCTCTTGANAACGCGCTTANACAATCTGATTTTATTTTTATTACTGGTGGTCTTGGNCCAACAAATGATGATGTAACAAAACAAACCTTATGTGATTATTTTAATGATAAGCTTGTTTTAAATAAAAAAGTTTTNTCTGATATTAAAAAGAAATTCGAATCAAGAAAAAGAACCATTAATAAATTAACNGAATTCCAAGCNTATATTCCATCACAATGTGAAGTAATAAAAAATAAAAAAGGTACAGCTCCCGGAATGTNGTTTCATNATAATNATAAAATTGTAGTNTCNATGCCAGGNGTACATTACGAAATGAAGTCTATGATGAAANTAGTTTTNAAAAAAATTAAGAAAAAATTTAAGCTTCTAGAAATCGTTCATAAAAAAATATTTACTAGGGGTATTATTGAGTCGCACTTAGCTGAACTTATTTTTGATTGGGAGTCTAATTTACCTNAAGAAATTAACTTGTCTTATTTACCATCAAATAGTTGTTTAATTTTGAGACTTACTGCAAGAGGCTATGATAGATCTTATCTTGAAAATCTTATAGAAAAAAATGTAATTACACTTAAATCTTTGCTNGGGTCATACTTTTCAAAGTATCAAACTAGATTAAATGAAGTAGCAGTTGGCCAATTNCTGAGGAAAAATAAATACACAATTTCAACAGCTGAAAGTTGTACTGGGGGAAATATTGCTCGAATGATTACATCTGTNANAGGAAGTTCTGTCTATTTTAAAGGATCTCTAGTGGCTTATTCTAAAAATATTAAAGAAAATATTTTATCNGTTAAATCTAAAACAATATCTAAATATGGAATCGTGAGTGAGGAANTTGTAAGAGAAATGGCGCAAAATTCTAAAAAATTATTTNACANTGATTTTGCAATATCTACATCAGGCTTGGCAGATTTGCAAAATGATAATAATGTNAATGGAGGAACGATATGTATTGCAGTTTCTACNCCTAATGATACTTATTCTAAAACCTTGATTTANAATTCAGATAGAGAAACAAATATTNTAAGAGCATCTAATGCAGCACTAAATTTTCTTATTGANGTTGCTNAAAAACAATAGTATTTTTTAAATAAATAAGTTTATATTTGNNGCCCAATAAAAAAAATCTGATGGCAAGAATCTGCGACATAACCGGAAAAAAAGTAATGGTAGGAAATAANGTNTCTCATTCAAATAGAAAGACAAAAAGAAAGTTTTATCCAAATTTACAGACAAAAAAGTTTTTCATTCCTGAATCTGGCGAATGGATTACTTTAAAGGTGTCTACGAGTGCTNTAAGAACTATTGATAAGAATGGTATAACATCAGTTTTAAAAAAAGCACTTGAAAATGATAATNTNTTGTTNTAAAACATCANCTTCAATAAAATAAATAAAGTTGTTACATTTGGTAACAACTTTTTTTTTTAACACACAATTTAATTTTTATGAATTTNAGCTTTAAAATTTTAGGAATGTTTTTTTTAACTACTTTGGTAATTAGCTCATGTAAAAAAGAAGACGATAGTATCAATAATGATATTAATCCAAATGGAGGAGGTGATAATGTTGAAACTGTTTTTGGCTGTATGNTAGATACGGCTTGTAACTATAACAATTTAGCCAATGTCGATAACGGTTCGTGCGACTACTCTTGTTATGGATGTACGGATGAGTTAGCTTTCAACTTTGACTCTGAGGCAACTATTGATGACGGAAGTTGTGTATATGCATCTCAATTAATGGTAAATAATTGGTCGGTTGAGTCCAATTGTGACGGTTTTATAATGTCTCAACTTATAGATGTTGGCGCAAGTGAANTTACTATTGATGAGGGTGACGATGAAGGAGACTTAGTAGTAGATTTTGGTTTGTTTATTTTAGAAGGAACTATTGATAGCGATGGTAATATTNCTGTTAGCGGTGAAGGTCCTACTGGATTTACTCAAATATCAGGNACAGGTTTTCTGCAGTCAGAAANTATNGCCATAATAAATATTACTGCATCAGTTACACTAGCTACTGAAAATTGTACATTAACACTTTCACTAATAGAATAACTCCTATTGCAAACTATAAAAAATCTTATTTTAATATTTTTTTTATTTCAATTTTTTCATTCCTATTCTCAAGAATTTGGTAGAAAAGATAGCTTAAGAGGATATTTATTTCATGAAAGAGCATGTTATGATGTTAGTTATTATCATCTTAACATATCTATTGATCCTGAGGAAAAATTTATAAAAGGTTATTCAGAAATACATTTTGAGGCGCAATCTGATTTTGAATTTATTCAAATTGATTTATTTGAGAATATGAAAATTTCTGAAATTCAGTTTGAAGGAAGAGATTTAGAATATTCTCGAGAATATAACGCTGTATTCGTGAATTTTGATAGGCTTGTAAAAAGCGGCGAACAGTCCTTCATAAGGGTGTATTACTCTGGTAATCCTAGAGTAGCTATCAATCCACCTTGGGACGGTGGTTTTTCATGGGATAAAGACGCTAATGGAAATGATTGGATTGGTGTATCTTGTCAAGGTCTAGGGGCAAGTTCTTGGTGGCCAAATAAAGACCATCAATCAGATGAGCCTGATAGTATGCTTGTTAGTTGTCAAGTGCCTGCAGGTTTAAAATGTATTTCAAATGGCAATATGCGTTTTCATGATTTACGTAAGTCTACAAAGTTATACAACACATACCATTGGTTTGTGTCCTATCCAATCAATAATTATGATGTAACTCTAAATATTGGTGATTACACTCATTTTTGGGACAAGTATATAAGTGGTAATGACACACTAGATTTAGATTATTACGTACTGCCTTATAACCTTGAGAAAGCCAAAAAGCAATTTGAGGTCGTTAAGCCTATGCTTGATTGTTTTGAAAAATATTTGGGGTCATACCCTTTTTGGAATGATGGTTTTGCTTTGGTAGAAACACCATATTTAGGTATGGAACACCAGAGTGCTATTGCGTATGGTAATAAGTTTAGACAAGGTTATTTAGGTAATACACGTTTTACGGCTGGGTTGGGCTTTGACTTTATCATTGTCCACGAAAGTGCTCATGAGTGGTGGGGCAATAGTATTACGGCAAATGATATTTCTGATATGTGGATACAGGAGACGTTCTGTACTTATTCTGAGGTTTTATTTGTGGAATGTTATTATGGTTACGATGCTATGATAGAATATGTGAAAAATCAGATGTCTATGGCTCAAAATAGACGAGCAATAGTAGGAACTCCTAATGTTCATCATAAGGGCAGTAGTGATATGTATGCCAAGGGTAGTGCTTTTATACACACTTTGAGAAGTGTTGTTGATAACGATTCCTTATGGTTTGATTTATTTAAATCTATGACTAATCATTTTAAATACCAAACTGTAGATGGAAGAGAAGTTCTAGACTATATTAACGAAAAAAGTGGTCGTAATTTTGATAAATTATATGAGCAGTATTTATATACGCCAAAATTACCTCAATTTGAATATGAATTTTGTGGTTGGGGTAAGCGAAAAATCTTAAAATACAGGTGGAATGCTATTGATGGATTTGATATGCCATTAAAAGTGACTTTAGAAAACGGTGTATTTGATTGGATTTATCCCGAAAAACAATGGAAAAAAATTGATTTATCTATCAGAAAAAAAGATTTTATGATAGCTAATCATCTATTTATGATAGATATTAAAAAGCTTAAATAGAATTTGTAGATAAAAATAGTTTAATTAAATTTGCAATCCAATTATTTTTAAGCAAATGGCTAAGAAAGGAAACAGAGTTCAAGTTATATTAGAATGTACAGAGCACAAAGCATCTGGTCAGCCAGGTACTTCTCGTTATGTTACTACTAAGAACAAAAAGAATACACCAGATAGAATGGAATTAAAAAAATTCAATCCTATTTTAAAGAAAATGACGGTGCATAAAGAAATTAAGTAAGCAATTAAAAGCTGATAAACTATGGCAAAGAAGGCAGTAGCATCTTTACAGAAAAGAGGAGCAAAAGATTTTACAAAAGTAATTAAGATGACCAAGTCTGAGAAGACAGGTTCATATGGTTTCAAATCAGAAATTGTTCCTAAGGATAAAGTGAACGAATATTTGGCTAAAAAGTAAGCCCTAACTTTATAATTTAACAGATTTGAGCTTCTTGAAAAAGGAGCTTTTTCTGTTTAGAAATACATCATTAACTATGGGAATATTTGGTTTTTTTTCAAAAGATAAAAAAGATAAGTTAGACAAAGGTTTAGAAAAGACTAAACAAAATGTTTTCGGAAAACTTTCTCGTGCAGTTGCGGGAAAATCTAAAGTTGATGAAGGTGNTCTAGATGACATTGAAGAAGCCTTAATTACCTCCGATATTGGTGTTGAAACGACTCTAAAAATTATTGAAAGACTAGAAGAAAGGGTAGCTAAAGACAAATANCTTGATNCTAAAGAGTTGAACGCCTTTCTTAAAGAGGAAATGAGTCTTTTGCTTGAAGAAAGTAATAATTCNGATGAGGTAGAATTTACAGTTCCTCAAACTNACGGNCCATATGTNATTNTGGTGGTAGGAGTGAACGGAGTGGGTAAAACTACTACCATTGGAAAATTAGCTCATCAATTCAAACAAGCTGGTAAAAAGGTANTACTTGGAGCGGCAGATACTTTTAGNGCAGCTGCNGTTGACCAATTAGTTATTTGGTCTGAAAGAGTAGGAGTAGATATNGTAAAACAAGAGATGGGCTCTGANCCTGCATCAGTAGCTTTTGATANTGTTCAGTCGGCTAAAAATAAAGGANNTGATGTAGTCATTATAGATACGGCNGGTCGTTTACACAATAAAGTNAATCTNATGAANGAGCTGACTAAGATNAGAAACGTCATGTCTAAAGTCATTCCTGATGCTCCTCACGATGTTATGNTAGTTNTAGATGCTTCTACTGGGCAAAATGCTATAGAACAAGCTAAGCANTTTACTCTAGCAACAAAAGTAGANTCTNTNGCTCTTAGTAANTTAGATGGTACAGCCAAAGGNGGCGTAGTCATTGGTATATCTGACCAATTCAAAATTCCTGTTCGCTACATCGGTGTTGGTGAGGGAATTGAAGATTTACAAGTATTCAANAAGAAAGAGTTTGTAGATTCTTTATTCAACTAAAATGAGAACAAAGTCGTTAAAGAATAATAAAATCAATGTTATCACTNTAGGGTGTTCCAAAAATATTTANGATTCAGAAGTNTTGATGGGNCAATTGAAAGCCAATNATATGGATGTTGAGCATGAATCGGANAAAGATGATGCTAATGTTGTGGTTATCAANACNTGTGGNTTTATTGANAACGCNAAAGAAGAGTCTATNAANACTATTATTGAACAGGCNGAACGAAAGTCTGATGGTAAAATAGACAAGTTATNTGTTACTGGTTGTTTGTCCGAACGCTANAAGCCAGATTTAGAAAANGAAATTCCTAATGTAGATGAATATTTTGGNACNACNGATTTACCTAAATTATTACAGGCATTAGGAGCAGATTATAAGNATGAGCTTATAGGTGATCGTTTAACAACAACTCCTAAGCACTATGCTTTTTTAAAGATAGCAGAAGGCTGTGANCGTCCTTGTTCCTTTTGTGCNATTCCATTGATGAGAGGTAAGCACAAGTCTAAGTCTATAGAAGATTTAGTTACAGAGGCTGCAAAATTAGCTAAGAACGGCGTTAAAGAGCTTATTCTCATTGCTCAAGATTTGACTTATTACGGATTGGATTTGTACAAATCAAGACGTTTAGCTGATTTATTGAGGGCATTNTCAGAAGTAGAAGGAATAGAGTGGATACGTTTGCACTATGCTTTCCCAACAGGTTTCCCAGAAGATGTNTTAGAAGTCATTAGAACAAACCATAAGGTGTGCAATTATATTGACATTCCTTTGCAGCATATCAGTGATTCTGTATTGAAATCTATGCGTAGAGGCACTACTCATGAAAAAACCGATGCTTTGTTGCGCAAGTTTCGACAAGAAGTTCCAGGAATAGCTATACGTACATCTTTAATTGTAGGTTATCCAGGTGAAACTGAAGAAGATTTTCAAGAGCTCAAACAATGGGTTAACGATACGGCCTTTGACCGTTTGGGTGTATTTACATATTCACACGAAGAAAACACACATGCTCATTTGTTAGAAGATGATGTGACAGAAGAAGTAAAACACCAAAGGGCTGAGGAGATAATGGAATTACAAAGCGATATCTCATTCCGTTTGAATCAAGANAAAGTTGGTCAGACGTTCAAGGTCCTATTTGACAGAAAAGAAGGGGAGTACTTTATTGGTAGAACAGAGTTTGACTCTCCAGATGTAGATAACGAAGTTTTGGTAAAAGCCTCAGATGTTTACGTCAGAATGGGTGACTTTGCCCAAGTTAAAATCACCCACGCTGACCATTACGATTTGTATGGGGTTATTGCTGAATAGTTACTATAACTTAAATATAGGNCTTAGGTGTAGGGCTTGTTTNGTTAATTACTCGAATTTCATCTCCTGCTATTTTTGCTAAATAAAGATTACTTTTTACTTACTTTTGTGCTAAGTGAGTTCTATNAAAATACCATATCGTAAAATTAANTTTTTAAGTCCTTTGGTACAAGACTATTTGTCTGAAAGTACTGAGTTATCTTCTTTTTATGGTCGTTACAATACTATTGATAGCTTTCGTAATCAGATGGAAGAAAAAAGCCAATTCCCTATCAATAGAATGACTTTAGTTGACGTTTTGAAAAAACAAAACCAAGCTATTGATTTATCGGATTTAACAAAATCTAACATAGAATTATTAGAGTCTACAAGCACATTTACAATAACTACAGGCCATCAGTTGTGTATTTTTACAGGCCCTTTGTATTTTCTATATAAAATCGTTTCTACTATTAACTTAAGTCTTGCTTTAAAGGAAAAATACCCTTCAAAAAATTTTGTGCCTGTATTTTGGTTAGCTAGTGAAGATCACGATTTTGATGAGATTAATCATATCAATTTATTTGACCAGACTATTCAATGGGATAGCAGTCAGGCAGGNGCAGTAGGTAGAATGAACTTATCTAACTTCTCAAGTNTTCTAGAAGATTTAAACTTACTTATGGGTAAGGGTCAAAATGCTGAGCGATTAAAAGCTATTTTTNATAAAGCCTATTCTTCAGCTAATCTAGCTCAAGCAACACGTGTTTTGATAAATGAATTATTTAAAGACGATGGACTTGTTATCATTGATGGTGATGATGTTCAGTTAAAAAAGTCCTTTGTGGAAATTATGAAGAAAGACATACAAGACCATTCATTTTATCCTATTATTGCTTCACAATCGGAAAAGCTTAGTGAAAATTACAAAGCACAGGCTTATGTTAGAGAGTGTAATTTTTTCCAATTAGAGCAGGGTAGTAGGAAAAGGGTCTTAGATAGATTAGATGCTAAAGAAATTGATTACAACCCTGAGAAATTTAGTCCAAACGTATTATTACGTCCTTTGTATCAGGAGATGATTCTACCTAATCTAGCCTATATTGGAGGTGGTGCCGAATTGTCCTATTGGATGCAGTTGAAAACAGCTTTTGAGTCTGAACTCATACCATTTCCTATTTTGGTTTTGAGAAATTCAGTCATCTTAACTACGCCATCTCAGATAGATAAAATAAATCACTTAGGTTTTTCATTTGAAGATTTCTTTAGTTTAGAATCCGATTTACACAAGAAATATGTTCAAAATCAGGCTAATGTATCACTAGAAAGTCAAGTGGAGTCTTTGGGCGAAGTGTTCCGTTCTATTAAGGATAAATTTAACGTTAAGGCATATGAGCCTATGATAGATGCTGAACATCAAAGACAAAAGAAATCTCTAGAAAATTTAAGTAAAAAACTACACAAAGTAGAAAAGCAAAAACATGAAGTAGCTTTATCTCAGATTTCTAAATTAAAAACAAGCTTTTTTCCAAATCGTATTTTACAAGAGCGTCACAATAACTTTATTCCATATTACCTAAAGTATGGTGATAACTTTATAAAAAAGTTGAAAGAAGAGCTTAATCCACTAGATACTAATTTTGTAGTTTTACAGNTTTAATAATTTATAAATGGCTCAAGAAAAAATNCTTATTCTAGATTTTGGCTCACAATATACTCAGCTCATTGCTAGAAGAGTGAGAGAATTAAACATCTATTGTGAAATACATCCNTACAATAAAATTCCTGAATTGACTNATAATATTAAAGGTGTAATTCTTTCAGGAAGTCCTTTTTCTGTGCGTGATGAGTATGCACCTATCCCTAATTTAGAAGGAATAAAAGGCGTACTTCCATTACTTGGAGTTTGTTANGGTGCACAATATTTAGCCAAGGTCTTTGGGGGAGAAGTATTNCCCTCAAAAATTAGAGAATATGGTAGAGCCAATCTTTCTTTTGTCAATTCATCTAATCCGCTTTTGGAAGGNATTTCTGAAGGTTCACAAGTATGGATGAGTCATGGAGACACCATAACAACCTTGCCTGAAGGATTTGAAATAATAACTTCAACTGAAGATGTNCAAGTAGCTGGTTACCAAATAACTAAGGAGAAAACATTTGCTATTCAGTTTCATCCTGAAGTCTATCATTCAACAGACGGAAAACAGTTGCTTTCAAATTTTTTAGTTCACATTTGTGAGTGTNCTCAAGATTGGACTGCAGACTCATTTGTTCAACGAACAGTTGAAGATTTAAAAGCCAANTTAGGTAACGATAAAGTGGTTTTAGGATTGTCTGGAGGGGTGGATTCAACAGTTGCTGGTGTGCTATTACACAAGGCNATTGGTGCTAATTTATACTGNATATTTGTTGACAACGGNTTACTTCGCAAAAATGAATTTGAAAATGTATTGGAACAATACAAGGGTATGGGTCTAAATGTCAAAGGCGTTGATTCTAAAGAACGCTTTTATGAAGTTCTTGATGGTCTAAGTGACCCCGAAGCCAAACGAAAAGCTATTGGGAATAAATTCATAGATATTTTTGATGATGAAGCACACNTAATTGAAGATGTTAAATGGTTGGCACAAGGAACAATCTATCCAGATGTTATAGAATCTGTATCTGCTACTGGAGGGCCTTCAGCTACAATAAAATCTCATCATAATGTAGGTGGGCTTCCAGATTTTATGAAGTTGAAAGTTGTTGAGCCCTTAAATACATTATTCAAAGATGAGGTAAGGAGAATAGGTCGATCCATGAATATTGATGAATCTCTCTTACGAAGACACCCTTTTCCTGGTCCTGGTTTGGCTATTCGTATTCTAGGAGACGTAACTAAAGATAAAGTAAGAATTTTACAAGAAGTTGATCATATTTTTATAACCTCACTAATTTCAGCAGGTCTATANGATAAGGTTTGGCAAGCTGGTGCAATTTTTTTNCCAATNCAATCAGTTGGGGTTATGGGCGATGAACGAACGTATGAAAATACAGTAGCTTTGAGNGCTGTAGAGTCAACAGATGGAATGACCGCCGATTGGGTTCATTTACCTTATGAATTTTTAGCTAAAGTTTCTAATGAAATTATTAATAAGGTTAAAGGAATAAATAGAGTGGTTTATGATATTAGTTCTAAGCCACCAGCCACAATAGAATGGGAATAATAAATTGTTTTTAAAAAAGTTAAATTATTATGAAAAGATTAGTAATTCATATAATTTTATTTAGCATTTTCACATCTTTCATTGCTTTTGCTCAACAAGATACTACAATAGGTAATAAATCNTACATTATTCATACNGTACAACCTAGAGAAACGCTTTTTACTATTTCTAGAAAATATGATATGGAATTAAATAAATTAGTAGTCTCCAACCCAGAAGTTATTAATGGNTTNNACATTGGATTAAAATTATTTATTCCTAATCATTATTCAGTTGAAAAACANANACAAAAAAACAATGAATTATCGGATATAAATTCTNTTAATAAANATAAAAATAAAATATCTCTGTTTAGGAATTCAAAATTAAATAAAACAAAAGCNGATTCCTCAATGGTTAAAGTTGCCTTATTATTACCATTTTATTTAGATTTAAATGATTCTTTAAAAGCNTATAGCAATAATAAGAGCATTATATATCCAAAATCAAAAGTCGCTTTAGACTTTTATTTTGGTTTTCAACTTGGTATAGATAGNTTAACTAAATTAGGTTATAATATTGACCTAATGTTAATTGATATTACAAATGATTCCATATTTAATTCAATACTTGAATCAAATATTTTAGATGATAGAGAATATATTTTTGGACCAATTTATATTAGGCAATTTGAAAANTTAGCAAAGTTTTATGGATATGATTCTAAAAAAAAGTTAATTTCTCCTTTGTCTTTTATGAGTGTGAAAAATAATTATCGTAATGTATATCAGTCTGTACCTTTATCAAATATTCAAATTAGTGCTTTAATTGAATATATTGTAAATACAAATAAATCTAATGAGTTAATAATACTAGGTCACGAAAAAGAAGTTGAATTAATTTCACACACAAAAAATAAATTAAAATCTAAGATGTCAAAAATTGATTATAAAGTTTTAACGTTGAATAAAAATCAATTGTCTGACAGACAACTTTTAAAAAGTAAATTAAAAATTGATGTAAATAATATTATAATTCCTTCAAATGATCGCTCCTTTGTAAGCAGATTGCTTCCAATATTGGGAAGTATGGAAGATACTCTGTTTAATTTATATGGCTTATATACTTGGAATAGATTTGATAATTTAGATTACAATGATTTAGTAAGCTTAAATGTTCACTTGCCATCACTTTTTGTAAAAGATAGTAGTCAGTTTTACAAAGATTTTCTGCTTAATTTTTATAACAAATATTTTTCATATCCNGAAAATTATGCCTATTCAGCTTATGTCCAATGTATGTANTTTTTAAGTNATGAGTTTAAAACTATTTTAAATTATAAAAGAGTAATTAATACTTCATTCAAATCAAATACAAAGTTTGACATTTATAAATACGATAATTTTGAGCGCATAAAAGTTCAATAGCTTTAATGATATNTAAATAGTAATATAATTTTGTTATTTCNTATCTTTGTTTTATGTTTAAAACAANCTATAAATTATTTAGNTATTTAATAATTTTTATTTTCACTTTTCACCTTTCAATTTCAAAGGCTCAAGNATTCAATGGANATGGTGGAAATATACCCGATGCTTCATTTTTTGGGCCATCTCCCTGGACTAATTTTAATATAAATGTTAATTCTATTGGCNCNATAAATTGTGANATAACAGTATGTATAAATATTACTCATCCTTTTACAGATGATTTAGACATTAGGTTAGTATCNCCTTCNGGCACNATTATTTATTTATCCACTGATAATGGAGGAGCTGGTGATAATTACAATGGTACTTGTTTTACAATGGGTGCTAATACAGANNTNACCGAAGGATTTGCACCATTTANTGGTAATTATGTGCCTGAGGATAATTTATCTTNCCTTATTGGTGAAAATGCAAATGGATNATGGCAATTACAAATAAGAGATGATGATTGGCTTTTTTCAGGTTCATTAATCTCTTGGTCTATTGATTTTACATGTNAGTCTGATTGTGATGNNGGAGAAGAACAATACACTCTCAATTTATTTGACTCATATGGTGATGGTTGGGATCATGGCACCGGNCACCTTGTNACNATNAANGGTGTTGATTATGGTGGTTATGATTTTACTACGGGTNACTCATATTCTTACACGATTTGTTTAGATCCAACAGATTGTATAGATATATCTTTTACTGATGGTGGTTTATGGGANNATGAATGTTCATATACTCTCGAAAATAACTCAGGAATTACTATCTTTTCTGGAAATCATTTAACTATTGGTCAAACTATTGGAGATTGTGCTATTTCTGGNTGCACAGATTCTAATGCTTGTAATTTTGANCCTGATGCAGAAGANGATGATGGNAGTTGCTTTTACTCTCCTTTAACAATTGATGNTTGCGAGGTCGTCTACTGCAGTTATGAAGATGGAGAGCAAGTAGCNAGTCAATATATAGGAACTAATATTAACTACCTTACAATTGAAATTACAGAAAGTGGTATTATAAATGATTTTTTTTATNACATCAACTGGCACAGTCATGGATGGGGTAACATAAATTTTAATGTAAATAATGCTACAATTGCACTNTATGATAATTTTGGTGTATTTGTTCAAAATATTGCAGTAATTGGAAATAATTTGAGTATTTCTACTTATCAGAATTTTAGTAATACANTAAATACAGATATTGATGTATATGCTGGATATTCAATTCAAGTATTTATAAANAGCCCTAATTGGGGCGGTGGCACTTGGGAATCTTATGTNAATGAAGCNAATATTTCTTTTACTGTCATTACAGAGTCAGTTAANGCAGGAAATGATATTCAGGGTTACACACTATGCTATGACGATGCTCCAATAAATTTATTTAATTTTTTAGGTAATAATGTTAATCAAAATGGNANTTGGTCACCATCTCTTTCTGGAGGTTATCTTGGAACATTTGATCCNCAATATAACCAAAGTAATGATTATTTATATACAGTAACTGGGGAATGTTTGACAGATTATGCTACTATNCCTATAACNGTGATAGATATTGNAGCCCCACAAATTACNTCAAGCGAAGATTTTATTTGTTTTGGATCTTCTTCATTAGTTACTTATTCTGTTCCTGCNAATCAAGGTTCAAATTATTTATGGNTTGTGGACGGCGGTAATATAGTAGGATCTTCAACAACTAANTCCATACAGGTAGATTGGTCAGANACTCCAGTAAGTACAATTTCAAACGCTGTAGTAGTAACAGAAACTTTTAATGGATGTAGTAATAGTTCTTCCATTGATGCTACAATTATTGCTAATCCTTTACCTAATTTAAGTATAGATAATACTGAAATTTGTTTGGGAGAGTCTGTTAATGTAANTGTCAACCAAGCTTACAACAATTATGTTTGGACTCCAACTGAATTACTAAACTCTAATTTTTACACTCCAAACTCAATTTTTGACAATCAAATATCTGTTACTATTACTTCTGATGAGGGGTGCTCAACATCTGAGTCTATAGACTTGANAATTTACGAGACCCCAATAGTTAATCTCTCTGCTCAAGTTTCAGAAATATGNATTACTGATTCATTGATTCTTACTTCAACACCTGGNTATAACGATTATTCATGGACNCCATCAAGTATTTCTGGTAATACAGATATTTATTTTCCAAGCTTATTNTCAGAAGATATGATTTTTCTAACTGTTACTGGAGATGGTGNATGTACTAGTTCTGATTCTCTTGAAATAGTTGTAAATGAATTACCTATTATTAACCTAACCATTGATAATTTAGAAATATGTTTAGGTGAATCAGTTACTGTAAATACTAATTCTGGTTATAATAATTATGATTGGACACCCTCAGAAATATCGTCTATTTCAGATACCTATGTGCCTACTTCTTTGACAGACAATCAAATTTCTGTAATAGTTACCTCAGACTTTGGCTGTTCATCTANAGAAACTATTGATTTTACGATTTATGATTTACCAATTGTTAACCTATCAATTGATGATACGTATTTATGTATGGGAGAGTCTTTAGTGGTTAGTGCTAATTCAGGCTACAACAATTACGCATGGACGCCATCAAGTATTTCTGGCAACACAGGTATCTATTTTCCGACCTCATCATCAGAAGATATGATTTCTCTAACTGTTACAGGAGAAGGTGGTTGTACAAGTTCTGATTCGTTAGCAATACAAGTTTTTGATTTACCTATAGTAAACTTAGGTGTCGATAATTCAGAAATNTGTATTGGAGAAACTATAAGTTTAAACACTAATCCTGGTTACATAAATTACGACTGGTCNCCTTCGAGTATANCNTCAAATACCGATACGTANACNCCTACATCTTTAACAGATAATCAAATCTCGGTAACGATTACAGCAGATGGTGGTTGTACTTCTTCGGACTCTTTAGAGCTTNCAATTTTTGATTTACCTATTGTTGAAGTTTCACTCTCTGACAGTGTGATTTGTTTAGGTGAGTCTATAGCTGTTAATTCCACANNCGGATATGTGAATTACGATTGGATNCCAGCTATTTTAAATTCTNCAAATCAGATAACACCTGAATTAACAGAAACNAATTATNTNGTAGAAGTAACAGATATCAACGGTTGTAAATCTACTGATGATGCCAATCTTGTAATTAATCAGTTAACACCAATTGACTTAACAGTTAACGGAAACAACACTGCTGTAATTTGTATCGGGGAGGAAATTAATCTAGTTGCTTCTTCTGGTTTTGAAACATATATATGGTCAATTCCTNATGTTATATCAAATCAAANATCTTACATACCTTCTAGCTTTAGTGAAAATGAATTTTCAGTTATTGGAACTAACCAATTTGGTTGTAATTCAGTTTCATCCTTAAATATAACTATTAACAGCATACCTACGCCAAGTTTAATATCTGTATTTTCTGATAGTATACAGACAATATCTCAAAGTATAAACCTTTGTGCAGGTGATTCAGATNTNAAATTTTCATCAAATGTAAGTAGTGCTAGTAATCCAACAGAATGGGTTTTTGTTGACGGAAGTGGTATGGTAATTGAAAACGGTCAAAATACTTCAGATTTACTAGTTTCATTTCCAATTGTTGAAGATTATATTTTAGAATTTAGAGAGTATGGTTCTCAAAATTGCTTTACAGCCCAACAAATTGAAATAAAAGTAAATCCTAATCCCATTCTTGAAGTAAGTTATACGGAAGATTGTTACAAGGACTCTNTATATTTTACTAATAACTCAATTGTTGATACAACTGTTCAAAGTGTNAATTGGTTGGTAGATGACTATAGTTTTGATAGTTATAATTTATCATATCCACTTAGCAATGAAAGTAATATTTTTGAGCTTATAATTATTGATGTATTAAATTGTTCTTCTTCAATGTCTACGAGTTTTGTTCCNTCTGATCGTCCTTTTGTTGATTTTTATCACAAACCTGAGAAAATTACAATTCTTAATCCTGAGGTTTCTTTTATAAATTTATCATCTAATGTAGATAGTATTTTATGGGACTTTGGTGATTATCAAATTTCAGATGAATGGGATCCAATTCATACATATGATTCCCTGGGTTGGTTTGACGTTATTTTAAAAGTTCAAAATGATGAAGGTTGTAAAGATTCTATTGTAAAAAAAATATTAATTGAAAATGACCAAATCTGTTATTTTCCAAATTCATTTACTCCTGACGGTGATGGTTTAAATGATAATTTTGGTATAAGCGGATTTAGAACTGAAAAAATAATAGATTATGATTTTCAGATTACGAACAGATGGGGACAAGTTATTTTTTATTCTAATGATGTTAACGAAAAATGGGATGGTAAAACCAAAAAAGGAAATGATGCTGTTGCCGGANCCTATTTATGGTCAGCTANGATCACTGATGAACNAGGTAAAATAACAAGAAAATTTGGCGATGTTATTTTAATTAGATAATTAATGATCTATAATTTGAAACATATTATCTTTAAAACCGTAAAATAAAATTTAACCATTNATAATATTTTTTTGAAATATTTATTATTTGTATTACTAATTTTTATTTGCACATTATCATTTAGTCAATGTGCTGACGAGGAATCATACTCTTTAAGTCCTNCAGGACCNTATGAGGTTGGTGATGTTGTAAGCGTAGATTATACTTTAGAGTCTTTTTATCAACTTAATATTAATTGGGTTATTGCTTTTCAAATTAACTTAGGCGATGGTTGGACAAATTTAACTCCAACATCAACACCAATAAATTCAAATCTTAATAATGTTGGTCAAGGTTCNGGGTATTGGATATGGGACTTAGATACTGTTTTCCCAAGTGGTTTGGAATTTGGACCTGGTTTTAGATTTATCAATACGTCCGGATATCCAGATTGGGGATCATCATCAACAGGTAATTTGTCTTTCTCTTTTGAGGTTACAGTAGCTGAAACTTGTGTTCCTGAAGATCTTTTCATTAGTATTAATGTATACGGAGATTGCCAAACAGGAGGTTGGAATAATGGAGACTGTTGTTCTGATTCAGCATTAGTAAATTATAATGATTCACTTTTTGTNTATTCTAACTTAAATTCAGGATCTGATACTAGTATAATTTATTGCTTAGANTCTAATGAATTTAATTTATTTGATTTACTNGGAGATAGTGTTGAGATTAATGGCTATTGGACTCCTAATCTTAATCAAGGNTATTTAGGACAATTTAATCCATCTTTTAATACACCTCAAGAGTATTTTTATACNGTTTTTAATGAATGTGATACTTCAACATCATCTATTATTTTAAATTTAGANAGTCCCGATATTCAACCAACTGTTGAATTGCAAATATGTGCTAATGATTCTACTATAAGTTTATATAATTCAATAGATGTTAATAATATNTCGGGTAATTGGCTAGGNCCTTCTAATTTAAGCTCTGATTATCAGGGATTATTTAATCCTGTNGAGGATCAAATAGGCTTGTATAATTACATTATTTTAAANANTAANGGNTGCCAACAATTATATCCNTTAAATTTATCATTAATTTCAGAAAATATTGATGTTGGTAATGATTATGATTTAGAAATATGCATTGATGATTCTGCTGTTAACCTATATGAACTAATTGGNAGTTCTGATATAAATGGTATTTGGTTACCTAACTTAAGTTCAAACTATTTAGGTTATTTTGATCCTGCNCAAAACCTTTCNGGAGTTTATACGTATACTNTATNTGGGGNATGTAATACTTATCANTCTNAAGTNAATATTAACGTTATTGATNTTGTGCCACCNCCAATAATTACGAACTAAAAATAAAATTATTTAACTAAACNATATTATTATGAAAACTTATATTCATATTTTAACAACTACTTTTTTATCATTTTTAGTGTCTTTTAATGCATTTGCACAAATTGATACTTTATGTTTTGGTTCTTCTCTAGAAACATATTCAATTAATCCTAATCNAGGCTCAATATATTCTTGGAATGTTTCTGGAGGTGGAATAATAGTTGGTTCTGAAACNGGAACATCTATTCAAGTAGATTGGTCAAGCGTTCCAGTTGGNTTAATTAATAATGCTATTACTTTAACAGAAGAACTTAACGGTTGTGAGGCTCAACAATTNTTAAGTGTAGAGATTATTGATAATCCTTCGCCAAATTTATCANTATCAAATTCATCTATTTGTTTAGGTGATCCTGTAATTATATCAGTTGACGATGGATATAANACNTACAATTGGANACCTTCAGTTTTATCTGGTGTTTCCAATAATTATATTCCAAATGATATAAATGATAATATATTTCAAGTTGAAGTTATAGGTGAGGGTGGTTGTTCTGCAACCGAAAGTGTTGAAGTAGTAATTAATGAACTTCCTAATGTTGAGATTTCACTTTCTGAAAGTAGTATTTGTTTAGGAGAGTCTATTACTATNACNGCAACATCAGGTTTTACTAGCTATTCTTGGAATAATTCTTNATTATCAAATAATCAGACAACCNTTACGCCAAACTTGAGNGATACTCAATTTAGTGTTATTGTTTCTGATGAAAATGGATGTGAGTCATCNGATNTTGCNAATCTTACTATTAACGAAATTACACCTATTGAATTGTTAGTAAATGGTAGTGANACTACGACTATTTGTTTAGGTGAAACAATTTCTTTAGATGCTACTGATGGTTTTGTTGNTTATGAGTGGGTNCCTGCGGTTATAATTGGTGATAATGGTGATTATATTCCTCAAAATACTTCAGAGGTTACNTATACTGTTACATCAACAGATTCTGAAGGCTGTCAGTCAGTAGATACTATAAATATAACTATTAATAATATACCTAATCCAGGTCCTATTATTTATAATTAGTTAGAATGTATAGAGTACTTACATTTTTCTTAATTAAGTTAAGTGTCCTTGGTTATTGTCAAAATATACAAATCTGTCTTAGCGATAACTTAGAATATTTTTCTGCTACCCCAAGTTTATCAACAAATAATCTTGAATGGGAATTTATTTATGGNGATGGNGCCGAAATTATTAATGGACAATTCACTGACAATATAGCTGTTAAATTCACTAATACAGGAAATTATATATTACAATTCAGAGANTNTGGATCTAATAATTGTTTTGCTGTAGTTGAGATGAATATTATTGTTAATCCTAATCCATTAGCAGATTTTACAAGTAATGGTATTTGTATTTATGATTCTGTTAAATTTATTAATACTAGTATTTCTAGTGACGGTTTACAATCTTCTATTTGGCGGATTGGTGACAACATAATTGATGCTATTGATCTAAACTATCAATTTAATCAGNAAGGAGAATATCTTATTGAATTATCTGTTACTGACAATTTAGGTTGTACAGATATNGAATCTTTATTTTTTAAACTTTCTGATAGACCAATTGCTAATTTTTATTACGTCCCAGAGAATGTTACCACATTGAATCCTATNGTAGAGTTTTTTAATTTATCNTCAAGTGGTNATGTTATTTGGGATTTTGATGATGATTTTTACTCAGATGAATGGGAGCCAATTCATTATTTCGATTCAGCAGGTTTATATGATATTCAATTAACATTAGAAGATGAGAATGGTTGTAAAGATTCTACAAATAATAGTTTGTTAGTTATAAATGAGTTAATTTTTTANTTACCTACATCTTTTACTCCTGANGGAAATGGTTTAAATGATGATTTTGGCCTGAAAGGTTATAATATAGATAGATTTAAAGANTTNTCNATGGTTATCACAAATAGATGGGGNGAAATTATTTATTCTGTCAATAATATTAATCAAAAATGGAATGGTAATAATTTGGCAGGTAATAAGGCTANGTCNGGAACATATTTATGGACTATTAATATTACAGATGAATTAGGAAAACAAACNAAGCACATAGGGGAGGTAACTCTAGTAAGATAAATTATCGTAAATCAATTATATCTATATTTGGATATTCAGTAGTTTTAAAAATAAAAAAATCATTATTTAATTCAATATTTGTTTCAAAAGAATCAATTANATATTTGTAATGGCTCCCTTGTTTATCGATCATAATAAATGAACTGATTTGCATTTTATGTTTATTAATAAANAGTTCNACTTTTGAAAAAGGACTAATTTCTTTTGGAAATAAATTTATTTGATAAANATTACNATCTTCTNTGATAAATTTATAATTGTATCCATCCTCATANATAGTAAGGATTTTTGAGGGNTTTAATTCATTTTCTTCATCATCAATTTCAGTTATATTNACTTCTTCCTCATCAATTAAATAAATCCAATTAGTTTCTCCATCTGAAATAATTATTTGTGATTCAAGNTCTAGTTTGTATGAGNTATCTTTTAGGTAAATAGTACCGCTTTGAGATTCATTGAGATCTGTTANTGTGCTTGAAAAAGNATTGGTAAATTCTGCCTTTATTGAAGAGAATGATTTTGTTTTTTTACTNAGTTCATCTAAAATNNTCTTGGCTTTATTATTTTGTGCAAAAATAAAAAAGGGAAAAAATATTAATATTAGTATTGACTTTTTCATAATTTATTTTNGTTGTTAAGCTTGTTTAATACTTCTTCTAACGCCATTTCATCACGAATTAGTACTTGTCTAGCCTTACTTCCTTCAAAAGGNCCTACAATTCTAGCTGTTTCAAGTTGGTCAATAATTCTTCCAGCTCTATTATAGCCTAGTTTTAATTTACGTTGTATAAGTGAAGTAGAGCCAGATTGATGTTGTACNACAACACGTGCTGCTTGTTCAAACATAACATCTCTATCATTTAAGTCAGCATCGCTAGTNCCGCCCTCNGCATCTCCAANGTATTCCGGTAGTAAAAAGGCTTCGGGATAGGCTCTTTGATTACCGATGAAATCAGTGATTTNTTCTACTTCCGGAGTGTCAATAAATGCACATTGTAATCNTATTAAGTCACTNCCTAAAGATATCAGCATATCACCACGACCAATCAACTGGTCNGCACCTCCNGCATCAAGAATTGTTCTAGAATCAATTTTTGATGTAACTCTAAAGGCTACACGTGCAGGGAAATTGGCTTTTATAATACCAGTAATTACATTTACTGANGGGCGTTGTGTTGCTACTATTAGATGTATTCCAATAGCTCTAGCAAGTTGAGCTAGTCTTGCAATTGGTGTTTCTACTTCCTTGCCTGCTGTCATAATNAGGTCAGCAAATTCGTCAATNACTAATACGATATATGGAAGGAATTTATGCCCATCGTTAGGATTTAATTTTCTNCCAATAAATTTTTTATTGTATTCAACAATATTTCTACANTGAGCTTTTTGAAGNAAATCATAACGTTGATCCATTTCAATACAAAGGGAATTGAGTGTATTAACTACTTTCTTCGTATCAGTAATAATGGCCTCTTCTGAGTCAGGAAGTTTAGCTAGAAAGTGTCTTTCTATTTTGTTGAATAATGTAAGTTCTACTTTCTTTGGATCTACCAAAACAAATTTGACTTGAGCAGGGTGTTTTTTGTAGAGTAATGATGCTAATATTGCGTTCAACCCAACAGATTTGCCTTGACCAGTAGCGCCTGCCATTAGAAGGTGAGGCATTTTAGTTAAGTCTGCCACAAAAGTTTCGTTTGAAATAGTTTTACCAAAAGCAANCGGCAATTCCATTTTAGAGTTTTGAAACTTATCTGATGATATTACAGCTTTCATAGAAACTGTTGCAGGTTTTTGGTTTGGTACTTCAATACCAATAGTTCCTTTGCCAGGTATAGGNGCAATGATACGAATACCTAATGCTGATAAACTAAGNGCNATATCATCTTCTAAGTTTTTTATTTTAGAGATTCGAATACCNGCATCTGGAACAATTTCATAAAGCGTTATGGTTGGTCCAATAGTTGCGCTAATAGATGATATACCTATTTTATAATTTGCTAGTGTTTCAACAATTTTATTTTTGTTAGCCTCCAATTCACTTTTATCTATTTCTATTTTACCTGANCCATAGTCGTTTAATAAGTTCACTTCAGGTATTTTATAATTTGAAAGATCAAGCTTAGGGTCATAATCACCTAATTCTTCGAGTTTTGTTTTTATATCTTTTTGATTCAATGTATCTTCTTCATTTACATGTACTTCAATTCCTAAATCATTANTTCTTTCTTGTTTTATATTTGATNTAATTTCTTCTTTATTATCTNCTGTTANCTTATTAACTATTTGACTGATAGGCTCGATAAGTGGTTCTTTTTCATTTTTTTGTAAATCTANTTCTTTGGANAAGCTTAATTCTTCATTAGCTNTTTCATTNTTTTCCACAAATTCTTCATTATAAGCATTCATTTTATTGAATTTAAATNTTGGATTAAATCTTATGATTATNAATGTTAATAAGGAAAGAAAAATTAAAAATCCNTTTCCAATTTTTCCTATTGTCAANACTAGAAATTTATTCATTTCACTACCAAACACTCCNCCAAATATTGAAGGAGATGTGAAAAACCCAANGAATAANGAAATCCATATTATAGCAATCAGGCCAAGTAAAAAGCCTTTTTTTANAGAAAATAATANNTTATCAAAGACAAGTGAAAAGCCCCAATTGAAAAACAATATTGGAATAATGAAAGANGAAATGCCAAAAAATTTATACAAAAATAAATGTGATAAAGTATTTCCAAATACTCCACCGAAATTACTGATTTCATCAGTTAGTTTACCTATCTTNTCTTGGTCAATATTTCCGTTGAGGATATAGGAAACAAAAACTATAAATACATAAATTGAGAAAAATAGAAATATAAANCCAATTATCTTCTTCGTTCTATCATCTTCAATTTTAAACTTTTGTGNGATGCGTCTAAAGATGTTTTCTTTTGTTTTTTTCTTTTTCATTAATTAGGAATTCTACCAATTTATTTTTTNTTTNTTGAGAAAGGACTTAATACCTTTTTTGCAGTCTTCATTAACTCTTGCTTTTGCATTTTCTTCTACAGAAAAATTTAGACCTTCCTCTAGCGACATGCTTTGCAGATTGGCTATCAATTTCTTTGTNCTTGCTATAGATTGTTGAGAGACTTGATGACAAAGTTGTTGTGCTATGTTTTGTACTGTATCATCTAAAATATCTTTGNCAACTACTTTNTTTATTAATCCAATACTAACTGCTTCAGNAGCTGATATAGTTTTTCCNGTAAGTAGTAGTTCTTTNGTTTTACTTTCACCAATTTTTCTTAGTAAATATACACTGACNATAGCNGGAATGAATCCAATTTTAACTTCAGAATANCCTAATTTAGCATCATCTGATGCAATTGATAAGTCACAAACACTAGCCAAGCCACAACCACCTGCTATGGCGTGTCCTTGTATTTTTGCAATGACTANCTTTTTTAANCTGTAAATTTGCTTAAANANCTNCATTAGANTTGATGAGTCGGCAACATTTTCTTTGTANGAAAANGATTGTAAGGATTGCAAGTATCTTAAATCGGCACCAGCACAAAATGCTTGGCCTTNTGCTTGTAANACAATCACTTTNCATTTATCATCTTTTTCGGCAGTTTCAAAAGCACTTTTTAACTCTTGAACAAGCTTAGGATTTAGAGCATTTCTTTTTTCTGCTCTAACCATAGTGATGAAGCCAATTCTATCTTCGCAATCGTATATTACAAATTTATCTTTCATTTAAAANTGAAATACTCTTCAAATATATTCAAATTTATGNGTGCAAATAATATCATCATTAAGATTTTATTAAACCCTAAAGTATAGTTAAATTTGCGANTTATTGAAAAAAGATGATAGCATTAAATTTACATAATGAAATCAATCCNTTAGAGGCAGTTGTTCTAGGTTTGCCAGATAGTTTTGGTGGCACACCTAAACTCCAAGATTGCTATGATCCAAAGTCTAGAGAACACGTTTTGAAAGGCACCTTTCCAACACAGCAAAATGTTATTAATGAGATGAATGCGGTCAAATCAGTACTTTTAAATTATGGCGTAGAGGTTTTTCNNCCAAAGAATATTGAAGGTTTAAATCAAATTTTTTCAAGAGATATNGGTTTTGTTATTGATAACAAATTTATTGTATCTAATATCATTGACAATAGGAAAGAAGAANTNTCAGCCATNGANACATTAATANAAAATATAAGAGCTGAAGATATCATTCCAATCCCTACTAATGCAAGAGTCGAAGGTGGCGATGTAATNTTGTGTGACGATTTTATATTTGTGGGTTACTCAGAAGAAGCGGATTTTCATAAGTATCAAGTTGCAAGAACTAACAGAAGCGCAGTTGATTTTTTACAGCATTCTTTTCCATACAAAAAAGTAAAAGGTTTTGAGCTCANAAAATCAGATNACAACCCTAAANANAATGCCTTACATTTAGATTGTTGTTTTCAGCCTGTTGGTCAACACTATGCTATTATGTATAAAGAGGGTTTCAAAAATCAATCAGATATAGATTTTTTAATTAGTCATTTTGGTGAAGTCAACATCATATTTATTAGTAGAGATGAAATGTATCAAATGAATTCTAATATATTTTCTATCTCACCTCAAGTTGTGATTTCAGAAAAAGGTTTTGAAAGATTAAACAAAGAATTAAGAAATAAAGGAATTACAGTAGAAGAAGTACCCTATGCAGAAATAGCAAAGATGGAGGGTCTTTTGCGCTGTTCAACACTGCCATTGAGAAGAAAATGAGTCAAATAACACAGCACATACTAATGATTCAGCCAGTAAGTTTTCGCTTTAACGAACAAACTGCTGTAAACAATTACTATCAAAAAGTATTGGACGGTTTATCACTACAATCCACTCAAGAAAAAGCTCTTTCAGAGTTTAATGCCTTTGTTGATAAATTACGTTCTAAAGGTGTTAATGTAATTGTAGTCCCTGATACAAAAGAACCTGACACACCAGACTCTATTTTTCCTAATAATTGGGTATCTTTTCATTGTGATGGAGGTGTAGGATTATACCCTATGTGTGCTGAAAATAGACGTGCAGAACGTAGAGAAGATATTTTTGATATCTTGGTAGATGATTATGGGTTTAATATCAATGAGATACACGACTTTACCGAATTTGAAGAATACGATAGATATCTTGAGGGAACAGGTAGTATGGTACTAGATAGAGAAAATAAATATTGTTATGCTGCTATTTCTGAACGAACAGATGAACAAGCAGTTATTCATTTTTGCGATGTTTTTGGATATAAGCCTATTTGTTTTACAGCAAATCAAGATGTGAGTGGTGAACGATTAGCCATATATCATACTAATGTAATGATGTGTGTAGCAGATAATTTTGCAGTAGTTTGTTTAGATGCCATTGATGAATTAGAGGAGCGTACTCATGTAATAGAAGTCTTAGAAGAAACTGATAAGCATATCATAGAAATATCAGAAGAACAAAAACAACATTTTGCTGGTAATATGATGCAGCTTATGGGGGATAAACCTTATTTAGTAATGTCAGATTCTGCCTATAACAGTTTAAACACAGAACAAATTAGTCAGATTGAAAAGCATTGTCCAATTATTCACAGCTCATTGGATACCATAGAGACTTGTGGTGGTGGAAGTGCAAGATGTATGATGGCAGAAATATTTTTACCAATATCTGAATGATAGAGCAAGAATTACATAAAGTTATAGAGTTAGCTTTACAGTTACTTTATCAAGCTGATAACACCAACCTTCAGTTTCAAAAAACAAGAAAGGAATTTGAAGGAGATGTGACTTTAGTAGTTTTTCCTTTAACTAGAGTTTCTAAAAAAAGTCCAGAGCAAACAGCAGAGGATATTGGTAAGTATCTGAAAGACAGTAAAACACTAGTTACCGATTATAATGTCGTTAAAGGCTTTCTAAATTTATGTATTGATGACTCCTATTGGCTCAAGCAATTTCAACTTGCTTTTGATTCAGAGAACTTCGGTTGTGTTGAACATTCAGACGATTCACCAATACATTTGGTAGAATTTTCATCTCCAAACACCAACAAACCCCTTCATTTGGGTCATATCAGAAATATTCTTTTAGGAGCATCTATTTCTCAGATATTACAAGTAGCGGGAAAAAAAGTAAAACAGGTACAAATCATTAACGATAGAGGTATTCATATCTGTAAATCTATGGTTGCTTGGTTGGAGTATGGAAATGGAGAAACACCTCACTCTACTCAGATTAAAGGGGATAATTTTGTTGGTAAATACTATGTCATTTTTGATAAGCATTATAGAGCAGAACAAACTGAATTGGTGGAAAGTGGTATGTCTAAAGAAGATGCNGAAAAACAAGCACCATTATTTAAAAAAGCTCAAGAGTTATTACGTCAATGGGAGGCCAAAGATGCTGAGGTAATAGCTCTTTGGGAGAAAATGAATAATTGGGTTTATGCTGGTTTTGCTTCGACCTATAATAGAATGGGTGTTAACTTTGATAAGAATTATTACGAAAGCGATACTTATCTTCTTGGAAAAGCTGTTATACAAGAAGGTTTAGACAAGGGAACATTCTTCAAGAGAGACGATGGTTCAGTATGGATAGATTTAACAGAAGATGGTCTTGATGAGAAGATTTTATTACGTTCTGACGGTACAGCAGTATATATGACTCAAGATATTGGTACTGCTATACAGAGGCATCAAGATTTTGATTTTTCTCATATGGTATACACGGTAGGTAACGAACAGGACTACCATTTCAAGGTGTTATTCTTAATCCTTAATAAATTAGGATACGACTGGGCAAAAAACTGCTACCATTTATCCTATGGCATGGTAGATTTACCTTCTGGCAAAATGAAATCTAGAGAAGGTACTGTTGTTGATGCTGATGACTTGATGCAAGAAATGGTAGATTCTGCCAAAGCTATTGCTCAAGATTTAGGAAAACTTGATGGTATGGACGCCTCAGAGTCCGAATTGCTTTATGAGAATATTGGTATGGGAGCTTTGAAATATTTTATGCTTAAGGTAGACCCTAAAAAACGTATGTTATTTGACCCCAAAGAGTCCATTGATTTTAATGGTAATACGGGTCCATTTATTCAATACACTCATGCTCGTATTCAAACTATGGTTAAAAAGTATAATAAAGAAGTTGAGTATAATTTAGATGGGCTAGAACTGACTGATAAAGAAAGAGCTCTTATCAAGCAGATAAATAATTTTCCAACTGTCATCCAAGAGGCTGCTAATTCATTCAATCCAGCTTTAATAGCTAACTATGTGTATGATTTAGTTAAAGAGTTTAATGGTTTTTATCAGAATGTTCCTATATTGATTGGCGAAGATAAAAATCAAGTTGCATTTAGAATAGCGCTTTGTCAGATGGTAGCACGAGTAATTAAAACAGGTATGAAATTATTAGGGGTAAATGTTCCCGATAGAATGTAAAAGATATGTTTGAAAATTTATCAGAAAAATTAGAAAAAGCCTTTAAANTCCTTAAAGGTCAAGGAAGTATTTCGGAGATNAACGTCGCTCAGACTATGAAAGAAATCCGCAAGGCATTGTTAGCAGCCGATGTTGATTTTAAAACNGCTAAGCAGTTTACATCATCTGTTAAGGAAAAAGCTTTAGGTCAGCAAGTACTTACTGCTGTTGAGCCTGGACAATTGCTTACCAAGATTATGCGAGATGAACTCGCTGAATTAATGGGAAGTTCCAAGTCTGAAATTAACCTAGATGGTAATCCCACAGTAATTTTGATAGCGGGATTGCAAGGTTCTGGTAAAACTACCTTTTCTGGAAAGTTAGCCCTTCACTTAAAAACTAAGCTTAATAAAAAGCCTTTATTGGTAGCCTGTGATGTTTACAGACCA
The DNA here is from genome assembly GCA_002714805.1 of Flavobacteriales bacterium. Lineage (GTDB taxonomy): Bacteria > Bacteroidota > Bacteroidia > Flavobacteriales > UBA7312 > UBA8444. Next base: position 106,361 of record PAYK01000005.1, read on the forward strand.
GCTGCTATTGACCAACTAGGTGTATTGGGAGAGCAAGTAGGCGTAGAAGTTTATAAAGAAGTAGAGAATAAAAACCCTGTTGAGATTGCTCAAAACGCTGTAAAACATGCTAAAACAACAAATCATAATGTGGTTATTATAGATACAGCAGGTCGTTTGGCTATAGACGAACAAATGATGAATGAGATTGCCGCTGTTAAGTCAGCAATTAATCCCAATGAGATATTATTTGTTGTGGACTCAATGACTGGACAAGATGCTGTCAATACGGCCAAAGCATTTAATGAAAAGTTAAATTTTGACGGTGTCGTCTTGACTAAGTTAGATGGTGATACTAGGGGTGGTGCTGCTTTGACTATTCGTTCGGTTGTCGATAAGCCGATTAAGTTTATCGGCACAAGTGAAAAGATGGACGGTTTAGACGTATTTCACCCAGATAGAATGGCTAGTCGTATTTTGGGTATGGGTGATGTTATTTCTTTAGTTGAAAGAGCACAACAGCAATTCGATGAAGAAGAAGCCCGTAAGATGCAAAAGAAAATTGCCAAGAACCAATTTGGCTTTGACGATTTTTTAAAGCAAATTCAACAAATCAAGAAGATGGGAAATATGAAAGACTTGATGGGTATGATTCCGGGAATGGGTAAAGCTCTAAAAGGAGTAGATATTGATGATGATGCCTTTAAAGGTATAGAAGCTATGATAAAATCTATGACTTTTGAAGAAAGAAGTAACCCTAAAATTTTGAATGGTAGCCGAAGAAAACGAATTGCCAATGGTAGTGGTACTTCTATACAAGAAGTCAATCAGTTGATAAAGCAGTTTGGACAAATGGGTAAGATGATGAAAATGATGCAAGGTGGTGGTGCTAAGCAGATGATGCAAATGATGAAAAATAGAGGCGGTATGCCACGTATGTAATACAAATTTTATGCAGTTATTAGACGGTAAACAAACTTCTTTAGATATTCAGCAAGAGATTGCTCAAGAAGTTCAGGTTTTAGTAGATGAGGGTAAGAAGAAACCACATTTAGCAGCTATTTTGGTTGGTGAAAATGGAGCTAGTGAAACATATGTAGGTGCTAAAGTAAAAGCTTGTGCAAGAGTTGGTTTCGATTCCACTTTATTGCGTTTTGAAGAAAGTATTACAGAAGATGAATTAGTAGCAGAAGTCAATAAAATAAATAAGGATGCCAATATCGATGGTTTAATTGTACAACTGCCTTTACCTTCACACATCAATGAAATGACCATTACTGAAACCATATTACCCTCTAAAGATGTAGATGGGTTTCATCCTCAAAATATAGGGAAAATGGCACTAAATTTACCTACATTCCTTCCTGCTACACCTGCTGGTATAGTCGAATTGATAAAGCGATACAATATAGATACTGATGGTAAACATTGCGTTGTTGTTGGACGTAGTCATATTGTTGGTTCACCAATGAGTATCCTTATGGCAAGAAATAGCTATCCAGGTAATTGTACGGTGACTTTAACACATAGTAGAACCACNAACCTCAAAGAACTATGCCTATCGGCTGATATTCTTATTGTTGCGCTAGGGCGTGCCGAATTCATTACTTCTGATATGGTGAAGAACGGAGCATGTGTAATTGATGTTGGTATTAGTCGAGTAAAATCGGATAAAACTAAAAGTGGGTGGAAGTTAAAAGGAGATGTAAACTATGATGATGTTGTAGCAAAATGTGATTTTATAACACCAGTGCCGGGTGGAGTAGGACCAATGACTATTGCAATGCTTTTAAAAAATACACTTTACGCCGTTAAAGGATTCAATTAATGAATAATTTTCAAGAAAAATTAGTTGCCGAGGGGCTTATGTTACCTCTTATGGAAGCTTTTTATACTATTCAAGGAGAGGGCTATCATTCAGGAAAATCAGCTTTTTTTCTAAGAATTGGAGGTTGCGATGTAGGTTGTCATTGGTGTGATGTTAAAGAAAGTTGGAATGCCAATTTGCACCCACCAACAGATATTCATAAGATGATTGATCAAATTCTGGTTTATCCTGCCAAAACGGTTGTTGTTACTGGCGGAGAGCCTTTGATGTGGAATATGCAACCACTTACTGATAATCTTCATAAAAAAGGCATGAGTGTTCACATAGAAACCTCAGGAGCTTATCCATTAAGTGGTGATTTCGACTGGATATGTTTATCACCTAAAAAAAATAATCCTCCAAAAGTGGCAATAATTCCTAAAGCCAACGAGTTAAAAGTAATAATACACAATAGGAATGACTTCAAATGGGCTGAACAATTTGCTAGTCAATGTTCTTCAGATTGTAAATTGTATTTGCAGCCAGAATGGAGCAAAGCCAAAGAAATGATGCCCGAAATAGTAGACTACGTGATGAACAACCCCAAATGGAATATATCTTTACAATCGCATAAGTATATGAATATACCCTAATCTCTATTCCTCCTTGAAATGAAAAATCTCCTTATTCTTTTATTATTTATCCCTTTTGTGCTATTTTCACAGAACACCCCAAAAGCCAAAAAAGCCTATGCTAAAGCTGTAGAATTTTATCAAGAGAGTAACGATAAAAAAGCCAAAGAATTAGTTCAGTCGGCTATACGACAAGATGCCAACTATTTGCCTTCCTATTTGCTATTAGGTCAGCTTGAGGAAGAAGTTGGTAATATAGAATCGGCAATTCATAATTACTTAAAAGGCATTTCAGATAATAACCCCNATAACGCTTGGGGTTATTGGAAAGTAGGTATGCTATACATGCAAATACCAAATTATGTAGAAGCTCAACGAGCGTTTAATCATTTTTTAACATTTAAAAATCAAGAATCAAATAAAATAGAGTCTGCTAGAAAAGAACTCAAAAACTGCGAATTTTCTATCGATGCTATAGCCAACCCTAAGCCTTTTGACTTTAAAAATATGGGCGATGCTATTAATAGTCAATGGGAAGAATATTTACCTAGTGTTTCTGCCGATGGCAAGTTATTCGTTATCACTAGAAGAGGCCCACATCAAAACAATGTTATTTCAGAAGATTTTTATCAGAGTGAATATTTAAACGGTAAGTGGACAAAAGCTCAAAATATGGGGCCATCGGTCAATACAATGGGTAATGAAGGAGCTCAGTGTTTAGCTCCTAATGGAAAACTTTTGTTTTTTACTGCTTGTGATCGTGAAGATGGTTTAGGTCGTTGCGATATATATATCAGTATAAAGAGAAATGGTCAATGGTCTGATGCTAGAAATATAGGGCCTACTATCAACACCAAATATTGGGAATCACAGCCTACTATATCGCCTGATGGTAGAGAGCTTTATTTTGTTAGCAACAGACCAGGAGGTTCTGGTGATATGGATATATGGAAAAGTGTACTTTCTGAGCAAGGTACCTTTTCTANACCTGTCAATTTGGGCTCTACTATTAATACCCCATATGATGAAATGTCACCCTTTATACATACCGATAACCAAAGCTTATATTTTGCCTCTAACGGACACCCAGGTTTAGGCGATTTTGATTTGTTTTTAAGTCGTAGAGAATATCCTGCTGCTAGTTGGAAAAACCCCATTAACTTAGGTTATCCTATCAATACACTAGGTGTAGAAAATAGTCTTATTGTAGCTTCAGATGGAAAAACTGCTTATTTTGTTTCTGATAAATCGGGATTTGGTCAAGAAGATGTTTTTTGGTTTTATCTTCCTAATGATATACAGTCTCAGAAAGTTGCTTATTTAAATGCCAAGGTTTACGATGCTGTAAACAAAACACCAATAAAATCAAGTGTCGAAATAATTGACGTAATTACTGGAAAAGTGATGATATCATCATTCTCATTTTCTAATAGCGGAGAATTTTTTACTTGCTTACCAGCTAATGCTAATTATGCTGTTAATATATCAAAAGAAGGTTATTTATTTCATTCTGAGAATTTTACTTTAGATGAACAGAGTGCATTAAAGGCGCTTAATTTAGATATACCACTACAAAAAATAAATAAAGGAAGTAAAATTGTGCTAAATAATATTTTTTTTGATACAGATGATTATACTCTGAAAAAAGAATCTAATATAGAGCTTAATACATTACTAAATTTCATGAATAATAATATTGAATTAAAAGTTGAGATTGAAGGACATACAGATAATGTAGGTTCAGAGTCATATAATTACAAACTTTCAAATAATAGAGCTAAAGCCGTTTATGATTATCTTATAAATAATGGTGTAAGTGCTAAAAGAATGACTTTTAAAGGATTTGGCGCAAACAAACCAATAACCTCTAATAACACAGAAGAAGGAAGAGCTATAAATAGAAGAACTGCTTTTAAAATAAAATAAAATTATTTCTTTGGGCTAATAATATAATAATTAGTAGTTATAAAAAAGTTTCTTAAATAAGGAACTGAGGAAATTAATTTAGATGATATTCTAGGTTTTAGTCCAAATTTTATTTCATAATTTGGATTAATAAAATAGAATATACGTTTCAGNATATTATACTCTGTTTTACGTGTAATTTTTTCAAACTTTTCAATTGTTATTCCTGTTTGTTTAATCTCTAAAAGATTCAAAATTTTTATATTACTCTCTCCAAATAGTTTGAGTATGGTTCTATATATTTTTTTAGGTAAAATATGAAAAAAAGGTAATCTTGATAGAATTTTACTTTTACACATTTGTTGGTGTCCGCCGAATGGATTGTGCCAAGGAGGAAATCCTAGAAAAAATATACCGTCTTTTTTTAGTAATTTTTTAGTAAAAAATAAAAATTTTTCATGTCCGTGTATATGTTCTAAAACATCTCTAGTAATTATAACATCGAATTTACCAAATTCCGTTGGTTTTATGTCATAAATATCAGAATGAATAAATTCTATATTATTTAAATTACCTTTTTTAGAATAGAATTTTTTTCCATTCTCAATTTTACTTAACGACATATCAATGCCAACAATTCTATTATATTTTTTTGATTCATAGAATGGTAATAAATTGCCACCTTCACCGCATCCTATTTCTAATATTGATAAATCATTTTTTGATTTTAAATTATTAACTAGTGGTAACACATACTTTTTAGAAGTATATGCTTGTTCTTCAAAATATTGCTCTCTATTTTTATGTCTTTTTTGCATATAATTTAAATAAAATATGATTGAAAATTATAGATTTTGTTTTATTCTAACTAATTTTTGCAAAATAACTTCTAATTCTTTAAGTGGAAGCATATTTGATCCATCTGATTTGGCTGTGATAGGATTAGGATGTGTTTCAATAAAAATTCCATCAACACCAGATGCAATAGCTGCTTTTGCTAATGTTTCTATATACTTTGGTTTCCCCAAGGTTATTCCATTTTCTTGATTAGTGAGCTGAAGAGAATGTGTAACATCCAAAACTACTGGAGCATAATCTTGCATAATTGGTATTCCTGTAAAATCTACAACTAGGTTATTATATCCAAATTGACTACCCCTTTCTGTAATTAACACACAATTATTATCATTTCTTTTTACTTTTTCAACAGCAAATTTTATAGAATCTGGTGAAAGAAATTGTCCTTTTTTTATGTTAATTGTTTTTCCAGTTTTTGCAGCTGCAATAATTAGGTCAGTTTGGCGGCATAAGAATGCTGGAATTTGTAAAATATCCACGTGTTTAGCAGCTAATTTTGCCTCCTCTACAGAATGTATATCTGTTGTTACAGGAATGTCTAGCTCTTTTCTTATTTTATTCAGAATAGCAAGTGCTTTTTCATCACCAATACCTGTGAAAGAATCTAAACGTGAACGATTAGCTTTTCGATAAGATCCTTTAAAAACAAAAGGAATCTCTAATTTTTCACAAATTGCTTTGATATATCTAGCAATATCAAAAGCCATTTCTTCGCTTTCAATAGCACAAGGCCCAGCAATCAGAAAAAAAGAATCTTTAAATTTTAATTTACTTATCAATGTATTTTTTATTTACTGTTCGAAAATACTCTTTTTATGCCAATACCTATATGAAGACCATAGTTTACAGATGGAATACCAGCATTAAACTGTTTGGTATAAATGTGGAAATGGGTTTTTTTTCCACCATATAGGTAGCTGAATTGAAAACCATTATACTCAACGCCACCAGTATGATAGCCTAATGCCAAACGATGTTGTTTAATTTTTTTAAAAACTTCTAAAGTCAGTTTTGGAATAATATAAAGTTTTGTTCGGTGTTCAATAGATAGTGAGTAGCCTTGAATTATTGAATTATATAACGGCTGATTTATTCTTAGTCTAAAGCTGGTAGGAAGTTGCCACGTATAGCTTTCCTTTATATTACTTTGTAAATCCAATTTTAGGCTATCTATTTCATTTCTGATGATACTGTCGCTAAAGCTGAGAAAGTCATCAACATTGATACCTTCAAATTCATACTGACTTTCAATATACATATTACTAGTCTTATTGTTCCATCTAATGAATCCTAAATCACTAATCGACAATTCGATTTGTCCATTACTGATACTGTCTTTGTAAGTAATTCCAAAAACTGAACCATAACCATTGTTTTTTAATGGTTTTTGTAATAAATCTGTTGTATCCGAGTAGTGAACTTCATAATCCACATAATAATTAATTAAAGCAGCTTGAGGGTCGGTATAAAAACTACCTTCATTAACAGTGGCATCTAAAAAATGGTGTCCCAAAAGTAGCCCTACACTCATTTCTATTTTTTTACTCCATTGACATGAAAAGTCTAGTTGTGAGTAGTTAAAAGCAGTGATGTCAAAGGGATCTAGTTTAAGATTTTCACCCTTGAATGGAGTATTTCCTAACAAGCTCAATTCGACTAATGATTTTGAGTAGGTGGCGTATGCTCCTATGTGGTTAGATAGACTCAGCCCCCAACCTTTTTTATTTTGATAAATAATAGCGTTATTACTTTCAAAGGCAATATTATTTTCTGCTTTTAAAGCGTCTATGATGTTGCTCTTTTCCTTAACATCTAAAAAGCCATAGGACTGTGACAGTAATTGAGAGTTAATGCTACTATTAAACAAACCAATATCTGTATTAAACTCCAAAGAGCTTTCTTGCGAATAGGCCGATAAAGAAAGAGCTACAAAGAAAATCGAAAAATACTTTGGCATTATTCTACGGTATAATTGAAGTTAGCAACGAGTTTTAAATCCATCGCATAGTTACTGTATATAGTTACGAATTGGTTTAATGGCTGTGTATTGAGAGTGACTTCAAAAGCTATCTTTTTACATAGTGATAAACTTTCGCTGATATTGTTGAAAGCGAAGGTCAATTCACTAGAGGTACTAGAAATAGTTTTACCGTTAGTATCNACTTCACTAGCTTGAACGATTTGTTCAGAAAGAAGACTTTCTAACACCATATTGTTTTGGTCTAGCAAATACATTTTTATTTCAGCATCGATAGGGTAGCTGTTTTGTGCTAGTAGAGTAAATGAAGCTTGTTCAATATTATCTATTGAAAAAGAAACATCTACCGTATCTTTTAAGTAAATGTTTGAGCCCGAAAAGGATAAGGGTATTTCAATTTGTAATTCAGATTTTACTCCGTAATCTTTGAATAAAAAACCATCATCTTGATTGTCATCAGGGTTGAGCAATAGCTCAAAATCAACACCTAAGGTATGGGGTTTATTTTCTATGAGTTCGTCTATATTAGAATTTACTTCGTTTAATACTACCGTACTAGTGCTTGGAGTTACTTCTGGCTTAGAGTTGGAGTTTTCTGTAGCTGAACCAATAGAGATAGGAGAGGATAGCACATCGCTATTCAATACAATTTCATTTTGGTCACTTGTACTTTTGAAAGTATTAATACGCACATTTGCTTTAGCACCAATGGAGTTTTCAGTCAATAGTTTCACTTCGATATGTTCTAAATCAAACTGTCCGCTAAAATCTGAAAAATCGCCAAAATCTAATTCTTGACTTTCATTGATGGTATCTTTACCCATATAACCCCAAGCTTTTTCAGGAATTATTTCCTTGATGGTTATGGTATTAAATACGCTATCTTCTAGTGAAATATGAGTGACAACGCCTGATGAGTCAATCCAGCCTCTAGATTCGGTGTATATGGTATTAATGGTATCCCCATATTTACCTGTCATATCTATTTCGTATCCAGAAAAGTCGAAAAGTTTGGTTTCAGTAATTGAGCCACCCTCAGGTGCAGGAGGTAGTTCAAAATAAAATTCAAAAGGCTGACCATTTAAAGTAGTTCCGGGTATTTTATATTCAATCTTTAGGGTGTCTTGTATGGTGCTTACGCCCACAACTTCTACGCCACCTTCTGCCACCAACACTCTTTTTAGTTTAACGTCTCCAACATCAAAGGCTACGACAGTATCTTCATCAAAAATTTCTTGATCAGGGAAAACAGCAATTCCTTCTTGGAGTTTGATATCACGAATTACGATTTTTGCTGTTAGAGCATCGCTATAATTAATAGTTACAGGATTGGGTGCTGTTCCCACAATATCGGCACTAATTATCTCAGCCTCTAGATTACCAAATAATGTTTGACCTGCTAAAGATTCTGTGGATGTCTCACTTTCTCCACTTGGTAGTAAGGGAATATTCATCGTAATAATGTTGTTGGTTTGTCCTTCATTACGAAGTTCTATAACGACATTATTCAAATCGGTAGGTAGTCCATTTTCAATGGTCAAATCAAGGTATCCATCGGTGAAGGTCATTTCTTCAAAATAGTCGTTAGCGTCGATAGGAAATGTCTCATTGAGCAAGTCTGAATAGGCAGGAATTACTGCTGTGCCACCATCAGGAAATAAAATCGTGCCAAAATCTATTGAGGAAATTAAGTCTCCCATAGTTATGGAATGAGTGACCGTTGTATTTGAAAAATTGATGGTTTCCAGCTTAACATTTTTAGTCGTGCTGATGGGTTTTAAATGAATCAAACTATCGAAATTATAGTTGATGATTTCTTTTTGATAGATAAGTTTTAAGCTGTTATCACTTAGTGTGTCAAATTGTATTATACTATCCTTAACAATATTCGAAAGATTTAAATTAGTAAAAGCTATGGGTGTGATAATATCAGTATCCCAAGTGGGTTTTTCAAAATCATGGCGACATGAAAATAAAAAACATATAAAAAATAGATATGAAAGGGTATGTTTCATTCTAAAGTTTAATAAAAAATATATTTAATGAATAATGACTCTTTTAATTCCTTCATCTGTTTTCATTAAGTAATAGCCTTTATTGAGATAAGGAAGCGTGAAAGAAAAATTATTATTTAATTTTTTTTCAAATACCTTCTTTCCAAGCATATTGTACAAAATCACTATTTCAGAAGGATTGATTGTTATTGTACTACCATTAATTAATGGATTGGGGTAAAGTTTATTTGTGTTTTGTGTTATTTGTTCAAAAATTTCAGAAGTTTGACAAACAGCCTCACAATCTTCTAATGTCTCATAATTTCCATTTACCATTTCAACACAACCTTCATCTAAGCANGAGAAAGAAGATGTTTGTGTATTAAAACCAACAAAAATAACTGTATTATTTCCTGAGTTTGGTATTGCTAAAGTATCTGTTAATCTATTATAATAGATATCAGCAGGACTAGACATATTTGGTACTACTACTGTTGAACCATTACTAAAGTCACTGTTAAATTTACTTATAGCATTATTGCTCCAGGCAGATACATAGAAATCACCATTATTATCCATAGTAATTCCATCACAATTTCCGAGATTTGTGTTGGCAACAACAGAATATGATGAATCCGACATATTAATTTCATAAATAGGGGCATTATTTCCCCAACATACTACTAAAAGTCTATTTTCTATGTCATCATAAAAAATACCATTGGGTGTTTTGGGAATATTTTCAATATATATATTAAAATTACCACTGATTAAATTATAACGATATATGTCTTTGCCACTAAAATCCGTTATAAAAATATCATTTCCTTTATGAGTTATGCCATTTGCAAAAGATGCGCCAAGATTTACATTTACTGTTTGTTCTTCAGTTACAAGGTTATAGGCTTTTAATCGATTACCACTACAGGCAAATAATTCTTCACCCACAACTTCTAGTCCGTGAGGGCCAGAGCCAACACCTGTAACGAAAATATCCAATTCATCGTTTATGGGATCGTAAGAAAGTATTTGACCTTGACTAGAGTTAGACACAAAATAGCGTTTTCCATCACTATCATAATCAACACTTTCAGGACCACTATATGATTGAGCTAGTAAATTTAAGCTTACTATTAAAAATAAATAAGATAGTATTTGTTTCATTCTTATTTTACTAGTAGTTTGTTTGGTTGGCTATTATTAGTTTGCAGAAAATAAACTCCGCTATCTAAAATTCCAGATAAAGGTATATTACTTTTTCTAACCATGTCGGAATAAATAATTTGACCTTGTAAATTAGAAATTTTTAAATGAAATGGTTTGTCAAAATTTTCGAATTTTAATGAGCCATTTTTATTTATAGGGTTAGGGAAGAATTTTATACTTTCTTCACTAATATCATAAATACTACTAATATTACATACTGCTTCGCAATCTTCAAGTGAAGAATATTCTCCTTCTAAAACATTATCGCATCCACTAGGAAAGCAGCTATAAGTAAGTTCTGCCTCATAATCAGCATTATGTAATTCAATAATTTCATTTGGACCTTGACTTGGCCACGAATTACCGTTTGTAGCNAAGTAAATTTTTCCATCAGGACTTACACAAATATCTCTTAAACGACCCCATTCTTGCACAAAAAAATCGNTTTCATTTANAATTTCTTCTCCTGAAGAGTTAAATTCAAAACGAACTAATTTTTTNCCNTTTAGTACNGTCATNAGTAGAGTATTTTGAAATTCAGGAATTGANGGATGATTATACCANATTATATCAGACGGTGCAATTGTAGAAGTTCCACTACTCCATAAAGGTTCTATGATATTATTTTCTTGACAATAATCAATTTCAGTGAAATTANTTGTCANGTNNTCAGCATAGNTATAATCTACAGAAATATTATCGCAAAAGCCTTGAACATTGGGCCATCCAAAGTTTCCATTTGCTTGTAGAATATTTAATTCATCATCATTACTTGGTCCATGTTCTGAGCTATAAATAATNTTATTTGGANCTAATGCNAANCCTTGTGCATTTCTGTGACCAATAGACCAAACGTAGCTTGTTGGATTAGGGTTGTCAGCTTTNGGTNCACCAAAATTTTCTCCGTTAGCATCAATATCAATTCGTAAAGTCTTTCCTGTTAATGCATTTATATTTTGGGAAGCCATCCAATCTTGAGCATCTCCTGTTGTGACTATCAGTGTTGTATTNTNTATTGCTAAAAGTCGACATCCTATGTGTGTTGAATTTCCATCAATNCCATCTACCATTANNGTTTCATTAATNAGCGCATCATTATCAAAATCATATTCATANTAAACAATTTTTTCATTAGCACCNCCTGCAGAATAATATGTGTAAGCCATNAATACATAAGGTGCACCATTATTGAANTCAGGATGTATTTCCATTCCTAAAAGTCCGGATTCATATTGATCATANAATTNAGGCGCNANATTTAATATGATATGTTGCTCTCCCGTTTCAACATTTANACGACTTACAATTCCTGAACGTTCTGTAACCCATAAATAATTNTCTGGACCCCATTTTATTTCCCAAGGNACATCAAGACNTCCAATAACTTCTCTTTCGGAAAGNATNGTGTTGCCAACTTGAACTTGAGCCAAGATAGAATTTGTNAAAAGAGTGATAACTAAAGAGAATATTAAATTTTTCATATTTTGATTTATAAAATTATTTTCTACAAATATCGTTAAAAATAGGTTAATAGAACGTTGTTNNCANAAATTAAATTGANTTGAATTAAAATAAATGTTTGATAAAAAAGTTTACTTTTACATACTNAATAATATTTTAAAAAAATGAAACTTACTAATTATATTTTAATATTGTTTGCTATTTCAACAATCTATTCATGTAAATCTAATAAAGGTTTAAGCGTNGAAGAACAAGGAGAAGTATTGATTGAACAATATTGTTCAGGAGATAAATATTTTTCAGACAAAAAGACTTTTAGAGGTAATGCATTTGNTGAAAGTTTAGATCAAATGACTGCTAAGAGAAAGGCTCGATCTAANGCTCAAGCTGAAATAGCAAAAACTATAAGTTCAACAATGAAAATTGTTGGTGATAATTATGTTAATTCAACTGAATTCAATAATAAGGAAGAGGTAACAGANACCTTTAATGAAATGAATAGATTAGTGGTAAATGAGACTCTAAAAGGTGTCANTACTNTNTGTGAGAAGATGACTAAGACTTCTGATGGCAAATATAAGTGCTATTTAGCATTGGAATTAGCTGCTGAAAAATTNGCATCAAAGTATCATGAAAGACTTTCTAAAGATGAAAAGATAAAGGCAGATTACAACTATGAGAAGTTTAAAGAAACCTTTGAGAAAGAAATGGATAAGCTNTCAAAAGGATANTAAATACANAGTAACCGTNTTNAAATAAAAAAACTCGCTTTTAAGCGAGTTTTTTTTTAGTNTTTGATGAAGCTNTTGACGAAATCAGGAATAACTGTATTATTTATTTCTTTTANAGCNTGTTGATAGGATTCTTCATCTGCCTGTTCAAAATCTAACTGTATTCCCTTNATTTTATTNATAGTTTTACTATATATGANTCTGTCTTCTAAGTCTTTAGCTTGTATATTCATATCTAAAAATACTGTAAACATTTTTTGTCCTTTCTTTTCAANACCTTTTCTAGTATCAGCTTTTACAGTAAGAAATATTTGAGCATTATTTTTATTNCCTACAGGAGTGAAGTTCATTTTGCTAAGTGCAGATTCAATAACAAATCGTAAGTCTGAACCGTTTTCATCNTTACCAAAGTGTTTCTCTTCTGTTTTTACAAAGATTGTAGGAGTATATACATAAATAGGAACATTAATTTGGTGNGTCTTAATGCCCTTAAATAGTTTTTTTATGAATTCACTATCACTACCTTCGTTAAGCCAAGACTGAAAATTTATACCAACTTCAATTTTTTGTACNGACTCANTNCTTTTTATTTTGGGCACAGAAGTNATAAAAATACCATTGGTGTCGGTACTTTGGCTAAGGTCTTTTAAATCAAGAAAAATAGATGANGTGATAAGCGGTATGTTAGATATTCGATTCTCTTTATGTTGTACTGTTAATTTTATTTTGTCTACAGAGTTTCCAATCATTGCTTTTATCTTTTTANTGCGGCAAAAGATTTGGTAGTCGTCTACATAAGATCNAAAACGAGCAATGATTTCACTTCCTAAAAAAACGGTTTCTCTNTCAAATTCAGTTTTTAGAGNCTCACTNAGATAGGGTTCTAAAATATCTAGNGCNTTNACGTAGTAAATGTATTTTTCCTTGAGTGGCGTGTAATACANNATGGCTTTGTTCAAAAAGTATTTAGATTCTTCTATGGCTTCATTAATTCTAGCTGCTCTAGTTTCTTTATNTAGTTTTTTACTGAGTCGGTAATANACCCAATATTCATTTTGTTGTGTNAANGTCCCTGATAATTCATAGCCTTCAAGTATTTCGTTAGCTTTTACTTCGANGTTAGATTTATAATCTTCTTCATAAGAATATTCTCTATCCATTTGAAGAAATACGGATTGAGAAGAAATATTTACTTTGATTTGAGAGCTGAGATTTTGTAGTGCATTTTGTTGTGCCACTTGNATATAGTCTTGGGGGTGAGAATTTCTNTCGGCTATNCCTATCCCAATNTAATGGCTATCAGAAACGGGATATTCTTTTACCCAAGAAGGAGNNCCATCATCTAATTCAGTAGTCAGTTTTGAGGATTGACAAGATATGATAATAATGCAGATAAGNAGTAGTGATAGTTTATTCATTTTCTGGGTTATAATTATTAACCATTTGACTCACTTCTGTAGCAATNTCTTGATANANATTGTTTGCTAAATCATTAACAGTCATTAGATTTTTTTTATTTTTAAAAAGTTGTCTTAAAGCTCTCTTTTGAANATATGAGTTTTCTATAATATCATTAGGACTTTCTTTGCTTTGCCATCTCCANTTACCTGGAACAATATTTCTAAAGTTTACATTAGATTCTGCAAAATGAACTTCATCACTAAGACTTAAGTTAATCAGTTTAGTTAATAATATNTCACCACTTTCAGTAGAAATAAGTTGAAATTGAAATCCTATTTGAACGCTATTACTNCCAATATATTCTTTATATTTAATCTTNTCATATACTGTTTCGTAAAAATATTTTTCTGTTTCNTTATTATACTTTCGAACTTTTCTTTCAGCCCATGCTTTTTTTTCATTAACTGAGATNGGTTTCTTTTGTTTGGAAAAACTAACAAGTTTTCCTGTTATTATAGCTTTAGCACCTATTAATTCACCAGCCTGAGCGTTAGTATTTTGNGCAACTTGTCCATTTAGACCCATAATTTGTTCGTTAATAAAACTTTGCGTGTAGGTTCTGTCTACTAGTTTTACAAAAGGATTATTTAAGTTNAAAATTTTGTTGCTAGTAAAAGCTGATATTGCAGATTCACCACCAGATTGTCTTGTTGCATTTTGAAACTCTACTATAGCAATTGTGAATAATCCAGATTCTAAAGCAAGCTTNTTTCTTTGCTTTGTTTCTTGATATGAATNNGGTATTTTATCGTAATTATAATATGCTGATCGAAATTTTTCTAATTCTAAAAACTCATTAGCTTTTCTGTAAATTGGTTCANATGTTGCAATATTTTTAAGATTNTCAACATCTTTGTAGCNNGGTTTTAATAGTGCAATTTCCTTTAAAAGTTTTTCNGATTCTGAAAAATTCTCTTGNTNTAACATATCCATTGCTAANGTATAAATGTTATTGACATAATCATTTACTAAATTGTTGTAATCATTNGTGTATGAAATTGGTATATNAATATCAATTTTATAACTTTCGATTAAACTTTTAGCTTTANTAGCATTTCTGTAATGATAAATTGCAGCTTTGATATCGCCAAAGTTTTTTGTTTTAAAAAAATCATCTAANTANGTATTTACTTCCTTTTGTCCCGANGATCTAAGTCCTTCTTTNGCATCTATAAAATTTTCTTTTTTATTTAAGGCTTTCATATATTGANCATTAGCCTCTTGATAGAGCTTTTTTTCAGCAAATTTATTGCCTTTATTAGTCAAAGATTTAGGTGTATCACAACTAATAACAAAGAATAGAGGTAATAATNGATATATAAATTTTAATAAATAATTTTTCATATTGCAAAAATAGTTTTTTTTGAATTTCTAAATTATTGAATTTGTATCTTNCCAAAATATTTTANAATTCTAAATAANATTGAAGTTATGTTTTTTATTTTGAAAATTAATANGTTGATAAATTGTATAAAACTTTAGTCAAATTTAATTATGTTTTTAAACACTATTTTTAATTTTAAAGAAAAAATAAATGAAAAAAAATATCCTTTCGATTTTATTGACTATTACTTTTTTTTGGTCTTATNCCCAAGATAATGACACTACACTTACAATTGAAGAAATTCAATTTAGAGATTCTATAGCAANTATNAATAGTAACAATGCNTTGATTCAGCAGATACAAGAATCATATAATGCTGGNATAGAGGCTTTTNCATCATCTAATTTTANAAAAGCNATTGCTTTTTTTGAATCTGTTATTGTACTAGATTCTGCTAATTCGGATGCTTATTTTAATAAAGGTTTATCACANAAGGAGTTAAAGAATTATGATTTAGCTATTTCTGATTTTGAAATTNCCTTTNTGATAGACGANAGCAATGTTGATGCNATTTTTAATATTGCTAAGTGTNACGAATTTTTGAATAATAAGGAACTAGCCNTAAGCATTTATGACAGTTTATTNTATTTAAANCCTAATCATGCTGAGGCGGCATACAANCAAGGCGTATTATACTATTTNCAAAAAGATTTCGATAATGCTATCAAAGCATATTCCAAGGCCATAAAGATAAACCCGTCCTATGCCTATGCGCTGAACGACAGAGGTAGTTGTTTTCGAGCATTNGANGATTATGAGAATGCTGTANCAGATTATTTAGANGCTAGTAAANATNATCCTCAANCCTTTNTTTTTAACAATTTAGCAAGTGCATATCGTAAATCAGGAGATAAAGATCAAGCNATTNACTTTTATACCAAAGCCATAAAGTTCGATGCTAATTATGAAATGGCATACAACAATAGAGGTGCGGTCTATTTTGAATNTAAAAATTACGATANGGCACTCAAAGACTTNAAGAAAGCGATAGAGATAAATTCAGATTATGCTATGGCA
Source organism: Flavobacteriales bacterium (assembly GCA_002714805.1). Lineage (GTDB taxonomy): Bacteria > Bacteroidota > Bacteroidia > Flavobacteriales > UBA7312 > UBA8444. The sequence goes on from PAYK01000005.1 coordinate 122,774, forward strand.
CTATGCAATAGAGCNGCCATTTACCACTTNCAAGAACATTATACTGCAGCTTTAGCAGATTTGGAACAAGCACTTAAGNTNCAACCCAGCAATGCCACAGCTTTACTAAATAGAGGTATTACTCGAGAAATGCTAAGAGATGTTGATGGCGCATGNAAAGANTGGCAAAAAGCCTATCAATTGGGTATGGAAAAGGCGAATGAATATTATATTAATAATTGCGAGTAGATATNGATATGAAGCAGTTTTTTACACTAGTATTATCGTTAATGACTTGTGGCTTATTTGCTCAAGATGTAGCTTTCAAGAAAGGTAATTTTAAAGAAGATAAAGNAGGTTTTGAAAAAGCCAAAGCTAATTTAGAGTCGGGTGATGAATGGTTAGAGAAAGNAAAGGCTAAAGTTTTAGCTATGGTGTACGCCGCTGATGAGTACTCTAAAGCCTTAGAGTTTTATNTACTAGCTCAGGATTTTAACCCTAATAATTCGGACTTAAATAGAAAAATAGGTCACGCTTATCTNTATTCCAACTCCCCATATAAGGCTATGGATTTTCTTAAAAAATCTTTAGAATTGGCAAAAGATAAGGCTGNACCNTTTTTGTATTTTTTATTGGGTAAGGCCTATCAGCTAGAGCAGGATTTTGAACAAGCTGAAAAGTCTTTTTTANGCTATGGTACTTTNGCTANTGATAAAGAATTAGAACCTTACAAAAAGTTGAANAGAAAGCACATAAAAGAAAGCAAAAGCGGTGCAGAGATTTTTGGAATGAAAACTAGAGTATGGGTAGATAACGTTAAGGAGCTGAATTCTTTTTACGATGACATAGCACCTAGTATTTCTGCTGACGGTTCTGAGATTATNTTCAACACTAACAAAAGCGGTAACTTCGATATATACTCTGCNGAGCGTAAAAATAGAAAGTGGCAATCTTTAAAAGCTNTAAAAAGTCTTAATAGTGANGGTGATGATGTGTCTTCTTCATTAGCCTATGATGGTCAGCGTTTNTTATTATTCAAAATNAGAGATGGTCAAAGTGATATTTACGAATCTAAACTTAGGGGAACTGAATGGAGTGAGCCTAANCTNAAGATGTCTAAGGTNGTCAATACCGATGCCAATGAAACCTTTGCTTCATACGACCCTCAAGATATTAAAGTCTATTTCATTACCGATGGGGGATATGGTGGNGATAAGAACATCAGTTTTAGTGGTAAAAAAGATATGGAAGAAACCTTCTGGGGAAAAGCACAGAGTGCAGGACAGGAGGTCAATTCAGGNTTTCAAGAAGGTTCNGTATATATGGCAGCAGACGGCAAAACCATGTATTTCTGTTCGCAAGGGCATAACTCTATAGGAGGCTATGACATTTTTGTTTCTTACCGTAACGAATTGGGNCTTTGGGGNGNACCGATAAATATGGGTTATCCTATAAANACCCCTTACGATGAATTGTATTTTAGTATTTCTGCTAATGGNAAAAAAGCCTACTTCGCATCNAATAGAGATGGAGGTAAAGGAGGTATGGATATCTATTGCGCTACNTTTTGGGGTGAACCAAAAAAACCGACGGTAGCTAGTGANGACAATCTAATTGCNAGTATNGCCTCACCNGTAGAAGATACTTATATNCCAGAAAGTGTGGAAGTTAANNTAGCCAATAGCCTAACNGTTTTTAAAGGGCGAATTTTGGATGGCATCTTACAAGTGCCAATTGAGGCAGAAATAAAGATATTTGATAATNCCACGGGTGATGTGTATGCCGTTATGCGTTCGAATAGTGCTACAGGNAAATTCNTATTATCTTTACCATCGGGATTAAATTATGGTATTTCNGTGGAGGCNGAAGGCTATTTGTTTCATTCNGAAAACTTNAATTTACCTGAAGGTTCNGCNTATAATATGATTAACAAAGACATCGAATTGAAGAATATAGACATNGGAAGTAAAATTGCNCTGAGAAATGTATTTTTNGATACTGGAAAGGCTGAGGTTAAGATTGATTCGTATCCNGAGCTAGACCGATTGATACAACTGATGAAGGATGTGCCTAGTCTNATGATAGAGCTTTCAGGACATACCGACAATGTGGGTAGCGATGCTGCTAATCAAAATCTATCTCAAAGACGTGCANAAGCNGTTAGAGCCTATTTAGTTTCTCGTTCTGTAGATGGTAGTAGAGTCACTGCTGTGGGTTANGGGGCGAGTCGTCCTGTAGATANCAACAACTCCAAAGTTGGTAGAGCCAATAACAGANGAACAGAGTTTGAAATTACAGCCAATTGATNCCAATTTACNTGACCTTAGTAATTTCCTTTCCCTTTCAATAATAATTTTCTAGATATGATATAGATTTATAATTAGTGAAAAAGCTTTTATTTTACTCTTTTCTTCCACAAATTCANNACNACGCCANATATTACCATAGCAATACCNAATAGACTCANAATACCATAGCTTTCCCCAAAAAGAANGTANCCTATGCCAAGTGCATAAATGGTACCTACGTATTTCAAGCTAATCATTTTGTTGGCAATCCCACTTTGTATTCCTCTAGTCATCAGTATTTGGGCTATTTGGGTNAATAGTCCCATAAGCANAAGNTATAGCCAATCTGTGCTTTNGGGTGTCACCCAATTCAAATAAGATAGTACCGACATAATNGGAATAGCCACCAANGGGAAGTACAAGACNACCACNACNGGNTGTTCTGTGTCTTTGAGTTTACGTATGCAAGTGTATGCCATNCCAGANAACATAGCNGAGCATATTCCTATGAGCATAAAAGTTAGTGAAATACGTTCNTCAAAACCTTTTATGAGGGCTACTCCGATAAAGGAAATACCAAAGTATAGCCATTGTTTNATTTGCATTTTTTCNTTGAGAAAGATAGCCGCAAAAAGAGCCGTGAAGATGGGCGAGAGGTATTGCAAAGTTACTGCACTAGCTAGNGGNATNTTTTGTAAAGTATAGAAAAATAATAATAGCGCAGTAGTGCCAAAAACACCTCGCATCAATAAGACCTTTTTATTGTTNCCCAATAGGGGTATACCTAATTTTTGGAGCATNGCCACACTCAAAACGATAGAGATGATGGAACGGAATAAAATGAGTTCGTGGGCTGGAATATGNGGCAAGAACTTCACGCAAATTTGCATGAGGGCAAAAGAGGCGGTTGAGCCAAGCATATACAATACGCCTTTTTTCACTTAAAGAGTTGGTCTATTGCTTGTGAGGGGCTGAGTTTAGCCTCCATGACTTCTTGNTCCAATTGGGCTATTTGGCTATGGTGTTGNNTATAAAAGTCATNTTCCAAACGGGCTTTTATCATCTGATGAANCCAATAGCGGTTTTGCTCTTGGCGTTNGCTTTGTANAGTCCCTCNTTCTTGGGTCCATTTGCGATAAGCCTCGATAGTTTCCCAAGCTTGGTCAATGTGTTNTTTTTCCAATGCNGAACAAATGCCCACCTGTGGAGTCCAACCGTTGGGGTTANGAGGGAAAAGGTGTAAGGCTGTTTTGTATTGGGCTTGGGCTTTTTTAGCTGGAATGAGGTTGTCCCCATCGGCTTTGTTGATGAGTAAGATATCCGCCATTTCCATTATGCCCCGTTTGATGCCTTGTAGCTCNTCACCAGCNCCAGCNAACATAAGCAATACAAAGACGTCCACCATAGAATGAACGGCTGTTTCGGATTGTCCTACNCCTACCGTTTCTATGANTATNACTTCATAACCAGCAGCNTCGCAAAGGAGTATGCTTTCTCGTGTTTTTTTGGCTACNCCACCCAAAGAACCTGCNGTTGGTGANGGGCGAATAAATGCCAAATCATCAANCGACAATTCGTGCATACGGGTTTTGTCACCCAATATGCTACCTCCTGATTTTTCACTTGAGGGGTCAATTGCTAAAACAGCTACTTTAATACCTTGTGCTGTAAGGTGTTTACCTAGGACTTCTATAAAAGTGCTTTTGCCTACTCCGGGAACTCCCGATATTCCTATACGCAAAGATTGTCCGCTATGGGGTAATATGTCTTGTAGGATGCTTTTAGCTTCTTGCTGATGCTCGGCAAGTGTACTTTCCACTAGGGTAATGGCTCTAGCCAATGCCGAACGATTCCCTGCTATAACCTCTTGACTGAGCTTATTCATCGAGCAATTGTTTTAAAATATCACTAGCCGCTTGGGCAATGACTGTTCCGGGTCCAAAAATACCACTTACTCCAGCTTGGTACAAGAAATCGTAGTCTTGTTGTGGAATCACGCCACCAGCAATAACTAATATCTCGCCACGCCCCATAGCCTCAAGTTCACTGATGACTTGTGGTACTAAGGTTTTGTGTCCTGCTGCTAGAGAAGATACGCCCAAAATATGCACGTCATTTTCTATGGCTTGTTTGGCGGCTTCTTTAGGTGTTTGGAACAAAGGGCCCATATCAACATCAAAGCCCAAATCGGCAAAGGAGGTGGCTACCACTTTAGCTCCTCTATCGTGGCCATCTTGTCCCATCTTAGCGACCATTAAACGGGGACGTCTTCCTTTTTGCTTTTCAAAAGTAGCACTCAGCTCTAAAGCTGCTTTGAAATGTGGGTTGTCTTCTATTTCCATCTTATAAACACCTGATATCGAATTGTTTTGTGCCTGATAGCGACCAAAAACCGCTTCACAAGCATACGAAATTTCTCCCAAAGTAGCTTGTTTTTGGGTGGCTTCTACAGCCAAAGCCAATAGGTTGCCCTTCCCATTTTTACAGGCTTGGCTAATGGCATCTAGGGCTTGTTGTACGGCTACTTCATCGCGTTGGTCTTTGAGTTCTTTGAGTTGTTTTATCTGAGATAAACGGACTGATGTATTGTCCACTTCCAAAATATCCAAGTCTTGTTCTTTGGATTTGTTCTTATAAGCATTAACCCCAACAATGGTATCTTTTGCACTGTCTATACGGGCTTGTTTTCTTGCGGCGGCTTCTTCAATACGCATTTTTGGTAAGCCCGTTTCTATGGCTTTTGCCATACCACCTAATTCCTCAATTTCTTGTATGTGTTCCCACGCTCTTTGGGCGATGTCGTGAGTTAGCTTTTCCACGTAGTATGAACCGCCCCAAGGGTCTACCGTTTGGCATAAGCCAATATCGTTTTGTAGGTAAATCTGTGTATCTCTAGCAATTTTAGCTGAAAAATCGGTAGGTAATGCGATGGCCTCGTCCAAAGCGTTGGTATGCAAAGATTGTGTGCCACCCATAACGGCTGACATGGCCTCAATACAGGTACGGCTGATGTTGTTAAAAGGGTCTTGCTCGGTCAAACTCCAACCACTCGTTTGGCAATGGGTTCTTAGAGCCAAAGATTTAGGGTTTTTAGGATTGAATTGCTTAACAATTTTTGCCCATAGCATACGAGCGGCTCGCATTTTNGCAATTTCCATAAAGTGATTCATGCCAATGCCCCAAAAGAAAGACAGGCGAGGAGCGAAGGTGTCAATGTCCATNCCTGCCTCTATGCCCTTGCGTATGTATTCTAAACCATCNGCTAAGGTGTATGCCAATTCNATATCTGNNGTAGCACCAGCCTCCTGCATATGATAACCCGAAATACTGATACTGTTGAATTTGGGCATGTNCTCAGAAGTGTATTTGAAAATATCCGAAATGATTCGCATAGAATNTTGGGGCGGATAGATGTAAGTGTTACGCACCATAAATTCTTTAAGGATATCGTTTTGTATAGTTCCTGCTAAGTCTTTTTGATCTACGCCTTGCTGTTGGGCGGCTACAATATAAAATGCCATAATGGGCAATACCGCACCATTCATAGTCATAGAAACGGACATTTTATTTAAAGGAATNCCATCAAACAAGACGTTCATATCGNTGATGGAGTCTATAGCTACACCAGCTTTACCAACATCGCCCTCTACTCTAGGGTGGTCGGAATCGTAACCCCTNTGGGTAGCNAAATCAAAAGCTACCGATAAGCCTTTTTGCCCAGCGGCTAANTTTCTTCTGTAAAANGCATTGGATTCTTGNGCNGNAGAAAAACCAGCNTACTGACGAATAGTCCAAGGGCGACTGACNTACATNGACGAATAAGGNCCTCTCAAATTNGGAGCTATACCAGCCCCAAAATGAATGTGCTCAAGGTCTTGAATATCTTCTTTAGTGTANTTNCTTTTGACGGCTATTTGNTCTGCCGTNTNCCATAATNNTTGTTCAATATTTTCAACNNNACNTTCTTGTCTTTCGGATTTTAAAAAGCNTTGGGTTAGNGCTTCTANGNAGTAGCTTCCTGCACTNGGGTCTTGTACTTTTTCTAAAAAACTTTCTTCCCTNAGGATATGNTGNTGGTTACGTGCCAAACGGTTCGAAAAGTCGGTGACTTNCTCAAAAGATTGGTTGTATGGGCGTATCATAAGAGCATCACAACCNCCAAAAATAGCCGANATACTTTCGGTNGTCGTTCGCAATAAGTTGTTGTAANGNTGTTCAGTNGTTTTATTNNCTAAAGTANTTNNTGCCAATATAAANGGTNTGGTNTTATTNATTGNTTCAAAGGCTATGAANAAAGCNCTCATTTTAGCTATTTCTTTGAAGNAATCGCTNCCNATNGTAAACACATATTGTGANCTTANCTNACCTTCNTCAATNGCTTGGTAAATGTCATCNACAAAAACCGTATGGTAAACGTAATTNGGAAGATTTCCTTTGCTTTCTTNTCCGTGAAAAGCNCCNAATATNTNTTCAGGNTTNAGCCCTCTTTCTTNNACTAANTCNTCAAACTCNTGTATNCTTTCTTTAGNATAATTTTCAAAATCTATTCGGATGTGTTGTATGAGNANATCTTGAAGTAGTGTTTTTAAATCTTGTGGATTNGAAATGCACAAAGCCGTCATGCCATTTTGNAAGGCTTCCAAAGCCTGTTGATTGCCTTTTTTNGGGTCTGANCCATCTATCCATTGTACCGATTCCCAACTTTCAGTAATTGGTAGNGGGTTAAAGTGCTTGTGNGTNTCCGAATGNTAAAAAGGNAGCGTACCNTCTGAGCTAATGAGATTCTCAAAGGTTTTNCCTTTTAGGTCGGCACATAATTTGTCTTTCCATTGCTGACTGCTAACAGCAGCAAATTCTGAAAATAATTTATTCATCCGAATCTATGATAACTATGANGTCTTCGTTTTNCTTTTTCATCAANTANTTTTCTCTAGCAAATTTCTCTTGCGTTTCTTGATTGTTGGTCAGGTCGAAAAGAGCAANACTATCTTTTTCTATNTCGTCTTGGTAGTAATTTTTTTGTTCTTTCAANTCCTCAATTTCGGATTTCAGTTTGGCTTGTTTTATCCAGTTGTTGGAGTCAAAAAAGGCTACCCATACGATAAGGATTAGCGTAACAAGTATAAACTTGTTCTTCAAGATTGGGGGTAATTTATCATAATACTCTTTCAACATTGTTCTCAAAAGTAAAAAAAAGCGTTGGATTCATAACCCAACGCTTAAAATTTAATTATCCTAAAAATGGATACCTGTAGTTTTGAGAAGGAACAAAGGTTTCTTTAATGGTGCGTGGCGATACCCAACGCAATAAGTTGAGTATAGAGCCTGCCTTATCGTTAGTTCCAGAACCTCTAGCTCCCCCAAAAGGTTGTTGACCCACAACAGCCCCAGTTGGCTTATCGTTGATGTAGAAGTTGCCAGCTGCATTTTCCAAAGCTTTAGAGGCTTCTTCAATAGCATATCTGTCAGTAGAGAATATAGCACCTGTAAGCGCATATTCACTTGTATTGTCCACCAATTCTAAAGTGGCTTTCCAATCTTTAGGCTCGTAAACGTAAATGGTAATGACTGGTCCAAAAATTTCTTCACACAAGGTTCTGAATTTAGGATTGCTTGTTAGCACTATGGTAGGTTCTATGAAATAGCCTTTAGATTTATCGTATCCACCACCAACAATAATTTCAGCATCGGATTGTTCCTTGACGAAGTCAATGTATTGTGCAATTCTATCGAATGCCTTTTCGTCTATGACAGCATTGATGAAGTTTGAAGGGTCTTCAGGACTTCCCATTTTAAAGGAGTTGGCATCTGCCACAATTTGTGTTTTGACTTCTTCCCACATATTAGAAGGGATATAGGCTCTAGATGCTGCCGAACATTTTTGTCCTTGGTATTCAAAAGCACCTCTTGAAATACCTGTAGCCACTTCAGCAGGAACTGCCGATTCGTGAGCTACGATAAAGTCCTTACCACCTGTTTCGCCGACTATTCTTGGGTAGCTTCTGTATTTTTCTATGTTGTTACCTATGGTTTTCCAAAGGTGTCTGAATACCCCAGTAGAACCAGTAAAATGCAAGCCGGCAAAGTCTTTGTGATTGAATACCACTTCGCCTAAAACAGGACCGCTTACTGGTACTAAATTAATAACGCCATCAGGTAGTCCTGCTGCCTTGAACAAATCCATTATGACCTTAGCAGAATATACTTGAGTGCCAGCCGGTTTCCATACAATGACATTACCCATCATAGCAGGTGCAGCACAGAGGTTAGCACAGATAGAAGTGAAGTTAAAAGGTGTAATAGCTAATACAAAACCTTCCAATGGTCGGTGTTCTAATCTGTTCCACATGCCTGGTGCAGATTCGGGTTGCTCACCATACAATTGAGTGACGTACTCCGCATTGAATTTGAAAAAGTCTATTAGTTCACAAGCGGCATCTATCTCGGCTTGAAAGACATTTTTGGATTGTGCTAACATAGTAGCGGCATTAATTTTTGCTCGGAATGGCCCAGCTAATAAATCTGCAGCTTTTAAAAAGATAGCTACCCTTTGGTGCCAAGGCATAGCTGCCCATTCCTCTCTAGCCTCTAAAGCTGCATCAATAGCCATATTGACGTGTTCTGCAGTAGCCATACTATATTGTCCTAAAACATTTTGATGATCATGTGGAGGAACCATATTGATTTTTTCAGATGTATGAATTGTTTCACCACCAATGAATAGTGGTACATCAATGGTTGAATTATACATAGCTTGGTATGTACTCAATAATTCTTCTCTTTCAGAGCTACCTGGCTCGTATGATTTTACCGGCTCGTTAGTAGCTACGGGTACATTAAAAACGCCTTTTGACATATTTTTTTAGTTTATTTAGTAATTAGTGCAAATTTATAGGAATATACCATCATAACAAGTCTTTTGAAGTCAGTTTTTGAATTCCTATCAACTGGTCGTATGATTCTCCTGTTGGTCTGTGATAAATGTATATATGATAATCGTTTACAGTTTGGTAATGAGTGCCTTCTATGAATCTGTTGATGTTGCCACCTTCGTATTTTTTAAGAACGTACTCGTAATTATAATAGCCTTGTTTGAGGTATATACTGGCTTCATAATAGTTTTTTTTAGTATTGTAAGTCATNCGATGACTNTCTGGAAAANCATAGTCGCTAATTTGTCCGAAAACATAAAGGTCGCCATGACTAATTTCGTNCTCGTATGGAAGTGTAAAACGTACNAAAGCATAATCGGCTTCNATGGCATTTCTTGANCCTTCTTGTACTCGTATCAAACGCTTACCATTNATGTCTTGTACTAAACCCGAGTAACGTTGAAAACGTCTAGCCTNGTCAGTTCTTAATACTACTTTGTGNGTGTCGGNTTCAAAGCTAATATNGGCTAATCNTTCNGAAAGNTAACGCAAACTTTGTATGTCAAAAAATCGGTATTCGTTNCCNCCNTCAAANAGGTTTTNNTCTTCNTNGTCNTAAACGATTTCATCATCTTTNACAAATACAGCTTGTAANCCANTAATNNCATTNTCCCATCTAGAATTTTGAGTAATTATTGGNNTAATATCANNAAAAGGATTATCTATNTCATAGCCNCTATGATNNATGCTAAAGTCTATTTCGTGTTGGTAGTTNCNTTGTTCTAAANCTGTGGCTCGTTTNACACTTCCTTTGACCGATACTTTTTCGTTCTANTATCATCATTCTTTGACTAAGAATAGGCTGNTCTTTTTGGTTTTCTNGGAAAACGATAAGTANGTAATTTCCTGAAAGGGTAGGTTTTAAATTAGCACTAGGNATNACAGTTTGGTAGTGGANNTAATTTTGTATGGTNTTAAATGAAAATTGATAATCTGTGATTGGTACTTCATAAAAACCTTCCAAGTATTCACTTTCCATTAGNTCGGAAGGTGTCCAGTCAGCATTACAATGAANTAGGNTNNAGGNGTAGTTTTGTGGGTCGCNANTAAGGTCATCAAAAGANAGTAGAAGACTGTCTNTANANGAAAGGNGTATGAGTGGATTTCCCATTTCAAAACGTAGGGGATGAAGNTGTACACTGCGAATTGAANNATTNTAAATNGCATTTTCATAACGAAACTTATTTTCNAAAATNNNATCTTGNNTNATCTCTTCAACAACNTNTGTTTNATCAANNANTAAATTTNNANAGATTTTATCATCNTANNNAGATTCGTNAAATTGNGATGTTTTTTTTNAACCGCNGCAAGAAAAAAGTAATCCGNAACATANGATTATNNATNNAATNATATTTTTCAATCTATTTTTAATTTTTANTTTNTTATGTTATAGTTATAAAATATATCTAGAAAAAATGCCCTTATTTAGAATCATTATAAATTAAAAATTCTTATTGAAATGAGATGCATTTAGTTTGTTACAAATGTATATTTTTGCTTGCTAATATCACAATTTTTAATAAAAAGAGATGTCAAAAGATATCAGATTAAAAAAAGGTCTTAATATTCACCTTTTGGGAGAGGCCGATAAAGTATATGCAAGTATTCCTAAAGCAAAAAATTTTAGTATTAAGCCAACTGATTTCCACTCTCTAATTCCTAAAATGTTAGTTAAAGAAGGTGATAAAGTCAAAGCTGGCTCATGTTTGTTTATTGACAAGTATAATGAACAAATTCGTTTTTCATCACCTGTAAGTGGAAGTGTAACAGANATTGTTCGTGGTGCTAAACGCAGAATAATGGAAGTTAAAATCTGTGCTGACTCTGATATTAGTTATGAAAGTTTTTCATATGATATTAATTCATCAAGAGATGAAATTATAGAAGGATTGCTTGAAAGTGGTGTATGGCCATTTATTCGTCAAAAGCCTTTTGATATAATAGCAAACCCGTCAGATAAACCTAAGGCAATATTTATTTCTTCATTTGACACAGCTCCTTTATCACCTGATAATGATTTTGTTTTACATGGTTTAGATGAATTGTTTCAAAAGGGTATAGATGTGATTAAGAAATTAACAGATGGTAAGGTACATCTAAACGTTGATGGAAATACTAATCCGTCCAAGGTTTTTACAGATTGTAAGGGAGTAGAAATAAATAAAATTTCAGGTCCTCATCCAGCCGGTAATGTTGGTGTGCAAATTCATCATATTGATCCTATAAATAAAGGAGATATAGTTTGGTATTTATATCCACAAGACATTTTAACAATAGCAAGGTTATTTATCGATGGAAGATATGATGTGTCTCGTATGGTTGCATTAACAGGTCCTCATGTTGAAAAACCGCGTTATTACAGGACAATTTCTGGTGCATCTATTTCAAATATGATTTCTGAAAATTCTATAATCAATGGTAATAACAGATATATCAGTGGTAATGTTCTCACTGGTACTAAAATATCTTCCGACGGTTATATTGGTTTTTACGACTCTCAGATTACTGTTATTTCTGAGGGAGATAAGCAAGAATTTTTAGGTTGGATTGCTCCAGGTTTACAAAAATTTTCGATGTCTAAGTCATATTTTTCATGGTTAAAACCAACAAAGAAATATAATTTAAATACCAACTACAACGGCGAAGAAAGAGCTTATGTAGTTACGGGTCAGTATGAAAAAGTTTTACCAATGGATGTTTATCCTATGCAGCTTATTAAAGCCTGCATGATTGAAGATATTGATGCTATGGAGCAATTGGGTATATATGAAGTTTCTGAAGAAGATATGGCTCTTTGTGAGTTTGTGTGTACTTCTAAAATGCAAGTGCAAAACATTATACGTAATGGCTTAGATTTAATTAAAAAAGAATGTAGTTAGAATTATTTAGTATGAAAATATTTAAAAATTTATTAGATGTTGTTAAGCCACACTTTGAAAATGGTGGTAAATTAGAAAAGCTATACCCAGCTTACGACGCTTTTGAGACTTTTTTATTTGTTCCAAATCATACCACAAATAATGGTGCTCACATTCGAGATGCTATTGATTTAAAACGTACAATGTTTATGGTTATAGTTGCCTTAATACCTTGTATGATATTTGGTATGTGGAATGTTGGTTATCAATACCATGTTGCTATTGGAGAAACAGCTACATTAATGGAAAATTTTATATTTGGTTTTTGGAAGTTTTTGCCTTTAATAATTGTTTCTTATGCTGTAGGATTAGCTGTTGAGTTTGCCTTTGCTATTTATCGTGGTCATTCAGTAAATGAGGGTTATTTAGTTACAGGACTATTGATACCCCTTACTATGCCTATAGATGTACCTTTATGGATGTTGGCCATATCTGTAATATTTGCAGTTGTAATTGGCAAAGAAGTTTTTGGAGGTACTGGAATGAATATTTTAAATCCTGCTCTTACAGCTAGAGCATTTTTGTTTTTTGCACATCCAATATATATGTCTGGAGATAAAGTATGGGTTCATAATGCTATGGTAGATGGTCACTCAGGATCTACTATTCTTGGTGAGCTTGCGTCTTCATCTAATTGGCAAACATTATCACATAACACATATGATATGCTTTTAGGCACTATCCCTGGTTCAGTTGGTGAGACCTCGTTTTTTGCAATTATGCTAGGAGCTGTGATACTAATAGCTACAGGAATAGGATCCTGGAGAATTATTCTCTCAACATTCATTGGAGGTTTTGTTATGGCATCACTATTTAATATGTGGGGCGCAAACGAATTGATGACAACACCTGCTGAAATTCATTTAATTATTGGAAGTTTTGCTTTCGGAGCGGTTTTTATGGCTACTGATCCAGTTACCGGCTCACAAACCAATAAAGGAAAATATATATACGGATTTTTAATTGGTGTTTTTGCTATACTTATTAGGGTTTTTAATCCAGCATATCCAGAGGGAATGATGTTAGCAATTTTACTCATGAATATTTTTGCACCTCTTGTAGATCATTATGTGATTCAAGCAAATATTAAAAAAAGATTAAAAAGAGTTAAAGCTTAATATTATGGATGTAAATAAGAATTCATACACTTTCACTTTTGCCACAATTATGGTTATTTTAGTAGCTACTTTGTTATCAACTGCTGCTATTAGTCTAAAACCATTTCAGAGTAAAAACATAGAAGCTGAAAAGAAACAAAATATACTTTCTACTGTTGGTATAAAGGTTAGTCGTGAAGAGGCGGCGGCTTCTTATGAAAAAAATATTGTTGATTCCTATATAATTAACAACAAAGGTAATAAATTAGATGGTGATGCTTTTAATGTTGACTTAGGAATTGAACTTAGAAAGCCAGCAGATCAACAATTATTGCCAGTATTTGAAAGTATACAAAATGGTAAAAAGTTATACATACTTCCTATGAGAGGCAAAGGATTGTGGGGTCCAATTTGGGGATTTATTGCTCTAAAAGACGATATGAATACTATTTCAGGTGCTGTATTTGATCACAAAGCCGAAACACCTGGTCTTGGTGCTGAAATTTCTTTAGATTGGTTTCAAGAACCATTTATTGGTAAAANGATTTTTGAAGGAAATAATCTGGTGTCTATAAATGTTGTTAAGGGTGGCGCTCCAATTGATGATATGCACTCAGTTGATGGTATTTCAGGTGGCACCATAACTTCAGATGGATTAGCTGATATGCTAGCTGAACGTTTTGAGCAGTATCTACCTTTTTTTAACAAAAAAAAATCTCAAATGAAAGAATTGTTATCAAAGTCAGAAATTGTTGATGGTAGTTTATAATTTAAATTAAATTTAAAAAATGAGTAAAAATAAAGAATCTTTGTTTTCTTCAAAAAATAAAAAGCTTTTAACAGATCCATTAAATGATAATAATCCCGTTACTACTCAGGTATTAGGTATTTGTTCAGCTTTAGCAATTACCGTTCAGTTGAAGCCAGCTGTAGTAATGGCTATTTCAGTTTTAGTAGTTATGTCAATTGCAAATGTTGTTGTTTCTTTAATGAGAAATTTTATCCCTTCTAGAATTAGAATCATAGTTCAACTAGTTGTTATAGCAACATTAGTAATTTTGGTGGATCAGGTACTCAAAGCCTTTGTTTATGATGTTAGTAAAGAGCTTTCTGTTTTTGTGGGTCTTATAATTACAAATTGTATAATTATGGGAAGATTAGAAGCTTTTGCTCTAGGAAATGGTGTTTGGAAATCTTTTCTTGATGGATTAGGTAATGCATTTGGTTATGGTTGGATACTAATTGCCGTAGCTTTTTTTCGAGAACTTTTAGGTGCAGGTACTTTGTATGGGTATCCTGTTATTGAAAAGTTAGGATTATATGAAATTGGATATGAAAATAATGGAATGATGATTTTACCTCCAATGGCTCTTGTTACTGTTGGTATTATCATTTGGATACAAAGAGCTAGAAATAGAAATTTAATCGAATCTTAAAATTAAATTTATGCAAGAATTAGCAAATATTTTTATAAAATCTATATTCATAGATAATATGGTTTTCGCTTACTTTTTAGGTATGTGTTCTTATTTAGCAATATCAAAAACAGTAAAAACATCAGTTGGTATGGGTTTTGCTGTTATATTTGTTTTAGGATTCACCGTCCCTATAAATTTTTTATTGGAAAAATTTGTTTTAAAGCCTGGTGCACTTACTTGGATTAGTAATTCTTTTATCGATGTCGATTTAAGTTTTTTAAGTTTTATAATGTTTATTGCAATTATCGCTTCTATGGTTCAGTTGGTAGAAATGATTGTAGAAAAAGTATCTCCAGCATTATATGGTTCACTAGGAATATTTTTACCTTTAATTGCTGTTAATTGTGCAATTCTNGGAGGATCTTTGTTTATGCAAGAGAGAGCATATAACAATATTACAGAAGCAACAATCTTTGGTTTAGGCTCTGGAATTGGTTGGTTTTTAGCAATAGTTGCTATTGCNGCAATTCGAGAAAAAATCCGNTATTCTCATGTGCCTGCGCCTCTTCGTGGATTAGGTATTACATTTATTATTACAGGTCTTATGGGTATTGGTTTTATGAGCTTTATGGGTATAAAATTATAATTTTTTAGAACTATTAGATAAATGATTTTAAGTTTAAGTACAATAACAATAATTTCAAGTGTAGCTATTTTTCTTCTAGTTATTTTTTCATTAGTAAGTATATTACTATTTGTAAAATCAAAATTGATGCCATCTGGAAAAGTCAAAATTTCTATAAATGGAGAAAAAGAAATTGAAGTAGAAGGAGGTTCTACTCTTTTAAATACCTTAAGTAATGAGGGTATATTTTTACCATCTGCTTGTGGTGGCGGCGGGACATGTATTCAGTGCACTTGCCAAGTGCATAATGGTGGTGGTAGTATCTTACCTACTGAAGAACCACACTTCTCTAAAAAAGAAATTGCAGATAACTATCGTTTAGGATGTCAAGTNAAGGTAAAAGAGGATATGGAAATNTCTATTCCTGAAGAAGTNTTTGGTGTAAAAAAATGGGAAGCNACNGTTGTNTCNAACTATAATGTTGCNTCTTTNATNAANGAGTTNATNGTANAAATNCCNGAGGATATGCCTTACGANGCAGGNGGATANATNCAGATTGAAATTCCTGATTGTGAAATCAATTATGCNGATATTGATATNACNGCNCACCCAGATGAACACGATGAAGCTGAAAAATTCAAATTGGAGTGGGATAAATTTGGTTTATGGTCACTTAAAATGAAAAATGACGAAGAAGTTGTTCGTGCATATTCTATGGCTTCATATCCTGCAGAAGGAAGACGTATTATGCTTAACGTTCGAGTTGCTACACCACCTTGGGATAGATCAAAAAATGCATGGGCTGACGTAAATCCTGGTGTAGCTTCATCTTATATTTTCAGTAGAAAAACAGGAGATAAGGTTACTATTTCAGGGCCTTACGGAGAATTCTTTATTAATAATTCTGAAGCTGAAATGCTTTATATCGGTGGAGGAGCAGGAATGGCGCCAATGCGTTCTCATCTTTATGAGTTATTCAAAACTTTAAAGACAGGCAGAAAAGTTAGTTATTGGTATGGTGGTAGGTCAAAAAGAGAATTATTCTACTTAGATCACTTTTATAGTTTAGAAAAAGAATTTTCAAACTTTAATTTCGAAATTGTTTTATCTGAGCCACTAGAAGAAGATAATTGGACGCCTAAAAAAGATTTAGATGATAAGAAAGGTGATGGTTTTGTTGGTTTCGTGCACCAAGCTGTTATTGATCAATATCTAACTAAGCACGAAGCACCAGAAGATATAGAATTATATTTCTGTGGACCNCCACTTATGAATCAAGCTGTTTTAAAGCTGGCTGACGATTGGGGTATTCCTGATGAAAATGTTCGTTTTGACGACTTTGGNGGNTAATGTAATTTACCATTTTTTANTTATAACATCAGGAATTCTATCAAAATAATCGTCNAATGAAATAGNATCTATTTTCATNATTTNTATTAAATTCTATGAAAANAAATACATAATTTTNTGTCATGAAATANTTGATTTTTATTGTTTGTTTATTTTTTGCCTGTAAAGGATTAGATAGCTCTAAAAGTTTAATTCATAATGTTGGTTTTGCCCAAGGTACTACTTATAGTATCAAATATATGAGCTCAGAAGACTATCATCATAAAATAGACAGTCTTCTTACAGTTATTGATAATTCATTATCTACTTATAATGCCAACTCTTTATTGAGTAAGTTGAATTTAGGTGATACTAGTTTATTGTTAGACACCCATTTTGTACGTGTTTTTAAAGCCTCTATTTATTTTTCTACAGTTAGCGATGGATTATTTGATTGTACAGTAGCACCATTAGTTGAGGCTTGGGGTTTTGGACCTGATGAAAAATTAGAGACAGATTCATTGTATATAGTCACTTTATTAAAAAAAATCGGTTTTCAGGATTTATCACTTAAAGGAGATAGCTTGCTTTCTAATCCTCAACAAAAAACTATGGATTTTAATGCCCTTGCTCAAGGGTATACCGTAGATGTCATTGCTGAGCTATTGGATTCACATCATATTTCTGACTATTTAATTGAATTGGGAGGAGAACTCAAAGCAAAAGGATTTAATTCTAGAAACAAAAAATGGACAGTAGGTATAGACAAACCCTCTAATAAGATTGATGTAAACGACCGCTTTCAAGTAATTTTAAACCTACATAATAAATCTTTAGCAACTTCTGGTAATTACAGAAAATTTTACAAAAAAGATGGTAAAATATTTTCTCATACTATTAATCCTAAAACAGCTTATCCTGTTCAACATTCTTTGTTAAGTGCTACTGTTATAACTGATGATTGTATGAAAGCTGATGCCTTTGCTACAACCTTTATGGTAATGGGAGTGGAGCAAACTAAAGATTTTTTAAGTAAACACGCCAATTTGGAAGCTTTTTTAATATTTATCAATGATGATGGTAGTTGGGAAAACTGGTCAACTGATGGCTTTAAATCATTAGTGATTAACTAGTAACTTCTTCTTTCTTACACATTTCGTCAGGACTTGCACCACAAAATCCACAATTTTCACCTTCTTTGTTAAGAAGTGGGCTATTGCTTGCGCATGTACCAGAAAATTTACCACCTTTCTTGATAAGTATTTTAATTGCTATTCCTGCAAAACCTAAAGCTAATAATGCTATTGCTAATAAAACAACTTTCATATAAAATTTAATTGGTTGCAAAGTTATAAAATTGTTATACTACTTTTGTTAAAAATTTGATTTATGGATGCACGACTTGCAGCTTTTAAAAGATTATTAAATATTATGGATGATTTAAGGTCTAAATGCCCCTGGGATATGAAGCAAACTATTGATAGTTTACGTTATTTAACTTTAGAGGAGGTTTATGAATTGTCTGATGCCATTATAGAAGGCAATATGCAAGAAATAAAAAAAGAGTTGGGAGACATTATGTTACATCTTGTTTTTTATTCCAAAATAGCTTCAGAAACAAATTCTTTCGATATTACAGATGTATTAAATGGTGTTTGTGATAAGTTGATTCATCGTCACCCTCATATTTACGGAGATATTGAAGTAGCTGATGAAATAGAGGTGAAAGCTAATTGGGAAAAGTTAAAGCTAAAAGAAGGTAAGACTTCTGTTCTAGAAGGCGTGCCTAAGTCTTTGCCAGCTATGGTAAAGTCTATGCGAATTCAGGAAAAAGCTCGTGGTGTTGGTTTTGATTGGGATGATAAACATCAAGTTTGGGATAAGGTAAAAGAGGAATTAATGGAATTAAAGACCGAAATAGATAAAGGTGATGAGAAAAAGACTAATGATGAATTTGGTGATTTCATTTTTTCACTTATTAATTATGCTCGATTTGTAAATGTAAATCCTGAAAATTCATTGGAAAAAACTAACCAAAAGTTTATTAAACGCTTTCAATATATGGAAAAACAAATTAAATCTAAGGGACAAAACTTATCAGATTTAACTTTGAAAGAGATGGATCTGTATTGGAATGAGGCTAAAGCTATTTAGGAGCTTTTTTAAGAAGGTAAAGTCCCAAACTAGCAAATAGTAAATTGGGAATCCATACTGCAAAGATCGGAGACAAGTCACCATTTGTAGCAAATGTTGTGGAAATTTGCATAAATAGTATGTAAGCAAAGCTAATAAGTAGCCCTAAACCAAGATGCAAACCAATTCCTCCTCTAACTTTTCGTGATGACATTGCCACTGCAACTATGGTGAGTATAAGTGTTGCAAAGGGATAAGCAAAGCGTTTTTGTTGTTCGATTATATGAAAAACTAAATTTTTAGAGCCTTTCATGCGTTCTTGATTGATATAATCGTTAAGCTCAAACATATTCATAGTTTCTACCATACTTCGCCTTACGTTAAAATCATCAGGCTTAAGGTTAATAGTTAAAACTAGTGTATCTCCTTCGATTATTTCTTCATTTAAATTGTCAATTTTACGAATGAAATAGTTATAAACCGTCCAATTTTCTTTAGTTTTATTCCATTTGATATAATTGCAAAATAGCTTTTCTTGGAGTTTATTATTCTNAAATTGTTCCATTGAAAATTTATAGCCAATGTTTCGTTTGGAATTATAAGATTGCATGTATATAAACTGATCAGGTTTTATTTGCATATGTATGTCCTTATCTCTGTTTTTNTAAGGGTTTTTGATATANGTNTTTTCAAATTCTAAGCGTTCACTGTTGGCAGGAGGAATAATGAAGTTGCTAAGTGTAAATGATATGATAGCTAACAATCCGGCAGATAACATAAAAGGTAGTAAAAACCTGTTGAAGCTTATACCACTACTTAAAATGGAGATAACTTCTGTATTATTAGCCATTTTAGAAGTGAAAAAGATGACAGCTACAAAAGTGAATAAAGGACTGAAAAGGTTACCGAAGTAGGGGATAAAATTGAGGTAATAGTCGAATATAATACCTCTTAGTGGAGCATCTTTCTCTATAAAATCATCTATCTTTTCTGAGATATCAAATACCACAACGATTAGTAATATCAGTGATATAGAGAAGAAAAACGTCCCTAAAAACTTTTTAACGATATACCAATCTAACTTTTGCATTTACAAACGTCTGTCTAGTTTTTTAACCATTATATTTTTCCATTCAGTAAATGTCCCAGCCGCCAAATGTTCTCTAGCTTGTTCCATTAACCATAGGTAAAAACGAATATTGTGTAAAGTTGTTATTTGTTTGCCCAACATTTCGTTGACAGTAAATAAGTGACGCACATAAGCTTTACTGTATTTGGAGTCCACATATGAAGTGCCGTTTTCATCTAAAGGAGAAAAGTCGTCTGCCCATTTTTTATTTTTGATATTTATAGTCCCTTCGTTTGTAAATATCATTCCATTTCTAGCATTTCTAGTAGGCATAACACAATCGAACATATCTACACCCAAAGCAATGTTTTCTAATAAATTAGTTGGCGTTCCCACGCCCATTAGATAGCGGGGCTTATCTTGAGGTAGCACGTTACATACTATTTCTGTCATTTCATACATAAGCTCATGAGGCTCGCCAACAGACAAGCCACCTATGGCATTACCTTCTCGCTCAAAAGAGGCTATTTTTTCTGCCGATTGTTTTCTCAAATCTTTATATACACTTCCTTGAACAATTGGAAAAAGGGTTTGTTCAAAACCGTATTTTGCTTCGGTATTATCAAAGCGTTCACAACAACGCTTTAGCCAACGGTGTGTCATTTGCATAGACTTTTTAGCGTAGTTAAAATCGCAAGGGTAAGGCGTGCATTCATCAAATGCCATAATAATATTAGCACCTATAGTTCGTTGAATATCCATTACATTTTCTGGAGTAAAAAGGTGGTAAGATCCATCTATGTGGGATTGAAATTTCACACCTTCTTCCTTAATTTTACGTTTTCCTGACAGTGAATACACTTGATAACCACCACTATCGGTTAGAAAGGGCTTTTGCCAATTCATAAATTGGTGTAGTCCTCCCGCTTTTTCTAATACTTCAAGCCCTGGTCTTAAGTACAAATGGTAAGTGTTAGCTAAGATAATTTGTGCTTGAGTATCTTTATCTACTTCATGCTGATGAACACCCTTGACTGTTGCTGCAGTTCCGACAGGCATAAAAATAGGGGTTTGGATTTTTCCGTGAGCAGTTGTCAGTTCTGCTAAACGTGCTTTTGAGGCACTATCTTTTTTAATCAGCTTGAAATCCATAAATGCAAATTTCTCCAAAGATAGTTAAGTCTTAATAACATCTATTTTATAGGGCATAAAAAAATTAAATATCCGTATCATTGTAGTCTATGGATATAGCTACTGTATGCTTAGTAATTTTTTCTTTTCTATTTCTAGTACAATTGTGCTATAATTTTTTTATTTATTTGAATTTAGCAACACATAAGGAACAAAAAAAGACCTTTTCTAAAGCTGTTTCTGTTGTTGTATGTGGTTACAACGAAGAAAAGTACTGGGAGGCTTTATTAGATAAATTATTAGAACAAGAATACCCTAATTTTGAAATAGTATTAGTTAATGATCAGTCAACAGACAACACAAAATTTGTATTTAAAAAATGGGAAAACCATCCTAAAATAAAACTTGTTGAAATCGGNAAAGATATCAAAAAAGGTTTCGGTAAAAAGTTTGCCTTAACCTTAGGTATCAAAGCCGCTATGTATGACTACCTNCTTTTGACTGATGCCGATTGCTACCCAAGAGATAAGGATTGGATTAGTTCTATGGCTCAACATTTTTCTAATAAGACTATTGTNCTTGGGTATGGTGCTTATGAAAAGCATAAAGGCTTATTGAATAAGCTAGTAAGATTTGATACATTTCAAGTGGCTATGCAGTATTTTTCCTATGCCTTAATCGGTAAAACTTATATGGGTGTAGGTAGAAATTTAGCCTACAAAAAGTCATTATTTTTTGAAAATAAAGGCTTTGCTACTCACTTGCATTTACCTTCAGGAGATGATGATTTATTTATTAAAGAAGTAGCAAATCCAAATAATACTGCTATAAGTATTGCGTATTCTTCACACACCTTATCTGTTCCAAAAACCACTTGGAAGTCTTGGATAAGACAAAAAAGTAGGCACCTTAGTACAGGAATTTATTATAAAAACTATCACAAGATGATGTTGGGTTTATGGACGCTTAGTCAAGCATTATTTTGGTTCTTATTTTTTGCTTTACTGTTTTGGCAACCCTTCCTTCATGTTATTATTTCTTTGTTTGTGATACGTTTAGCAGTTCAAATGTTAGTGTCTTATTTTATAATGAAAAAACTTGGAGAAAAAGATTTAATATTTCTGTATCCATTTTTAGAACTGCTGTTTATTATTTTTTACTTTATCTTTATAGTCAACAGAATGATAAAAAAGAAAAGGTTTTGGTAAACAAAGAACTTTCAGAAAAAGCAAAGGAGGATTTAAAAATCATTGAATTGGCATTATCCAAAGGAGATCCTCGTGCCTTTAATACCTTGATGTCTAAGTATAGAGATCCTATCTTTTTTATGCTTTATGAAAGAGTTAACGACAGAGAACTTGCTAAGGAACTAACCATAGAAGCCTTTGGTAAAGCCTTTAATAAGTTAGATTCTTATACACCTAATTTTGCTTTTAGCACTTGGTTGTTTAGCATTGCCAAAAATAACTGTATTGATTATTTGAGAAAGAAACAATTACCAACTTACTCAATAGATGCTATGATAGAACACGATGAAGGCTCACAAACAGCAATAGACATTCCCTACCAGGGTGATGGGCCGGAGAAAAAGATGATAAATAAGCAACGTATTCAAATTTTAAGAAACATAGTAGAACAACTAAAACCAAACTACAGAGAATTGGTTAAGTTACGTTACTTTAAAGAATACAGTTATGAAGAAATTTCTGTAGAGTTAGAGATACCTATTGGAACAGTTAAAGCTCAATTATTTCGCTCAAGAGAGCAATTGTTTAAGATACTTTCTGGNAAAAAAGACACCTTTTAATGGATAATATCATTTTTACACATTTTCCAGNTTTAACAGATATTCAAAAAAAGCAATTCTCCAATCTTTCTGATTTGTATGAGTTTTGGAACGCTCAAATAAATGTGGTTTCTAGAAAAGATATGAGTGACTTTTTAGAGCGTCACGTTTTACATTCTTTAGGTATAGCTAAAATAATGAGCTTCGCAGATGGTACTAAGGTGCTAGATGTTGGTACAGGAGGAGGCTTTCCGGGTATTCCATTAGCTATATTATTTCCTAATGTAGATTTTTTATTAGTGGATAGTATTGGTAAAAAAATTAAGGTAGTTCTTTCAGTGGCTCAGGAGTTAGGTTTAAAAAATGTCAGAACAGAACATGAAAGAGCAGAAAAAATCAATGAGAAATTTGATTTTGTTGTGAGCCGAGCGGTAACTAATATGCCTGCTTTTATAAAGTGGGTAGAAGACAAATTTTTTCTAGAGTGTAACAACACTTTTTCTAATGGTATTCTATACCTTAAAGGGGGTGATTTGACCGAAGAAATGAGTCAAGTAACACATCACCATAATTCGTTTGATCTTTCAGATTATTTCAGTCAAGAATTTTTTGAAACTAAAAAAGTTGTTTATGTAAAGATGGTTTAAGTTGTCTTTTTACAGAAATATATAATTTCACCTTTTGGCAAAGCATAACGTTCAACTAAGCTAGGGTCTATGTTATTGATATAGTCATCTTCAACAACTTCAAAACCAGCTTTACTAAGAATATTGCCATAATCTAAGCCATAAAGTCTTACGTGATCGTCTTGCCAATAGTGTTTCTCTCTTTCTTTAGGGTCTGTTATGCTAGGATCGTCGAAGGTTTCCTTTCGATTAGTGTCGATAGGTACTTGAAAAATTCCCCAACCACCTTTTTTAATCACTCTGTAAAATTCTTTCATCACCTTTTTGTCATCTTGTACATGCTCTAAAACGTGATTACACATAATGACATCAAAGGTATTATCCTCGAAGGGAATATCGTGAACGTCCATTTTTACATCTGCCCAAGGAGAATTTAAATCGGCTGTAGTGTAGTCTAAATTCTTTTGATTTTTGAATAGCTTAATAAAGCAGTATTCGGGGGCTATGTGTAAAAATTTTAAATTATCACTAAAGAAATTAGTTTTCTCTTTAAGGTACAACCAAATTAGTCGGTGTCTTTCTAAAGACATACTATCTGGTGCTAAGGCATTTTCTCTAGATCTTAGCCTTCCATAGGGTAGCAATTTTCTATAAGTATATCCATTAATGGGGTCTTCGAATTTATTACCTCTCATAAATAGAGAAAATATTCTGAGAAAAAAATGACTGAGGTGGTGTAGGTAATGTCGAGGTATTAATCGTGTTACTAAGCTTATAAGGTGTTTCACGGGTTATATTTTATTCTTAATGGTTGAACTGCATATCAGAGAGTTGCTTATACAAGCCTTCATTTTTTTGAAGCTCTTGATGCGTTCCTTGCTCAATAATTTGTCCATTTTCGAGTACTAATATACAATCTGAATTTTTAATGGTAGAGAGTCGATGAGCAATAACTATAGAAGTCCTTCCTTTCAAGAGTACGTCCATAGCTTGCTGAACCAACTTTTCGGATTCAGAGTCTAAAGCACTAGTCGCTTCGTCTAAAATTAATATACTAGGATTTTTTAGCAAAGCTCTAGCAATTGCTATTCGTTGTCTTTGTCCACCTGAAAGTTGTATACCTCGCTCACCAACAAGTGTTTCCATTTTTTCGGGGAAATCATTAATGAAATTAAGAGCATTAGCTTTTTTAGCTGCTTCTTCAATTTCTTCGTGAGAAGCGTCTAATTTACCGTATGCAATATTTTCTTTTATGCTACCGCCAAATAATATGATATCTTGAGGGACAATAGCAATTTGCTTTCTTAAAAAGTGTAAGTCGTATTCTTCAATATTTTTTCCATCAATACTAATTTGACCGTGTTCTATTTTATAAAAACCAAATAGTATAGAGGTTAATGTGGTTTTTCCTGCGCCGCTTGGACCTACCAAGGCTACGTTTTGCCCTTGTTGAACTTCAAAATTTAAATTGTTTAATACTTTTACATCTGGTCTACTTGGGTAGGCAAAACTTAAATTGTGAAATTTTAAATGACCGTCAACGGNATCAGTACTAACAGTTGAATGGATTTCTTCTTTTTCTTCTTCAAGAATATCCATCAAATGTTCTGTTGCTCCGATTGCTTTTTGAAGTTTTGCATAAATGTCGGCTATGCCACCTACAGATGCACCAATAAATACAGAGTATAGTATAAANGTAAACAATTCTCCTATGCTTAGTTCGTTTGAGTTAATCATCAGTACGCCATACCATATAACTGCCACTATAGAACCAAACAAACAAAAGATGATGAATGAAGCAAAAGCACCACGATAACGACCTCCTTTTTTGGCAATTTTCATCACTTCATTTGTTTTTTTAGTGTATCGTCCTATTTCAAAAAACTCATTGGTAAACGCTTTGACGTTGGAAATACCTTGTAAAGTCTCTTCTATAATNGTGTTGGATTCAGCTACTTTTTGTTGTACTTGTTTGGAAAATCTTTTAATATACTTACCAAAAAAGACTGCAGCTAACATCATTGCGGGAATAATAGCTAACATAAATAAAGTCAGTTTAACAGAGGTCAAAGAAAGAAAAATTATACCACCTATTATGATGAGCACTTGTCTTAAAAATTCAGCTAAATCGGTAGTAAAAGTTTCTTGTAATAAGGATATATCAGAAGCAATACGGCTATTTAATTCACCAACTCGTCTTTTTGAAAAGAAATTCATTGGCAGTTTTATGAGATGTGCATAGGTTTCTTGTCGAATTTTTGCTAATGTTTTTTCAGTAACATTTACAAATAACACAATTCTGAAATAGGAAAATATAGCTTGTAAGGCAAATAAAACTAAAAGTGCTATTGCTATTTGGTTGATGTTATTTACTAGTTTATNTGAGGCTGAATCTACAAGATTNCCCAATAAAGTAGGAAAAATTAANGAGGCTAATGTAGATAATAATAAGAAGAAAAGTCCGAAGGAAAATTCTATTTTATATGGNTTTAAATANTGAAATAAACGACNAGCACGTTTANGTATTTTTTTTTTCTTANNTGTCATAGTTTGATTGGCAAATATAATAGTTAAGNATCAAAANAGTGTCTATTAATTAGCAATTCATTATTTTTGTACTTGAAGNAAATTTGTTTTAACNGNAACATTTAATATATGTATAAGATAATACTGTCATTTTTATTGAGTNTCAATTTCATAACGGCACAAAACATTGAGTCTATTTTTTTAGATTCTGGAAATGAAATACCGTTATTGATATTTGATAAACCTTCCGATATAGAAGATTTATTAAATCAAGAAGTAGTCAAAGGTCAAATGTTTAACTTTGGAAAATTCGTGATGTGTGATATTTCAAGTTCTGACGACGGCTTATGGACTGAGATTGATGGAGGTAAGGTTTGGACATTAGCTATTGAAGCTACTAATGCTAAAGGGATTTCATTGTATTATGACGATTTTTGGATACCATCTTCTGGGGAGTTATACATTTACAACCCTTCTCAGACACAAAGAATTGGNCCTTTTACTTCCAAGCATAACCATATTTCTGGTNTTTTTGCAACAGAAATCATTCATGGTGAAACTTTAATCATTGAGTATTTTCAACCTGAATATGAAAATAATGATTTGAAATTATCAATTAATCGTTTTGCTTATGGGTATAGGGATATTAGCGGAGGACAATTAAATGGTTATAATTCTTCAGACGAATGTCAAGTTAATGCAAATTGTTCTGAAGGTAATGCTTGGGAAAATCAAAAAAAATCTGTGTGTAGAATACAAATTGGATCTGGATGGAATGTAGGTCTTTGCTCNGGAGGTTTAGTAAATAATACTTTAAACAATTGTACTCCATATGTTCTTTCGGCTGATCATTGTTTTAGTGGTGGAGATATAAGTGATAATGGATTAAATCAATCAATATTTTATTTTAATTATCGTTCAACAAATTGTAATAATTCAGTACCTACTAATACTCACTCTATAACTGGTTGTTCTAGAGTAGCTAATAGTGGAGGAGAAGGAAATAATGGTGATCCAGATTTCTTTTTAGTTGAGTTAAATAGTGATCCAGATTTTGATCCTTATTTTGCAGGTTGGAATAGAAGTAATACAGGAGCTACAAGTGGTGTCAGCATTCACCATCCATCAGGTGATATAATGAAAATATCTACCTTTACAAACACACTTTCTTCATCTAGCGGGCTTGGATTTGGAAACGATAATTCTACTCATTGGCGCGTTTTTTGGTCAGAAACACTTAATGGTCACGGTGTAACTGAGGGTGGATCTTCAGGTTCACCAATTTTTAATCAAAATGGGCTATTGACTGGTGTTCTAACTGGTGGTTCGTCATTTTGTACAGCAACTAATCAGTCAGATATTTATGGTAAATTTTGGCACGGATGGGATCAGGTAGGTAACTCTAATTCTGAGCAGCTAAAGCCTTGGTTAGACCCCGCTAGTACAAATGCAATCACACTAGATGGAATGTATTGTAATCAAAGTTCAATAGTAACTGCTGCTTTTAATAGTTCAGTAACTAACGTTTGTTTAAATTCATCAGTTACTTATTCTTCTTTATCTTCTGGTGAGATAACGTCATATAATTGGCAATTCCCTGGTGGCTCTCCAGCTTCAGCTAATGGCCCTGGACCACATACTGTATTTTATAATTCCCCGGGTTCTTATGATGTTACTTTNAATGTAACTGGCACAGAAAATTCTGATGAATACTCGATGAATAATTATATTAGTGTTGCTCCTAATTTAGTTGATTTGGATTTTTTACCAGATTGTTATGGTGAAGAAACCTCTTGGGAATTACAAAACACTAATGGCCAAGTTATATATTCAGTGTCTAACGGATATTACCCTGGTGGAAATACCGCACAAGATATGGAGCCTAANCCAGAAAGTATTATTGAGAACTGGTGTTTAATGGATGGTTGTTATAAATTTGTGGTTGAAGATGATTATGGTGATGGTTTGTACGGATCTCAACATACTTGTGAATTTGATGGCGACTTTACTATTTATGATAATGGTAATAATATTCTAGCTGAATTAAACGAACCTAATTCTGATTTTGGTGAGGAAATAACACTTAATTTTTGTGTTGAATCTGGTTTATCAACCTCAGATTTTGTCATTAATACTTCTTTTNATATATTTCCTAACCCTACTTATGAATTCTTTGTTCTTGAAAGTAANATCAATAGTGAAATTAAAATATTTAANACCATTGGACAAGAGGTTTATAAATCTGAAAAAACTAAGTACAACCACAGAATTGACATGCAAGACTTAGAGGTTGGAATTTATCTCATTCAATTTAACAACTCAATTAAAAAACTCATAAAGCAGTAGATTTGGTATTTTTAGAAAAAGATATTGATAGAATAATAGAAATGGCGTGGGAAGACAGAACACCTTTTGATGCTATTGAGTTACAGTATAACATAAAAGAAAATGATGTTCGTCAACTTATGCGAAATCATATGAAGCGGTCTTCTTTTGTTATGTGGCGAAAACGGGTTAAAAGAAGAAAAACCAAACATCTTTCTCTAAGAAGTTTTATAAATGGAAGGTTTAAGTCTTCCAATCAAAAGTAGTTAATTATCTAGTTCTTTTCTTATTACTTCAATCATTTGATGAAACTCAACTTTATCAAATAAACGAGTAAGGAAAATTATTTTACCGTTTCTATCCAAAACAATATTTCGTGTTACTCCGGCTTTAGGAAGGGTAAATTGTTCAAACACATATCCATTGGTNTCCAACNCCATGGGATAAGTTATTTGCATATCTTCAATGAATGATNTTACTTTTTCTTTTGATTCTTTCAGGTCTATCCCTAATAAAATAAAATCTTCATTTTTAAATTCTTGCCACACTTGAGCTTCCAAATGAGGCATCTCTTTTCTGCAAATACCACACCAAGATGCTGTAAATTGTATGACACATACTTTGCCTAATAACGATTCGTTAGTAATAGTCGTTCCATCTAAAAGCTGTATACTGAAATTTGGGCAAATATCGTTAACCTGAACCTTATAACCTCTATTTTCTTCATTTGTACCACAGGCAATAGAGAATATAAAAATAGTTACTATAAAAAGAATNTTTTTCATATCTATATTTTATTTAAAATGTCTTTGATTATTTTACAAGCCTTAATAATTTNTTCTTTAGAAATAATAAGTGGTGGAGATAGACGAACTGCTGTATTAGTAAATAAGAAAAAGAACATAATTAAACCCTGTTCGTAGCCTTTTTCTACAAGGTATTGACAAAGTTTAGCGTTATCCAATTCTATTGCTANCATCAATCCTTTACCTCGTACTTCTTTAATTTTGGGATGTTGTAAATTATCTTTAAAAATCTGCTCTTTAAGTTCTATAGATTGAATTATGTTTTTATCTTCTATTAGTGTATTTAAAGTTGCAAGTGATGCAGCACAACAAACGGGATGNCCTCCAAAGGTTGTAATATGACCGAGTTTAGGATTTTCTTTAAGTTTATCCATATTCTCTTTAGAGCTGATGAAGCAACCTATAGGCATACCACCNCCCATACCTTTAGCTATACATAGTATATCCGGAGTTATGCCAAAGGTATCTATAGCAAACAGTTGTCCTGTTCTTCCAAAACCAGTTTGTATTTCATCGAAAATAAGCAGTGCACCTACTTCATTACAACGTTGTCTGAGTGCTTTCAACCATTTAATAGAAGGAACTTTAAATCCTGTTGCACCTTGAATTGGCTCAACAACTACAGCAGCTGTTAAATGGTCTATTAATACCAATTGTTCTATGCTATCATAATCAATCAATTCACAATCGGGGAGTAGTGGGCGGTATTTGGTTTTATATAGCTCCTTACCCATAATACTAAGAGCTCCATGCGTACTACCGTGATAACTGTTATAAAACGATATTATCTTATTTTTTGAAGTAATACGTTTAGCTAATTTCATAGCACCTTCAATAGCTTCTGCTCCAGAGTTTACCAAGTATGTACAGTTTAAACTTTTAGGCAAGTTTTCTATTAGTAGTTGTGAAAGTTTGTACTGAGGAGATTGAACATACTCGCCATAAACCATTACATGAGCATAACGTTGCATTTGTTCATTAACGCTTTGTACAATTGCTGGGTGACTGTGTCCTAATGTACAGGCAGATACTCCAGCAACTAAGTCTAAATACTTTTTATTATTGACGTCATATATATACATTCCTTCGGCATGAGAAATTTCCATTCCATTTGCAAAGGGTGTAGTTTGGGCTTGATGTTTGAAAAATACATTTTGCCCTGTTGTATATTTATTTTCTTTTGACAACTTTTAATGTAGCCTTAACAATACTATTAGAGTCTAGTCCATATTTAGCCATAAGCTCTTTAGGTTTTCCACTTTCACCAAATGTATCGTTTACTCCTACCATTTCAATAGGAGTGGGGTTATTTCTTGAAAGACATTGTGCTATGCTATCACCAAGCCCACCATTTAACATATGTTCTTCGGCACTTACCACACATTTTGTTTTAACTACAGACTTTAAAATTGCTTTTTCATCCAGTGGCTTAATGGTGTGTATATTAATTATTTCAGCGCTAATTCCTTGTTCTTCTAAGGCTTTTTGTGCTTCCATAGCCTCCCAAACCAAATGACCTGTAGCAAAAATACTAACGTCTTTTCCTTCATTTATTAAAATAGCTTTTCCTATTTCAAATTTTTGATTTTCTTCTGTGAAATTGGGCACTTTTGGCCTACCAAAACGAAGATAAACTGGTCCTTGGTGTTTAGCTATTGCAATTGTTGCTGCTTTAGTTTGGTTATAGTCGCAAGGACTTATAACCACCATCCCTGGCAACATTTTCATCATTCCAATATCTTCTAAAACTTGATGAGTTGCTCCATCTTCTCCTAAAGTAAGACCGGCGTGAGAGGCGCATATTTTTACATTTTTTTGCGAGTATGCAATAGATTGTCTTATTTGATCATAAACTCTTGATGTCGAAAAGTTTGCAAAAGTACCAGTAAAAGGAATTTTACCTCCAATTGTTAGTCCTGCTGCTATGCCCATCATATTTGCTTCAGCTATACCTACCTGAAAAAAGCGTTCAGGATAATTATTTGCAAACTCATTCATTTTTAAGGAGCCTGTTAGGTCGGCACATAATGCTACAACATTAGGATTACTTTTTCCAAGTTCGTTTAATCCTGCTCCAAAACCTGAGCGTGTGTCTTTCATTTCCATAATTATAATTTTAGTGATAAGGTTTTTTTAGAACTAACATTAAATATTTTTTCTTTAGTGTATTCGCTTGAAATGGCGTTTTTTGCCCTGTAGACTAATTTATATTTACCTGGTAAAAGGAAAAGAGTTTGTCTTCCTTTTTTAGTATTCAAATCACACACCCATTTTAGTTCATTACTTTGTTGAAATACACTTCCATAAAATGATGATGCTATTGATAAAACAACAATACCTGGTTCAGGAATTTTTACATTAGTAGATTTACTTTGATTGATTCTAACAGTTTCATAAATGCGAGGTAAAGTCAAAATTTCTAAATCATATTCACCTGTTAAATACCTTTGTTTTGTATTAAGTAGTTGAACGTTAAGGGTTTCAGTTTTGCCTTTTTCTCTAATAATACATTCTACTTTAGTTTTATTAATTGCAGAACTAATACTTAATGTGCCTTGTGGGCATTTTATTGGTATTGTAGTGTGTTTGCCTGGAATTAATTTCCAATCTCCTTCCGCTTCTGTCTGTGGTATGGTATGGGCAACAACTTTATAACTTAGTACTGGATCAATATTCAAGGTGTCAGGATTGCCTCTACTGTTCATAGTATGTATGAAGTTATATTGTAGAATACCTGAAAAAGAATCGTAAAAGCTGAGAGGTACATTTGTTTCGGTAGGCATTTCATTTTCGTCCAATAGATTAACTTGAGCAGTAGTTGAATTTAGCACTTGAGAAATGACTACATCTAAAATATTTTTGAATTCATCAGGATTTCTAGCATCGTAAAACGTACCCACACATTCAAAATTTTTCTTGTATTCTTCACTAAGACCAATACCAATAACAAAAGGTTTAAGAATAATTTTTTTCTCTTGGAATAGTCTAGAGACAGCGCATGGGTCACCGCCACATTCTTCTATTCCATCTGTAATTAGAATAACGATATTTCTTGAATTCGAGGTTACAGCAGGAAAATCTAAAGCACCTGATTCTAGTGCTTTTGCAATTGGAGTTGTGCCTTTTGGTCGGAGTGTTTTTAATCTGTTTTTTATGGCAGGTATGGTATTGTTTCCAAAAGGAACTTCTAGCCTAGTATCTCTGCAATCTTGAGGTGGTGATGGTTTTTGATGACCATAGCATCTTAAACCCACTTGTAAGTTTTCTTTATTTTCAAGACTATCTAACATATTACTAAGCAGTTCTTTTGCAATTTCCATTCTGCTATTTCCGGCCCATTGAGCGTACATACTCTGAGAAGCATCAAATATGAATAAAACACGAGTTACTTGTTTATCTTTTTGGGCAAAGGTTTGGTAGGGGAATAATAGACCGATAGAAATTATCAGTATAGCTAAAAAGATATATTTATTTAAGTTTAACATTTAATAATCACCTAGTGATTCTGGATTTTGACTAAGAGCATCTGCTAACTGCTCGTCGTTAGGAGCAACGCCATGCCATTTGTGGGTTCCCATCATAAAATCAACGCCATTTCCCATTTCAGTATGCATAATTATGCAAATGGGTTTTCCATTACCACACAATGATTTAGCCTTATTTAAAACGTCAATAACATCATTAATGTTGTTGCCTTCCTTAATTTCTAATACTTCCCAATCAAATGCTTTAAATTTATTAGCAATATTTCCCATAGGAAGAACCTCGTCTAATGACCCGTCAATTTGCTTTTGATTATAGTCAATTGTACAAATTAGATTATCGACTTTGTTACCCGAAGCATACATAGCAGCCTCCCATATTTGCCCTTCTTGCAACTCACCATCTCCGTGCAAACTATACACGATGGTCGAATCATTATTTAATTTTTTAGTAAGTGCTGCGCCAATAGCTACTGACATGCCTTGACCTAAAGAACCTGAAGCAATTCGTACGCCAGGAAGTTTATCGTGAGTGGTAGGGTGCCCCTGAAGTCTTGAGTTTATGGTTCTGAAAGTCGATAATTCTTTAACATCAAAATATCCTCTTCTTGCTAACACGCTATAAAGAACAGGAGAGATATGACCATTGGATAGAAAAAATAAATCTTCGTCAATGCCATTCATCTCAAAGTCAGTATTATGTTTCATAACTTCGAAATAGAGAGCTACAAAATATTCAACACAACCTAGTGATCCACCAGGATGGCCTGAGCTTTGAGCGTGTACCATACGAACAATATCTCTTCTAACTTGATTACAAATAGCGTTTAAATCTTCACTCATGGTCTAATTAGTTTAAGTCTCAAATGTAATTCTTTTAGTAGGGGAAATTACAATTGTTAATATTTTTTCAAAAATGTTTAAATAGCTGATTATCTTTGCGAAAAATATATTTGATATGGCTTTGAAGTGTGGTATAGTAGGTTTGCCAAATGTTGGAAAATCGACTTTGTTTAATTGTTTGTCTAATGCCAAAGCGCAATCTGCAAATTATCCTTTTTGTACAATAGAACCTAATGTAGGTGTAATTAGTGTGCCTGATAATAGATTGATTGAGTTAGAACGTTTGGTTCAGCCCGAAAAAGTGCAGCCTACTACTATTGAAATTGTAGATATTGCTGGATTAGTAAAAGGAGCTAGTAAGGGAGAAGGTTTGGGGAATAAATTCTTAGCTAATATTAGAGAAACAGACGCTATTATTCATGTGTTGAGGTGTTTTGAAAATGATAATATTGTTCATGTAGATGGTTCAGTTGACCCAATTAGAGATAAAGAAACCATAGACATAGAATTGCAATTAAAAGATTTAGAGGCATTAGACAAGAAACTTCAGAAGTATGAAAAACTATCTAGGACTGGTGATAAAGATTCTAGAAAAGTCGTTGATGTCCTAGCTAAATACAAATCTCATTTAGAACAAGGTAAGTCGGTGAGAAGTATAGATTTAGAAGATAAAGAAAAAGAATACGTTGCTGACTTAATGTTACTTACTGATAAACCAATAATGTACGTTTGTAACGTTGATGAAGCATCTATTAAAAATGGTAATCCTCACGTAGATAGAGTTAAAGAAATTGTAAAAGATGATGATGCTTCTGTTTTGATGATTGCGGCATCCACAGAAGCAGACATAACAGAACTTGATAGTTATGAAGAACGCCAAATGTTTCTAGAGGATATGGGTTTAGACGAGCCTGGTGTTAGTAAACTTATTCGTTCAGCTTATCAGCTATTAAATCTTTCCACTTACTTTACGGCAGGTGTTAAAGAGGTTAAAGCATGGACTATTAAAGAAGGTATGAAAGCGCCTCAAGCTGCAGGAGTAATACATACCGACTTTGAGAAAGGTTTTATTCGTGCCGAGGTCATTAAATATGCCGATTTTGTAGATTTAGGTTCTGAATTAGCATGTAAAGAAAATGGTAAAATGTCAGTTGAAGGTAAGGAGTATGTTGTTGCCGATGGTGATATTATGCATTTTAGGTTCAATACTTAAAACTATTTTCTTCTTTTGTAATTACTATATTTGTTTCTATGAATTACATTTTATTTGATGACTTCAGAAGTAATCTTCTGCCATTAACTTACACACGACCTGTTTCAGAAATTCGTATTGGCATACTTACCATTACTGAGAAATGGGAACACTTCTTGAATACGAAATGTTCATTTTACACAGAAGATTATTTGCAACAAAAATTTTCTCTGAACACTAAAGAGGATAACCTTTGGTTAAATGGTTCTATTTGCCCTGACATCAATCTTGTTAAGGCAATTAAATCTTTATCAGATAATCAGTGTTTAAAGCATAATGAAACTCTTATTGCTTATAGAAGTAAGGAAAGTATTCCTAGCGATGTTATACCCTATGAAGGTGATTTTATGCAAGTTTCACAACTGTGGCATATTTTTGAGTTTAATTATGATTGTATTCAATCCGATTTTAAGCTACTTACAGAAGGAAGGACATCTCAACTAATTAGTGAAACTAACGCTTGTACTAATCCAGAAAATATTTTTATTGAAGATGGCGCAAAAGTAGAACATGCTATTCTTAATGCTTCGANAGGACCAATCTATGTGGGTAAAGATGCTGAAATTATGGAAGGAAGTATTGTGAGAGGACCCTTAGCTATGTGCGAAAACTCAGTACTCAAAATGGGTGCAAAAATTTATGGGGCAACTACTTTAGGTCCTTATTGTAAAGTTGGGGGTGAAGTAAACAACTCTGTGTTGTTGGGATATTCCAATAAAGGACATGACGGTTTCTTAGGTAATTCTGTATTAGGTGAATGGTGCAATCTAGGAGCTGACACTAATATCTCCAATTTAAAAAACAATTATGTTGAAGTTAAATTATGGAATTATCCTTCTGAATGTTTTGTAAATACAGGGCTTCAATTTTGTGGTCTTATTATGGGTGAT
The DNA here is from genome assembly GCA_002714805.1 of Flavobacteriales bacterium. Lineage (GTDB taxonomy): Bacteria > Bacteroidota > Bacteroidia > Flavobacteriales > UBA7312 > UBA8444. The sequence goes on from PAYK01000005.1 coordinate 158,229, forward strand.
CACTCTAAGTGTGGAATCAATACGATGTTTAATACGGGGACAGTTGTCGGAGTAAGTGCTAATGTTTTTGGTGCAGGTTTTCCTCGCAATTTTGTTTCTTCTTTCTCTTGGGGCGGTTCTGCAGGTTACATGACATATCGCTTAAATAAAGTTTTTGAAGTAGCTGAAAAAGTAATGCAACGCCGTGCTACAGAGTTTAATCAAGTAGAAAAAGATATTTTAACTGAAGTTTTTGAACTGACAAAGTCGTACCGAAAAGACTAGTTTTGTCAGTCTTTTAAATGATATTTGTTATGGCATACTTTTTGACAATATTATAATTGATAAAATATAAAGTCAAAATTGATAAATAATCGAATGAAAAAGGAAATATTTTTAGAATCTTTTGCTAGATCAAATTTTGATGAAGAATCAGATTTCTTTCCATTATTAAGTAGTGTTGATGAAGAAAAAATAAATAAGGAAGAAGTTCCTAAATCTTTATCTATTTTACCTTTAAGAAATACTGTTCTTTTCCCAGGAGTAATTATTCCTATAACTGTTGGAAGAGATAAATCAGTTAAGTTAATTAAGGAAGTTTATAAAGGTTCCAAAACTATAGGTGTTGTTTCTCAAAAAAAGTCTGATATAGAAGACCCAAGTTTTAGTGATTTAAATAGTATAGGTACGGTTGCACACATTATGAAAATGTTACGAATGCCAGATGGAAATATCACTATTATTATTCAAGGTAGAAAATTAATAAAGCTTCAAGAGATGGTCCAGGAGGAGCCATATTTGAAAGCCACCGTTACTGAATTGACTGAAGAAAAACCTGAGAATGGAGATGAGCAATTTATCGCCCTTGTTGATTCGATTAAGGATATAGCCTTACAAATAGTTAAAGAATCTCCCAATATTCCATCAGAAGCTCAATTAGCAATTCAAAATATAGAATCTCCTACATACTTAGTCAACTTTGTCTGTTCCAATATGGACGTTGATATGAATAAAAAGCAGGAGTTACTTGAGATATTTAATTTAAAAAAACGTTCAGAAAAAACTCTTGAAATCATAAGTAAAGAATTGCAACGCCTTGAGATGAAAAATGAGATTCAACACAAGGTAAAGCATGATTTAGATCAACAACAGAGAGAGTATTTTCTGAATCAACAGTTAAAAGCTATACAAGAAGAATTAGGTGGTTCAGCAGATCAAGAAATTGAAGAAATGCGTACTAGAGCTAAATCTAAAAAGTGGAATAAAGATGTCTCCGATAATTTTGAAAAAGAAATCAAAAAATTACAACGTATGAATCCTGCTATGGCAGATTACTCTGTACAAAGAGCATACCTTGAATTATTTTTAGATTTGCCATGGAATGAATATACAAATGACAATTTTAATTTAGATAAGGCCAAAACAATACTTGATAGAGATCATTTTGGTTTAGAAAAAGTTAAAGAACGCATTTTAGAACATTTAGCTGTATTGAAGCTTAAAGGTGATATGAAAGCGCCTATTTTATGTTTGTATGGTCCTCCAGGTGTAGGAAAAACTTCTTTAGGAAAGTCTATAGCTGAAGCTTTAGGAAGAAAATACGAACGTGTTTCTTTAGGTGGTGTTCGTGATGAGTCTGAAATCAGGGGTCATCGTAAAACTTATATTGGTGCAATGCCCGGTAGAATTATAAAATCCATTAAAAAAGCTAATTCTTCCAATCCTGTATTTGTTTTAGATGAGATTGATAAGATTACAAGGGATTCACATGGAGACCCTTCTTCAGCTATGCTAGAAGTTCTTGATCCCGAGCAAAACAATTCTTTTCATGATAATTATTTAGAAGTTGGGTATGACTTATCTAAAGTTATGTTTGTTGCAACTGCTAATTCCTTAACGAGTATTCAACCGGCTTTAATAGATAGAATGGAAATCATAGAGATCAATGGTTATACTTTGGAAGAGAAAGTACAGATTGCTAAAAAACACTTATTACCCAAGCAACTAAAAGAGCATGGTTTGAAAGCATCTCATTTAAAGTTAAGTAATAAGTTTTTTGAATCTGTAATAGATGGTTATACAAAAGAATCTGGAGTTAGAGGTCTTGATAAAATGGTTGCAAAATTGGTTCGTTATGCAGCTAAGTCTATAGCTATGGAACAAGACTATAATATTAAACCTAACATTTTAGATTTAAAAGAAATACTTGGTGTTGCTCCATTTGATAAAGAACGTCATTTAAGTAATAATACCCCTGGTGTTGTTACAGGTTTAGCTTGGACTTCTGTAGGAGGAGATATATTGTTTATTGAATGCAGTAAAAGTTTGGGGAAAGGTAAAATGACTATTACTGGTAATTTAGGTAATGTTATGAAAGAATCATCTACAATTGCTATCCAATATATAAGGTCCAAAGCTAAAGATTTTGGTATAAATCCTAAAGATCTTAATACTCATGACGTACACATACATGTCCCTGAGGGTGCAACTCCCAAAGATGGTCCTTCAGCAGGTATCACTATGCTTACGGCTTTGGTATCCTTGTTTACTAATAGAAAAGTTAAATCTAAATTAGCGATGACCGGTGAGATAACATTAAGAGGTAAAGTTCTTCCGGTGGGTGGTATAAAAGAGAAAATACTAGCAGCTAAGAGAGCTGGGGTAAAAGAAATCATTCTTTGTGAACAAAATAAAAAAGATGTTGATGAAATTAACGAGCGGTATTTGAAAGGATTAAATTTTTATTATGTAAGTAAAATGAATGATGTTATTGAAATTGCACTTATCTAATTTATTGTTTTGCTTTTAATGAATCTTTCATTAGTTTTAACTAAAACTAAATTAGATTATTTGAATCGTAGACATACATCTCTNTTTTTTATAAATAAGTGTTTAATGTACTCGTTGTCATCTATAATCATTTATTAATTTGTAAGATGAGATTTTTTATTTTATTTGTCATTAGTTTTTCATTTGTAAAAGCTCAAAATCATTCTTCTTCTTATTTAGCTTTGGATCTGCCACTGTCAGCCAGACATAGTGTTTTAAATGAACCAATCTCATTATATTCAAATGATTTGGAGTCAGGTATTTTTAATCCAGCTATGCTGAACAATAAAATGCATAAGCAATTATCATTGAATTTTGTAGATTATTTCTCAGATATCAACTTTGTTTCTGCTGCTTATGCTCTTCCATTAAGTGATTTTGGAACAATAGGTATTTCAGTGAAATCTATTAATTATGGTGAATTTACAGAAACTGATTTTACTTCTCAACTATTAGGAACTTTTGGAGCAAATGAACAAATCATTTCATTTGGTTTAGGCAAAGAACTTAGTGAACTATGGTCAGTTGGTGCAAGTGTTAAAACATTGTTTTCTAATCTTTATGATTATCAATCAGTAGTAATTGCAAGTGACTTGGCTATAGCCTATAAAAAAGAAGAAAAAAACTTTTCAATGTCTCTTTTAGCAAAAAACTATGGAAAGCAAATTACTACCTATACTAATACTGAGGAAACGTTACCATTTCAATTAGATTTTGGACTATCTAAAGAACTAGAACATTTGCCATTTCTTTTAACATTGAATTATAAAAATATTCAGAAATGGGATTTAACATCAATTTATGAGATCCCCAATAATGGTAACAATGAAAACATTAGTTCTAAAGAAATTAAATTTTTAAATAAGCTTTTTCGACACATTGATTTTGGTGGTGAGCTAAGTATTGGCAAACATATTCAGCTAAGAATGGGATATAACCCTAAACGTAGACAAGAACTTAAGGTAGATTCATATCTAGGGATGGTTGGTTTTTCTTGGGGCTTAGGTATTAAAATATCAGAATTTAAAATAAATTACGGAAGATCAACTTATCACTTGCACGGTTCACCAAATTATTTTTCCTTTAGCACAGATTTTTCCAAGTTCTATAAAAAACAATGAAAAAAATAAATATTGCTATTGATGGCCATTCTTCATGTGGTAAAAGTACATTAGCTAAACAGCTTTCTAAATACTATGGATATATATATGTCGATACAGGTGCAATGTATAGAGCAGTTTGTCTTTATGCCTTGAAAAATAATATAGTTATAGATGGTATTGTCAATAAGGCAGTATTAATAGATTCCTTGGAAAATATAAATGTATCCTTTAATTACAATGATAAAAAATCTATTTCTGAAACATTTTTAAATTGTGTTAATGTGGAAAATGAAATTCGTAGCTTATGGATTTCGGAAAATGTGAGTAAGATTAGTAAAATAAAAGAAGTACGCCTTAAAATGGTTGCCATACAAAAGGAAATAGGTAAAAATAAAGGGGTAGTAATGGACGGTAGAGATATTGGTTCTGTAGTATTTCCAAACGCAGAATTGAAGTTATTTATTACTGCCTCTATTGATGAACGTGTAAGAAGAAGATCTTTAGAGCTTAAAGATGCAAGTATTGAGGATATTAAAAATAATCTGCTAAGCAGAGATTATGATGATAGCACTCGCGATGAAAACCCTCTAATTATAATGGATGACGCAATNNAAATAGACAATACCAATTTGAGTATTGAAGAGCAATTCAATTTAGCTNTAAGTTATTGTGATAAAGCTATGGCTGACTAATATTGGCTAGAGCTTCTTCANCCGATATTTTGTTATCAAAATAGGATAATAATTTTTGTAAAACTCTGTCAACTACGGCATCTGGGCAAGAAGCACCTGATGTTATAATTACTTTTAGTTTTTCTTTATTGGGTAAAAACCCTTCTGTTNCGGATGTTTTTTTATCTTCATAATTAAAATGCCTTATTTTTTCTTTAGAAAGAATTTCCTCTTCAGACTTTATAAAAAATGTCGGTAAAACTTTTTCACAAAGCTCTACAAGGTGATAGGTATTTGAACTATTATAGCCACCTACAACNATAGCCAAGTCAGCTGGCACTTCNAATAAACCATAAGTTGCTTTTTGGTTCTCGTTAGTAGCATAACAAAGTGTATCTCTNGTNTCAGCAAAAAAATCTTTNTAATTTTCTNAACCTNTCTTNTTGATAATAAATTGCTTTAAGAAGTTTGAAATCTCTTCAGTTTCACTNGCCAACATAGTTGTTTGATTGACTACCCCNATCTTTTCTAAATCTTTTTTAAGGTNAAAGCCTTCAGAATANTTTCCTTCAAAGGTGGAATAAAATTCGGCTTCAGGTCTTTTTTCTTCAATAAAATCNACCAGTAGTTTAGCTTCGTATAAGTCTTTAATGATTAGAGAGGGTGCGTTTTGATAGGAGTGAGAAAAAGTAGCTTTTGTTTCCTCATGATTATATTTNCCATGAATGATTATGGAATAGTTGTTATTGCCAATACTTTCGGCTTTTTTCCATACACGAGTTACAAATGGACAAGTAGTATCATAAGTTTCTAATTTGATATTCTTTTTCTCAAGTAATTTTTGTATTTCAATGGTTGTGCCAAATGCAGGTGTAATCACTACATCATCTGATTTNATTACGTCCCAATCTATTAATTGATTACCTTGTGTATCCATAATAAACTTTAACCCTCTAGAAAGTAAGTCTTCATTAACAATGGGATTATGTATCATTTGACTTAGCAGATAAATATTCTTGTCAGGATTTTCTTCGATAGCTNTATATGAAATCTCGATAGCATTTTCTACACCATAGCAAAAGCCAAAGTGACGAGCAAGGTGGATTTGAACAGGACCAAAATCAACAATTGTTGGAGAGAAATCCTTTTTTTTAGGATCGAGTTCTTTTCGTTGATTTTTGATAGCTCCAATTAAATTGGAACGATAAAAATCAGGTACGTCGAATTTTTTCATTAATTGAATATATATACTCGCAAAAATAGGTAATTTTGAATAATGAAAAGCATTAAAGACCTTAGAACTGACTATCTTAAAAGTGAACTGAATGTTGAAGATTTAGCAGAAGAACCTGTAACATTATTTAAAAAATGGCTATCACAAGCTATTAGTTATTCAAATGACGCTAATGCTTTTGTGTTGTCAACTGTAAATAGTTATGGTTTTCCTAGTTCTAGGGTGTTGTTACTAAGAGATGTCACTCAAAAAGGATTTAGTTTTTTTACCAATTACTCTAGTAGAAAATCGCAAGAGATTGAGGTTAATCCTAATGTTTGTATGAATTTTTTTTGGCCAGAGATGGAGCGTCAAGTTAGAATCAATGGCTCAATTAACAGATTGTCAGAAAAGGAATCAGATGACTATTTCAATAGCCGTCCTTATGAAAGTAGGATAGGGGCTTGGAGTTCGCCACAAAGTCAAGTGATAAAATCTAGAGAAGTTCTTGAAAAAAAAATTAAAGAGTTAAAAAAGAAATACCCTAATGAAGTTCCTAGACCAGAAAATTGGGGCGGTTATTTAATAATCCCTAATGAAATTGAATTCTGGCAGGGAAGAGCTAGTCGTTTGCACGACAGATTTTTATACAAGAAAGAAGTTGAAAGTTGGATGATTAACCGCTTAGCACCATAAACGATTTTTTAGAAAATCATCTTCTACAATTTCTGAGCGGTCAATGCTACAGCGTAGCCAATTTAGAAGAACTTGATTTTTTTCATCTTTTGTCATGTGCCATTTGATATTTTCTTTTTCCATTTTCATTCGCATTTCATAAAGACATATTGCTGCAGATACGGATAAATTAAAACTTTCTGTAAACCCATACATAGGAATGTGTAAATATTCGTCAGCGTTTTCAAGAACTGAATTACTAAGACCTTCTAACTCAGTACCAAAAAATAATGCTGTTTTACCTTTTGACAAGTCAAAATTGATAAGGTCTGTTTGAGAGTTGTGTGGACTTGTTGCTACTATTCTGTAGCCTTTATTTTTAAGAGACTGTATGCAATCAAGCGTATTGTTTTCATTCTTATCGTAACGATTGACTGTTAGCCAGTTAGATGCTCCCATTGCAACTTCTCTATCAGGTTTGAATTCGTTATAATTTTCTATGACGTGAACATCTTGTATACCAAAGCAATCGCAGGAACGTAGTACAGCACTTGCATTTAAGGGTTGATAGATATTTTCTAATACTACGGTAAGGTATTTTGTGCGTTTTTGAATAAGCTCTTCAAAGAGTGCTTTTCGCTCATCTGTTATGCATTTTAAAAAGTGNTCNATCAGCGCTTCCATTACTGCAAAATGATATCTTCAAAACTATATCCACGAAGAAAATCTGCTGTTTTCATTCNTTTTTTNCCAGATAATTGTAATTCATNAATATGAACAAAACCATCATGAGTNGCCACTTTCAACTCCTTGTTNTTGCTTATAACCACCTTTCCAATTTTCAAATTATGGTTGGTNTTTTCATAAGTCGATTTAAACATTTTTAAGGTTTTATCTTTATCTACGCTAGTCCANGCTGTTGGGTAGGGCGATAATCCTCTAATTTTATTGTGAATATCAATAGCACTTTCGGACCATATTATTTTACAATCTGCTTTAAATATTTTAGGTGCGTGTGAGGCTGTTTCATCAATTTGCGGCACATTTGGTGCTTGATTATTTTCTATAGCGTTAATGGTCTTACATACCAATTCACTACCNATATGCATTAGTTTGTCATGAATAATACCAACTGTATCATCTTCAGCAATATTTATCTTTTCTTGAAAAATGATATTACCAGTATCAATATTTTTTTCGATAAAAAAGGTTGTAACACCCGTTTCTTTTTCACCATTTATAACAGCCCAATTAATAGGGGCTGCACCTCTATAATTTGGNAATAATGAAGCGTGTAAATTAAAGGTGCCTTTAGATGGCATAGCCCATACGACTTCGGGTAACATTCTAAATGCTACAACAACAAATAAATCNGCCTTAAGGCTTTCTAAATCTGTAATAAATGAGGTGCCTTTAAGTTTCTCAGGTTGAAAAATCTTTAANCCTTGTTCTAGGGCATATGNTTTTACTGACGAATATTTAATTTTTTGACCTCTACCTGCAGGTCTGTCTGGAGCTGTTANTACACCGACTACATTAAAATTGTTTTCTACTAAACTCTTGAGTGATTNAGTAGCAAAATCGGGTGTACCCATAAAGACTATTCTCAGTTNTGAACTCATAGGTGACGAAATTACACTTTTTAGTAAATCCAATATAGCTTTTGTTCGTCATTCATAGCTATTTGTCCATTATCGNTAAGAAATTGCAGTACGCTAATCATTTTATCTTCTCTGAATTCAACAATTGCCATAATGATATCATCTACATGNATTGGATTTTGACTAATTAGGTTTTGAACGGCTAANGTGATAGCCTCAAANTCTTGGTNATTAATTTTTAACTTATTTCTTTCAAGACAGACATCACATTTGCCACATCTTTTGTTGTCTTCCTCGCCAAAATAGTTTTGTAAAACATGACTTCTGCATTGGTATTGATTACTAGCATATTGTATGACTGAGGCTGCTTTAGCTTCTTCATTTGCTTTTCTAGTTTCTAATGTTTCTTTAGAAAGACTAATGTATTTAGAATCTACTCTTGTTTTTAGCATTAATAGTTTAGGGTTACTATTCTGAGGGATATAATCTAAAATNTCCATTTGCTTTAGGTTAGTNAGAAAATCTTTNACTTCTTGAGTAGAAAGTTGAGCTCTTTTAGCGATAATATTTTCTTGAATTTTGGTGAAGTTATCAAATAGAGAGCCGTATGAACGTAATAGTATTTTGAGTAAAATATCGTATTGTTTATTGGCAATTTGGAATTGATACAATTCGGTATGGGTAACTTTAATAAATAATCGTGATGGTTGATGAATNGCTTCGCTNAACTTTATGTAATCTTCTTTTTCTAATAGCTTTATAGAATTGAATGTTTGAAGTTGGTTTAAATTATAACGTTTGCAAAATTCACTAATATTAAAAGAAAATTCTTGGTGTTNGCCATCACCAATTGCTATTCNTAAGTAATTAGAAATATTTTGATAAATGCTNTTAATAAATTCNATTTTTGGATAGTGATTATTAATTTGTTTTTTTAAATCATTAATATCTAANTCATTATATAATAATATTGAATAAGAAAGTTTTTTATCTCTGCCTGCTCTTCCTGCNTCTTGAAAATAGGCTTCCATGGAAAAGGGTATATGATTATGAACAACTAATCTCACGTCCTTTTTATTAATGCCCATACCAAAGGCATTAGTAGCTACCATAACTCTCACATGATTCAGTTGCCATTGTTTTTGCTTTGAAGCCCTTTCTACAACATCAAGTCCTGCATGATAAAAATGTGATGTTATTCCATACTCGGAAAGTAGTAAATGAATCCGTTTGGTTTCTTTACGAGTCCTACAATAAATTATAGATGTTCCTTTTACTCTGTTTAGGATTTGAATTAGTTTGCTGTCCTTGTCATCTTGTTTGAGGACAACATAGGATAATTCATCTCTATAAAAACTTGTGCTAATAATATTTNCATTATCAAATTTTAATTTCTCTTGTATGTCTTTTACGACTAATGGAGTAGCAGTTGCAGTAAGNGCTATAATTGGGGCAGTAGTAATTTCTCGTATTTCGGCAATCTTCAAATAAGATGGTCTAAAGTTATAACCCCATTCTGAAATACAGTGTGCTTCGTCTACCGCTAATAAGTTAATATTCATCTTTTTTAGACGTTGTTGCACCATATCACTTTCTANTCTTTCTGGTGATATATANAAAAACTTATAGTTGCCGTAGATACAATTGTCTAAGGCAATGTCTAATTCTGAAAAACTCATTCCTGAAGTAATTGCTAATGCACGTATGTTTTTAGCTTTTAGANCTGTTACTTGGTCATTNATAAGNGCAATAAGAGGAGAAATAACTACACAAATACCATCCATCATAAGTGCAGGAACTTGAAAGCAAATAGACTTTCCTCCACCTGTAGGTANAAGAGTTAAGGTATCTTTTGNGTCAAGAATTGAATGTATTGNATCTTCTTGTTTACTTCGAAAAGAATCGTAACCCCAATATTGTTTTAGTATTTCTTTTGGGCTCAACATCTTTACGAAGATATAAATTAGATTTCATTGATGATAAACCTTATTCGTTCTTTAACACTTGACTGAGGGAGCTCTACTAGATTGTAGTTTGCTTCTATATAAACTTCTTTTAAGGCTTCGAAAATTTGAATTGAATCCTTAAAACTCTCTAGTCTTTCATCATCTACAGTATAGATGTCTTCCCAAGGTGTTGTGATAAAAACAGTAGGGTGATANCGATGATTCTCGCAATCAATTTTGAATTTTGCAGGAATTTCGTGATTATTGATTTTAAGATATGCTAAATTGTCAAGCATACTTCTGTCATAGAAATTAANACCAATTTTAGCGTTTAAAAAATCTCTTTTTCTCTTTTTAAAAACTNTTTCTTCAAAATCAATATTTTTATATGATGTTTTAATATTCATTTTTTGGATTATTTCTCTAGATATTTCATTAAAGCATTTATATCCNTTATCTTTTAAACTATCTATTATGCTAGTTTTTCCACTACACGGACCGCCTGTGATAATTATTCTTTTTATCATATATATGAATTCATTAATTAAATAANAATCATTTTTGAGCAAGTATTATTAATCGNGGAGAATGAATAGCATTATAATCAACAAGAGAATAATCACCCCATAAATTAATAATTTTTAAACCAGCTTCTTCAAATAAATAAATAAAATCNGATAATGTTAATGCCTGAACTTTCTCTTGAAAGTGAAACTTTTGTTTATCTATGAAATAAATATCTTTTAGTAAAAAGCCATNTTCATAACTTCTCTTAATGGTGAANTGGATATTATCGATAGTTTTTGATTCGNTTTTCACTAAGTTTTTAACTACNTTTTTGGTATTCATAAAGTCCAAAACAANTTTTCCACCTTTNTTAATATTGTCAGCCATAGCTTGAATTGCCTTANNGTTNTCCGATGACTNATCAAAATAGCCAAAGCTAGTAAAGATATTTAGNAGNAAATTAAACTCCTCTTTTTTATAAGTAGAGCGCATNTCATGTACCTTAAAAGAAAGCTTGTCATTAGAAAATTGACTAGCGTAATCAATACTTTCTTTAGATAAATCTATGCCCTCAATTTCATAACCTTTTTTGTTTATAAATATNGCGTGACGACCTTTTCCACAGGCTACGTCTAAAAATTTATGATTTTTNTCAGGTTTTAAATNCTCCAATAGATTATTCAAGAAAAATTCTGCCTCATCAGAATTTCTATTCTTATAAAGAANATGGTAATANGTCGTATTGAACCAATTTTCGAACCAATTTTTCATTCTNCAAATATAAATTTATTACTGTATTATTTGATTAAATTTGNCNGATGAAAAATAGTGTAGGAGAGAATTTTAATATGATTGCTAAAACCCAGCTAGGCTTAGAAGAAATATTNTCTGATGAGCTTTTGAAATTGGGNGCTCANGATGTTCAGGTTTTGAATAGAGCTGTTAGTTTTGTNGGTGATGTAGGCTTTATGTANAAAGCAAATCTAAATCTAAGAACTGCCATTCGAATTCTCAAACCTATTTACAAGTTCACAGCTCGTAGAGATGTTGATTTATATGAAGAAGCCAAAAAGCTAGATTGGTCAAAATACATTAGTGTCGATAACACTATTGCTGTTAATGCAGCTGTTCACTCTGATTTTTTTAATCATAGTCATTATGTGGCATTAAAAGTAAAAGATGCTATTGTTGACTATTTCAGGGATTTAACTAAGGGTAGAAGACCAGATGTTAATACTAAAAATCCAGATGTAAGAATTAATATTCATATTTCTAACGATAAGTGTACAATTTCCCTTGATAGCTCAGGAAATTCATTGCATAAAAGGGGATACAGACATGCAACTAATGAGGCTCCAATTAGTGAAGTATTAGCAGCGGGATTAATCTTATTAAGCGATTGGGATAGGCAAAGTGATTTTCTGGACCCGATGTGTGGTTCTGGCACAATTCTTATTGAGGCTGCTATGATTGCTTGTAATATTCCTCCTTCATTGCATAGGAAGAAGTTTGGTTTTATGAATTGGCTAGACTTTGATGCCGATTTATGGGCAAAGATTAAAGAAGTCTCTATGAATAAAGTGATAGACTTTAAGGGAAGAATAATAGGTTGTGATAGAGCTTTTGCCTCTGTTAGGAAAGCTCAAGATAACGTTAAAGATGCTATGCTCGATGATATCATTGAAATAAAAAGAGCAAACTTTATCAGAAAGCCTGAGCCTATGCCAAATGGTGGAACGATTTTGTTTAATCCACCTTATGGTGAGCGTTTGACTTCTGACACACTTGAATTATACTCACAAATAGGAGATACTTTTAAAAAGAATTATGCAGGTTGTTCGGCTTGGTTAATAACCTCCGATATGGAAGCTGTAAATCATATTCATCTTAAGCATTCAAGAAGAATTAAAATATTCAATGGCAAATTAGAATGCCGATTTTTAAAATATCAGATGTATGAAGGTTCAAAAAAAATAAGCAAAAAAAAAGCGACTGATTAAAGTCGCTTTTTTGATTCTATTATATCCTTAGAAGCCGATTAATTTTCTAGCTTTCTTGATGGATATTTGCTCATTGTTGTAAAAGGCAATAATGTAAGAACCTTCATGCCCTTGTTTAGTCATTTTATTTAATTTTAGCATAGCACCTTGAATACTATTATATGTTCCTATTGTGTATCGGTAAATACCTTCTGAAATCTCAGTTTTCTCAATACCTTCTAATTCATTAAGTTTTATAACTTCAGTTACATCATTTTCACTGTATATTCCTAACTGAACTTTAAAAATAACATCACCATAGGCATTTACTTTTTCATTTGATTGTGATAAATCCATATAGTCTTTCGCCTCTACAATTTGCCCTTCTTTAATGGCAATTACACTAGAGTTTTCATAACTCATGAAGTATAGCTCATTTCTTCTTTCGAGCGCTTCCTCATAGGAGTCATAACCTTCAGTTACAATATGAAATAGTCCATTCTTACCAGGGAATGGTATTATGTCATCTAAGTCATAATAATCAAGATCTACATCTTTTAAAACATCTAATTGAACTCTAAAAACAACATCTTCTAATGAAGGTAAATCTTCTAGCTTTTTTGAGGCTCTACGATTTCTTTCGTCATTCATCTCTTCATTTGTAATGGTTCTCAGATCACCTTGATTGTCTTCAATAACAATTACATTCATATAGCCACTATTAATCAACTGCTTTTGTTTTTGTCTTGCTTTAAGTACATCTTTGTATTCACCTAAATAGTAAACCGTGAAATTATTTTCAAGAGTACTTTTAAGATTTTTTATACTCATTAATCTATTTATTTCAGAAGCTTCAATTCCATCTACAAATTTTGCAATTTGCAGCTTATATATAATATCAGAATTTAAATCAAAATACTGTGCTGGAGTAATTGCATTTTCAAACTCTTTTTGTTGATTATAAATTTGTTGGAATAATTTAGGTTTATAGATGTCAACTAGAAGTGTATCTCCTTGAATATTTACAACCTTTTTAGTAAGTTTAATAAATTTATCACTTGGATAAGCATCTTCAAAATATGAGTTAGCATCTTTTCTGGAAGCGGAGTTCAAATATGCAAGAAAAATTGCTTCACTCATTTCGTCAGTAAGTTGAATTCCATCAATATTAACTACAGCTCCCTTTGGAGTGTTGGGTTCTTTGTCTAAGTAATCCGGAATATTATCTTTATCTGTGTCTAAAGGGCATCCTTTAGCATCTACTTTAACATCTTTAGGAGTGCCAATACAGAAGTCATCAATATCAATTATCCCATCTTTATCTTCATCTTCTTTATCTAGTGCATTAAAATCAATATTTATGTAATCATCCTTTATTTCTGGAACATATTTTTCTTCGCAGATGTGACAGTGTAAATCATAGACTATATGAGCAGAATTGACAAAATATTTATCAGTTGAACCATCTAGAATATTGTCTATATGATCTGTGTTGGTATAGTGGTATGTTGTACCTACTTTAAGATTTAGTCTATCGTTAATTTTTAGATTTAATCCAATAGACAATGGAATATCAATACCTGTTTGACTGTAAGCCTCTGTATTTGCAGGGTCAAGTAGCCACTGACTTAACAAATCTATCTCGTATTCATCTTTGGTATTGTCATAAGAGCCTTTGGAGTCGAATTTTAAATAGGATAAACCTAGTCCCACATAAGGCGTTAGTAGTCTATTTTTGAATACATTTTTGAAGTTGTAGTCAAATCTTATTCCAATGGTATTTATAGTACTCATAAAATTGGTAGGTAAATCATCACGATTGATACCATCAACACGAACTACACCTTCTTCCATCAATAGACCAGCATTTATATAATCACTGAGATTAGCAGATAATCCAATTTGAAAGCCAGACTGTCCGATAATCCCTGTATTTCTATTATCAGATATATCTCCTTTAAAGTTAAAATTACCAAATCCGATATGCAATTTTGGTTGAAGTTTGATTTTTTCTACTTTTTTAATGGTTACTTGAGTACCATTTTCAGCTTCGGTAACACTATTATCTTCTGTTGCTGTTGTGTCTTGATATTCAGATGGAATATAGGCTGGATCTGGAATTTGTGACCATGCGATAACTGAAAATATTAATGTTAAAAGCGATGTAGCAATGAATTTTTTCATCGGGTTTTTTATTGGTTTTGAACGCTTGTAAAACTAAGAAATTTTAGCTTAGGATTAGAAGTTTGGTTTCAGCAAATATTTTGAGTAGAAATTATCGATATATTCAACTGCTTCATCTGTAGTATTTACTAGAGTAAAAAGATCTAAATCTTCAGGACTTATGTTTTGTTCTTTTTCGAGCATTACATTTTTTATCCAATCCATCAAGCCGCTCCAATAGTCTTTNCCGACNAAGACAATTGGGAAAGCGCCTATTTTTTGTGTTTGTATGAGAGTAATTGCTTCAAAAAGCTCATCTAAAGTACCTACGCCACCGGGCATAACTACGAATCCTTGTGCGTATTTTACAAACATCACCTTTCTAACAAAGAAATAATCAAAATTTATTAACTTATCATTGTCAATATATTTATTCGCTTCTTGTTCGAATGGTAAATCTATATTTANGCCNACTGATTTACCTTCTCCTTTATTAGCTCCTTTATTTCCAGCTTCCATAATNCCTAAACCACCACCAGTAATAATTCCATATCCNTTGAGNGTTAGTTTTTCTGCAATTTCTNCNGCCATTTTATAATAAATGTTGCCTGGNTTGGTTCGTGCAGAACCAAAAATAGATACACAAGGACCAATTTTTGAAAGTGTTTCAAATGCTTGAACAAATTCAGCCATTATTTTGAAAATTTGCCAAGAATCGTATGTTTTAATTTCATTCCAGTTTTTGTTTTCGAATGCTTTTTCTATTTTCTTCATAAATTAATGTTTTTTGAATTTTTCAGTTCTTCTTTTAAAAATGAGGCTGTATAACCTTTTTGAGAAAGAACAATTTCTTCAGGAGTTCCTGTATTTATTATTTTNCCTCCATTNCTTCCACCATCAGGGCCTATTTCTATTATGTGATCAGCCATTTTTACAACATCTAAGTTATGTTCNATGACTAATACAGTGTTACCTTTATTAACTAGTTTTTCTAAAACTTNTAGTAAAACATTCACATCTTCAAAATGTAAGCCTGTAGTAGGCTCGTCAAGAATGTAAAAGGTATTTCCTGTACTTCTTTTAGATAATTCACTAGCTAGTTTAACACGTTGTGATTCTCCACCAGAAAGTGTTGTAGATTGTTGACCTAATTTTATATAACCAAGTCCAACNTNTGATAAAGCATTAATTTGNCGCTTTATTTTAGGATGATTTTCAAAAAAGNTAAGTGCCTGATCAATATTCATATNCAATACATCAGCAATAGATTTTCCNTTGTATCTTATTTCTAGTGTTTCTCTATTGTATCGTTTACCATTGCAATACTCGCAATCTAAATGTACGTCNGGNAAGAAATTCATTTCAATCGTTCTTACACCAGCCCCTTGACATTCTTCACATCTTCCGCCTGTAACATTGAATGAAAATCGTCCAACTTTATATCCTCTTGCTTTTGATTCTGGATGATTAGCAAAAAGAGTTCTTATNTCGGAAAATACCCCTGTATATGTAGCTGGGTTGGAACGTGGAGTACGACCAATCGGAGACTGATCAACTTCTATCACTTTNTCAATNTTNTCTATGCCTTCTATNTAATCAAACTCTAAAGGTTTCTTTACGGANTTATATAAATGTTGATTGAGAATGGGGTAGAGGGTTTCGTTAATCAAACTACTTTTGCCACTACCAGAAACACCNACTACTAATATAAGCTTNCCTAAAGGGAATTCGGCTGTCACGTTTTGTAAGTTNTTGCCTCTAGCTCCCTTAATNACTATNCTTTTATCATTTCCTTTTCTNCGNTTAGGATTAACTTCNATTCGATTTTTCCCTTTTAGATAATCAATNGTTATTGATGATTTTTTAATAAAANTTTTAGCATTTCCTTCGGCTATGATTTGTCCACCATGGATTCCTGCNCCNGGTCCTATATCAATNACGTGATCTGCTGCCANAATCATATCTTTATCGTGTTCAACTACAATGATAGAATTGCCAATATCTCTCAATTCTTTTANTGAATTAATCAACTTTTGGTTATCTCTTTGGTGTAGGCCAATACTNGGTTCATCAAGAATNTAAAGAACATCTGTTAGTTGTGATCCTATTTGTGTTGCTAAGCGAATACGTTGACTNTCTCCACCNGATAGACTTTTTGAGGAACGATTAAGCGATAAATAGTTTAGTCCCACATCCATAAGAAACTGCACTCTTTTACGTAATTCCTTGATTATTTCTTTGGCAATAATATTTTGTTTTTCAGATAGTTTGCTTTCTAAACTATTTATCCATTTNTGTAANTCTTGGATATCCATATTGGANACCTCTCCTATATTAAGATNATCTATTTTAAAGAAAAGNGACTCTTTATTTAANCGGCTACCATTACAATTCTTACAATCTTCTTTGATCATATATTCTGCTGCCCAACGTTTAAGTCTNGGTGAAGATGCATTTTTATATTGATCTNCTATAAATGGCACAATACCNTCGAAATTGATTTTGTATGATTTGCTAATTCCCGCTTTTTTNAGTTCTATATTAAACGATTCTTTTGAGCCATAAAGAATAGCGTCTAANCCCTTTTTAGGAATTTTGTTAATTGGAGTTGATAGATTGAAATCATACTTTTTAGCTATTGTTTCTATTTGATTTATTATCCANGAGTTATTGCTTTTNNCAATAGGAATAATGCCCCCTTTTTGTATGCTGAGGGAATTGTTTTTTATTATTTTTTTTAGGTCGATNTTNGAAACAAAACCTAGTCCACTACAAGATTGACAAGCACCTTTTGGGGAGTTGAAAGAAAAACTATTGGGTTCNGGTTGAGCGTANGAAATACCTGTTTTTGAACACATTAGTTGTCTACTAAAAAACCGTTCTTTTTCAGTNTCAATATCTAATGTCATCATTAATCCATTACCAAATTTCATTGCTGTTTCTATTGATTCTTTTAAGCGTTTTTTATTNTCTTTTTTAATTATTATTTTNTCAATTACTATTTCAATATCGTGANTTTTGAAACGGTCTAATTTCATTCCTGGTGTAATCTCTATTANCTNGCCATCTACTCGNACTCTAAGAAATCCTTGCCTAGCTGTTTGTTCAAATAATTCTCTGTAATGTCCTTTTCTTGAACGAATTACTGGTGCAAGAATTATTGTTCTTTGTTTATCTAGTTCTTTTTGAATAATGTNTAGTATTTCATCATCTGTNTANGAAACCATTTTTTCNCCAGTATTAAATGAGTAAGCATTAGAGACTCTTGCGTACAATAATCTAAGAAAGTCATAAATNTCTGTTATTGTTCCTACNGTAGAGCGCGGATTTTTACTGGTTGTTTTTTGCTCTATTGAAATTACAGGAGATAGCCCAATAATNTTATCAACTTTTGGTCNCTCTAAGCCACCCAAAAATTGTCTAGCATAAGCTGAAAATGTTTCGATGTATCTTCTTTGACCTTCGGCNTATATAGTATCAAAAGCTAAGGAAGACTTACCNCTACCACTAAGNCCTGTTATAACCACTAACTTNTCACGAGGAATGGAAACTGTTATATTTTTAAGGTTATGTTCTTTTGCTCCAAAAATATGAAGCATTTTTTTAGAATTTGATTTACTCATTAAAACGAACGNTGTCAGATTGTGTTNTATTATTTTGCANGAAATAGTTTCCTTTTTNAGGTATTTCTAGAAAGTATTTTTTATTCAATTTGTTNTTTAAATAACTTTCTCTAAGCCATGGATTGTGAAGTTTTAGTATTTTGTAATTAATTCCATAATCCTTAGAAAAATCTGCCCAACTATTNATAGTTGTATCAACCATAACAAGNTATGTTGGTATGTTTTTGTATAAATCCTCAGATCTAAATTGAAAGCCATATTTTTTTGGATTTTCAATAATTTCCTTAATTGCCAAAATTCTAAATACATATCTTGAAGTTTCATTATTTAATAATAAATCGTAGTAAGAGTAGGATTTCTGTCTATTCATTTGTTCTAGTAGTCCTGACTTACCCATNTTGTANGCAGCAGCAGCTAATGTCCAANTACCAAACTTATCTTTAGCAGAATTTAAAAAATCACAAGCTGCTTGNGTTGATTTTTGAATATGGTAGCGTTCATCTACTTCAGAGTTAACTTCTAAGTTAAATTCTGTAGCAGTAGATTTCAAGAATTGCCAAAAGCCTTTTGCACCTTTGGGAGAGGTTACATTTTCNAAACCACTTTCTATCAGTGCTAAATATTTAAAGTCTNCNGGAAGATTATTTTTTTCTAGAATAGGTTCTATGATAGGNAAGTATTTTGCTGCTCTTTTANAAAGTAATAATGTATTNGATTGCCAATAAGTATTTTTAAGTAATTCTTTATCATATCTTTCCCATATNTCAGAATTTTCTAGNGGTACTCGTTCATCAGCAAAGAAGATGTTTTTTGTGGGTTTAGGAATAGCANAGATTGTATATTTTTCTTTGAGATTTTTAANTACAGAAATACTGTCAGAATATTCGCTNGATGAGAAACTAAAAATTGATATTATTAAAAGTAAAATAAAACTGCTACTAATAAAAANAACTTTTTTTTTCATNTAAATGGGCTTTTAAAATTTTCAAATAATTGAGCTTNTTCATCTTTAATTGACACTAGGGGTTCATTAGTNTTCCAGTTAATTTTTAGATGTGGATCTCTCCAAAGAATAGAGNCTTCCGATTCTTTAGAGTATAAGGCTGTACATTTGTAACAAAATATTGTGTTATTTTCTAGCGTAATAAAGCCGTGAGCAAATCCCGGTGGTATCCAAAACTGAGTTTTATTTTCTCCGCTTAGTAATACGCTTTCATATTTTCCATATGTAGGNGAGTCTAAACGAATATCAACAGCAACATCTAAAACACTTCCTTGAATAACACGAACTAGTTTTCCTTGTTCAAAGGGAGGAGCTTGAAAATGTAAGCCTCTTAANACTCCTTTGTGAGATAATGATTGATTATCTTGAACAAAATTTAGGTNTAAGCCATTTTTTTTAAAAATTCCTTTATTNAAGCTTTCATAAAAATAGCCTCTTTCGTCACTATAAATTTGAGGTTTTATNATTAATAGGTCTTTTATTTTTGTNTTTTTAATTTCCATTTTATCAAAAGGTATAAAGATACAAAACATAGTTTAATAAACTTTAATAAATGATTTTAAAGTATATTTGCACTTCATTAAAATTATCTAAAATGAAAAAAATTATTTTATCCCTTATTTTAATTTTGGGAATAACAATTACTAATGCACAAAATTTTAACACAGAAATGGAAAAAGTAAGTTACAGTTTGGGTGTCAACGTAGCCAAAAGCGTTAAAAATCAAGGATTAACAAGTATTGACTCTGATGCTATTGCTCAAGCNTTTACTGACGTTTTCGAAGGAAATGATTTAAAAATTTCTGAGCAAGAATCTAATGTTATTTTACAAGATTTTTTCGGNAAATTAGCTANAAAAGCTCAGTCTGNAAATGTTGAAGCAGGACAAAAATTTTTATCNGAAAANGCNAAAAGAAATGGTGTAGTNACAACAAACACAGGTTTGCAGTATGAAGTTTTANTTNAAGGAACTGGAGACTCGCCCAAAGAAAATGACAAAGTAACTGTTCATTATCACGGTACTCTAATAGATGGNACAGTTTTTGACAGTTCNGTAGATAGAGGTAANCCTGCCACTTTTCCTGTTAATGGCGTAATNCCTGGATGGGTTGAAGCTTTACAACTTATGAATCAAGGGTCAAAATATAAATTATTTATTCCTTCTGAATTAGCTTATGGGGAAAGAGGAGCAGGNGGTTCTATTGGACCAAACGCAACACTTATATTTGAAGTTGAGTTAATTTCAATTGNAGATTAAATAACAATTTTTTTACATACTTAAAAAGCCCATCAATTGATGGGCTTTTTAAGTATGNTTTGTGTGAATTCTACATATGAATCACTTCGTCATATGCTGCGGCAACTGCCTCCATAACTGCTTCACTCATAGTAGGATGGGGGTGTACAGCTTTAAGAATTTCTTTACCAGTAGTTTCAAGCTTACGTGCAACNACTGCTTCCGCGATCATTTCAGTTACATTATAACCAATCATATGACAACCTAACCATTCACCATATTTTGCATCAAAGATAACTTTTACNAAGCCATCTTTATGTCCTGCNGCTGATGCTTTACCAGATGCGGAGAATGGGAATTTACCAACTTTAATATCATATCCAGCTTCTTTNGCAGACTTTTCAGTATGACCAACAGAAGATATTTCTGGAGAACAATAGGTGCAGCCTGGAATATTTCCATANTCTAATGGTTCAGGGTTATGACCTGCAATTTTTTCAACACAAATAATACCTTCAGCAGAGGCTACATGAGCCANGGACTGTGTTGGTAATACATCACCAATAGCATAATANCCAGGNATATTTGTTTGATAAAAATCGTTTACTATTATTTTGCCTTTATCNGTAACAATTCCTACATNTTCTAATCCAATGTTTTCAATATTGGCTGTTATGCCTACAGCTGAAAGAACAACGTCGCATTTTATTTTTTCTTCACCTTTTTTAGATTTGACTAGAACAACACACCCCTTGCTTGAAGTGTCAATTTTTTCTACTGAAGNGTTAGTCAATACTTTAATTCCAGACTTTTTAAATGAACGTGCTAACTGCTTNGAAATATCTTCATCTTCAACGGGAACTATGTTNGGCATATATTCTACAATAGTAACATCTACACCCATAGCATTGAAAAAGTAGGCGAATTCAACACCAATCGCTCCTGAACCTACAACAACTATTTTAGANGGTTTTTTTTCTAAAGTCATNGCTTTTCTGTAGCCAATAATTTTCTTNCCATCTTGTGGAAGGTTTGGTAATTCTCTTGATCGAGCTCCTGTTGCAATAATTATATTGNTAGCACTGTATTCAGTAGTTTTACCATTATNATCAATCACGTCTAACTTTTTACCGGCTTTTATTTTAGCGGTTCCCATTATTACTTCAATCTTNTTCTTTTTCATTAAAAAGTCAATTCCTTTGCTCATNCCATCAGCAACATCTCTTGAACGTTTAACAACAGAACTAAAATCTGCGTTAGCATNTTNTACATTAATACCAAAATCATCAGCATGTTGAATGTATTCAAAAACTTGAGCTGATTTTAATAAGGCTTTGGTTGGTATACAACCCCAGTTTAAGCACACACCACCTAANGATTCTTTTTCTACGATAGCTGTTTTTAAACCTAATTGTGAAGCGCGAATGGCAGTGACATATCCTCCAGGNCCACTTCCTATAACAATGACATCAAAATTCATATTTTANTTTTGTTTAAAATCGACAACAAATCTAANAAATATTGAAACAGAAAACGAAAGATTTTCTTTAATAGTTTTATCTTAATTATTAACAAAAAACATTACTTTCCAATACAAAAATTAGAGAANATATTTTNTAATAGTTCGTCTGATGAAATTTCACCNGTAATTTCTCCAATGTGTTGTAATACTTGTCGAATATCCATTGCCAGTAAATCACCACTTATTCCATCGTTTANTCCATATATTGTTTTAACAATATTTTCTAATGCTAAGTTTAATGACTCTANGTGTCTGCTGTTACTTATTAGTGTACTACTATTNAANGATGAGCTATTGACTAANTCAATCATTTTTTGTGNAAACAAATCTATACCTTCATTATTTTTTGCAGATATATAAATGTTATTAGGTAATTTTTCTTTTATGTCGCTATTCAAATCAATTTTATTGATTACAATTAATGGNTCTAANCCTTTTTCTTTAAGTAATTGTAAATCTTTAAGTTGTCNGTTNAGCTCTNGTGAAGCATCTATTANGTAAACAATTATTTTTGCACTTAAAGCTTTTTTTANAGTTTTTTCNATNCCAATCTTTTCGATATTGTCTTCAGTTTCACGNAATCCAGCTGTGTCAATAAAACGGAANTGTATACCCCCTAAAATCATNACATCTTCTATAGTATCCCTTGTTGTTCCTGCAATTTCTGAAACAATTGCTCTATCTTCTTTTAATAATGTATTAAGTAAGGTAGATTTGCCGACGTTNGGNTGACCAACTATAGCTACAGGAACACCGTTTTTTAAAACNTTGCCAATTTCAAACGAATCAATTAGGTTTTGTANNGTTGTCTTTATTTTTTCTAAAAGGAGATTGAAACGTTCTCTATCGGCNAATTCCACATCTTCTTCACTAAAGTCTAGCTCNAGTTCTATTAAAGCAGTNAAATTGATAAGTTCTTCTCTTAGTTCTTTCAANTCGTNAGAAAAGCCACCTCGCATTTGATGCATAGCTACTTGGTGAGCAGATTCACTTTCTGAAGCAATCAAATCGGCAACAGCTTCTGCTTGTGATAAATCCATTTTTCCATTAGCAAAAGCTCTTAAAGTAAACTCACCTGNTTTAGCCATTCTTGCTCCAGCGCCATTAAACAANTGTATAATTTGCTTTTGAATATANACTGAGCCGTGACAAGANACCTCAATGACGTCTTCGCCNGTGTAAGAGTGTGGATTTCTAAAAACACTAACCACCACTTCGTCTAAAATTTTNTTATCTTTTCTAATTGTGCCAAAATGTAGGGTNTGANTATCTGCTTTAGCCAAGTCTTTATTGATAAAAAANCTGTTACAAATAGGAATAGCTTGAGGNCCCGAAAGTCNTATCACAGAAATAGCACCTTGACCAGGNGAAGTTGCTATGGCACATATAGTATCATTGTTGATAAACATTTGACAAAGATAAAAAGTCTTTTGCTTTTTTGTTTTAGTAATCCATATTTCATTTTAAATTTGCAGCGAAATAAATACAAAAACAAAAATGAGCGTATTAGTAAACAAAGATTCTAAAGTTATTGTTCAAGGTTTTACAGGTAGTGAAGGAACTTTNCATGCCGGTCAAATGNTAGAGTATGGCACAAATGTTGTTGGTGGTGTAACNCCAGGAAAAGGTGGTCAAANTCATCTTGATAGACCTGTTTTTAATACTGTTGTTGAAGCAGTAGAAAAAGTAGGNGCTAATACTTCTTTAATTTTTGTTCCACCAGCTTTCGCAGCNGATGCAATTATGGAGGCAGCAGCAGCNGGTATTCAAGTGATNATATGCATAACTGAAGGTATACCTACCAAAGATATGATTACNGTAAAAGAATATTTATCTGATAAAGATTGCCGTTTGGTAGGCCCAAACTGTCCAGGTGTTATTACACCAGGGNAAGCTAAATGCGGTATTATGCCTGGNTTTGTTTTTGAATCNGGCAGAATCGGGATTGTTTCTAAATCAGGAACACTAACCTANGAAGCGGCTGATCAAGTGGTTAAGGCAGGAATGGGAATTTCTACTGCTATTGGTATTGGTGGTGATCCNATCATTGGNACAACTACAAAAGAGGCAGTTGAATTATTGATGAACGATCCTGAAACAGATGCTATTATTATGATTGGTGAGATAGGTGGACAATTAGAAGCAGATGCTGCACATTGGNTTAAAGCATANGGNACAAAACCAGTAGTTGGTTTTATAGCTGGTCAGACTGCTCCNAANGGAAGGACTATGGGACATGCTGGTGCAATAGTAGGGGGTGAAGACGATACGGCAGAGGCTAAAATGAGAATCCTTAGCGAATGTGGTATTCANGTAGTAGCTTCTCCTGCAAAAATTGGCTCTAAAATGGCCGAATTGATAGGTGTNAACGCATAAATCAAACNATAAAAATTAGTAGAAAAGACGCTGTAAGCGTCTTTTTTATTGGAATACTATTATTTTAGCATTTAAATTTAAAAACAATGAAATTATTAGAAGGTAAAACNGCCATTATNACTGGTGCNTCAAGAGGAATAGGAAAAGGAATAGCATTAACCTTTGCAGAGCAAGGTGCAAATATTGCNTTTACTTATTTGTCATCTGAAGAAAAAGCGAAATATTTAGAAGAAGAATTATCAGCTTTTGGTATAAAAGTTAAAGGNTTTAAATCGGACGCTTCAAAATTTGANGCTGCTCAAGATTTAGCCGATAAAGTCATAGAAACTTTTGGCAGCATTGATGTTTTAGTAAACAATGCAGGTATTACCAAAGACAATCTACTAATGCGCATGAGTGAAGAAGACTTTGATACGGTAATGGAAGTTAATATGAAGTCTATTTTTAACTTAACAAAATCTGTTTTAAGACCTATGCTTAAACAACGTTCGGGATCTATTATAAATATGAGCTCTGTTGTTGGGGTAAAAGGTAATGCTGGTCAAGCTAATTATTCTGCTTCAAAATCTGNTATAATAGGTTTTTCAAAATCTACAGCTCTAGAATTAGGTTCTAGAAATATCCGTTGTAANGTTATTGCACCTGGTTTTATAGAAACAGAAATGACGGCTAAGTTAGATGAAAACATTGTGAAAGGCTGGACAGATAGTATTCCATTGAAACGTGGTGGAACTCCCAAAGATATTGCTAATGCAACTGTCTTTTTAGCGTCTGATATGTCAGCATACATTTCAGGACAAGTGTTAAATGTTTGTGGAGGAATGCTCACTTAATGAATTACATNAGTANAGAATTGTCAATGCTATGGATTGTGGGTTGTATTNCCCTTTCCATAGCTACTTCTTATGTTCTGTATANTAAAGGANTCTTTAAATCAGCTTTATGGCTTAGAAGATTTTTATTCGCACTACGCTTTNCTACNTTTNTNATTCTTACTTTTTTATTGCTCAAACCTTACATNAATCAGTTTGTTACGCATAAAGAAAAAGCAATCATTTTAGTTGGAGTTGATAATTCATCTTCTTTACTTGCNAATGCTGATAGCGTCTATTANTCNGCTAATTTTGTTAATGAACTAAATGATTTAAAAGCTGAATTTGAGGAGGATTTTCAAGTTGAGATATATGCCTTTGGTGAACAAGTAGAAAGGAATCCAATTCTTGATTTTAAAGACAGAAAAACAAATTTATCAGATTATCTTAANGAGATTTCGGATATATATTCCAATCGNAATGTGGTAGCTAATNTAATTGCCTCTGATGGAATATATAANTCGGGGTCTAATCCTTTNTATACCAATTATTCTTTTAATGCTCCTTTATATACCCTATGTTTAGGTGATACCATNGCTAAGAAAGATTTAGAGTTGACTTCAGTTTCACACAATGAAATCGCATATTTGGGTAATTCTTTTCCTATTTCAACTACAGTTTTATCTCAATATTCCAAAGGTGANAGGTTAGAAGTTAGTATTTATGAAGAAGATGTTTTATTAGAAAAAAAAGAGAAGTTAATAAATCGTAATGACGAGATTATTTCATTTGACTATAAAATNAGTGCTCAGAGCGTTGGAATTCATAATTACAGAATTGAAGTNAAAGCTNTAGAGGGAGAACAAAACACCTTAAACAATACTCAAAATATTTTTNTTGATGTGTTNGAAAGTAAGCAGAAAATACTCTTATTAAGTGATATCTCTCANCCTGATATAGCAGCCATAAGTAAATCTATACAGTNCAATGAAAANTATGAGTTGGTTTTACAAAATACATCAGATTTTAATGGTGATTTCACTCCTTACAGTTTGCTAATTGCTTTTCAGTTGAGTATTAAAGAACCTAATATTCCAACCTTTTATTTCATAGGAAATTCAAGTCAAGCCCTATCTTTAGAATGGTTTAGNTATTTNCCATCTGAAAGTGCCCTCAATGAGGTTAATTCCNATNACAATTCCTTTTCTTTATTCTCNTTGAATGATAAATGGAATTTGTGGTTGGAAGATCTACCACCCTTATATAGTCCTTTAGCAGAATATACTTTTAACTNTGAACATCATCATCTTTTTACTCAAAATATATTAGGTGTANCTACTNAAAACCCAATCTTTACATTCAGTAAGCAAGGANAATTCAGACAAGCAGTTTGTGCTGTTGAAGGCTTATGGAAATGGCGTTTGTATGAGTTTCTGAAAACTAATAATCATCAGCTTTTTGATGAATTAATNAACAAAAGTGTTCAATTCTTATCAGTCAAAGAAGATAAAAGACCTTTCAGATTGCGACATNAAAAANTTATCTATGAGAACGAGCCTTTGATAATTGATGCGGATTTATACAATGCTAATTATGAGCTTGTCAATAGTGCTGAAGTAAGTCTTTTGATTAAAGACGAAGATGAAAATGAATACAATTTTTCATTTAATAAAACAGCTATTAGCTACTCNTTAGAATTAAATGAGTTAAAAGTTGGTAATTACAGCTATGANGCAAAGGTTTTGTTNAATGGTAAAGAATTATTGAANAAGGGCAGGTTTTCNGTTCTNCCTTTAGAATTAGAAAAAANTTCCTCANAAGCTAATCATCAAATTCTTTTTAATTTGTCACAAAAATACGGAGGCAAATCATTTAATANATNACAATTTTCTGAACTTAAAAATGAAATTTCTGTAATNGAGTCTAAAAATTTAAGTTTTCAAGAGGAATTTCAGAGTGATTTAATTAATTTGAAATGGATTTTCATTTTATTATTTGTATTTTTGACAATTGAATGGTTCTTGAGAAAGAGAATTACTAACATTTAACAATTTTAAATTATATATAGTATGTTTGAAAATAATGATTCAGGTGGATTTAACCCTAAATTGCCAAGATTTTTTGTTCTAGGGTTTGTAGCAATTATTTTTCTTTTAATAACTGGAGGTAATATGTTTTATACCGTTAATCCAGGTGAAAAAGCAGTCATCTTTAAACGTTTTGGAGGGGGGCTTGATAAAGATTTAGTAGTTCCTCAGGGGTTTCATTTTATTGCTCCTTGGAATAAAGTTTACATTTACAATGTAAAGATACAAGAAGATTATGAAGCTATGGAAGTTTTATCAAAGAATGGTCTATCAATTAAAATAGATCTCTCTTTCAGATACACTCCAAATGTTAGTGAGTTAGGATATCTACATGATTTAGTTGGAGAAGATTATTTAGAAAGTATTATTCGCCCTGAAATTCGTTCTGTTACAAGAGAAGTAATTGGCGAGTATTTACCTGAAGAATTATATTCTACTAAAAGAGAAGAAGTTGAAGATAAAGTGTTTGAAATTACATCAAAATCAATTGCTGATAAATATTTATTTTTGGATGCAATTCTGATTAGAGATGTTACGTTACCTCAAACACTCCAAGCAGCTATTGAGAACAAACTTCGTCAGGAGCAAGAAGCTTTAGAGTATGAGTTTAAACTTTTAAAAGAATCTAAAGAAGCAGAAAGAAAGCGAATTGAAGCTGAAGGTATTTCTGATTTTCAGCGTATTGTTACAAAGACAATTACACCTCAGTTACTTAAGTGGAAAGGTATAGAAACTACCCAAGAGTTGTCAAAATCTACAAATAGTAAAGTAATTGTTATTGGAAATGGTGAGGGTGATTTACCTATTATTTTGGGAGGAGATAAATAATTATTAAAGCAAAAAAATGAATAATAGCACATACTTTTTTACCAAAGGCTCCAAAAAAGACTTGTTTAAAAAATAGTTTATTAAGCCTCATTTTTGAGGCTTTTTTTATGAAAAAATACCCAGAAAAAATTGTTATTGCTTGGGGTGAAGCTATTTCAGGAAATCTTGAAATAAGAGATTGGTTGATGAAAAATAATTACCCGGAATTAGGCTTATTTTGTTTTGCGCTTTATTTCAATAAAAGTGCGTCAGATTGGTTGATGAAAAATGCGCCTCATCTATTAGCAACAATTAAAGGAGTGGAAGGTAAAAAAGATGCTATTCGTTGGTTAGAGATCAATGGATTTAATTTATTGGCAAAAGTAGCTATGGCAGCTGATAATGATAATGAACAAATGCGTTGGCTTATGTTAAACGACAAATTATTTGGTGTACTAGCTCAGCGTATTAAATTAGTAAAAGACGACATAGAAGAAGCTAACAACGATTTACACCGTTGGGGATATGAGTAGATTAATTTCTTAATTTCATAAGTTCGGTAAGCTTATCTCTAAGTTTTATGGCCTCATTGAAGTCTAAGTCTTGAGCTGCATTTTCCATTTGTTTCTTGGTGTTTTTAATAGCTCTTTCTAGTTCTTTGGGATTTGAGTAGTCTGCTTCACTTTCAGCAGCCATACTCATACCTTCTTTTACCGCGTATGGATCAAGACTCTTAATTAGTGCATTGTCTTTCTTTTTATTTAATGGGGTAGGCACTAGGCCGTGCTCGGCATTATAAGCAATTTGTTTTTCTCTACGTCTATTTGTTTCGTCAATAGTGAGTTTCATAGAGCGTGTTATTTTATCGGCATACATAATAACTAAACCATTGACGTTTCTTGCAGCTCTACCTGCTGTTTGAGTAAGTGAGCGTTCCGATCTTAAGAACCCTTCTTTATCGGCATCTAGAATAGCTACTAAGCTAACTTCAGGCAAGTCTAATCCTTCTCGAAGAAGATTTACACCCACTAAGACATCAAATAGACCTTCTCTCAATTCATGTAATATTTCTACTCGCTCTAGTGTATCCACATCCGAGTGTATGTAACGGCAACGAATATCAAAACGAGTCAGATACTTTGTTAATTCCTCAGCCATTCGCTTAGTAAGTGTGGTTACAAGCGTACGTTCGTCTTTATCAACTCTCAGTTTAATTTCTTCTAGTAAGTCGTCTATTTGATTTAGAGAAGGTCTGACGTCTATTTTTGGGTCTAATAAGCCTGTAGGACGAATCACTTGTTCAACCACTACACCACTAGATTGTTCTATCTCATAATCGGCAGGAGTAGCACTAACATAAATAAATTTATTGTTAATGTTCTCAAATTCTTCAAACTTCAATGGTCTATTGTCCATAGCAGCTGGTAAACGAAAGCCATACTCAACAAGGTTTTCTTTTCTTGAACGGTCACCACCATACATAGCTCTTATCTGAGGCAATGTCACATGACTTTCATCTATTACAGTCAAGAAATTTTTAGGAAAATAGTCGATTAGGCAGAACGGACGAGTTCCTGGCATACGACCATCAAAGTAACGTGAATAATTTTCTATACCCGAACAATAACCAAGTTCTCTAATCATTTCCAAATCGTAATTGACACGCTCATCTAATCTTTTGGCCTCTAGCTTTCTATCGGTATTGTTTAAAAATTGTACCTGATCCATCAAATCATCTTGTATTTGGTGAATTGCACTTTGTATACGGTCTTTGGAAGCCACAAAAATAGTTGCTGGAAAAATGCGCAAGTATTCGAACTTTTTTAATATAGAATTATTTACAGGGTCAAAACTTTCTATTTCTTCAATTTCATCGCCCCAAAAGTGAATTTTATAAGCTATATCGGCATAGGCTGGGAAAATAGAAACAGTATCTCCTTGAACTTTAAAATTACCTCTTTCGAATTGCATGTCTGATCTTGAGTATAGAGATGTTACAAGTTGATTGAGTAACTTATTGCGACTAATCTTTTGATTTTGCTCAATTTCAATAACGTTATTGTTGAATTCATCGGGATTTCCGATGCCATAAATACAGGATACAGAAGCAACAACAATAATATCTTTTCTTCCTGATAACAGGGTTGAGGTGGTACTCAATCTTAACTTCTCTATTTCTTGATTTATAGATAAATCTTTTTCAATGTAGGTGCCACTACTTGGTATATATGCCTCTGGTTGATAATAATCGTAATAGGATACAAAGTATTCTACGGCATTATGGGGAAAGAATTGCTTAAACTCACCGTACAATTGTGCCGCTAGGGTTTTGTTATGACTTAGCACTAGAGTTGGCTTTTGAACCTCTTTAATAACATTAGCCACCGTAAAGGTTTTACCCGAACCGGTAACACCTTGTAAAGTCTGATGTGATTCTCCATTGTCTATACCTTCGACCAATTGCTTTATTGCTGTAGGTTGGTCGCCCATAGGGCTAAAATCCGATACGACTTTGAATCCCATTTAAAGGTCGTTAAGCTGTTTTAGTTTATCTTTTAGTGAGTCTATTTCAGCTTTTCCGGATTCTATCTTCTTTTCTATCTGAGATTTGAGTTTGTCAGCGCCTTTGGAAGAACCAAAGAAAGAGATGTTAGTTTCGTATTGATTAACTTCTTTTTGTAGATCTTTAATTTTATTTATGATTAATTGCTTTTCTTTATTAATTGCAAATGAATCAGATTTAGCTTTTAAAGTTTCTAATTTGTTGTTAAACTTAATATCGATGAGTTCTTTCCTATCAACTTTCATTTCTTTGTAAAAGCCATCAATAGATTTCCTAAAATCATCTTCTGTATGATTTTTTTCTCTAGTAACATAGCCGATAGAGCGCCACTCTTTTTGAAAGTCTTCAAGAGCATTAAGGTTTAATTTTTTATCTTTAGAAAGCTTGAATTTTTGAACTGTTTTTAAGAATTTTTCTTTTTTAGCTAGGTTGTCAGCTTTTTCTTTGTCTAGTTTTTTGAAGAAGCTTTTTTTACTATCATAGAAATTATCCATTGCTGATCTAAATCTCTTCCATAGTTTATCCGATTGAGATTTAGGCAGGTAGCCACTTTTTTTCCAGTCTTCATTAAGTTTATTGACTTTATCTGTTTTTTCTTTCCAACTAACTTCTGAATTGACTAATTCCTCGGCTTTTTCACACAAGACAATTTTATTTTGTATGATTTGTTTATTTTCTTCCTTCTTTTCTTTGTAAAATTCATTTTTCTTAGCGTAAAAATTAGAAAGTGTATCTCTTAAAATTTTCCAAGCCGCTTTATTATATTCTTTGCTCATTGGAGCTTGTTTCTTCCATTCAGCTTCTAATTCTTGTACTTGTGAAGTTAAATTATTCCATTCGTTATGAGACTTTACTTCACTTTCTGTGAGAGTGGTAATTTTTTGACAAATAGCAGACTTATTCTCAAAAGATTTTTTTCCTTTTTCTTTTAAATCAAGGAAATGTTTGTTTCTTCTTTTGTTTAATTTATGTGTAGCTTCTTTAAAACGTTCCCATATTTCTTCTCTCAACTCTCTTTTGACAGGTCCTACTTCTTTCCATTTTTCATGAAGAAGCTGTAATTCAGTATGTACCTTATTTATAGATTTTTCTTTCATTAAGGCCTCTGCCTGTTCACATATGCTATTTTTTTGCTTGAGGTTTCTATCAAAATCTAAATCTCTTAAGTCGTTATTAATCTTTATGAAATCATAGAATTTTTCAACTTGATGGTGGTATGACTTCCATATGTCGTTTCTGTAACCTATACCGACTTCTCCTGTAGCTCTCCACTTATCTTGTAACGCTCTAAACTTTTCAAATGTCTCTTTGATTGTTTCTTCATCACTAATAATACTTTCTATGTCCTTAATGATTTGATTTTTTATCTTTAAGTTTTTTGCAAATTCTAACTCTATTTTCTCTCTGTATTCGGCTTTCTTTTTACGAAATTCGCTAAATAGTTTTTTAAAATCTTTCTCAAGTGGATGGACAAATTTGTATTCTTCTATACTACCTTCATTTTTTAAATACTCTTCTTTGTGGACATCTTTTTCAGCATTTATTTTTTTATAAAATACAGCTTTGATTGCATCAATACTCTTTGTAATTGAATATATATTTTCAGTAGTTATTAGTTCGGAAAGTTTGTGCAGTAATTCATGATGTGAATATAAGTTGTAGTCAATTTCAATAACTGTATTTTTATTGACTATATCTTGCTTTTTGATTTCTTTTTCAACCTCATTTGAATCCTGGGTCATCTTAAAATTAAAATTATATTAATGCAAATTTAACATTAAAATATTAATAAGTGTATTTTTTACGTTTCCATATGTTCCATGATTTTTCTGCTTGAATAGTTAGCATTTCCATACCATTTTTAACTATACAGTTTTTTTCTTTTCCATAAGAAAGAAAAAGAGTTATTTCGGGATTGTAAACTAAATCATAAAGAATATGATTCTTTGATAAGCACTCGTAGCGTATCTCTGGAAAATTGTCGATTTTAGGAAATGTACCTAAAGGTGTGCAATTTATAATTATGTGGTGTTTTGCTATACACTTTTTATCTACGTCATTATAATCAAATGAAGAATTTCTAGAGACTATTTTAAATGTAATATTTAGCTTTTTTAAAGCATAAACGACAGCTTTAGAAGCTCCACCATTTCCTAGTATTAATGCGTTTTTATGATGAGTTTTTAAAATAGGTTTAATAGAGTTTAAAAAGCCTAAATAGTCAGTATTGTGTCCTACTAGTTTACCTCCATTATTTTTTACGCAATTTACCGCACCAATAACTTGAGCTTCAGGGCTTAATTCATCTAAATATTTAATTATATTTTCTTTGTGAGGTTTAGTAACGTTAAAGCCATCTAATTTTAATAATTGCTTAGAATTGAATAATTCTTCTAAGTCTTGACATTCTAAGTTAAAATATTTTACACCTTTAATATTTTCATTTAAAAACTTATTTTCAAAATAGGATTTTGAAAAAGAATGTTTTAAAGGATATCCAATAAGTCCAAAGGATTTCATTGTTCTTGTTTAGCTAAATATTCTACAAATACTATTGAAAATACTCCAATAAGCATCACTATAACTACAAAGAGCTCATTTACTCCCCATACATTTGGGAAATAACGATCGTAACCTAATAATAGAGGCTCGCCGTGTCTGTCGATTATTTCACTACTATAAATTACTTTTTTCCATGGCCATATGATACTTAACGATCCAAAAACAAATCCTGTTAAAAGTGCTAATGTTTCATCATGATATTTATTAATTATCAAAGAAATTATATTTGAAAAGGCAACTAAACCTATTACGGACCCAATAAGGAATATCAAAAAGTAAATCAGTAAATCGAATTCTGAACTTGAAAAAAAAGCTGAAAGATTCCCACTAATTAGAGCTTGAGCAAATTCTGAAAAACTATTAATAGACTTTACCATCAATAGATGATAATTTCCCATCAGCATCAAAATATAAGATCCCGATAATCCTGGTAGAATCATACCGCATATTCCAATTAATCCACAAATGAAAATATAGAAATAAGAAGTGTTTTCACTAGGAGATGGAGATACAAAAGAAACTGTTAAAGCGACTAAAGCACCTGTTATTAGTATTACTATTATTTTCCAATCCCAATATTTGATTTTTAGTCCTACATAGTAAACAGAGGCTAATACTAAGCCAAAAAAATATGCCCAAGTATGTTCAGGATATTCTACTAAAAGGTAATCAAATAATTTGGCTAAACTTAAAATGCTTAACACAATACCCAGTATTATTGGCAATAGAAAATCTAAATTTAACTGCTTGTTTAAAGTTTTGAAATGACCTTTTAAAATTAGTTTTATAGCACTTAAGTCAAATGATTTCAAAGATTCAATTAATTCTTCATAGATATTAGTTATTAGAGCTATTGTTCCCCCTGAAACTCCGGGTATGACATTCGCAGCACCCATTGCAACGCCTTTAAATAGTCTTATAATAAAAGTTTTCATAATTATTTAGTCGCAAATTCTTCTTGCCATTTTTGAAAACCACCCTCAAGATGGTGAAGGTTGTTAAAGGAATGAAGTTTTTCAATCATATATTTTAATGATTGACTCCTTTTTCCACTTTTACAATATAGTAATACTGGCTTTTCTTTGGGTATTTCATTAATTCTATTTAAGAATTGGTCTAGTGGAATGTTTAAATCACAAATAGCACCATCCTCAAATTCATAAGTTTCTCTTATGTCAATAATGGTAATATCTTCATTTCTATTTATTAAATGCTTGAGATTTTGAACTGTCATTTTTGACACACTATTTTGGAAGATGGTCGTAGAATGTATCTCCTCTTAATCCTAGTCTTAGGCACTCTAAAGGAATAACTTCATTATAAGCAATATTTCCAAGGTTAACATTAGGTCCCATTAATTTAATAAACCATACTTGCTGAGTTTTTTGCGGCGATTCCCAAATAATTTGATCGTTATTAATTTTTGTTAAAATCTCTTCAATCAAATCGGATCGTACTTCACCACTTCCTCTATAAATACCAACATTACCTCCTTCACGAGCTTCAGCAATTACTTTCCATGAACCCGCATCAAGTTCTTTTTGCATCAATTCTATCCATTTATAAGGGGGAATTAATTTATTTGCATCTTTTGAACCAACCTCTGAAAGCACTTTATAGTTTTTATTGAGTTCTGAAATATAATTACACTTTTCGGAATGTGAAATTTCAATTGAACCATCAGAAACTTCAACGGTTTTGATGTTATATTTTTCTAGCATTCTTTGATAATCATCAAATTTATTTCTAGCAACGAAGGCTTCAAAAAGTGTTCCACCAAGATATACATTTATATTTGCGTTTTGATAAAGTTTAATCTTTTCTGCTAGATTAGGTGAAATAATAGATGTGCCAAAACCGAATTTTACCATATCAGTAAGATCGCCAGCAGTTTCTACAAAATCTTCTACTTGTCGAATACTTAGACCTTTGTCCATCATCATAGTTATACCTTTCAATCGAGGCTTAATTGGTCTTTTAGGTAAGCAAGGTAATTCGAAATTCATACTAAATTTTATTTTTCGTATTTACTAAGCAAATGTAGTAGATTTTTATCATCTTTTAAATTAGGAAATTTATATAAAAAGTATTTATGTAAATCATAATCAATTGAAAGTGCTTTTTCAAAGAATGATAAAGCTTGAATTTCATTGCCTGAATTAAAAAGATATATAGATAGTTTATATGATAATTCGGCATTTTTTGGATTTAATTTCACACCTTTTTTTAAAACTTCAATTGCTTCTATAGTGTAATTATTTTTATAAAGTAAATTAGAGTAGCTTAACCAAGATTCTGAATCTGATTCATCTATCTCTAATACTTTTTTGTATCCAATTTCAGCTTCTTTGATGAAGCCTATTTTTTCATTGATTTGAGCATAGGTGAATAAGTAATCAATATTTGAAGAATTAATATCAATGGCCTTATTTATATGATAGGATGCTTCAATGGGTGACTCCTGAAGATCTAAAATTAAAGCTAGAGTATACCATGCCTCAGCAAAATTTTCATCTTTTTTAATGCATTTATAATAATATAATTTAGCCTTATCTAGGTTATCCATTTTTTCATATAATTCACCTATTTCAAAATATGATATTGCATCGGGCTCATTGAATTGGAAGGTCTCTTTGTAGCAATCTATAGCCTTTTGATAATATCCAATTTCAGAAAGAGATTCTGCTTTATTTATATGTGCAGGTATATAATCTTCTTTTATACAAATGCTAAAATCATATGATTCAATAGCTTTCAAATGAATATCCATTTTTTGGTAAATTATCCCAAGATAAAACCAAACTTTATAATCGTAAGGTTTTGATTTTAAATAGTTCTTCATAAAGCACAATGAACGATTTAAATCTTTTGATAGTTCACAAGTAATTATATATGAATACCAATTCATATCATTGATATTATTTAATAGTAACTTCTCAAGTAAATCTGCTGATTTAGAGTAGTCATAAATTTTTTGATACTCATTAGCAAGAATAGAGAGTATTTCTTGGCTATCATTATTTAGATTTAATAATTTCTCAAAAATTCTTATTGATTCTTTATGTTTATTCAATTTACTGTAGACACTTGCTAGTGTAAATAAATATTCTTCATTATTTGTTGATTGGACTTCTTCTAATATTTTATGTGCTTCTGAAGCTTTATCAAAAAATAATAAAAATTGAGCTTTTTTTATTTTTAATTGTTGAGAAAATGGGTATATTTTTTCATATAAATTGAATGCATATTGAATTTTTTTCTCATCTTTTTTTTCAAGGTAGTAATCTATAATTTTTTCAATGTCGTTAGAGTCGAAATAAATATAGTTTCCTGACTTTAACATTTTGTTAAATTTTAAAACTAGTTGATTTCTAATGCTTTTTTCTTGAGAATTTAAGTTGTCTTCATACATTATATAAATATAAGTCTAAAGTTTTTAGTTTCAAATTTTAATTTTGAAAATTTTTAAACTAAAATTAACATATTATGTTTTTTAATTTTATTATAAAAAATACTAAGTTAAATAAGTATTCAAAGGTTTTAAAAATATTCTTAAATCAACTACTTTAAAATATTACATTTGTATAAATTAAAATTATCATATGACTTTAATTAAATCTATTTCAGGAATTAGAGGTGTAATTGGAGGTAAGGTGGGAGAGAGTTTGTCTCCAATTGATGTAGTTCGTTACACTTCAGCTTTTGGAACATGGGTTAAAAAACAATCTTTGAAACAAAAACCAACATTAATTATTGGAAGAGATGCAAGAGTTTCAGGGGATATGATACGTCAATTAGTTACTAGTACTTTGCAAGCTTTAGGAGTAGATGTTTTTGATTTAGGATTGTCAACAACTCCAACTGTAGAGTTAGCTGTGCAAATGCAAAATGCTGATGGTGGAATTATTTTAACCGCAAGTCATAATCCTAAACAATGGAACGCTTTAAAATTATTGAATGAAAAAGGAGAATTTATTAATGCCGATGATGCCGCTGAGGTTTTAGCTTTTGCACATACAGATGATTATACTTTTGCTGGGGTTAATGATTTAGGAAAATATTATTATAACGACACTTACATTCAAAAACATATTGACAGTGTATTGAAATTAAAATGGGTAAATTTAGATGCTATTAAAGCTGCTAATTTTAGAGTTGTCGTTGATGCTGTAAATTCTACTGGTGGCATAGCTGTTCCGGCACTTTTAGAAAGTTTAGGTGTGAGCTGTATTCCTTTATATTGCGAACCTAATGGACACTTTCCTCATAATCCTGAGCCTTTAGCTGAACATCTGACAGAAATTTCTAAGCTTGTCGTTGAAAGCAATGCTGATTGTGGTATAGTTGTTGATCCAGATGTAGATAGGTTAGCCTTCGTCAATGAAAATGGTACTATGTTTGGTGAAGAATATACTCTTGTGGCGTGTGCTGACTATATTTTATCTAAACAAAAAGGTAATACAGTTTCTAATTTATCCTCATCAAGAGCTTTGAGAGAGGTAACTCGCAAGTATGGTGGTCAATATTTTTATTCCGCAGTAGGTGAAGTTAATGTAGTAAGTAAAATGAAAGAATGTAACGCTATAATTGGAGGCGAAGGAAATGGAGGAATTATTTTTCCAGAATCTCATTATGGTAGAGATTCAATTGTAGGTATTGCACTATTTTTATCACTTCTAGCAGAAAAGAAAATGAAATGTTCGAAATTACGAGCTTCTTATCCAAGTCTATTTATGTCAAAAAATAAAATTCAACTTACACCTGAAATTGACGTAGATAAAATTTTATCAGCTATATCAAAAAAATATGCTAACGAAGATGTTACAACAATAGATGGTGTTAAAATAGATTTTCCTAAAGAGTGGGTTCATTTAAGAAAATCTAATACTGAGCCTATAATAAGAATATATACAGAGAGTGTAAGTAAAGAGAATGCCGATGATTTGGCTGAACGCTTTATGAATGAAATTAAAGAATTGACTATCAATTAGAAGATGAAAGTTTATTTAGATAATGCGGCGACAACGCCAATTGATAAAGAAGTATTAGAGGTTATGATGCCTATTTTACAAGAAGGTTTTGGTAATCCATCTTCTATACATTCTTTTGGAAGAGTTTCTCGTTCAATAGTTGAAAAATCAAGAAAAAATATTGCCAAACATTTGAATTGTACACCTGGAGAAATATTTTTTACATCAGGAGGTACTGAAGCTGACAATATGGCTATTCGTTGTGGAATGGTCGATTTGGGAATTAATCACGCCATTACTTCAAGAATTGAACACCATGCAGTTGGTCACACTCTGGAAGATATGGCTGCTAAGGGAATGATTAAGCTGTCATATGTTGATCTAGATAAAAAGGGAAATGTTATTTTGTCTCATCTTGAAG
Organism: Flavobacteriales bacterium; assembly: GCA_002714805.1. Lineage (GTDB taxonomy): Bacteria > Bacteroidota > Bacteroidia > Flavobacteriales > UBA7312 > UBA8444. The sequence goes on from PAYK01000005.1 coordinate 196,878, forward strand.
AATTATTAAAATCTAACAAGCGAAGTTTTGTTTCTTTAATGCATGGCAATAATGAAATTGGTAATTTGTTAGATATTATGGTTGTTGGTAAAATCTGTCAGACTTATGATGCTATTTTCCATTCTGATACAGTTCAAACTATGGCACATTATACATTTGATTTGCAAAAATTACATATACATTTTTTGACTGGTGCAGCGCATAAATTCTATGGTCCTAAGGGCAATGGGTTTTTATATATCAATTCCAATATCACAATAAAACCTTTTATTTCTGGTGGTGGTCAAGAAAGGAATATGCGTGCAGGCACTGAGAATGTTTATGGTATAGCTGGACTATCTAAGGCGATGGATATTTCTTATCGCGACCTAGAAGAAGATAGAGCACATATAGAGATGTTAAAACAATATATGATTAAAGGCTTGAAAGACAAAATTCCAGGCATTGAGTTCAATGGTGAGAGTGATAACTTTGAAAAGTCATTGTATACGGTTTTAAACGTACTATTTCCCAAAACTGAAATTGGTGAAATGTTATTCTACAATTTAGACATATTAGGTATTGCATCTTCAGGTGGTAGTGCCTGTTCATCAGGCAGTAATTTAGGTTCACACGTATTAAAAGCAATTGGTTGCAATTTGAGTCGTCCTTCTTTACGTTTTTCCTTTAGTAAATACAATACAATTGAAGAAATAGATTATACAATAAATCAGATAAAATCTTTATTGAGTTGATTGTAAGTTTTAATACCCTTAATAAAATACAAATACACTATACTTTTTGGAAACAATTTAGCTTTATAGCTATGTGGTCTTTTCTTTCTATATAAACTTAATAAAGTATAGTATTTTAGGTGTGCTTTCAAAATGTAAAAAATATGCTGGGGTTTGCCATTTAAAATAAATTTAAAAGAAGATATACCATCTAATATCATACGTTTGAATATAGTGTTGAATCGCTTTTCCGGGTTAAGGTTTTTATATAGCATTAAAAGATTATTTCTGTAATTCAGATACGTTTTAAACGTACTTTCACTACTTAGAGTGCCTCCTCCAACGTGAAAAACACATGATTTAGGTTCGCACATAATTTTATAACCTTTGTTTTTAAGTTTCCAACATAGGTCAATTTCTTCCATATGAGCAAAGAAATCCCAATCAAAACCACCAACTTCGTGAAACGCTTTTGCACGTAAGAACATACAAGCTCCACTAGCCCAAAATACTTCACATGCGTCGTCATATTGACCCTTGTCATCTTCCAAAGTTGCAAAGACTCTACCTCTACAAAATGGATAGCCATACTTATCTATAAAACCACCGCATGCACCTGCGTATTCAAAACTATTTTTATTGTTGTATTTTTTTATTTTTGGTTGACAAGCAGCTATATTATTGTCGCTATCCATTAATTTGATGATTGGTGCAATCCAATTTTTGGTAACCTCCACATCCGAATTAAGTAAAACATAATATTCAGCACTAATTTGTTGCAACGCTCTATTATAGCCACTAGCATAACCTTCATTAGTTTTGTTTTGAATAATTTTGACACTAGGAAAATCGTTAATAATATAATTAATAGATTCATCTGTTGATGCATTGTCGGCAATAATAACCTCAGCATTAGTAGTTTTTTCAATTACATTTCCCAAAAACTTTTTAAGCCAATGAATACCATTGTAGTTAAGAATTACGACTGCTACTTTTGTTTGTGTTTCCATCTTCTGTGTGACCACAACCAATAGGCTGGATTTTTATTAATATTTTTTTCTAAAATCTGCGAATGTAATAAAGTAATTTCTCCTTCTTGAAATTGATTTGACTTATCAGTTATGAGTTCAAATTTTATTTCATATTTAGCACGACTTAATAGTTTTATGTGTGCAAAAAAAATTGGGCAATCCATCTTTTTTGCCAACTTCTCTATTCCCAAAAATACAGGAGTTTTTTGATTTAAAAAATTAATCCAGTGATTCAATTCATCAATAGAAGGAGTTTGATCAGATAAAACACCTATTATTCTAGGTTTTTTTCCCTTTTTTAAAAGATAACGACCACTTTCTTTCATACTTACTAAGGTTGCTCCAAATTGTGAGCGAATATTTAAAACTTGCTTATTCCAAAATTTTGAAGAAAGAGGTTTGTAAATTCCTACCGTTTCAGCATCAAAATTTAATGAAGAGGCTAAAAGAGCCCATTCCCAATTACAATAATGACCCAAAACTACAATTACATCTTTATCTTGTTTTAAAAAGCTTTTTAATTGAGATTCATTAACAAATTTGTGACTATTTTTAATTGTATATTCAGAACAATGAAATAGTTTTATTGATTCTGCAATGAGTTGACCTAAATAAGAGTAAAATTGATTTTTAATCTTTCTTAATGCTAGTTTATCTTTTTTTGGAAATGAATTTTTTAAATTATTGTCAATTACTTTTTTTCTGTAACATATAAGTTTAAGAATAATGGATAATTTGATACCCATAATATAAATTAAACCCATAGGAAAACGAGCAAATAATTTAAGCAATATCAAAAAAAAACTATTCAATTGGTTTTAGTTTGGGTTGTTGTAATAGTCAATAGGAGATTTTTTACCTTCATCGAAATCATCGTAATAATTTTCTTCAAATCGATTTAACCAATCTTTATCATTTATTTCTCCGAATTTGTTGGTATAAACTAGACGATACTCGTTAGGCATTCTATCATTCGAGAATATGAACTTTATATCCCTTTCATCACCGATAGAGTAGTAGTGCCAAACTTCAAAGGGTTGAAAGCTCTTAGGCATAATTTCTTGTGATCTAGAATTTGGAGAGCCATAGCTTAAATATATTCTTCCTCTATCAGATAAATACCCGTCAATTATTCCATTTTTGAACTCTTTATTGACAAGTTTTACTAGACTGTGATAATTTTTCCAACTCTGTTCAGTGTTGAATGGATCTCTATCATGCCAAAATTTGTAAAAATACTTTTGTAGCATTTCTTCATTCTCAAAGTCTAAGTTTTTTGCTTGAATGTTTTCTTTGAATGATTGTAGCGGGTGTAAATATTCGATATATTGTTTTAGAGTGTCTTTATTATTAATTTTTGATATAAATGTATCCTGAAAAACAAATTCATCTTTTAGGTCTTTATTAATTTTATAAAATTGTCTTTTTTGAGTATGTATAACTTCATTATTTTTGTTTAAAGCCTCAATCTTTAAATAGTAAGTGCCACTTGCTAAATTTTGAATTGGAAAAGTATTTATAATAGCATCAAACTTGGAATTACATTTTTTTCTTTTGATTAATTCGTTAACTATTTTTTGAGTTGATTGTGATATTATACTACTTTGAATTAGTACTTCTTCATTGTTATCAGAGTAATATTCGAAATAGCAGCTTAATTTTGTATTAGCATTATTGTAAAGATTTGAAATAAAGGGTACTAAATCATAACCACCCTTACTAAGAATATTTTTTTCTATTGTTTTTTTATATGATTCTAGTAATTGAATATCTGAAAAACCATTATTTATTGTTTTAATTGTAATTTCTTGCTTATGGTTAATTTCTTCATCAGTGTTATTTTTATCCGAAATATTTAAACTAAGTGTATACTTTCCTTCAGAAAGTTGATAGCGTTGTTGGTCTAAAAAAACAAAGTCAATTAAGTTAGTGTCTTTTATTTCTGGGCTAGATAAGTTATACTTATCTATTTTTATAACATTATCATCTTGAATGAATTCAATTACAACAGTAATTTGGGCTTGATAAGTGCCATTTGCTTTGCTCATATAGCTTAGTCCATTTCCATTTAAGGATAAATAAGTTTCTAAGTATGGAGTATTTTCGGATTGAAAATTAGCTATATCAAATCTTGCATCTATTTGTTGAGCAAATGAAAATAAATTAAATAACAAAAAAAAGAAGCAAGTAAACAGATTCTTATCCAATAAATTATTCCTCATAACGCTAAGTTAAAAAATAATATCTATAATTAATTCTAAAAATTTTGTTGTTTTTTTCTTTCAATATGTAAATTAAAACTAAAAATATTTTACTTTTGCCCTCCGCAGGAGAGATGGCAGAGTGGTCGAATGCGGTGGTCTTGAAAACCATTGTACAGCAATGTACCGGGGGTTCGAATCCCTCTCTCTCCGCAAAAAGGTCTGATTAATTATCAGGCCTTTTTTAATTNTGACTATCTAATCTAGATTAGACTTTAAATGTATCATTTTAATTGCACTTATGGCAGCTTCAATTCCTTTATTACTTTTGTTGTTACTAGANCGATCAATAGCTTGTTGTAATGTGTTGTCAGTAAGCACTCCAAAAATAACAGGTTTATTATATTTAAGAGAAACATCTTTTATACCAATAGCTGTACTCTCACATACATAATCAAAATGTTTAGTTTCACCTTTGATAACGCTACCTATACAAATAACGGCGTCAACATCACTTGATTCGAAAAAAAATTGAGCAGCTAATGGAAGCTCAAAACTTCCGGGCACATTTTTTCTAATAATATTTTCTTTTTTGCAATTACATGCTAATAATGTCTCTANTGCTCCATTGAATAATCCTTCAGTAATTTTTGAATTCCACTCAGAAACAGCAATNCCAATTTTCATACTATTAGCAGAGGGTATTTTACTCAAATCATAGTGGTATTTTTGGCTCAAGTTTCTCATAAAAAAGTAACTTAACAAGCTANATANTTATTGTTTTAGCTTAGCTCGAATAATGAACTTCTCAATATCTCTTGCTTCTTCAGATTTTGAGTAGTTTTTTTGAATTGTAGAATAGTATTCAATAGCTNTGTCAATATCNCCTTTTTCTTCAAGAGCTAAAGCTGCTCTTTTAAGATANATTGGCTNTGTAAAATTATTTTCACTATTGAAAGCAGCTTTAGTCCAGAANNTGATAGCATCGTCAAATTCGCCTATATTCATATAAGCATCTCCCATACTTCCNAAAGCAATAGAAGATACAACTTCATCATCGCTTGAAAATTTGCTTAAATAGTCTATGGCACTTTCGTTGTCACCNATATTTAAAAAAGATATGCCGGCATAGTAATTTGCAAGATTACCAGCATCCGTAGAGCTATATTCATCTATAATGTCTAGAAGNCCGTATTCGCCATTTACTCCATAAAGTGCTAAATTAAAAGAGTCTGCTTCGAAATAATTAACACTTCTAAAAAGTTCTTCTTGAGCTTCNTCATTTAAAGGTTCAANATAAAATTTATTAAAAGCTAAAANCAAAGCAATAATAGCTACTATACCAAATACTAAAATAGATAAAATCTTTTGGTTATTTTCAACCCATTGTTCTGATCTAGTTAAAGTTTCNTCAACTGCAGCAAATTGTTCTTCAGTTTTATCTTTCTTCTTAGCCATAATTATTAAAATTTAGCCACAAAAATAACCTTTTTTTCCATTTGAAAAAGTTTGTCGTAATTGACTTCTAATAACTTAAAAAATAGATACTTTAGTGGTATAGAATTATAACAGCAATGTATTTAGAGAAATTATCCATATTAAATTTTAAAAATCATTCTAATAGTCGATTAGATTTTAACNCAAATATNAATTGTTTTGTGGGNGATAATGGTTCCGGTAAGACTAATTTGTTAGATGCTATTCATTATTTATCCTTTACCAAAAGCTTTTTTATTAAGCAGGATAGTTTAAATGTTTTATACAATCAGCCTTTTATGACTATCGAAGGNGTTTTTGAAAAAGATGACAATAAAGAATTGNTTCAATGTGCTGTCAAANTTGGTGTAAAAAAAGTGGTTAAACGTAACAAAAAGCANTANAATAAATTAGCNGAGCATATTGGCTTATTTCCTCTGGTAATGGTTTCTCCAACTGATAGTGAATTATTATTGTCAGGAAGTGATGTAAGNAGAAAATATATGGATAGTGTTATNTCTCAATTTGATAAGGAATATCTTAATGCATTAATAGCTTACAATAAGTTGATTTTACAAAGAAATGCATTGTTAAAATCTTCAGATTCAAATACTGCTAATTTATCGAGTCTNTCATTGTATGATGAACAATTAGCTCCNTTAGCTCATATCATTTTTAATAAAAGANAATTATTTTTAAATCAGTTAGCACCTATTTTTCTAAATTATTATAAAGCNATTTCTAACACTAGCGAGCAAGTAACTATACATTATGATTCTCAGCTGTCNNAAAAGAANTTTCTAGATTTATGTCAACAAAATTCAGAAAAAGACAGGTTGGTTAAATTTACTTCAGTAGGTGTACATAAAGATGATTTAATATTTCACCTNAATGGTCATCNTATAAAGCGTGTTGGCTCTCAGGGTCAACAAAAAACATATTTACTTGCGCTCAAATTAGCANAATTCGATTTTATGCAAGAAGCATTAGGATACAAGCCGATGCTACTTTTGGATGATGTTTTTGATAANTTAGATGATAATAGGGTAGAGCATCTTATGAAGTTAGTNGATCAACACCATTTTGGTCAAATATTTGTGACGGATACCCATCCTGAACGTTCTAAGCAAATCTTTAATAAGATTAATGCCGATTATAAATTGTTTCACNTAAAAAAGGGNGCCATTGAAAAGGAAGAATAATCAACAATCTTTAGCAGANGTTATCCAAGATTTTTTAAAACAAAGTGGTTGGGAGCGTAAACTTGATGAGGTCAAAATAATGACGNAGTGGGATCAAGTTTTAGGNCCTAGTTTGGCTAAATATACCGAAGAAGTCTTTATTCAAAATAAAAAATTACATATTCGCTTAAAATCATCTACTTTGAGGCAAGAGCTTTCCTATAAAAAGTCTGAAATAGTTAAAGACTTAAATTCTGCNGTAGGAAAAGAAGTAATAANTGANATCGTTTTAAAATAAAAACCTAATATTATTNTGNNTTTTTNGAATATAAAATTGTTTTAAAATCTTTCTTCAGATGAAAAGAAGAAATCACTTTCAATTGCAGCATTTTCGTCAGAGTCAGAGCCATGAACAGCATTCTTAGCTTTGCTTTCTGCAAATTCACTACGAATAGTACCATCAGCAGCCTCAGATGGATCAGTGGCGCCGATAAGCGTTCTGAAATCGGCAACAGCATTATCTTTTTCAAGAATTGCAGCTACGATAGGTCCGGAGCTCATATAATCAATCAGATCTGAATAGAATGGACGTTTTTTGTGAATAGCATAAAATTCTCCTGCTTTTTCAGAGGTAAGAGCTGTTTTTTTCATTGCTATGATAGTAAAACCAGCAGCATTAATTCGTTCTAATATAGCTCCGATGTGTCCATTTTCTACAGCTTCGGGCTTAATNATTGTAAAGGTTCTATTAGTTGCCATTTTTAAGTTTTAAATTTTATGCNGCGAATTTATAAAATTCCTTTGCTATTTACACTCAGTTTTATTCTTATTTTAGCAAACTTTATGAAAGCAANAGAATTAAATCANTTAAAAGCCTTTTTGTCGGAACCAAGAAAGGTTGTTATTACTACTCACAAAGGACCNGATGGTGATGCTATNGGTTCTTCTTTAGCACTATACAATTACCTTCTTAAAAAAGGTCATTCGGTACANGTCATTACACCTAATGATTATCCTAGTTTTTTAAAATGGATGAAAGGCGATGAAGATGTTATAGAATATTGCTTNNATGAAGAAAAAGCTAANAAAATTACTGAATCNGCAGAATTAATTTTCTGTTTGGATTTCAATANTCTGAGTAGAATTGATACCTATGCACCTATAGTAGAAAGTTCTAAAGCGTTAAAAGTATTGATTGACCACCANCAGCAACCTGATACTTTTGATTTTAATTTTTCAGATACATCAGCTTGTTCTACGGCTCAATTGATTTTTGAGTTTTTAGAATTGATAGNTGATACAGATGTAATAGATCAAGATATCGCTGAATGTTTATACGCTGGTATTATGACTGATACAGGTAATTTTAGATTCAANTCGGTGAGCTCCAAAACCCATCAAGTAGTNAGTTTTTTAATNGAAAANGGCGCAAGAAATGATTGGGTTTACGATAAAATTCACGATAATAATTCAGTCAACAGACTGAAGTTATTGGGATATTGCTTGAGTGAAAAGNTGGAGGTATTGAGTTATTTAGGNGTTGCAATCATAACTTTAACTCAAGAAGAATTACAACGATTTNATTTTAAGAAAGGTGACACTGAGGGTGTAGTCAATTATGCCTTATCAATAGAAGGTGTTGATGTTGCTGCTTTTATGGTCGAACGTGATGGAATAATTAAGATATCTTTTCGTTCTAAAGGAGATATNTCTGTCAATCAATTAGCTAGAGATCACTTTAACGGAGGTGGACATATCAATGCAGCNGGAGGNNNTGCATCTACTATGGAAGAAGCNATAANAACATTTAAAAGAACAATTCCTAATTATATTAANAACTAAATTAAAAACAATGAAAAACAAACTTTTTATCCTTGGTATTGCAGTAANATTTATTGCTTGTAACCAAAATTCTTACAANAATGTAAAATTAAACACACAAATGGATTCGGTNAGCTACAGCTTNGGAATTAGTGTGGCAAATAACTTAAAAAGTAGTGGTTTTGAGAGTATAGAAACTCATGCTGTTGCTTCTGCTTTTTCGGACGTTTTTGAAGGCTATNAGGTCAAAATTAATGAAGAAGATGCTAATATGCTGATTCAAGATTATTTTGTTGAGTTGTCTCAAAAGAAAAGTCAAGAAGCTATTTCTGCTGGTNAAGCATTATTAGATGAAAANGCTAAAAAAGAAGGTGTAACAACTACGGCNTCTGGATTACAGTACGAAGTATTAACGAATGGTACAGGAGCNACTCCTGTTGAAACCGATCAGGTNACAGTTCACTATCACGGAACTCTTGTAGACGGTACTGTTTTTGATAGTTCTGTNGAAAGAGGTCAGCCAGCCACTTTTCCAGTCAATGGTGTTATACCAGGATGGGTAGANGCTTTACAATTGATGAATGTAGGCTCAAANTATAAATTGTATATCCCATCCGATTTAGCCTATGGTGAAAGAGGTGCAGGAGGTTCAATTGGACCTAANGAAACNCTTATTTTTGAAGTAGAACTATTNTCTATTAATTAATGGCTTTAATCAACGAAATAGAAAAAAATGGTAATTTTTTATTTAAATACAGAGGACAATTTCCAATTGTCCTCTTTATTTTGGCTATACCATTTATTTATTTCACAGATTCAATTTGTTTGNNTGTAGAAAACAATTTCACTGTGGCAGCCATAGTNCTTTCTACTACAGGNTTTATCATTAGNGCNTATACTATTGCCACTACTCCAAGAGGCACTTCTGGTAGAAATACTAAAAAACAAGTTGCTGAACTACTTAATNTCACTGGTATATATTCTGTGGTNCGCCACCCTTTGTATTTAGGAAATTATTTTATGTGGATCGGAATNGTATTATTTACTTTTAATTGGTATTTTATAATTATAGTNAGTATGTTATATTATATTTATTATGTACGTATCATGTTTGCTGAAGAACGTTTTTTAGAACGTAAATTTGGACANGATTACTTAGATTGGGCTAGTAATATACCGGCAATTATTCCCAATTTTTCACAGTTTAAAAAAAGNCAAATCCCNTTTTCAATAATTAGTGTAATGAGGCNAGANTATTCGGGGGTATTAGCTACAGTAATTGGCTTTGTATTTGTTGAATTAGTTAGAAATTTNTTTCAGGAAAAAGAGATTCTAATTCCAAAAATGGGCTGGTATATATTAGCTATTACTGTTGTACTTAGTTTGATTCTTAGAACCCTAAAAAGAAGCACTTCNTTGTTAGATGAGNAGGGTCGCTCTTAAAAATTAAAAAAGTGATTTGAGGAGTTGNCAAAAATAGTATATTAGCCGANCCAACTNTGGCGAGGTAGCTCAGTTGGTTAGAGCGTCGGATTCATAACCCGGAGGCCGAGAGTTCAAATCTCTCCCTCGCTACTCTACNAAAAAAGCCCCTGTAAACAGGGGCTTTTTTATTTTTGGTTTGTGTGTTAGGGTCTATTTCTTGGTTGCTTTCAGTGTAAACACATAAGGTAAAGATTGCTTGGTTCTATTTTCCAAAACATATTGACCTTTTAGGCGTTCGACAGTCCCTTTAATTTTATAAGGAGAATAATCAAACTCAGCAAATGATTGTAACTTCAAACCGTTAGATTCTAATGCCACAAATATTTCTGAGAGTGAGTGATTCCACCAACAATATTCGGTTGTCATATCTTCTCCGCCATCGGTATAGCTACCAACTTCTTTAATAGTGGGTGTATTTTCATCGAAAAAATAACCAAATTGAGTCTTTTCATCTAATATATCTAAGACGGGGTGGAATTCAGAAATAAAAAATGTACCTCCTTGTTTTAGGTGTTTGGCAACGACTGCTCCCCATTGTTTGAGATCTGGCAACCAACCCAGTGTGCCATAAGACATAAACACCACATCGAATTCTTGTTTTAAGTCTAGATTTAAGACGTTAGATTCTATAAATTCAGCCTCTATATTCAGTTCTTCAGAAAGTGCTTTGGCAGCTTTTATAGCTGAAGGTGAAAAATCTACAGCAGTTACTTTTGCACCTTTTCTTGCCCATGACAAACTATCTTGCCCAAAATGGCATTGCAGATGTAATAAGGATTTTCCTTTTACCTCACCTAGCTCCTCTAATTCAAAAGAATTCAAGGACATAGGGGTTTTTTTAAAGGTTTTTAAATCATAAAATTTAGACTTCAAATGAATAGCAGTCCTAACTTCCCAAGATTGGCGATTTATCTCTATGTTTTTACTAAATTTATTCATTGGTATTTTCTAGTATTCAAACAATGGAAATTGGCCCATTAATTCGTTGACTTTTTTACGGACATTAGCAATCACTTCTTCATTGTCCATGTTCATCAATACTTCATCAATTAAATCAACAATTTTAGGAATGGTTTTTTCTTTAATTCCTCTTGTGGTTATAGCTGGTGTTCCTACACGCATGCCAGAGGTCACAAAAGGAGATTTATCATCAAAAGGAACCATATTTTTGTTTACCGTTATATCGGCTAATACTAGTGTGTTTTCAGCATCTTTTCCCGTAATACCTTTTGAGCGTAAATCCAATAATATGCAATGGTTTTCTGTACCTCCAGAAATAACTTTATAGCCTTTATCAATAAAGCATTTAGCCATTACTTCAGCATTCTTTATGACTTGAGCTGTGTAAGTCTTAAATTCAGATTCTAAGGCTTCGCCAAAAGCGACAGCCTTTGCCCCAATAACGTGTTCTAATGGTCCACCTTGAGTACCTGGAAATACAGCAGAATCGAGCAAGGCTGACATTTTACGTATTTTTCCTTTAGGTGTTTTAAAACCCCAAGGATTTTCAAAGTCTTCACCCATCATTATAAGACCGCCTCTAGGACCTCTCAGCGTTTTGTGAGTTGTAGTGGTTAAGATGTGGCAATGTGGTGCAGGATTATTTAAATGTCCAGCAGCAATAAGTCCAGAAGGGTGAGAAATATCAGCCATCAACAAAGCACCAACTTTGTCGGCAACAGCTCTAAAACGAGCGTAGTCTATATCTCTAGAGTAAGCCGATGCACCACAAATAATGAGTTGTGGCTTTTCTAACATAGCTTTTTGCTCCATTTCATCGTAGTCGATGAGTCCATTTTCTTCTTTGACAGAATAAAAGCTAGTTTGATAAATCTTTCCCGAAAAGTTTACAGGCGAACCGTGTGTAAGATGTCCTCCGTGAGCAAGGTTAAAACCTAAAATTTTGTCACCTGGCTTAAGTACTGCTAAAAATACGGCAGCGTTTGCTTGTGATCCGGAGTGAGGTTGTACATTGACATAATCAACATCAAAGAGTTCTTTTGCTCTATCAATAGCTAATTGTTCTACTTTATCTACAACTTCACAACCACCATAATATCGTTTGTTTGGAAAGCCTTCAGCGTATTTATTAGTTAATACAGAACCCATAGCTTCCATAACTTGCTCACTAACAAAATTTTCAGAGGCTATCAATTCAATACCGTGAGTTTGACGTTTTTTTTCTTCTTCAATAAGGTTAAAAATGGTGTTATCTCTTTTCATTGGTAAAATTTTATCTAATTTCGCTGAATTATTTTTTGCAAGAACAAAGATAGAAAATGAACAATACTATTACTCAATTATTTGGTATAAAATATCCACTTATTCAAGCAGGTATGATTTGGTGTAGTGGTTGGGAGTTAGCTTCGGCAGTTAGTAATGCTGGAGGTCTTGGTATAATAGGTTCAGGTTCTATGTATCCAAATGTATTAAGAGAGCATATTCAAAAATGTCAAGCGCATACCGATAAGCCTTTTGCTGTTAATCTTCCTTTGCTTTATCCCCAAATAGACGATCATATTTCTATCATTATAGAAGAGGATGTAAAGATAGTTTTTACATCAGCAGGTAATCCTGCTAAGTGGACCTCGCATATGAAAGCACACAACATAACTGTTGTACACGTTGTGAGTAACGTCAAATTTGCTAAAAAAGCAGTTGATGCTGGTGTTGACGCAATTGTAGCTGAGGGTTTTGAAGCTGGAGGGCACAACGGAATTGAGGAAACAACCACAATGTGTTTAATTCCTTTGATAAGAAAAACCGTTTCTTTACCATTAATTGCTGCTGGAGGTATTGGTAGTGGTGCATCTATGTTGGCTGCTATGGCATTAGGAGCAGATGGTGTACAGATTGGTAGCCGATTCATTGCTTCTCCAGAGTCATCTGCTCATCAAAACTTTAAGAATTATATACTTAATTCTAAAGAGGGTGAGACTCAACTTATATTGAAAGAAATTACTCCTGTGAGGTTATTAAAAAATGAGTTTTACAATCAAATTATATCTGCTTACGATAGGGGTGCATCAAAAGAAGAACTTGTAGCGTTGCTTGGAAGAGGCAGAGCTAAAAAAGGGATGTTCTTAGGTGATTTGAAAGATGGTGAACTAGAAGTTGGTCAAATTTCAGCTACAATGGACACTATCAAACCAGCTTCAGATATAGTCAAAGAAATAATTGAAGAATTCGAAATGGTGAAAAATAAAATTACCAAAATAATGTTATAATTTATGTCAATTTAGTTAATCTCAAATGCGAATTCTTAAAAATTTATTATTAATCCTGTCATTTTCTTCTGCTAATTCTGCTTTTGCACAAGATCCTGATGCTCCTGTGATTACACATGTTAGTGTTGATCATACAACACAACAAGTTGAAATTAACTGGCTTAATTCTACTTCAAATGTTGTGGGTTATATCATTTACTTTGAAGATATATCAGGATTATGGATTCCTTTGGACACAGTTATGGGTATTACAAACACTAATTATTTGACAACTAATGCTAGTCCTCAAATTAAGAAAGAGACCTTTAGTGTAGTTGCTTTTGATTCATCAGGAAATAGTAGTGTTAGAAGTGAATCACATTCTACTGTGTTTTTAAAATTTGATTATCAAAATTGTGATACTAATTTATTGCTGTTTTGGAACAGTTATCTCAATATGTTTGGAATGGATGGGTATCAACTAAAGATTAGTAGAAAAGATATTCAATCTGGAGTTGTATTTTCTGATCATACAGTAGCAATTAGTGATAGTGACACCTCTTTTTATTATCCTATTGATTACTCTAGTAAATATTCTATTTGGTTGGAAACAATTAGTCCTGTTGGTTTTTTATCTAAATCTAATATTTTAGAGGTTATAACAACTGATATAGAAATACCACAATATAGTTATATTAATAAAGTAAGTGTTATAGATAAAAATAGTATTGAGATTTGTGTTTTATCCGATTCTGATGATTTAAGTCACATCAACATTTATAAATCTAATTTAGAAAATGGTTTTCAGTACTATTTAGGTCAGGCTAACATAAAAAATAATGAATACTGTATAATTGATAATATAGTTATTCCGGAAAAAAATATTTATTATTATCAATCTAAACCAGTTGATGTATGTGGAAAAGAATATACTTTACCTAAATATTTAAATTCAATTGACACGTCAATTGCATATAATTTAAAGCTTAAATCTATTTCAATTGATAAAGAAATTATTTTGGTAGAAACAGGCAAGTACGATAATTTTTTATCAGATTCTCACATTGAATTATGGAAAGAAGTTAATTATGAAAAGATATTTCTTAAAAACGTAGATTTAGAAACATTATACGAAGTGCCAATTTTTTCTGATGTTGGCAATGTTTGTGTTTATCTTTTATCAACTGAGAATACACCAAACTCTTTAAATAAAAAAGACACTATATTTTCAAATAAAGTTTGTATTTCTAAAGAACCTTTATTATATATTCCGCAAGCTTTTACTCCTAAAAATAATGACATTAAAAATGATAAATGGAAAGTTGTTATTAACGGAAAAAATGCAATTCAAAATTTTAAATTGAATATTTATAATAGACATGGACAAGTTGTTTTTGAAACAAATTCAATTAATGAAGGTTGGGATGGAACATTTAATAATTCTGATTCTCCTGATGGNGTATATATTTATNCATTNCAAATTANATTTNNAGAAGACAATCAATTAATTGAAAATGGAACNATTAATCTATTTAGATAATCTNANTTTTTTNCTCTTTATAGTTTAGATTTTACTACNTTTGTNGCGCTAATTTTNGAGTATGAATTATAATCANAAAATAATAGGTGAAGGNTTAACATATGANGATGTATTACTTGTTCCGGATTATTCTGATATTCTACCTCATCAAGTTAATGTNACNACACAATTTTCAAGAAANATTAAACTAAATATTCCTATTGTTTCTGCTGCNATGGATACTGTAACAGAAGCCAAGATGGCAATTTCATTAGCTCAAGATGGAGGAATAGGAGTTCTTCACAAGAATATGACTATTGCTGAACAATCAGCAGAAGTTCGTAAAGTAAAACGTTCTGAAAGTGGNATGATTCTTGATCCTATAACTTTAAATGAGAAATCAATAGTAAGCGATGCTCTTAACATAATGAAAGAAAATAAAATTGGAGGTATTCCCGTAACNTCTATCAAGGGAGATTTATTAGGTATTGTAACAAATAGAGATTTACGTTTTGAAAAAAATCAATCTAGACCTATTTCAGAAGTTATGACCTCCATAAATAANTTAATTACAACACAACTGACTGATTTAGAAAATGCTGAAGANATATTACAAACTAATAAAATAGAAAAATTACCAGTTGTTGATGAAAATGGNAAATTAGTTGGGTTAATTACCTATAAAGATATCATGAAAAATAAAACTTGCCCTAATTCATGTAAAGACCATTATGGAAGATTAAGAGTTGCAGCTGCAGTTGGAGTAACTNAAGATGTTTTTGATAGNGTTAAATCATTAATTTCTGCTGGTGTTGATGCAGTAATTGTTGATACAGCACACGGTCATAGTAAAGGTGTTATTGATGTTGTAAAGAAACTTAAATCTAAATTTGATATAGATATTATAGCAGGAAATATNGCCACAGCTCAAGCTGCAATAGCTTTGGCTGATNTNGGAGTAGATGCTGTGAAAGTAGGAATTGGCCCNGGTTCTATATGTACTACTCGTGTNGTAGCAGGNGTTGGTCTACCTCAATTATCTGCTATTTTAANTGTTTCTNATGCTTTAAAAGATANAGGNGTTCCTGTTATTGCTGACGGTGGNGTCCGCTATTCAGGAGATATTGTTAAAGCAATTGTTGCTGGCGCTAGTTCTGTGATGTTAGGATCTATTTTTGCTGGTGTTGAAGAGGCTCCTGGTGAAACAATAATATTTGAAGGTAGAAAATTTAAAACNTATAGAGGTATGGGTTCGGTTGAAGCTATGAAGGCTGGTTCTAAAGATCGATATTTTCAGTCAAATGAAGATAATTCNAAAAAATTAGTGCCNGAAGGAATTGTTGGGAGAGTAGCATTTAAGGGAAATCTTGATGAAGTCATTCATCAAATGATTGGAGGTNTAAGAGCAGGAATGGGATATTGTGGNGCTCGTAATATTTCAGAACTTTCTAAGGCAAAATTCATTAGAATTACTTCAGCAGGAATGATTGAAAGTCACCCNCATGATGTGAGTATTACAAAAGANGCACCTAANTATAGTAGATAATTTTATTTAATAANAATGATTTTNAAAAAAATGAAAAAATTATTTAATCTTTTTNCGTTTATATTTTTTACTATTTCTGCTATGGCAGATGGTAATATTACAATTAAGAAGTCAAATTCATNTGATGATCCATCATTAGTTCTTAAGGTTGGNCCTGAAAAGGTTAAGCTTCAAGAATTTGAATCTATTTTTTACAAAAACAANAATGAAAAAAATATTACAAAAGATTATTTAAACGAATACACAAATCTTTTTATTGACTTTAAAAGAAAAGTATTGTATGCTGAAGAAAATAAAATGGATACNTCATNTGCATTTAAAAAAGAATTAGCAGGCTACAGAAAACAATTAGCCCGNCCATATTTAACTGATAATGTAGCTGAAGAAAAATTAGTTTTNGAAGCGTATGACAGAATGNAGTATGAAGTAAGAGTAAGTCATATATTAATTACGGTTCCTCAAAATGCTTCTCCNATTGACACTTTAAATGCATANAAAACAATAAANTCATTAAGAAATAGAGTGCTAAATGGTGAAGAATTTGGATTAATAGCACAACAATTTTCTAATGATCCTTCAGCTAAATCAAATCTTGGTGATCTTGGATATTTTTCCGCTTTTAGAATGGTGTATCCTTTTGAATCNNCTGCTTATAATACTCCAGTTGGAAATATCTCTAATATTTTTAGAACACAGTTTGGTTATCATATATTAAAATCTGTAGATAAAAGAGAAAATAGAGGAGAAGTTAAAGTAGCACATATTATGATTGAAGAAAGAGAAGATGCAACATTAAATGAAAAGAAATCNAATCAAGAAAAACTAAAACAACTAATTGAGTCACTCAANGATGGAGTATCGTTTGAAGAAATGACTAANTATTCAGATGACAAAGGTTCAGCTAAAAATCGAGGAGAATTACAATGGTTTGGATCAGGACAGATGGTNCCAGAGTTTGAAAACACANCTTTTAANCTAAAAAATATTGGGGATNTTTCGGATCCTGTTAAAACTATGTATGGATGGCATGTAATTAAGTTANTAGATAAAAGAGATATTCCTTCATTTAAAGACTCAAAAGATGAAATAAAAAATAAAATAAAAAGAGATTCAAGAAGTAGCAGAGGAGTTGAATCNTTAATTTCTAANATCAAAAAGGAATACAATTTCTCTGAAAAAAGAACAAGNTCTCATAATCATNATTTTTATATTTTTCGTTTAAATCAACTTATTTTAGAAAATAGAAGNAGTTACAATGATAATTTATCTGAATTTTGTGAAATTAATTATAAAAATTGGGATAGAGACTCATATAAAACTCAAGGGAAGATATTATTTACATTAGACGGTGTTGATTATACGCAAGACAATTTTGCTGATTATTTGAAATTAAATAAAATAAATGTGGATTCAGCCAACAGTTGTCCAGTAGTTTTAGATAGATATAATGATTGGGTAAATAAAATTTGTTTAGATTATGAAGACTCAATGTTAGAAGAAAAATACCCTGAATTCAAAGCAATTATGAAAGAATATCATGATGGAATTATGTTATTTGATTTAATGGATAAAATGGTTTGGTCAAAGGCTATAAATGATACCCTGGGCTTGTTAAATTATTATAATAGTAACAAAGAAAACTATCGTTGGAATGAACGAGCTTTAGCTACAGTTTATACATCAAATAATCCAATTATTGCTAGTAGAGTTAGAAATTTGATTAATAATAGATATAATTCAAGTTTATTGTCTGATGAAGAAATTAGTTTTTTAAATTTAGGTAAAGGTGAATTCTATTTGAGTGATTCACATTTATTAAAATTAATGAACCGTAATAAATCAAATAATCTTAAAATTTCGTCTCGTTCCTTTGAAAAAGGTAAAAGTGAGATTATTGATAAAAATTGGGTTAAAGGTATTACTGAAAATGAATCGAATCTTGATGGATCAGTTTTTTTCGCTGAGATCAAAGAGTTTAAAAATGGCGGTTTAAAATCCTTTGATGAAGCCAAAGGCGAGGTAATTACAAATTATCAAAACTATTTGGAGGACTCTTGGAAAATTGAATTAGCAAATAAGTATCCTGCTGAGGTTTACACTAATATTCTTTACAAATTGGTAGATTAGTATTAAATCAATAATTATGAGAAAATTACCTTTTTTATATGTTTTGATTTTTTTTATATGCTCTTGTAAATTTTTTCATAAGAATTCTGATCAACTATTAGTAACAGTTTATGGAGATAAATTATATTTTTCAGATATAAAACATTTATTATCACCAGATCTTAATAGTAGTGATAGTTTAAATTTAGTAAGGCAACTTTGTGAAAAATGGGCAAAGGAACAACTTCTTCTAAATAAAGCTAAAATAAATCTTCCAATTGTATTACAAAACGTTAAAACTCAAGTTGAAAGTTATGAAAATTCACTTTTAATATATTCTTATCAAAAAGAGTTATTAAGTCAAAAATTAGATACAATAGTTGGTATAGATGAAATAGATTCATACTATAAAAATAATTTAGGAAATTTTGTTCTAAATGATCACATTGTTAAAGTAAATTATATAAAAGTAAAAAAAGAGGTGCCTTATTTATGGAAGCTCAAAGGTTTATTTGATAAAAATGATGCAGAAAGTAAATTCAAATTAGAAGATTATTGTTATCAATTTGCAGATGACTATTATATTGAAGATGATTGGGTTTACGTAAATGATATTATTAATGTTTTACCAGATATTTATTCTTCAAGAAAACTATTTAACGCAAAAAAAATTGAATTTTTTGATAATGATTATTTTTATTTTCTTTATGTTAAAAAATATTTAAATAAAGGAAAGGAAGCTCCCTTGGAAATGGTAAGTAGCCAAATTCAATCAATAATAATAAATAAAAGAAAAATAAATTTCCTTAAGAATGTAGAAATGGATTTATATAAAAATGCTCTTGCTAAAAATCATATCAAATATGAAAAAAAATAGTTTAATAATTATAATTTTACAATTTTTATCTCTTCCAATTTTTTCTCAAGAAATAGTTGAGGGAATTGTAGCTGTTGTTGGTGATAAAGCCCTTCTAAAGTCTGAAGTTGAACAGCAATATTTACAATTACGGCCTTCTGATTTAAGTAATGAAAATTTAAGATGTGAAGTAATGGAAGAATTGATGTTTCAAAAGTTGCTTAGTCATCATGCAGAAGTCGATAGTTTAGAGGTAAGTGATGATGATGTTAATAATGCTATTGATCAACGTATAGAATATTTTATTAGTCAAATAGGTTCAGAAAAAAAGTTAGAAGAATATTTTGATAAATCTATTTCACAAATTAGAGAAGAATTCCAATTTACTTTTAAAGACCAACTATTAGCCCAAAGAATGGAGAGTAAAATAACCTCAAACCTCAAGGTTACACCACAGGATGTGCTAAAATTTTACAATAAAATACCATTTGATAGTTTACCTTTCTTTCCTGAAGAAATCTATCTGTCTCAATTAGTAATATTTCCAAAAGTAGATAAATTAGAAAAACAACGAATAATCAATAAATTAAATGAATTAAAAAAACGTATAAAAAGTGGTGAAGATTTCTCATTTCTTGCATCATTATATTCAGATGACCCTGGAACTGCTAAGTTGGGTGGTGATTTAGGGTATCTAAAAAAAGGCAAGCTTGTGCCTAAATTTGAATCTGTTGCTTTTCGTTTACAAGAAGGAGAGTTGTCAGATGTTGTTGAAACTAAGTTTGGGTTTCATTTAATACAAATGGTAAATCGAAGAGGACAAGAATTTAATGTTAGGCATATTTTAATTAAACCTAAAGTAAGTTCAGAGTCTATTAGAAATGCAAAGTTAAAGCTTGATAGCATTCTTAATTTTATTATTCAAGATACTTTATCATTTGGAAAATTAGCAATTAAATATTCAGAAGATGAATCCAAAAATAATGAAGGTAAGATTGTAAATACTCAAACCGGCTCATTATCACATATGCTTAAAGAACTAGAATTTTCTTTGTCTTCAACTATTAGCGGTCTCAAGCAAGGTGAATATTCTCAGCCAACAGTTTTTGTTAGTAATGATGGGAGAAAAGGTGTTCGTGTTGTTTATGTTGATAGAATTATAGAAGAGCATAAAGCAAATTTAAAAGAAGATTATGATCGTATTCAATCAGTAGCTCTACAAGAGATGAAAGTTTCTGTTTTAAATGAATGGAAAAAAAATATTTTAAAAGAAACTTATATTGATGTAAAAGATGATTTTGATTGTAGGTGGAACAATAAATGGATAAAATAATATTTTAGAGATGTCAGAAGTTGAAGAATTAGATAAATTTAAAGAATCTTACGAGATTTTTAGAAAGGAAATAGCAAAAGTAATTATTGGACAAGAAGAGGTTGTTAGAAATGTTTTAATTTCCATTTTTAGTCAAGGTCATTGTTTATTAGTTGGTGTTCCGGGCTTAGCTAAGACACTTTTAGTTCAAACAATTTCTCAATCTTTGGGACTTGAATTTAATAGAATACAATTTACTCCTGATTTAATGCCCTCTGATATAGTTGGTTCTGAAATTTTAAATGATAATAGACAATTTAATTTTATTAAAGGGCCATTATTTTCTAATATTATTTTAGCTGATGAGATTAATCGTACACCTCCTAAAACACAAGCTGCTTTATTAGAGGCAATGCAAGAAAAGGCTGTTACTGCTTCAGGAACAACTTATAAATTAAATGAGCCATTTTTTGTTTTAGCTACTCAAAACCCTATTGAACAAGAAGGGACGTATCCATTACCTGAAGCTCAACTTGATCGTTTTATGTTTAATGTAGTTTTAGATTATCCATCTTACGAAGAAGAGTTGGAAGTTATTAAAAGTACTACTTCAAATAAAAATATAGTTTTAAACAAAGTTCTTGATGCTGATCAAATAAAAAGATATCAGCAGTTAATACGTAAAATTCCTGTTGCTGATAATGTAATGGAATATGCTGTTAAATTAGTTGCAAAGACTAGACCGAATTCTAAAATGGCAACAGAAAGAGTTAATAAGTTTATTTCGTGGGGCGCTGGTCCGAGAGCATCTCAATTCTTAGTTATTGGAGCTAAGTGTCACGCTGCAATTAATGGTAAATATTCTCCAGATATTGAGGATATTAAGGCTGTAGCTGAGCCTATACTTAGGCATAGACTAGTAAAAAATTACCAAGCTGATTCAGAAGGTATTACAACTGAAATGCTTATTCAAGAACTTTTATAGATGATAATGCCTATTATTTCATATGGATCAAAGGTTTTAAAACAAAAAGCAAAAGATATAAACCTAGATTATCCAAATCTCAAAGATTTAATAAATAATATGTTTGAAACTATGTATGCTGCAAAAGGTGTTGGTCTCGCAGCTCCACAAATAGGGTTGAGTATTCGTTTATTTATTGTTGATGGCAGTCCGTTTGCGGATGAAGATGCTGATATGGTAGATTTTCGTAAAGTGTTCATTAATCCACAAATAATTGAACAAAGTGGTCATACATGGAGTTTTAATGAAGGGTGTTTGTCAATTCCAAATATAAGGGAAGATGTTTCACGTTTATCTAAAATTCGTATAGTTTACAAGGATAATGAATTCAACACTGTAGATGAAGTTTATGATGGAACTAAAGCACGTATAATTCAACACGAATATGATCATATTGAAGGATTACTATTTACTGATCACTTAAGTGTAATTAAAAAAAGATTATTAAGAAGTAAGCTTAATGATATTTCTAAGGGAAAAGTTAATGTTGACTACAAAATGAAATTTTCTAATAAAAAGGGTAGATAAGTTATATATTTTTAAAAAAAAATCATAGATCAGAATCTATATAAAAAAAAAGCTCAACATTAAATGTTGAGCTTTTTTGTGATCGAGACAGGATTCGAACCTGTGACCGTCTGCTTAGAAGGCAGATGCTCTATCCAGCTGAGCTACTCGACCATAAAATATTCGCGCAAATGTAAATATTTTTGAATTGATAGCATATAGTAATTTATAAATATGTTTAGTTTAAATGAGGTAAATTTTACTTATTTAATCTTTTTAAAATCATTATTTTTGTACCTAATTCATAATACAAAATAATTTAAATTGAATAATAGGTCTTTTATTCTAATAATTTTAATCTTTTTGAAATTTATTTCATTGATTTCGTTTGCTCAAAATTGGCAATCACTTCAATCTTACAACGGTGATAGTCGACATCATCCCATTACATTTTCTAATGATCGTTTCGGATTTGTTATTGCTGGACAAAATTCATTTGGAGAATATCTAGAAGATTCATATCGATTTGATTCTCAAACACAAATTTGGGAACAAATAGCGGATTTTCCAGCAGGACCTAGAGGTTTTGCCTATGGTGTTTCTAACAATACCACAGCTTATGTAGGTTTTGGTAGTAACTCATCTGAATCAGGAACTATTTATCCTACAGATTGGTGGTCATATGATATCTTAAATAATGAATGGAGTCAATTAGCAGATTTTCCATCAGCTGGCAGAAGACATCCTGCATTAGTTATTGTAAATGATAAAGTTTATGTTGGTTTAGGGAGTAATACATCTAATCTTAGTGATTGGTGGGAATATGATATTATTAACGATGTATGGTCTCAAAAAACTAATTTGCCGGCCAACGAAAGACATCATCCTTATTATTTTTCAATTGGTAATTATGCATATGTTGGATTTGGTCACGGAAGTTCTCCTGGTCCTGGTAGTAATCCTTTTTCAAATTCTGACATTTACAATGATTTTTATAGATATAATCCTGAAACAAATGATTGGCTTCAATTATCTAATTTTCCGTCTGAATCTCGTGTTGCAGGGACTCAATTCTCATATAATGGTAAGGGATATTTACTCAGTGGAGACGGAGATGACCACGGACCATTAGATAGTGGTGAGCTCTGGGAATACAGCCCGCAATTTGATAGTTGGGTTCAATTAGAGTCTCATCCGGGAAACGCCCGTTGGGCACCTGGGTGTTTTGTTATTAATTGCGATTTATATTTTACTTCAGGCTATGACAGAATAGAATCAGTTTACTATAATGATTTAATTAAATTCAAACTTGGGGATGATTGTGGTTGTACAGACTCAACTGCATTAAATTATGATGAATTGGCTTTATTTAATGATTTTAATTGTTGTTATATTAGTGGTTGTACAGATCCACTAGCTTTAAATTATAATATTAATGCATGCTTTGATGACAGTAGTTGTGTTTCTCCAATACTAGGATGTTTAAATCCATTTTCAGAAAATTATGATTCCTTGTCAAATACACTTGTTGCTAATGGAGGACCTATTGATAATTTGATTTATGGAGTTGGAGGATTTCATACAAACGATGAATATGATATGTTATTTGATTGTTTAAATGATGTCACAATTAACTCAGTTGATGTTTATTCTCAAACATCATTTAATGTTCAGATTGAAATATTAGATATTAATGATGTTCAGATTTACACTAATAATTTTCTTTTGAATGAGGGTTTAAACACATTAATTATTGATTACGATTTATTAATTGGTAATGATTATAAAATTGGTGTTATCGGAAATAATCAAGGTTTATATAGAAACAATGATTTAGACTCAAGTATTTTTCCTATAAATATTTTAGATCATGTATCAATAACTGCTAATACTACTTCAAATCCTCAGAGTTATTTTTACTACTTTTATAACTGGCAGCTTTCAGTCTCTTGTAAAGATGTTTATGGATGTATGGATACCATTGCTTGTAATTACTTTGAATTTGCATCAATTGATGATTTTTCTTGTGAATATACAGATGGAATATGTGAAACATGTGAAGATGGATTTATAATTGACAATGATATTGATAATGATGGAATATGTGATGATGATGAAGTCATAACCTTTAATTGTATTAAAAATGAATGTTTAGACCCTGGTGATAATAGCGGTGAATTTTTAAATATCGACGACTGTATTCAAAATTGTGGATTAAATATAGAAACTTGGAGATGTGACAATGGTATATGTGGTGTTTTAAATGATGGAACTGGTGAATATCTTAGTTTAGAAGATTGTGAAAATGACTGTCAAGTCATTTCTTTAATAGAAGAAGAATTTTATTTCAATATTTTCCCTAATCCATCTCGAGGTTTTATTAAATTAGAACTTAAATCAACTAGTATTATCGATATTAATATTTCAAATATTATTGGAGAGAAAATATTAAGTTATAAGAATAATTCAAACGGAAAACAAACAATTAATTTAGATTTGTCCTCATATCCAAAAGGTGTTTACAATCTACATATAAAACTTAATAATACTAATTATAACCGAAAGTTTATTTTACAATAATTATTTCTTTTTTACTCGCATTTTTCTTCTTTACCACATTTATAAATAAAAGTATTGGCTAGGTTCAAAATTTTCCATTTCTTAATAGCTTAACTATTTATTTTAATCGATTTTCAGATTTATATGTGTCAATTAGCCATAATGAATCTTCTCGATAACAAAAGTCTGCATGACTATCGCTCATGTTATGTTCGTAATTTGTAATTTCTACAATATAAAATCTATCAGATCTTACTTTTAGCTTTAGAGTATGTGTAGTAAAGCATCCGGGACCATTTTCATCATCATGAACAAGAATATAATCTGTAAAATCCTGCCTTAAGTCAATACCACAACAATGCCAGACATCTACTAATATGTATTTATTATTGTCTTTCTTAAATAATTCCAACTGACATCCACAAGAACCGCAAGATAACATATCATCAACATATGCAACATAATAATTTGGTTCTAAAAAAAATACTCTTACAGAACTATCTGAACATAATGGGTAATATAAATCTCCACCTCCTTGAATAAGATACTTATCATCATAACATAATCCTAACTCTTTTGCTATATCTAAGTTGTAGGAATTTTGTGTTTTTTTATAATTATTAGAATTGCAACTTAATAACATGCCGTAAAATAGTATGTAGAGTATTTTTCTCATACTACAATAATACAGGAAAATATGGGAAATATGAAGATAAAAAAGTCGGGGTGGCAGGATTCGAACCTGCGGCCTCCTCGTCCCAAACGAGGCGCGATAACCGGGCTACGCTACACCCCGAAATAGTTTGCAAATCTAATCAAATAATATAGATAGCAAAATTAAATTCAGCGGAGAGAGGGGGATTCGAACCCCCGATACCGTTACCGGTATAACACCTTAGCAGGGTGCCGCTTTCAGCCACTCAGCCACCTCTCCAAAAGAACGAGGCGCAAATTTATATGATTTACATTGTTTAGCAAAGGTTTTTTATTTTTATTTAACTACAAATTAAATAATGTCATAGTACTTATAAATGATTCGGAATGTTATATTTGCATAAACTCAAATTCTACGTTTATGTTGAATAAGATATTTGTTGCTTTAATAGCTGCNATTACATTATNNGCCTGTNTAGACANCAGAGATTTATCAAAAAATATTGTTGTCGCTCATATTTCGTCAAACCCTGATGGNTTACATCCNTATAATGATAATTCAGTAATGCGTTCTTTTATTTTTGAACATACGCAAAAAACTTTAATAAAATTAGATGTTAGTTCTTTAGAATATATTCCATCTTTAGCAAAATCTTTACCTGAAATTTCTGATGATGGACTCTTTTATCATTATGAGCTTAGAGATGATGTAAGATGGGATGATGGAAGTGAATTGACTGCAAAAGATATTGAGTTTACTACTAAATTACAATTGTGCCCCCTCACTGATAATGCTAATGTAAGAGGTAATTATTCATCTGTAATAAAGGATATAATACTTTATCCCAATGAACCAAAGAAATTCACTATGGTTGCATTTGGTAAAAATGTTACCAATCCTAATATTTTTTCTGAAATATACATTCAGCAGAAATCGCATTGGGATCCAGAAGGTATATTAGATGACTTAACATTTAGAAATATTCATAGCGATAATTTTAAAGAAAAGAAAGAATGGTCAGAATGGTTTAATGCTTTTAATCACGGAGATAATCGTTATCAACCTAAAAGACTAGTTGGTTTAGGGCCCTATCAAATTAGTGAATGGGAATCTGGTTCTTATATCATTGCAAGTAGAAAAGATAATTGGTGGGGAGATAACGATACGCTTATTTACAACCAAAATTATCCTGAACAAATTATTTTTAGGATTATTACTGATGACGCTTCTGTATTTTTATCTTTAAAATGTCAGGGTTTAGATGCTACTAATAGAGTAGGTACTACTAAATTATTTAAATTACAGAAGCATGATTATTTTAATCAAAATTACCATTCGGCCTTTTTAGATCAATATACTTATTACTATGCTGGATTGAATATGCGCCCTGATGGTATCAAGAGAAAAGAATTTTTTACCGATGTAAAAGTTAGAAGAGCTATGGCTCATTTGGTTCCTGTTGATGAAATTATAGAAGTTTTAATGCATGGTGAGGGTTCTAGACAAGTCGCGCAGTTATCCCATTTAAAAAAGAATTATAATGATACATTAAAGCTAATTCAATTGGACTTAGAAAAAGCTAAACAATTATTAGACTTAGCGGGTTGGATTGATACAGACGAAAACAATGTTAGAGATAAAATTGTAAATGGTGAAAAACTACAATTAAGCTTTGAATTAAGTTATATGAGTAGTGCTGCTTCAAAAGAAACCGCTCTTATGATAAAAGAAAGTATGTGGAGAGCGGGTGTTGAAGTTAAGCCAAATCCTATGGATTTCACTTTGTTTTATAAAAATGCTCAAGAGCACGATTTTGATATGATGCTTGGTGGTTGGGGTGGTTCTGCTTCTTATTCAAATCCCTATCAATTATGGCATACTTCTTCGTGGGCNAACAAAGGCTCTAATTTCTGTGGCTTTGGAGATGCTTATAGTGATTCTTTAATTGATGCTGCTAACTCTGCTATTGATCCTGAGGAACATCGAAATGCCATTTGGCAATTACAAGCTAAAATATATGAAGATCAGCCTTATGTATTTATGTATAGTCCTAAGCGTAAAATAGTCATTCATAAGCGTTTTGATAATACTGATATGTATTATGAAAAGCCTGGTTTTGTCTTGCATAATTTTAATCTTAAAGAAAGTTTTAAGACTAAAGTCCCAATGCCCTAAAAATATTGTAATATGTTAAAATACTTAGTAAAAAGAATTCTCATTTTTATACCGACATTGGTAGCTATTTCATTATTGGCATTTATTATTAGTATAAGTGCACCAGCAGATCCTGTTGAAAAATTATCTAGTTCTGCTGATAAGGAAGGTGCAGCTAATCAACAGTCAAATGCAACTAAGAAAACTAAACAAGAATTGCGAAAAAAATTAGGCCTTGATTTGCCTATTTTTTATTTTAGTTTTGGTTCAATTAGTGATTGCGACACACTCTATAAAGTTGCAGATAAAGATCACTCGCAATGTCTAGCAGAATTATCGCATTATTATGGTAATTGGGATGATGTTTCAAATTATTTTCATCAACTTAATTTAACTCAGCTCAGTCATAGTAATCTTGTTTTAGATGACATCTTTGAAGATAATAAAGATGTTGTGGGTCGACCAAAATATTCTAAAAATGAAATCAATGATGTTATTACTGAATCTAATTTTGAAATTAACTCAATGTTAGAAACAGCCAATCCTAATGTAATAGCATCAAAATTTAACTCCTTGGATAAATTGTATGCTAATTATTCTTTTTTAAAACCNGTTAAGAACGAGTTTGAAGAATCTAAGATTTTGTATAATGATATGNTTAANATGCAATCTTCTTGGAAAAGCTATATTCCTAAAATNATTTGGTACGGCTCTAAAAATCAGTATCATTTTTGGTTATTTGGTGATGGTGANCAACGTAAAGGAGTAATNAGAGGAGACTTTGGTTTTTCTTATATCGATAGCCAGCCNATTAACACTAAAATATGGGATAAGGTTTGGATTTCTTTTTCTTTTTCTCTTCTGTCAGTTTTATTTGCNTATATNGTTAGTATTCCACTAGGGATTTATTCAGCTTATAAAAANGANACAAAATTTGATAGGATTACTTCTATTGTAGTATTTGTATTGTATTCTATGCCTAGCTTTTTTATTGGNGTATTGTTATTGTACACCTTTGCTAATCCTGATACATTAAGGTGGTTTCCCATTTCAGGAATACAGGANCCTACATTATTCGATCCTAATTGGACTTTCTATGAAAAAGCATCACATAGAGTGCCTTATTTTATTCTACCATTNATTACNTATACNTACAGTTCTTTTGCATTTTTAAGTAGAATTATGCGTGTCGGAGTAATAGACGTATTCGGACAAGATTANATNCGTACAGCANGAGCTAAAGGATTAGGTGAAGGAAAAGTNGTNATGAAACACGCNTTAAGAAACTCTCTATTNCCAATAATTACAGTTTTTGCAAATATTTTCCCTTTNGCAATTGGNGGTTCGGTAATNATTGAAACCATCTTCACTATTCCAGGNATGGGATTTGAGATTTACAGTTCAATACTAAATTCTGACTATCCTATGATAGTTGCTGTATTTACAATTATAGGATTTTTAACTATGGTTGGTTATTTAGTAGCCGATATTCTTTATGCAGTTGTAGACCCTAGAATTTCTTACAAATAAAAATATGGAACAGAAAGATTTTTCATTTAAAAAATATGCTTGGCAACAGTTCAAGAAAAACAAACCNGCNTTGATATCTCTATATATTNTGGCTGCATTAATTTTTGTAGCTCTGTTTGCACCAATAATAGCTAATGATCAGCCCTTATATTGTAAATATAAAGGAGTAAAGTTTTTTCCTGCATTTTCAACTTTAGTTAATCCATCTAAGTTAGATTCCGTTGTCAACCATGAAACAGGTCTTACTGAAATCCTACAGTTTGACATTACCGATTGGAGAAAACTAAATCTAGAAAAGGTAATTTGGGCACCTATTCCTTATTCTCCTGATAAAGGGGATAGATATAATCGAGAATACGTTTCTCCTTTTGACGAGCAACGGTATAAAAATAGTAATAATGAAATTGTACCTATTCCAAATCGTTTAAGGCATATTATGGGTACTGATAAAATTGGTAGAGATTTAGCCTCAGGACTAATTCATGGTACTCAAATATCGCTCTTAGTAGGAGTATTAGCTATGGGTATAGCGAGTATAATTGGTGTCTTTTTAGGCGCTTTGGCTGGTTTCTTTGGGGATAGAAATTTGTTAATGCCTAGATCTAAATACTATTTTACATTATTGGGAGTTTTTTTAGCCTTTTTTTATGGTTTTGGTGTTAGAAAATATACTCTATCAAATGCTTTTAATTCAGGTAACGGAATTTGGGAACTTGTAATCTCACTCATCTTAATTACTGCTATAATAGTAGGAATGCGTCTTCTTTCACGATTGTTCAAATTTGGTTGGTTTGCTAAAGAAGTTAGTGTGCCAATTGATACTTTTGTTTCTAGGGGTATTGAAATTTTAAACTCAATTCCTAGATTAATTTTAATTATTACTATTTCTGCTATTTTTGTTAGAAGTATATGGCTAGTTATGGTAATTATTGGTCTTACCTCATGGACTGGTATTGCTCGATTTACTCGTGCCGAATTTTTACGTATTAGAGAATTAGAATATGTACAGGCAGCAAAATCTCTTGGATACTCTAATTTTAGAGCAATTGCTAGACACGCTTTACCTAACGCACTTGCTCCTGTATTTGTGTCTATTGCCTTTGGTGTAGCTTCAGCAATACTAATTGAAAGCTCCTTATCTTTTCTAGGTATTGGTGTTCCAGATGATGTAGTAACTTGGGGAAATTTACTTAATTTAGGGCGACAAGAGTTTGAAGCATGGTGGTTAGTTATGTTCCCAGGATTTGCTATATTCTTAACTATTACTATCTATAATTTAATAGGTGAGGGACTAAGAGATGCTCTTGATCCTAGATTAAAAAGCTAATTATTGATGCAATTCTTTTTGTAAGAATTCTTTGAGTTGATCTGTAGATAAACTAATTTCTAACTTGCCTTTATGTGCAACAGAAATTTTTCCTTTCTCTTCTGAAACTACTACTGCAATAGAATCAGTATTTTCAGTTATACCAGCTGCTGCTCTGTGCCTCATGCCTAAGTTAGAAGGAAAGCTATCATTTTCTATTGTTGGAAGAACGCATCTTGCAGCTTTTATTGTATCTCCAGTAATAATAACTGCACCATCGTGTAATGGGCTATTTTTAAAAAAGATACTTTGTAAAAATATATTAGATGTTGTTGCATTAATTATTTCACCTGTTTCAATATAGTTAGGCAAACTATTTTCTCTTGTTATAACTATAATAGCACCAGTTTTAGTTTTAGCCATTTCATCACATGCTTTGACTATATCCGAAATTTTTACCTCAGCAGCTGTTTCATCATTTATCCAATTGAATTTCAAAACTCCCTCTTTNGAGAAAAATTTGGTATTTCCAATCATCAATAAGAAACGTCTTAATTCTTGTTGAAAAACAATGATAACTGCTAATACCCCTACACCTATAAATTGTCCAAGTATTTCACTCAAAAGTTCCATTTGTAATGCTTCTACTAATTTCCAGATTAGGTATATTGCTGCTATTCCAATAAATATTCGTATTGCAACTGTTCCCTTTGTTAATTTATACAATTGAAATAGAAGAAAAGCAACAAGTATAATATCTAATATGTCAAGTATGTTAAATTCCAAGAAGTCCATCTACAATTGATTTTTGGCGAAGTTAATTAATTTTACACATTCAACAGCTTCTTTTACATCATGAACTCTTAAAATTGATACTCCTTTATTTAAACAAAATGTATGAAGCACAGTTGTTCCATTGATGGCATTTTTTGCATCAGTTTCAAGTACTTTGTAAACCATTGACTTTCTTGAAATGCCTATCATTATTGGAAGTTTTAGAATATGAAGCTTTTCTAAGTTATTTAATAACTTATAATTATGTTCAATTGTTTTGCCAAAACCAAAACCAGGATCTATAATAATTTTTTTAAAGCCTTTATCATTTAGGTATTTAACTTTAGAATAAAAATATTCTATAACTTCTTTTTCTATACATTTATAATGAGGTTTTTTTTGCATGTTTTGTGGTGTTCCTTTCATATGCATCATTATATATGGAACATTTAGTTCAGTAACAACATCAAACATTTTATGATCTAAATTTCCTGCAGATATGTCATTGATAATATCTGCACCGTTATCAATACATCGTCTAGCAATTTCTGAACGAAATGTATCGATAGAAATTAGAATATTAGGAAAATTTTTGTTAATAATTTGTAGTGTTTTTTCTATTCTTTCCCACTCTTCGGCAAGGCCTATATGTCTTGCGTCTGGTCTAGAAGAATAAGCTCCTATATCAATGATTTCAGCTCCATCATCAAGCATTTTTTCAGTTTGAAGAAGTGCTTTTTTTATAGAATTGTGTTGTCCTCCATCATAAAAAGAGTCGTTTGTAAGGTTTAGAATACCCATTATTGTTGGTGTTGATAAATCAAGCAATTTTGATTTACATTCTATCGTTGTAGGAGTATTTAAATTTTTATTTTTAGTCATTATTCAAATTGAAATTAAAATATGAAAAAAACTATTCTTGAGTATGATGCAGTGTCAGCCAAATGTAAGGATATTTTTATCAAAAAAATGAAAGACTACGGATCTGCTTGGCGCATACTTAGATTGTCCTCTCTTACTGACCAAATTTTCATAAAAGCTCAAAGAATAAGAAGTATTCAAATAAAGGGTTCTCAGAAGGTGGGCGAGGATATTAGAAATGAGTTTGTTGGAATTGTTAATTATTCAATTATTGCTTTGATTCAATTGGAGAAGGGTATTGCAGAACAACCTGATTTAAATAACAGTGAAGTTCAACTCTTGTATGAAAAATATTACAACAAATCTAAAGATTTGATGATTTCAAAAAATCACGACTATGGTGAAGCTTGGCGAGAAATGAGAGTAAGTTCTTTAACCGATTTAATACTTCAGAAGCTTTTAAGAGTTAAGCAAATTGAAGATAATCAAGGCAAAACTCTAATTTCTGAAGGAATTGACGCTAATTATTTTGATATGATAAACTACGCTATTTTTGCACTAATTAAACTTAAATAATATGAAATATTTCACTTTCTTTTCTAGATTAATTGTAGGAATTCTTTTTATTTTTTCAGGACTGATTAAAGCTAATGATACTATTGGGTTTTCATATAAATTAGAAGAATACTTTTCTTCTGATGTACTCAATTTAGAATTTTTAATTCCATTGGCCTTATTTATGGCTGCAGGAATTTGTATTTTCGAAATAGTTGTAGGAATTATGGTTTTAATTGGTTCAAGACCAAAGTTAGCTAATTGGTCTTTAATGACTATGATTGTATTTTTTACTTTCTTAACTTTCTATTCGGCATATTTTAATAAAGTAACTGATTGTGGTTGTTTTGGTGATGCAATAAAGCTTACTCCTTGGGGTTCATTTATAAAAGATATAATATTAATATTTTTTATATCCATTCTGTTTATTGGAGAAAGACATATCAAACCATTATTTAGTCGTAAAATGGAAAATATGTTTTTAGCTATAATTACCTTTTTTTCTTTTGCTTTTGTTTTTCATACCTATAGACATTTACCAATAAAAGATTTTAGACCTTATTCTATTGGAAATAACATTTATGAAGGAATGAAAACCTGTGATGAATTGGAATTGCCTTGTAATGAAGAAGCTTATTACTATATTGTTAAAAATAAAGAATCTGGAGAATTATCTAAGATGCTTTCAAATGATTATCAAAATCGATGGAAAGAATTCGATTTTATTGAAGCAACTGATGAAACTGTTGTATTACAAGAAGGTTACGAGCCCATTATAAAAGATTTCTCCATATTTAAAGATGATATTGATCACACTGACTCTGTTTTAAGTAAAGAGAATGCTTTTTTATTAATATGCTATAATATTGATAAAACATCATCTTCTGAACAAAAAGAAATAAATTCTTTTTATTCAGAATGTTTAACAGCAGGAATCTCATTTTATGCTCTATCTGCCTCTAGCGATGATAATATTTTTGCTTTTGCAAATGAAAATGAAATTACATATCCTTTTTATTTTACAGATGAAACTACATTAAAAACAATGATTCGATCAAATCCGGGTTTAATTTATCTACAAGAGGGTACAATAAAGGGAAAATGGCATTATAATGATTTTCCATCCTTAAGTGATATAGAAGTTCAATAATTAGTTTTGATAGCATTTATTATCAAGCGTCTGAGTTATGGTTTTCTAGTAATGCTGGGAGTGGTAACAGTTGTATTTTTACTATTTAATGTTTTGCCTGGTGATCCAGCAAGAATGATGTTAGATCAAAGGGAAGATGCTGAGCAGTTGAAAAATATAAGAGCCAAATATGGCTTTGATAAGCCACTTTATNCTCAATATGTATTATACCTAAATGATTTGTCTCCAGTATCCTTACACTCAAAAGAGCGTAATGATTACTCTAATCTTGAATCCAAAGGATATAGATATTTAAAATTAGGAGCTGTCAAACATATAGAAATCGTAATCAAGTTTCCTTACCTAAGGACATCTTTTAAAAAGTCTGGTAAATCCGTCAGTCATATAATTTATGAAACTTTACCAAATACTATTGTTTTGGCAATTTCTTCAATGCTTATTGCGGTTATATTCGGTATTTTTATTGGTATTTTAGCTGCTATCTTTAAAGATAAATTTATTGACAAGTTAGCTCTATTTTTTGGAGTTTTGGGAATGTCTATACCATCTTTTTTTTCAGCTATAATTATTGCTTGGATTTTTGGATTTGTATTAAAAGATTTAACAGGCTTAAATATGACAGGTAGTCTATACTCAGTTGATGATTATGGTAGAGGTGAATACTTGAATTTAAACAACCTAATTCTCCCTGCTATTACTCTAGGTATAAGGCCTTTGGCAGTTATTATACAATTGACAAGGTCATCTTTTTTAGAAACGTTAAAACAAGATTATGTGCGTACGGCTTATGCAAAAGGTTTGAGTTTTATCAAAATTTTGAGAAAGCATGTTTTGAAAAATTCGCTTAACCCAGTGATAACAGCAGTTTCGGGATGGTTAGCTAGTTTACTTTCTGGAGCTATTTTTGTTGAATATATATTTGCATGGAACGGTATTGGAAAGGAAATCGTAGACGCATTAAATCAATTGGACTTACCAGTAGTAATGGGAAGTGTATTGACCATTGCGTTAATGTTTGTAATTATTAACATAGTGGTTGACCTTATTTATGGATGGTTAGACCCTAGAATTAGAATGAGTTAAAATGAGAAAGAAAATTATAGCAGGAAACTGGAAAATGAATAAAAATTTGAATGAAGGTGCTGATTTGGTTAATGAGTTGTTAGAAATAATTACGTCATCTTCAATGGATGTTGAAGTAATTTTGGGAGTACCTTTTACGCACCTCTATATGTTAGCCTCTATTTCCGATAAGTTTAGCGTAAGTGCTCAAAATTGTAGTTCTCAAGTAAGTGGTGCTTTTACAGGAGAAATATCTGCTAATATGATACAATCTACTGGGGCTAAATACGTAATACTAGGACATTCGGAAAGAAGGGCGTATCATCAAGAAAATAACGCCAATTTAGTTAAAAAAGTAGATTTGTGTTTGTCGCACAATTTGAAGGTTATATACTGTTGTGGAGAATTACTTTCTGAAAGAAATTCTGGTAATCATTTTGAGACAGTCAAATCACAGATTGAAGAAGCCTTGTTTCATTTGAATCCCGAACAGATATCTAATATAGTAATAGCATACGAACCAGTTTGGGCAATTGGAACTGGTGTTACAGCTAGTTCTGATCAAGCACAAGAGATGCATGCATATATTCGTTCAATCTTTAAGGATAAGTATGGTTTAAATATAGGCAAATATTTATCTATTTTGTATGGTGGGAGTTGTAATCCTAGTAATGCCCATGAAATTTTTTCTAAAGAAGATGTTGATGGTGGTTTGATAGGTGGTGCATCTTTAAATGCTAATGACTTTAGTCAAATTATAAATGCATTTTAATGAATTATAAAGAAGTTATATTTTTATTTAAGCCTCTTAATCCTTGGAGTGAAATTCTTATAGCCTTTCTTTCTTATCTTGATTTTGAAAGTTTTGAGGAAATCAACGAGGGTGTAAGAGCCTATATTAAAGAAGATGATTTTAACATCATTGAAATAGAAAGCATTTGTAGTCAATTGGATTGCAAGATTGACATCAATCATAAAGTTATAAAGCAAGAAAATTGGAATTCTGTATGGGAGTCGAATTTTCATCCTATAACTATAGGAAACAAGTGTGGTGTTCGAGCAGATTTTCATAAACCACTAGATTTAGAGTATGAAATTATTATCACCCCAAAAATGTCCTTTGGTACAGGTCATCATGCTACAACTTATGGTATGATGGAGGCTATGCTAGGCTTAGATTTTCAAGAAAAGAAAGTATTAGATATGGGGTGTGGTACAGGAGTATTGTCAATACTAGCACACCAATTAGGTTCTAAAAAAGTCGATGCTGTTGACATTGAAGAATGGGCTTTCAATAATGCGATTGAAAATATTAGCCTAAACGGAATTTCAAACATAGTCGTATATAAAGGCGGTAAAGAAAAAATTGAAGGTGAGTTTGATATAATTTTAGCAAATATCAATAGAAATATCTTGATTCAAGATATGTATTCATATTCTAGTCATATGCTGCAAAATGGATTGATTTTGTTTAGCGGTTTTTATGAGCAAGATTTAGACTTGATTAGCCAAGAAGCTATGAGGCAAGGATTAAAATATATAAGTCATAATTCCAAAAATAATTGGGTAACAGCAAAATTTCAAAAAATATGAAAGCTATTAAAAAACTAACTTTTCTATTGTCTTTTTTCATTTTAGTATCCTCTGTTTATGCACAATCAAACAACAGGTTAAAAACTTTTTCCGATGATAATAAGATTTTTTTAGAGGAAGTCAACACCTTTATGTTGACGGGTTCTGCATCTCTAGAAACTAAGAAAATGATGAAAAAGTTTTCCAAGATGTGGGAAGGAAAAACCTTTTCATTAGATAAAAAATCTTCTATTATTAATTTATCTAACAAAATGTTAAAAGACAGAAAAAGACCAACTCATTTTGAGCATTTGTTTAAAGCTATTGTGTCATTTACATCTGCTAAATCATTTGATACTCAGTTTAATAATTGGTCAGCATTGGCTAGTTTATTGATTGAAACATCAGCTACTTCTAGGTTGCTGAAATTTTACTCACTTTCCGATGATTTATTTTCTAATAAAACACTTTTTAGAAACCGTTCTTTGAGTTGGTATAGTTCTAGCTTAGACTATAAATTTGCTATCGAAGATAATGTGCCAGTTATTCAGTTTAATCAACCAATTGATTTAACTTGTGTTGCTAGACAAGATACAATGAGGTTAACTCAAACTAGTGGTGTATTTTACCCTATTATTGGCCTATGGAGAGGAAAAGGAGGTATAGTAGATTGGCGTAATTCAGGCTTTAGTGTCTCAGAAGTTTATGCTGAACTTTCGGATTATTCCATTGATCTTAAAAAGCCTAGCTTTTCAGCAGATTCTGTACTTTTTTATAATTTAATGGTTTTTGATGACAAACCTATATTAGGTAGTCTTGAGAACAAACTTGTTGAAAAGAATAAAAATAGTAAGATAACTTATCCCAAATTCGATTCTTACAATAAGAAAATCATTCTTTCTGATTTAATTGAAGATGTAGATTTTGAAGGGGGTTATTCTTTGTATGGTAACCGTTTTGTTTCAAGAGGAGAAGACGGGCAATTAGCAAGCTTAATATTTTATCGTAATGGTCAACAATTTTTGAAGGTATCATCTGAACGAATTGCTATTACAGGAAAGCGAGCATTAGCCTCAAATGCTTCTGTTAAAATTTTTCTCGATAATGATTCTATTACTCATCCGGGTTTAAATCTTATTTATGATCTGGAATACAGACGTTTAAATTTAATTTCAGACGACAATGGTATTTCTTCAGCTCCATACATTAATTCATTTCATGATTTAGATATGCGCTTTCAAAAATTAGGTTGGAATATTGACGACGATGAAATTATTTTCGGAACACTACCAATCAATACTAGTCAACCAGCCTTTTTTCAGTCTAATAGTTATTATACTGAAAAGCATTTTGATGATATGTTTGGGATTGATGTTCAACATCCGTTAGTTAGAATTAATAATTTTAATCAAGAATTTGGAGTCAATAATATTTTTTTAATTGATGATTTTGTTAATCTTTCTAAATATTCAGATGATCAAGATATTAGATTTTTGATGAATTTAGCTAAGCAAGGTTTTATCAATTATAATTCAACTTTAGGAACCGTAGGAGTTAAAGATAACGTCATTCGTTATCTTATGGCAAAATCGGAAAAAGAAGACTATGATGTTATTCGTTTTAAGTCTAGTGCGCCAAAAGATAATGCTAATGCAATTTTAGACTTAAATACAATGGATTTAAAGGTTTTTAATGTTGAGCGTGTTCAGTTAAGCGAGGTTAGAGATGTAATAGTTTTACCTTCTAAACAACAAATTATAGTTAAGAAGGGTCGTGATTTCACTATGGGTGGGCTATTAATAGCAGGTGCAGGTGGACGTTTCAGAATAAAGTCAGAAGATATAACTTTTAATTATGAAGATTTTAGACTCTATTTTAAAGATGCCTCTACAGAAGTTTGGATTCCTAATAATACAGAAAAATATAATCAAAAAGGGGAGTTGTCATTAGAACCATTAGAGAATGAAATTACAATTTCAAATGGAGAGTTGTTGGTTGATACAAATATCAATAAATCTGGTATTTGGAAAGAAGATTATCCACAATATCCAATCATCAGAAGTTACGATAGATCAAAGGTATTTTATGACAAAGAAGAAATATTTTCTGGAGTGTATAAAAGAGATCGATTTTATTTCGATTTAGATCCTTTTGAAATTGATTCTTTAGATTCATATAACCGTTCTTCGATTAGTTTTCCTGGAGTGATGTATTCGGCTAATATTTTCCCAAGTTTAAGAGAAGAGTTGAGAGTGCAAGAAGATAATGCGTTAGGGTTCAAGATTGATATTCCAGAAACGGGCTATTCTTTGTATGGCGATAAAGGTCACTTTTATGCCAACAATAGATTATCATTAGATAAATCTGGATTGAGAGGTGAGGGAAAATTTGACTATTTATCTTCGACTACACAGTCTGACGATTATATATTCTTCCCTGATTCAATGAATACTCATGCTAACACATTTAATCTCGAAAGATTGGCTAATATTGCTGAATTTCCTCAGGTTAGAGGTGAAACTATATATGAGCATTGGCTTCCTTATGATGATTTTCTATTGGTTGAAAAAAAGACCAATGATTTGGTATTATACTCATCAGAAGCTTCTCTTGATGGTAGTATTTATCTTCGTCCTTCTGGACTTACAGGATCAGGTAATCTTTATTTAGAAGATTCTGAACTAAGTTCTAATTTATACTACTTCAATCACAACGAATTTAATGCTGATACAGCCGATTTTATATTGCATCGTTCTGATGATTTTAAAGCTATTGCCTTTGAGTCTGTAAACTTACGTACTGAGATTGATTTATTAGAGAGATCAGGTACATTCAAATCCAACGGTAACAATTCATTTGTGGCATTTCCGGAAAATAAATACATCTGTTTTATCGATGAGCTAAAATGGTTTATGGATAAAAGTTTGATTGAATTGGGTGTGTCCGAGGGTGGAAGTGGTTCTAAGTTTGTTTCTACTCACCCTGATCAAGATTCCTTGTCTTTTGTTTCAAGAAAGGCTTCTTATAGCTTATTGGACTATATTATAGAAGCTCAAGAAGTTTATAAGATAGAAGTTGCTGATGCTATAATTTTTCCATCTGATGGCTTTGTTACAGTGGAGACAGGAGCAATGATGAGAAGTTTTGAAGGGGCAAATATATTAGTTAATAAAGAAAAACGTTATCATGAATTATTTGATGCTGATGTGACGATTCATGGTAGAAAAAGTTATTCCGGAAGCGCATCAATAAATTTTAATGGTCGAGGAGTTGGTGAACAATTGATTCGATTTGATTCTTTGTATGTTGACAATATTAATCAATCCGTCGGTTTTGGAACTATTAGTAAAA
Organism: Flavobacteriales bacterium; assembly: GCA_002714805.1. GTDB lineage: Bacteria > Bacteroidota > Bacteroidia > Flavobacteriales > UBA7312 > UBA8444. Next base: position 236,391 of record PAYK01000005.1, read on the forward strand.
ATTTAGCATTTAAGTTTAACCCTAAATTTTCTTACAAAGGATCCGTTAAAATGGAAGGTTCAACTAAAGAATTTTATTATGATGGCGCTTATAAAGTAGAACACGAATGTTATTTGGTCAATGACGCTTGGGTTAAATTCAGTGATTATGTTGGAGTAGAAGATATAAAGTTACCTATAGGCGATGAATTGCTTGATGAAAATGGTAAAAACTTGTATATAGGTCCTATTTTATCTGAAGATAGAATTTATCCTGCTTTTCTTTCTTCTCTAGATCAAGAAACTGATTTAATTATAATGCCTGTTAATGGTTATTTATCATATAACTCAGGACTTTCTGTATTTATAGTAGAAGATAAAACCGATTCCTTAGCGAGTAAATTTACGATGAATAATCAAGGTTGTTTAATGAAAGGTGAAGGAAAATTTAATTTAGGTTTTGATTTTGGAAGAGTTGATGTTTCAACAACAGGTAATTTTAGATATAATGCATTGGAAAATACATTTAAAACTAATTGTATGCTTTCATTTGATTTTTATATGAATAAAGATGCTTTGAATTATATGGGGCAAGATTTATTTAATGATCCAATGGCAGATGAATTGGAAATGAAAGAAAGTTTTTATGTTCCTACTTTCAACAGAATATTAATGAATGACGATTTATCATTTGAATATGAAATGTATGGACAGTTTAATAAACTTCCTTCAAAGCTTAAAAAGACTCTTTATTTTTATGATGTTAACTTTGAATGGAATAATGAAAATTCTAGTATGATTTCTAATAAAATGCTTGGTTTAGGAAATATCAATGATTTTCAGATTAATAAACTTTATAAAGGAAAAATTGAGTTAAATAAAGATTATTCTGGCGATATCTTCAATGTGTATCTTGAAACAGATATTGGTGAATGGTATTTCTTTACTTATTCAAATGAGATATTACTTAGCCGTTCATCTATTGATGATTATAATCTCGAAATTTTAGATGTTAAATCTAAACAAAAGAAGTTGTCTGTTTCTAAAGATCAAGTTCAGTATCAATACGATATATCTTCAGAAGATGATGTTGATAACTTCAAAAAACGTTTTTTTAGATAGCTATCAAACTTTGTATTTTTAATCGATTATGCTTAATGCTGAAAATATATTTTTACTAATACTTGCTTATCTCATCGGCTCAATACCATTTAGTATAATTGCCGGAAAACTAATTAAAGGTATTGATGTTAGAGAATATGGAAGTGGAAATGCTGGAGCTACTAATACTTTTAGAGTTTTAGGTAAAAAAGCTGGTATACCAGTATTGCTTTTAGATGTTCTTAAAGGGTATCTAACTGTAAATTTAGTTTGGTATACTTCATATATTCCTTCATCCGAAATATATATTAATTTGCAACTTACATTTGGAATAGCTGCAGTTTTAGGTCATGTTTTTCCAATATATGCTAGTTTCAGAGGTGGAAAAGGGGTTGCAACATTATTGGGCTTTATGTTAGCAGTATTTCCTGAAGCTGCACTAATATCTCTTGTTGTTTTCATACTTACTCTAGTTTTTTCTAAATACGTTTCTTTAAGTTCTATTTTTGCAGGATTATTTTTTCCATTTGGAGTATTTTATCTTTCTCAAGCATTATTTCCAACAATGATGATTTTTGCAATATTTGTTCCAATTTTATTAATTTCTACTCATCAAAGAAATATTGAGCGATTAGTTAGAGGTGATGAAAATAAAGTTAGTTTAAAGAAGAAGAAATAATTACATTTTTTTGCATTCATATTCATTTAGCTATTTATATTTGCAGTTGTATGGACTCGTAGCATAACTGGATAGTGCACTAGATTACGGCTCTAGAGGTTGGGGGTTCGACTCCCTCCGAGTTCACCAAAGGTCTAAAATTAAAATTAGACCTTTTTTATTTCTAATTTTTATAATATATGACTTAATTATACGGATTTGAAGAATTGTAAACTCAATATATTATAGGCAAGTAGACTTATCATTTATAAAATTTTATCATCTTTAATAAGTTATTTTAGAATACCCATATTCTTATTAGTTTTGCACTATGTATAAAATTTTAATTTTTTTGTTTGTATCTGTAGTAGTTTTCTCTCAAAATGTTACAGATGACCAAGGAAGAAAACAAGGCAAATGGTCACAAATCTATGACAATGGACAATTGCGCTATGAAGGAAGTTTTATAGATGATAATCCTTCAGGAATATTTTTGTACTATTCAGATCGAGGTATTCTGGAGGCAAATTTGGAATATTTTAATGAAGGTAAATCAGCATCGGCTTATTTATATTATGCTAATGGTAAAGTACAAGCAGTAGGACTTTACCAAAATGAGTTGAAAGCACAATTGTGGAAGTATTATGATATCAAAGAAAATCTCTTAAGAGAGGAAAATTATGAAAATGGTAAGTTAGAAGGTATGACAACTTTATACTATCCGGATGGAAATATATTAGAAAAGAGCTCCTATTTAGCAGATAAAAAAGATGGTAAGAGTTTACATTATCATAGAAACGGACAGTTAAAGCTTAGCGCTAACTATAAAGCTGATAAATTGGAGGGTAGTTACACCTTTTATAATTCGTCAGGAGTTAAAAAATATAGTGGTAAATACTTGAACGATATCAAAGACGGAATTTGGAAATATTACAAAGATGATAAATCCTTTGACTATCAGTTAGAATATATTAATGGCATATCACAAGACAGATAAGATGGATAAGAAGGGAAAAGTTTTAGTGGCGATGAGTGGTGGTATCGATAGTACCGTTACGGCTTTGTTATTGCACGAGCAAGGTTATGAGGTTGTAGGTATTACTATGAAGACTTGGGATTATGCTAATTCAGGAGGTAGTAATAAAGAAACAGGTTGTTGCAGTTTGGATTCCATAAACGATGCCCGTCAGTTGGCTGTAGATTGCGGTTTTCCTCATATCATACTTGATATACGCGACGAGTTTGGCGATTACATCATTGATAACTTTGTGGACGAATACATTGCAGGAAGAACACCAAATCCTTGTGTTTTATGCAATACACATATTAAGTGGGAAGCTCTATTAAAACGTGCCGATCAATTGGGTTGTGAGTATATCGCTACGGGTCATTATGCGCAAGTTAGAGAAGAAAATGGAAGATATGTAGTGTCCAAAGGTATTGACGAATGGAAAGACCAATCTTATGTATTGTGGGGTCTTTCTCAAGAGTGTTTGAGCAGAACCATTTTCCCTATGGGACAATATCACAAAGATGATATTAAGCAAATGGCTATTGATAGAGGTTATAAAGAATTAGCCAAAAAGCCTGAGAGTTACGAAATATGCTTTATTCCTGATAACGATTACAGAGGCTTTTTAAAGCGAAAAGTTGAAGGCTTAGAAAAACAAGTCAAAGGAGGTAATTTTATCAATACCGATGGGGAAGTTATAGGCACTCATGACGGTTACCCCTTTTATACCATTGGTCAGCGTAAATTGGGGGTTTCCTTCGGTTTAGAGGCCTCTTATGTTATTGAGATTAAGCCAGAAACTAACGAGGTGGTAGTGGGTAGCAAAGAAGATCTCAATAAACAAGAAATGGTAGTTAAGGGTTTGAATTACATCAAGTACGATAGTATTCCAGATAATTTTGAAAGTTTAACCAAAGTACGCTACAAGCATCAAGGGGAACAATCGACCTTAAGTAATATAGACAACGAAATAAAAGTGTTGTTTCATAAAAAGGTAGAAGGAATTGCTCCTGGTCAGTCTGCCGTTTTTTATGAAGGTAATGATGTGTTAGGAGGAGGTTTTATTGCTAAACAATGAGACTTTTAACGCTACTTATATTACTCCCTTTATTCAGTTTTTCACAAGATAGTCTGTCTGTAAAACTTTGGATTGCTTTTGAAGACAAAGGCAGTTTTACGGTCAGTGATTTCACTCCTACAGAATTGTTATCGCCTCGAGCTATTGAGCGTAGAGCAAAACAAAATATCCCTTTGCACTATTCGGATTTGCCCATACCTACGGACTACCTTTTGACCTTACAAGAATTGGGATTTACAATCCTCAACAAAAGCAAGTGGTTTAATGGTGTAACAGTCTCATACTCTGGTGGTAATGTAGATACTTTACTGGCTTTAGATTTTATTAAAGAAGTAGATTCTTTGCAATTATTTCTAGAATTATCAAATGTCAGAAAAGCATCAAAATTTGATGATATTGTTTTTGAAAACAATTATGGTCAGTCCACTAACCAGATAGAAATGTTGTCAGGGGATAATTTGCACCAACAAGGTTATCAAGGTCAAGACATACACATTGCGGTATTAGACGCAGGATTTAGAAAAACTGATGAGATAGACGCATTCAATCATCTATTCGCCAATAATCAAGTTTTAGGTACTTGGGATTATGTTGATGGTGAATCTTCGGTTTATGAAGATAACTATCACGGCATGTCAGTATTATCTACTATGGCTGGATATTTAGAAAATGAATTTTTGGGAACAGCACCAAAAGCTAGTTATTGGCTGTTGCGTACAGAAGATGTATCTTCGGAAACAGTTATTGAGGAATACAATTGGGCAGTAGCTGCCGAGTTTGCCGATAGTGCAGGGGTCGATATTATCAATTCTTCTCTAGGATATACCACTTTTGATATTGCATCTCAAAACCATAGCTACGCCGATATGGACGGTAAGACAACCGTCATAAGCAGAGCAGCTACTATGGCAAGTCGAAAGGGTATGATAGTATGTAATTCTGCGGGTAATTCTGGTAATAATTCGTGGTATTATATTGGTGCTCCTGCCGATGCCGATAGCATTTTGAGTGTAGGTTCTGTCAATGCCGATGGTTTATCGTCGTCCTTTTCTTCTTATGGCCCTTCTTCAGATGGTAGAGTCAAACCTACAATTTCAGCACAAGGGGGTAATACCACTGTAATTACTTCCAGTAATGCTATTGCTACTAATAATGGGACTTCTTTTTCTTCGCCTATTATTGCGGGTATGACCGCTTGTTTATGGCAAGCCCACTATCAAAAAAGTAATATGCAGATTATAGAGGCTATAACTCAGAGTGCCCACTTGTACCAAATACCTGACAATCAAATAGGCTTTGGTATTCCCAATTATTCCCTTGCTAACGCCTTATTACTAGATGTTGAAGCTATTGATGAAGTGATTTTAGATATTTATCCTAATCCGGTGTCTTCTAATGGTAGGGCATACCTTTATACTGCCAATTATACAGATATCTCATACCGCTTANTAGATGTAGGGGGTAGAGAGATTTTACAAGGGAAAAGCGATTGGTCCTATGCCTTGATTTCTATAGGAATTCCAGCTTTACAATCAGGAATATATTTCCTTGAGGCTACCATAGGAGACAAGTTAGTTGTAGAGCGACTCAATGTAGTGGATTAGGATTTTTACCTCACTTTGACTTCAAACATCTTTTGCGTTCCAATAAAGCCTTTTAAGATATCGCCATTATTCACTTGTCCAACACCAGCAGGAGTTCCTGTATAAATAAGATCGCCAATTTTGAGGGTGTAAAATTGTGAGATATAGGCTATAATTTTGTCGAAATTAAAGAGCATATCTTTAGAATTACCTACTTGAACTGTATCACCGTTTTTTTCTAGTGTGAAATCGATTTTGTTGAGGTCTAATTCTTCTTTAGGAATAAAGCTACGGCTGATTACTGCCGAGCCGTCAAAACCTTTGGCTTTTTCCCAAGGTAAACCTTTGGCTTTAACTTCTTCTTGAACATCTCTAGCAGTAAAATCTATACCTAGTCCAATTTCTTGATAATATTTATGAGCAAAGTCTTCTTCGATGTGTTTGCCTAGTCGATTGATTTTAATGACTAATTCTACTTCATAATGCACATTACTAGTAAAATCTGGTATGAAAAAGGGGTGACCTTTAGGAGAAATAGCGGTATCGGGTTTTAGAAAAAATACGGGTTCACTATGGATAGTATTACCCAATTCTTTGGCGTGATTGACATAATTTCTTCCTATACAAATGATTTTCATAGCTATATTTTTCTATTACCGTCTTTATCAAAAATAGCTTTCAATTGTTTTTCTATTACTATTACTCCAATAATTAAACCAGCGACTAGAAATCCAGTAGCGTTAAGTATTGTTGTTTCTTGATTGATATTAAAAAAGATTCCAATGAGTTGTAAGATACAAGTTAAAGCAGAAACTAAAAGCATCATATGTATACTTCTTTTATTAGCCTCCTTCCATGTATCTTGGTTTTTCATAGATAAAGTAGTTCTATGTCCATAAATAAGATTGATTTTCTTAGGTGGAAAATAGAAGAAAATTAGGCTTATCACTAGCATTAACGGTCCAATTAAAAGGTGTAAAAAAATATGTGAATCCTCCATCTTAGAAATCCCTCAGCTTGATTTGTGTTAAAACTTTCTTGGTATAAAGTGGGAAGTCGGCTTGTTGTATCCAAGAAAAGTAGCCGGGGTTAGTTTGTAAAACACTGGCAACGGTTTGTCCTTTGTATTTACCAAAGGAAAAACATTCTTCGTTGTTCTCATTAAAGACGATGAAACCAGCCATATCGGCAAAAGGCTTACCTCTTTGTGAAAATTCTGATAAGAAGTCAATATCGTTTTCTAATTCTTCATATCTATCCAGTTGAACGGTCAAAATTTCGTACGTAGCTTGTGTATCGGCTTCTGCACTATGGGCATTTTCTAAATCTTTAGCACAATAGAACTTATAGGCAGCCGATAGGGTGCGTTGTTCCATTTTATGGAAAATGTTTTGCACATCTACCGCTTTATGTTTTTTCATATCAAAATCTAAATCTACTCTAAGAAATTCTTCTGCCAACAGTGGTATATCAAAACGGTTTGAATTGTATCCTGCTAAATCGCAGCCCTCCATAATATTTTTGATGTCGTGTGCCAATTCTTTAAAAGTAGGTTCATTAGCCACTTTAGCATCGTCAATTCCATGTACTGCTGTAGTTTCTTCAGGTATAGGTATAGTAGGATTCACCAGCCAGGTTTTACTTTCTTTATTTCCGTTAGGATACACTTTAAACACAGATATTTCTACAATTCTGTCTTTAGCTACGTTAACGCCTGTTGTTTCCAAATCAAAAAATACAATAGGCTTTTTTAGTGATAATTCCATTTAGTTTATATGCTTGTGTTATCGTCAAATTGCTCGAGGTAATCGGCTACTTTTCTTAAGAAACTACCTCCTAAAGCACCATCAACAATTCGGTGGTCATATGATAGAGATAAGAACATCATATGTCTAATACCTATTAAGTCGCCGTGTGGTGTTTCAATAACGGCAGGTTTTTTCTTGATAGTACCAACTGCCATAATAGCTACTTGAGGTTGATTGATAATTGGTGTTCCCATAACATTGCCGAAAGAACCAACATTAGTGAGTGTAAAGGTGCCGCCTTGTATTTCGTCTGGCTTAAGCTGATTGTTACGTGCTCTATTGGCTAAATCATTAACGGTTTTAGTTATGCCAATTAAACTCATTTGGTCTGCACCTTTAACTACAGGTACAATAAGGTTNCCTGATGGAAGTGCAGCTGCCATACCTATATTNATGTCTTTATGAATAACAATATTGGTNCTATCTACTGATACATTTATCATAGGGAAATCTTTGATGGCTTTGGCAACTGCCTCAATAAAAATAGGCGTAAAGGTAATGTTCTGACCTTCTCGTTTTTTAAAATCGTCTTTTATTTTGTTTCTCCAATTCACTAGTGTTGTAACATCAGCTTCTACAAAAGAAGTCACGTGAGGAGAGGTTTGTTTGGACATAACCATATGGTCGGCTATGATTTTTCTCATTCTGTCCATTTCAATAATCTCTTTATCACCACTCATGCTTACTGTTTGTGGAGGGCTAGTAACTTTTTTTGGTTCTAGTTCTATACTAGTTGAAGAATTTGGATTTGCTGTAGTTTGTGTTTTGTTGTTTAGATAATTAAGTAAGTCAGATTTAGTTAATCTACCGTTTTTACCACTTCCTTGTATGTATTCAAGTTCTTCTAGACTTAACCCTTCTTTGCTAGCAATTGAACGTACTAGCGGCGAATAAAAGCGTTTATCATTATTATCCATTTTATGTACACTTTCTTTGACTTGAGCTATTTCTTCTTCAATTTTTTCAGCAACGACTTGNGGTTGGGGAGGAGCTACTTTTTCTTCTTTTTGAGACTGTGGGCTAGGGGATTGTCTATCTTCGGTAGAAGTTTCTATAATGGCAAATGCTTCGCCAACTTTTACTACCGCATCTACATCAAATAACTTTTCAACCAACACACCTTCTAGAGAAGATGGTACTTCAGAATCTACTTTGTCTGTTGCAATCTCTACTACGGTTTCGTCCATTTCTACGGAGTCGCCCACTTCCTTATGCCAACTGATGATGGTAGCCTCAGCTACACTTTCGCCCATTTTTGGCATTATTAACTCGATTTTAGCCATCTAAAAGTGTGTTAGTTTGTGTGGCTAAATTAGTAAAATATATTACTCAGTCTATGGCTTTTTTTTAACAAATAATCGTCTAAAAAATTGGTATGTATAATGTAAAATCATTANGAGCTGAATTCCCNANTGATATAGGGGGTANGTTNTAGGGTAATGCTTTTTTGAAAAAATCTTCATCGCACCATAAAAANGTTCAATGTGTTTGAAACTGTATTTATCGGTACTTTCACCTTTNTAATGTAAGATAGGNACTGTTCCAAGATAGTAATTGTTATATCCAGCTTGTTGGATACGGTATGAAAAGTCGATGTCCTCTCCATACATAAAATANGCTTCGTCTAAACCACCAACTTCATCNATAATACTTTTTTTAAGCCAAATAAAAGCACCTGCCAAGACTTCTACNTGGTGATTTTCATCTTTANTAAAATGACCTAAATAATAGCCGTTGAATAGAGNANAATTAGGAAATAATTTATTGAGAAAANTNAGTCTGCATAAAGATGCCCAGGGCGTTGGAAAACCTCGTTTGGATTCTTTTAAAAATTGATTGTTAGCATCTAGCATTTGTACACCAATACCTCCGCAGTTGTTGGTTTGTGTGCTGAACTTTAAACAGTNCTTAAATGTATTTTNATAGACTAGCGTATCAGGGTTNAGNAGTAAAATATACTGTCCTTGTGCTTNTNNTATACCTTGGTTGTTGGCCTTTGAAAAACCANGGTTTTGANTGTTGGNAATGATTTTAAGNTCTTTAAATTCTGCTTTCAGCATTTCTAAAGAACCATCNCTAGATGCGTTGTCAACNACTATGATTTCGGTATCTATGCTATNCGNAGCCTTCTGCACACTAAAAAGACAATCTCTNAGAAGATTTTTGACATTATAATTAACAATGATAACCGACAGTTGCATATTCGCAAAGATAGAATTTAAGTTGAATTTCTTAGGCTTATCTTTGTCAATAACTCTCTATCAATATCATTATTATTTAGATGGTTTATTTTATTTTTGTTATATGAATTTTTCTTCTAAATTGATACAGGATGCTGTTGAACAGTTTTCTAAATTACCTGGTATAGGTCGTAAATCGGCTATGCGTTTGGCTTTGCATCTGTTAAAAATGGATAAAGATGAAGTACGCAGCTTTGGCGAAGCCTTTATCGATTTGAGGGATAAGATTAACTATTGTCAAGAATGCCACAACATTTCTGATATGGATATATGTGAATTGTGTTCTAACGCCAGTAGAGAGTCCTCAACACTTTGTGTAGTAGAAGATATAAGAGATGTTATTGCTATAGAAAATACCCATCAGTTTAAGGGTAAATACCATGTCTTAGGTGGTGTCATTTCTCCTATGGATGGTGTGGGTCCAGCAGAACTTAACATAGAAAGTTTGGTTACTAAGGTTGCCCAAGGAAATATCAAAGAAATCATAATGGCATTGAGTACAACTATGGAAGGGGATACTACCAACTTTTACATCTTTAAAAGATTGAAAGAATACGGTATTAAAATGAGTGTTATTGCTCGTGGTATTTCGGTAGGTGATGAGCTAGAATATGCCGATGAAGTTACTTTAGGTCGTTCCATAGTCAATAGAACACCTTATGAAAACTCTTTAGCTTAACACAATGTCGCCAACTCTCATACTCTCCATCATTGCAATTTATTTTCTAGTTCTTATTCTCATTTCCTATTTTACTGGAAAAAGCGATAGTAACGATGCCTTTTTCTTAGGCAACAAACAGTCGCCTTGGTANATCGTTTCCTTTGGTATGATAGGAGCAACNCTATCTGGAGTAACTTTCATTTCTGTACCCGGTTGGGTNGCAGATAGTCAGTTCAGTTATATGCAGATGATATTGGGTATGACGGCTGGATATATTGTCATTGCTAACGTTTTAATGCCCATTTATTATCGCATGAATTTAACGTCTATTTATGCCTATTTAGGCGATAGGTTTGGCGAGTCCACACACCAAACGGGTGCTTTTTTCTTCTTACTTTCTAGAACAATAGGGGCGTCTTTCCGATTATTCCTTGTGGCGAATGTAATGCAGATTGCCATTTTTGACGCTTGGAACGTTCCTTTTTGGCTAACGGTATCCCTGACCATTATACTCATTTGGATATACACTTTTAGAAGTGGCATCAAAACTATTATATGGACAGATACCTTACAAACCTTATTTATGCTTTTGGCAGTGGGAGTGAGTATATGGCTCATTTCGGATAAAATGGGTTTAGGTTTGGTGGAATTGAGTCATACTATCAGAGAAAGTCAGTATTCTCAGGTATTCTTTTGGGAAGGCAAACAACACTTTTTGAAACAATTCATTTCGGGTGCTTTCTTAGCCATAGTGATGACAGGATTAGATCAAGACATGATGCAAAAGAACCTTTCTTGTAGAAGTCTGTCAGATGCAAAAAAGAATATGTATTCCTTCAGTGTGGTGCTTATTCTAGTCAATATCTTTTTTTTAGCTTTAGGGGCTATGTTATACCTCTATGCAGAGCAAATAGGCATGGATATTACTAAAGGCGATGATTTGTTTCCCCTAGTGGCTTTAAAAGCCGATTTGGGTTTGGGTGTAGGTATCTTCTTTATTTTGGGTTTGATAGCGGCAGCCTATTCTAGTGCTGATTCGGCGCTTACATCATTAACAACTTCTTTCTGTGTAGATTTTCTAAATATAGAACAGAAACAAAAACAAAAACAAATACAAACCAGAAAATGGGTGCATGTGGGTTTTTCGTTGGTTTTAGTCTTGGCTATTCTTATTTTTAAAGCTATCAATGACGATAGCGTTATTTCGGCACTCTTTAAGGTAGCGGGTTATACTTATGGCCCTTTGTTGGGATTGTTTGCTTTCGGAATTTTTACAACTTGGAATATTAAAGATAGGGCAGTACCCATTGTAGCAGTTTTATCTCCTATAATAGCCTATATTTTACAACTCTATATTCCTTTCGGTTTCGAATTACTCATAGTCAATGGGGGAATTACCTTTTTAGGATTGAGTTTATTAATTATAAGATCTTAAAAATGTATGCCGTTAGTAACCTCTAATGAAGCAGTTGCTCATTTTTTTTATATTTAGTGTATAGCCTGTATACAATTGCAAGGCCGGTTATTATCATAGTTAAGGAAATAATTTCTGCCTGAGTAATCTCTTGTCCAAATAAGATGTATTTGGTGTTTACTCTTATTTTTTCAATAAAGAAACGTTCAAGACCATTTACAATCATATATATTCCAAAAAGCATTCCTGTAATATTAATTTTTTTTCTTAAGTACCATAATAATGCAAATAGACCTAAGGCCATAATTATTTCATAGATTGGAGTTGGAAAAACCGGATAAAGTAATTCGTTGCAATATTGTCCTATACATCCCTCAATTGGTACACCTGCGTTTATAACATTATTTGGGTATTTATAAGCCCAGGCCCAATCAGGTATAAAACTTAGCCATTCTGGTTTTGGCGCTAAATTTGTTATTCCCCAATCGCCATCACCAGAAAAGTGACAACCCATTCTCCCAATGCCATATGCTAACATTAATCCAGGAGCTGCAGCATCACTAATAATTTTATAATTGATCCCATATTTTTTAGCATAGAATATAACTGCTAAAGCTCCACAAATCAAACCACCATAAAAGGTGAGTCCACTAAAGGATAGTAATTGTCCAACAGGGTCAGTCATAAAGTCATCAATATTTTCAAGGTTGTGAAAAATTTTAGCTCCTAAAATACCTACAACAGCAGCTATCAAAGTAATGTTACCTACTAATTGGTAGGGGTGTACTGTTTCAATGATTGTTTTGGGTTGTTCTAATTCTTGTTTTTTAAATTCTCTATATTTAAGGTAGGTGTTTAATATAGCTCCTATAAGCCCCCCTATAAAATGACCTTCAGTAGATAATATAACAGCTTGTGGATTGCCTACAAATTCTGAGTAATTCAGAGCTGCATAAATTAATTTGTAACCTAAAATAAATCCTATTGTCACGGCAGAAATTAGTTGTGTAGTATTTATTTTTTGACCTACTATTTTTGAGCGTTTTACAGCTTTGATTAAGCCAATTTTTTCTTTTCGTTTTAGCTCTAATGCTAGAGTCCAACTAGAAAATATAAATGCTAAAGCAACAAAAAAACCAAAAGTCTGTATAGGTAATGGTATATATATGCCAAAAAGGTCGTTGAGTAAGTAGCTAATATTTGGATACATAAGGGTTTATTTAATTTGATTCAAAGATATAAATTCCATCTTCATCAATAGTTTTAAGTTTTGTTAGCATAAGTTTGTTTATCCACTCACTTTTAAATGGTGCTTTTAAACGAATGTAATTTTCAGTAAAACCGTACATAAAACCATCTTTATTTTCGCTTTCAAATAAAACGGTACGTAAACTGCCTTTTTGTTGTTCGTAAAAGTGTCTTTTCTTTTTGGCTGAAAGTACTCTTAACATTTTACTTCTTTTATGTCGAATAGCTTTATCGACTACTTTACCCATCTTGGCTGCTTCGGTGTTGGCTCGTTCAGAATAGCTGAAAACGTGTAAATAGGAAATATCTAGTTCGTTTAAGAAATTATAGGTTTTTAAAAAATGTTCTTCTGTTTCTCCTGGAAAACCTACAATCACATCTACGCCAATACAACAATGTGGAATTAAGGATTTTATATAATTGACTCTATCGACATATAAGTCGGTTAAATAACGTCTTTTCATTTTTTTTAAAATATCGTCAGAGCCCGATTGTAAAGGAATGTGAAAGTGGGGGACAAAGGCTTTAGAATTGGCTACAAATTCAATGGTTTCGTTCTTTAAAAGGTTGGGTTCAATTGAAGATATACGCAATCGATTGATGCCCTCTACTTTATCTAGTAATTTAACTAAGTCTAAAAAGGTATGTTGGTGTTTTTTATTGCTAAATTCTCCTTTGCCATAATCGCCAATATTAACACCAGTTAGAACAATTTCTTGTATGCCTTTATCTGAAATGGATTTTGCATTATTAATTACATTTTCTAGTTTGTCACTTCTGCTAATACCACGTGCTAAAGGAATAGTACAATAGGTGCATTTATAATCACAACCGTCTTGCACTTTCAAAAAAGCTCGGGTTTTGTCGCCAATAGAGTAGGCATCAACAAAGAAATTAGCGTCATCTATTTCACATGAATGAATTTCTGTATGCTCTTTTTTACTCAAATCATTAAGGTAATGATTGAGTTTGAACTTTTCTGTTGCACCAAGTACCAAATCAACCCCATCAATCTGTGAAATTTGTTCTGGTTTTAACTGCGCATAACAACCTACTACGACTATAAAGGCCTTTGGTGAGGTCTTTAAGGCTGTACGAACAAGACGTTTACACTCTTTGTCTGCATTTTCAGTTACTGAGCAAGTATTGATGACATAAATATCAGCAACTTGCTTAAAGTCAACTTTTTGATAGCCTTCATTTGTCAATTGCCTTGAAATGGTAGATGTTTCTGAAAAGTTAAGTTTACAACCTTGGGTGTAATATGCAACTGTGGAATTATTTTTCATCGGATACAAAATTAACTTTTTCTATTGTATAATAGGGGTTAATTTAATGAGAATACAAAAAAAATACAATTAGTGAAACCTTTACAATATACCTTTCGTAAAATAAAGAGTTGTCAAAAGCAATGTGTCGTTTTTTTTAGTTTTTTTTGAAAATTCATTTTCCAGTCTTGTTAGAAGAATACATCTTGAAAAATGCAGAAATAGCAAAACGTTTATTACGCAGTGACGCTAACCAAAAGATGTAGTTTGTAAATCCGATAGCCTAAATTTCGATTTATATTCCAACAGACTGGATTTTGAATTTTTTATTTGTGTATTTTTAGCACCAATGACAACTTCTTCATTTCTACAGTTTATATTCTTTTTACTAGTATTAGTATTTTCTTCGTGCAAGGAAAAATATTCCGATGAGAATTTATCTATTTTCAGATATAATGAATCGGCAGGTATTAACAGTTTAGACCCTGCTTTTTCTAAAGACCAAGCTAGTGTATGGGTGGCTAATCAAATTTTTGACGGTTTAGTTCAAGTCGATTCTCAACTTAATGTCATACCTTCTATTGCTCACTCTTGGACTATTTCAGAAGATGCTCAAAGTTATACTTTTTACTTAAGAAATGATGTGCTTTTTCATCAGCATTCATTGTTTGAAGATTATCAAGATAGGGTGGTCAAGGCAGACGATTTTGTGTATAGTTTTAATCGTTTGATTGACAAAGCGGTNTCCTCTCCTGGNGCTTGGGTAATGAACAATGTTGACTATTATGANGCTATTGATGATAGCACTTTCTTTATTCGTTTNAAAANCCCTTTTCCTCCTTTTTTAGGNTTACTAACTATGCCGTATTGCTCTGTTGTTCCTAAAGAAATTGTTGAAAATACTAGCTTTCGTGATGCTCCAATTGGTACAGGACCNTTTCATTTTCAATATTGGAAAGAGAATATAAAACTCGTATTAAGAAAAAATGAGNATTTCNATGAAAATGGATTACCATTACTAGATGCTATAGCAATCACCTTTATAAAAGATAAGCAAACAGCATTTTTAGAATTTGTNAAGGGTAATTTGGACTTTATTTCTGGNNTAGATGCTTCTTACAAAGATGAAGTGCTTACGCCACAAGGTCAACTGCAAGATAATTATATCGGAAAAATTCAAATTCAGACCTTNCCATATCTCAATACCGAATATTTAGGATTTTTGATGGATGANAATAATTTGTCAGCATCACAGCATTTGGCAGTAAGAAAGGCTATCAATTACGGCTTTNGCAGACAAAAAATGATAACATATCTGCGCAATAACATTGGAAGTCCTGCAAAAAAAGGTTTTGTGCCAAAAGGCTTGCCATCATTTACAGAGAGTTTAAATGGTTACGATTACAAGCCAGAACAGGCAANGCAATTATTAGCAGATGCCGGATTATCAACTCCACTTACAATAGAGCTCAATACTACCAGTTCCTATTTAGACTTGTGTGAATTTATTCAAAATCAATTGGCTGAAGTGGGTATTCAACTAGAAATAAATATTAATCTACCCTCTACACACCGACAAATGGTTGCGACNTCAAAATTGGATTTTTTTAGAGGTTCTTGGATAGCAGATTATGCCGATGCTGAAAATTATTTAGCATTATTTTATTCAAAGAATTTTTGTCCAAACGGACCNAATTANACGCATTTTTCAAATCCAACCTACGATAATTATTACGAATTAGCTCTNAAAGAAGTTAATCTAGAAAAAAGACGNTCTTATTACCATTTGATGGATCAAATGATTNTAGATGAGGCGGCTATTGTTCCTTTATATTACGATCAAGTAATACGATTTGTGCAAAATAATATTATTGGTTTTGAATCTAATGCNATGAATTTATTNGAATTGAAAACCGTTCAAAAGCTTAAGCCTTAGTTGAANGTGCTGACAATNGGGAAGTGGTCAGATAAATTNACNTCTTTTGTCTTGAAACTGTTAATCTTAAATTTGGGGCTGTGTAAAATGTAATCTATTCTAAGTGTAGGAAATTTTCCATTATAAGTCTGTCCTAAGCCTGTTCCTNCCATNNTAAAGCTATCGTTTAAACCTTCTGANAGTTGCTTATAGGTAAAAGATGTGGGTGTGTCGTTGAAATCGCCACACAGNATGATTGGGTATGGTGAAGTGTTCATATGTGCTTTTATAGCTTTTACCTGTTTTGCTCTTTTGAAAAAAGATGCTTTTAGTCGCTCAATGATGCTCTCCGCACCTTNTACGCTAGGATTGTCTAAAAATTCATAATCTTCTTTTTCAAACCAATTCGATGCTAAATGAACATTGTAAACTCTAATGCTATCGCNATNCATAGCTATATCNCTGNAAATACAAACGTTATTNGTNCTTTCTCCATAAATACTAACTGTTCCTTTATTGAATATNGGAAAGNTAGAATAGGTTGCCATTCTCCAACTCTTACGTTTGCTCTGTAGTCCAATATGACTGTGGGGATAGTTNAGTCTTGGNAGTTCTTCTGGAGCGTAAAATTCTTGAAGACAAAGAANATTTACTGATTCTTTATTTAGATANTGAATNATTTTTTGNTTTACATCGTCTTTNTTAATCCAGTTGTANGCATTGAATAAACGTACATTGAANCTCATNACCGAAAATTTNGCTTCAGTNTTAATTGCATTTTCTTNTATGTTTATGAGGTTTTGAATGTGTCCATAGCCTAGCAATATTATGATAATATTAGCCCAAAAATGTTTTTTGAAACNTATNAGCCAATANATGGTAAATAATACATTGATTANTAATACAAANGGATAGATTAAACCCAGTAAGGCGACAGGCCATAAGAAAGTNTCGGGACTAATATATGGTGAGGNATAAGANAGAAAAAGCGCGAAAAGCAACAACATATTTAGTATGTANAAGATACCGTTTAGCATAAATTTATTTTTTACTGGCTTTAAATAGGGTTTCTTTTTCTTCTTTGTTTAAGCTATCGTATCCAGATTTTGCAATTTTATCTAATATTTTATTGATTTTATCTTGTTCATTGCTTTTATTTTCTCTCCACTGGTCATCAGTCATTGGTCGNTTATAAGCTGTTTTTAATGGNTTTGNTGGTTTGAATAGATTAACCATANAATNCATTAGATGATTAAACCATCGGCTAGTATCTTTTCCTTTTAACAATTGGCGACTGAAGTAGAATCCATAAAAAGCACCACCCAAATGAGCAATATGACCTCCTGCATTTCCTTGTGGTATCAAAATTAAATCTAATACAATTGAAACGATAGCTATATGTTTTAATTTTACTCTTCCAATAAAAGTGAGATTTACAATATAATTGGGCACATAAGTAGCAATAGCAATAAGTATAGCTAATACAGATGCTGATGAACCTACAGCTATAGATTTTGTAAGTACCGACTCAAAAACAGGAAAATAATTAAAAGCAAGAATATAAAATAGACCCCCTGATAGTCCTCCTAAAATATAGGTGCTAACTATTTGCTTATTACTTAAGTATTTCAAGAAGATAGTGCCGCCAAAATATAGCCATAAAAGGTTGAAAATCAGATGAATAAATCCGTTGTGAACAAACATGTAAGTAATAATTGTCCAAGGCTTAGAAAGTAATTTTTTGCTTTCAGCAGGAAGTGCTAATAGGTCAATTATTTCATGACTAGATAAATTGAATAGAAAGAAAAAAACACCGAGAATTTTAATAAGTACAAAAACACCGAGGTTTATGTATATCAGGCGACTAAGCAGGTTGCCTTGTTTGAAGCTATTTTTTAAGTCGTTTATTATCATATTTAATAAAAATGTTGACTATTTTTTCTCCAATATTTGATAAGTAAGTATCCAAATAACATACCTCCAAGATGTGCAAAGTGAGCTACGTTATCACTTGGATTGTTTTGTAAACCTAACCAAAGTTCTATTGCACCATAAGCTGCAACAAAGTACTTGGCTTTGATGGGTATTGCAAAGTAAAGGTATATAAGAGTGTTTGGGAAAAGCATTCCAAATGCTAATAGTAAGCCAAATACAGCGCCAGATGCTCCAACAGTGGGTGTGTGGTATAATACATTCAATTTACCCATCAGAGGGTTAACAAAGTTTTGTCCATTTTGGATTGCATTATATCCATCAGCTAAAACCATATTAATTTGCTCAATTGACATCTTAGCTTCAACTAATGATATTTGATATTGATTAACCCCTAAATGTAGAAGTGCTGCTCCAAATCCAGTTAGCATATAATAGATTAAAAAGCGTTTTCCACCCCAAATATTCTCTAGTTGATTTCCAAACATCCATAAGGCGAACATATTAAAGAGAATATGAGAAAAGTTGCCGTGCATAAAGAGATGTGTAACCAACTGGTGTGGTCTAAAATCAGGTGATTGCCAATTATGTAGGCCAAATAATTTATCTAGGTCGATACCAAAACTGCTAACAAGAACAATTTTTCCAAGGAAAAACAAGCCATTGATAATTAGTAAGTTTTTAACTACCTCAGGCAAATAACTAAATTTAGCAGGGCCCATATTCATAATTGAAATTTTTTAGCTAACTCTTCTAAAGTTATGGTTATAAGCGTTGGTTTTCCTTGTACTGTGATATAGGATGTTTGACAAGCGAATAAATTGTCAATTATAGAGCGCATTTCTTGTTGTTTTAGTTTTCTTACTGATTTTATTGACATTTTTTTTGCTAATGATTGCGATAAATTATCGTGCTTTTCTATAAAAGATTTGTTCTTAAATTGCTCGACTAACTCTTCTATGATGCTTTCTAGATTTTCCATTTCTAAATCAGTAGGAGTTCCTAATACGACAATGCTATTTTTGTTTAGATAATCAAATCTAAAACCCAAATTCAAAAGCTCATCGCTTATAGTTTTCACTATTACTATATCAGAAGGAGTGAGTTCAATAGTTTTGGGAAATAGTAGTTGTTGTGATGGACCTTCATTATCTTGCATTTTAAGAAAGTGTTCGTATAATATTCTTTCGTGGGCTCTTTGTTGATGTATGACAATTAATCTAGATTTAATACTATAAACGATATACTTATTGTCTAATTGAAAAATCGTTTTATTGGTTTCTTCTGAATATTCACTCCAGTTTTTTTCTAGTACCTCAGAACTAGTATTAGACTTTGGAGCAGGAATATTTTCAAATAATTGCTCCCAATTTTCTGTTTTTACTTTTGGAGGTGAGGTATAAATATTCTCGGATTTTTTCTTTTCTTCAAATGGATTGTAGCTAGAGTCCACTTTAATGCTCGGCTGTTTGAGTTCTGACTTATTAGGAGTCGGAATATTATCAAAAGCGGGATCTTTTTCAAAATCTAATGAAGGTACAATATTGTGAAGGCCTAGCGCTCTTTTTACACAAGATCGAACGATAGCGTAAATAGATTTTTCATCCTCAAATTTAATCTCTGTTTTAGTGGGATGAATATTTACATCAACAAATTTTGGGTCAATCTCAAAAAATATAAAATAGGACGGGTGGTGCTTTTCTGGAATAAGGTCCTGAAAGGCATTGCTTATGGCATGGTGTAAATAACCACTTTTAATAAAGCGTTGATTGACAAAGAAAAACTGTTCCCCTCTTGTTTTTCTTGAAAATTCTGGTTTTCCAACAAAACCATTTACATCAACTAGAGATGTTTCTTCTTTTATAGGGACTAATTTTTCGTTGTATCTATTTCCAAATATGCCAACAATTCGTTGTTTGAGTGTTGAAGATGAAAGGTTAAGTATTTCTTTGTCATTGTGAAAAAAACTCATAGCACATTCGGGGTTTGCTAAGGCCATGCGTTGAAATTCATCGATGATATGTTTGAGTTCAACGTTATCAGATTTTAAAAAGTTTCTTCTAGCTGGAACATTGAAAAATAAATTTTTTATAGAAATAGATGTGCCGTTTTTAGTGGCGCAATTTTCTTGAGATTTCAATTCGCTACCTTCTACGATAAGTTTTGTGCCAAGTTCCTTGTCGTGAAGTTTTGTTTTTAGTTCTAAATGAGAAATTGCTGCCATAGATGCTATAGCTTCTCCTCTAAACCCCATAGTACGAATTGTAAATAAATCGTCAGCTTTTTTGATTTTAGAAGTAGCGTGTCTTTCAAGTGAAATTCTTGCATCTGTGTCACTCATTCCTGAACCGTTATCCACTACTTGGATAAGTGTTCTACCAGCATCTTTTACTATAAGTTTGATATCATTAGCATCTGCATCAATAGCATTTTCAATCAATTCTTTAACTGCAGAGGACGGTCTTTGTATGACTTCGCCTGCAGCTATCTGATTGGCTACATGGTCTGGTAAAAGTTGAATAAGGTCTGACATGTTAGATTTTCAATAGGGCAAAGCTAAGTAATACTAAAATTATAACGATAAGAATTATACGTTTATTTGAGGTGCTATTATCATTAGAGCGTTTAGATTGTTGCCAATCTTTACTGAATCGCAAAGTTGTTTTGCTATTTTCAGCAGATTTCACTCTATTATCTAAATCTTCTTTTTGAGCATCGTAGTATCTTTTCTTGAAATCAAATTGACGATGTCTTAATGTTTTAAAAAAGCTTGGAAGTTTAGGTGCTTTCATATTACAAAAATACATAATTCTAAGGCAATGTAGTAGGGTGCTAGAATGGAAGATTTTCATGTCTTTTTTTACCTTACATAATTTCTGCTAATATATGTGTTAAATCAACTTTTTTATACCGATGTAAACATTTTAGTTTGATATTCAACTACAATTTTAATACAAAAGCAAACATTTTATATATTTTTTTATAAAATACATATTTTCAGTAAGTTATGATTGTTATATAAATCATTATACCAATTTAAATAGGTGTTTATAAGCTTTTTTTAGATAAATTTTTTATATTTAAAAGTATGATTTCATACAAATAATGTTTACATTTGTAACATCAACTAAAAATGGAAAATCGTATTCAAAATATCATAGAAAAGTATGAATTAAGTTCTAATACTTTTGCGCAGGAAATAAATGTAAATAGGTCTACTATATCACATATTTTGTCTGGTCGTAATAAGCCTAGTATTGAGGTTCTACAAAAGATACTAAGGCGTTTCCCTGACGTTTCATCTAGTTGGTTGTTGTTAGGTCAAGGAGCTATAGATAATACTAACTTGGCTACCACCTCCTCTCATGTACCTGAAGAAAATATCATTGAAACGAACAGATCAATAGATAAAATAGTGGTATTTTATTCTGATAATAGTTTCGAAGAATACAAGCCGAATAAATAAACTTTATATTTTTGCTTCATAATTGCCACTTATGATTTATAAAATTCTTGTAAAACCAATCTTATTCTTATTTAACCCTGAATTTATACATCATCTCATATTCAGTATTATAAAATTAGTCTCCTATATTCCATTTAAAACTGCATGGAATAAGATTTATAGGATAAATGACGAAAAACTTAAAAGGGAGTTATTTGGCTTGACATTTGATAATCCTGTTGGTTTAGCTGCTGGTTTTGACAAAGATGCTAAGCTATTTGATGAATTAGCTACTTTTGGCTTTGGTTTTATAGAGATAGGAACATTAACACCTTTAGCTCAAGATGGAAATCCTAAGCCACGATTGTTTAGGTTGTCTAAAGACCATTCACTTATAAATAGAATGGGCTTTAATAATGGAGGTGTAGAGGATGCTGTAAAACGTCTTAAAAAGCGTAAAACTAAAATTATCATCGGAGGTAATATTGGTAAAAATAAAGTGACTTCCAATGATGAAGCAGTTAAAGATTACGAAATTACTTTTGAGGCACTTTTCGATTTTGTAGATTATTTTGTTGTCAATGTAAGCTCACCCAACACACCTGGGTTAAGAGAACTTCAACAGAAAGAGCCACTCACCAAGCTATTACTTCGTTTGCAAGAATTGAACGATGCTAAATCAAAAAGAAAGCCTTTATTGTTAAAAATTGCACCAGATTTGACTAACGAACAATTGGATGATATTGTTAGTATAGTAGTAGATACTAAGTTAGACGGCTTAATAGCGACCAACACAACAATTGATAGAAATGGTCTTAAAACTTCTGAAAAGACGCTTAAAGCTATAGGAAAAGGGGGTGTTAGTGGTCAAGCGGTTAAAAAGCGTTCAACAGAGGTGATTCGTTACATTTCTGAAAAATCGAATAAAAGCTTTCCAATCATTGGAGTAGGAGGAATTCATTGCTCAGAAGATGCTATCGAAAAGTTAAAGGCAGGAGCGAGTTTAGTTCAAATATATACGGGTTTTATATACGAAGGCCCAAGTATTGTCAAAAAGATTAACCAAGGAATTCTGAAGCAATTATGAAAATCATAGAATGTCCTAGAGATGCTATGCAGGGGATTAGAGACTTTATTCCTACTGCTAAAAAAGTTGCTTATCTAAATTCACTATTGAAAGTTGGCTTTGATACATTAGACTTTGGAAGTTTTGTGTCACCTAAGGCCATTCCTCAGATGAGAGATACAGCAAATGTCCTTTCTCAGTTGAATGATTCCAACACTAGTCTTTTAGCTATTGTTGCCAACCAAAGGGGGGCTGATGAGGCTTGTTCATTTGAACGAATAAATTTTATAGGATATCCTTTTTCAATTTCTGAAATATTCCAACAACGCAATACCAATAAAAGTGTTGACCAATCATTAACTTTAGTTGAGGAATTACAAATCAAATGTGAAAGATACAATAAGTCACTAATAGTGTATATGTCTATGGCGTTTGGTAATCCATATTTAGAATATTGGCACGAAGATATTGTAGCTAAATGGGGAGAAAAACTTTCCAATTTAGGCGTTAAAACCATAGCTTTGTCTGATACGGTTGGCGTTTCAAATCCTAATAACATCAAGCCTTTATATTCTTTACTAACTCAAGAATATCCGCATATAGAGTGGGGCGCACACTTCCACACTCATTTGGAAAGTTGGCGAGAAAAGATAGAGGCAGCATTCAATTCAGGTTGTAGACGTTTTGATGGGGCTATCAAAGGCTATGGAGGTTGCCCAATGGCAAAAGATGATTTATTAGGGAATATGCCAACAGAAAAATTACTTTCTTTTACTCAAGAAAAGAAAATTGAAACATGTATTAATACACTTGCTTTTGAAAGTGCCTACAATAAAGCAATTGATATTTTTTAATCATTTTAATTTTTTTAAAAAATATTTTAACATCCTTAATAAACGTTTTAAATTTTATTATTTATTAATAATTTGGGCTAAATTTGTACCGTTATGGTTTCTGTAAAGAATTAATAGGGAATAAGGTGTAAATCCTCAACTGTTCCCGCAGCTGTAAGCTCAATAGAATCTAAGATCTTCAGTCCACTGTTCATAAAGAATGGGAAGGCCACTTAGTAAAGCAAGTCAGAAGACCTGCCATAACAAACGAACGGAAAGCCTCGGGATAAGGTGATCTTAGTATTTATTTATAAAAACAATAAAATGAAAAAAGTACTATTAATATTATGTCTTTTTTACAAAGGATTATTTGCTCAAGATGTAGTTAATCAGGTATTAATTTTAAATGAAGGTCGATATGATTACACAACAGGTCAAATAGAATCTCCAGTAACTATCGGAACATACGATCCAGCTTCAAATTATTATTCTATTGTTGATACTATTGAAGGTGCTCGTTTTGCCTCTGATATGCTTATTGACGGTGATTATTTTTATGTGGCGGCTGACACCCAACTTTTAAAATATGATTTAAATTCCTATGAATTATTAAATACACAAGCAGTAAGTGGTGTTAGAAACATTTACATAGTTAATGATAATTTATTTGTTACAAGAGGAGAGTATGGGGTTAGTTTTGACTCTTACTTACAAATTTATTCTAAATCTGATTTGAGTTTTGTTTCCCAACTCGATACAACTAATGGTCCAAAATGGACCACTCAAAATATGGTTCATTATGAAAATAAACTTTATGTGGCCATTAATAATGGTTTCGAGTGGGGTAATGAAAAATCATTAATTGGTGTCTTAGATTTAAATTCACTGAGTTATTTAGAGGAAATTGATTTAGGTCCTGATGCCACCAATCCAGATAATATAATGATTTCTGAAGAGTTTATTTTTACTGTTAATAATAAAAATTGGTCAGGCGCGTCTTTCTCAAAATTAGATTTAAATACTAATTCTTCTACTACCATTAATGTTTCGGATGTGAGTACAGGATGCGGAACATCTTGTCTAAGAGGTGATAGAATAAATTTTCAAATATCAATGGATTCTGTTTTGTTAGAGTGGGATCCTGCAACATTATTGTCTTCAGGCAATCCTGTTGGTATTAATCAAAATTTTTATGAGTTATCCTATGACAAAGTAAATGATTTTCTATACGCATCTGAAACAGACTATTCTACTTATGGGAAGGTACACATTTATGATGTTAATAATAATTTAGTTTCTGAATTTGATTGTGGTGTATCACCTGGTACAATAGTTTTTGATATTAGAAGTATTACGTCAATTAACAGTCACGCTAATCTTCAAAATTATGATAATACCTATTTCGATTTATTTGGAAGAAAAATTAATAAAATTGAAAGTCATTCAAAGGCAGTTTATATACACATGGGAAGAAAAATTTTCAGGTAAATAAATAATTAATAATATTTTAAAGGAGCTTAGGCTCCTTTTTTTATTTTTTTTATTTTTATCAAAATTGTAAATTATGATAGAACTTTCTGCAATTATAGTTGTTGGGCTATTAGCTCAATGGATAGCCTGGAAAATGAAGATACCAGCTATTTTTCCTCTAATAATTCTTGGACTTATTATGGGTCCTTTATCTACCTTGTTTTTAGATGAAAAATGGATTGACCCTGAAAATATTTTTGCAGGAAAGACTATGTATTATTTTGTTTCTCTTTCTGTTGGAGTTATATTATTTGAAGGAGGTCTGACGTTAAAATTTAAAGAAGTTCGGAAATTAGCTGGAGTTGTGAGAAATTTACTGATTGTTGGTCCAATTATTATGGGTGTTGGAGGAGCAATTACTGCACATTATTTTTTAGATATGGATTATAGAGTAGGATTATTATTTGGTTCTTTAATAATTGTTACAGGACCAACTGTAATTGCTCCTATATTAAGAAGTGTAAGACCAAAGAAAAATATTAGTACAATTCTTAAATGGGAGGGAATAGCTATTGATCCTATTGGTGCACTTGTAGCAGTACTTGTTTACGAATTGTTATTTGTTTCAACTATGGGAGTTGGCGGTGATCATTCCATGGGTCTTACACAGGTTGCTTTAAAAACTTTCTTTCTGACTTTATGCGTTGGAACTTTCTTTGGTTTACTCTCCGGTTGGACATTACATTCTTTACTTAAAAGAAATCTAATTCCTCACTTTTTAATTAATGTTCTATCATTAGGTTTTGTGATATTTGCATTTGCAGGAGCTGATACTTTACAGCCAGAATCTGGTTTATTATCAGTAACTGTTATGGGAATATTATTAGCTAATATTAAAACACCTAATTTGGATAAGATTCTTGACTTCAAAGAAAGTCTGACTGTAATTTTAATATCAGTGCTATTTATAATTCTATCAACTAAAATATCAATGCAAGAATTGAGGTTGCTGGATATTAATTCGCTTTACATATTTTTAGTAGTTGTTTTGTTACTACGACCAATTGTAGTTTTGATCAGTTCATGGAAGTCTGATTTAAATTGGAAAGAAAAAGCTTTTGTTGCTTGGATTGGTCCAAAAGGAATTGTTGCAGCAGCTGTTGCATCATTATTTTCTTTGTATTTAATGTCAGACAAAATTTCATTACCTCAATCATTGAGAGAAGATGTTGAATTGTTAGTGCCTCTAACTTTTATGATAATTTTAGGAACGGTAACATTAAATGGTTTATCAGCTAAGTTTGTAGCTCGAATTTTAGGATTAATACAAGATGTAAAAAATGGAGTTGTCATTGTTGGTGCTAATGAAGGATCTATTTGTATAGCTAAATATCTTGAAAAACATAACATTTCAAACACACTAGTTGATTTGTCAAAAGAAAATATACGTCAAGCAAAAGCAGCCAATCTAAATGTAATTGAAAAAAATATTTTGTCTGATGATGATGATTTAGAATTTAATGATGAAGGTCATCTTTTAGCTCTTACATCTAGTAATGACGTTAATATATTTGCTTGTAGAAAATTAAAATCAATATTTGGCGAATCAAACGTCTATCGACTCATAACAGTTAACGAAATAAAGCTAAATGCCTTGTCAAAACCCCAAAATATTTTATTTTCAAATGATTTTGATTACATAGAGTTGATAGAGCTTGTTAGAAAATATCCTCAGGTTGAGGATATTAAAATAACTTCTAGTGATCATTTTGAATCATTAATAAAGAGCAATAAAGATTCTTATTTGCCCATAATGCTAAGAAGAAATGATTCTGTTCAATTTATCACTATGGATTTCAAATATCAACATTTAGAAGGTGATGTTCTTGCTTACATTGGACATATAAAATAATTATATTAGATTTTTTAAATATTTCTGAATGAAAACAACAGCTCTTACTGATATGCACATAGAAATGGGTGCAAAAATGGTTCCATTTGCTGGTTATAAAATGCCAGTTCAATATAAGGGCGTTATGGCAGAACATTTAAATGTAAGAAATACAGTTGGTGTTTTTGATGTATCACATATGGGTGAGTTTTTTATTGAAGGTCCATATGCTATGGATTTAATTCAAAAATTAACTACAAATGATGTTTCAGCATTAAATGACGGTCAAGTTCAGTATACTTGTATGCCTAATTTATCAGGTGGCATTGTTGATGATTTACTTATCTATAAGTTTAATCAAGAAAAATATATGTTAGTTGTTAATGCATCAAATATTCAAAAAGATTTAAACTGGATTATCAAATTTAATTTTAAAAAAGCTAAAATTTCTAATTTTTCTGATAAATATTCTATGCTTGCAATTCAAGGACCCATGTCTTCTCAAGCATTACAACCATTAACTTCTTTTGATTTATCATCCTTGAAGTATTATAATTTTGTTGTTCACAAATTCTGTGGATTTAATAATGTAATCATATCTGCTACAGGATACACTGGGTCTGGTGGTTATGAAATATATTTTCCAAATGATTATGCTAAAACTATTTGGAAATCTATTTTAGAATCAGGTAATAAATTTGGAATACAACCAATTGGATTAGCCGCAAGAGATACATTACGTTTAGAAATGGGTTTTTGCCTTTATGGTAATGATATTAATGATGATACATCACCTATTGAAGCTGGATTATCTTGGATTACTAAGTTTAATAACAGCTTTAACTATTCTAAAGAGTTACATTTACAAAAAGAAAATGGTGTTCAGCGCAAAAGAGTAGGTTTTGAAATGCTAGACAGAGGTATTGCTAGAAATGGATATAAAATCCTAAATGAAAAGGATGAAGAAGTCGGCTTTGTTACCTCAGGTACCATGTCACCATCACTACAAAAATCTATTGGTATGGGTTATGTGAATTCAGAATATTCTAAAAGCGATACTAAGCTGTATATTCATATAAGAAATAAGAAACTCAAAGCCCAAGTCGTTAAATTACCGTTTTACAAATCATAGATTCTATGAACAATATTAAAGTTTGCTTAAGCCCATCTCTTTTTCCTATATATTCGGATAGAACAAGTATTGTCGTTGTTGTTGACGTGTTAAGAGCAACTTCAGCAATATGTACTGCTTTAGAGCTTGGAGTTGAGTCTATTATACCTGTTTCAACAATAGAAGATGCTTTAGATTATAAGGATAATAATGAGTATATCATAGCTGCTGAGAGAAATGGTAAAATTGTTAGAGGTTTTGATTTAGGAAACTCTCCGACAGAGTATTCCAATCACTCTCTTAAAGGTAAAAAGATGGTGTTGACCACTACTAATGGGACAAAAGCCATAAATTTTGCTAAACGAGATCATCTTGTTGTGACGGGTTCATTTTTAAACTTGAAAGCCTTGTCTTCATTTTTAGTAGAATTGGACAAAGGTATTATTATTTTATGTGCTGGTTGGAAAAATGACTACTGTTTAGAAGATACGCTATTTGCAGGTGCTTTAACTGAGCAATTAATTAAAAATGATAAGTTTTACTATGACAACGATTCTACAGCAACTAGTTTAATGCTCTATGAAAAGGCTAAAGACAACTTATTTGATTTTTTAAAAGATTCTCAGCACAGAAAACGTTTAGCACATTTAGGAATAGAAAACGATATTCGCTATTGCTTAGAATTGAATAAATCTGAAGTAATTCCTATTTTAAAAGACAACGTATTGGTTTCTCACTCTTGAAAAATCTTATCATGTAGTGTTAGATGTAAAGGATTAAATGTAGATGCGCAAATCTATCTTAGCCATAGGTTGTATTTGGCACTCAGCATGGATAGATGCCGGTCGGCCCAACATGGATGAGTGGCAATAACAAGAAAATGACTAAAAAAAAGACTTTGCGATGAGGCAAAGTCTTTAAATGATATATTTAAAATATTTTAGAAGTAGAAAGACAAACCTACTGAAAAGTTAATTCCAGAACCAGCAATTGTTCTCTCTGTTGTTTTTTCTCCCATATCAGCGACACTAAGAATTGGATGTATAGCATCTTCCTTCATAGTAGCAGTAGAGTTGTACATATAGTAATTGAATTGTGGCTCAACACTAAATTTATTAGATAAAAAGGCAGAAAAACCTAAGCCTAAATTAATTGTTGAGGAGGTTAGTTCTGATGTTTGGCTAACTGAACTGATAGCATCTTTAATTTCTTCTTTTCCAGAAGCCATTCTATAAGAACCATCAACGAAGATTGAGTTACCTTTTCTTAGTTGAAAGTTATATCTGAAAAATGGAGAAATTGTCATTAATGATTTTGAATATGTTAAATCATTATTTACTGATGCTGCAACTAAACTATAAAGTTCATAATAATGGTTTGCATATGATGTGCCATTAGAAAATACATCAGGTAATCCTGTAAACCATACATTCATCATACTATCAGCTAAACTAGCGTTTGAAATTTGAGAGTCTGGATTTGTTTTGAACAAACTTGTTTCATTATCATAGCCAAAACCAACACCAATCATTAACTTCTTTGCAATGAAATAACCCATTTTTAAATTAACATTGAATTCACTTTGTTTATCTTGATTGAGTTTATATGAATATGGAAATAAAAAACCAAGATTTAAACTATCTGTATCATTAACTAATGTATCTCTGAAACCTGTAAAAGTAACATCAATAGTATTTTCTGAGTTAGTTGATGAGCTAAAATTAATATTGCTGCTTGAAGCACCTATGTACCAATTTCCACTATCAAACTGAGCATTAACTTGAGAAGATAATAGGACTAATATGACGAGAAAAATATTTTTCATTAATTTTTTTTAAAGTTATTATAATTATTTGCTAATATAAACTATTTGAACTATTGATTTAGCATTACGGGCATTACTAACATTAAAACTTCTTCATTTTTTGATACTCCATCCTGAGGAATAATAATTCCTGCTCGATTAGGAGTGCTCATTTCAAGATTAATTTCGTTTGACGAAAGGTTATTGATCATTTCTAATAAATATCGCGAATTGAACCCAATTTCTATATCTTCACCATCGTAGTTACAACTTAATCTTTCAAAACCTTCATTAGAAAAATCTAAATCTTCTGAAGAAATTTGAAGATCTGATCCTGCAATTTTAAGACGTATTTGGTGAGTAGATTTACTAGCAAAAATAGCAACTCTACGAATTGTATTATAAAATTCTAATCTGTTTATTTTAAGAATATTTGGGTTTTCTTTTGGGATTACCGCTTCATAGTTAGGATATTTTCCATCAATAAGTCGACAAATTAGCTCAATTTCATCAAAAACGAAAAAAGCATTAGTTTCATTATATTCTATAAAAACATCACTATTATTAATTAAAGAATTTTTTAATAGTGTAAGTGGTTTTTTTGGTAATATAAAAGAGGCAGTTTCATTTGTAATAATGTCAGATCTTTTATACTTAACAAGTTTATGTGCATCAGTTGCTACAAATGTACAACCCTCACCAGATAGTTCACAAAAAACACCAGACATAATCGGTCTTAATTCATCGTTTCCAGTAGCAAAAAGAGTTTTATTAATTGCAGATGCTAATACTTCTGCCGGCATATTTGTTCTTGATGCTGATTCCATAGTTGGTGTTTTTGGAAAATCATCACCATTTTGCCCAGCAAGTTTGAACTTACCATTTTCTGAACTAATTTCAATACCATTTGTATTTTTATCAATTAAAAATGTAAGTGGTTGATCTGAAAATGTTTTTAGAGTATCCAACAATAACTTAGCAGGAATAGCAATGCTACCGTCTTCATCTGCTTCTGCATTTTTAATTGTTGTTTTCATTGTTGTCTCCAAATCTGAGGCAGAAATGGAAAGCGTATTAGCTGATATTTCAAACAGGAAGTTATCTAAAATAGGGAGGGTGTTACTTGAGTTTAAAACACCACTAATGGTTTGGATTTGCTTTAGTAATTGAGCACTAGAAACTATAAATTTCATATTCGTTTTTTCTATATCTGTTATCTAACAAATATATAAGAATTACATTTGATAGTATGAACTATTTTTCAACTATTTTTCAACAGAAAATTGAGGTGTTCTTAAAAGTATTTTATCGAACACATAAAACTGAATTAGTATTAAGTCAGAGTTGAGTTTAGCGTACATTCTATCTGCATCATACTCTAGTTTTTGACCGTTTTCTTGCATATAATCTTCTCTCTTGGGTTCTTTGTGATAAGCTATAATAGAATCCATTTTACCATTTATATCGCTTATACGAACAGTATAAAAGGGTGTGCTGTTGAAAATAGAGTCTTTTTTTGAAAAGTCATTCATAAAACCTTCGCATTTAACAGACTTGAATAGATTGAAATATTCTTGACCTTGACTATTTGGAATTATTTTGGTAGTGTTGTTCTTTGTGAAGCTGTAAAACTTATCTTGACGATGGATTTTAAAGGATTTACTGGCATCTTCGTGATTGACTACACTTATTGTCTTTATTTCATTGCTATTGTAAGAAAAAATAGTTCTATCTCTCCATAAATCACTAGCAACAGAAGTGCCATCTATGGTATATCTAGGTGCTAAAAAACCGTTAAAACCAGGTATATAGACAACAAAAGCACGCCTAGAATTTTCTAAAAGCATAAAGCTACCTATTAGATCCTTAGCTTCTCCACCAACATAATAGGTTTTGTGTGCTATATCCAAATTATTAGTAAATATTTCAACTTTAACAGCTGAACTGGCAAGGTTTTTAATAATCTTATTATGTAAGCTGTTACTAACAGGGTGCTTTACTTCAATATCTTTTATAGTCTTAAGTAAGTATTCAATCGCTTCTGGGCGAACTTCAAATTTATCATCTAATAGCCATGTGCCACTATCTCTACTTACGGTAACTGAATTGCCGTGTTTGTCAGCAAAAAATACCTTTTGAATACTAGCAGTATCTTCAACAGCAAAATCACTTAATTCTTCACTAATGGTAGTATCATTCTTATTAAAGAAAAATAGGGTTAGGGATGCTATAATCAGTATTGCTAATAAAAATATTTTTTTCATCTGTATTGTCTTTTTCTTACTAAACTAAAAATAACGATTATTAGAGTGATGATAGCTAGAGGTGATAAAGTATTAATCAATTGCCATTTTAATCGATTGTTTTTTATTTCCGATTTATTTAATAATCTTAGGTTGACTTCTTTTGCCCTAATATTAATTAGATTTTCATTCTCCGTGATTAAATAGTTTAAGGCATTAACAATCAATTGCTTGTTGCCATTAAATTGGGATTTGCTAAATTTATTATATCCTAGAGGAAAAGCATTTCTAGAGGATGAAACGTGATTTTTTATAATATCTCCATCGCCAAATACTATCATTTTGTTTGAAGGGCTTGTTAGCTTCGGCTTTAAGCTTTCGTTATTAGGTGCAATACGGTTTTGAAATGCTGATTGAAATTCTCCTTCTAACAAATATGCGATTGGTTTTTCCCCAGCATTAAATTGTTCTATATTTGGTTCTTTCTCTAGAATTGATAAGCTAACTCGATGTGGAGCTCTAACTATTTTTGAATAAGGCGAGGAAAACAACAAGGGGATTTTTTTGATACCCGTAGCTTTGACCGTATCTAAAGTGCTAACAAAAGCACTTTTAATGCCATCTAAGTTCTTGACAATAGATTGTTTGTTTTTAGGAATAATAATAGGGTGGTAGAACCATGGAAGTAATTGTTGTTGTGGTACATTTCCTTGATATCCAACAATTATAGGTATTTGGTCGGCTTGAAAATCCATAACCAAATCGTAATTTACTCTAACACCATATTTGAAAAGTAAGTCTGTGAGATTTAAATCTAATGGAACTGCCATTGAAAAAGGCGCGTCCCCTTTTAAACTATCCATATCCATTGCTACACCATCTAAAAACCACATAGTTTTTCCACCATTCATGATATATTGATCAATCAAAAATTTATCAACCTCAGTAAAGGCTTTTGTAGGCTTAGCAATAATTAGAGCCTTGTATTGTAGTAGTCGTTTTATTTGATTACTAAGGCTTAGCGAGTTGTTCTCGTCTAGTTCATACTCTTTAATATCAATTCTATCGATTTTAAAATACTCTGACAATGAGCCTTTTACAAGACCTAAAGAATGAGTGATGTCGGCAGTTTCTAATTCGTCTAATTCATTATGCCCATCTAAAAATGCAATCTTAGGCTTATAGTTAGTAATGAGTTTGTGGATAGCATTTGTTAGTTCATACTCTATGCTTTCAACAGAATTATTAAGTACTTTTTCAGGATTTGTACCAATTTGATTTTGTAATAAGTTTAAGGATTGACTTCTACCTTTGTAATAGATAATAGCACCTGGAAAAATAATTTGCTCGCTATTACTATTGTTTGCTTTTATTTCAAGATTGGTTGGATGTAGACCATTTTCTGAAAGTTCTTTATAAATATTCTTTCGATTTTCTAGATTGTTTCCATAATTTGGATCAATAAATTGATATTCTAATAATGTATTGTGATTTCTAAATTCATCTAACGTTTCTTGACATGAGTTTTTTAGCCTAATAAAACCTGCTGGAAGGTCACCGTTCAAATAAACTTTAACATAAATAATATCATCAATTGAGTTTAGGATTTCTTTAGTTGCGTCGTTTAACGAATATTTCTTCTCCTCAGTTAGATCTAACCTAAAGTATAGATTACTAGCAATAATATTAATTGCTATTAATAAGATTATATTAATGAAGATAGATTTATGTTTTTGTAATTCTATCATTTTTTTCTGCTAATTGAGTAGTTAGTAAGTTGTAAAAAAATGATATTTAAACTCAGAAAATAAATAATGTCTCTACTATCAATAACTCCTCTACTAAGACTATTGTAATGCGAATTCATTCCTACATATGAGAAAATAATGTGGATTTTTCCGTTAGATATTTCACTAGCAATTAACTCCCATCCAAAATAAAAGAATGCACTAATAAATAAAGCCAATACAAATGATGTGATTTGATTTTTTGAAGTAGAAGATGCAAAGACGCCTATAGCTACAAATACACTTGATAATAATAATAGTCCAATGTATGAACCAATAATTCCAGCGGTATCAATATTTCCTACAGTTTCAGAAAGCTTTGATAAGCTAAAATAATAAACAACTGTAGGAATTATAGCTAAACATACAATTGTTAATCCTGAAAAATACTTTGATAGAGTGAGTTTTGTATTTGAAAGAGGTGAGGTTTGAAGAACTTCTATAGTTCCTTCTTTATATTCATCTGCAAATAGGTGCATTGTTAAAGCTGGTATAAAGATTAAAAATAAAAAAGGAGAAATAGAAAACAAGCCATTCATCTGTGTAAATCCAGAGTCTAGAATATTAAAATTACTAGAAAAAACCCATAAAAAAGTACCATTAGTAAGAAGATAAACTAAAATAATAATAATACCTGATTTATTGCTGAAGAATGCGTTTATTTCTTTTTTAAAAATTCCGAACATCTTAATTAATATAAATATTAAATCTCTTTTAAACTCCAAGCCTTGGCTTTATAAGAAAACAAAGGTTTTGTTTTAGACCAAATCTCTTTAAAAGTGTTGGATTCTCTATATTTATTAAGAGAGCTTTCAGAATCCCATACACTATAAGTGAAAAAGATATTTTGGATATTAATATCTCTAAATAACTCAACTGAATGACAGCCTTCAAAGTTTGCAACTTTATCTTTATTTGTTTTAAAAATATCTATAAAGGTGTTAATATTCTCTGATTTAAACTCCATTTTTACCACGCGCTTTATCATTTAAAATCAATTCTAACAGTATCGTTAATATGTAGGCCCATTAAAGAAGATGCAGAGCCATTATTTATGGATATTGCGAGGAAATCATTTGATATAAAAAGTGCAACAGCATCTCCAGCTTCTACATCATTGTATTTTTTTTTGATAGTGTTTAATGAGTAGTGTTCTTTATTACCTAAGTTTATGGTGTATGATCTTCCTTTAGCTACATCTTTAAAAAGACGTTGATTAATATTTGTTATAGCATTGCCATAATGATCGATATGAACTATAGATCCCTTAATAGAATTCTTATCATGTAAAGCTTCTAATTTAGCAAATTCTTTAGAAAATTGTTTTATTTCATTTCCTATAATCTCTAAAGAACCACCTCTAGCAATATGACAAGCTACTTTAGCAAAAACATCTTTCAAAGGAAAATTCTCGTTATTTGATTCTCTACTAGTTGTTATTTCAACAATTTTATCAGGTTTTAAATCTAAAAGTAAAGAGAATATGCCATTATCAGTTCCTATAAAATAATGTCCGTTAGCATAAACTGCAAGGTGACTATTATTTTCATTAGTTTCAGTGTTTACACCAATAATATGAATACTTTTAGAAGGAAATTCTTGGTAAACGTTTTTAAGAACATATGCAGCATGTATAATATTAAAAGTGGGGATATTGTTACTAATATCGATGATATTTACATTATCTAATTGTCTTAAAATAGACGCTTTTACTGCGCTCACGTAATAGTCAACTGTACCTAAGTCTGTTGTTAGTGTAATTACTGGCATAATATTAAGCAATTAATACAAATAAATATCTTAAAAAGTTGTTATTTTGTCAAATCAAAAGTAAGTATAATTTTTGCTGATTCGTCAATTAATATTTAGATATAATAAATGGGTGAAAAAATTATAGATTTAGGAGGTCAAAATCCTCTGGATATTTATGGTGCAAATAATAAAACCTTATCATTCATTCTAGACTTTTTTCCAAAGATAAAATGTGTAGCTAGAGGTAATACTATAAAAATAATAGGTGACGATGAATCCATTGAAAAATTTGAACAGAAATTTATTCTCATGCTTGATCATTTTAGTAAATATCAACGTCTTACACAAAGTAATATAGAGCGTATTATATTCGAAGATAAAGTTGTTTTAGATGGAGATGACAATACTTTGGTTCATGGACCCAATGGTAAAATAATTAAGGCTAGAACTGTTAACCAGCGCAATATGGTTAAGGAATCTGAAAAAAATGATATGCTTTTTGCTATTGGACCAGCAGGAACAGGAAAAACATATACGGCAGTTGCAATTTCTGTTAGAGCTTTTAAAAATAAAGAGGTTAAACGTATTATTTTATCAAGACCAGCTGTAGAAGCAGGTGAGAACTTAGGTTTTTTGCCAGGTGATTTAAAGGAAAAGCTTGATCCTTATTTACAGCCACTTTATGATGCTTTAAGAGATATGATTCCTACCGAGAAGTTAAATGAATATATAGAGCACAAAATTATTGAAATAGCGCCATTAGCTTTTATGAGAGGTAGAACACTAGATAATGCTTTTGTTATATTAGACGAAGCCCAAAATTCAACACATCAGCAAATGAAAATGTTTCTTACTAGAATGGGTCCATCGGCAAAGTTTATTATTACTGGCGATGAAACTCAGATAGATTTACCATCTAAACAACCTTCAGGTCTTTTAAAGGCTTTAAAGGTTTTAAAAGGTGTGAAAGGTATCAGCGTCATTAAGCTAGATGACAAAGATGTTATTCGCCATAAATTGGTGAAAAAAATTATTAAAGCTTACAAATCAAAACAAGAAAAAAATGAGTAAAAATGTAATTATTAAAACAGATTTTAATTTTCCAAATCAGAAAAATTTATATAAAGGAAAAGTTAGAGATGTATATAGCATAGGAGATGATCAATTAGTTATGATTGCATCAGACAGAATATCTGCATTTGATCACGTTCTTCCTGAGGGGATCCCATATAAAGGGCAAGTACTAAATCAAATAGCATCAAAATTTTTAGATGCTACTGCTGATATTGTCCAAAACTGGAAAGATTCTACACCTGATCCATCCGTAACTATTGGAAAGAGATGTGAACCTTTTATGGTTGAAATGGTAATTAGAGGATACCTAACAGGACATGCTTGGAGAGAGTATAAAGATGGTAAACGTATGTTGTGCGGTGTACCTATGCCTGATGGTATGATAGAAAATCAAAAGTTTGAACAACCACTAATTACACCTACAACAAAAGCTGAAGTAGGTCACGACGAAGATATTTCTAGAGAAGAAATTCTTTCTCAAGGATTAGTTTTAGAGGAAGATTACATCTTATTAGAGAAATATACTAGAGAACTTTTTCAAAGAGGAACAGAATTAGCTAAAGATAAGGGACTCATTCTTGTTGATACTAAATATGAGTTTGGTAAAGATGCTAATGGTCAGATAACTCTTATTGATGAAATTCATACTCCAGATTCATCACGATATTTTTATATTGAAGGATATGAAGAAAATCTAAAATCAGGAATGTCACAAAAGCAACTGTCAAAAGAGTTTGTTAGACAATGGCTAATAGAAAATGGTTTTCAAGGTAAAGAAGGTCAAATTATTCCTGAGATGAGTAAAGAGTTTTGTGAATCGGTTTCGGAAAGATATATAGAGCTTTTTGAGCATATAACAGGAGAAAAATTTATTAGAGAAGATGTCTCAGATGTTCTAAGTAGAGTGGAGCGAAATATATCTAAATATTTAATTAAATAAATCTCAGATATCTAAACTGAGCTTTTTCAAAATATGAAAAAAATTAGAAAAATTAACAAGACTAAAATTCTAGAATTGGAGAATCCTGTGGAGTTGAAAGTCATTACAAAATGTCCAACTAAGTGGATATTGATTGATGAAGAAACCGGTCAGGTCTATAGAGGTACCGAAAATAAAGAAGTTGGTAAAATGTGGAAATTAATTACAAAGCAAAAGTAATTATCGGCTACCAAATATAGAGGAGCCAATTCTAATCATATTACTTCCTTCTTTGATAGCAATATCATAATCGCCACTCATTCCCATAGATAAGATAAATAAATTATTAAATTCTCTTCTAACTTTTTCAAAAGTATTTTTTAGGGACTTAAATTCACTTCTTATTTGCCGTTTATCATCTGTAAAAGTTGCCATTCCCATTAATCCGTCAATACTAATATTAGATAAATTCATTTCTAATAATTCTAATGCCTCATTTTCGTTCAATCCAAACTTATTAGATTCTTGTGCAATATGAATTTGTAATAAACAGTGAATAACTCTATCATTTTGTTTAGCTCTCTTATCAATTTCAATTAATAGTTTTTTAGAATCTACAGAGTGAATTAGAGAAACAAAAGGTGCAATGTATTTTACTTTATTAGTTTGAAGATGACCAATCATGTGCCATTGAATATCATTAGGAAGAATATTATGCTTTTTAACTAATTCTTGAACTTTATTTTCTCCAAATATTCTTTGACCTGCTTGATATGCTTCAAGAATATAGTTATTAGGTTTTGTTTTGGAAACAGCTACCAATTGAACCTTTTCATCTAAATCATTGAGTATGTTTGATATGTTAGCTTTAATATTCATTTAATCCTCAAAATCATAAATTATCATACCACTCCTTAGTTTGGGTTGAATGTAAGTGCTTTTAGGAGGCATAGATTGTCCTTGCTCGGACACTTCTTTTATTTGATTTACGCTTATTGGTTTTAGCACAAAAGCGGCTTTAAATTCTTCGGAATCGACTTTATGCTTAATTTCTTCTAAACTATGAGTACCATCAATGAAAGCCAAACGTTTGTCTTTTCTTGGGTCTGTAATACCTAGAATAGGAGCTAAAATATTATTTGATAGTATGGCTGGGTCTAATTTTTCTACACAATGTGTTCTATTGACGTATTCTTCTTTGGCAATAAGAGAATACCATTTTTTAGAAATATATAGTTTGATTTCATCTTTTTGAGTCGGCACTAAAGCATTTTGGACTTCCTTAATCTC
The DNA here is from genome assembly GCA_002714805.1 of Flavobacteriales bacterium. Lineage (GTDB taxonomy): Bacteria > Bacteroidota > Bacteroidia > Flavobacteriales > UBA7312 > UBA8444. The sequence goes on from PAYK01000005.1 coordinate 274,972, forward strand.
ATATTTCTTCTTAATCTGATTTAAAAATTCTTCATCAGATAAGCCGTTTAAGTTTTTAAGAAGTCTATTAAAACTTATTATTTTAAGTTGGTCTTCAGCAATAAGGTAACTCATACAATATTGTGTGTTTGAGTTGTTAATATTTTTAGACTCTTTAGCTAGTAGGTCAGATGAAGCAAATCGATGATGGCCGTCAGCTATGTATAGATTTTCAATCTCACTAAAAGATCGTTCAATTAATTGAATGTCTTTTTCATCATTGACTAACCATAGTTTGTGTTGCGATTTGTTAGTGGTTGTAAATTCATATTCAGCTCTAGTTTGTCTATAACCTTGTATAATCTCATCAATGCATTTATGATTGGGATAAGTTAATAGAACGGGTTCAGCATTAAAGCCAGTGGTTTGCAGGTAATTTTTGAACAGTTCTTCTCTTTTTTGTATGGTTTGCTCGTGTATTTTTATATTGCCATTTTGATAGTCTATTACGGAGGCTGCACCTATTATTCCAATAAATGAATTTCCTTCTGCATTATTTTTTTGGTAGATGTAGAAACTATCAGAACTATCCTTTTTGAATATTCCTTCTTTTATAAAACTATTAAATTTCTCTTTAACAATTTTAAATTTTTCGTCGTAGCTATTAACTTCATATCCAGCTGAATAATCTGGGTTGATGATGTGAAGAAAGGTATAAGGGTTATTATCAAGTTTTTCAACGAGTATTTCTTTGGAGTAGCTAAGATAAGAACGACTAGCTACTAGAGAGACTTTATCTCGACTAGGACGTATTGCACGAAAAGGGACTATTTTTGCCATAGTAATACAATTTTAAAGGCTTTTTAGAGGTGACAAATTAGTTAAAATAAGAGACAATCTTATCGGCTAACTCTTTACCTATTCTATCTTGAGCTTCATTGGTTGCTGCACCAATATGTGGTGTCAAAGAAACATTGGATTGCATTAATAGTTTTATCTGAGGTTTAGGCTCATTTTCAAATACATCTAAACCTGCCGATGATATTTTGCCACTATCTAAGGCATTCATTAAAGCATCTTCATCTATAATGCCACCTCTAGCAGCATTGACTATGCCTACACCATCTTTCATCATTTCTATTTCTTCCTCGCCAATTACAGGTTTATCAGAAAGTTTAGGAATATGAAGGGTGATATAATCACTTTCTTTGAGAACATCATCAAAGGAAACCGTTTTTATATCAAAATTGGCTGTTTGTCCATCAAAGAAATTTAACTCAACAGTAGCATTCTTGATGAATTTATCATTAGCAATAATTCTCATGCCTAGTCCAATAGCTCTTTTTGCCACCTCTTGACCAATTCTTCCAAATCCAATAATTCCTAATGTTTTACCTTTCAACTCTGTGCCTTTAGCATAAGCCTTTTTCAATTCTTTAAATTTAGAATCTCCTTCTAATGGCATTTGACGGTTTGAATCGTATACAAAACGTACCATATTAAATAGGTGAGAGAATACCAATTCAGCCACTGACTCTGAAGATGCTGCTGGAGTATTAACCACCTCTAAGCCTTTNCTTTTAGCATAGTCTACATCAATGTTATCCATTCCAACACCACCACGACCNATCATTTTTANNTTTGGACAAGCGTCAATAAGTTCTTTTCTAGCAGNAGTAGCCGATCTTACTAATAAAACACTAATATTCTTTTCATTAATCACATTAGCTAATTGCTCTTGGGCTACTTTTTGAGTTATCACTTCAAAACCAGCAGATTCTAAAGTNTCAATTCCTAGTTGTGAGATGCCATCGTTGGCAAGTACTTTTATCATTATCCTTTTCTTTCTAATTCGTTCATTATTTCTACTAAAGCTTGAACACTCTCTAGTGGCATAGCATTATACATAGATGCTCTGTAACCGCCTACAGAACGGTGACCTTTAAGTCCATTGATTCCACCATTAGCACACATCTTATTAAATTCTTCTTCAAGTTCAGTATTTGTAAGAAGGAAGGTAGCATTCATAGTAGAACGGTCTTCAATATTNGCGCTTCCTTCAAAGATTGAGCTATTGTCAATAGTTTGGTATAGCAACTCAGCTTTTTGCCGATTTACTTTTTCTATCCAACTTACACCACCATTATCTTTCAACCAACGCATTGTAAGCATACTTACATAGATTGGGAAAACTGGAGGTGTGTTGAACATACTGTCCTTGGCAATATGTGTTTTATAATCTAGCATAGTAGGTATTTCTCTACCAGTGTGTCCTAATATTTCATCTTTTACAATAACTAAAGTGGTTCCTGCAGGACCCAAATTTTTCTGTGCTCCAGCATAGATTAAGTCAAATTTTGAAACATCAATTTTCTTACTAAATATATCTGATGACATATCACAGACGGTAACCACATCTGTTATTGGAAACGCTTTTATCTGTGTGCCAAAAATAGTGTTGTTTGAAGTGCAGTGAAAATAATCTAAATCAGAGGGTATGGCATAATCCTTAGGGATGTAACTGTAATTATTGTCTTTAGAGCTAGCCAATATTTGAGTATCACCGAACAATTTAGCTTCCTTTATTGCTTTTGATGACCAGGCCCCTGTGTCTAAATAGCCAGCCTTACCACCAACCTTCATTAAATTGTTGGCTACCATCAAAAATTCCATACTAGCTCCACCTTGCAAGAATAAGACAGAATAGCCTCCAGGTACTTCTAAAAGCTCTTTAACGAGTTGGATAGCCTCTTCCATAACAGCAACAAAATCAGTACTTCTATGAGATATCTCTATTAAGGAAAGGTCTAAATTATTAAAGTTTATAATAGAAGATGATGCTTCTTTAAAAACTTCTTGGGGCAAAATGCAAGGTCCTGCGCTAAAATTGTGTTTTTTCATATTTGAAATATTACGTATGCAAAAATGCAGTTTTCTTTTTACTTAGGAAATAAACCTTTGTCAATTTTTTTGATGTTTGGTACTTTAACTTTAAAAGGATTTTGAATGTTTTCTTTAAATCTAAATGTTCCATTTTTTAGCTCAAAAGCATCAATGCGACCGTCGGGAATATAAAAGTCATATAATCCAATTAAATCATCATTTAAAGGAGTAACATTTGGAAATACTATACTATTGATATCATTATTATATTTCACGGATACCAATGCATCTTCTTTATATTCTAAAATAAACCTTTGCAATTTTTGTTTTTTATAAAAAAATACGGGCGCACCAAATGATATAGAATTTGAAATTGAAAGAACTTCAATAATTTTTTTATCTGTTCTATCATCGTTGCCATCCCATCCTAANAGAAGGTAATATTCTTTGTTGCCTCTTTTAAAAGGAGTAAGACTGTAATATAAAGCGCCAATCCATTGGCTGTTATTTAATTTTAGAGATTTTGCAGATTTAACTTCTCCTTCTAATGGTTTTAGGTATTCAACTTTGTATTCTTTTTTGTTGTTATAATACTGAACAATAGCAAAATATTTGTTGATATTATTGGATAGTGGTATATACCAATTAATTATCCTTAATTTCTTATCTTTTGAAGTAAGAATAGGAAAGGTCGTTAACATATCAAAATCGTACTTCATAGATTTAGGATCATCAAGTACTAAATCCCAAAGTGCAATAAAATCAGTATTGGCTTTTAACTTTTCTTTGTCGTTTTTACCGTTTAGTAAAAGAGGAGCAATTTTTTGGATTTCAGATTCATAGAAAGCAAAATCAGTTTTTTGGGCTGAAACTGTAAATGTTAATAAAGTGAAAATCGATTGTATAAAAATGGCTTTAGGTAACAATCGGTTTTTCATTTAAGAATGTAAAAAATCTTTTTTTGACAAAAGTTCAACTTCTGTTTCAATATTATCTTCATCAGGAATACAGCAATCTACCGGACAAACTGCAGCACATTGAGGTTCGTCATGAAAGCCTTTGCACTCAGTACATTTGTCAGTAACTATATAATAAACATCATAATCGACAGGTTCTTGTGAATCATCAGCATCGTAATCACCACCGCTCTTTGTTGTTATTTTACCTGAAAGTGAAGTGCCATCAGAGAAATTCCATTCCATACCACCTTCATAGATTGCATTGTTTGGGCATTCAGGTTCACAAGCCCCACAGTTTATACATTCATCTGAGATTTTGATTGCCATTTTTTAAATTATGAAAATTAATAGTCTTACTTTGCGTTACAAATATACTAAGAAATGGTAATTAAAGATAGAATAAAGGCTTTTGATAAATTAGGCAAGTTTTTAATTGATTTTTGTGACGAAACTTCTAATTCAAACCATCCTTTAGAAAATATTATACAATCCTCAATTTCTTATAATGGTTGGTTTACGTCTAATAATATAAGGTGTTCTATATCAGCTATTTGTAATAATTTATCTTCAATAAAACTATCTTCATGGATATCATCATACTCTATTCCTGTTAAGGTAAAAAAAAATGTTTCTATTATTATGGCAGGTAATATTCCATTAGTAGGGTTTAATGATTTCTTATGTGTGTTAATGAGTGGTCATAGGTCAATTATTAAACTATCATCTAAAGATAACCGTTTGTTTTCACCAATTATTGAAGAATTAATAAAAATTGAGCCACGATTTGAAGATGACATTAAAATAGTTGAAAAAGTTGAAAATTTTGATGCTGTTATAGCTACAGGAAGTAATGAATCCTTCAAGCATTTTGAATATTACTTTAAAGATTATCCTACTTTGTTAAGAAAAAGCCGTACATCAGTTGCAATTCTAACAGGTGAGGAAAGTTTAGACGAAAGAAAAGCTTTAGCTAATGATATCTTCTTATACTATGGTTTAGGTTGTAGAAATGTAACCAAACTTTATGTTCCTAAAAATTATGATTTAAACCTCTTATTTGAAGTCTTTTTTGAATACCAAGATGTTGTTTTGAATAATAAATATGCAAATAACTACGATTATTATAGAGCTATTTACATGATGGGAAATCATAATATTTTAGAAAATGGCTTCCTTATACTTAAAGAGGACAAAGCCTTACATTCTCCAGTGGCAGTCTTAAATTACGAATATTACGATGAAAAAGAATCTTTAGCGCTTCAATTAAACAAATTGAAAGAAGAGATACAATGTATTGTAGGTAAGGATTATATTTCATTTGGCAAGGCGCAACAACCTAATTTAGATGATTATGCCGATGGAGTTGATACGCTCCGTTTTCTCGAGTCTATCTAGTCAATTTTTTCATAAGCCCCAATATCTGGGTTTCCATCTCTGCTATTTCCTAAAATATCCAAGGATAAAGCATTAGTCAAATTTGAGGCTTTACCCGCATCAATTGCTGTTGAGTTATCGCTAAGTTGAAAATCTTGTTCTTGTGGATTAATAAAAATAGAAGAACCACTATTTACTCTAATACTATTTATTTGGTTCAAATTACTAATTGATGAATCTGGATGAAGTTTGATTAAACAATGGTCAAAAATATAGTTGAAATCACTATTAAAATTATTTTGCAATTCTATTTCGTGGGTAGTATTTCCGTCAATGATACAATTGGTGAAATGAGCCTGAGTCAATGGTCTCAATTGAATGTTTTCGTTGATGTCTTCGTAATAGTTATTCATTAATAAAACAGGGGTATTTCTGCTACCATAATTGTAATAATTGGCAAATGTGCAGTGGTCAAATTGATACCTGCCACCTATATTAATTACTAGGTTATAGCGCCCACAATTTCTAATTAGGTTATTGTAGCCAGTAACATAGCTTCCTTGAGCAAAAATACCGATGTCACTCATATTCTCTATGATAGTGTTATTGACTTTTAAAGTGGGCTCGCTAGAGTTGCCTAATGTATCTGCTTTAATACCGACTTTACCGTTTCTAATAATGGCATAGTTTATATTGTTGTTTTTACTTCCAGAACATAGCCATATTTGACTCCATTGGCCCGGAGCATCTTGATACCAATCTTCTAATCTATCACCTTGAAAAACAACTTCATTACCTAAGCTACCATTGACATTTAAGGTTCCTCCATCGTTATTAGCTCCTAGAATAGGGTTGCCAATAAAAAGACCAGAGTTGGCGTGGCAGTAGATTTGTGTGCCTTCTTCTATAGTTAGTGTTGCGTTAGGCTCTACAATTACATAACCGTATATGACGTGGGGTTTTTCGTTAGTCCATGTGGTATTTTGTGAAATAGAGAAATATTTAAAATTTGTGGTGTCCTTATCACTAATGAATAAATTGTCACTTGGTGTATAAAAATTGGCATTTTGACCAAATGCTACTAAGTCAATATGTTGTGTTTTTCCGTTAGTGGTAAACTCTAAACGATTACTGACTAAGAAGGGAGTGTTTTGGTGGTTTGGATTAATAGTTATTTCAATAAAGATGAATATACTATCATTAGGGGCAAGTTTGATGTTTTGGCTTTGTTCAATGGGCATACCATCAACATTTATTCTGTAAACATTAGATGGGTTGTTTTGCGCAAGGCGAATAGTTTCTATATTAACCGGGTTGTTATTGTTATTGTAAACTACAAACTTTTTGGTAGCACTGCCAATTGTTGTAAATACAGTGTCGAATAATATAGAATCATTAGAAAATGAAAGTTGACCTGGGCCACTTTCTGCGAAAAAGTCTTTTCTGCATGAACTAAACGCTAAGCAGATTAGAATTACAATGAAAAAATTTCGTATAAACATAGAATTATTGCAAATATAACATAAACGTTAGTCCCTTAGTTATAGTATATTAAATTAATAAAGGAGAGTTTGTCATTTAATGATAAGTGTTTATATTTGCAATCCAAATTATTTAAATAATGAAAAAAGGAATACATCCAGAAAATTATAGATCTGTAGTTATGCAAGATATATCAACAGGTTTTACTATATTGACTAAATCTACGGCTAATACCAAAGATACAATCAAGTGGGAAGACGGAAATGAATATCCTCTAATTAAAATGGAGATATCTTCAGATTCACATCCTTATTACACTGGAAAAATGAAATTAGTTGATACAGCAGGTCGTATTGACAAGTTTAAAAACAAATACTCTAAGTTTTCTAAATAATCAAGGGTATAGAAACAAAAAAACCATTCATAACGAATGGTTTTTTTTTGCTTTACTTTTTACGCAAGGACTTTTAACTTAGGTGCACTATCTAACATCTCTTGATTAGCAAAATCCGAATACTTATCAAAGTTATTATTAAAAGCTTGAGCCAATTCATTTGCTTTTAAATCATAAGCCAATTTGTCTTCCCATGTATTTCGTGGACTTAAAATTTCTGAGGGAACACCATCGCATTCAGTTGGCATAGCTAAACCAAACACCTCGTGATTTTTATATTCTACACTTTCTAATTTCCCTTCTAAAGCNGCAGTTATTAAAGAACGGGTATATTTTAAACTCAATCGTGANCCTATTCCATAAGGTCCTCCAGACCAACCAGTATTGACTAGCCAAACATTAACTTGACTACTTTTCATTTTTTCACCTAATAACTCGGCATATCGAGTAGGGTGTAAGGGTAAGAATGGTTCTCCAAAACAGGCCGAAAATGTAGTGCTAGGCTCTGTAATACCTTCTTCAGTACCAGCTACCTTGGCTGTGTAGCCAGAAATAAAATGATACATAGCTTGTCCAATGCTCAGTTTAGATAAAGGAGGTAATACACCAAAAGCATCGCAGGTCAAAAAGAAAATATTTTTGGGAGCACTTCCCATTGATGGACTAGCAATATTTCGGATATGGTGAATAGGGTAGCTGACTCTTGTGTTTTTGGTAATACTACTGTCTTCAAAATCAACATCTTTAGTGCCATTTTTAAAGATTACATTTTCTAGTAAAGCACCTTTTTTAATTGCCGCAAAAATATCGGGTTCTTTTTCGGCTGTAAGATCAATACATTTGGCATAACAACCACCCTCAAAATTGAACACACTATTATGGCTCCAACCATGTTCGTCATCACCAATTAATTTTCTATTGGGATCGGCAGATAGAGTAGTCTTTCCTGTTCCAGACAGTCCAAAAAATACAGCGGTATCTCCATTAGAACCGACATTTGCTGAGCAGTGCATTGATAACACATTTTTTTCATGTGGAAGAATGAAATTTAAAACTGAAAAAATACCTTTTTTTATTTCACCTGTATAACCAGTTCCACCAATTAAAATATTTTTATCTGTGAAGTTTATGATAGCAAAGTTATGTTGTCTAGTTCCATCAGTTTTAGCATCTGCCATAAAACTTGGCACATTTATAATCGACCAATCGGGAGTAAAGTTGTTAAGTTCTTTTTCAGTTGGTCGTAAGAACATGTTGTAGGTAAATAGGTTAGACCAAGGATATTCATTGATTACTCGAATGTTAAGACGAAAATTTTCATCTGCACAAGCATAAACATCTCTGACATAAACCTCTTTACCTTTTAAGTATTTTGTTACTTTGTTATAAAGATTGTGATATTTTTCATCACTAAAAGGAATATTGACATCACCCCACCAAACAGCATTTTCAGTGACACTATCTCTGACAACAAATCTATCTTTAGGAGAACGCCCAGTAAACTCTCCTGTGTTAATAGAAATAGCACCAGAATTTGCTAAAGTGGCGTAGTTCTTTGAAAGAGATATTTCGTTAAGTTTTTCAGCAGAAAGGTTCCAATTTGCTTTAACTTCAGTAATTCTCAAATCTTCTAAGGATTTGATGCTCACATTTTCCATAGTTAAACTCTTTTTGTTGGTTGACAAAGATTAAAATTTATATTTATTGACCAAATAAATATTAGTGTTTTAGATAAAAACTATTAAAATCTAGTTTAAAGAAGTGTGTAATAAAAACACTAAGTTAGATTAGAACAATGTCAAAAATGTTTAATACAAACTTTCAAATTTTTGAATAAAAATGTAGATTTTGACCATAATAAAAAGATTAATGTCAATTACCTTATTAAATAATTATTTAAAAACGTCTTTTAAGAAATCAATGTTGTGTTTTCTTGTAATTCTTGATAATTAAAATGAGCCACGAAATCATTAATAAAATTCCCCCAATAGGAGTTATTGGGCCTAGTAATGATAAATTAATTCCAATTAATTCTTGTAAGGATAATAAGTATAAAGAAAATGAAAAGAACATTATTCCAATAAGCATGAATTTTCCAATTAGGGCAGTAGAATTTAGTTTGTTGGCATTTAAACCAATCATTAATAGTGCTAGTGAATGAAAAAATTGATATCTCACGCCAGTTTCAAAACTATTTAGCCTTTCGGTTGTTAATAATTCATTAAGCGTATGAGCACCAAATGCTCCTAGTACTACCGCTAAAAATGCCAATAGTGCTGCTATGCTAATAAGCTTATTGTTCATAGAATAAATTTTGTTGCTAATTTACATATATTAGCCACTCATTTAATAAAGATATGAAACGAATATTGGTTGTTGGTGCAGGTTTATCTGCAACTTCTTTAATAGATTATTTACTAGAAAATTCTNATAAAAANAATTGGCAAGTAACNGTAGTAGATTACGATTATAANCTTGCTTTACAAAAAGTAAATGANCATCCTAATGGCATTGCTTTGGAGTTTGATGTCTTTGATGTAGAACAACGAAATGANGCTATTCGAGACGCTGACATTGTGGTGTCTATGCTACCAGCNAACTTGCATCTTTTGNTAGCAGAAGATTGTGTTATTCAGGGTGTTAANATGATAACAGCTTCTTATNTTTCAAAAGAGATAAAAGCCTTGAATGAAAAAGCAGAGGAAAAAGGTGTTTTATTGCTTAATGAAATGGGNTTAGATCCAGGCTTNGATCATTTNTCAGCAAAGAAAATTATAGATGAAATTCAANCTAAGGGTGGTGAGATTACACTTTTTAAATCTTTTTGTGGCGGTTTAGTTGCGCCAGAGTATGATGATAACCCTTGGAACTACAAATTCACNTGGAACCCTAGAAATGTAGTTTTAGCTGGNAAAGNAACGGCACAATTTATAAGAAACAATCAGCCCAAATTCATAGCNTATAATAAGTTATTTAAAAGAACTGAATTAATCGAAGTTTTGGATGAAGGNCATTTTGAAGGTTATGCCAATAGAGATTCCTTATCATANAGAGAAATATATGGTCTTGAAAATATTCCTACAATGTTTAGGGGTACACTAAGAAGACCAGGTTTTTCTGAGGCTTGGGACGTATTTGTCCGTATGGGTATGACGGATGACTCTTTTANAATATCTAATCTTTCTGAAATGACTTGGCGAGATTTTACCAATTCTTTTTTAGTCTATGATAAGCATAAATCTGTTGAAGATAAATTACAAGANTACTTATCTGTTGACGATGCCATTATGGANAAAATAGCTTGGCTNGGTATGTTTGAANAAAATAAGATNGGCTTANAAGAGGGTAGTCCTGCACAAGTTTTACAACATTTGTTAGAGCAGAAATGGGCTTTACAATCTGAAGATAAAGATATGATTGTAATGCAACATTTATTTGATTATANNCTAAATAACACTANCTACCATTTAAAATCTTCTTTAGTACTTANGGGTAAGGACCAAGTTCATACCGCTATGAGTATGACTGTAGGCTTACCTTTAGCTATTGCTNCTGANCTAATTCTCAATGGTGATATTTCACTTACTGGTGTAANAATTCCTACAGACAAAGAAATATATTTACCNGTATTAGAGAGGTTAAAAGAATTCGATATTGTTTTTNTTGAAGAAGAATTTATNGTTTAAGTATCAAGTATTTGATATNNATATGATGAGGGCTTTGTNCTAGCATTAAGTANTACANNATCTTTANNTACTTTCATANCCGAATNCTCTTGCTTAATGCTAAAGGATATTAAATGAAAAGTNATTTAGCTTTTATCNTTAAAGGCTTTCCAGAGTAAAGTAATNACGATTAGCTCAACAGNAACTAAAAGAAAGTGAATGTAATAGACTTGCTCTTGTTTGTCAGAAAGTAGTTNAAAATATTCTACTCCTTTATAAAAAGCATAGGAGACAGCCATNCCAACTAAATAGCCNATTTGTTTGGCCNTATCTATTTTAGTTAGAACGTGGTCTTCTTTAAATACCAAAGTTTCTGCTCTTACTAAATAGGAACCAAAGACAAAGGTTATTTGATATCCGATGTATATTAAAAGCGCTATTTGATAACTGTATGAAAAAATTAGAAAGGCTATCAGCATAAGCATTACGATTAGCTCTACAGCTAACGAAAGTCTAAAAAAGTAATATGCATTTAAGATTTTATGATAAAATTTAGCAACGATTATCATAGCGGCTGCCAAAGCAATCCCACCTAATGAATAAACCGATGGTTCTAAAGGTTCGTAAATCGTAAATACACTACCAATAGAAACGCCCAAAAACAAAGAGTTAAACCATTTGTATAGTATAAAAGCACTTTCATTGAGATTAATATTGGATAACATTTTTTTAGTAGTAACAGTTTCTTCTTACTTTAGCAATATGCTTGGCTAGTCTTAGCACTTGACGAGTGTAGCCATATTCGTTATCGTACCAAATGTATAGCACTATGGATTTACCATCATTCGAAACTTGCGTTGCCGGACTGTCATAAATAGAAGAGCAACTATCGCCAACGATATCCGAAGAGACGAGTTCGTTATTTACTGAAAATCGAATTTGTTCTACCAATTCAGAGTCAAATGCAGCATCGTACATTAAATTATTAATGGCTTCTAAGTTCGTTTTCTTTTCTAACGTTAAATTGAGAATAGCTAAGGAACCATTTGGCGTTGGTACACGAATAGCGCTTGAAGTGAGTTTACCTTCTAAAGAAGGAATAGCTTTGGTAACAGCTTTGCCTGCACCAGTTTCAGTAATTACCATATTTAAGGCAGCAGCACGTCCACGACGATACTTATTGTGCATATTATCCACTAAGTTTTGGTCGTTGGTATAGGCGTGAATGGTTTCAAGGTGCCCTTTTACTACACCTAATTGCTTTTCTACAACCTCCAAGATAGGAGTGATAGCATTGGTGGTACAAGAGGCTGCTGAAAATATAGAAGTATTTTCAATATCTACTTTATGATTTACACCAAAAACAATATTTGGAACACCTTTTCCTGGAGCAGTCAATAATACTTTAGCAACACCTTTAGATTTGAGATGTAGACTTAAAGCCTCTTTATCTCTAAATACTCCAGTATTATCTATCACTAAAGCATCTTGAATCCCATAGTCAGTATAGTCTATTGTATCAGGGCTTTTTGCGGCTATCATGTTTACAGTACGTCCGTTAATTATGAGGGCTTTATTTTCAAAATCTTCTTTGACTGTTCCAGTAAAAACACCGTGAACAGAATCTGTACGAAGTAATGAAGCTCTTTTAGAAATATCTTTTTCAGAATTGCTACGAGTAACGATAGCTCTTAATCTTAATTGACCACCAGCATTATCTTGCAAAAATAACTCTCTAGCAACTAATCTACCAATTCGACCAAAACCATAAAGTATGACGTCTTTGGGTGCTAAGTTATTTTCATCATTAATCAATGCTGATAATTTACTCATTACAAATTCATTAATTTTATCATTTGAGGTATCTTCTTTAATCCATTCATAAGTTAACTTTCCTAAATCAATTTTGGTATTTTTAATACCCAATTTAAGTATAGCTTTAGCTAGATTTAAGGTTTGATGAACGCTGATATCTTGCTTGACAAATTTAGCTGCATAATCATGTAGGTTTAAGATTTCACTTTTAGTAATATTTGTAATTCTATTTCTAAACAAAACTAATTCAGTAGCGTGTTCTAGAATTAAGCGGCTTGCAACATTTGAAAGTTCTGAAATTGTCTTTTCTTTTTCTATCCATAGTGATAGTTCGTTATCATAATTTTCAGTTTTCATATTGAATTATAAGATATGTTATTTATTTTCAACAAATTTAAAGAATTGACATTTACAAGCAATAAATTTTTACAAAAATGAAAAGTTTACAAATTACAATTCCTTTACGTAAATTTGAAACATGAAAATCCAATTTAATAAATATCACGGAGCTGGTAACGATTTCATAATCATCGATAATAGAAGCTTATTTTTTGACCATTCTAATCATAATATGATACAAAGCCTGTGCGATAGAAAGTTGGGTATTGGTGCTGATGGACTTATCTTATTNCAAGATGTNACAANCTATGACTTTGAGATGGTGTATTACAATGCAGACGGTCATTTGGGNTCTATGTGTGGTAATGGAGGTAGATGTGTTGTTGACTTTGCTAAACAACTGAANATNTTCGAAAANGAATGTCATTTTTTTGCATGCGATGGACCACATTTNGCTACATGGACTAGCTATGANGTTTCTTTAAGAATGCAAAATGTAGAAGTNATAGAAAATGGTGAGGATTATTTTTTTCTNAATACAGGCTCTCCACATTATGTCAAGTTTGTTGANAATTTAGAATCTATAAATGTTTTTGAAGAAGGTCAGAAAATTCGTTACAATGAACGATTTAAAAATGATGGCACTAANGTCAATTTTGTTCAGATAAAAAATCAAAAANTTTATGTTAGAACTTATGAAAGGGGAATTGAAGATGAAACCTTGGCTTGTGGTACGGGTNTCGTTGCTTCTGTACTATCTGCATATGAAGCCAAGTTAATTTCNAATAACACNATTGAAGTAATAGCTTTNGGNGGTNATTTAAAAGTAAATTTTGAGAAAAAAGACNATTATCATAGCATAGATTTAGTCGGTCCTTANAATTGTGTATTTAAAGGTGAAATAAAATGTTAGTAGGNGAAAACATAAGGTTAAGGGCTCTAGAGCCNGAGGATTTAGATTTGTTTTACAAATGGGAAAACGACTCTAGTATATGGAAGATAAGNCAAACTTATAAGCCCTTTTCAAGACATCTTTTANAACGTTATTTGGGAAATGCTCATCAAGANATTTTTACAGCTAAGCAGTTGCGTTTAATGATTGAAAGGGAGGGAGANGCTATAGGAACGATTGATTTATTTGATTATGAACCTATNCATNCCCGAGCTAGTGTAGGAATTTGGATAGTTCAAGAGTCNAATAGAAGNCAAGGTTACGCNAAGGAGGCCTTNAGGCTTATCATAGAATACGCNTTTTTTAAATTGCAACTCAATCAGTTATATTGTAATATTTCAGCCAATAATCAAGCTAGTATTAATTTGTTCAGTNCTTTAGACTTTANACTTATTGGTGCTAAGAAAAAATGGAATAAGTCGCCAAACGGTTGGGAAGATGAATTGATGTTTCAGTTGTTGTGCGAATAATCTATATATCCATATTTATTACTTTAGTAGGATGTAGCTCTAGGATTGAGCCTTACACTACTTATCTCAATCACCACGATACGGTTGCTTATGTGGGCAAAGAGAGCTGTATGGCTTGTCATTATGATATCTATCAAACATATGTGCAAACAGGAATGGGACAGTCTATGTCCTTAGCTACGCATGAAAATAGTGAAGCTATTTTTAGTGAGAATTCCATACTTACAGATACATTTAATAACTTTAGTTACACTCCTTTTTGGAAAGATAGTGTGCTGAAATTAAAGGAGTTACACGATTATGGTGAACGCATAGAAGATGTCGATTATATTGTTGGCTCAGGACACCATACCAATTCACATTTGTGGGAAGAAGGGGGTTATGTTCATCAAATGCCCTTTACTTACTATACCCAAGATGGTCATTTGGATTTCCCTCCGGGGTTTGAAGATGGATATAATAGTCGTTTCTCTAGGAAAATAGGACTAGAATGTATGAGTTGTCATAATGCTATCCCAGATTTTGTTTTGGGTTCAGAGAATAAATTCCACAGCATTCCTAAAGGAATAGATTGTGAGCGTTGTCATGGGCCAGGAGAAATACATGTTCAGCGTATGCTAAATGGCGAATTGATAGATACTTCAACTCATATTGACTACTCAATTGTTAATCCTAAAAAACTGTCTTTAGAAGCTCAATTTCAAATTTGTATGCGTTGTCATTTACAGGGTAATACTGTACTTTCAGAAGGTAAAAGTTTTTTAGACTTTAAACCGGGTATGGACTTATCTGAAGTAATGACTGTATTTGTGCCAAGATATGAGGACGATAACACCTTCATAATGGCATCGCACGTAGATAGACTCAAACAAAGTCCTTGTTTTACCAACTCTGATATGAATTGTATTACTTGCCACAATCCACATCATTCCGTACAAAAGGAGAGTCCTAACTTTTTTAATGATAAGTGTTTTTCTTGTCATGACGATTGTAAAGACGAATTTAGAGAGAATGATAATTGTATAGCTTGTCATATGCCTTCATCTAGTACAATTGATATCCCTCACGTTAGCATACACGATCATAAAATTGGTATACATAATACTGATGATACAATAGTGACAAAAGGAAAGTTCATAGGCTTAGAGGCTGTAAATAACGCTAATCCTTCTAAATTAATACGAGCTAAAGCCTATTTATATCAGTATGAAAAATTCGATACTCAACCTTATTTATTGGACTCTGCTTTAAACCTTTTGAATAGTTTAGCATTAGAAAAATCTTACAAAGAACTTATTCATCTGTATTTTTTGAAGAAAGATGATATAGCTATTTTAAATATTTGTAATTCATTGGAAGATCTGAATCTAAATAATATGTCCTACGATAATAGCGATGCTTGGACTGCCTATCGCATTGCTGAAGCTCATCAAAATCAAGATTTAGGTATTAGTCGAACTCTTTTCTACTATCAAAAAGCGGTAGATTTAGCTCCCTATGTTTTGGATTTTCGTTTAAAGTTAGCTGATATGTATTCAAATACAAATTCATTTGCATTAGCAGAGAAGGAATACAGAATACTTTTAGCTCAGTTTTCTAAACATGAAAGTGCCTGGTGTAATTTGGGATATGTTTTGCTTAAACAAGGTCAAAATCAATCGGCTATGGAATGCTATGACAAAGCTTTGCATTTGAATCCTCAACACATACAATCCTTAATCAACAAGGCAAGTTTAATGATTTTAGATGGTAATTTTAATAAAGGAAAGTTATATTTGAAACGAATTTTAGAAATAGAGCCTAACAATAGTAAAGCTATATATCTATTGAGCACAATTTAATGAGAAAAAAGCAAAGTTTTTTTAAAAAATTTATTTGGAGCTTATTAGGAGTTCTTCTTATTAGTGGTGCTATTACAGCTTCTGTCTTTTATAGCAGGATTTACCAATCCAATGTTTCTTTGGACTATCAAAAAGAAGTATTTATTTATATACCTTCAAGTGCAAGTTTTGAAGATGTCCTTCAACAGCTTACTCTTGAGGGTATTATTATTAATTCATCATCATTTCGATGGATTTCAGAAAGAAAACGTTATACAAATAACATCAAATCGGGGAGATACCTAATTAAAGATGGTATGAACAATAATGAATTGGTTAATTTATTACGTTCTGGGCGTCAAACTCCAGTTAATGTAGTTTTTAATAATGTTCGTACAAAGGAAGATTTTGCTGGTATAATAGCTGATCAATTAGAATTAGATTCAGTCGAAATTATTGAAGCTATGTTAGATACTGTCTTTTTAAATAATATTGGACTTAATGCTTTTAACGTTAGTAGTTTATTTATTCCAAATACTTATGAATTTTATTGGAATACATCAATAATGAGTTTTTTATCTAGAATGGTTGCTGAAAATCATCACTTTTGGAATAATAGTCGAAAAGCTAAATGTAAGCTTTTGAATTTAAAAAAAGAAGAAGTAATAACTTTAGCTTCAATTGTTGAAAAAGAAACCTTAAAAAAAGACGAACAACCTATAGTTGCAGGTTTATATTTAAATCGATTAAAAAAAAATATGCTGCTTCAGTCTGATCCGACTGTAATTTTTGCAATTGGAGATTTTTCAATAAGACGTGTTTTAAAAAAAGATTTAAAATATGACTCTCCTTATAATACATATAAATATAAAGGTTTGCCAATTGGGCCTATTTCTCTTCCTTCAATTGGAGCTATTGATGCCGTATTGAATTATCAAAAGCATGATTATTTATTTATGTGTGCCAAGGAAGATTTTTCAGGATATCATAACTTTGCTAAAAATGTTAAGCAGCATAATGTAAATGCTAAAAAGTATAGAAAAGCTTTAAATGACAAAAAAATTAAAAGATAGTTATTAATGAAAATCAAATTTGGAACAGATGGCTGGAGAGCTGTTATAGCTCAAGAATATACAGTGAATAATGTAGCACGAGTAACAGTTGGTGTTGCTAAATGGTTGAATAAAAACTTTAAAAATCCTTCTGTTATCATAGGGCATGATTGTCGTTTTGGTGGACCACTTTTTGCTAAAACCTCTGCTATGGTTTTTAATAACTTTGGTATAAAAGTAATTTTAGCTGATAAATTTGTTACAACTCCAATGCTTTCTTTAGGTGTCTTAGAATTTAATGCAAGCTTGGGGNTTGTAATTACTGCTAGTCACAATCCATCTGAATACAATGGTTATAAATTAAAAGGAAACTTTGGAGGCCCTTTATTAGCACACGATGTAAAAGCTATAGAAGATATTATACCAGATGTTTACAATTTAGATTTAGCCTCTTTAACCATTGAAGGTNTTCAAAAAGTAGATTTANAAAAAATATACCTTGACAAGGCAAGNAAAAGTTTTGATATTGAAGCTATTAATAACTCTAATTTTAATTGGGCATATGATGCTATGTATGGAGCGGGTAGGGANGCAGTACCTTCTTTATTGGCAGATATTAATCTTTTACATTGTTCTGANAATCCCGGTTTTAATGGCATAGCTCCAGAACCAATTCATAGAAATCTAATTGANNTTTCACAAATGATTAAAGAAAATGGTAAAATAGATTGTGGATTAGCTACTGATGGAGATGCTGACAGAATTGGTTTATATAATGCTAAAGGTCNATTCATAGATTCTCATCATATCATTCTATTGTTAATACATTACTTAGTTAAGTATAAGGGNATGAATGGAAAGGTTGTTACTGCCTTTTCNTGTTCNGTAAAAGTGGCAAAGATGTGTGATCACTANGGATTGGAGCATGAAATTGTAAAAGTTGGCTTTAANCACGTAGCAGANGTAATGCTNAANGAAGACGTATTATTAGGTGGTGAAGAATCTGGCGGTGTGGCNATTAAAGGTCATATTCCAGAAAGAGACGGTATTTGGATGGGCTTAGTAATATGGGANTATATGGCAAANACAGGTAAGAGCTTAGATGACCTNATTAAAGAAGTGTATGATATTGTAGGCGAGTTTGCTTTCGAACGAATTGACTTACATTTAGCAAAAGCTAAAAAAGAGGAAATTGTGGNAAATTGTAAAAATGATTTGTATACGAAATTTGGTGATTTAGCNATTNTTAAAACTGAGACTATTGACGGNTTTAAGTATTACTTTGATGAAGATAGTTGGGTTATGATAAGACCGTCCGGAACTGAACCTTTATTGCGNACATATGCAGAAGCAAAAAATCAAGATAAATGTTTCGAAATACTTAAAAAAGTGCATNAAACCTTATTGGATTAGTATTGAAAAATTGACATATAAAAAAAGCTCGAATANATAGTCGAGCTTTGTTATTTATTTTTGAAAAATTAGTGTTTAGATAAATAATCGGCTACTCCNGCAAAATTTTCTTTCATAGCANCTTTACCTTTTTCCCAATTTGCAGGACAAACTTCACCTTCTTCTTCATGATGTTGAAGGGCATCAATCATTCTTAGAGCTTCATCAACATTTCTTCCAAGAGGTAAATTATTNACAATTTGGTGTTGAACTATACCTTCTTTGTCAATTAGAAATAATCCTCTNAANGCAATCATTGGNCCNTCTGCTTCTAATTCATCATTTTCATTTATAAAATAATCACCAAATANTACACCAAAATTTTCTGTAATGGTTTTAGTTTGATCAGCAACTAAAGGATAAGTAATTCCTTTTATTCCTCCTTTGTCTTTTGGAACTTGCAACCATCCCCAATGTGATTCTGGAGTGTCNGTTGAACATGCCACAACTTCAACNCCTTTTTCTTTAAAATCAGATAATTTTGCTTGAAAAGCGTGTAATTCTGATGGGCAAACAAAAGTAAAATCTTTTGGATAAAAGAAAAAAACTACATGCTTTTTTCCAATAAATTGTTCTAGNGAGAAACCTTCAACGATATCTCCGCCATTAATAACAGCTTTAGCGCTGAAATTAGGTGCTTTTTTTCCTACTAATACCATATCATAAATTTTAGNTTAATATATTTCTTAATTTAANGNGCAAATTTAAGCATAAAGAACTATTAATTAAACTTATTTTATGTAATTATTAGAGCAANAAAAAATNAAATATTAGGCTATTGATAATANCTTTATTTATTTATNTTTTTTCNATTNATNATATATTTTTCTTACCATATTTCATAAAATAGCGATATTTGTANTAAATTCTAACTATGTCTGATCANCAAATTATTTTTTCTATGAATAGGGTAAGTAAGACTTTCCCGTCAAATAACAAACAAGTTTTAAAAGATATTCATCTATCNTTTTTTTACGGAGCTAAAATTGGAATTATCGGCCTTAATGGTTCNGGTAAATCAACTTTACTAAANATTATNGCAGGTNTAGATAAGTCTTTTCANGGCGATGTTCATTTTTCTAAAGAACATNCTNTTGGTTATCTTGNTCAAGAGCCAGAAATGGATGATTCTAAAACAGTAATAGATNTNGTCAAAGAAGGTATGCAAGATACTGTAAATCTAATTACTGAATACAACCAAATTAATAATCAGTTTGCTCTNCCTGAAGTTTATGAAGATGCTGATAAAATGCAGAAGNTAATGGTTAANCAAGGAGAATTNCAAGACAAAATTGATGCTGCTGGTGCTTGGGATTTAGAAACTAAGTTGAATATAGCTATGGANGCTNTAAGATGTCCNGATGGAGAAAAATCGGTTTCTATATTGTCAGGAGGAGAAAAAAGAAGAGTAGCTCTTTGCCGTTTACTTTTAAAAGAACCAGATATTTTGTTGCTAGATGAGCCAACAAACCATTTAGATGCTGAGTCAGTACATTGGTTGGAACAACATNTACAACAATATAANGGAACCGTANTTGCTATTACTCACGATAGGTATTTTTTGGATAACGTAGCTGGTTGGATATTAGAATTAGATAGAGGAGAAGGTATTCCATGGAAGGGNAATTATTCCTCTTGGTTAGATCAAAAATCGAAACGNTTAGCTCAAGAAGAAAAACAAGCTAGTAAACGAAGAAANACATTAGAACGCGAGTTGGAATGGGTGAGAATGAGCCCTAAAGGAAGACAGTCNAAATCTAAAGCTCGCNTGAGTAATTACGATAAACTGCTTAGTGAAGAAAATAGACNNCAAGAAGAAAAAATAGAATTATACATTCCTCAAGGTCCTCGTTTGGGTACAAAAGTTATTGAGGCAAAAGGTGTTTCCAAAGCTTTTGGTGATAANTTATTGTATGAAGACTTGAACTTTAACTTGCCNCCAGCAGGGATTGTGGGGATTGTGGGTCCAAATGGTGCAGGTAAAACAACACTATTTAGAATGATAATGGGTCAAGAAGAAGCCGATNGNGGTTCATTCAGTATTGGTGAAACTGTAAAAGTTTCTTATGTTGACCAACAACATGCCGATATAGACCCAGAAAAAACCATTTGGGAACAAGTAACAGGAGGTAATGAATTGCTAGAAGTTTCNGGNAAAAAAGTGAATTCTCGCTCATATGTGGCTAAATTTAATTTTCAAGGATCTGATCAAAATAAAAAAGTAGGTGTTTTATCAGGAGGTGAAAGAAATAGACTGCATTTAGCTATGACACTTAGAGATGAGGGNAATGTGCTNNTATTAGATGAGCCTACAAACGATTTNGATGTCAACACTTTACGTGCTTTAGAAGAAGGTTTAGAAAATTTTGGGGGCTGTGCNGTTATTATCTCACATGATCGTTGGTTTTTAGATAGAGTTTGTACACANATATTAGCATTTGAAGGNGATTCGCAAGTGTATTTCTTTCAAGGTGGTTATAGCGATTACGAAGAAAANCGTAAAAAACGTTTAGGCGATGTTGGTCCAACTCGTATTCGTTATAAGAAGTTAGTACGCTAATTATTTTTTAAATAATTGCNTAATGAAGGCTAAACTAAACAATTGAGAGTCTGTATTAGCTTTATAACTCAATAAAAGACCAACAGGTAGAAGCATAAGATTNGCAATCCACATACCTTCCGATACAGATATTTCAGATTCTTTAACCATNTTTTCAGAAGTTACNGATACGATGTGATACGTGATGAAAAATCCTACAGATATNATTACAGGCATACCAAAACCACCTTTTTTAATAATCGACCCAAGTGGAGCTCCTATTAAAAAAAATATTATGCAAGCTGCGGAAAGCGACCATTTTCTATGCCATTCAACCTTATGTTTTATNGCAATTTTATTTGAATAATTTTGATCTGCTATTATGTTATTTAACATTGATTTAATGTACTTTACTNNNGAAATAGCATTNGTATATATTTTTGNATTCTGATTGCTTAAATTAAAATTGTTTGAGTTATANTTGCTTTCTAATTTTTCAAAATCATAATTTATTTTTTTCGAAACATTTGATTTGAAAAGATTTAATTTTTGANTTTTTTTANAGTTTATTGAATCTATTGCCGAAATTAATTGTGAATTTTTCATCATAGCATAATGATTTCTNTATAATTCTTCGCTNGTTCGTTTCATTCCAAAATCTGACATATCAAACCTTAAAACATCTTTCTTGAATTTACTTCTTTGTAANGGTCTTTTTTCGTTCTTTTTATTTATGTTCATTTCATAGTAGCTGTAGCCATTTTCTAATGAAATAATAAAATAATTTTCATTTTCNGAAAGATACATTTTGCCTTTTTCGGCAATAATTACTTTGTCATTACCCANNTCTGATGTATGGTCATATATCATTATNCCCTCTAGGTCAGTTCCATTTTCTAACTTCTTNTTAATCTTTATGCTGTAACCACTCAATTCATTATAAAACATACCTTCTTTGATATTAAGGGCNGGTTTTTGTTTNCTGATGTCGTANAATAANGAACCTGCTTTTAGGTTTGCGTAAGTCATAAAATAGTTTGAAAACAAAAATGATGAAGTAGCAATTATAAAAATAAAGANTAACAATGGGTNCATGCACTTTTTTAGAGATATTCCTGCAGATTTTATNGCATTTANTTCATTTCTTTCGGCAATATTACCAAAGGTCATAATTGAAGATAGTAAAACTGAAATAGGTAGTGCCATTGGAACAAAACGAGCNGAAGCGTAAAATAATAATTTNGAAATNGTTATAAAGTCTANGCCTTTNCCTACCAAATCGTCAATATACTTCCATAAAAACTGCATTAATAATAGAAAGATTGCAATTAAAAAAGTAAAAATNAAGGGACCAATAAAAGATTTAATAATGAAAAGATTAAGCTTTTTCATTTTATCTNTAAATGTTTANGAGCCAATTATATTTTTTAAATTNTCAATCTGTGCATCCCAAAGGTTGGTTGCGTCTNCTTTATCTTCTTCATCTTCNGCAAAGTCGGAGATTATNAGAGATACNTCAGATGTTAATTCATCAATTTGNATTCTAAATTCAAAAAATTCATCTTCNTCAGAATCTAACCATCTAAAACGAATATGATCACCTTTTTTCTTGCTTATTAGTTTTGCATCNTGNGAACTCCCTTCCCAAGTNAAGGTGTAAATACCNTCTCTGTTAATGTTTACATCATCAGCAAACCATTCTGATAATCCGCTGATTGTACTTAAACGTTCATAAAGTATTTTTATTGATGAATTTAAAGGATATTCTAGTTGGTATAACATTGGANATTTTTTTATGCTTAGGGCTCAATATATGCAAATAATTTACAATTACAAGTTTTAATATTTATGAATTAAAAAAANACTAGGNTTTTTNTTCAANTNTACNGNTCTTTTTCCTCCANTTTTTAATANTNTCTCTTGNAATNNTTTCGGANTNTGTNCTAATATTAGTTGCTACTACTANNNCAGTATTAGCTTGNCAATATTTNCATAAATCTTCTAGNANATNATTNTTTCGAAAAGGTGTTTCNATAAATATTTGTGTTTGATTNTTGNTTAAACGACAAATTCTCTAAAANTNGTATNNGTTTTTTNCGNTCTNTTTTNTCTTTNGGNAAATAACCATTAAANGNGAAGTTNTGNCCNTTNAGACCAGANGCCATNAGTNCCATTAAAATNGANGATGGNCCNACTAANGGNANAANANTAATATCTNTNGAGTGNGCNANTTTTACAATNTCTGCNCCTGGNTCAGCAATNNNNGGGCAACCAGCTTCTGAAAGNAATCCAATNTTTTTNCCNTCTTCAATNCNNTTTAGCATANNAGATAATTCATATTNCTTGGTNTGNTTATTCAGTAAATGAAANTTTAAATNNTCNATANCTGTATTTATATNAGATTTTATAAGAAANCGTCTTGCCGAGCGNATATTTTCTACNATNAATTCAGAACAAGNATTNATATAAGTTGTNTTTTCTNGTGGAAGTACTTTNTTTANTNNTGTNTCACCNAGTGTNCANGGAATNAGNATGAGNTTACCTNTNNTGGATTTCATCATTNATCGTTTGACAAGCTTCNTNNAACATNTNNTATACTTGAATAAANCCATCTTTTCCNCCAAAATANGGGTCNGGNACATTATTTTGNTTTGATANAGTGTAATGTACTTTTTNAATNTGAGATTNATTTTCGGCTANNGNNANAACATTTCTGTAGTTTTTNTCATCCATAATGAAAATCTTATCAAANCGNTTGAAATCTTCTNTNGTAAATTGNCTAGCAGNTANATTTGANATGTCTATNCCGNAAGATTNTGCTNTTTCAATCATTCGNNTGTCNGGAGGNCTNCNAATGTGNTAATTGGAAGTNCCTGCAGAATCNACNANNATNTCAGGGTTGATGTGTCTAAGNATNCCTTCAGCAAGNGGTGANCGGCAAATNTTTCCTAAGCAAACGAACAGTATTTTCATNTTGCTTTGTTTTGAAAATATTAATTAAGCGTTAACTTCTTCTCAATATCGTTAACAAAAGCTCTAAACTGTTTGTCNGTATCAATTAAGTTATTGACNGTTTTACAAGCGTGTAATACTGTTGCATGATCTTTATTGCCACAATGGATTCCNATATTNGCTAGAGAGTTTTTGGTTAGCTGTTTAGAGAAGAACATTGCCANTTGTCGGGCTTGAACGATTTCTCTTTTTCTNGTCTTAGATTTCATTAATTCGATAGGAATATCAAAATAGTCACAAACTACCTTTTGAATGTAGTCAATAGAAATTTCTCTAGCAGTATTTTTNACAAACTTATCTAACATTTCTTTTGCTAAGTCAATAGTGATATTCTTCTTATTGAGTGATGATTGGGCAAGTAAAGAAATTAGAGCGCCTTCTAATTCTCTCACGTTTGTAGTGATAGAATAGGCGATATANTCTACNACTTCGTATGGCATTTCAATACCATCGTTATATAATTTCTTTTTAAGAATAGCAATACGAGTTTCTAAATCAGGAGACTGTAAGTCTGCTGATAATCCCCATTTAAAGCGAGATAATAAGCGTTGTTCTACNCCTTGCATATCGACAGGTGCTTTATCTGATGTTAAAATAATTTGTTTGCCATTTTGGTGTAAATGATTGAAAATATGAAAGAATGCATCTTGNGTTTTCTCTTTTCCTGCAAANAATTGTACNTCATCAATAATTAAAACATCAATTGATTGATAGAAGTGGATAAAGTCATTTTTCTTATTNTCCATTATTGCATCAACGAATTGNGTTTGGAATTTATCAGCNGAAACATAAAGAACGGTTTTTTCNGNATATAAGTTTTTGACTTCAATTCCTATGGCATTGGCAAGATGTGTTTTTCCTAAGCCNCCATTTCCATAAATTAACAACGGGTTAAATGAGGTTCCGCCAGGTTTTTGTGCAACTGCGTAGCCCGCTGAACGTGCTAATCTATTGCAGTCACCTTCAACAAAAGTGCTGAAAGAAAAATTTGAATTCAATTGAGGGTCTACCTGTATTTTTTTTAANCCTGGAATTACAAATGGATTTCTTATAGAGGTCTCATTTATATTGATTGGCATATGTATCGGTGAATTTTTTAAATTTCCTTTNCTNTTACTTGGTACTTTTGTAACATATGGTTTAGTGTTGTAATTATTGTCCATTACGATACTATATTCTAACTTNCCNTCATCACCTANTTCTTTTTTAACTGTCTTTTTAAGTAGATCTATNTAGTGTTGTTCTAGCCATTCGTAAAAGAATTGTGATGGCACTTGAATNGTAAGTACATCACCCTTCAAACGAATTGGTTTAATAGGTTCGAACCAAGTTTTATAAGATTGAGGGCTAACATTATCTTTAATAATGCTAAGGCAATTATTCCATACAACCTCGAAAACTTTATTTTCTGTCATTTATCTTAAAAAATTAAAATTATTTATAATTATTTCTTTTCTNAAAAGAATAAACAAATGTGTTAATAAAAAAGTTTAAAAAAAAATTTTANAGNCCTTGATTTTAATGTTTTTTTTACAGTANNGATTTTTTTTATTTTCTTATCTGAAAGATANTTTNATTTATAATCTTACATCTATCATATTNGCCTTATAAGCAAGGTCNNATTTATGATTATTTGATATTTTTTTATTNAAAAAGTAGTCTATTTTNCCTAATTTGATTGCGCCAAATCCCACTTGACTGATAAGCACCTCTTTTTTTACACTATTTTTTACAATTACTGGCTTATTTAGAAAAGAGTGAGTGTGCCCACCTATTATCAAATCTATNTTTTTNGTTTTAGCAGCTAATTNCANATCGCTAATTTTGTTACTATTATATTTGAAACCTAAATGAGATAAACAAATAACTAAGTCACATTTCATTNTCTTCTTAAGATAATTTGCTTTTTTATTTGCNNNTGATACNGGTTCTAAGTATTTNGTATTTNCATAAAGTTTTGGGTCAACCAAACCATTCAGTTCAANACCTATNCCNAATACTCCTACTTTTATTCCTCCTTTATTAAATATTTTATGTGTTATTACCTTATTNTCTAAAANAGTATCACTGAAGTCATAGTTTGAAGAAATAAATGNGAAATTAGCATNATGCATTTGACTAGCTAATCCATCTATTCCGTTATCAAAGTCATGATTTCCAATAGTTACGGCATCATAGCCAATATTGCTCATNAGTCTAAATTCTAGCTCTCCNCCGAAGAGATTNAAGTAAGGAGTACCTTGAAAAATATCTCCAGCATCTAATAATAGAATGTTNTCTTCATTTTCTCTNATTTTTTTAACAAGNGATGACAATTGAAGCATACCTCCAAAGCCTTTGTTACTTCCTGAAGAAAAAGCTTCGATGTGACTGTGNATGTCGTTNGTATGAAGTATTGTTAATTTTNNTTGTTTTTGAGTATTANTACAAAAAGCTTGAAAAGGAGATAAGCTTANTAGNGTAGTNCCTAGTCCAATTTGTTTTATAAANTTTCTTCTACTTTNCATCGAATANAATTAAATGTCTTTCGTCTAATNTTGACGAAATAGTGTCTTTTTTTAAACAATATTTTATGAGAGCATCTCTCATTTTTATACCTACTTTGTNTTGTTTTTTTTCTTTAAAGAATTTCATTTTATCTCCACCATTAGCTAAATAGTCTGTTGTAAGAACTAAAAACAAGCTNTCGTTTAATGAAAAATCATCAACAAAAGCTATGGGTTGACCTTTAGTAAATTTAAAATAGGCTTTTAAATCTAAAANTTCTGTTTTGTTTAATTCTAAAACGACTAATTCATTTTCGAAAGGCATNAGTTTANATAAATCNNTTTTAGTGATATCTCCTTNAGGTATTGGGCTNCNCAGACCNCCATTATTAAAAAAACTTAGGTCAATATCATCTTCATANATTTCTTGAGCAATTTCTAAACAAACATCTGATGTCCAATTGCCAAGTAANCTTTCNGGTTTTGTTTTTTTCATNTCTTNTTTGGAATGACATAAAACAGTATTCATCTCTTTNTCAAGNATAGTTTTANATGGAAGAATAGTATAATATATATTACTATCTATTTNTGAGGATTNNACATCGTANACTTCACGGTTTAAACTTGNNTAGTTACTATTTATCGTGTTNGNGAGTGCAAGAGCTAAAAAAAGGTAAATAATATGCATAGAACAAATCTAAAATTTATACTTCAATATTGTTAAAAAANNNTTAATTAANTAATNATATAATTNAAAGATAGATAAACATATTAATTATGTTTGATNNTTAATTAAATATATAAACATGACCAATTCTATCTTTTTTATAANTATTGTAATAGTNTTAATACCTCTCGCTTTTTTTATTGTTAANCAACAAACTGCTGCNGTAATAGAGCGTTTTGGAAAATTTACNTCTATTAGACANTCTGGTCTTCANATTAAAATNCCTATAATAGACAGAATTGCAGGTAGGTTAAGTTTNAAAATTCAACAATTAGATGTAGTNGTTGAAACAAAAACAAAAGATGATGTGTTTGTCAAGCTTAAAGTTTCTGTTCAGTTTCAAGTTATTAAAACAAAAGTGTATGATGCTTTTTATAAACTAGATTATCCACACGATCAAATTACATCATACGTTTTTGACGTTATTCGTGCCGAAGTNCCTAAAATGAAGTTAGATGATGTCTTTGAGAAGAAAAATGATATTGCTATAGCAGTAAAGTCTGAACTAAATGATGCAATGATAGAGTATGGTTANGACATCATAAAAACTTTAGTTACNGATATTGATCCGGATACACAGGTNAAAAATGCTATGAATAGAATTAATGCTGCCGAGCGTGAAAAAGTAGCAGCTCAATATGAAGGAGATGCTGCTCGTATTTTAATTGTTGAAAAGGCTAAAGCAGAAGCAGAAAGTAAGCGTTTNCAAGGTCAAGGTATAGCAGATCAAAGAAGGGAGATAGCNAGAGGTTTAGAAGAATCAGTAGAAGTTTTAAATAAAGTTGGAATAAACTCCCAAGAAGCATCGGCATTAATTGTAGTAACTCAACATTATGATACTTTACAAGCNGTTGGTGCTGACACCAATAGTAACTTGATTTTATTACCAAATTCTCCTCAAGCAGGTTCTGACATGTTGAACAATATGGTCGCTTCATTTACAGCAAGTAATCAGATTGGAGAAGCAATGAAAAAGCAAGACAGGAAGAAAAATTCNCCCAACGATANAAAAGATTANAANTTGTTTTTNCACAAAACNAAAATACGAGTTCGCTATGCCGAGACGGACAAAATGGGTTANGTCTATTATGGTAATTATGCTNCTTACTTTGAAGTNGCTAGNGTAGAAGCCNTAAGGAGTTTAGGTNTTNATTACAAAGAAATGGAGGATAAGGGAGTGATGCTNCCTGTTCTTTCTTATTCNACNAAGTTTTTTAAACCNGCTTATTACGATGAAGAATTGACCATTAANTTATTNATCAAAGAATTNCCNCAAGCNNGNATTCATTTTTATTTTGAAACTTATAACGAATCGGNAGTGAAAATTAANCAAGCAGAAGTNGTTNTAGTTTTTNTTGATATGNAAAAAAATANACCNTGTTCTGCTCCANANGANCTGATATCNCAGTTAAAATCTTTCGGATTATGAAAAANTATTGGGCGGAGTTTNTAGGTACTTTTATGATGGTATTTGCTGGNACAGGAGCTATCNTTATNAACGACTTGTATGGNAGCGTTTCTNATCTNGGTATTGGNTTAACNTTTGGNTTGGTAGTNATGGCAGTTATATATTCNATTGGNAGTATTTCTGGNGCACATATNAATCCNGCAGTTAGTATTGCCTTTTGGGTAGCTAAACGCTTTGAANCTAAAGAGGTCTTGCCATACATANNCTTTCAGTTNCTTGGTGCTTTTTTNGCNAGTNNATCTNTAAAANTNNTGTTTCCAGANCATGANTTTTTAGGTGCNACTATACCTGTNGATANTTGGCAACAATCTTTTGTATTAGANTTTANCCTAACCTTTATTCTNATGTTTGTTATTNTGTTACTTTCTNAAGGTAGTAAAGAAGTNGGAGTNATGACGGGNTTNGTTATNGGTTCAGTAGTAGCTTTTGAGGCTATTTTTGCNGGNCCTGTTTCTGGTGCCTCNATGAATCCAGCACGTTCTATTGCTCCAGCAGTAGTTTCTGGTCATTTGACTCACTTGTGGNTGTATNTAGTTGCNACNACNCTAGGAGCTATTNCNTCTGTNTATGCNGTNAANTTGATTAAAGATTAATCATCAAATAGTNGTACATCTGANTCATNGANTCTATATCTGANTTATNNACTTTNTCGTCNGGTGTATGNACNAAATCTTCGGGNGCACCAATAAAACACCANTCAAAAGGGTANGGCGAACGCTGTAGNGCGTTACCATCGCTACCTCCNGCATTTTCTACTTCCAATTGAAAAGGAATGTTACTNNCTTTTGCCAANTCAATAATTCTATTAANNTAAGTCCTTCTAGGAATNCCGCTATCTCTAATNGATATGGCTACNCCTTTNGCGTGTTNAACACCTTCNGTAACCCAAGTTATATCAGANATAAGNGCTTGTTTGACTCNGTATTTTTCNTANATGAATTTAGCTAANTANCCNACTGAACCACCGCNATGTTCTTCCCATGCNGAAAAACAAATTATACCATTTTCTAGCTTTTCAGCCACTTTNAGGGCATTCCANACACCCAAACGATTATCCATANAACAGCATTGAACAAANTCGTCAGTNTCNCTAAAATCAGCNTTAAANGTTAGTGTTGTACCTNTTTCAACTTCTCTNCCTCCAATAAAAAGAGTTTTATTTCCATCTTTATCGGTTTNGTNTTGTAGTTTTTCTTCAATCCTTCCTTNGCTATCTTGTCCCACTAACACAATNCCTTCTTTGGTGNTAGGGCCNCCAATTTTNANNACTTCATTGTTATACTTTACGGTATAGCCAATACTNTCNAGGTGAGCAAAAATGGCTGTNNTAGGTTTACCAAANACCANAACAATACAATCTTGAAAANCATCACCATAAAANAATTCAGGTTTTACTTTCCANCTNTCTTGATTNNTTTTGATNTAATCCAATACNAATTCAGTCATATTTTGTTCNGAACCNGATGGNGCTTCTATNTNGCANAGTNTTTTTAATAATTCCATNTTAAATNGTTTTTTGATANACTAANTTAACTTTATGATTGAGTGCAAATATACNTTGCATTTTTTCAGATTGNCTTTTTCTAATACTAANAGTTAATTCACATTCTATTTCNAANTTTTGNTGNATAANNTCTAGTTTTAAATCNTTAACTANTCGCATNACATTATTCATTTCTGNATATTNAAAATNTACNACAAAAACTTCNTTTATGNANCNTTTTTCNATAGNNATATTTNGTAANGCATCTTGTGCNGCATTTCGGTAGGCATTANTGAGTCCANCTANNCCNAGTTTCANTCCACCAAAATAACGAACTACAATNATTAGAGTATTNGTCAAGTCGTTAGATNNAAGCTGACCTAAAATGGGTTTTCCAGCCGTATTTGACGGTTCTCCGTCATCGCTGTATCTNTGTGCAGATTTATCTGGATTTAGAATGTATGCATAGCAATGGTGACNCGCTCTAATTTCAATCTTTTTAACTTCTAAAAGTCTATTTTTNACATCATCTTCATCTTTGATATGAAAANTATAGGCAATAAACTTACTTCCTTTNTCTTTAAAAAGGCCCTGAGATGAGCCGACAACTTCTAAATATGAATCCTCAAAAAGCATTTANGAATAAATAAGGATATAAATAGAAGTNATAGCCAATATCACNCCTAGCCAATTTAGTTTGGATAAATNTTCTTTGTAGTATCCCCATCCGATAAGTGCCGATAAAACCACNACACCAATATTNAGTATNGGAAAAACTAAACTAGAATCCATTTTGTTTAAACTTTTNAAAACAAATAAGATGCTCAAGNAATTAGGAATACCTAGANNTAATCCATAAATCACATTCCTCATTTTGAATCCNTNTTTCTTAANGATTAGCATAATAAANCCTACNCAAAAAGCAACTAAAAANACAGTGCTCGTAAAATAGTCTTTAGCGGCTTGNGTNTCNANNTATTTGAATTGNATNTGTGATAANACTGTATCTAATAATCCTGCNCCTACAAATAANANTATCGCTAGATAAATAGGTCCGTTTNTATTTTCATNTTTTTTNACAGTCAGATAAACCGATAANAGTGCTATCANAATACCTANTGATTTTAGTATNGTCCATNAATCCCCTTGAAACAAGAGAGCNGCAATTACAGGAATTATCAAAGACATTTTACTTGCTAAAGAGCCTATGGTAACGCCTAATTTNTGAGTGGTNAAGGCCATAATATTGAACATTACTATGAAAAANACCCCNAAAAAGACNGTAGGNATAAACCAGTCGGCATNAATAGTATTTTCAAAAGAGTAGCCNGAACTNCCAAANGCTATTGATAAGACTCCANCAGAAAGATAATTGAANGTAATTGCTTCGAGAGTATCAACCTTTCTTCTGTCAAATTCTTTAAAAAACAGAAATAGACATATGGTAAANAATATNGANAANCCTAATTCAATCATGAGTTAATGNAATAANTTAATTTATCGTTACCGANAAGCTCTGATTGATTTNTAACNGACTNAATTAAAGGNGATTGAATNCCTTTTNCTAATNNNTTTTTTGATNTAAANANTCNAGCCTCATCCCANANCTTAGNCTCAATAAATGTATTTAATGTTTGAGCACCNCCCTCNATTATNATNGATTGTATATTACGACTGTGTAACTCTTTTAAAAGTGATGGTGCNANATTGTCAAAATNTACTTTCAAATGATTTTCAGATGATAGNTTATCATTAACAACTAGAGTNGGGGCGTCATCATTAAAAATANGNAGGTCTTTATTTAAAGATAATTTTCTGTCTAACACTATTCGAATCGGANTTTTACCTTCAACTTCTCTAGTGGTAAGTAAAGGATTGTCAAGNTCTGCTGTTTTACGACCAACCAATATAGCCTGTTCTTGACTACGCCATNGGTGNACTAAGGTTTTGGATTCAGGAGAGCTAATCCAAAGGGGTTCTTTTTGATTTAAAGGAGCAATATATCCATCTGNTGTTTGTGCCCATTTTAAAATGACATAAGGACGNTTTTTCTCATGAAAAGTNAAAAACCTNTTATTGATTNCTCGACATTCTTTTTCTAATACCTTANTAACCACTTCAATACCAGCANCTTTNAAANGCTNAATACCTTTNCCATTGACTTCTGAAAAAGTATCTAAACTGCCTATAACTACTCGGGGTATTTTACTCTTTACTATNAAATCTGCACAAGGAGGGGTTTTNCCAAAATGGGNGCAAGGTTCAAGGCTAACGTANAAGGTAGATTNTTCTAGTAATTTTTTATTTTCTACACTAGCAATAGCGTTGACTTCNGCATGATGAGAGCCGNATTGTTGGTGATATCCTTGACCAATTATANTATCGTTGTGNACAATAACACAACCAACTATTGGGTTAGGAAAGGCTAANGGGAAGCCCTTTAACGCTAAATCGATACAAANTTGNATGTATTTTTTGTCCATCAACACGCACAAATTTAACTAAATTGCTCAGATGAAAATGATTNGTGATATACTNCCTTATTTTGAAAAGGAGTTAATNCAATTTTACTCTAAGAAAGAGACTCAAAACNTNGCTTTTTNGTGTATTNATTCGATATCAAATCTNAGTCGTTCNGAATACCTATTGTCGTCGAATAGTCNATTGTCAGCAGACACAGTAAGTTTTTATCANTCAGTAGTTAGTAGATTACAAAAGTTTGAACCTTTGCAATACATATTGGGAGAATGTGAGTTTTACGGCTTNTCGTTAAAAGTTTCTCCATCGTGTTTGATACCTCGNCNTGAAACNGAAGAATTAGTTCACTGGATATTACAACATAATTTTACNAATGCANTAGATATTGGTACTGGN
Source organism: Flavobacteriales bacterium (assembly GCA_002714805.1). Lineage (GTDB taxonomy): Bacteria > Bacteroidota > Bacteroidia > Flavobacteriales > UBA7312 > UBA8444. The sequence continues at coordinate 308,197 of PAYK01000005.1, forward strand.
AGTGCATGNATTCCAATAGCATTAGCTAAGCANAAAGATGCTCAAATTNCGGCTTTGGATATTTCAAGTNATGCTCTGTNAATTGCTAGAGAAAATGCTAAAAANAATACTGTAAANATTCATTTCATTGAGCACGATATTTTTAATGATATTGAATTGAAAACTTCNTTTGATTTAATNGTTAGTAATCCTCCNTATGTTTTAGAAAGTGAAAAGANATTGATGAACAANAATGTNTTGGACTATGAGCCACATTTAGCTTTGTTCGTTNCNGANAAGGANGCNTTAATATACTATAAGCGTATNATAGATTTTTCAAAAGTCCATTTACAAAAAGAAGGCTTGTTGTTTTTAGAAATAAATGAACAAAAATCAGTTGAAATAAAGNAATTNCTAGAGAATAANGGNTTTNAAAATGTCTTAATAAAAAAAGATATGCAAGGCAAAAATAGAATGGTAAAAGCCGTTAGGAAATCGTAAATTCGAATTCTAATGAATGTACAAGACCGTATTGTTTTTTTAAGAAGTGAATTGCAGCAGCACAATCACAATTATTATGTGTTGGACAAGCCTACTATTAGTGACTTTGAGTTTGATATGCTTCTGAATGAGCTTATAGATTTAGAAAAACAAAACCCCCAATTTTATGATGCTAATTCCCCAACTCAACGTGTAGGAGGTGAGTTAATTAAATCATTTGATACTGTTTATCACGAATACCGGATGTTATCTCTAGGAAATACCTATTCTGCAGAAGAACTAGTAGACTTTGATAAACGCATTACCAAATTGGTTGAAACTGATATAGAATACGTTTGTGAGCTCAAATACGATGGTGTATCTATAAGCTTAAAATATGAGAATGGCGAGTTGAAACAAGCCTTAACTCGAGGTAATGGTACTCAAGGTGATGACGTTACAGTTAATATAAAAACAATCAATAGTATTCCGCTTAAACTAAAAGGTGATTATCCTTCTAAATTGGAAATAAGAGGAGAAATATTTTTACCTCACGAAGGTTTCGACCAAATGAATGAAAAGAGAATAGCAAAAGATTTAGAGCCTTTCGCTAACCCTAGAAATGCCGCTTCTGGGAGTGTTAAAATGCAGGATAGCAAGGAAGTTGCTAAACGTCCTTTAGACTGCTTTTTATATTATTTAATAGGAAAAGAATTACCGTCTCAAAGGCATTATGAAAATTTACAAACTGCTAGAGAATGGGGCTTTAAAATACCTCACGAAATAGAAGTTTGTTCATCTATTGATAAGGTCATTGATTTTGTTAATCATTGGGAAAATAAAAGACACCATTTACCATATGATATTGATGGTATAGTCATTAAGGTTAATGACTTGAGATTGCAAGAACAAATGGGTTTTACCGCAAAAAGTCCACGTTGGGCTATTTCATATAAATTCAAAACAGAACAAGTATCAACTGTTTTAAATGAAATCACTTATCAGGTAGGTCGTACAGGAGCTATTACACCAGTTGCTAATCTTGAACCTGTTCTTTTGGCAGGGACAGTTGTCAAACGAGCTTCATTACATAATGCAGACCAAATCTCAAAACTTGACATTAGAGTAGGAGATAAGGTATATGTTGAAAAGGGGGGAGAGATAATTCCTAAAATTGTTGGAGTTGCTATAAAGGAAAGGGATTTATTTTCTCAGCCTACGGTATATATTAGTCATTGTCCCGAATGCAATACACCATTGGTAAGGTCTGAGGGTGATGCTAAGCATTATTGTCCAAATGACTTGATGTGTCCGCCTCAAATAAAAGGTAAGTTTGAACATTTTATAAGNAAAAAGGCTATGGATATNGATGGCATTGGNCCNGAAACNATTGATCTACTTTTTGAAAATCAACTTATTNCTTCNATTCCAGATTTATACGACCTNAAAAAAGAAGATTTNTTACCATTTAAAAAAGAAGGTGANAAATGGGCNTCTAATATTATTGAGGGTTTGGAACAATCAAAAGCCATTCCATTTGAACGTTTNTTATTTGCTCTNGGNNTTAGATATGTNGGAGAAACAGTTTCTAAAGTATTNGTNAAAGAATTTCAACATATAGACCATTTNATNANNGCTNATAAAGAACGCTTNGAAAATGTTGATGAAATAGGNNAAAAAATAGCAGAAAGTGTGGTNCTATATTTTCAAAATAANGAAAATATAAANCTTATTNANAGATTGAAAAATCAAGGTTTATGTTTTGAAATAGGNGAAGAAAGTAAAGCTATTTCATCTCANTTATCAGGNATGTCAATTGTTATTTCTGGCGTTTTTAGTCATTTTTCNAGAGATGAGCTTAAAAAAATAATTGAACAACATGGAGGAAAAAATATTAGTTCAATTTCTAAAAAAACTACATTTGTAGTAGCTGGNGAGAATATGGGGCCTAGCAAACTTNAAAAGGCNGAAAGGTTAAATATTCCTATATTGTCCGAANATGAATTCATTAAAAAGATTAGTTAATGCATATTCAATTTNTTGAAAATNTCAAGCAGAAAGTTGGTGATTATGTTTTTANACGTGATTTAAAATACAATGAAAGAAAGCGACAAGTTCATAATTTAAATACAGCTAAATCTATAGGAATACTTTATGATGCTACTGATTTAAATGATATGATGCTTGTGAGCGAATTTGTCAATGATCTTTTNAAAACAAAAAAAGATGTTAAAGCCTTAGGTTTTGTGAATAGAAATGAACTTACACATCANCATATGCCNATGNTNCAATTTGATTTTTTCTTTTTGAAAGATTTGAATTGGTACTATAAGCCACAAAATTATATTATCAAAAATTTTTTAGAAAAAGAATATGANATACTTATTAATTTCTGCACAAGCAATTGTGTGCCAGTTAAATACCTTGCAGGTAGTTCAAAAGCTAANTTTAAAGTTGGTAAATACGAAAAAGATTTATCCATATATGATATGATGATTGATATCAAGGAAGATAATTTATCTTCTTTAATTTNTGAAANNAAACATTATTTAAATTTAATNAATAAAAAAAAATGAACAATAAAATTAGTGGTACCGGAGTAGCATTAGTGACTCCAATGAAATCTGATTTAACTATTGATTTTAATGCATTAAATAATTTAGTAAATCATTGCATAGATGGGGGGGTTGATTTTTTAGTTGTTTTAGGAACAACAGGTGAAAGTGTAACGCTTTCANTTGAAGAAAAAAAATTAGTTTTAGATTGTGTAAAAAAGTCTAACAATAATAGATTNCCCATAGTTTTAGGCCTTGGTGGTAATAATACNGATTACATAATAAAATCTTTTTCAANNTACAATCTTGAAGGAGTTGATGCTATTTTATCTGTTTCTCCTGCTTATAATAAGCCTACTCAAGAAGGTATTTATCAACATTTTAAAGCTATTTCTAAAAGTTCTCCTTTGCCTTTAATTATATATAATGTNCCTGGCAGAACATCATCTAATATAAATGCTAAAACTACCTTAAGACTAGCTTATGATTTTGATAATATAATAGCTATAAAAGAAGCGAGTGGTGATATTGAGCAAATTATGGAAATNATTTCTAAAAAACCAATTGATTTTATGGTTCTTTCTGGAGANGATGCTATTACACTTCCTATTATTCTTATGGGAGGTGATGGTGTTATTTCAGTTTTGGGTCAAGCCTTGCCAAAAGATTTTTCTTCTATGGTAAAATATGGTCTTGAAGGTGATTTAAAAGCCTCTAAAGAATTACATTACAAGATATTGGGTTTTGTTGATCCACTATTNAAAGAGGGAAATCCAGCNGGAGTGAAGACATTACTTAATTTAAAAGGAATTTGTAAAGATGGGGTAAGATTACCATTANTCAANTCNTCNGAAANATTAAGATCTATTNTTGNNCANGAGTTGANNAAATTAGTCTANAAGCTAGCTAATTTTTCAGAAATATATTCTCCTTTTNCTANCTTATTTTTAATTGAACTAAAGGATTCTATTGTATANTTTACATCATCAATAGTATGAACTGCAGTAGGAATAAGTCTCAAAAGAATTACACCTTTAGGAACAACAGGGTAGGTAACAATAGAGCAGAATATACCGTAGTTTTCTCTTAAATCTAAAGTTAGGTTAGTAGCTTCACCAACACCTCCGGATAAATAAACAGGAGTGACAGCAGATTCAGTATTACCTAAATTAAAACCAGCTTTTCTTAGTCCAGACTGCAGGCTATTAGCAATTTTCCACAAATTATCTTTTAATTCAGGTTTTGATTGAAGAATTTCTAAACGTTTAATAGCTCCAATTGTGATTGGTAGTGGTAATGATTTCGCAAAAATTTGTGACCTCATGTTATATCTTAAATATTCTATAACATTTTCAGTAGAAGATATGAATGCACCTATACTTGCCATAGATTTTGCAAATGTGCCAAAGTAAATATCTATTTCCTTATGACATCCTAAATGTTCTCCCGCTCCATAACCTGTTTTGCCCATAGTGCCAAATCCATGTGCATCGTCAACTAGAAGACGGAAATTATACTTTGATTTTAGATTAGTAATTTCCTTTAACTTTCCCAAATCTCCGGACATTCCAAAAACACCTTCAGTTATAACTAAAATGCCGCCATCAGTTTCATCGGTTATTTTTTGAGCTCTTTGTAATTGCTTCTCAAAATTTAGAATATTATTGTGAGGAAAAACAAAGCGCTTTCCTTGGTGAAGTCTAACGCCATCTATAATACATGCATGGCACTCACTGTCATAAATAATAACATCTTTTCTATCTACTAATGCATCTATTGATGACATTATTCCTTGATATCCAAAATTCAATAAAATTGTATCTTCCTTTTGTATAAAATCAGATAGCTTATTTTCTAATTCCTCGTGGAATTTAGTATTTCCAGACATCATCCTTGATCCCATAGGATATCCTAAGCCCCAATCTTTAGAAGCTTTTTCATCGATTTTTCTTACCTCATCTAAATTTGAAAGACCTATGTAGTTATTAATACTCCAAACTAAAACTTCTTTACCCCTAAACACCATTTTATTAGAAATTTCACCTTCTAATTTTGGAAATGTAAAATAGCCATGAGCATCTTTTGCATGTTTTCCTAAAGGGCCTCTATTGTTTTTTATCTTTTGAAAAAGATCCATAAAAAATTAAATCTGACTTGGCAAAAATAATCAATACTATTCATCTCACAAAATAGATTTTAAACTATGTAAAATAAATTATTTATAAGTCGTTCCATTTACTATCTTTGTATAGATTATTTTTATATGAAAAATTTCTTTTATATTGTTTTAACTTTTTTCCTTTTCTCATGCAATGGATATCAGAAAATTATAAAGAGTAATGATATTGAACTAAAATATGTAATGGCAAAAAAGTACTATGAAGAAAATGAATACTTTAAAGCACTTCCAATTCTTGACGAATTACATACTCTAATGAAAGGTACTAACAAAGCCGAAGAAATTGATTATTTACTTGCATATACTCATTATGGTTTAGGTTCTAATATGCTAGCTAGTTATAAATTTAAATTATTTACTTTGACATACCCATACAGTAAATACAATGAAGAATTATCTTATATGTCCGCATATTGTTACTTTTTAGAATCACCGAAATATTCTTTAGATAAAACAAATACACAAAAAGCAATTCAAGAACTTCAAGCATTCATTGACAAATTTCCAAATAGTGAAAGAGTTGCTGAATGTAACTTACTTATTGATGATTTATCATTAAAATTACACAAAAAAGTATTTAGTATTGCAAAGTTGTATTACGATATAGAAGATTACAATGCGGCAATAACAGCCTTAAACAACCTTGTAGCAGATTATCCAACTATAGACAATCAATCAGAAATTCAATTTTTAATTTTAGACTCAAATTACAAATTAGCTAGTAATAGTATAAATAGTAAAAAAATGGAACGCATCAATAATACAATTGCATCATATTTGTTTTTTACTAAAAGTTTTCCTGAGGACACAAGAATAAAAGATGCAAAAATTATTTATGAAAAATCGATTAAACAACTAGAAAAATTCAATAATGACAGACTTTAAAAAATCAAAAGCACCAAATACCACTGAAACTAAAAATATTAAAGAAATGGCTAATCGTACTGGAAATATGTACGAAGCCGTAGCTATAATGTCAAAGCGAGCTGTTCAAATCAATAAAGATATTAAAGAAGAGTTATTATCTAAATTAGCGGAATTCGCTACTCCAAGTGAATCTATTGAAGAAATTTTTGAAAATAGCGAGCAAATAGAGGTTTCTAAGTTTTATGAAAGACTTCCAAAAGGAACACTTATTGCAGTTCAAGAATTTTTAGAAGAAAATATTTATCATAGAAATGCTAAATTAGATAACGAAGAAGACATTGTCTAATGTCTTTTTTTAGAGATAAAAATGTTATAGTTGGTGTAACTGCAAGCATTGCAGCATATAAATCCACATTTTTAATTAGAGAATTTGTTAAAAAGGGCGCAAATGTTTGGGTTATACAGACACCTGAATCTCAACAATTCATTACCCCTTTAACATTATCGACATTATCCAAAAATCCTGTACTTATTGAAATTACTAAAGAAAATGGGAATGTTTGGAATAATCACGTTGAAATTGCTCTTTGGGCTGATTTATTTATAATTGCTCCTGCAACTGCTAAAACTCTTTCTAAAATGGCTAATGGTAGATGTGATAACTTACTAATTTCTACATACCTTTCGGCAAAGTGTCCTGTTTTTTTTGCTCCTGCAATGGATTTAGATATGTTTAAGCATCAAAGTACACAAGAAAATATAAATAAGCTTGAGTCCTATGGTAACTTCTATATTCCTCCTGGCGATGGCGAATTAGCAAGTGGCTTAACTGGAAAAGGAAGAATGGCAGAGCCAGATGATATAATTACAGCTATCGAAAAAAAAATTATAGATAAACTTCCATTAAATAATAAAAATGTACTTATAACAGCAGGACCAACTTACGAATCAATTGATCCTGTTAGATTTATTGGTAATTATTCTTCAGGTAAAATGGGATTTTCAATTGCTGAATGTGCAGCTAATTTAGGTGCAAATGTTACTTTGATTTCCGGGCCAACAAATCAAAAATTAATAAATACTAATATTAATTTGATAAATGTAGTTAGTGCAAAAGATATGTTTGATCTGTGTATGGAAAAATTCAAACAAAATGAAATTCTTATAATGAATGCAGCTGTAGCCGATTATACACCAAAAATTCCTTCAAAAAATAAAATTAAGAAGAAAGATCAAAATTTAATACTTGAATTAGTTAAAACAAAGGACATACTAGAAGCTTTAAGTCAAAATAAAACTTCAGAACAGTTGCTTATTGGTTTTGCTTTAGAGACTAATAATGAAATTGATAATGCCAAAGAAAAGCTCTATCGTAAAAAATTAGATTTTATTGTTTTAAATTCTTTGAATGATAAAGGAGCAGGTTTTATAAATGATAATAACAAGATAACTATCATTGATAAAAATAATAATATATTTAAATTTGACCTAAAATCTAAGCAAAAAGTAGCAGATGATATTATTAACCATATTATAAAATATTATAATGATTAGAGTTTTAATTTCATTAATAGTTTTATTGACATCTTTTAGTATTTCTCATTCTCAAGAAGTTTTATGTAATATTAGAGTTGTTCCCAAAAGTGATTTGCCTATTAGTGACAGGCAAAAACTTCAAACACTTCAAAAGTCAGCTAAAGAATTTATCAATAATAGGAAATGGACTAATGAAATTTTTAAAGACGAAGAGCGAATAGAATTTAATCTATCATTTAATATTCTTGAAAAAATATCAACAGATAGATATTCAGGAACTTTACAAGTTCAATATTCTCGTCCAGTTTTTAAAAGTTCTTATTATTCACCAATTCTAAATTATTTGGATAAAGAAATTGAATTTGATTTTATAGATACACAACCGATTGAATTTAATGAAAACACGCATACTTCAAATTTATCTTCTATTTTATCTTTTTATACTAACATTATCATTGGACTTGACTACTCTACTTTTAGAGATAATGGTGGAAGTATTTATTTCCAAAAAGCAAAAAAAATTGTTGAAAATGCCCAATCTGCACCTGAAAATGGATGGAAAGCATTTGAAAGTAATAAAAATAGATTTTGGTTGTCAGAGGAACTACTTGATTCAAAATATAACATTTTTCAATCTGCTTTATATAATTACCATAGAAAAGGTTTAGACATGATGCATGATGATAATGAAAAGGGTAGGGAATTTATTACTGAAAGTATTGAAACTTTGAGAAAGGTAAAGCAAATTAATCCAACATCTTTTATCCTTCAGATATTTTTTAATGCAAAAGCAGACGAAATTTCTAGTATTTATTCTAATGCTTTTCAAGATGAAAAAAATAGAATATATAAAATTCTAACCCAAATTGACCCTGCTAATATAAATAAGTACAATAAGATTAAGGAGAATAATTTAACTAATTCACCTAATGATCGTATTTCACTACCAAATTAAGTTATGTTAAATAGATTATATATTAATAATTATGCACTTATTGATGAATTATCCATCGATTTAAAACCTAGTTTTACATCAATTACAGGGGAAACAGGTGCAGGTAAATCAATTTTAATTTCTGCTTTAGGATTAATATTAGGAGAAAGAGTTGAAATGAAAGCGATTGCTAATATTGATAAAAAATGCATAGTTGAGGGTGAATTTAGTATTGCAAATTATAATTTAGAAACTTTTTTTGTTGAAAATGATTTAGACTATATTAATCCTACTTTTATAAGAAGAGAAATCACTCCATCTGGTAGAACTAGGTCTTTTGTAAATGATACGCCGGTCAGTTTAAATCTTCTAAAAATTTTAGGGTCATTACTAATAGATATTCATTCTCAACACCAAACACTCCTTTTAAATTCAAAAGACTATCAATTAAAATTGGTTGATACATATTGTAATCATTTTGATTTAGAATTAAAATTTAAATCTGAGTTCAAATTATATATTGATAAAAAAAACAAGTTAGAAGAGTTAGTTGAAAATGAAAAACAAATATCTAGAGAATTTGATTATAAAAAATTTTTGTTTGATGAGTTGGAAGAAGCCAATATAACCTTGGAAGATAAGCTTATCGAAGAAGAATTAAATAAGCTTGAAAATTTTGAAGAAATTCAGCAAAAATTGAATCATATTCATAAAATTTCTGACACTAATGATTTATCGGTAACCTCATTACTTTCCAACATTGTAATAACATTAGATAGTATTAGAAAAAATGATTCTAATATAGAAGCTTTAAGCTCTAGACTTAATAGTATATGGATAGAATTCAAAGATTGTATTTCAGATTTAGAAAATTTATCCTCAAACTATAATGTTGATTTTAGCCCAAGAGATTTATTATTACTACAAGAAAGAAATAACTTAATTAGCAAATTACTTCAAAAACATAGTGTAAATAATGTTGAAGAATTATTAGAAATTCATTCAAACTTATCAATAGATTTAGAAAATTATTTTAATGTTGACAATTCTATTGAATTACTTAAAAAAGAATGTGAAAATGCTTATGAAAGAGCATCAGTAACAGCAAAAAAAATTACAAAAAATAGGTTAAATGTATTGCCAAATATTGAAAATGAATTACATTCTCTACTTTCTGATTTAGGTATGCCAAATGCAAGAGTTAAAATTTTAACTAATTCATTTGAGAAATTAAATATTAAGGGTTACGAATATTTTATTTTTTCTTTCTCATCAAATAAAGGCGTAAAGCCTATGGAAATTTCCAAAATAGCCTCAGGGGGTGAATTATCACGTCTGATGTTATGTTTTAAATATATTCTTGCCAGTAAAACAAATCTACCTACTGTAATTTTTGATGAGATTGACTCCGGCGTTTCCGGCGAAATAGCTCATAAAATGGCAGATTTGATGAGTAGAATGTCAAATTCAATGCAAGTTATAAGTATAACCCATCTTCCACAAGTTGCAGCTAAGGGATCTGTTCACCTATTAGTTTCTAAAATAGAATCGTCAAATAAAGAACAAACAATTATTAAAGAATTAACTTCTGATGAAAGAATTTATGAGTTAGCAAAAATGCTTAGTGGTAAATCGATAACAGATTCTTCATTGAGTAATGCAAAAGATTTATTAAATGCTTGATAATTCGTTTATATTTGTAATTAACAAATTAATCATAAAATGTCAAATAATTTATTACAAGGTAAAAAGGGTTTAATTTTTGGTGCATTAGATAGTAAATCTATAGCTTGGAAAGTTGCTGAAAATTGTCAGGCACAAGGCGCTAAATTTGTATTAACAAATGCTCCTATTGCAATGCGAATGGGTACAATTAAGGAATTAGCTGAAAAAACGAATTCTTCAATAATTCCAGCTGATGCAACATCAATAGATGATATTGAAAGCCTAATTTCTAAATCTATGGAAATATTAGGAGGTAAGTTAGATTTTATATTGCATTCAATAGGAATGTCTGTCAACGTAAGAAAAGGAAGGCATTATACAGATCAAAACTATGATTTTACAATTAAAGGATTAGATGTTTCTGCGATTTCTTTTCATAAAGTAATGCAGTCAATTTGGAAGCTAGATGCAATTAATGATTATGGTTCTATATTAGCTCTCTCTTACATTGCTGCTCAACGTACATTTCCAGACTATAATGATATGGCTGACAATAAATCTTTTCTAGAAAGTATTGCTAGAAGTTTTGGTTATCATTTTGGTAAAAGAAATAATGTTAGGGTAAATACAATTTCTCAATCTCCAACGATTACAACAGCTGGAAGTGGAGTTAAAGGTTTTGATGGGTTTTTTAAATATGCAGAACAAATTTCACCACTAGGCAATGCTTCTGCAGATGACTGTGCAAAATATTGCGTTACATTGTTTTCAGATTTAACTAAATCTGTTACAATGCAAAATTTATTTCATGATGGCGGTTTTTCTAATACTGGAGTAAGCGAAGAGGTTTTAAAGAATTTCCTAAACAAGGATTAAATAATTTATTTATTCTTTTTTAGATTTAAGTGTTTTTTCCCTTTTAGGTTTAATTATCTTAATTTTTAATTCTTCCTTATCATTGTCATATGTGATCTTAATTTCATCACCTTCTTTGAGATTTGAATTTACAATCTCATCTGCAATTATATCTTCTAAATATTTTTGTATTGCTCTTTTTAATGGTCTTGCGCCAAATTGTGAGTCATATCCCTTTTCAGCAATAAAGTTTTTTGCTTTTTTATCTAATGTTAATGTATAGCCAAGTTCTATTATTCTTTCAAATAATACTTTAAGCTCGATATCAATTATATTATGAATATTTTCACTGCTTAAAGAATTAAACATTATAACATCATCTATACGATTTAAAAACTCTGGAGCAAATGCTTTTTTGAGTGCTTTTGCAATAATTCCTTTTGTATCTGAGTCATATGATTCTTTCCTTGCTGATGTTGAAAAGCCAACACCTTGACCAAAATCTTTTAGTTGACGTGAACCTATATTTGATGTCATTATTATAATAGTATTTTTAAAATCTATTTTTCTGCCAAGACTATCTGTCATATAGCCGTCATCAAGTACTTGTAAAAGTAAATTAAATACATCAGGATGTGCTTTTTCTACTTCATCTAAAAGTATTATAGAGTATGGTTTTCTTCTAACTTTTTCAGTAAGCTGACCACCTTCTTCATACCCTACATAACCAGGAGGAGAACCAACTAGTCTTGTAACAGCAAATTTTTCCATGTATTCACTCATATCAATTCTAATAAGTGAATCTTTTGTATCAAACATAATTTTAGATAATTCTTTAGCTAATTGTGTTTTTCCAACACCAGTTGGGCCTAAAAAGATAAATGATCCAATTGGTTTTTCAGGATCTTTTAATCCAACTCTATTTCTTCTAATAGCTTTGACAATTTTTTTAATAGCTTCGTTTTGTCCTATTACTCTTTTTTGAAGCTCATTTTCCATTTGAACAAGTTTTTTACTTTCTTGTTCTGCTATTCTCTTTACTGGAACACCAGTCATCATAGCGACAACTTCTGCTACATTATCTTCGGATACTTTTTCTCTATGGCTTTTTAATTCTTCTTCCCAATTAATTTTTGCCTGTTTTAAATTATTTTCAAGTTTTCTTTCTTCATCTCTAAGTCTTGCAGCTTCTTCAAAACGTTGCTTTTTAATAACTTTTCCTTTTTGAGTTTTTATTATATCTAGTTCTTTTTCAATTTTTAAAATATTTTCAGGAACATTAATATTATTAATATGTACTCTAGATCCCGCCTCATCTAAAGCATCAATAGCTTTATCAGGAAGATGTCTATCACTAATATATCGATTAGTTAGTGCTACACATGACTCAATTGCTTCGTCTGAATATGAGACATTATGATGATCCTCATATCTTTCTTTTATATTGTAAAGAATCTGTAGGGTTTCATCAATTGATGTTGGTTCCACCAAAACTTTTTGGAAACGTCTTTCTAATGCACCATCTTTTTCGATATTTTGTCTATATTCATCCAATGTAGTAGCGCCAATACATTGAAGTTCACCTCTTGCTAATGCAGGTTTAAACATATTTGATGCATCTAATGAGCCTGATGCTCCGCCAGCTCCAACTATAGTATGAATTTCATCAATAAATAAAATTATATCGCTATTTGATTCTAATTCATTCAAAATAGCTTTCATTCTTTCTTCAAATTGACCTCTGTATTTTGTACCAGCAACAAGCGCTGCTAAATCCAATGAAATTATTCGCTTATTAAATAAAACACGAGATACTTTACGTTGGACTATTCTTAACGCTAATCCTTCAGCAATTGCTGATTTACCAACTCCGGGTTCGCCAATTAGAATGGGATTATTTTTTTTTCTACGACTTAATATTTGAGAAACTCGTTCTATTTCTTTTTCTCTACCTACAATTGGGTCAAGTTTCTCATCTGATGCCATTTTAGTTAAATCTCTTCCGAAATTGTCTAATACTGGAGTAGATGATTTTGTGTTTCTACTTGTTTTTTTAGGTCTGTTTGAGAACAATTCTTCTTCATCAGATTCTGAATCCCCCATTTCAGATCTTGGGTTTGAGCTTAAACTTGTATTAATATCGTCATTCGATCCTTCAGAATCCATATCTATCATTGAAGCAAATTCATTTTTAACAGTTTCGTAATCAATATTAAATTGGCTTAATGATAAAGTAACAACACTATTTTCATCTTTAAGCATTGAAAGTAATAAATGAATTGTTTTAATTTCAAAACTTTTAAATACCATTAATTCTAGATGAGCTAATTTAACGGCTTTAGCAGCCTGTTTTTTAAGTTCTAAATTGTTTGAATTACTATAATTGCTTTTTTCATTGTGTGTGATAGAATTCTCAACAACCTTTCTTAGGGCTTTTAAATCAACATCTAATGCTTTTAAAATTATAATTGCAGAACCATTTCCTTCTCTCAAAATTCCAAGTAAAAAATGTTCTGGCCCAATAGCATTGTGACCTAGTCTAAGTGCTTCTTCACGACTATAGCTCAAAACCTCATTTAGTCTAGGTGAAAATTTAGAATCCATATTTTTTTATGTGTTTAGCAAACTATGTTGCAAAATAATGATTAGATTAACTATTTAACAATAAATATATCTTTGATTTATCAACATTTTATGTGTTAATAATTAATAATAATTTATTAGTCTACTCAAAAAGTGATTAGTTAAATTCGTGAATTAAATATAAATAATAAAAATAACTTTTATATGGCTGAAGGAGAGAAAATAATTCCAATTAACATCGAAGAAGAAATGAAATCAAAATACATTGACTACTCTATGTCAGTGATTGTTTCAAGAGCTTTGCCCGATGTAAGAGATGGACTAAAACCTGTTCATCGAAGAGTTTTATTTGGAATGCACGAATTAGGAGTAACTTCTACAAAAGCCTACAAGAAATCTGCTAGAATTGTTGGTGAAGTTTTGGGTAAGTTTCATCCTCACGGTGATACCTCTGTTTATGATACAATGGTAAGAATGGCCCAAGAATGGTCACTTCGTTATATGTTAGTTGATGGACAAGGAAACTTTGGTTCAATTGATGGTGATAGTCCTGCCGCAATGCGTTATACTGAAGCTAGATTACGAAAGGCAGCCGAAGAATTACTTTCAGATATTGATAAGAATACAGTTGATTATCAACTAAATTTTGATGATACAATTAAGGAGCCTGTTGTATTGCCTGCTAGAATACCAAATTTACTGTGTAACGGTACATCAGGAATTGCTGTTGGTATGGCAACTAATATGGCTCCTCACAACCTGTCTGAAGTTGTTGATGCTACCATTGCATACATTGATGACAGAAATATTGATACTCAAGGTTTAATGGAGTATATAAAAGCTCCTGATTTTCCTACTGGAGGTATTATTTACGGATATGAAGGTGTAAAAGATGCCTTTGAAACTGGAAGAGGTAAAGTTGTTATGAGAGCTAAAACTTCTTTTGAAGAAGTTGGAAATAGAGAGGCAATTACTGTTTCTGAAATTCCTTATATGGTTAATAAGGCTGATATGATTAAAAAAACAGCAGATTTAATCAATGATAAAAAAATAGATGGAATTCATGATATTAGAGACGAGTCTGATAGAAATGGTATGAGAATTGTTTATGAGCTTAAAAGAGATGCTATTCCTAATATAGTTTTAAATAAATTATTTAAATACACACAATTACAATCTTCATTTAGTGTTAATAACATCGCTTTAGTCAAAGGAAGACCTCAACAATTAAATTTAAAGCAAATTATCAGCCATTTTGTTGATCACAGGCATGAAGTTGTTGTTAGGAGAACACAGTTTGAACTTGAACAGGCTGAGAAAAGAGCGCATGTTGTTGAAGGTTTATTGATTGCTTTAGATAATTTAGATTCTATTATTAAAATGATTAGAGGATCTCGTACCCCAGAAGATGCAAGGAATGGTTTAATAACTTCATTCAATCTTTCTGAAATACAAGCAAGAGCAATATTAGATTTAAGACTTCAAAAGTTAACTGGTCTAGAAAGAGATAAACTGAAAGAAGAATACGATGAATTGATGAATACTATTGCTTACTTAAAAAACATTTTAGAAAATGAAAATGTAAGGATGGATATCATTAAAACTGAACTGACAGAAATCAAAGAAAAATATGGTGACGATAGACGTTCAACTATTGAATATGGAGGAGGTGACTTCAGAATTGAAGATATGATACCAAATGAAGAAGTTGTAATAACAATTTCACATTTAGGTTATATTAAAAGAACAAAACTTTCTGAATATAAATCTCAAAATAGAGGTGGTGTCGGATCAAGAGGTGCAACTACTAGAGATGCTGACTTTTTAGAAGATATGTTTGTTGCTAATAATCATGATTACATGCTATTTTTTACTGAAAAGGGTAGATGTTTTTGGTTAAGAGTATTTGAAATTCCTGAAGGCGCTAAAGCAACGAAAGGAAGAGCTATTCAGAATATGATTAACATTCCATCTGATGATAAGGTAATGGCTTTTATTAACACAAAAGATCTTAAAGATAATGAATATGTTAATAGTCATTGTGTGGTTATGTGTACAAAAAAAGGTATAGTTAAAAAGACTAACTTAGAATCATATTCAAGACCTAGACAAAATGGTATTAATGCAATTTCAATTAGAGAAGGCGATCAATTGTTGGAGGCAAAGCTAACAACTGGTAATTCGCAAATTATGCTAGCAGTTAAATCAGGCAAAGCAATCCGCTTTGAAGAAGAAAAAGTTCGTCCTATGGGAAGAACAGCTTCTGGAGTTAGAGGAGTAAGACTTGCTAATGAATCAGATGAAGTTGTAGGAATGATATGTGTAAATAATTTTGAATCAGACGTATTAGTAGTTTCTGAAAATGGTTACGGAAAACGTTCAAGTATTGAAGATTATAGAATTACCAACAGAGGAGGTAAAGGAGTTAAAACTATAAATGTTACTGATAAAACTGGAAGCCTTATTGCATTAAAAAATGTAACTGATGACAATGATCTAATGGTAGTAAATAAATCTGGAATTACTATAAGAATTTCGGTTTCTGATCTTCGTCAAATGGGCAGAGCTACTCAAGGAGTACGTATTATTAAACTTAGAGAAAACGATTCCATAGCAGCTGTGGCTAAGGTTCCAGCTGTTAATAATGATGAAGAAGTTAATGAAAGTGATGATCAACAAGTATTAAAAGATACTACTAATAATTCTTCGACTGAAAATCAGTAATTTAAATTTCTCATCATAGAAATATATTAAACGGCATTAATTGCCGTTTTTTATTTTAAATTTACATTTATTTAAAAAAAATCGTATGAATAAAATTATTACTCTCATATTCTTGTGTTTTGCATCATTTTTATTAAAAGCACAAACATTAATTCATAAAATTTCATCAACTAATAATTTCGATATTGCTTATGAAATTTGGGAATTAGATAATGGATTAACAATTATTGTTCATGAAGATGATTCAGATCCAATAGTACACGTAGAAGTTACCTATCATGTAGGTTCAAATAGAGAAGAAATTGGTATGACAGGATTTGCTCATTTTTTTGAACATATGATGTTTCAAGGCTCTGATAATGTAGCTGATGATGAACATTTTAAGATAATTTCTGAAAGTGGTGGTACGATGAATGGGACGACTAACAGAGATAGAACAAACTACTTTCAAACAATCCCTAGTAATCAACTTGAAACTGCCCTTTGGTTAGAAGCTGATAGAATGGGTTTTTTATTAGATGCAGTTACAGAAAAGAAATTTGAAAATCAAAGAGATGCTGTAAAAAATGAAAAAATGCAAAACCAAGTAAATATTCCTTATGGAATGTTTTGGGAAATCAAAGATCAAACATTATATCCAAAAGGACATCCATATTCTTGGCCTACAATTGGATATGTTGATGATTTGGATAGGGTAAATGTAGATGATCTAAAAGATTTTTTTATGCGTTGGTATGGTCCAAACAATGCCTATTTAGTTATTACTGGGGATGTTAAAACAGAAGATGTATTATTATTATCTGAAAAATATTTTGGATCAATTCCAAGAGGACAAGAAGTAAGAAACTTAAGATTACCTAAAGTAAATCTACCACAAAATAAGTATCGAAAATTTGCTGATAGAATTTATTTTCCTATGGCTGGCTTTGTTTATCCTACAATTCCAAATTTTCATAAAGATGAACCTGCTTTAGATGCCTTAGCTGATATGATGGGAGGGGGTAATAATTCATTGTTCTATAAGGAGTTTGTTAAAACAGAAAAAGCTGTTCAGGCTTCAGTAAGTCATCCCTGTTCTGAATTATCTGGTGAATTCTTGATTCAAATTATATCCTATCCAGATTATACATTTGCAGAAACAGAAGAAAAAATAAATTTTCTAGTAAATAATTTTGAAGAGAACATTACTGAAGACGCATTAGAGAGATTTAAATCAACTATGAGATCAAATATTATTGATGGACTTTCAAGTATAAGAGGAAAGGCATCACAGTTAACCTCATGGGCTTACTTATTAGATAAACCACATAATTTTAGTGACGAGATTCAAAGGTATGAAAATGTAACTTTAGATGATGTAAAGAAAGTGTATAAAAAATATATAATGAATAAAAATTCAGTTGGTATTGATTATTTTCCATTACCTCCTTTTTCAGAAGACTCTGTTAAGAGTATAAATCCTTTTGCAAATATACCCTTCAAAAAAAGTTCACAATATTTTGGTTTGTCGTATAGAAAGCCAAATGATATATTTAATCGTTCTTCGAAACCAAAATCTAAAGAAGCAAAATCAGTTTCTGTTCCATTATACTATAAGTCGAATATAAAAATATCTGGTTTAGAAACTACAAATACTATTCCTGTTATAGGCGCAGAAAATAATGAGGTTCCAAAAGTTAATATATTAATTACTTTAGAGGGGGGTGACTTGCTAATTGAAGATCCAAAAAAAGTAGGATTATCACAACTAACAGCGATGATTCTTAATGAAAGTACAGAAAATTTTACTACTGAAGAGATGAGTGCTAAATTAGATAATTTAGGCAGTTCTATTTCATTTAGTTCAGGAAGTAGAGCCTCAACAATTTTCGTATCGTGTCTTACAAATAAAATAGATGAAACAATTAATCTTCTTGAAGAAAAGCTTTTTAATCCTGCTTTTGATGAAAAAGATTACAAACGTATTAATAAACAATATAAAGAATCCATAAATAATAGTAAAAAGTCTGCTCAAAATATGGCTAGTCAGGCAGTAATGAAATTAATGTATGGTAATTCTATAAGAGGAATTATGCCATCTGTAAAAGGGGTAGAAAAAATTAAATTATCTGATATAAAAGATTTTTATAACAAGCAATATAATTCAAATCTTGCAAGCATAGTTGTTGTTGGTGATATAACACAAGAAGAATTATTACCAAAATTAAATTTCTTAAATAAATGGAAGGGATCTGATGTGTATATAAATAAGAATTTACCTTTTGAAGAAACTGATGGTAAAACAATTTTTTTGGTTCACAAGCCAGGACCTCAGTCAATAATTACTCTTGCTCATAAAGGTTTAAAATATGATGTTGATGGAGAGTATTACAAGGCTAACGTTATGAACTTTGCACTTGGTGGTGCTTTTAGTAGTCGTTTAAATCTAAATTTAAGAGAAGATAAAGGATATACATATGGCATTCGTTCCGAATTTGATGGTAATGACACTGATGGTTTGTTTAGCATTAGTACCTCCGTTCGTTCAGAAGCAACTGATAGTGCTCTATCAGAAATATATAGAGAATTTGAAAATTATGCTTCAGAAGGAATAAATATGGATGAATTAACCTTTACTAAGAATTCAATAGCTAATTCAGATGCTTTGAGATATGAGACGGCATTTCAGAAGTCGCAATTTTTATCGCGTATACAACGTTATGGTTTAGATGGTGATTACACTAAAAAACAAAAAGATGTTTTAAATGCAATGACCAAATCAGATGTTGATTTAATAGCTAAAAAATATCTTAATGTAGATGATCATATTGTTGTTGTTGTTGGTAATAAATATGCTTTGAAAAAAAAGCTTGAGAAATTTGGAAAGGTTAAAGAATTAAAAATTAAATAAATTAAATTATTAAATATCATGAAATTATTAAAGATTATTTTTTGTGTACTAATTTTAGCTTCATCTTTTAAAGTAAACGCTCAAAAAAGTAATGTTCAAAATGCTTACAAAGCTTTGGAAAAAAAGAATATTGAAGAAGCTGTAGAATACATTGAATTAGCTGCAGCTAATTCTAAAACATCTGATGATGTTAAAATGCATAATTATCGTGGTAAAATATATTATGAAATCTATTCTAATGATGAATACAAGTCATTAGATCCAATTGCAATAATGAAATGTGCAAATAGTTGGATTTCACTATTTAATCATCCTAAAGCTAAAAAATGGTATAATCAAGATGAGCTAAGCTCAAATATTACAAAAGCAGGTGTTGGATTATTTAATACGGGTATCAATTTTTATAATTTAAAAGATTATAATCTTTCAAAAGATATGTTTGATAAGATATTTGATTTATTTCCTTTAGACAAAAAAAATAATCTTGAAAGAAGTAATGTAACAAAGGAAAGTGTTTGGTTGAATTTATTCTTTATTTCATCTGCACAGGCAAATAATAAAATTGCTAAGGAATACTTGCAAAAACTTATTGACGTTAATTATCAAGATCCCCAAATATATGCCTATATGGGGAATATTTATTTAGAGGAAAAAGATGATGATAGTGCCTTAAAAGTTATAAAGTCTGGAAGAGAACTTTTTGAAACCGATGTTAATTTAATAATTACTGAGTTAAACTATTACCTTTCTAAAAATGATTATATTTCATCTGAAAGACTTTTAAAGTTAGCAGTTGAAGAAGACCCAAATAATCATCAGTTATTTTTTGCCTTAGGGAGCAGTTACGACGAATTAAAAGATTTTGAAAAAGCTGAAAATGCATACTTAGAAGCTATTGATATCAAATCAGATTTTTATGATGCGCTGTATAATCTAGGAGTTATGTACTACAACAAGGGTGGAGATATGTTAAATGAGGCAAATAATATCAAAGATTTTAAAAAATATGATATTGCTAAAAAGAATGCTGAAAATATAATGCTAAAAGGATTGCCATTTATTGAGAAATGTTACGAAATAGACAATTCCGATATGAATATTTTATTGGTTTTAAAAGAATTGTATTATAGAAACGGCAATAATTCTAAATACAAAGAGATTTCAGATAAGCTTAAATAATTTTCACAATTTTTAATTTAGATAGGGAATAGGTTTTTTACATTTATTAACTATTTATTATTTATTTACTTAACATAATATTAATTATCGTTCAATATATACTGATAATAAGATAAGAACGTATATGTGCTATTAAATTTTTCATTTACATCAATTCGTCTAGTTCTAACCAACGCATTGTCTTATCATCTAATTCTTGCATTATTTCTGCTAATTTTTCACTTTTTTGATTGATATCTAGAAATGACAAACCTTCTTGATGTAAATCTTCCTCCAGTTCTTTTTTAGTCGTTTCTAACTTCTGAATATCTTTTTCTAATTGTTCGTATTCGTATTTATCTTTATAACTAACTTTATTAGTACCTTTAGATTTTGTTTGTTGTTTGTTTTCTACACTAGAATTTGTCTTTTTATTTTTTTCTAGTTCTACTTGTTTTTCTCTGTATTCGGAATAACTGCAGTACTCGTCTTTTATAATGCCATCACCTTCAAAAATAAAAAGATGATCAGTGAGTTTGTCCATAAAATACCTATCATGCGACACTATTATCAAGCAACCAGAAAATTGTAGTAAAAACTCTTCTAATTTATTAAGGGTTAACAAATCTAAATCGTTGGTAGGCTCATCGAGAATTAAAAAGTTAGGATTCTTCATCAAGACCATCAATAGATATAGTCTTCTTTTTTCTCCACCACTTAGTTTTGACACAAAAGTATGTTGTATTTTTGGTGGAAACATAAAATGCGTTAGCATTTGTGATGCTGTCACTTTTATGCCATTTGCCATTACAATTACTTCTGCAATGTCTTTCAAGGAATCAACAACTCTTTTATCTTCCTTTAATTGTATGCCCTTTTGAGAGAAATAACCATAAACAATAGTTTCTCCAACATTTACTTTACCACTATCAGCAGCTTCATTTTGAGTAAGTATATCTAAAAAAGTGGACTTCCCCACACCATTTTTACCAACTATTCCTATACGTTCTCCCTTTTTGAAAGTATAGTCAAAGCCATTGAGTATTTTTAAGTCACCATAGCTTTTGTAGACTTTCTTTAGTTCAAGTATTTTACCCCCTATCCTACTCATTTTTATTTCTAGGTTAAGCTCATGCTTAATTTTCTTTTTAGAGGCTTTTTCTTTTATATTATCGAAGTTAGCTATTCTTGCCTTGGATTTGGTAGTACGTGCTTTTGGAGAGCGTCTAATCCACTCCAATTCTTTTTTCAATAACTTGCCATTCTTTGACAAATTAGTGTCGTATATGGCTTCTCTTTCGGCTCTTTTTTCAAGAAAGTGGGCGTAGTTACCAGTGTGATGGTACAATCTACCATCTTCTAATTCTAAAATATGATTACAAACTCTATCTAAAAAATACCTGTCATGAGTTACCATAAGTAATGTAATTTTTTGCTGTTGTAAAAACTTTTCTAACCATTCAATCATTTCTACATCTAAATGGTTTGTAGGCTCATCAAGTAAAAGTAAATCAGGTTTGTTGAGTAGTAGCAAGGCTAAGGACAAGCGTTTCTTTTGCCCTCCTGATAAATCACCAACTTTTTGTGTTAAATCACTAATATTAAATCTAAATAATATTTGTTTGATACGACGTTCATAATCCCAAGCATTTGCCTTATCCATTTTATTAGTTAAATCTTCTAAAGTTTTGCTGTTCAGAGAGTTATTACTAATTTCAATTTGTTTTAAGGCCCTTTGATATTCCTTTATTAATAAGCTAATACCAGTTTGGTTTTCGGTAATTAATTCCTCAATAGTATGACTAGCATCAAAATTAGGTTCTTGAGCTAGGTAAGCGACTTTTATTCCTTTTCTCAGTGTTACAGTACCTTCATCTGAAATATCTTGACCAGCTATAATCTTGAGCATACTCGATTTTCCAGTACCATTATTAGCTATTAAAGCCATTTTATCTCCTTGGCTTAGTCCAAATGTCAAACCTTCAAATAAGATGTGTTCACCGTAGTTTTTACCTAAATTTTCAACCGATAAATAATTCATATTACACTGTTTTTTCCAGCAAGATATCCAGTAGTCCAAGCTGATTGAAAATTAAATCCGCCGGTAACACCATCGATATCCAATATTTCTCCACAAAAATATAGGCCTTTATGAATCTTACTTTCCATAGTATTATGGTTAATCTGATGTAGTGAAATTCCTCCACAAGTCACAAATTCTTCTTTGAATGTTGTCTTACCATTCACCTGATAACTATCATTAAAAAGTACATTTATCAGTTTATTGCCACTTTTTTTGCCTAGCTTATTCCAAGAAGTATTACTGTCAAAATCTATTTTTTTAAGTAGATACAACCATAATCGATTAGGTAAGTTAAAAGGGTTTTTATTGGCTATAATTCGGTGACTTTTTTTATTCTCTTTAATAATTTCTTTGTAGTCTAACTCAGTCAAATTAGACCAATTAACTTGAATGTTAAATTTATAGTTCTTATCTGATAATAATCTTGCTCCCCAAGCAGAACACTTTAGAATTGCAGGGCCACTCATACCCCAATGTGTGATGAGTAAAGGACCAGAATGTTTTAGTTTATCACCTTGAATGTGTACACTTACATTTGGTGCAACAACACCCATTAAATCTTTAATATCTTCATTCGGCATATTGAAGGTAAATAATGATGGCACAGGTTTTTCAACTTCAAGACCAATATCTAAAAGCCATTGTAAGCCTTCAATTTTCGGACTTCCTCCAGATGCAATAATTAATTTATCTACAAAGACATCATTATTTATCATATATCCATTTTCTAGAGGCTTAATATTTTTAACAGGGTTTTGATACTTAATTGACACCTTGTGTTTATCACATTCACTTTTTAGACAGTCTATGATAGTTTGTGAGTTATTGGAGATGGGAAACATTCTGTTATCATCTTCTGTTTTTAATTCTACTCCCCTTTGTTCAAACCATTCAACGATATCTTTTGTATAAAAGTGATTGAATGCTTTTTTTAAAAACCTCCCACCTCTAGGATAGTTTTTGGCAAGTTCTGAAATACTAAAACAAGCATTTGTAACATTACATCTTCCCCCTCCTGATATCTTTACTTTGCTCAAAGCTTTGTTGGATTTCTCGAAGAGAATAACCTCTGAATTGGAATCAGACGATTGTGCTGTTATGGCTGCCATAAAGCCTGCTGCACCCCCTCCTATTACTGCTATTCTCATATCAGTTCAAATATAAAAAGAAAATGACGAGTCTTAGCCGTCATTTTTAAAGCGAATATCTAGTGAGAATTAAATTTTTCTCATTCTTAGACTCTCAGGAGTCACTTCCAAATACTCATCTTCAGCAATGTATTCCATAGCTTCTTCTAAAGAAAATTGCGTCTTAGGTGCTATCTTCATAGCCTCATCAGAGCCAGATTTTCTCATATTAGTTAATTGTTTTCCTTTAATTAGGTTAACTTCTAAATCGTTATCTCTTGAATGCTCTCCAATTACTTGGCCTTTGTATATAACATCGGCTGGTCCAATAAAAAAGCGTCCTCTATCTTGAAGCCTATTTAAAGCAAATGGTGTTGCTGGTCCTTGTTCAGATGAAACAAGAGAACCTTTCAATCGTGAAGGAATATTTCCTTTAAGAGCTTTAAATTCTCTAAATTGATGTGTCATAACTGCTTGACCAGAAGTCGAAGTCAACATATTATTTCTTAAGCCAATGAGTCCACGAGATGGAATGTCAAATTCTAAATGTTGTAAATCACCTTTAGGTTCAATTACTAGTAAATCACCTTTTCTCATTGTAACTAATTCAATAGCCTTACCTGAAAATTCTTCAGGAACATCAATGACTAAAGTTTCGTATGGCTCACATTCAATACCATCAATTTCTTTAACTATAACTTGCGGTTTACCAACTTGTAATTCATAACCTTCACGACGCATTGTTTCTATGAGTACAGATAAATGAAGAATTCCTCTACCAAATACATTGAATTTGTCCTCAGTATCTGTCGGATCAACTCTTAATGCTAAGTTTTTCTCTGTTTCTTTATATAATCTATCCCTCAGATGTCTTGAGGTAACAAACTTGCCTTCTTTTCCAAAAAACGGTGAGTTATTAATAGTAAATAACATACTCATTGTTGGCTCGTCAACTTCAATTCGTGTTAATGCTTCAGGATTTTCTAAATCTGAAAGCGTGTCACCTATTTCAAAATCGTCAAGACCAATAATAGCACATAAGTCTCCGCTACGCACTTTATCCACTTGTTCTCTGGCAAGTCCTTTAAAAATGAATAACTCTTTAATACGGACTTTCTTTTGTACGCCATCTTTTAAAAGCATATAGTCTTTACCAGTCATCAAATCTCCTCTAAAAACTCTGCCAATGGCTATTCTACCCTTAAATGATGAATAGTCTAGAGATGTAATTTGCATTTGAGCACTTCCTTCATTATAGGGTGCTTCTGGAATATTTTCTAGAATAGCATCCATTAATGGAATGATATTATCATTTTGTACTTTCCAATGCGTATTCATCCAACCCATTTTGGAAGATCCATAGATAGTAGCAAAATCCAGTTGTTCTTCACTAGCATCTAAATTGAACATCAAATCAAAAACTGCTTCGTGAACAATGTCCGGAGTACAGTTTTCTTTATCTACCTTATTAACAACAACAACAGGTTTTAGTCCAAGCTCAATAGCTTTCCCTAAAACAAAACGTGTTTGTGGCATTGGACCTTCAAAGGCGTCAACAAGTAAAAGTACACCATCAGCCATCTTTAGAACACGTTCAACCTCTCCTCCGAAGTCGGCGTGACCTGGTGTATCAATGATGTTAATTTTTACATCATTATACATAACAGACACGTTTTTAGAAAGTATAGTTATTCCTCTTTCTCTCTCTAAATCGTTATTGTCTAGGATAAGTTCACTAGTATCTTTTCTACTGTCTAAAGTTTCACACTCTTGGATTATTTTATCTACTAAAGTGGTTTTGCCGTGATCAACATGAGCTATTATAGCAATGTTGCGAATGGATTGTGTCATTTATTTTGAATCTCTATTTACTCTAAGTTCTCTCCCGTCTATGTAAATACCTTTAAAGCTATTGGCTATATTTTTAGAATGACGACCATCTACCTCAAAAAAGCTGCATTTTTTTTGTAAGTCAACATCGCCAACATCTGATTTACGAATTTTTGCTGTTTCCGAAATAAAATCTACTAAATCAGATTTACTTACACCATCTAATTTACCTACATTAATAAAAAATCTAGCACCTTTCTTATTAGATCTTTTACTCTTTTTATCGGATTTCTCATTTCTTTTGAAATCTGACTTGGAGCGGTCTCTCTTATCTGATTTTTTATCACGACCTCTACTTCTTCTGTCAGAATCTCCTCTAGAACGCTTTGAAGCTCTTTCACTTTCGTTTAAGTCTTTGCCCTTTTTATTGTAGTTCAAGGCATCTATTTCCTTAGAAACTAATTTTTCTACAAGTTCTTCATAACTTAAAGAACCCAAAAGCATTTGAATATCAGTTAATAATTTACCGTTTAAATCTTTTCTAATGGGAGAATTTAAAAGATTGCTTGCCCATTTACTAAGCCGTATATTAAGTATGTCCTCAACACTTGGGATACTTATTTTATCAATTTTCAATTTTAGCGCTTTTTTTAGCCCATCTAATTTTCTCATATCCCTATTGGTAAGGATAGATAATGAAATCCCTTTCTTACCTGCTCTAGCTGTACGACCACTTCTGTGAGTATAATAAAATGGGTCATCAGGAAGAGCATAATGTATAACGTGTGTCAAATCATTAACGTCTATTCCCCTTGCAGCGACATCAGTTGCAACCAAAACTTGCAATGTATGGTTTTTAAATCGCTTCATAACTCTATCTCTTTGTGCTTGTGATAAATCACCATGAAGTGCTTCTGATTGATAGCCACTTTTATTTAAGTCATCTGCAAGTTGTTGGGTTTTAATTCTAGTACGACAAAATATAACACCTCTGAATCCTTCTTCTACATCAAGAACTCTTTTAAGTCCTTCAAATTTATCTGATGATTTAACAACAGCATATTGGTGTTCTATATTTTCNTTCAATTGATTTCCTGTAGAAACTTTAACTTCTACNGGATTTGACATNTAGTTTTTAACAATNNTTCTAATTTCTTTTGGCATAGTCGCTGAAAANAACCAAGTGTTTTTAGCATCACCAGTATATGAAAGAATATCATCCAAATCNTCTTTNAAGCCCATGTTTAACATTTCATCNGCTTCATCNAAAANAACAAACNTNATTGTNGATAAATNCAAAACCTTTCTTCTCATTAAATCNANAAGTCTTCCAGGTGTAGCAATAACAATNTGNGGNGTTTTTCTNTTAATNTCTTTCATNTGTACAACTATAGANGCACCACCATAAACAGATTGTATTTGAATATTAGGTANATATTTAGCAAANATNTCTAATTGNCCTGCNATTTGNTGCCCTAATTCNCTAGTNGGTGCAAGTATTAACGCTTGNGTNNTTCTNTNNNCTANATCTATCCAGTCTAATAATGGTAAACCGAANGCAGCAGTCTTTCCNGTNCCAGTTTGTGCTAAACCTATNAAATCCCNNGNNTTNTCANTTAAAAGTGGNATGGATTGATNTTGAATGGGAGATGGCTTTTCGAAACCAAGTTCAGGAAGAACTTGTAACAGTGATTTTGAAATACCTAATTCTGAGAAATTTTTCAAATTATAATAGCTTGATTAAATATTTTGCAAAACTACCCTTTTTTATCTCTAATGAACTATAAATATATAAAACAAAAAAAAACCTCTTCAATTGAAGAGGTTTTTTAGATATGATAATCTAAAAACTATGCTTTCTTCAAGAAAGGAAGACCTGTTTTTGGATTTTCAACTACTTTTTTACCTGCAGGAACTGCATCTAAACCAGTACTACGCTCGTCTTTTGAGAAATAATATATAGTTTGAACTCTTCCAGTTGATTTTAAGGTTACGTCTTTTGAGTTAAGGTAATAAGTTGTTCCTTTACTATTAGTGTGCGAAAATGCCATAATTAAAGTTTTAAATTAAAAATTTGTTTTTTATCAAGGGTCAATTTATAAAAAAAATGAATTTACTAGATGTTTTTATAACTTTTTTCCGAAAATAATTATTGACAATTTAAAATTTAGTTAACTCATATTTTTTTTCATCAATTTTTATTCAAAATATCTTGTGTTTATTTTAATGCTATTGATTTACTAGATTAAAATTAAAATTTTAGTAAAAACACAAATGTAAATGATTTTTTTAAAAACATATATTGCTCATTTTCAGCGCTTTAGGTTTTACAATTATGGACTTAAAATCAGTTTGATTTTAATGATTAAAAATGAGTAGAATTACTTTTAGTGTAGTTTATTATACTAATGAAAATTATTAATCATAATTCTAGATAAAAACTCAAAATATATTTAAATAAAAAAAGTTATCAACAGATGAAAAACGATTAATTTCCATTTTTTTACATCTTAACAATTAAAAATTTAGTCTTAAAAACTAAAATTAACCTAACCTTCTTGTGAAAACTAATGAGTTTTCAGTCGAAAAACTTTTATTAAATATATATCCATCTCTATCAAATGATTTTAAATCATTTTGGTTTTTAATTTTATTTTCTAAAACGAAGCGACTCATTAAACCCCTAGCCTTTTTAGCAAAAAAGCTTATAATTTTATACTGACCATTTTTCCAATCTTTAAATACAGGTGTAATCACTTGTGCATTTAGCGATTTCATATTTATTGATTTCGAATACTCATTGGAAGCAAGATTTAATAAAAATTTAGAATTAGTGGTTTCTAAATTATTNTTCAATTCAGAAGTAATATTATTTGACCAAAAATCATAAAGTGAAGTTGAACTGTTTATACTAATCTTTGTAGCCATCTCAAGTCTATAAGCTTGAATTAAATCTAATGGCTTTAGTATACCGTATAATCCTGATAGTATTTTAAAATGAGCTTGGGCATAATCTATACTATTTGACGTTAAAGATAAAGGATTTAAACCTTTATATACATCTCCGGTAAAAGCAAAAATAGCTTGCTTTGCATTTTTAATTGTAAAAGGAGTTTTATAGTCTTGATAACGATTAGCATTCAAAATCCCTAAGTCTTTACTGATATTCATCAATTTGGATAAATCTTCGGGTGAATAATTTTTCAATACATTAACTATCATTTGACTTTCTTTATGAAATATAGGCAAACTATAGTCAGAAAGAGGTGCATTATTATCAAAATCTAGTGATTTTGCAGGAGAAATAACACTAATCATATATTTTAACTTGTTTTTTAATATACAAACGATTTCATTTGCAGTGTAAAATTAGACAATTTTGAGAAACCTTACACATAAGTATAGCTTATTAACAATGCACCTGATAGTAGTTCTTTTAGGACTTACTGGTGTTCTTGGTAAGCTTATAGAAACTGGTTCTACTGTACTTGTTTGGTATCGTATGCTTATTGCTTTTTTATTTTTAGGAGTTTACATATATTTTAAATCATACTCATCAAGAGTTTCAAAAAAGCATTTTATGCAAATAATTGGTATCGGTTGTATTGTTGCTGCTCATTGGTTATTATTTTTTGAAAGTATTAAAGTATCAAATGTTTCTGTAGCAGTGGTTTGTATGGGCACCTCCTCCCTATTTTCTTCTATTTTAGAGCCGTTAATTATCAAAAGAAAAATATTTCTAAGGGAGATTATATTAGCCATTATAGTTCTTATTGCAATAATAATTGCTATGAATGCTGACTTCTCTTATTTGAGAGGATATATATACGGTATTGCTGCAGCATTTTTAGCTACTTTATTTACAATACTTAATGCTCTTTTTGTAAATAAGATAGAGTCAGAAAAAATAACTTCTATTGAAATGTTGGGAGGGGTTCTTTTTGTTAGTATATATATGTTGTTTTTTAATTCATTTTCATTAGGTGACTTAAATATTAGTTGGAATGATATGATTTACCTAACTATATTAGGGGGCATATGTACAAGTTTTGCCTTTGTAGTAAGTGTAGAAGTTATGAAGTTCTTATCTCCATATAATGTGATAATGGCAGTAAATCTTGAACCTGTTTATAGTATACTGCTAGCATTGTTATTGTTTGGGGAATCTGAGAGTATGAATTTCTCTTTTTACCTGGGTGCTATTTTGATTATTGGAGCAGTCAGTTTAGACGGTTATTTAAAGAAACAAGAAGATAAACAATCAATAAAATAGAAATTAGCAATATTCGTTATAACTCTATATTTTTGAAGATCAATTTTATAATATTATGAAAAAATACTTTTTATATACTCTTTTATTTTTAGTTGTAATTAGTGAAAATTCTTTTTCACAAGATACATACAGGTTTGAAGGTCAAGTAAAAGGTCTACAAGATTCAACATGTATGTTAGCTTATTATTATGGCGATAAGCAATTTGCAAAAGATACTGCTGAAATAGACAATGAAGGTCGCTTTGTTTTTAGTGGTGAAGAAAAATTAGATCATGGAATGTATATGGTTGTTTTACCTGATGGAAATTATTTTGAAATGGTAGTGACTGAAGATCGCTTTTCATTTACTACATCTCTCGATAATTTGATTGGAAATATGAAATTTACTAATTCTTACGAAAATGAAAAGTTTTACGGATATATGCAGTTTATCTCCGAAAAGCAAAAAGCCCTAAAAGTGTTACAGTCAAAAAAAGAAAATGTTAGCGAAAAAGAAGCTAAGAGTATTGATATACAAATTGAGAAAATGGGCAAAGTCGTAATGGATTTTCAAACTAACTTTACGTCTGAAAATCCTGATATTTTATTCAGCAAAATATTAAATGCTAGTAAAGATGTTGAAATACCAGAACTCCCATTATTAGCTGATGGTACAGAGAATAAAGACATTCAATTTAAATATTATAAATCACATTTTTTTGATAACTTTGATTTTTCTGATGATAGATTACTAAGAACACCTGTATTTCATAGTAAAATAAATACCTATTTAGAAAACTTAACATCTAAAATTCCTGATTCTATTATTGTTTCTTGTGACTACCTTATTGAAAAATCAAGAGTAAATCCAGACGTCTTTAGATATGTTGTTTCATATTTAACTTCTACATATGAACGTTCTAAAATAATGGGCTTAGAGAAAGTATTCGTTCATCTTGTAAACAAGTATTATAAAACCAATGATGTTACTTGGGTTGATGAAGCTCAAATGTTTAAAATTATTGATAGAGCTGAAACAATAGAACCACTTATGATAGGTTCTAAAGCACCTAATTTAGTGCTCAGGGACACATCAGACGTTATTCATAATTTATATGCAATTAATAAAGACTTAACTATGCTTATTTTTTATGATCCAGATTGTGGACATTGTAAAGAAGTAGTTTCTGATGTTAAACAAAACTATGATGAATGGTTAAATAATGGCATAAGTATTGAGGTTATTGCTGTATGTGTAGAATTAGATAGAGATAAATGGATTGATTTTATAAACACTTATAATACAGCTGATTGGATAAATGTTGCAGAATTTAAAACCTTTGTAGATGGTGAATTTAATAGACAAAATGATCCTTATGTTACTCCTTTCCCTTACATAAAACAAATTTATGATATTAATGGAACACCTAAAATTTATCTTTTAGATAATGATAAAAATATATTGGTTAATTCTATTAAAGGTAATATTGGTGTAGAACAATTATCAGAAGTTGTTCTTAAAGAATCTAAAAAATAATATTTCTTTCTCATATAAAAAAAACATCAGTAGCACCCCCTGAATATCTCATATAATCTGAGTCTTTGAAGTCAAGCTGATATGAGTTTAATAAATTATGTACTTCTTGTCTTAATACACCTTGGCCTTTTCCATGAATAATTACTAATTTAT
Organism: Flavobacteriales bacterium; assembly: GCA_002714805.1. Classification (GTDB taxonomy): domain Bacteria; phylum Bacteroidota; class Bacteroidia; order Flavobacteriales; family UBA7312; genus UBA8444. The sequence goes on from PAYK01000005.1 coordinate 339,584, forward strand.
GGATTTTAGCTTTTAAAGCTTTATGAATAATATCTTCACACTTATCCAATTGATAGTTGACTATTTCATGATTATTCATATGATGAATATTGTCAATTAAATTTTCAATATGAATATCTATTTCCCAAATTAATGGTGTTTTGGATTTGAAAATAGANTTTTTTTTTANTTCTTGATTTAACTTTTTAAAACTATTTGGAATATAAGTACTTTTCAAACTTTTCTCTAGTTCATNATTAACTTTAAAAATATTATTTATTGAATGTTTTTCTTCAAAACCTTCATTTGTTAATATTATATATATATTTTCTAATATTGATATGACCTCGCCTCCTCCTTCAGAATCCAAAAATTTTATTTTATCTCCAATTCTTATTTTATTGTCCATAATGTAATAGGTAAAAATTAAGTTTGTTTTGTGATAACTTAAGTGTTGGCATAGGCACCTTAATAAAGCTAATTATTTTTAGTGCTTTGTCTAAAAACTTTTTATCCGTTTTTATCTTTCTTAAATTGATATCTAAACTAGCATAAAATTCTCTAAAAGCTCCTTCTTCATATGGGTTTCCATTGTACATACCATCAGCACCATATCCTATAGCTATATTTAACCATTTTGGCAATGATGTTTTTTTAAAATCATTAATATTGAATGATAACCAATAGACTTGACCATTATAATCTTTTAAGGATTGTTGAAGAAAATTTGAACCTAACAAATCTGGTCTATATTTTGCATATTTTGAAGGTTTAAAGTTATACTTAAGTTGAATTCTTTGTTCTTTCCACAGTAGTTCTTGACCAATAAATACAATAGTTCCACATGAGTTTGCAATCAAATCTCCCCAAGATGCTCCCCACTCTTTCGAAAAACCATCTAAAACTTCAATCGATGTTAGAAAAAATGCGCCATACAAACCTCCATACCATAATGCTTTTTTTTCGCCTACACCTACCCACTTCATTAGGTCTTTTCCTAACATACCAACTTGATAAGCAGTTGTTGCATGTCCTACTTTATCCATTTGTAGCCAATTGGAATTATCATTTATCCAATGAAAACTGCTCTTAGGATAGTCCTTATACCATAAGTCGTTAAGAACATAAATAGTAGAAGAATATAGGATTATTTCAGTGCCGAGAGCAATTTGAAATGCTTTAGTACTATCAGATTTTTGAGCAAAACTAATTTGACTCAATAAACATATGTAAAATATCATGCTTCTCATTTTACAAATATAGTTAGTACCTTTTTTAATTCTTACTATTTGATTTGAATTGTTTATATATCTTTGCTAATAACTAAAAAGTAATCAATGATTAATGCAAATAATCCTAATTTAAAATCCTGGATAGATGTACCTAAATTAAGTGATTTTCCTATTCAAAATATTCCATTTGGCATTGCTCTAATTTCAAACAAAAAGGTAGCTGTTACTAGAATTGGTGATACAGTAATAAACTTATCAAAACTATACTTACTAGGTGCATTTCATGGTATTCTTTCTGAAAACTATTTTGATAAAGAATTTTTAAATGATTTTCTCAAATTAAAAAAGTCTGATTGGAGATCTGTAAGAAATAAAATCTCCGAAATTTTTACTAATAACATAAATATAAATAAATATACTTCATCATTTTGTGAAATAAATGAAGTTCAAATGTGTATGCCTGTTAAAGTTGGAGATTATACTGACTTTTATTCTTCTCGACAACATGCCTATAATGTTGGTTGTATGTTTAGAGATCCTGAAAACGCTTTGTTGCCAAATTGGTTACATATTCCAGTAGGTTATCATGGTCGTTCATCATCCATAATACTTTCTGGAACAGATATTTATAGACCTAAAGGTCAACAATTACCCCTGAATGCAAAAGCACCTGTTTTTGGACCTTGTAAATTACTTGATTTTGAATTAGAAATGGCATTCATAACTGGAGAAGGAAAACCATTAGGTGATTCAATTTCAATTGATGAAGCTGAGGATTATATTTTTGGAATGGTTATTTTCAACGATTGGTCTGCAAGAGATATTCAGAAATGGGAATATGTGCCATTAGGACCTTTTCTAGCTAAAAACTTTGCATCTTCCATATCGGCTTGGATTGTTACTTTAGATGCGTTAGAGCCTTTCAGATGTAAAGGTGAATTACAAAAGCCTGAAGTATTACCTTATTTAAAATTTACAGGAGATAAAAATATTGATATCAATTTAGAAGTTCAGATTCAGTCCGATAACTTTTCTGCATATACTGTTTCAAAATCTAACTATAAATATATGTATTGGAATATGAATCAGCAATTAGCCCATCATACCGTAAATGGCTGTGATATTCACGCGGGTGATATGATGGCTTCAGGAACTATTTCAGGAAATGACAATAGTGCTTATGGCTCTATGTTAGAACTTTCTTGGAAAGGTACTAAACCTATTTTAATGCCTGATGGAAGCGAACGTAAATTCATCAACGATGGAGACACAGTTATAATGAAAGCACACTGCTCTAAAGCCAATGTTCGAATTGGATTTGGTGAAGTTAGAACAAAAGTACTCTCCTCAAAATAGCTTTCACTTTGGATTCTATTAATCTTGACATAGAAAGAAAAGAAATTCTCAATAAATACAGAGGATTACTAAGAGATTGTAGTGATAAAATCAATAAAAACGATAAAAAACGTATTCGTAAAGCATTTAACATTGCAGTTGAGGCCCATAAAACAATGCGTCGCAAATCTGGAGAACCATATATTTACCATCCTATTGATGTAGCTAGAATTGCTGCTAAAGATATTGGATTAGGAACAACATCTATTATTTGTGCTTTATTACACGATGTAGTTGAAGATACTGACTATTCCTTAGAAGACATTGAACGTATTTTTGATTCTAAGGTAGCAAGAATTATAGATGGATTAACAAAAATTTCTGATGTGTATGATCAAAACGTATCCATGCAAGCTGAAAATTTTAGAAAAATGCTTCTTACGCTATCTGACGATGTTCGAGTTATTCTAATAAAGTTAGCTGACAGATTACATAATATGCGCACATTATTCTCTATGCCTAAGCATAAACAGTTGAAAATTGCATCAGAAACTTTATATTTATATGCTCCTCTTGCACATAGATTAGGACTTTATGCTTTAAAGACTGAGCTTGAAGATCTTGGCCTTAAGTATACTAAATCTGAAATTTATAAAGCTATTTCTGAGAAATTAGCAGAAAGTAAACGTTCTAGAGTCCGATATATAAATAAATTTACTATCCCTTTAAAAGAGGAGCTAAATAAACAAGCGTTTAATTACACGATTAAAGGAAGACCGAAATCAATTTTTTCAATAAGAAATAAAATGCTTCAACAAGGAGTGGATTTTGAAGAAGTATTTGACAAATTTGCAATAAGAATAATAGTTAAAGCAAAACCGGAAGATGAAAAATCTTTTTGTTGGAGAGTATATTCAATAGTAACTGATTATTATAAGCCAAATCCTGACAGACTTAGAGATTGGATTTCTACACCTAAAGCTAATGGATATGAGTCTCTTCATACAACTGTAATGGGTCCTAATGGAAAATGGGTTGAAGTACAAATACGTACGGAAAGGATGAATGATATTGCTGAAAAAGGTTTTGCAGCTCATTGGAAATATAAGGATTCAAATTCAAAAGAATCAAATCTAGACAATTGGATAAACAGAATTAGAGAATTACTCGAAAATCCAGATGCTAATGCAATAGATTTTGTTGATAATTTTAAAATGAATTTATTTTCTGAAGAGATTTTTATATTTACACCCAATGGGGATTTAAAAACATTACCAAAGGATGCAACTCCGCTTGACTTTGCTTATGAAATTCATACAGAAGTTGGCAGTCATTGTTTAGGTGCAAAAGTTAACGGGAAATTAGTTCCTTTTTCCCACTTGCTTAAAAGTGGAGATCAAGTTGAAATTATAACATCGAATAAGCAATCTCCAAAAGAAGATTGGTTGAGCTTCGTTAAAACCTCAAGAGCAAGATCAAAAATTAAAAATTCACTAAAAGAAGAAAAGAAAAAGATTGGACTAGAAGGTAAAGAATTATTGTTAAGAAAACTAAGACACATAAAAATTAACTTTAATCATAAAACAGAAAATGAAATGATTAAGTTTTTTAATTTGAAGAATAGTTTAGATATGTATTTTTTATTTGGAACAGGCAAATTAAATAATAAACATATACGATCATATGTAAATACTAAAAACCAAGGATGGTATGGATTACTAAAAAGAAAAATATCAAAGAAAGAACACAAAAATATTAATATTGATGAAACTGTTAATAAAGTTAATAGTCAACCAGTAATTCTATTTGGAGATGATCAGCAAATACTCGATTACAAACTTGCAAAATGTTGTTCTTCAATAGGTGGAGATGATATATTCGGTTTTACAACCATAAACGAAGGAATAAAAGTTCATAATATTAATTGCCCAAATGCTATACAGCTTCAGTCACGCTATGCTTATCGAATAATGAAGGCGAAATGGGCTACGATTGATAATTTAGAATATTCTGCAGTTCTTAATGTTAGTGGTTTTGATCAAATAGGATTAGTAAATAAAATTACTAAATTAATATCTAAAGAAATGAATGTAAATATTTCATCAATTAATATCAAATCAAACAATGGAGTATTTGAGGGCAGAATTTCTGTAATTGTAATTAATAAGGTTCATCTTGAAAGTTTAATTAGAAAATTAGAAACTATTGAAGGTGTTGAAACAGTAGAGCGTCTGTAAATTGTTGAAAAATTAGTAATTTACTTTTCAAAAAAAGGTTATTTTTACCTATCATACATTAATAAAATGCCAAATCAAGATTCTTCATCATCTGTAACAGAAATCTTCACTCAATATCTTGAGAAAAACGGTCATCGCAAAACACCTGAGCGTTTTGCTATTTTACAAGAAATATATGATCACAATGATCATTTTGATATTGAAAGTCTATATATCAAAATGAAAAATAAAAAATATAGAGTTAGTAGAGCAACTCTTTACAACACTATAGAACTTTTAATTGATAGTAAATTAGTTAGAAAACATCAGTTTGGAAAAAATCAATCTCAATATGAAAAATCACTTGTTAGTGGGCGCCATGATCATTTAATATGTACTAAGACTAATAAGGTGCTTGAGTTTTGTGATCCAAGAATTCAATCTATTATAGATACTGTAGAGGAAGTATTTAATTTTAAAGTGAGTTATCATTCTCTTAATATCTATGGAGAGTTTAAAGACGAAACTAGTCAATCAAAAAATACTTAAATGTCAGTAGATGTATTATTAGGGCTTCAATGGGGCGATGAAGGAAAAGGAAAAATTGTTGATGTATTAACACAAGATTATGATATCATTGCACGTTTTCAAGGTGGACCTAATGCAGGACATACACTTGAGTTTGACGGCATAAAACATGTATTGCATACTATTCCATCAGGCATATTTCATAAAAACTCTATTAATATTGTAGGTAACGGAGTTGTTATTGATCCAATCATCTTTAAAAAAGAAGTAGATGCACTTAAAGAGATGGATGTTGATTTAACTAAAAGATTATTGCTTTCAAAAAAAGCCCATCTTATTCTTCCTACACACAAAATACTTGATTCTGCCTCTGAAAAAGCTAAAGGTAAAGCTAAAATAGGTTCTACACTTAAAGGAATAGGACCTACTTATATGGATAAAACTGGAAGAAATGGTTTGAGAGTAGGAGATATTAGTTTTTCAGAATTTAAGAATCGTTATGATAAACTTGTTACTAAACATAGCCGAATTTTGGATAATGATTTTATGAATTTTGAATTTGAATGTATAGAACAAGAATGGTTCGAGGGAATAGAAGTACTTAAATCATTTACTCATATAGATAGCGAACACTATTTACATCAAGCACAAAAAAATGGAAAAAAAATATTAGCTGAAGGTGCACAGGGTACTTTATTAGATATTGATTTTGGTTCTTATCCATATGTAACATCTTCAAATACTATTTCTGCAGGTGCATGTACAGGATTAGGAATTGCTCCAAACATGATTGGTGATGTCTTTGGAATTTTTAAAGCCTATTGCACTAGAGTCGGCAGCGGCCCCTTTCCTACTGAGTTATTTGATGAAGTTGGAGAATTTATAGGAAAAGTTGGAAATGAATTTGGAGCCACTACTGGAAGAAAAAGAAGATGTGGATGGATAGATATTCCAGCTCTTAAATACGCAATTGCCATAAACGGCGTTACCAAGTTAATGATGATGAAAGCCGATGTACTTAGTAATTTAGACAAAATTCAAGTTTGTACACATTACATGTATAATGGTGAACTAATAGACTATTTACCCTTTGATGCAAGTAAAGACACTATTGAGCCAGTTTATAAAGAGTTAGCGGCTTGGAAAGAAGACTTAACTCAATTATCATCTATTAATGAAGCACCACCACAATTAATAGACTATATCAACTTTCTTGAAAAAGAACTAGAAACACCAATAGTAGTTGTTTCAGTTGGTCCTGATAGAACTCAAACACTAAACAGATAAATATTTGATGTTACTTAGAAATATAGCATTGATGATTTTATTCATTAATGTTTTATATGCTAATGATAAAAATCAATTAGAAATCATTAATGCCGATTATACATACTTTGATCAAAGTAAATATCCTGATATTAGAAGATTAGTTGGTAATGTGAGCTTTATCCACGATGGCGCTGTAATGAATTGCGATAGTGCATGGCATTATTTTAAAGAAAATCGTTTTGAGGCTTTCAGCAATATACATATTAACAAAGGAGATACAATCCATTTATATGGTGAAAAACTAGACTATAACGGTATTCAACAAAAGGCAATATTAAAACGTAATATAGTGCTAAAGGATAGAAATATGAAATTAAAAACAGAAGAGTTATACTACTTTTTAAAAACAAACATTGCTTCTTATTATTCCGGAGCGGTTATTAACAATAAAAATAACATTCTAAAAAGCATAAAAGGAAATTATCTTTCAACTTCAAAAAAATTAATTTTTAAAAGTAATGTAACGCTAGAAAACCCTGAATATCTAATTGAGTGTGACACGCTACATTACAATACACAATCAGAAACAGCGTATTTTCTTGGTCCTACTACTATTACAGCAGATAGTAACTTCATTTATTGTGAAAAGGGTTGGAATAATACTGTAACAAATAAATCGCAGTTTAGTGGTAATGCTTATTTTAAAAATGATAATCAAACCCTTTTTGGTGACACCCTATTTTATGATAGAAAAAATGGCTACGGTAAAGCTATNAACAATATATCTATTGTTGATACATCAAATAATTATACTATATATGGTGGTAAAGCTGAATATTTTGAAAGTTTGGATAGTTCAATTATTACCATAGAACCTTTATTTGTTGCTGATTTTGATGATGACACTCTATTCCTTCATTCTGATACTATAATTGCTAATTTAGACAGCCTTAAACACAAGCAAATAAAAACCCTTAAAGGTGCTAAGTTTTATAGCCAAAACTTACAAGGGAAATGTCAGAAGCTTATTTATTATATGAGAGATTCAACCTTTCAAATGTATGAAGAACCCATACTTTGGTCTGACAACTATCAATTAACATCTGAGCAGATAATTTTAGAAGTCCAAAAAAATTCTATTGATAAAATGAATCTTTTACAAAATGCCTTTATAATTTCAGAAGACAGTTTGGGATTATATAATCAAATTAAAGGAAGAGATATGATTGGCCTTTTTAAAAGAAATGAACTATATAAAATAAATGTTATTGGAAATGGGCAAGCAGCTTATGTTGTAAAGGATGATGAAAATAAAATATCAGGAGTAAATACAGTTAATTGTAGTAAAATGAATATTTATGTGGATAAAAAAGAAATACGTCGTATATCTTTTCAAAAACAACCCAATTCTACAATATATCCTTTAGAAGAATTACCTAAAAAATGGAAAAGACTAGAAGGCTTTAAAGAACGATATAATGAGCGCATTGTTGAAAAAGAAAATATTTGGGATTAATTAGCAAACCTTGCTAGCCAACTTTCAGATAACGGCACTTTCCATTTATTCTCATACTGACTTTTAGTATTTACTAAATTGTCATAAACTACTGTTTGGCTAGTAAGTTGACTTTTGAATTGTTCTAGTGGTAACACTTTAGTCAATTCGCCATCTAAAAACGCAATGTTCATTCTATTAAAAAAATCGATATTGTATTTACTAGCAATAGCTTTTATCACTGCTACGGAACTATCTATAGAACAACCACTAGTTATATGCTTATTTTCATCAACAAATAAGCAAATAAACCAATCGTGAAGTTGAAATGAACAACTTAATTCAGTTCCGTGAGAATTCCAATTGTTACATAAATCGATAAGTTGACTTTCTATATCAATCTTTTCAGAAGCATTAAAAGGTCTATTAGATTGATAAATCCAAACTTTAGCATCAGAGTTAATTTGATTATAGGGAACATACATCTTTTAAAGTTCTTGAGTTTGAGCAATCAATTCAGCAATATCCATAACATGAATTTCGTTTTCTTTCTCTTTATTTTTGATGCCATCTGTCATCATAGTATTACAAAATGGACAACCCGTAGCAATAAAATTAGGTTTTACGGCCAATGCATCTTCTGTACGCTCAATATTAATATCTTTATTCCCTTTCTCAGGCTCTTTAAACATCTGCCCGCCTCCTGCTCCGCAACAAAAGGATCTATTTTTTGATCGTTTCATTTCAACTAATTCAACTCCTAATCTTTTGATCAATTTTCTTGGAGCATCATATATATCATTTGCTCTTCCTAAATAACATGGATCATGAAAGGTAATACGCTTACCATTTAAATTACTTCTAATCTCAAATCTTCCATTTTCAATAAGTTCCTCAATAAATTCTGTATGATGTAAAACCTCATATTTACCTCCTAATCCCTTGTACTCATTTTTTAATATATTGAAAGAATGAGGGCAAGCAGTAACAATTTTTTTAACATTATAATTATTTAATATTTCAATATTCATTAGCGCTTGCATTTGAAATAAAAATTCATTTCCGGCTCTTTTTGCAGCATCTCCACTAGACGATTCCTCTACTCCTAATACACCAAAGTCAACATCAGCCTTATTTAAAATTTTTACAAAAGCGCGAGTAATTTTTTTTGCTCTTTCATCAAAACTACCTGCAGATCCAACCCAAAAAAGAATTTCTGGTTCTTTTCCTATGGATTGCCATTCAGACATTGTTACAACTTTTAAACTCATATTTACTTAAAAACTTGAATAGTAAGTTTTTTATCAATTAAATCTGTAAATTTTCCATCGAATCTTGTAGCTCTTACAATATGATTATCTATCCAATGATAATTTCCTCCTCTTGGCTTGCCCATTAGTAATCCATGGTATTTAAATCCATGTTTTTTTAACCATATTTCTGTAACTTCTCTGTGATCTTCAATACGTGACGTAAAAAAAGTTATTATGTGTCCTTGATCATACCATTTATTTAATGTTTTTAATGCATCAGGGTATACTTTTGCGGTAGCCATTCTATCGGGTTCTTCATTAGGAATATCATCACATATAGTTCCATCAATATCAATCATATAATTTTTTATATGTTTAGGTAATACAGGACTGATATTTTGTCCATCAATAATTTTTTGTTCTAAGTTAATCTTATTCTTCATCTTTCCAATTTAAACGATCCGCAGCTGGAAACTGCCAAGGCGCACCATTATTTTCTATATTAGCAAATATATTATTTAACTCATTGGGNGCCGCAGACTCTTCCATAACTAAATATCTTCTCATATCAATTATTATTGATAGTGGGTCTATGTTAATAGGGCAAGCTTCAGTACATGCATTGCACGAAGTACATGCCCAAAGTTCTTCGCTTGTAATATAATCATTTAGTAATGATTTGTTGTCTTTAAATTCAGAACCTTCATTATCAATACCTTTACCAACCTCTTCTACTCTATCACGTACATCCATCATTATTTTTCTAGGCGATAGTAGTTTCCCAGTTTGATTAGCAGGACATTCAGATGAACATCTACCACATTCAGTACAACTGTATGCGTTCATTAGCTGAACCCATGTTAAGTCTTTTACATCCTTAGCTCCAAAACGTTCAGGTGAATTTTCTCCATTAATAGAAAAAGGATCTATATCTGGGTTTAACATCATTTTTACTTCATTTGTGACTGAAGACATATTTGAAATCTCTCCTTTTGAATTTAAATTAGAAAAATACGTATTAGGAAAAGCTAAAATAATATGAAGATGTTTTGATATAACTAAATAATTTAAAAAAGCTAAAATACCTATGATATGAAACCACCAACAAAATCTTTCAATTATTAAAATTGATGATAGCGATAAATCTGAAAACAAAGGAATTAAGTATTCACTTATTGGTATGCTAAATGATACTTCAGCATATTTTGAATATCCATAAGAAAATAACAAATTATCACATGCATTCATTGTTAAAAATGCCAGCATTAATAAAATTTCTACTATCAATATAATATTTGCATCTGATTTAGGCCAACCTTNCATTTCGTCGCTAAGAAACCTTTTGATAGACATAAAATTTCTTCTAAAAAAGAAAACAATACAAGCAATTAAAACTAAAAATGCAAATATTTCAAATGTACCAATTAGTAAACTATAAAATTTTCCTAAAAAGGATAAAACTCTATGTGTTCCAAATATTCCATCTATTAATATTTCTATAACCTCAATATTAATTACTATAAAACCTAAATATATAATAAGGTGAAAAAAAGCCGCAACAGGACGAATTTTCATTTTAGATTGACCTAAAGCAACCTTAGCCATTGTTTTCCATCTTAATTTAGGATTGTCACTTCTATTAATATCCTTACCTAAATTAATATTCCTAAGTATTCTTCTAAAATTTCTTATAAATAAAAGCGTAAATCCAAAAAAAACAAAAACAAAAATAACTTGTTCTATTGCCATAAATGAAATTATTTAGTGCTATCTTTTTTAAATTCAAAAGATGTTTTTTTNCCTCCAATTAGTGAAAAAGTTACATATCTTTTTGGATTTTTTTTCATATCATCAATCAATAATTCAAGTTGTTTTGAGGCACTAGTCAAATTATTGTACATTTCTTTATCATTTAATAGTAAGCCTATTGATCCATCTCCATTTTCAATTTTTTTAAATACATTATCAAATGTAGCTAATGATTTGTTTAAATTATTCATTGTACTTTTAATGTTTGATTTTGCAAGAGAATCAGTAATAGATTCAAAATTCATCAAAATCTTTGAAATCATTTCATTATTATTATGCAAATTAGATGTTATTGATTCAACGTTTTTAATAATTGTAGTTACTCTTAAATCATTTTTATAAATTATACTATCTAGCTTAATCATTGCAAGCTCCATGGTGCTAAATGTTTTATTTAAGCTTCTTAAACTACTTGATAAACTTTCTCTAGCATCATTATCTAATACGGTTGTAATTACAGTCATTACTGAATCAATGGAAGAAATTAATTCTTCAGCCTTATTTTTAAGTGGAAGAACTTGTTTGTTTACTTCATCTTTTAGTCCATCTTCTATTTCAGAAATAAGAGTGTCTCCTGGAGAACAATATAAATTTGAATTCCCGTATACTAGCTTTACAGCTTTAGTTCCCATTATATCTGCGTTATAAATTTTAGCAATAGAATTTCTAGGGAACTTTAAATCATTATTTAAGGTAATTTGAACTATTATATCTCCTGAATTATTAGGATGAAAATATATATCAGTGACATTTCCTACTGTTAGGCCATTGATTCTAACAGGAGCTGAAGACTCAAGTCCATCAATATTTTTATAAATAGAATAATAATTATTAGACTTTACTAAAATATCATTACCTTTTAAAAAGCTAATGCCCCATATTAATAATAATACAGATAAAATACCAATAATACCAATCTTTAATTCTGCTTTCATTGTGATTGTTTTTTAATACTGATAGCATCAGAAATACTAATTTTATTATTATCTAAAAAAGCTACGATAAATGCATCTTCGAAACCTTTAGAAAATGCAATTTTTTGAATTTCTCTTGCTTCTTCTATATTCATAACACTTCCAATTGTATATTTATATAAATTATTTTCTTTAAAAAAATCAACATCATAGTCCATTACTGGGTCAATAATTTTTCTTTTTAAAGAAGTTTTAATTTGGACTTTAAATATAACACCTTTTTGTGTGGATTCTTTTATTGATGATAATTTTGACAAATCATTTTTATTAATCATTTTACTTGTATCATTTACTAGATCTAAAACAGATGATTCAAGTTCATTTTTATAACTTTTTATAGCTCTAAATATTGCCGATGCCATATATGATTGACCAATTTCTGAGTTTAAAAAGTCTTCTTCTCTGGGATTCGAAATAAATCCTAATTCAACTAAAACACTTGGCATATTGGTTGCACGAGTGACCCAAAGTGGAGTTTGTTTTACGCCTCTATCAATTCTTTTTACTCTATCTCTAAATTGTTCTTGTATTTTCTGCGCAATAAGTATACTCTGGTCTAAATATATAGTTTGACTTAATGAAAATGCAATAATACTCTCAGGAGAATATGGATCAAAACCATCATAATTTTCCTCATAATTATCTTCAAGATAAATTACAGAATTTTCTTTTTGAGCAACCCTAAGATTAGCTTCTGTGTATCTCAAACCCATAACATGTGAAGATGTACCTACAGCAGATGACTTTGTAAAGGAATCACAATGAATAGAAATAAATAAATCTGCATTAGATTCATTAGCAATATTTGTCCTATCTTTTAAACTAGGAAATGTATCTTTTTTTCTTGTGTAAATTATATCTATTTCAGGAAATTCAGCTTTTAAATATTTTCCTAACTTAAGTGTAACGTCTAATGAAATATGCTTTTCAGTTTTTGAATATCTGCCTGTTCCTAATGCACCTGGATCTTTACCGCCATGACCTGCATCTAAAACAATTTTTTTTACTACGGTTTTTTGAGCTAAAATATTACCATTGATAAAAAAAAATAACAGTACAAGAAATATAAAATTATAGCGTTTCATAAAATTAAGCGTATAAAGATTAGAAATGATTAGTTTTGAATTTTAAAATATAAATATTTGAAAAGACAACCTCACATTTCTATATCATTTTCAAAAGTAGTATATTTTATGTGCTACTTTTTGCTCATAATATTTGTTTTTTCAACAAGCAATGCACAAGTAATCGAGGGAGATACTCTTGATTTAAATTCTAATTTAATGTCAAAAAACAAAATTAACGAATTAGTAATTGGTTATGCCAAAGACTCAATTAACTATGATATTAAGAATAATAAAGTTTTTTTATTCAATAATGCTGAAATTAAATATGAAAATATTATTCTTAAAGCAGCATATATTGAACTTGATTCTGATAAAAATATTGTTTTTGCAAAAAGCTTAATTAATGATAGTATTGGTGAAAATTACGGATATCCTGTTTTTTCTGAAGATGGAAAAAGTTTTATTTCAAAAGAGATAACATATAATTTTAATACAAAAAAAGGAATTATTAAGGATGTTCGGACACAAGAAGGAGAAAGCTATATATTAGGAAATAAGGTTAAAAAAAATCAAAATGATATCTTGTATACATTTAAAGGAAGATATACAACTTGTGATAAAGAAAATCCACATTTTTCAATAAGGGCAAAAAAAATTAAAACTATACCAAATAAAAAAATTATAACTGGCCCTGCAATTTTAGAATTTGGAGGTGTGCCAACTCCTCTCGCAATTCCCTTTGGATATTTTCCAAATCAAAAAAAACAAAGCTCAGGTATAGTTTTTCCGTTTTATGGAGAATCATCAAATCAAGGTTTTTTCCTTAGAAATGGCGGATATTACTTTGCTATTAATGATTATTTAGATTTTTCAATAATTGGAGATATATATACTAAAGGCTCGTGGAACATTAAAACAAATTCTAATTACAAAAAAAAATATCACTATCAAGGAAATATTAATTTAAGTTATTCTAGTTTAAAAAGCGGAAATGATTATGTAGGTAACAATATTGATAAAAGAGATTTTTTTGTGCGATGGAAACATCAACAAGATCAAAATTCTAATAAAAACAGAAGATTTTCTGCTAATATAAATGCAGGAAGTAGCTCTTATCAACAAAACAATTCATCATCTGATAATGATTATCTTAGTAATACCTTTCAATCAAATTTATCATATTCAAGAAACTGGAAGTCTGCTAATTTATCAATAAATCTAAGGCATAGTCAAAGCACTCTTTCTAAGGAAGTGAATTTAAGTTTACCTGAAATGAATTTTAACTTAAATCGTTTCTACCCTTTAAAGCATTTTAATAAAACTAATAAGTCCAAATGGTATGATAAATTATATATAAATTATTCAAGTAACTTTAAAAATAGTATTTCTATTGCAGATAGTTTACTTTTTCAGCCATCTACATTAACTAAGTTTAGAAATGGTGTTATTCATAATATTCCAATTTCTACTTCTTTTACTGCCTTAAAATACATTAATATTTCTCCATCATTCACTTATAAAGAAAGATGGTATTTTGATAGAACAGAAAAACAATGGTTTGACAACCAAATTAATACCGATACTGTGAATGGTTTTTACAGAGCTTTTAACTACTCTTATAGCCTTTCAGCTAGCACAAAAATTTATGGAATTATTAATTTTAAAAATAAAAGAATAAAAGCCATAAGACATATTTCTACCCCTTCATTATCGCTAAATTATTCTCCTGATTTTTCATCAGAAAATTTTAACTTTTATGACGAAGTGCAAATTGATACTCTTGGTAATATTCAGCAATACTCTTACTACCAAAATGGTATTTATGGTGCTCCAGGAAGCCAATCTAATGGTTCATTACGATTTTCTTTAGGAAATATTCTTGAAATGAAAACGAACTCAAAGGACAGCTTAAATCCAATAAAAAAAATTAAGTTACTAGAAGGATTAAATATTTCTTCAAGCTATAACTTATTAGAAGATTCTATGCAATTTTCAAACATAAATATTAGCGGTAGGACTCGACTATTTAATAAATTTGATATTACATTCAACAGTTCATACGATCCATATCAAATTGTCAATGGCAATAGAGTTAATAAATATTACTTCTCTAAAACATACCTTCCTGCTAGATTTGTTAATGCAAATGCTAGTGTAAACTTTAGATTAAATGGGGGAGAAAAAAATGATGAAAATAATATCATACATTGGTTAGATTATGTAGATTTTGATATTCCTTGGAATTTGAGTGTAAATTATACTATGAGCTACAATAAGCAATCCTTTGCTCAGAAGTTGAATCAATCATTAAATTTTTCAGGTGATTTAAAATTAACTGAAAAATGGAAAATTGGTTTTAACTCAGGTTATGATTTTGATGCCAAGGATTTGAGTTATACATCATTAAACATATATAGAGATTTACATTGCTGGGAAATGCTAGTAAAATGGATTCCATTTGGATATAGACAAAGTTATAATTTTACAATAAGAGTTAAAGCTTCAGTATTACAAGATTTAAAATGGGAAAAAAAGAAAGATTGGTATGATTATCAATAACCTATCCAATTATCTATCAGCATCTCTCCTTGCGGAGTTAATATTGATTCTGGATGAAATTGTAGCCCTTTAACATCAAATTGCTTATGTGATAATGCCATTATTATTTCATCACTTTCAGCAATTATTTTAATTGAATCTGAAATACTTTTTTTGTCTATGTGCCATGAATGATAATGACCTACCTCTACTGGTTCTTTTAATCCTCTAAAAATATAATCTGATTTATCATAATTCGATAATACAGAGCTAACTCCATGTTTTACTTTACTCATTTTTAATAACTTACATTTAAATACCTCTCCAATTGCTTGATGACCAAGGCAAATTCCTAAAATACTTTTTTTTGAAGCGAAATTTTCTATTAGTGGTTTTAGCAATGAACTCTCTGATGGCAGGCCTGGCCCTGGAGATAAAACAATTTTATCATATTGATTTACTTTATTAAAATCAATTATATCGTTTCTAACTACATGTACTTCAGAGGCTTTATTTTGTAATAAATGAAACAAGTTAAAAGTAAATGAATCGTAATTATCAACTAATAAAATCTTCATAAATTGTTGGTTAACTTCTATATAGTTTAAATAGAATTGATTTATATTTTATAGCAATTTTACTCCAATAAAATTGTTCAACTACCTGGTTAGTATTTTTAGAATATAAATCTACTTCTTTTATTAGTCTTATCACAGAGTCTGATATTGCTTCAGGTGTATTGATAATATGAAAACCAGCCTTTTCAGTATTTAAAACTTTCCAAGGTGTATTTATAGATGCTATAACTGGTGTATTTTGAAATAGTGCTTCAGCAGCAACTAATCCAAAATTTTCAGTGTGAGAAGGCATCACTAAGCATTGTGCATATTTTAAAAAACAATTCTTGTTATCTCCCTCAAGCTGACCCACAAACTCTACATTATCTTGAATTTTTAAAGCGTTTGAAAGTTCTATTAAATTATCTAGCTCTCCCTCATCCATTCCTGCAATAAATAATTTAATTTTTGAATAATTTTTTAAGATTTTTGGCATAGCTTTTATCATAATATCATACCCTTTAACCTTATGAAGCCTACCTAAACATGCAATATAAAAACTATTTTGCCATTTTTTGTTACATAGACTTTTAATTGTACTTTCTTCTATACTTACTCCATCAGATACTAGTTCAATATTTGCATTTGGAAAGAATTTTTGTATNTCACGAATTTCTTTTTGTGAAGTAGCATGCCAGTGAATACATTTCATAAATGGCTTAATTAATATTTTAATCCATAATCTCTTCAATAACCCCCTGTGCTTAAATGACCAAGAACTTAAACTACCTCTCGGAGATATGAAAACCGCCTTATTTTGAAGAAACGAGTGAAATAGAGCTAATACTGTGCTTAATGAATAAATAGATTGAATGTGTACAACATCAGCATTTTTTATATCATTTGCTAAACCAAAAATCATTTTATGTGAAAAATATGGAAATAGATATTGATTATAATACTTGACCTTCAAACCACTTTGTGAGATAAATACATTTGGAATAACATCTAATTTTTTTTTACCATTAATATTAGTTGTTATAACATCAACATTAACACCATTTTCAGCAACTTTTTTACACAAATTATAAGCAGCAAAAATAGGCCCACCATAAATATATGCAGGATAAAAATATGGAATAACAACAACTAAATTCATTTTAATAAAATGTTTTGCAAAATACAATTAAATAAAACAGATATTATATCTTGAATTATCAAATTACTAATGTTTTAATATTTTTGATAATGAATGAATTAATTGTTTAGTATAAAGATTAAAATTCCAATATTTATGCATTAAATTATAGGCATTTTTAGATAGGAACTGATATTGCTCTTTGTTTTTGTATAAAGTGTACATTTTATTTGATAAATCTCCCTTTATTGTTGAATCAAAAATTAATCCTGTTTGCTTATTTATAATTAAATCATAATTCGCACCTATTCCTTTATTTGATAAAATTGCTAATGAGGATGACATTGCTTCATTTATAACTAAGCCCCAATTTTCATTATTAGATGCCATTACAAAAACATGTGATAATTTAAATTCGTTTTTTAATTCAATTGAAGTCAAACGTCCTTTGAATAAAATATTTTTATGAACAGAATAAATCTTTTTAAGATTCATATGAATTTTCCCATCACCAATAAGTATTAGCTGTACAGAATTATTATTTTCAAATTTTAACAAAAATTCATTAATTATTAATTCTATCTGTTTCAATTTAATGAATCGACCTACGTATAGAAATGAAAAAACCTCACTCCTCTTTCTTAATGAAGGAAAGTTAAATTGATTTACATCAACTACCATTGGTAAAAAATGAATTCTATCAGATGACATACCATAATATCTAAATAATTCTTTATGACTATTTGTCCCGCCAGCAAAACCATTCATATAAATATTTTTAAATAAATAATTTAAATACATTTTTTTTATAAAAAGTTTTATAGGATTAGCTGGAATTTTTAATGGTGTATCAGAAATAATACAAATTGGTTTTTTAACATTAGAGAATGTATGAATTAACCACAAAATTATAAATGAAAAAGAACTGTACCCACTAAATAAAATTATATCATTTTCTAAGTAGTCTTTTTTTATTGACTTAAAACGTCTAATAATTGATAATTTATTTATAAATAAATTATCATTAAAAGATTCAGAAATTTTTGGTTTAGAATATGAATATGAACGTAAAAATTTAAATTCAATATTATTAGGCATATATACCTTTTCAATCAAGTCAATTGCGTATGAAGCAGGTTCAGTAAGAAATACTATTACTTTCATTTTTTTTATGTAAAAGGTATATAAAATATGCTATTGTAAGCCAAAACAAGTTTGTTTGAAAAAAACTTATTCCAATAATAGTGTTTTCAAATAAACCATTTACTAAAGTATATGTTACTATAAAAAATAATACTCTTATTTCTGAATGATTTTCTCCATAAAATATAATTTGAGATTTATAAATTTTATATAAATAGTAAAAAAATATAGAGAAGAATATTGTTGAAAAAACAATTCCATATTGAACAAGTATAGATAAATATCCATTATGGGCTCCAAAATCAATTTTTACATCATTAAATTGAATTAGTGTATGATCAATGTATGCATAATTTTTAAGACCATGTCCATATAATGGCTTTTGTAAAAATGTTTCAATAGCATATAGATACTGAAATTTTCTGTTTAATAATATATCCAACTCAAACATCCTTTGAACTGCATTATTTTCACCAGAATAAATTGAAAAAATAATTAATAGCAATAATATTAAAATAACATTTATTATATTTTTTAATTTATAATAAATTATATATGAAAAAACTGCAATAAAAAGACCGGCAATAGCAGAACGAGAACCTGAAATAACTACTGCTAAAAGAAACATAATCAATAATAAATAGTTTAAATATGATTTTTTCTCAACAAATAAAATGATAGAAAAACCTATAACCATTAAAATTGAAAATTCATTTGGATTTATAAAAATACCACTATATCTAGATTGAAAATCCGGAAAGTAGAAAATTAATGACCCTAACAATGAAGATATAGTAACGAATTTTAAAAATTTAATTAATACTCTAGGAAAATTATTTTTAAATGAATATACAGTAATAGAAAATATCGAAAATTGAACAAATCTAGCCGACAAATATTTGAATGAATCTATATCGCCAAATTCAAAGCATAAATAATAAATTAAATTTAAAAAATTCAACATAAAGAATAATTGAAATGATTTATTAAAAATCACACTCTTTAAAATCTTTATTGAATAGATTGTTATTAAAAATGAAAATCCTATAATTAATAAGAATGAGTTTTCTGCTAATTGATTTAATTTTATAATTCCGAAAAAAAGATTATTTAAAAGAAAAATAAATGCTAAATATTTAATTAAACTATTCATAAAAATCAATTTATTCAGTGATTTGATTTAGCATATTTTTAACGGTATTATCAATTTTAAATTTTTCATTAAACTCAATTTTAATTTCATTTGAATAAAAATTATAAATTAATCTTGACAAGTCAATAAAACGACCTGCTTCAAAAAGTTGAATTTTTTTCAAATCTTTTTTAATAACATCCTCAATACCTTGATTCTTAACACCAATAAAAGGAACACCACATGCTATAGCTTCTAAATAAACACATCCAAAAGCTTCATTTATTGATGGTAATACAAATAGATCTAATTGATTGTAAAATTTAAGCAATTCTGTATGTTCTATTTCATCTATAAACTCGCAGTCAATATTATTGCCAATAGCATATTCAATACACTTATTTCGGGTCTTGCCAGTTCCAACAAATTTTATATGTATATTATTTAAACCATTTGTTTTTAACACATTTACTGATTTTAATAAAGTCATTTGGTCTTTAAGCTCCCAAAAATTAGCTACACATCCAATAATGAACTTAGCATCATTCATTTTTTTTGATTGATTTACATAGAATTTTTTATTGTCTACTCCATTTATACAAATCAAGATTTTATTTAAAAGTTTAGAATTAAGCATAACAAGATTAGCCTTTACAACACTACTAACAGCAATATGAAAAGTTATTTTTCCCGAAATATTTTTAAAACTACTTAAAATAAGCTTGTTTTGAATTCTTTTTAAAAAAGGAATAGATACGCCAGTTTCTTTTTGTAAAATATCCAATCCATGGTGTTGTAAAATAGTTTTACAAGAGAATTTTTTTGAGAAAAAATTTAAAAAATATAGAGATGGGTAATTAATATGGCCATGAATAATAGATTTACTATTAACTATTATGTTGTTATTGTCTAAAAACTTACTAAATCTTTTAAAATTGATTTTATTAAAAATAGATGGAAAAATAAATGATGGAAAATCAATAACCTTAAAGGTTTTACAATGCACACCTTCTATAATATAATCTCCGTGAGATTTATTAAAAAAAGGAGATAATATAATCACCAATAAGTTATAAGTTGAGTTAGACTTGATAGCTTTTGCCTGATCTAATAAGTATGTTCCTCGAAATGAATTTGAAGAAGGAAAAAAGGGCGTTATAATTATATAATTAATCATTTTAAATAAATAATTCAATAAATCTTTTTTCGTTAAATGGTTCACATAAATTTTTAGACCATTCTAATTGCTTAGTTATCATTTGATTAAAAAATAAATTATTGTTGATTTTATCAAAATCATTTATTAAACATAATTTCTTGGATGGAAAATCATATTCGTCTTCATAGATGTTCGTTTCATTAGAAAAACCAGTTAGCAATGTAGGTACGCCCTCTCTAATTGAATCAAAAAGGACTGATGAATATTCGGTTAAATGTAATGAACAAATTCTAAAACAATCATCTAATTCAATTGGAGCAATTTTAACAAATCTATATTTGTATAAATCATCTACAAAAATACAATTATCAAAACGTGGGTGATTTTTAATATAAATATTTAAATTTAATTTATTTAACTCTATTTTATTAAAAAGCTCTATCGTTTTACTAAGAAGTATTTTATTTAATTCATTAGAATGACTGTTTGTAAATTGCAATGAAAACAATATATTTCCATTAAATTTTCTTTTTGGGTTATTATATTCTTTAAAATTGGAACCTACTACAAAGGAGTGTTTTTTGAAATATGACCCACCTTTTAAATTTAATAATTTATTTTTAATGAATTTACCATGTAGTAAAACATTTGATTTATTAATAATAATATGTTTAGNAACGGAATTTCCATATAAATATCCAAAGTATTTTAATGAAATTAATCCATGTTGGTAATCATAAAGAATTGCATTAGGAAACATCCCTTTAAAAATTGACTGCAAACTTTGTGATACAGTTATCACATTTCTTATATCTCTTTTGAAACCAAAAATTTTTGACAGAAAACTTCCAATTTTAACATCTATTAAGTTATAATTATTGCCTGAATGAAATTTTCTAAGTAGAATGATTAATAGCCATAGGATGTCAAATGGAGTTGCTTCTTTTGAGCGAGGTAATTTTTGGGTTAAATTTGGCTCTTCTATTACAAGGTAACTAAGGTTGTTCTTTTTAACAGATGTGATTAAAGGAACAAGAAATGTTGGAATTTTTGATTGTTGACTGAGATAACTAGGATAATAGAACAAAATATCAGTTTTGTTTTTTGATTTTAAATAAAATAATAATTTTATTGATTTGAAGAAGGATGAAGTACCAAAAAAAAGAAGATAATTAAGCAGCTTCATTAGTTTTCATCATAATAGCTATTACCATAATTATAGGCATAATTATATCCATATTTATAACCATAATTATTTGAAAAATCAACGTCATTTAGTAAAATTGAGATATTTTTAATTTTATTTGAATTGTAAAAATTATTTATATAATCAAGAAATCCAACTTTGGTAAAATTATATCTTGTTATATATATATTTAAGTCAACTAAATCCATAATTGGCATAGGATCTGAGACAACATAAATAGGAGGAGTATCGATAATTATATAATCGTATTCTGTTTTTAAATCAAGTAACAATTTGTTCATCTTCTCTCTCCCTAACAGCTCTGCAGGATTTGGAGGAATTGGTCCAGATTTAATTATATCTAAATTTTTAATATTGGTTCTTAAGATTATTTCATTTTTATCAGATTTTTCGGATAGGTATGTTGATAACCCAATTTCATTATCATTTGCAAAAGATAAAAACAATTTTGGTTTTCTCATGTCTGCCCCAATTAATAAAGTCTTCTTTCCTGACATTGCATATATTGTTGCTAAGTTTTTTGCGCAAAATGTTTTACCTTCACCGCTTATAGAAGATGTTAATAATATTGTTTTACCATTATTATCTCTAGGAATAATAAATTCAATATTTGATCTAATATTTCTAAATGATTCAGCTATTCTTGATTTTGGTTTTTCATTTACTATCAAATCAAATCCACTGTTATTACATGAAATTAATCCTAAATAAGGAATACTAGATTTTTTTTCTATTTCTAAAGGACTAGTTATTTTATTATTTAATAACTCAATGATTGTTAGCACTGTAAGCGGTAAGAATATTCCAACGAAAAATGCAAATAAATTATTCTGAGATCTATTTGGAGATACAACAATACCAGATTGTATAATTGCAGGCTCAATGATTTTAGCATCTGAAACATTACCAGCACTTAAAATACCAGCTTCTGTTTTCTTTGTCATAAGAAGTAAATAAATATTCTCACTTAAATCATAATGCCTTTTAATATTAACCAGTTCTCTCTCAACACTAGGCAATGTTTTTAGCATATCTTCAGAAACTTTGATTCTAGAGGTATAATCATTTAAAAGTATAGTGTTTTTAGATTTAAGATTTGAAATCATATCATTTAATGTTGATTTCAACTTATCGATTTTAGCATTTAAATCTGAAATAGCAGGATTTCTTAGCGAACCGTTTGGATTTAATATTTCTCTTTCTAATTGAAGATCTACTAAATCATCAATCAAATTATTTAATAAATTATTAGAAACACCATAACTAACTGGAACTATGACGTCTTCATATGATGATTTTTTATTCAAATATTTAGAAAGGTAGTCAAAATATTTATTTTCTATAAAAATTTTAGATTTTTCATTTTGAAGTGCTTTTATATCATCATAAAAATTTTCAGACTCAACACTAATTTGAACTACACCATTATTTTTCTTAAAAATCTGTAGCTGAGCTTCAATTAAATTAAGCGAATCTTTAATTTCATATAATTGATTTTCAATAAAATTAATTGTGTTTTTAGAAACTTCATTTTTAGTATTTAAATCATTTTGAATATAGTTTTCACATAATTTATTTAAAAACTCTGTTTCTTTTACTAAATCCTCACCTTTAACAGAAATATTTACAATTGAAGCATCCTTTGATATTCGATTCAATCTTATCTTATTTTTGTAGAGCTTTGTAATATTATGAGGATTTTTAACCTTTACAATTAATGTTGGATAATCAGCTATTGTATTGATGTCAAAATAATCATTTAAAGAAACTACAAATGATCCATAATCAGTTACTATTTCTTTACCAAACTCATAATTTGACTTTTCTATTTTTGCTGATTCAATTGAATATTGATATTTATTTAATAATTTAATTGTAAACTCTTGCCCATAATTTTGATTAAAATTTAAAGCTTTAAATGTTATTGGACGATAGTTATATGATTCAGCAGTTTTAATACTTCCCTGAATAAAATATTCAATATTTAAACTTAAGTCATTTATTGTTTTATAAATTAATGGATATGATGTAATCATAAACATTTTATCAGAAAAATTTTGAGAATATATTGCTACATTTTTAGCGCCTAAAATAGACTCTAAAGGATCTGCACTTGATGGATTAATAATTTTTATCTTAATTGAGTTTGAATATATGTTTGAAGAATATCTATTATTAATTAATGAAAACATAATACATAAACATATACTTATAACAAACCATTGCCATTTTTTTAAAATTAGAAAAATAATTTTTTTAATTGGAATAAAATCTTCTTCATTTAATCTTGACATACTATTCGTTTGTTAATAAGAAGTAAAGCGTTAAACTTGAAATAATGGTAGATAGGGCAGTTGAAATATTATTAACTACGAAAAATCTTTTCTCGATAGGCTCAATATTAATTACATCTCCTGATTTGACGAAAAACTTTTTAGAGTTTGCTAACTTTTTATCGGTTAAGTCAACATAAAAAATTTCAGGTTTTTCACCCTCTAATCTAATAATTTTAATTTTCTTTCTATTTGCTATTTGAGTAAATCCATTTGCTTTTCCAATAACATCTAATAGATTAATAGTAGGTTCAAAAATATTTATCAAGCCTGGATTCTTTACCTCTCCAAGAACAGTTACATTAAAATTTAGTACTACTAATTTAACGAATGGACTAGTAAAATAATCACTAGCTATGTTTTTTATTAATTTTTCAGCATCATCTATAGAGCTTCCTCTGACAAAAATTTCACCTAACATAGGAAGAGATATGTACCCAGAATCGTTTACTAAGTATCCATATATGTATGGATTATTTAATCTAGAGACTGAATTATCTTGTGATTTATTAAAAAAATCATAATCATTTGGTGTTAAAGATTTAATTTCCACATATAATAAGTCACCATCTGATAATTTAGCACTACTATTAGAAACTTTAATTTTAGTATTATTTTTTATACTAAATAAATCTATATCTTTATTAGTAACACAAGATGATAGTAAAAAAGATAAAATAAATAGAATATATATAATTCTAAACATAAATTTATTGATTTAGATAANAGCAAATATAAAGGATTTCAATTTTTAAAGAAAGAAATAGTATCAGCAATTACCTTTTTAATTTCATTCGAGATTAATTTTTCATTAAATGGATGTTTTGTATTGAAAACATGATCTGCATTTTTAATTTTGATAAGAATAGAATTTGAAATATTTTTATGCAATTCTTCGGCCTCATTAAAATTAACAGTCTGATCTTTATCACCATGAACAATTAAAGAAGGAATAGCTAATGCACGACAAGCATTTGGGATACAAAAAAGTGATTTGTTACTAATATAATCTTCATAAAATTGATAGTAAAGTGGCATTTGCTGATTTGTCCTACTATTAAAAACATATACAACTCCTCTTTGCTTCCAATAATTAACTCTATCATTTTCTATTCTCCTTTCAAAATCACATATACTTGCCCAAGATGCAAGTTTTTTTATACTAAAATTTGATGCAGCTTTCAAAATAGATATACCTCCTCCTCTACTGTGTCCTAGCAAATAAATCTGATTTAAATCTACTTTTTCAGATAAGTTATTATGGGACCAATTTATAACGCTCTCTAAATCTTCTAACTCAATTGATATATTATTATTGCCAAATGCTTCTAAATCAGAAAAATTATGTAAATCATTTTCTGAAATTCCATTGTGAGAAAAATTAAATTTTAAAAAATTTAAACCTGATAACGCAAATTCATTTGAAATAAAATTAAATGGCCCCCAATCTTTAAAACCTTTAAAGCCATGACTAAAAATTACTAAGGGTGATTTTTTTGATTTAGCAAAATTAATATCAATAGTAATTTTTTTATTTCTTATGCTATTGATAACAAGGTTTTTCATAACTTAAATTTATAACTTAATAAATTTATAAAATTTATGATTGGTGTTTATTATGTATAATCCAGATTCTAGTCTACTAACATCAATTGTTTTATTTGATGAGGAATAAATTAATTTACCAGAAATATTATATATATCTTTTCTTCCATTGGCATTAACATTAATTTCATTATTAGCTGGATTAGGGAAGATGATATTACTGACAATTAGTTCATAATTATTTGATGATACATTATCTTCAAAAACTTCAAAACCATCAATTCCTGCTTCAACTAAATGATTATTAGGATTATAATCAGACGCTTTAAATGAAATAGTCATTTCAGTTGTTGGTTGAATAAATTGAGAAATATTTATTGTTTTTTCTAACCATTGATTATTCAATTGTGCAATAGTTGTTGAAATTAATTTTGATTCAATTCCGTTTGAAAGATAAACATTGAGAGTATCATTTGGATCAGACCAAGAGTTACTATTAGCAAACCATTCATAAAATTTAATTGCAGGATTGTTATATGAAGATAAATCAAATTTTGGTGAGACTGCTAAGGTGTAGCCGTCATCAACATCATCTGCTGAAACACCTCCGCCTAAAGCATTTCCTGTAACCAATGCATTATTATAACAATCATTAGAAATATCATCGCTTGGATTAAATATTTGCCCATCTTCAATAGTAGGATTTGGATTACCAATTTCCCACATGCCACTAGATGAATTACCCTCAACTGCCCAACCATAATCAAAAGTGAAATCATCATAATATGCATTATCTAAATTAAGTAATAATGAGCTGCTATCATTAAAAATACTTATTACTTCACATTTTGTTCTATAGCCCCAAGAACCAAAGTAAAAAGTATAGTTTGACTGAAATAGGGTATCTAGTGAAAATTCGCCAAATTGATTTGTTATAATTGTATCTTTAAAAAAACTACTTGAAATCATTAAATTACAATTTGGAATACCGTTACCTTGGCTATCAACAATCTTACCAATTTTAGAGAAAGATTCTTTAGGCAATAGAGCAATATTTTGCAATGTAATTTCACCATTTACTAATGTTACTTCTGCAGTGTCAGTAAAATATCCTTCTTTACTATATTCGATCTCATATGTATTTGCGTTGTCTATTCCCATGAAATAATTGCCAGATAAATTTGTAGAAGAACTAATAATGCTATAAGTCAAAATTCTAATAGTTGCATTAGATATAGGATTTCCAGAGAGTGAGTCTTTAACATGACCTTCTAGAAAAGCTGCTCTTTCATATTCAGGGTCAAGAACTAAAAGTTGNCCTTCTCCATTAGGCCCACTATTAATTTCTGTAGATAACACTAGTCCAGAAGGTAAATATGGATATGCACCCCAAGAACCATCAAAACCATCTCCTCCTCCAGAAAAGGCATCATAATGGCCTACCTCTACCATATTGCTAGGGTTAGAAATATCATGAATTACTATTCCATCCCTATAATATGAGGTGACTAGAAAATCCCCATATACATGAGCATTATGTGGAATAACTGTAGCTATTTCTGGGGATGAACGAATTCTATCAATTTCTTGTATATTACTTAAGTCAGAAACGTCAAATGCTGCTATGTACGCACCACTTTGCTCATCAGTAGTAAATAAAGTATTACCATCATCAGAAATCCAACAATTATGAGTAAAGGCATTAGGGGTTTGATGAAACGCAAGACTATCATTAAAAATAACTGGTTCTGAAGGATTTGAAACATCAATTGCAAAAAAGTAACCCTCATAGACTGCCGAACCCCATAGAGTATCACCACGAGCCATACCGTCATGTAAGTAGAAATTATCAAATAAACCCAATATTTCTGGTAAAACTATATTTTCTTGTTCTAAAGAAACGTTAGTTACATCTAAAATTAATACTCCTGCATTATCTTGTGAATTACCTCCTATATTTCCACCAAATATATAAGCCTTTCCAAATTCATCTATAAAAATGTTATGTGCTTTTGAGAACATAAAATTATTGGAGTTATCATTATTTGTATAGATATATGTGCTCCCAGTCATATCGTTTAAATCAACAATCAACAATCCATCGGACCCTTCATCGGCTGTAACATAAGCGTAATCCCCCCATACTTTAATATCTCTCCATGTGGATTGAACACCCGGAATGAAAAATGATTCAGTTGGATTAGATGGGACTGATAAATTTACTACAGAAAAACCATTTTGCATACCTACTAAAGCATACTCAGTACCAGTAGAATCTACATATCCCCAAACATCACTACCTTCTGTGCCTGGATAATCTAAAGAACCAATAAGAGATATATTGCTACTACTTTGTGAAAGAACAGAAAGAGAAAAGGTTAGATTTATCAGAATAAAAATCTTTTTCATAATAAAAAAGTTTGGTGCAAATATACTTAAAAGGANTTGAGCTTTTAAAGCTCAAGTTTAAACTGATTGTTAGTACTATCTTCGTCAATGATAATTTTATTTTTTAAATCTATATCATTATCTACTGAATCAGATTCATTTTGTTCGTCAGACAATTCTGAAGAACTAACTTCTTCAACAACTTCTTGTTGTTCAATTTCTTTCTCAATTAAAGTGAGTTTATGTACTTTTTTAGAAGTCAATTTATTACCCTGAGCTTTTTCTCCTTTAACAGCTATGAAATCGTTTAACATGATTGTTTCTTTTTTTCTTTCTTTACCTCTTTCTTTGTAGAAGGATATATCTAATTCAGGAAAAGGGTGTGAAGTGATAATTTCTAAAAATGAACCTTTAGAATCACTTATTATAGAAGTTGCTTTATCGTTATTAAGGGGGAGAAAACGTTTTACGTAGTAATAGTCTTTAGCATTATCGAAATAGACTGCCGTAAGAGGACTGTCTTTTTGCCACTTTTCTATTAGTAAAATATCATCATTAAAATGTCTACTTAAATCGAAGTTGATGAGTTGTAAAACACCAGATTTTTGAACAACTAATATTTTATCATCTGCTTCAAACTCACCTAAATACTTACCTCTTTTTTCTATATTCAATTTATTTATCACATCATCAAACCAAATTTTTCTGGCTGATAAAGTTGACACCCCTTCTTCTTTAAGTTCAATTTTTTTAATGGGAGTTTTACAAACAAGGTTACCAATAGATAGCTTACCTTTTATAGCTAATTCAGAAAAATCGATATCAATTTTTAGCTTTTTAAGACGCTGTAATGCTCTCAGATGGACAGTTACTTTTTCAGCTTCACCATTAGGGTTTGCGGTAAAGTAAATAACTTCGCCTTTACCATTTTTGGTTAGGTCATATTCTTTATCTCTTGTTGAGCTAGTAATGTGAAAACGCTTCATGTAGGAGTTTTTAGTGACTCCATTTGTATAAATTATGTTATAGGTAGTTCTATCATCTTTTTTCTTAAACACACCAACGTGAATGATGTTTTTACCCACAAAAGTCTTTTTATCAACCTTTGTAACCACGACTTTACCATCTTTTCTAAATACTATAATTTCATCGATATCAGAACAATTACAAACAAATTCATCTTTACGCATACTAGTTCCTATGAAACCTTCTTCCTTATTGACGTAAAGTTTTTGATTTTTGGCTACAACTTTGGCGGCAATGATATTGTCAAAAGTTTTTATTTCTGTTTTTCTCCCCCTCTTTTCTCCGAATTTCTTTTTNAGATTTTTAAAATAATCAACAGCATAATCAACTAGATTAGCTAAGTGATTTTTAATTACTTTTATTTGTTCCTCAAGTTTTAGAATATCTTCATCTGCTTTAATACTATCAAACTTTGATATTCTCTTAATTTTTATTTCTGTAAGTTTAACTATATCATCTTGAGTTACATCTCTTAGAAGATGNTTAGAAAAAGGTTTAAGTCCTTCATCAATGGCTTGGATTACAGATTCCCATGTTTCACATTCTTCAATATCTCTGTAAATACGATTTTCAATGAATATCTTTTCTAAAGATGAAAAATGCCATTTTTCTTGTAGATCTTTAAGATTTATTTTCAACTCCTTTTTCAACAAATCAAGGGTGTTTTGTGTCGATACTTGTAGCATCTCACTAACTCCCATAAAACGTGGAGTATCACTATCAATTACACAACCTAACGGAGAAATGGCTAATTCACAATCTGTAAAACTATACAAGGCATCGATAGTCTTATCGGGTGAAATACCTGATGGTAAATAAACTAATATCTCTACTCCTTCTGAAGTATTATCATCTATCTTTTTAATCTTTATTTTTCCTTTATCGTTGGCTTTGAGGATAGAGTTTATCAAAGAAACAGTTGTAGCTCCATGAGGAAGTTCACTAATTTTAAGCGTTTTACTATCTAAAACAGATATTCTAGCTCTCACTCTGACTTTTCCACCTCGCTTACCATCATTATAATTTGAAAAGTCGGCTTGTCCACCATTTGGAAAATCTGGGTAAATTTTAGGTTTGCTACCTTTTAAAATTTTAATAGAGGCATCAATTAATTCGTTGAAGTTATGGGGTAATATTTTTGTCGATAAACCTACTGCAATACCTTCAACACCTTGCGCTAGTAATAATGGAAATTTAACAGGTAAAGCGACAGGCTCCTTACCTCTCCCATCATACGATGGTGTAAACTCTGTAATCTTAGCATTATACACTACTTCTAGTGCAAATTTGGATAGTTTTACTTCAATATATCTAGCTGCAGCAGCACTATCCCCAGTTAGTGTATTTCCCCAGTTTCCTTGTAAGTCAAGAAGTATATCTTTTTGACCGATTTGAACCATAGCATCGTATATAGAAGCATCTCCATGCGGATGGTACTTCATAGAATGACCCACCACATTGGCAACTTTATGAAAGCGGCCATCATCTAAGTCTTTTAAGGAATGAAGAATACGTCTTTGTACTGGCTTAAGACCATCTTCAATTAATGGAACAGATCGCTCTAAAATGACATAAGAAGCATAGTCTAAAAACCAATTCTTATACATTCCATTGACATGGGATATGTCTTGTGGCAGATCGTTATGTTCTTTACTATTTCCCACTATATGCTATTTTTAATTTTTTTTGAAGAAATTCCAATTCTTTGTTTGACAAAAGAGAAATATTTATTTTATTTTTNATCAATTTATTATTAACAATTTGTCTTACTATTAATGACTTTCTTAATCCAAAATGAGATTTGGATATTTTATTTTCAAAAGGTTCATTAATATTAATTATCATTTTCTTTTTAAAGGTTTCAAAAAACAAGCCCATTAAAATACAATTTGAATAAATTTTTAAATGTTCAGAATTTGATTCAATATTATAATCATTTAATCCTACTAATGATAAAATTACGGGGACAACCAAAGGAATTAAAGCATAAATTATATTATTTTTAATAAAAAAACTTATACTACCATTTGTTAAAAACAAAAAAACAAACAACATTAAATAGAATATAAATATTATAATATATAAACTTTTTACTAAATATAATTTATTTTTATTTGCAAAAATATCTTTACTAATCATAAGTAATATCTTTTTCAACTCTTAAGTTTTCAATAATAAATTCTTGTCTTTCAGGAGTATTTTTACCCATATAAAAAGCAAGTAAGTCCTCAATACTCATTTTTTTACTAATAATTACAGGTTCGAGTCTAATATCTTTACCAATAAAATGTTTAAATTCATTAGGTGATATTTCTCCTAATCCCTTAAATCTTGTAACCTCAGGTTTTTTGCCTAATTTTTTTAAAGCATTAACTCTTTCCTCCTCTGAATAGCAATAGATGGTTTCTTTTTTATTTCTAACCCTATACAAAGGAGTTTCAAGAATGTATAAATAACCGTCCTTAATGAGCTCGGGAAAAAATTGTAAAAAGAATGTAATCAACAGTAGTCTAATATGCATGCCATCAACATCGGCATCAGTAGCAATAACTACATTTTTGTATCTCAATCCTTCTAGACCATCTTCAATATTTAAAGCAGCTTGAAGTAGATTAAACTCTTCATTTTCGTACACTATTTTTTTGGTAAGCCCATAAGAATTTAAAGGCTTACCCTTTAAGCTAAAAACAGCCTGAGTATTCACATCCCTTACTTTAGTGATTGAACCACTTGCAGAATCTCCCTCTGTAATGAATAATGTAGTTTCTAATCTTCTGTCATTTTTCTCATTATTTAAGTGTATGCGGCAATCTCTAAGTTTCCTGTTGTGTAAATTAGCTTTTTTAGCACGTTCTTTAGCCAACTTACGAACACCAGCTAGTGCTTTCCTTTCTTTCTCTGCTTCAATAATTTTCTTCAAAAACAACTCAGCGGTCTGAGGGTTTTTGTGAAGGTAATTATCTAATTGCGTTTTTATAAAATCATTTATAAAGGTTCTTATAGTCACCATACCAGGGCCTATCTCATTAGAACCTAATTTTGTTTTGGTTTGAGATTCAAATACTGGTTCTATAACTTTTATACTTACTGCAGCTACAATACTTTGACGGATATCGACAGCATCAAAATTTTTTCCGTAAAACTCTCTTACAGTTTTGACAACAGCTTCTCTGAAGGCAGATTGATGCGTGCCTCCCTGAGTAGTGTGTTGACCATTTACAAATGAAAAATATTGTTCCCCATAACCCTTTTGTGAATGTGTCATAGCCACCTCTATGTCTTCTCCCTTAAGATGCATAACGGGATAAACAATTTTAGAGTCAATATTTTGGTCTAATAAATCTTTAAGTCCATTTTCAGAATAGAACTTCTCTCCATTATAAACTATAGTTAAACCTGGATTAAGGTAACAATAGTTCCAAAGCATTTTTTCCACATATTCGTTAAGAAAGCGGAAATTTCCAAAAATGTTATTGTCAGGGATAAAAGTAACTTTAGTGCCTTTTCTGTTAGTAGTACTTTCAATTGGTGNATCGTTGATTATAACACCATTTTCAAATTCTGCTAACTTACTTTGTTCTTCTCTAATACTTTGAATTTTGAAATAACTAGATAGTGCATTAACAGCTTTAGTACCTACACCATTCAGTCCAACTGATTTTTTAAAGGCTTTAGAATCGTATTTAGCACCAGTATTAATTTTGGATACACAATCAATCACTTTTCCTAGAGGGATACCACGACCAAAATCTCTTATGGTGACTTTTTTATCTCGGATAGAAACTTCAATAGTTTTTCCATTACCCATAACATACTCATCAATGGAATTATCGATTACTTCTTTGATAAGGATATATATACCATCGTCAGCAGATGAGCCATCTCCTAGCTTACCAATGTACATTCCAGGACGAAGACGGATATGCTCTTTCCAATCTAAGGAGCGAATATTATCTTCTGTATACTGATTTTCTACCATTGCTTAGCTTTAGTTTTTGGTGTATATAATAAAGGAATGTAAAATTAAAAAAGACAATNCAAAATTGCCCTTATATANCTCAACTTTATTAACAGAGTTTTCAACTAAGAANACGTATCTTTGGANCNTNAATTTAGCAGAATGATTAAGTATCTATTTTCGTACAAAAATCCNCANAAACACTTCATTAATATTGACTTAAAAGTCAAGACTAAAGGAGAAAAATCAATTTCATTTCAACTTCCAGCNTGGAGACCTGGTAGATATNAGTTAGCAGACTTTGCAAAGAACATCCAAAAATGNAACGCTTTTNATGAAAATGGAAATGAAATNCCATTNAGAAAANTTACTAAAGACCTTTGGGAGGTCGCNTGTGATGGTGTTGAAGAAGTGACCATNACCTACAANTATTATGCAAATGTTCTAGATGCTGGNTCATCTTATTTAGACCAAAATCAATTGTATGTNAATCCAGTAAACTGCTGTATGTATGTAGTAGGTAGAGAAAATGAAAAATATAGTCTAGAGCTNGANATACCAGAAGATTACCAAATTGCTTGTGGTATTAAAGACAACAANGGCACACTTNTNGCCGATAATTTTGATNTGNTAGCAGAATCTCCCTTTATTGCTTCAAACAGTATGCAANACATCAGTTATGANNTGGANGGAGTTACATACCATATATGGATTCANGGACCTTGCCAACCTAACTTTGATAAATTATCCGCNGACTTCAAGGCTTTTACTATTGAACAAGTCAAGANTTTTGGNAGCTTNCCTGTNGATNATTATCATTTTTTGTTTCAAATCACCCCCTACAGAAGCTATCACGGGGTAGAGCATACCAATTCAACTGTTATCTTAATGGGTNATGTTGAAGATGTTTTTGAAAAGCAATACGACAACATTTTAGGTATTNGCTCTCACGAATTGTATCATACTTGGAATATNAAGGCCATTCGACCTAAGGAGATGTTACCTTANGATTATTCTAAAGAAAACTACTCTAGACTAGGTTATGTGGCTGAAGGCGTAACTACATATATGGGAGATTTGATGTTAAAANGAAGCGGTGTTTTCAATTGGCAACAATTTCTAAAAACACAAGATGAAAATCTAAAACGTCATTATGAAAATGATGGNAGATNCAATATGTCAGTTGCTGAAAGTGGTTTTGACTCATGGCTAGATGGCTATTCTTTAGGAATACCNAATAGAAAAACTTCNATTTACGCTGATGGCGCATTAAATATGNTAATGATTGATTTATTTATCATAGAACATTCTGACGGCAAATATTCNCTTAATGATGTGATGAAACNANTGTATGATGATTATTTAACAAGTGGATATACAGAAGATGACTTTCAANAACTTTGTGTTGAGTATGGTGGGTTGAAAGTAAGTGAAGTGTTCNGNAATCATATNTATGGGATAGAAGATTATACAAANAGTTTAAAATCAGCCCTNGAAGTTGTCGGCTTTGAATTGGTAAAAGTTAATAACCCAAACTTAANCGCCGATAAGTTTGGTTTTATATCTATATTAGANAATGGAAAACACATCATTAAAAAAGTTCAAAACAATAGCCCTGCCGATACTTATGGCATTGCTGTTGATGATGAAGTTACTTTCATTAATGATATTAAAACAAAAGGTAAAAAATTGAATGACTTACTTAGTAACATCACAGGAACGGTGAGCATAAAAATTAAGAAACGATTTGGCACTAATGAATTGAATTTAGAATGTGGTCACTTCTACCCTATTTATTGTTTGAAAAAACAAAATAATGCCGATGACAAACAATTACTATACAGAACCGTTTGGGCTAAATAATTCAGCTATGGCTTCATTTAAAAATTACTTATCACTTATCAAGTTTAGTCATACTATTTTTGCTTTACCATTTGCTCTGATTGGTTTTTTTTTAGCTAGTAAAGAGTATGGTTTTGAATGGCAAACATTAATTTATGTACTCTTATGTATGTTATTTGCTCGTT
Source organism: Flavobacteriales bacterium (assembly GCA_002714805.1). Taxonomy (GTDB): domain Bacteria; phylum Bacteroidota; class Bacteroidia; order Flavobacteriales; family UBA7312; genus UBA8444. Next base: position 374,892 of record PAYK01000005.1, read on the forward strand.
CAGCAGCTATGGCTTTCAATCGTTATATTGACAGAGAAATAGATTTGGATAACCCTAGAACAGCTCAAGTTCGAGAAATTCCAAATGGTACTATTAAGCCCAAATCAGCTTTACTATTTGTTATTTTTAACTGCCTAGCTTTTTTAACTACAACCTACTTCATCAATACACTTTGTTTTTACCTCTCACCCATTGCATTACTAGTTATTTTGGGATACAGTTTTACCAAACGTTTTACGGCCTTATGTCATTTAGTATTAGGTTTAGGATTATCATTAGCTCCAACAGGTGCATATCTAGCAGTATCAGCTCAATTTTCATTATCGCCACTATTATTTTCTGTAGCGGTGCTATTTTGGGTAGCTGGTTTTGATATTATCTATTCTTTGCAAGATGATAAATTTGATAGCGTACATCAATTGCACTCAATACCAGTAGCTTTGGGTCGAAAAAATGCACTGCTATTAAGTCGTTTTTTACATATTATTACAGTATGTAGTTTATTTTACGCTGGACAACTATTTGAAACTATACATATGTATTGGGTGGGTTATGTAATATTTATATTATTATTATTATACCAACATAGATTAGTATCTGAAAACAACCTTTCTAAAATCAATTTAGCCTTCTTTACTACTAATGGAATTGCCTCTATTATTTTTGGTTTATTTGTAATTTTAGAACTACTCTTTTAAATCCTCATTTTTTGTTAATTTCGCTTAATTAAATCACAAGGTTTATGGCCTCTAAAAAATCTGATACTCAAGAACTAACTTTTAATGATTTTAAATCATCTGTTTTAAGGGATTATAAAATAGCTTGCAAAAGTAGAGAAATGAGCTTGATGGGTCGTAGAGAAGTGCTTTCTGGTAAAGGAAGCTTTGGTATTTTTGGTGATGGCAAAGAGTTAGCCCAAATTGCATTGGCTAGATGCTTTAAAAAAGGTGATTTTCGATCAGGATATTACCGAGATCAAACGTTAATGATGGCGCTTGGAGAATTAACAGTACAACAATTTTTTGCAGCTTTATATGGTCATGCTGATATAAATTCCGAACCACAATCTGGCGGGAGACAAATGGTAGCTCACTTTTCCACTCAGTCTTTAAATGAAGATGGTAGTTGGAAGAATTTAACCGATCAATATAATTCTGCATCTGATATTTCTTGTACAGCTGGACAAATGCCTAGATTAGTTGGTCTTGCACAAGCATCTAAAATATATAGAAACAATAAGTTATTAAAAAAGTGGACTGGTTTTTCTAAAAATGGAGATGAAATTGCTTGGGGAACTATAGGTAATGCATCAACCTCAGAAGGACACTTTTTTGAAACCATTAATGCCGCTGGTGTGTTACAAATACCAATGGTTATTTCCGTTTGGGACGATGGTTATGGAATTTCTGTTCATAGCAAACACCAAACTACTAAAGAAAATATTTCTGAAATTCTAAAGGGTTTTCAAAGAGATAAGAAAAATAAAGGTTTTGAAATAATCAAGGTTAAGGGCTGGGACTACCCTAGTCTTATTGNAGCATATGAAAAAGCTGAAAAAATAGCTAGAAAAGAACACGTACCTGTTTTGGTACACGTTACTGAAATGACTCAACCACAAGGTCACTCTACGTCTGGATCTCATGAAAGATACAAGTCGAAAGAGAGACTACAATGGGAAAAAGATTTCGATTGTATAGAATTATTTAAAAAGTGGTTAATNGAAAACTCTATTACATCAGACGATGAGTTAACACAAATGAGAGCCGATATCAAAAAAGATGTTTCTAAACAAAAAAATATGGCTTGGAAAGCCTATCAGAAACCAATTGTTGAAGAACTCAATCAAGCTATTGTTTTGTTAGATAAACTAATAAAGGAAAGTCCAAACGGTGTATTTATAAAACCTATAAAAGAAAAGTTAGAATTTGATGCTAAACTAAACCCCCATAGAAAAAATGTTTTTGGTGCTATTCATTCTGCCTTACGTCTTGTTAGAGGTGAAAATACCAATGCTAAAGCACAGCTTAAGCAAATGCTATCNGATTGGAATACACAAAACCAAGAAAGATACAGTTCACACCTATACAGTCAATCTGAACAATCCATTCTTAAGGTTAAAGATGTTAACCCTACTTACGATGAACAATCTGAAGAAGTGGACGCTAGAGTCATTTTAAGAGATAACTTCGAACGAATTTTGGCTGATAAGCCTGAAGTACTAATTTTTGGTGAAGATAGCGGTCAAATTGGAGGTGTTAATCAAGGATTGGAAGGCTTACAANAAAAATTTGGCGAATTAAGAGTTTCGGATACAGGTATTAGAGAAGCTACTATTTTAGGTCAAGGTATTGGTATGGCTATGCGAGGGCTTAGACCTATTGCAGAAATTCAATATTTAGACTACTTATTGTATTGCTTTCAAGGCTTATCTGACGATTTAGCGACTTTACATTATAGAACTAAAGGNCAACAAAAGGCACCCCTTATCATNAGAACACGAGGACATCGATTGGAAGGTATTTGGCATTCTGGTTCGCCCTTGGGTATGATGCTTAACGGTCTNAGAGGAATACATGTATTAGTGCCTAGAAATATGACTAAGGCCGCTGGTTTTTACAATACACTTTTGATTAGTGATGAACCGGGTATTGTCATTGAATGTTTAAACGGTTACCGACTAAAAGAAAAACAACCTTCAAATTTAGGAGAATTTACAACTCCAGTAGGTATTCCAGAAATTACAAAACAAGGAAGTGACATTACCTTAGTAACTTATGGGTCTACTTGGAGATTAGTTTCTAAAGCGGCCANAGAATTAGAAAAAGCAGAGATTTCTTGTGAAGTGATAGATGTACAATCTCTATTACCTTTTGATATTAAGCACTCCATTGCAGAAAGTTTGAAAAAGACCAATAAAGTAGTATTTATAGATGAAGATGTTTCAGCTGGTGCTACGGCTTACATGATGCAAAAAGTATTAGAAGAACAAAAAGGCTATTTTTATTTAGATAGCGAGCCTAAAACCATATCTGCAAAAGACCATAGGCCAGCCTATGGCGAAGATGGGGATTACTTCTCTAAACCCAATACGGACGATATTTTTGAAAGTGTTTATGCTATAATGCACGACCACAACCCCACTAAATATCCANCACTATAAATGAATAAAACAACCGAGCAAGATTCCAATCACAACAATCTAGATAAGATGGATACACTTAGTCTTCTAAAAGGTATCAATCTAGAAGACAAAGGGGTATCACTTGCCGTAGAAAGAGTTATTCATAAATTAGAACCTTTAGTTAATGATATATATTCTAGAATGGCTCGTGGTGGTCGTTTGTTTTATATAGGTGCTGGAACTTCTGGAAGATTAGGCATTGTAGATGCTTCTGAGTGTCCTCCTACTTTCGGAGTATCACACGATAAGGTTATTGGTATAATAGCAGGTGGCGACTCAGCTATTCGNAAGGCTGTAGAATATGCTGAGGACGACAAGCAACAAGCTTGGAAAGATTTACAAGATTACCAAATCAATGAATTGGATACAGTTATTGGAATTGCTGCATCTGGCACAACACCTTACGTTATTGGGGGTTTAGAACAATGCAATAAGCATCAGATACTTACTGCTTGTATCTGTTGTAATGCAGACTCTCCTTTATCTAAAGTGTCTCAACATCCTATAGAAGTGGTGGTAGGACCAGAATTTGTAACAGGCTCAACACGAATGAAAGCAGGCACGGCTCAAAAATTGGTTCTGAATATGATTTCTACCTCTGTAATGATTAAGTTAGGACGTGTCAAAGGAAATAAAATGGTTGATATGCAGTTAAGTAATAACAAATTGCTAGACAGAGGCACTCTAATGGTTGCTCATCAAACGGGTTTAGATTACNTGCTAGCCAAAAAATTATTAAACGAATGTGGTAGTGTACGTACTGCNATTGAAAAACACCATAATAATGGATAAACAAAAATTAGCAAATGGAATGATGTGGATATCNATGTCCATATTCTTTATCTTCACTGCTGCTATGACGCTATACATAGCCGATAGCAAGGACAATCTGTTTCTAAAGGGTCTAGGNATATTCTTTATCCTATGCTTATTTTTCTTTGCCTATAANGGGCTAAAAACCACACTAGACGCTTTTTTTGATAAAGAGAAATAAAATCTAAAACGGGTTCGTTGCCCAAACATTAAGCTCAGTAATGAATCCTTTATCTTCCATCTCCAAAACAGACAAAATGGAATGTGCTATTTCTTTAGGAGATAGTTTGTTGTACACTTCTGCCCTTTCTTNACGNTCTTNGTTANAAAAAGCNGTAGTTACTTCNCTAGGGTTCAACTGANANACNCGTATNTTAAATGGTCGNAATTCTGCTTGCCAACATTGTGTTAAGGCTCTNACAGCAAATTTAGAAGCGGCATAGACACTNCCNCCANCAAAACCTTTTANACTAGCNGAAGAACCNATATTGATAATAGTACCACNNTTTTGTNNTTTCATNANNGAAATGATGGATTTNGACAATAANGCCAATCCAAAAACATTGGTATTGAAAATTTGNTNAAAATCAGANGAAGTAACNTCTTCNATTTTCTGAAAAGNNCCTATTCCAGCATTATTAATCAAAGCATCTACTTTACCGTCTAAAGCTTCTATACATTGTTGAGCNTTANCANAAATATTTTCTTGGTCTGAAATGTCAAAAACNNGTATTTGNGCACCCGTATATTTAGCGGCTTNTTCTAGTCTTTGANNAGANCGTCCCGTAATNAANACTNTNGCTCCTTTTTCTACTAAAATTTTNGCTGTTTCTTTNCCTATNCCNAGACTACCNCCNGTCANNAGTATGTGTTTACCTTTTAAATTCATATTTANTCTAAAGTGATGTTTTTTTCAACTGAACCGTTTTCATAAATCAGAAATTGNANCTGATTAGATNTAGNTTCTATANTNTTNCCTTCAATGTTTCTTATCTCNNTAAGNTGNNTAGGNNTNGCTTNTTNNTCATCAATATTNGAGGNGTATGGCCATAGTCNTATNCCTACTGGCAAATGGTCAGANATANNGTTATCNTANNCATAAAAACCATTACTAAAGTATTGNGCCATATTCATAGTAGTCACATAGTTGTATGCNTTATTAAACTCATCNAANAGNTCATTNGTNATNAGTATNTGGTCNAGGTGTGANGGCCAAGAAGGAAAAGACCATTGNGAAGTAGGAAAATCTAAAATTGGNGTATCAGCAAACAGATAATTATCGCTATCNTCTATAAANGATTGGAAGACGTTGTTACTNATGTTATCTTCTATCAAATCGTTATAATCTCCNACTAAAAGAACATTTTTATCTGAGAGGTTGTTNTCTATGTAATATTTGATNGCATTANTGGCTGCTCGNCTTCTAGTTTCTTCATCGCNTGAGTCCGATTCGTCTANAGTACCATCACCACAGCATTTGAGGTGTATGTTTATGATANAAAANGTCATACCGCTAAAACTAAGCTCTATTAAATAAGGTGGTCTNCCTGCAAAATTGTANGAGTATTGGTTNGAATTTAANATGGAATTATGAGAAATGACTTCTACATCTTTGTGTACCAAATAGGCTAGAATTAAATTATTGTAGTTATTGGGTATTATGTATCCTGTATAATCTTCTAAACTGTTAGCTAAGTCTTGAAAAGCATCTTCGTCATTTATCTCTTGTAAAGCATAAACATCAGCTTGTATAGCAGCCATAGCAACCGANGTCGAATCAATGGTAGTTTGGCTGNTTTTTGGGAAAAATTCTAGATTCCAAGTGACTACTTCAAAAGAACCTTCACCACCAAAAGAAAGATCAGATAAACTTTGAGAAAATGTACAAGTTGAAACAAAAAGAAAATTAAGAAGTAAGATTTTATTCATAAAACAAATTTACAATTAATAGATATAATAATTGCTAAGATTTTTCTTATTAAATTAGCCTTTCAATAATCTTTATCCTTCATGTGCCATTTCAATAATTTTCTATCAATTGTTCTACTCCTTTTATTTTCCAAATCTAACTTTGCTCAATCTTTNAGTAACTTAGAATTTGGAGATGATAATACTTTCGATGTCATTACATGGAATTTGGAAAATTTTCCAAAAATAGAAGGCACGACAGAGAATTATGTTTCTAATATTATTTTAGAACTAGAATCAGAAATAATCGGATTTCAAGAAATAAATGACATATCGGCTTTCAACGATATGATGGAAAATACACCAGGATATACTGGCTATGTACTAGATGCTAACTATGGAGGCATAAATTTAGGTTTTGCAGTAAAAAATGATTTAANTGTTATTGATGACTATGCAATATTATCTTCNAGNAATTATGATTATACNTTNGCAGGAAGACCACCTTATNTNATTAANGTAGAAAAAAATAACATTGAATATTACATAATNAANNTACANCTTAAATGCTGTGGTGATGGNNATCTAAATACAGCANNTTTTTCAGATGAAGAAAACAGAAGGCTAANAGCANTNAATTATATAAAATCTTATATAGANAATAATTTATCAAATCANAATGTNTTGGTTATTGGTGACTATAATGATGANCTNGATGATGNTNATGATNATAATGTTTTTCAAAATTTCATTGATGATAACGATAATTATNTATTTGCNGATATGAGNATTGCTNCAGGAAATCCTCAAAATTTTTCCTTTCCAAATTGGCCTAGTCACATTGANCANATACTTATNACAAATGAACTATTNGATGAATTTAATTCTAATGAAAGTANNATTNCTACCATACAAGTAGATAATTATATTAGTGGAGGTTTTATTTCATACGATGAACTAATTACTGACCATATGCCTGTAGGTATAAGCTTAGTTTATAATAACGGATGTACTGATTCTATTGCGGCTAATTATAATCCTCAAGCTTTAATAGAAGACGGCTCTTGTGTATATGACACAATCAATGAAAATTTGGTTTTATTCTTTTCAGAATACGCTGAAGGTTCATCTAACAATAAATATATTGAAATCTATAACCCAACAGCATCATCTGTGAGTTTAGATAATTACGCTATGGCAATGGTAGTAAATTCTCCAAATCAACTAGGTGTATATGATTCTTGGCACTATTTTGATATTGGCTCATCTGTTTCTGCAAACAGTGTTTTTATTGTCGCTCATCCATTATCTGATTCTGCAATTTTAAATAATGCAGATATGACTAGCATTCATCTTAGTAACGGAGATGATGGGATAGCCTTGGTTTATGGAGATCAACCCTCAACTAACTCAAGTCCTCAGGAAAGTGAATATACTATAATTGATAGAATTGGCGATTGGAATGGTGATCCAGGAAGTGGATGGGAAGTTGCGGGAGTTTCTAGCGCAACTAAAGATCACACCTTAGTTAGAAAATGTTCAATAGAACAGGGAAATTCTGATTGGGTAGCTTCTGCAGGGACTAACACTGATGATTCAGAATGGATAGTACTTGAACAAAATGATTGGAATAATCTAGGGTCACATACTTCAGAGTGTGCAGAAGTAATTTTAGGTTGTAATGATATAACTGCAACTAATTTTAATCAATTTGCTACTGAAGATGATGGTTCTTGTGAATACGCTATTTCTGAAGATCCTTGTGATTATGTTCCAACTAGTTTATATGTTGATAATATCATACATAATAGGGTTACATTTAATTGGGCTTCACCAACTGTGGCGCCCTCACATTATATGATTCGTTATCGTGAAGTAGGCACATCTAATTCAAATTGGACCGTGATGACCGCGGGTACTATTAATACTAATCCATTTACTGGAACGAGTAGAACACGTTGGTGGATGGAAGCAGGCACTACTTACGAGTGGAATATTAGAGCACGAGTATTAGAAGAAGATGGTTCTAC
>PAYK01000006.1 GCA_002714805.1 Flavobacteriales bacterium
CCAATTATTATGGGTGAAAATAATCATCATGTATTAATTGATGATGCTAATGAATTATGTTTAGAAGAAGCGTTAATAAGTCTAGGTTCACAATTAAAAGGCAGTAAAGATATTTTTTCTCAACCATATTTTAGTGTTATTCAAACTAATTATGATGATCCTGAAATTTATGAGGTCATAAGACAAGTAGTAACATCTGAGTCGTGCCATTATATTATTAATTCACACGAGATGATAGAAGTACTTAACCAGTTTAAAACTAATTTTAATACAAATGATTTGAACTTATTATCAAATCATTTTGACACTAAGAAAATAGGAATTATTGATATTAACTTTATAGATTCCATAAACAAAATTTATTATAACTCTGCAAGCTTTAAAGAATTTAATACTAACTCAAATGTTTTAAATCAAATTGCATACGTTGAAAGTTTCAAAGAAGATAAAATACAAAATAAAAAAACAATGATCAATGCACTAATAATGTTATTATCATTTCTATTAGTATTGTTAGTGCTAGCTAAAATAAAAAGTGTGCTTTTCGTTTTAAATTATTTCTCATTCTCAATTATAATTTCTTTTATAATTATATACTTACTTATATTAACCTTGAGATTACTGCCAGCACAAGGAATTAGTTTTTATTTAGAATCTCAATCTCTTATATGGAGATTTTCTACTGCATTTATTTTTTCAATTGTTCCAATAATAATAACGTACATTGGCACAATGAAAGCGCATTTTTTGAAAGAAAAAGTAAATAAACCTATGAGCTTAACTGCGATTTGCTCAGGTGTATATTTTACATCATGTTTCTATTTTTTATTATTCCACATATATGATAATGGACTAATAATCGAAAATTTTGTTCAAAATTTTGCTTTAGCAGGCTTCTTAATAGTTCCTGCTTATAGTATAGGCCACTCATCTTCTAAATTAATAATCAATAATGAAAAAAATAATTTATTTTTTATTACAATAAATTTATTATCAGTAACATCTCTATTTTATTTTTTAATTCTATCCCCAAAAATTGAAACTCTTATTCTTCCAATTTCAATTATAATAATTGTTAGCTTAATTAGCCACTACTCAAATAGTATTTTAGAAACTATTGATGAAATTTTCAAATCTAAAAAAATCATAGAATCACAAAATAATAATGCATTCAAATTCGTAATGCCAAATAATTTTATTCAAAAAACAAATGAGGATAGAATTTTTTCTGATGATACATTAAATGTTAATATGATTTACGGAGAAAATGGCTCAGGAAAAACTAAAGTCGTAAATGAAGTTTCTAATATTATTGGATCTTCTAATTTTTTCTATGGAGATTGTGATAAAGAAACAAGTGTAATTAATTATGAGCCATTTGTGGAAGCATTTTCTGGGGTTATTGGCTCAGGCACATTTGACGACCAAGCTTCTCAAGCAAATTTTCTTAGCGAAAAATTAAATGATTCAGGATTATTAGATTTAGTTCCAGGAGGTCAAATTGTAGGAGCTGTTACCTCTTCAAAAACTGGTGAAGTTAGAGATCATAAATTTATAATTAGAGAAATAACTGAATTTTTACAAAAAAATAAAGATGCTACAATCATAGCTATTGAAGATATTAATAATATTGATCCTAATTCATTGATTTTGCTCAAAGATTTAATTTACGAAATAGGCGTTAACTACAATAAATATGGTAAAATTTCATTCATTTTAACTTCATCAGATTCATCTAGTGATGAAAATAATTTATCCTTTATTTCTGAATTAGCTACTAATAAAATAATTAATGAAAATATAATTTATTCTGATTTATCAAGTCAGTATGTAGATTTTAAATTTGATTTTATAAATAATCTAAGATTAGATTATGATTCTGAAATTAAAATTTTAAAATTTTTGAATGAAAATGAAGTTGATTCTCCACTTCATATCACTGAAATAGTAAAACAATTAGATACGTTAAATTATTTTGATGANAGCAAAAAAAGATTATNACCAAATTGTGATTTTAATAAAATTTCTATTTCAAAAATAATTTCAGGCATATATACTGACACAATTGAATCATTTGATAATGANATGTATAATATTTTAGAATGCGCATCTTATATTGGGAANACNTTTGAAGCGAACGTAATTGTAAGNATTTTAGCNAAAGAGAGATTAGACATATTAAATAGATTAAGAGAAGCCGAAAAGAAAGGTTTAATTATTGATAAAAATGATCAAGATGATATTTATGAATTTGTATCAAGATCATTTATGAAAGAAATTAGACATTACAGNATCAACCAAAATCNANAATATAATAATGAAGAAAATTCAAACGTCAAAGTATCACAAATAGTAAAAGAATACAATGAACGNATTATAAATTATTTTTATTCATTAAAAGATTTCAATNTACAAACTATAGATTTAAATCTACTAATTTCATTAGCTAATAGATCATTTGAAAATAACTTTTACAGAAAAACAACTAATGATAGATGTATTGAGCTGAATAAAGCTGCTGCTGAAAGATCTCAAAAGTTAGGCAATTTTGAAGATGCATTAAAAATGTACAGCAATTTATACGAAATTTCAAATAAGTTTCAGTATTTAGATTTGAAACTTGAAGTTTTGTTAATAATGATTAAAGATTATATTGAAATTGGTCAAATTCAAAAAGCCCTTGAATTAGAGAGTGAATTAAATAACAGTGCATCAAAAGAGGATCTGGAAATTGACAGAAAAATATTAAAATCAAATCTATTNTTATTATCNCTTAGAGAAAATGAGGCTTATGATTTATTAAATTCATTAGAGATTAGTAATTTAAACCCAAAGCAAAAAATTAANTATAATTTATTGCTAGCACAAATTTTAGATGCTAGAGAAAAAGATGATGATGCTTTCAATATTTATAATAAACTATTAATTGAAAATAATTTATCAGAAGCNCAAACNTGTTTAGTATTCAATAAGTTAACCGATTTAAATATTCAACACAATAAAATTAAAGAAGCTGAAAAATCAGCAGAAAAAGGTCTAGCTATTGCAAACAATATGAATAATGAGGATTTAACATCTAATTTTATTTTTCACTTACTAAAGATCTCNTTTAGAAATGGGAATATTTCATCATATAAATTATTTAATAAAAAAGCTATTGAATTTTCTGAAAAGAACTCATTGAACTTACAAAATCAGTTTTCACTTTTTGTTGCACAAGTAGCAAAATACATTAATAACGAAAGTGAATTTAATGAAATAAAATTTTCTGCTGAAAGACTTCTCAAAATGGCTAANTATAATAGAGACTATGGAATTGAAAATAANATATTACTATNTTNTACTATTGTAAAATCATTAAACAGTAATGATAAAAATACTCTNATAGAATTAAAAGAATTTCTTTTAAAGAATAAGATTGATGATCTTAGATTAAAAATCACATTACATATGATGCATGATGATTTAGCAATTTTATATAAAAATAAATCTGAAATGTTCATNAATAATATAAATGAAGATATNATTAGAGAAATTCCTACTCTAGCTCCAAAATATTATTATNTAAGAGGAATAATNAATGGAAAATCTATAAATGANATGTCAGCCAAATATTATGAAGAAATTTCTAAAATTAAGGAATGTATATTTTACGAGGAATTTCCATTTTCTATTAAGTTATCTAAATTTGANGGCAAAGAAAATATTTGCTCAAAAATCTTTATGTCTAAAAGAATTCAAATGTTTATTAATGAATAAGTATATCTTTTTAATAATTTCTATTTTATTTTTTTCATGTGTTAATACAAGTCAAAATAGTATNAACGATTTGTCAACAGCAAGTACACAAAGCAAAAATCAAAATTCATCTGAATCAAATTTTGAAAGTCATATGANAGGTGATTTAATTAAAGATTCATCTNAAAAAAAGANTANTGATTCAAATGAAATAATCAATGATGANCAATTTTCAAGCCTAAATAAAATTAAATTATCTAAGTCAATAAATACTAAACAAAATGAGTACCATCCAGTTCCNAATAGTGATGGNAGTATCATATATTTTGTTGGAATGGATAGAACTGGACAATTTTCAACTAAAATTGACTTTACTCAAACNAGAGATTATGGCGGTGAGGATATCTGGATGTCTAAAAGAGAACACGGANTATACACTGAAGCTAAACCTCTAATTTCCTTGAATGATAACACNCACCAATCNGTAACATCTATTTTANAAGATGAAATATTAATATATGGCATATATGAAGAATCATATAAAGTTGATGGNTCAGGAACTGATGCAGGTTTTTANAATGGTGATATATTTAAATTTAATTTAATNACTGAAAAACTGATCCATCTTGGACAACCAATTAATTCGATTTTTTTTGAATCTGATGCATTTATAACATCAGATGGTAAGCACATTTTGTTTGTTAGTGATAAAAATACATTAGGGCCATATAAACAAAAAGGTTGGAAACATAATGATAGTTTTTGGGGAAATACTGACATATTTATTAGTGAAAAAATAGATGACTATTGGAGTGAACCTATTAATTTAGGAATTGAAATAAACACAGATTTTGCTGAAAGAACACCTTTTTTATCCCTTGATAAAAAAACATTATACTTTTCTTCTAATGGACATAATGGTTATGGTGAACAAGATATATTTGTTTCAAAACGTATTAACGACTCCTGGACTTCCTGGACCTCACCTAAAAATTTAGGTTCAAAAATAAATGGGCCATATAATGATTGGGGATTAAAACTTTATGATAATGAATCGAAAGCTATAATGTCATCAGAAACAAAATTACCATATAAAGTTAATACTCAACTTTTAGGAGATGGAGGTATAAGAGAACATAACCTAAGAAATGGATATAAAGTTGAAGGTAAAGCATCTGCAAGTTTTAATTATCAGTGTAGATCTGACATTTACTATGTTGATATAAAAAATGAAAAACTAACAGTAACTATTGATGATATGTTGTTTAATTTTAATAAGTATAATATTAAAAAATCAAATGTAAAACTGTTAGATAGATTAGCCGAATTAATAAATGATAATAAAGATTATAAGATCAAAATATTAGGGCATACTGATAATTTTGGAGATGACATATACAATCTAAATTTATCTGAAAAAAGAGCAAAGGCAATATATGATGAAATGATTAAAAGAGGAGTTGATTCTGAGCGATTGATATTTAAGGGTATGGGTGAAAGTCAACCAATATTTTCAAATAATTCTGAAGAAAACAGAAGTAAAAATAGACGCGTAGAAATTATTTTTGAATAGATTAATATTATCATTTTAATGTCCTACTCATCAAATTACATAACTAAAAAAAGTTTAAAAGAAGTTGAAAAATATGCTGATAAGCTTTTTGAAGAGTTAGGTATTGACATTGCTTTTACGCATCACTTTTATGAAAGATTAAATCATCCACGTAATGGTAAACAAATTTCTGAAGATGAACTTAAAGAATTGTTCTTAGAAATGTTTAAAAACGCAAAGCAAGATATACTATCATTAAAACTAAACTCCGAAATTGTAATAAATGATTTTTCATCTAAATTAAACATCCCATTTGTATTAGTATATGATCATAAAAATCAAGAAATTGATCTTGTCAGTAAAACTATTATGCGAAAACGAGACTTTAAGACAGACGGCAATAAAATAGTTATTTAAAAAACGAAAAATGAAATAAAAAGAGAATTATTTATATTCAGTGTATTTGCGATATTCCTACTATATCTGTCATCAGTTGGAATATATTATTTTGAGAATAATGCACAACCAGAAGTTTTTAAGAGCGTTTTTCATAGCTTTTGGTGGTCAGTAACAACTTTAACTACAGCCGGATATGGTGACATGGTTCCGATAACTTCTGGAGGGAAAATTTTTTCTTCGGTAATATTATTTATAGGAATTGGTATTGTTTCAGTACCGGCAGGATTATTAGCATCCGCATTAACTAATATTAAAAAGTAAATCAAATATTTACTTGTTCAACAGCATGCCTAATTCTAGTATTATTTCGTGGAAAAATTATATCTGCTGATTGTATTATATCCTTATTTTTGAAATTAGTATCGTAAATTAAAATATAATTTGCAGAATATTCTTTAAGAACTCCAATATATTCAGTTTTAGTTTCATTTAAAACTTGTTCTACAATAACATTTTTACCTATATACTTTTCCCATACAGGTTGATGACTTTCGCCACTAAAGTCATTTAGAGAATTGTCTTTAAAGCTTCCTAAAATTTTATCTTTATTAGATGAGCTAATTTTAGATTTTGACATTACGTTACCAGCTATATCAAAAATAGCATCCTTTATAATATTAAAAAATATCACAATTTTTCTAAGGGATTTAACAAATAGATTAGGATTCAATAATTTTTTTAATTCTAATTTCCTTGATTCTGATTTTATATTATTTATATCATCACAATTAATAAATGATACAATTTTTTCAATTTTAACAAATTCTGTTTTATATAAAATATAGTTTACTTTATTATAGTCAATATCATTAAAAGTTTTTTTGTGAATATCTGTAAATTGAAGTTCTATCGCATTGCTAGTAATATACATTTTACCCCAAATGATTTCACTATTAGATAGGTATAAATGACATTTTCTAGATTGAAAAATCTTTAAGCAACGATCTTTTCTAGAGCCTTTAATAAAAGCTCCAACCAAACCAGTTACTGATATTATAATTAAAGAAAATAAAAACGAGTCCATATAAAGATTTGGCAACTCTATTGGTATTCTTGTCTAGAGGCTTCTCCTAGAGTGATACTGTCAAACTTTGATCCAATAAGTTTGCCTTTTTTATCTCCAATCTGAACCTTAACACCAAATGTATCAAAAAATAGACCTTCTACTTCTTTAATAGTCATTGATGCCTTAATCTCTAAATCAACATTGTTAATAGAAGTATCAACATCAATTGAGGTTTTTTTGTTGAGATCAGCAAAACTTAAAGATTCATCTGCTCTTTGATTCCCTTTATAAATCAATAATGAAAGATTAAATGAATCTTTAAATTCCTTATTAATTGTTCTTAGCTTCTTATTACCACTAACTGAGAAATCATTTGATTTAAAATTATCAATAATTTTATTAAAAATTCCCATTCTATTTTGTTCTTACTGAACCAAGTGTTTTGTCATTAGAAATATGTCCACCTCTGGATGTTTTAATATTAATTTTAACACCCATTTGTTGGAATTTCTTTTCTAAATTTCCAATTTTCATATTTGCTCTAATACTAAATTCAGAACCCTTAGGCGCATCCTCAGCGCGCACCTGAGCCAATGTCTTGCCTGGGCTAGCGCTTATGTTGCTATTACCTTTTTTAACATCTAAAGTTAATCCATACTCAGCTTTAAATTCACGCTTTAATGTAGCTACTTTTTTTCTTCCATTTATACTAATATCTGCCATAATTTTATTTTTTTTTTTGTAAATATAACTAAGTTAAATCTATTTAACAAGAGTTAAGCTACCGTCTTTACTAAAAGAGAAATTTTTAAATTTATTTAGCGCTCCTTTTCCAAAAAGTAGGCTCGAATTATCATTAAATGAAACAGAAACTATCAAATTATTTATAATAAAATTTCCAATTTTTACATTTGACAATCTAACATATTCAATTGGAATTAATTCTCCATTTGCTATCTCAGCATTAGCATTTTTAATATTCAAGCTTTCAACTTTAGCTCCGCTTGATTTTATTTTACTTAAAAGAGAAGGAGTCATAAAAATATCTGAAGCTCCTGTGTCAAAAATAAATTTTTCTTTTACTCCATTAAAGTCAATATCAATCATATGCATATTTGCATCACCTTTTATTAACTCAAGAATTTGTAAGGAGTCACTACCAATAATATCCTGTGGATTATAAACATTATCATAATTGAAATTACCTTCAACTCTGTCACCATTATTCCAAGTGCCTGTCCATTTAGATCCATCTTCAGAAGAATAAGTTCCTATGCCATGAAATTGACCATCAAATACATCACCGATATACATTGTGCCATCATTATTATGTATTTCACATGGTCCATTCAACATTCCATCATTCCAGTTTCCGATATATTTTGTTCCGTTATTAAAAGTATAAGTACCATTAACAATTTGACCATCTAAAAAATTACCATCAAAAGAATCTCCATTTTCATAATTAATCATTCCAGGGCCGTTATAGCAATCTCCCTTAATACATTCAGTACTATTAGTATTAAAACAAGCTTGAAGTGATATAAAACAAACTAATACAATTAAGAAATATTTATCTATTTTCATTTTTTTCCTTTTTTTTATTTTCATGATTTTCTAACATTAATATTTGATAATTATTAATAATGGCACCCACTAATAAATTAAGAAGTAAAAATGCTGAAATAACATACCATATTACATGATATGAGGTAATAACAGTACTTGAAACATTAATTAAGTTTAACTTATTAGCTATTAATAAATTATATCTTATATCTGTCCAATCTTCCCCAGTTAGTATTCTAAATAATGTAAAACTAGTTTCGGATAAATTTCCATAGGGATCCGGAGAATTTATTGGTGAATTTGGTGATTGACTGTAATACTCAGCTAATGCTTTTTGTTGCTGATTATCAAGATTTTTTTTAGGCAATTGAAATAAAGTAACACCAATTACAGAGAAGAGATACATAAATATCAAAAAGAATAAGATGTTATAAAATAATGATTTCATAGATTTGGCCAAAACTGATACAATTAGCTTTATTTCTTCATTAAATTTTAGCAATCTTAAAACTCTAAAAACTCTTAGAACTCTAATTGTGGTTATTGTAGTTGCATTTTCAAATAATGACTCAGGAATAAAACAAATAATCACTATTGATAAATCAAAAATATTCCAAGGTTCATTAATATAACTTTTAAAAGAATCACTGGCAGTAAATCGAAATACTACCTCAAACGTAAAAATTATTAAGCAAAATAATTGAATTGTAGTAATTAATGTACTAGTCGTATATGTTTCTACTCCAATAAAAAAACAATTGATTAATATTATGAGAATTATAAACTTTTCAAAAAATGTAGACTCTACGATATTTTTTATACGCTGCTTCATTGATATTAAATTAACATAACAAATATAATGTTTTAAGTAAGCAACAATAATTCACTTTAAATCATTTTTGTTAATTTTATTTAATTTTGAACATAATGATATCTATAAATAATGAATAAATTAATTGTCCTTTTTTATCTGATTTTAATAAGTTGTCAAACTTATACTTCTAAGAACGAATCTAATAATGATAAAATAGATTCTAATTTGGAAATATTGGATTCTCATACTGAAGAGAAATACAGTTATTTACCACTTTCAGATGGACAAATTGTTCATCATAATAATTACTCTCTAGCATATAATGAAAAAAATGAGCAAGCCATATGGGTGTATTATTTATTAACATCAGATATGATTAATGGCACAATTTCTAGAAAAAATAATTTTAGAGTTGATAAAAAAATAAATAAAGGTTCAGCAACATTATCTGATTACAAGAATTCAGGATACGACAGAGGTCATCTTGCTCCAGCCGCCGATATGAAGAATTCAGCTATATCAATGTCTGAATCATTTTTATTTTCAAATATTTCACCACAAGTTCCATCATTCAATAGAGGAATTTGGAAAAAACTTGAATCCTTAGTAAGACACTGGGTAGATTCAGAAGGAGATATGTATATTGTAACAGGCCCAATTCTAAAAGATTCTCTCGGAACAATAGGAGATAATCAAGTTACTATTCCTAAAAGTTTTTATAAAATAATTTATTGCAATCAAAAGGAAAAGATGATTGGTTTTATAATACCAAATAAAAAAAGTAATGATTATCTTAATAGTTATGTAACAACAATTGACTATATAGAGTCTGTAACTAATATTGATTTCTTTAGTTCATTAGATGATTTTCTTGAAAAAGAATTAGAATCTAATGTAAATTTGTTAGCTTGGAATTTTAAAAATTGATTTAAATGGAATTATTTACTGTTGAAAACCTAATTACTTTATTGATGCTAATATTGTTGCAAGCTGTATTGGGATTAGATAATTTATTATATATATCGCTTGAATCAAAAAAAGCAAAAGAGACACATCAAAAAAAAGTTAGAAGAATTGGAATTGGTGGCGCTATAATTTTAAGACTTATATTACTTTTCGCTTTAATTGAAATAATTGGATACTTTAAAAACACTTTATTTAATATAAATTCTAGCATACTTCAAGCTGATTTTAACCTTCATAGTATAATAGTTTTAATTGGTGGAGTTTTTATTATGTACACAGCTGTTACGGAAATTTTACATATGTTAAACTTTGATGAAAACCCTAAAAAAAATAATGATTATAAATCAACAACAAAAATTATTATTTCAATTATTGCAATGAATCTTATTTTTTCATTTGATTCAATTTTAGCAGCTATGGCATTAACAGATGTTTTTTTAATTATGTCAATAGCAATAATTATCGGAGGTCTTATAATGATTTTTTTAGCAGACGGAGTTTCTGAGTTTTTAAAAAAGAATAGAATGTTTGAGGTATTAGGATTATTTATACTGTTTATTGTTGGAATAATGCTAATATCAGANGGCGCNCATTTAGCGCACATGAAAATTTTTGGCAGCAAAATTTTACCAATGAGTAAAACAACATTTTATTTTGTGATTTTTGTATTGATTTTGATAGATATTATTCAGAATAGATATCAAAAATTGATCAATAAAAACAATATTTAATTANAAAAATTGAAGAAAATGAAATTTGAAAAGAATTTTGAAAAAANCCTTTGGAACTTAAGATACGTTGTAATATTATCTGTAGTTCTATCTATTTTATCCTCAATAACTTTATTTTTNNTAGGAAGTTGGGACATTATTAACTCAATTATTNATCAAAATCCATTATTCAATCCAAATATTAACAATAACAATGATTTATTATTTAACATAATTTCTTCAATTGATTTATTTTTAATTGGGATAGTGTTATTAATATTTGGATTTGGGGTATATGAACTATTTATTAATGAGATTGACTTTGCTAAAGGTAAATTTTCTGACTCAACACTTAAAATAAAAAGCTTGGATCAATTAAAAAATAAAATTATCAAAGTAATNATTATAGTTNTNATAGTTAAATTTTTTGAAAAAATACTGAAGTTAACACCTGAATTCACTTCTCCAAATGATGTGCTATTATTTAGTATTTCAATTTTAGCTATTTGTATTGGTTATTTTTTAATAAATAAAAAATAGAGTTAAAAATATTGATTGATTTTTAAAAGATTTTTTCTAACNAGAGTTATAAAATTACCGACATTATTTTTTTTGATAATTATATAATCTTCCTTTGATTTTTTTAATATGTTTCTTAAACTTCTATTTGATGAACCACCAANACGCATTTTTGATATTACTCTAGGNAGATAACAGAATTTTAAAGAATTATCATTTAGTACTCTTAACATAAAATCATAATCTGATGAAATAGAATAGTTTAAATCAAATCCACCGTGTTTATCATAGACANNCTTTTTTAAAAAGAAAGTAGGATGAGGCGGCATCCAACCCTTTTGTAATAATTTATNATTAAAATCACAACTTTTCCAATTTCGAATTACTTTATCNGTTTTNTCAAAATCAACATATTGTAAATCACCATATACACCNTCAATATTTTTTGATGATATTTTTTCTATAATATCAGAAAATATTGTTGAAGATGCTAAAATATCATCGGAATGGACAAATCCAACAACATCACCAATAGATGAGCAAATACCTTTATTTAGAGCATCATATATGCCTTTGTCATGCTCAGAAATAATTTTTATNGGTATTTTTTTATTATATTTTNTAACNATNTCTAATGTATCATCAGATGATTTTCCATCAATTAAATTAATTTCTATGTTTGAATAATTTTGATTNAAGATAGAATCAAGACAACTTCTTATAGTTTTTGAGCTATTAAATGTTGCTACTATAATTGAAATTTTTAAACTCATTAAAACTAATTTATCTAATATTTTTTTTAAACTATGCCTTAAAAAAATTCAAATCAGATTGCATCATATCTTTAACTAAAGATAATAAATCGTGCTCAGGNACCCAGCCTAATTTTTCTTTTGCCTTTGAAGGATCACCAATTAACGATTCGACTTCAGTAGGTCTAAAGTAATCTGGATCAACTGATAGAACTTCTTTTCCAACTTCAATTTTATAACTTTCGTCATTACAAGAAGCTACATAAGCTTTCTCTTCTANTCCTTTACCTTTAAAATTTAATTCTACACCAACTTCTTTAAAAGCTAATTTAACAAATTCTCTTACAGTTGTTGAATATCCNGTAGCAATCACCCAATCATCTGGCTTTTCGTATTGAAGAATCATCCACATCATTTTNACGTAATCTTTAGCGTGACCCCAATCTCTTTTTGAGTCAAGATTTCCTAAATAAAATTTATCTTGTTGACCNAAAGCTATTCTAGCAACTGCACGTGTGATTTTTCGAGTTACAAAAGTCTCACCTCTTCTTGGAGATTCGTGATTAAATAATATTCCATTACAAGTNAACATTTTATATGCTTCNCGGTAGTTTTTCATAATCCAAAATGCATATAANTTAGCAACACCNTATGGAGATTTTGGATGAAATGATGAATTTTCATCATATAATCCTCTTTTATTTTTATACTCAGAAATTCCTCCATACAGTTCTGATGTNGAAGCTTGATATATTTTTGTTTTGCTTTCTAANCCTAGCAAACGAACAGCTTCGAGTATTCTTAATGCTCCTAAAGCATCTACNTNACCCACGTATTCAGGAATTTCAAACGAGACCTTTACATGTGACATAGCACCTAAATTATATATCTCATCTGGCTTACAAAATTGAATGATTTTGATAATANTTAATGAATCTGTTAAATCACCATAATGTAATATAAATCTTGGATTCTTTTCATGNGGATCTTGATATATATGATCAACTCTTTGAGTATTAAAAGAAGATGCTCTTCTTTTTATNCCATGAACTTCATAACCCTTTTGAAGTAATAGTTCTGCTAAATAAGAACCATCTTGCCCAGTAACGCCAGTTATTAATGCTACTTTCATAATTTATNCTTAATTTGAATAGTATTTTAAAATACTAATTTAATATTCTAAATAGACTAATATCTATCTAATCAATTTACAATAAACCAATTATTAATTAATTTTGGTTTATTGTAGAGCAATGCTTCATTTGTAAATACATCAATTACTTTAAAACCTGAATGTTCGCAAATTGCTTGACCTGCGGCTGTATCCCACTCCATTGTTGGGGCAAATCTTGGGTAAGAATCTGCTTTTCCTTCTGCAANTAAACATAATTTTAAAGAGCTTCCCTTATNTAACAATCTAATTTTCCCTTTATCTTTTTTAATTTTNTCGATAAAATCTGTTGTTTCCTTTGATAAATGTGAGCGACTAGCCACTATTGTATAAATGCTATTTTTTCTTTTAAGCGGTAATTGCATAGCTGAATTTAATATATCATTCATTTCATAATTATTCNAATCAACCTCTNCTTTAAAGGCACCAATCTCACTATATGAAAAATATAACGTATTTAAAACCGGAGCATAAATTACTCCTAATACTGGATTATTATTTTTAATTAATGCTATGTTCACTGTAAACTCTCCATTCCTTTTAATAAATTCTTTAGTGCCATCAATTGGATCAACCATCCACAATTTGGCACATTTTTTTCTAATATTGTAGGGTATATCTTTTTCTTCTTCAGATATTATAAAAATATTAGTTTTTTTTAAATATGTTTTGATAATTTGATTAGACAATAAATCAGCTTTAGTTAATGGAGAATCGTCAGCTTTTAATTNAACTTCAAAATCATCAGAATTATANATCTTTAGAATCTCTTTAGAAGCTTCTAANNAAGCAGTAATGGCTATTTTCAATAAATCTTTACTCATTTAATAATCATTGCTGCACCAATTGTTTCATTTGTTTGTTCATCAATAATTATTAGGCTACCTGTTTGTCTATTTTTCTTATATGAATCATAAAAAATTAACTTAGAACTTCTAATCGATATACGAGCAATATCATTCATTTCGATACAATTTACATCTTCAATTCGATGAAGCGTGTTAATATCAATCTTATATTTTATTTGCTTTATCATAGCTAAACACTCGTTTGTAGTATGTTTAATCACTACCTTNGTTCTCTCNCTTAGAGGAGTTTGACTCATCCATGTCACTAAAACTTCTAAGTCTTGGCCAACTTCAGGAACATTATTTTCTCTAACAATCATATCACCCCTGCTAATATCAATCTCATCTTCTAATANAAGGTTTATTGACATAGGTGCAAAAGCTTCATCTATTGATTCTCCAAATAAATCAATATTTTTAATTTTGGNAGTAAATCCTGAAGGTAATACTTTAATCTTATCACCAGGCTTAAAAACTCCACCTTCAATTCGACCTGCAAAAGCTCTATAATCTTGATGCTTGTGTGTATGTGGACGAATTACATATTGNACAGGAAAACGGCAATCTATTTGATTATAATCGCTAGAAATATGAACATTTTCTAAATAGTACATTAGTGTACTTCCTTCATACCATGGCATATTTTTAGAGCGATTAACAACATTATCTCCANCTAATGCTGATATAGGAACGAATTGAATATCCTTAATTTCTAATTTTGATGAAAAGGCCTTAAAATCTTTGATTATTTTATCATAAATTTTTTCATCATAGCCTACTAAATCCATTTTATTAATACAGACTATAGCATGAGGAATTCGTAATAATGAAGCTATGAATGCATGGCGATGAGTTTGTTCTAACATACCTTTTCTAGCATCAATAAGTAAGATCGCTAAATTTGCTGTAGATGCNCCAGTNACCATATTTCGAGTATANTGAATATGGCCGGGTGTATCGGCAATTATAAATTTACGTTTTGGAGTAGAAAAATAACGATANGCTACATCAATTGTTATTCCTTGCTCTCTTTCGGATTTTAAGCCATCCGTAAAAAGAGATAAATCAACATAGTCAAATCCTTTAATTTTGCTAGACTCTTTAATATTGTCTAATTGATCTTNAANAATAGATTTACTATCCAAGAGCAAACGTCCTATTAGTGTACTTTTTCCATCGTCAACACTACCNGCNGTGGTAAATCTTAATAATTCTAATTTTTTTGATTCCATATTTTAAAAGTAGCCTTGTTTTTTTCTGTCTTCCATAGCAGTTTCAGCTCGTTTATCATCAGCACGGCCTCCTCTTTCTGTTGTTCTTGCAGAAGTAATTTCTTCAATAATTTGGTCTAAGTTATTAGCCGAAGATTCCACAGCTCCTGTGATTGGCATATCTCCACATGTTCTAAATCTTACAGTCATAGTTTTAACTTCTTCTTTTTCNCTAAGCTTAATGTATTCTGAATTNGCTAAAATAACNCCATCTCTGACTATACATTGTCTTTGATGTGAAAAGTATAAACTAGGAAGTTTAATATTTTCTAACCTAATGTATTCCCAAACATCCAATTCAGTCCAATTTGAAATAGGAAAAATTCTAAAATGTTCGCCATAATGCTTACGNCCATTAAATAAATTCCATAGTTCAGGNCGTTGATTCTTAGGATCCCATTGGCCGAATTCATCACGGTGAGAAAAAAAACGTTCTTTAGCTCTTGCTTTTTCTTCATCTCTTCTAGCCCCACCCAAAGCTGCATCTACTTTATATTTATCAATAGTATCTAATAAAGAAACNATTTGTAATGAATTTCTTGAAGAATTTAAGCCAGATTCTTCAATGACTCTTCCATTATCAATTGATTCTTGAACAGACCCTACAATTAATTTAACATCCAATTCTTTAATAAGATTATCTCTAAAGCTAATAGTTTCTGGAAAATTATGGCCCGTATCAATATGAATTAATGGAAAAGGTATTTTAGCAGGATAAAATGCCTTTTTAGCTAAATGAGTCAATAATATTGAGTCTTTACCTCCTGAAAATAATAATGCAGGNTTTTCAAATTGTGAAACAATTTCTCTAATTATAAAAATAGCTTCTGACTCTAACTCTTTCAAATGAGTGATGACATAATTACNCATATAATTTTTTTTCTAAAAATTTAAAAATTTTGTTGACAGATTTATCTGTTGACTCCTTNACTGTATCAATTTCCAAATCGGGACTAATTGGAATTTCATATGGAGCAGATATGCCTGTCATATTTATAATTTCTCCTTTTCTGGCTTTTTTGTAAAGCCCCTTNGTATCTCTACGCTCACATTCATCGAGACTTGTGCTAACAAATATCTCAATATAATTGTCATGACCAACAATTTTTTTNATATTATCTCTATCCTTAATATATGGTGAAANAAAACATGCTAAAGTTACTACTCCTGCATTNACAAATAAATTTCCAATTTCAGCTATTCTACGAATATTTTCTGTTCTATCNTTNTGAGAAAATGTTAAATCTTTGGAAATTCCNAGTCTTATATTATCGCCATCTAGAGTATAAGTTGATATATTTAGACCATTTAACTTCANCTCTAAAGCATTTGCAATAGTAGACTTTCCTGAGTTGGATAANCCTGTAAATAAAATTAGAAAAGCTTTATGCTTATGTATTCTTTCCCTGTCTTCTTTAGAAATGTTATAATTATGTTGAAATATATTATTCATTTAAATTATCTATTTTTTAATCCAAAGTTAATCTTATACCAAACTTTTTCGTGCATAAAATACAAAACCATTTTTGTAANAACTTCAGCAAAACCAATTTGTAAACCAATAAANGGATCGCCTGAAATTAACCAACCTAAAAAAATGGTNTCACAAGTAGCTATTAAACGCCAAGTAAATGTNTTATAAAGATGACGCTTAGAACTTTCATAGACAGAAGATTTAAACCAAAAACGTTCATGCAAGTAATATAATATCATCTTTGATAATAATTCTAAAATACTAATTTTAAATCCGANAATTAAATCACCAGTAATTANAAATGAAAGTAATAATGTATCAATAGTGCCAATAAAACGCCAACTTATAGTTTTAAAGATATGTCTTCTTCTCAACATTAAATTTTAATTAATTTNNATTAGTTTGATTTTCTAAAAACCAAGAGTAAGTATTTTCAATTCCATTNTTTAAATCACAACTAGGTTTCCANCCTAATTGCATAATTTTTGAGCTATCTAATAACTTTCTAGGTGTTCCATCAGGCTTAGTATGATCCCAATTAATAATCCCATTATAACCAATTTTAGATTTAATAATTTCTGCTAATGCTTTTATACTTATTTCTTTAGACGAACCAACATTATAAATAGATTCTGGCAATTTATTTTCAATTGCTAAAACAACGGCATTAGCCAAATCATCTACATATAAAAATTCTCTTAAGGGCTTNCCGGTGCCCCATAAATTTAATTTAGACTGATTATTTTGTTTTGCATTATGAAACTTCTTAATCAACGCTGGTATTACGTGAGAAGTNTCTAAGTTGAAATTATCNTCAGGACCATAAAGATTACAAGGCATTAAGCTAACGAAATCTTTACTAAACTGTTTACGAATCGCTTCGCATAATTTTANCCCAGATATTTTTGCAACNGCATAAGATTCATTTGTCGGCTCNAGTGAATCTGTTAATAAATAATTTTCTCTAATTGGTTGCNACGATAATCTTGGATAAATACATGAACTTCCTAAAAAAATAAATTTNGATGTATTTANCTCATGAGCNGAACTAATCAAATTATTTTGAATTTGCATATTGTCTAGTAAAAATTCATAAGGAAAATTTTTATTTGCTAATATNCCTCCAACCTTTGCAGCAGCATTAATAATTACATTTGGCTTAGTTTCTTTAATGAATTTAAAAACTTGTGATTGTTTTTTTAAATCTAATTTATCTGANGATATTCCAATAAGATTTGAGTAACCCAATTTTTCTAATACTCTCCAACAAGAAGANCCAACCATTCCAGAATGACCTGCNATGTATATTTTAATTTTCTTATTTGAATTCATAATATTTTCTAACNNCCTANTGCATAAAACTCAAAACCTAAATCTTCAATCATTTTTTTATTTAAAATATTTCGACCGTCAAAAACTTTAGCAGGTTTTATTAANATCTTATAAATTTGTTCCCAATNATAATCCTTAAATTCATCCCATTCTGTAATAATAGCAATTGCACTTGATCCATTGCAGGCATCAATATAGTTTGAAAAAGAAGACAATGCAATTCTATTTTCCTCAGACGATCTACTATTTAATTTATCTAAATCTAAAAGCATTTGTTGCTCAGTTACTCTAGGATCGTANACGCAAATTTTGGCTCCGTTTTCTATTAATANATTAGCAACATATATAGCTGCAGATTCTCTAGAATCATTTGTATCTTTCTTAAATGCCCATCCNAATAATGTTATTGTTTTTTCTGAAACATTGCCAAACAAAGAATTNATTATTTTAAATGCAAAGCGCTTCTTTTGATAATC
The DNA here is from genome assembly GCA_002714805.1 of Flavobacteriales bacterium. GTDB lineage: Bacteria > Bacteroidota > Bacteroidia > Flavobacteriales > UBA7312 > UBA8444. The sequence continues at coordinate 18,658 of PAYK01000006.1, forward strand.
ATTAATTTTAATAACTTGATTCCAATATTCTGAGACTTCATNTAATCCTAAAGACTTTGCTATGTAAACAAGATTAAGAATATCTTTTTGAAAACAACTACCTCCAAAACCAACAGAAGATTTTAAAAACTTANTTCCAATTCTTGAATCCATACCAACAGCNGTAGCNACTTCATTAACATCAGCTCCAGTTACTTCACACAAAGCCGAAATACTATTTATTGAACTAATTCTTTGAGCTAAAAAGGCATTAGCNACTAACTTGGATAACTCTGCTGACCAAACATTAGTAGTATAAATTTTTTCTATTGGTATCCAATTACTATAAATTTCTACTAGCGCAGAAATAGCAATTTTACCGCTTTCAGTTTGTTGACCTCCGATTAANACTCTATCAGACTTGAACAAATCTTTAATAGCAGTTCCTTCAGCTAAAAACTCAGGATTAGAGAGAACATCAAATTTCACACCGTTNNCTGAAGAATCTAAAATTNTTTGCACTGCCTCAGCAGTTCTAACAGGCAAAGTTGATTTTTCCACAACAATTTTATCAGATTTAGATACTTTAGCTATGTTTCTTGCACATAATTCAACAAATTTTAAATCAGCTGCTTGTCCTTTTCCTTCACCATATGTTTTAGTTGGNGTGTTAACTGCGATAAAAATCATTTCAGATTTNTCGATTGCTTCATCAATATTATTTGAAAAAAATAAATTTCTTCCTCTTGCCTGANTAACNACTTCTGATAATCCTGGTTCAAATACNGGTAAATTATTTAGATCGCTACTATTCCAAGCATCAATTCGATCTTTGTTGACATCAACTACATTGACTTGAATNTGAGGACATTTCAAGGCTATGACAGCCATAGTTGGNCCACCAACATATCCAGCNCCAATACAACAAATTGATTTAATTTTCATAAGAAATGTTTTTAAAATTGAAAAATCTCATACNACACTGTATGAATAATACTTATATGACAAAATCGCNACATAACATTTATTTAATCTAATACAGATTACAAATATATGTAGATGTTGTCTAAATCATACTATTGTAATCTTCAAAATTTAAGAACACTCTTTTTTTGTTGATAGAAAATTAATTNTTANGNNTTAATTTTTAACTTTTGATACGAGCCAAATCATAAACGGCAAAAGAAAAATAGATAAAACTAAAATTGAAATAAAATGTNTTAAAATNTATGNATTATATAACAAAAAAGAACAAGTAATTATAATNAGACAATATAAAACTATAAAAACAGTAGATTGAACATGTGAAAAACCTAACTCTAATAATTTATGGTGAAAATGATTTTTATCTGCAACAAACGGACTTTTNCCTGATATTCCTCTAATGACAAATACACGAAGAGTATCTAAAAAAGGATATGCAAATAAAGTCAAAATATAAACTGGTCTGTTAGGAATAAAATCGACAGAACTAAATTCNGAAGAAAGAATCATAGTTGTAAANACAGCTAACACATATCCAATCACCAAAGTTCCAACATCCCCCATAAAAATTTTTTGTTTATTATTTATAATATTAAACCTTAAAAAAGCTAAGATACCNCCAAGCATNGAACAAGTAGAAATNATNCCTAAAAATGACTTNATATTTATAAAATAATACAAAAAACAANTGAAAATTATTATGGCAATTGAAGCNGCTAAACCATCAATACCGTCTGTCAAATTATATGAATTGATAATTACAATGAAAACAAAAATAGTATAAAAGTAAGATGCAATTTTTGGNAACTCATACACTCCAAATAAACCATAAAAACTATCTATTCTAATGTCGGTAAGAAGAATAAATATAAATGAAGAAGAAATTTCAACAAATAACTTAAGCTTTGGAGACAATCCTATAATATCATCTTTTATTCCCGCACTAAAAACAATNACTAANGAAGCGGCGATACAAAGCAAAATTGACATCTCTTTATTGTTTAACATAAATGAACCAAAAAAAGCACAAATGAAAAATGCACCAAATGATACCCCTAAACCACCCAAATGAGGAATTTTATTTTTATGTGANCTTCTTTCATTTGGTTTTGCAGTGAGATTTTTAATGCTACTTACGTAAGCAATNATNGGAAATGTTCTATAGGATNNAATAAAAGAAAGCGNAATTACCAAAANAGATAAAATTAGAATATTATTNTGNAATAAAAGAGGCAATGAATCAATGAATAAATTCAAATTATANTAATTTTAGTTAATTCTAAGTTATAAGTACCAAAAAAAAGGTTTTTTTTTAAATTAGGTAATAGATTTTTTAAAAAAACTATAAATTTTTATTANTAAGAAAATATTTAATTCCTAATCCAATATTTAAACCATANACAGAATTTAAATTAAAAATATNAGCTTGCTTTGTAAATAATTGAAGATGCAAATTATCCATTTTAACATTATATCTAAACTGCAATCCATTTCTCTCTAATCCTCCTAAATGATAACCTAAAATAAACTCGTGTTGAGTTATTGTTTTATGAAAATCAATTGAAACTCTTGGACTTGGATATATACCTATTTTATGCTCTGTAGAAATAGAATAAGCATCGGTATATTTATTGCCAAAAATTTCTTTTTTAAAAAAGCCATTTATTAAAGTNGGCAATATGAACCTATAACTTTCATTATCATGATTAATAATATCNCTTANTGTATCTATCTCAGCAGTAAAAAAATTAGAACCAATTTCTGAAAANTCATTAACTTCTAGTGGAGTGATTATATCATTAACTTCAAGATTATATGAATTTATTTTTGGTATATCCCAAATAATATATCCTAAATCATTAACAGATAAATTACAAATACCATCATTTATTTTAAATTCATAATTAAATCCAACTGATAAGCCACTGCCACCAGCACTAAATAAATCAGCTATNCTTTTGTTTTCACGTATGCTTGANCCATTNTCTATAAAACCACTAAGATTAATATTTTCNACAAGATCAAATGCTAAATCATAGGAAATGAATTGACCATATTCNCCTGAATTATAATCAAATTGTGAGAATTCAGTAGATAAAAAATTGTGGCCTGCAATTAAAGAAATGGATGTTGAAAAATTTTCTGAAAAATTATATCCTAATGTTATATTTGANTAGTGATACAGCAGTGCTTTNAATGGAGTTAAANTTAAACTTTGGTGAGTAGAACTAGCGTTTCCATACAAACCTAAACGTACTAACTCCTTGTTGAAAATTCCATATGAAGTTAGATGGGTCCCATATGAAATACTATAACCTTTCTTACTAGACAACTTAATTTCATTATTAAAGTTAGCATAAAAGAAATTTTCATCATTAATACTTCTAAGTATTGCTTGTTTTTGATTTTCATCAATATAAGCTAAAGAATTTAAAATTGTTTTAGCATTTAAAGATGAATTATATATGCCAATATCAGAAGTTAAATCAATACTGTATATTTCTTGGGACTTTAAAAGGCAAGGATGTAAAAACAAAAATATTGTAAAAATTATATTTCTCATTTTAAAAAAATACTTAGGTTTTAAATAGATTATTCTAGTATAGTTTGACTAATTAATTTTTCAACATTAATAATTACTGTCATATCCATAGAATAATCTTTATAAAAATCTAAAAATTGATTTTCTGGTAAAGTATTTAATGTTACTTCCAAGCTAATTTTTTTTGTTCTATCTAACATTACACTTAACAGAGAAAACGGAAAAACTAATACACTTTCATTGTATTTGACTGTTTGCCCATCTAGATCATAATCACTAGATTTAATATTGTTTTCACTATTTAATATTAAAAGATTTCTATTTAAATCATTAATTAATTCCATCTTTAATTGAGCATCAAAAGGAAAGCTATTTTTAACAATTACAATAAATGATCCCTCTAAAATTTCAGTTGGAATTGATATATCAACATCTACTGTATCCTTCATTATCATAAAAGTATCAAGAGATTGAGTAGAATATCCAAATAAATCATCATAATCAACAACAGTTGTAGCAATTGGATATGAACCTATAATATCCCAACTTGGCAAATCATAATCATCTTTAAAATCACAAGAAAACAATAAAAATGCTACACATAATAAAACTTTAGTTAATATCTTCATAAACCCAAATTTAATGTAAAAAAATCTTAATAAGATTAATTATATATTTTTTTAGAAAAAAACTGTCAATTTTTCAGAAAATGATAATGAAGTTATTATAATTTAAACAATATTTGTCAGTAATTAAATATTGGCATAATTATTGAAACGTTTATTTGAAATTAAAAACTTAAAAAATGGCAAAAAAAGGTAATATTAATGTAGAAACTGAAAACATTTTCCCCATAATAAAACAATTCTTATACTCGGATCATGAGATTTTTCTTAGAGAATTAGTTTCTAATGCAGTTGATGCAACACAAAAAGTAAAAACATTAAAANCAATAGGTGAGCTAAAAGCAAATATTGAAAAACTAAGAGTTGAAGTGATACTTGATAAAAAGAAAGAAACTCTAACCATAAGAGATAACGGGATTGGCATGACTGAGGATGAAGTTGATAAATACATTAACCAAATAGCCTTTTCGGGAGCAGAAGAATTTGTAAATAAATATAAGGATCAAGATGCAAAAAATTCAATCATTGGACATTTTGGATTAGGATTTTACTCTTCTTTTATGGTGTCAAAAGAAGTTGAAATTATTACAAAAAGTCAAAAGCCTAATAGCAAAGCTGTAAAATGGACTTGTGATGGCTCTCCAAACTATTCTATAGAAGAAACCAATAAAAAAACTAAAGGAACAGATATCATACTACATATTGACGAAGACTCAAAAGAATTTTTAGAAGAAAAAAGAATTCAAGAAATTTTAAACCGATATTGCAAATTCTTACCAGTTGAAGTAAAGTTTGGAACCAAAAAAATATTTATTGATGACCCAAAGGGCAGCAAAGATGAAAAAGGGGAAATAAAACAAGTTGAGAATGTAGTTGACAACATAATTAATAACACTCAGCCTACTTGGACAAAAGCGCCTCAAGATTTAAACGAAGAAGATTATTTAACCTTTTACAAAGAATTATACCCAACAGAATTCAATGACCCTATTTTTAATATTCATCTAAATGTTGACTATCCATTTAATCTAACTGGAATTCTATATTTTCCAAAATTAAAGAACAATTTAGAAGTACAAAAAAATAAAATAAACCTCTATAGCAATCAAGTATTCATTACAGATAATGTTGAAAATATAGTTCCAGATTTTTTAACACTATTACATGGGGTAATTGATTCGCCAGATATTCCTTTGAATGTTTCTAGATCTTATTTACAAGCAGATGGTAATGTTAAAAAAATATCAAAATATATAACTAAAAAAGTTGGCGATAAATTGGCCAATATGTTTAAAAATGACAGAGAAGATTTTGAAAAAAAATGGGATGAGATCAAAGTTTTCATTGAATATGGAATGCTCACTGAAGATAAGTTTTTTGAAAAAGCAAAAGATTTTTGCTTATTTAAAAACATTGAAAATAAATACTCTACACTAAATGAACTAATTGAGAGAATTAAAGATAATCAAACTAATAAAAATGGTAAAACCATAGTTCTGTATACTAGCAGTAAAGATGAACAAGATAGCTTCATAAATAGAGCGCGAGAAAAAAATTACGAAGTAATAGAATTAGATGGACCTTTGGCAAGTCATTTGATTTCAAAAATTGAATCTAGCAATAGCGACGTCCAATTTTCTAGAGTTGATGCCGACACAATTGAGAAGCTTATTGAAAAAGAAGATAAAACACCGTCTATTTTAAGTGAAGAAGAAGAAAAAAGTTTAAAAGAAATTGTTGAGAAAAAATTAGACGACAAAAAATTTAATATTCAAGTTGAAAGTTTATCCAGTAATGATGCTCCTTTTATAATTACACAAAGTGAGTTTATGAGGAGAATGAAAGAGCAGCAACAACTTTCAGGTGGCATGAATGTTTTTGGAGAATTACCTGAAAGTTACAATTTAGCAGTAAATTCAAATCACCCTATTTCAAGTACACTGCTAAATGAAAGCGATGAAAATGTTCAAGCTGAACTAATTAAACAAGTTCTTGATTTAGCATTATTATCTCAAGGACTTCTTAAAGGAAAAGATTTAACTGAATTTATTGCAAGAAGTGTGTCTATTATCGAAACGAAAAAATAAATTATAGTTTTCATTTTTAATTATAATAGTTTCTGACATCAAAATTTAAGACATTTTTATGTTGGTCATTATTAACTTATATTTGTACTTATTATTACAATAATTTATGAGACTGTTAATTTTTGTTGTTTTTACGTTTTTTGGATTAGCTTCATTTAGCCAAATTGTAATTAATGAGTATTCTGCAGCAAATTACGATGGTTTTAATGATAATTATGGTGAAAATGAAGATTGGTTTGAATTATATAATGCATCATTNTTTCCNATAAATCTTAACGGCTATTATGTTAGTGATAAAAATAATAATTTAACTAAATGGCAATTTACATCTGATGTAAATATAAATCCAAATGAACATATAGTTATTTATTGCTCAGNAAGAAATGAAATCAATGGTGGGGGTATTCATACAAATTTTAAACTTCATCAGACAAAAGGAAATGAATGGATTATTCTAACCGATCCAGACGGTACAACAATTATTGATTCAGTATTTGTAAAACCNTGTCTAACTAATTCATCTAGAGGAAGGTTAAATTATNCTGATAATTCAAAAGGAGTTTTTANAAATCCTTCACCNGCAAACATAAATATTGGTGGATTTATAGAATATGCTACAAAACCATCATTTAGTCCNATNCCAGGCATTTATGCCAATNCAACAAATGTAACTATATCTACTGATCCNTCATTAACAATTTTTTATACTACAGATGGCAGTCTTCCTGATAATACAGACAATCAATATAATGGNCCNATATCTATTAATAATACTACAGTTTTGAAAGCTGTTGCTTATAGTAGTGACCCAGATATATTACCAAGCTTTATGGAATTTGGCACGTATTTCATAGGAGTTTCTCACACAGTTAAAATTCTTTCTATTTCAGGAAGAGAATCANACAATCCAAATAANCCCGAACTATACGAACTTATTGCCGGAGGAATTCAAATAGAACCTAATGGAACATTTGAATTATACAATNAAGACGGAAGCTTATTTGATAAAGCAAGAGGAGAGTTCAACGAACATGGAAATGATTCATGGGCATATCAACAAAGAGGATTTGACTACATTACAAGAGATCAGTTTGGTTACAACTATGCAATAAAAGGAGAAGTTTTTAACGACANTGATAGAGATAGATTTCAAAGATTTATTGTTAAATGTGCAGCTAATGATAACTATCCATTTTCTTACGGAAGCTCAGGGGCACATATCAGAGATGCTTATGTNCAGTCTCTATCACAAGTTGCTAAGTTGAGNCTTGATGAACGTTCACACGAATCGTGCGTNATGTATCTAAACGGCGAATATTGGGGCGTTTACGAACTGCGAGAAAAAGTGGATGATTTAGACTANACAGATAAGTATTACGACCAAGANTCTGTNGCATTTCTAAAAACTTGGGGCGGAACATGGGTAGATGTATTAACAGATGGACAAAANCCTAACGATGTTGAAAATTTATGGGATGATATAAGAAATTATATAACCACCAATGACATGAGTATTCAAGCNAATTACGAATACGNTAAAGATCGTTATAATGTTGGAAGTTTAATTGATTACTTCATTCTTAATTCTTACNTAGTAAATTCAGATTGGCTAAATTGGAATACAGCATGGTGGAGAGGTCTTAAAGAGGATGGAGACAAAAAGAAATGGCGCTACGCTCTTTGGGATATGGACAATACTTTTGANCACGGNGCTAATTACACAGGTATTCCTAATGATGGTCCCGATGCCGACCCTTGCGACCCTGAGTCATTAGGAAATATTGGTGGTCAAGGACACATCCCCATATGGAATGCTTTGATTGAAAATGAAGAATTTTTTGATAATTACATAAACAGATGGTCAAATCTTTCAAATTCTTATTTATCTTGTGAATTTATGATTGCTCACCTTGATAGTCTAATAGGTATAATAGAGCCTGAAATGCAAGACCAAATTGACACCTGGGGAGGCACCTACAACGAATGGATGGATAATGTCAATGATATGAAAGAATTTATGAATGATCGCTGTACATTTTTGAACGCTGCAATTGTAGATTGTTATGATGTTGAAGGACCATTCAATGTAAACGTTGTTATTGATGGTATTGGCGAAGTTGATTTTAATAACTTTTTCGATGTAAATGAATCTAACACCCCATTGAACGGAGAATTCTTTGGTGGAATTGACATTGATTTTAGTGTTACTAGTGGCAATTTCTCTTATTATGAAATTATTAGTAATGACAATTACAATTATAATGAAACCGATATGGATTTCTCATTAGAGCTATTGGGTGATATAACTATAGTATTTTATTTTGATGCTAACGAAATAACTTTTATAGTTGAACCTGCAGGTTCAGGCAGTATGTCTATTGATGGAAATTCTATTACTGCATTTCCTTACACACAATCATACACAGATAACAGCAATATTTTATTAAATGCTCAACCAAATCAAGGATGGGAAATGGACTTTTGGAGTAGCACAAATCACTCATTTTTGCCAACAACTAACGATGAAAATGTAAGTGCAGTGGTTAATAGCTCTGACACCATAGTACTTCATTTAAATCAACAAAGTTATAACTTAACCTATGTTGTAGAGCCATCTAATGCTTTAATAGATGTTGAAATTAATGGTAATCCAATAAATATATTTCCATATTCAACAACTGAATTTTATGGAACAAATATAAACTTAGAAGCAAAATCAAATGTTGGCTGGGATTTTCTATATATGACCTCTAAAAATGGTTATATATCAGGTCAATCTATTTCTCCCTTCTTATCGTTTAATGTTGACAAGGAAGATACAATAACAATCTATTATGACGAGAATATCTTTTATGACATAACCTATGAAATTTATCCTGAAGCTAGTGGTCAAATAAATGCTAATAATATTTTAATAGGAGATACAATTGAAAAAATAACATATCCACTTGGTGAATTACTAAATCTAGAAGCAATTGCATCTTATGGCTGGAGATTTTCACATTGGGATAATAATACTAATATTCTTAATCCAAACAAAAACGAAACTAACATAAATCTAAATGTAGAGTCATCAGACAATATAGTAGCAAATTTTAGCGAAATGTTTGAAGTGTTTGTGCCAAATTCATTTACACCATCAAATAATGATAATTTACATAATACATTTAATGTATCAATTTTTTCAACTGAAGGAGTAAAGTTTGAAATGAAAATTTTTAATCGCTTTGGCGAATCTATATTTGAAAGCGATGACGAGAGTATTGCCTGGGATGGCTCATATAATGGAAGGCAAGTTCCTGCTGGTATATATATGTATCTACTAACGGTAGAATCAAATATGACAGGTAACAGAATTAATAAAAAAGGTACTATTACACTATTGAGATAGATTATTAAATTTGCTTGTTGAGCAAATTACTATTCCTAATAAAAAATTTAAAGATTTTCGTTTTTTAATTAAATTAACTGCAACTATGGCAATTATTAAAATAAACAATATTGCAAGGCACTTTTATTTAGGCAACGAAGTTATCAAAGCTTTAAAAAAGATAGACATATCAATTGAAAAAAATGAATTTGTAGCACTGATGGGACAGTCTGGTTCGGGCAAATCTACACTAATGAATATAATTGGTTGCTTAGACACGCCAACTAGCGGAAGTTATCATTTAGCAAATCAAAATGTCAGCTCTTTAAATGATAATAGTTTAGCTGAAATTAGAAATAAAGAAATTGGATTTATATTTCAAAGCTTCAATTTACTTCCAAAATCTACAGCTCTAGAAAATGTGATGCTACCTCTTGTATATGCTGGTTACAATAATAAAATTAGATATCAAAAAGCTATTGATGCATTGGAAAAAGTTAATTTATCAGACAGAGTTAATCATAAACCTAACGAACTTTCAGGTGGACAAAGACAACGTGTTGCCGTCGCAAGAGCATTAGTTAATAACCCATCAATAATATTAGCAGATGAGCCTACAGGAAATTTAGATAGTAGAACATCTAAAGAAATAATGGGTCTTTTTAAAGATATTCACAAAAAGGGCAATACTATTATTATCGTTACACATGAAGAAAATATTGCAAGATATGCTAAGCGAATAATTAGATTAAAGGATGGTGAAATAGAAAGTGATGAAATTAATAAATCCTTAAAAAATAGTTAAGTAATGAAAATTTATACTAAAAAAGGTGATAAGGGAACAACCCAACTAATTGGAGGTAAACGAGTTCCTAAAAATAACTCTAGGATTGAAGCTTATGGCACAATTGACGAACTAAATTCATACATTGGTTTAGTTAGGGATCAGGACATAGATAAACAATCATTTAAAATGCTAGTCGAAATACAAGATCGATTATTTACTATTGGAGCACTGTTAGCTAAAGAAAACTCAACAAATAAAATAAAATTACCCTTAATAAATCAAAATGATATTGATGATTTAGAAAATGAAATAGATAAAATGAATGAAAAACTACCTGTGATGAAATCTTTTATTCTACCAGGAGGCAACACTACAATTTCTTATTGTCACATTGCAAGATGTATTTGTCGAAGAGCTGAACGATTAGTAGTGAATCTTCCTAAAGATACAATGCAATTTGACTTGATTCTGATGTATCTAAATCGACTGTCTGACTATTTATTTGTTTTATGTAGATATTTAGGCAAACAATTAAAAGCTAAAGAGATACCATGGAAACCTAGAATTTAAAAAAAGTATTGTCTATTTGAGTAAAAAAATTACATTTGCAAAAAATTTAAGGTTATGTATTGGACTTTAGAATTAGCATCAAAACTAGAAGACGCACCTTGGCCGGCAAACAAAGATGAGCTTATTGATTTTGCAATTCGCTCAGGGGCACCAATGGAAGTAGTTGAAAATCTTCAAGAATTAGAAGATGATGGCGAAATGTTTGATTCAATAGAAGATATTTGGCCTGATTATCCAGACAAAGATGATTTCTTCTTTAATGAAGATGAATATTAAGCTGTAATTTTGCAGCTTTTTTTGTCATTAAATACGAGTATATCTCATAAAAAAGTAAATTTGTTAAACAATAATTTAAATTATAATTATTGAATATGGGACTATTTGATTTTACAACTAAACTTTTTGGCAATAAATATGACAAGGATTTAAAAGAAATCAATCCTGTAATTGATAAAATTAAATCTATTTATCCATCTATTAAAGCGCTTTCAAATGACGATCTAAGGAAAAAAACTGAGTCATTCAAAAAACAAATAAAGGAAACCAAATATGAATTAGAAAATGATATAAAATCACTTTCGGAAAAAGCTGAAAATTCAGATATAGAACTTCAAGAAAAAGAAGATATATATAACCAAATAGATAAGCTACAAAAAGAAATAGTTAGCATAACAGAAGAAAAACTTGAAGAAATTTTACCTGAAGCCTTTGCAGTAGTTAAAGAAACAGCCTCACGTTTTTCACAAGGTAATATTATAGTTACTGCTAACGACTTTGACAAAGACTTGGCAACAGAATATAGCAATGTTGAGATTAGTGGAGAACAGGCAATCTTTCATAACAAATGGATAGCTGCAGGAAATGAAATTGAATGGAATATGATTCATTATGACGTTCAATTAATTGGTGGATATGTATTACACTCCGGCAGGATTGCAGAAATGCAAACAGGTGAAGGCAAAACACTTTCGGCTACCCTACCCGTTTATTTAAACGCACTAGCAGAAAAAGGTGTTCACTTAGTAACAGTAAACGATTACTTGGCAAAAAGAGACTGCGAATGGATGGGGCCCATTTATCAATTTCACGGATTAACAATAGACTGTATTGATAGACATCAACCTAACTCTGAAGAAAGAAGAAAAGCATATCTAGCTGACATCACTTATGGAACTAATAATGAGTTTGGCTTTGATTACTTAAGAGATAATATGGCAAGAAGGCCTCAAGATTTAGTTCAAAGACCTCATAATTATGCTATTGTTGATGAGGTAGATTCAGTACTGATTGATGATGCACGTACACCATTAATTATTTCTGGACCTACACCCACAGGTGATAAACACGAATTTGGTGAATTGAAACATAAAATCAGTTCATTAGTAGATGCTCAAAAGAAATTCGTTAATACCGTTTTAGCTGATGCTAAAAAACTCATCAATGAAGGAGATGATAAGGAAGGTGGTTTCAAATTACTTAGGGCTTACAGAGGACTTCCTAAAAATAAAGCGCTTATAAAATATTTAAGTGAAGATGGCGTAAGAACTTTATTGCAAAAAACAGAAAACTTCTACATGCAAGACCAAGGTAAAGAAATGCCAAAAGTCGATGAAGAACTTTTTTTTGTAATTGAAGAACAACACAATTCTATTGAACTTACAGATAAAGGCATTGACCTTATCACAAGCACTTCAGATGATAACAACTTTTTCATTATGCCAGATGTTGGTGCAGAAATAGCTGTACTAGAGAAATCCGATTTATCAGAAAAAGAAAAGCTTATCAAAAAAGAGGAGTTAATGCGAGATTATTCCATTAAAAGTGAACGTATTCACTCGGTAAATCAATTACTAAAAGCTTACACACTCTTTGAAAAAGATGTAGAATACGTTTTAATGGACAACAAAGTAAAGATTGTTGATGAACAAACTGGTCGTATTATGGATGGAAGACGTTATTCTGACGGCCTCCACCAAGCTATAGAGGCTAAAGAAAACGTAAAAATAGAAGCCGCGACCCAAACCTTTGCTACCATTACTCTACAAAACTATTTCAGAATGTACAACAAACTTTCAGGTATGACTGGTACAGCTGAAACCGAAGCAGGAGAATTTTGGGATATCTATGAATTAGATGTGGTTGTAATTCCTACAAATCGCCCTATTCAAAGAGATGATAAAGAAGACAAAGTTTACAAAACTGCAAGAGAAAAATACAATGCAGTCATAGATGAGATTGTTGAATTGAGTAAACAAGAAAGACCTGTTTTGGTAGGTACAACCTCTGTAGAAATTTCAGAGCTACTTAGCAGACTACTTAAAATGAAAAACATTAAGCACAATGTACTTAATGCAAAACTTCATCAAAAAGAAGCTGACATTGTAGCTGAAGCTGGAAAGGGTGGTAATGTGACTATAGCAACGAATATGGCAGGTCGTGGAACAGATATCAAACTTTCTGATGAAGTCAAAGCAAATGGCGGATTGGCTATCATTGGTACCGAACGCCACGATTCCAGAAGAGTTGACAGACAACTTAGAGGTCGTGCGGGACGCCAAGGAGATCCTGGCTCATCACAATTCTTTGTCTCTCTAGAAGATAACCTAATGCGATTATTTGGCTCCGATAGAATTGCTAAAATGATGGACAGAATGGGTCTTGAAGAAGGTGAGGTCATTCAACATTCAATGATAACTAAATCTATAGAACGTGCTCAAAAGAAAATAGAAGAAAATAACTTTGGTATTAGAAAACGATTATTAGAGTATGATGATGTTATGAATGCACAAAGGACAGTCATCTACAAAAAAAGAAACACGCCCTTTTTGGAGAAAGGTTAGCCGTAGATATTGACAATATGATTTACGATACCTCCGAGGCTATTGTCAATGAGCATCAAACATTACAAGATTTTGAAGGGTTCAAACTTGAACTTATCCGTTTCTTAAGTATAGATTGCCCGGTAGATGAAGCTGAATTCAAATCACTAAAATCTGAGGACTTAACTAATAAGGTTTATCAAAATGCCATAACAAATTATAAAATAAAATCGGAAGTCATTTCGCAAAAAACCTATCCTGTTATTAAAGATGTTTACGAAAATCAATCAGCGACCTATCAGAATATTGTTATACCATTTACAGATGGCTTAAAAACCTTACAAGTGGTAACTAACTTGAAAGAAGCCTTTGAATCTGAAGGAGGAAACATACCCTTATCTATAGAAAAAGGTGTCAGTTTAGCTATAATTGATGAGTCTTGGAAAGAAAACCTTAGAGAGCTTGACGACTTAAAACAATCCGTTCAAAATGCTACTTATGAGCAAAAGGATCCACTTTTAATCTATAAGTTTGAGTCGTTCAACTTGTTTAAACAGATGATAGAAAGAGTGAATAAAGATATCGTCTCTTTTTTAATGAAAGCTAATCTGCCTGAACAAACTGCTATCCAACAAGAGCAAAAAATTGCTAGAGAAAAACTACAAACCGGCCGTCAAGACATTATTGGCAATGCTAATAATGAGCCAAAGAAACAAGCCCGTATACAACCGGTAAGAGTAGAACAAAAAGTGGGCAGAAATGAACCTTGTCCTTGTGGAAGTGGAAAGAAATTCAAACAATGTCACGGGAAATAAATTAGACAAGCTCTTTTTTCCACTTAATATATCCGACAAACGACAATAAGAAATATATAACAGATAGAGTAGAATAAATGTCTAATCCTTTTGTTAAGTACAAGCCAATAGTTAATCCATTAATTATTATCCAATAGATCCAAGCTGAAAGAATTTTTTTAACCTCAAGGTAAGTAGCAAAGAAACTGAATATAGTAGTTAGTGCGTCCAAGTATGGAGAGGAAGCTTCTGAATAATTTTCAAAATACCATCCTAAACAAATAGCAGTTAAAGCAGAGCTCACTATTGCTATTATATGAAACACTAATCCCTTTTCACTAACTGCTAAAGTTAAATTATTTTTAGATTTATTTTTATTCCAAGAATAAAAACCATAAAAGCCCATCAAAACATAATACGTATATAGTATGGCTTCTGAATATAATTTAGTGTGGTAGAATAAAAAAATACTTAATAACGAACCTGCAATTCCAAACCACCAACATAAAATATTTTGCCTGATGAGTAACACTAAAAATGCTAAACCGAAAAGGACAGAAATAACCTCTATTGCAAAATAAATATCCAAGAAAGTATTCTTTTTTTAATTAGAGACTATCTTTTTACTGATAAAATTCGTCTATGCCCTCTTGCAACCAAGTTTTAAATAAATCTACCTCACCATAATCTTGATAGTTAGCAGATACCCCAAGTTGATTTTCATTATGATCTAGAACAACATAATAAGGTTGAGAGTTTGTTTTATAAATTTCGGCTTGTAGAACAGTCCATTTATCACCTACGGTTCTAACCTTTTTCTTTTTACCAGCAATAGTCGTCTCGTATTGTTCGTGTTCAGCCAAAGGTGTTCTTTCGTCTACATACAAAGAAATAAGAATAACATCTTCAGTAAGTATTCTTTTGACCTCTGAATCAGACCAGACTTGCTCTTCCATCTTACGGCAGTTTACACATGCCCAGCCTGTAAAGTCTATCATTATTGGCAGCCCCACTTTTTTAGCATGAGCTATTCCTTTATCGTAGTCGTGAAAGACCATTATTCCTTGAGGACCTAAATGTTGCCCTTCCTCTTCAGAATGAGAAACTATACTTCTTCCGGTTTGAGTATAACCTACACCATATGGTGATTCGCTATAGTGCATTGGAGGAGGAAAAGCATTAATAAGTTTTAATGGAGCACCCCACAAACCTGGAATCATATATACTGTAAACATTCCTGTTATTACAGCAGTGAATAATCTACCTACCGAAACATATTTTAAATCACTATCGTGCGCCAACTTGAATATTCCTAATAGATACATCGTCAAGAATGCAAAAATGATAATCCATATAGCAATAAACACTTCTCTTTCCAAAAGATGTGTTTGCCATACTAAGTCTGCATTGGATAAAAATTTGAATGCAAGTGCTAACTCTAAAAATCCTAAAACAACTTTTACAGAGTTTAGCCAACCACCTGATTGAGGCAATGAATTTAACCAACCAGGGAATGCTGCAAAAAATGCAAAAGGTAATGCAATAGCTAACGAAAAACCCAGCATACCAATGATAGGCCCCATATAATTACCTCCTGAGGCCGCTTCTACTAATAATGTTCCAACAATAGGTCCTGTACATGAAAAAGATACTAAAGCTAAAACTAATGCCATAAAAAATATTCCAATAAAACCTCCTCTATCAGATGCTTTGTCAGCTTTATTTATCCATGAATGCGGTAATGTTAAATCAAAAGCACCTAAGAATGAGGCCGCAAAAATTACAAGAAGGACAAAAAAAGCAATATTAAAATAGGTGTTAGTAGCCATACTATTAAGTACTTCAGGACCAAATGCTGCAGATACTCCCACACCAAGTCCAACGTATATAATTATTATAGATATGCCATAAATTATAGCGTTAGAAATACCTTTTGCTCTACTCTTACTTTGCTTGGTAAAATAGCTAACCGTCATAGGTATCATAGGAAATACACAAGGTGTTAATAGAGCTGCAAAGCCACTTAAAAAAGCAATAAAAAATATACTCCACATACCTTTTTTTTCCGACGATTCATTTTCAGATTCATCACTAATAGCTGACACTAAATTAAGAGATGAGGTAATTTCTGTGTCATCAATTTCATTCGCTTCAACTTGTTCTGACATTGACCCTAAAGTGAAAGAAAAATCAACATATTCTGGTGGTAAACATTGAGTGGCATCACAAACCATAAACATTAACTCACCATTTATAGCTATTTTATCACTATTTAACTTTACTTTTTGGTTGAAAACAACCTGTTTAGTAAAATAAGATAAAACCATATCGAAATTAGGATCATATTCTTTTATAGGGTCCTCCTCATTTGTTNTGCCAATAAGTTCATATTTATCNGANTCAAAAAAAGTAAATGATGTCGGTAAAGGACCATCCTCCTCCACATATTGAGAGTATAGATACCATCCATCATCAATAGTTGCAGTAAAAAAAAGATCATACTCACTATTACCCAAATCTTCTTTTGAAAATTCCCATTGNACTGGATTAAATATCTGAGAAAATAATAGAGTTGGAAAAATTAGAGTAATTGAAAAAAGAAATTTTTTCATAGTTATTTTTTAATTTGTTCATTTAATACAGTTAGCAACTCTGATGATTTTTGACTACCAATTAAGTATTTCAAACCNTCTTTATCCGTAAGTTGTATACACTCTTTACCTCGNGTGTAAAAATGAATTGCACCCTTACGATGTAAATTATATACTGCTCTGTTAAAAAAGAAGCGACTATATTTGATTTTACATACATGCTTTATCGATGATAAGTCAATTTTGACTTTTCTTGTTGTCCAGAGTCCATCAAGAATTAAACTTCCATTCTCAACTCTAGTGCTATAATGTAAAATAAAAACAAGTATAGCAGAAACTAATATAATAAATACACCTAAGAAAAATAACAGACTACCAGAACCTTCAGCGTCAACGGATTCTTCAGACCAATAATAAGATAAAAAACAAAATAGTGCTAAAACCATTCTTCTNGAAAATGACAGCCTATTATATCCTAAATATTGGCTTTCTTCATATAAAATTTCACTNTCCATATTCATTTATCAAAGGTTCGACAAGATATACTTTTTCTGTCTGTGGTACAAGCTTGAAATATTCATTNATACGATAACCAACAATGCAAACTATTGTATCTAACGAACAAATTACCCAAGTATTTTCTTTTTGATAAGTTGAAAACTTTTCATCAATCATAAAATCACTGACTTTTTTCTTACCTTTCATNCCAATAGGTGTNAAAACATCACCTTNTTGCCAAGNACGAAGTTTTAATGGGAAATGNAGTTTATTGTAGTCCAAAGCAGCCAAACGACTGTTTTTAATAAGTTTGAAATCTTTATAATCATAAATANTAAAATTTATCCTNATAGGAGAAGTTAATAATTTATCATTAACATTAATTGAAANGTGTTCATTTAAATTATTGGATATTNTTGAGATAAAAAGGCCCTGCCGTTCTTTTACAATTCTGAATTCAGAGTTAGTAACAAACCTACCTACTTGACTNTCAAGTAAAGAAAAAACATCGCGCCATGAAAACGGACCAAAATGCTTTAACAACTCGTATAAAATTTCTTNTTTTTCNTCTTGCTCTAACAGATATTTAAATGGCAAAAGAAGCCCATCATTCTTATCTTNACAAAACATANTTTTGTATCTATCACATTTTTCAATAANTTTAGAATAAGATTTTTTGTTTCTTTCTATCTCATCAAGATATTGAACTCTTCTTTCNTGACTTTCAAACTTTAATNTTTTTCTAATACTATTTCTTTGATATTTATNAGATAAATTTGATTTGTCTTCTCTATATTCAATAGAATTTTCTGAAGTATAATTTTGAATTTGCTTCNCGTTAAACGCTAAAAGAGGNCTTATTAAATTAGCATTTTTANCTAGTATTCCTTGAAGAGCNCCAATGCTAGCTTTTCTNCTTTTTTTGATTAGNAAAGTCTCTATAGCNTCATCTTGATGATGAGCTGTTGCAATTTTTTGATAGCCTTCTTTACTACACAAAGCATCAAACCATTCGTAGCGCAAATCCCTNGCTGCCATTTGAATAGATAATTTATTTTCCTTTGCATATNTCTTGGTATCAAATGATTTAGAATAAAAAGGNACGTTTAATTTATTAGCCAATTCTTTAACAAACTNTTCATCGCCGTCACTATCTTCTGCTCTCAATTTAAAATTACAATGAGCTAACGCAAAAGTATAGTCTAATTGATGTAAAAGATGGGTCATTACTACACTATCTTTACCTCCGCTAACTGCTAAAAGTAATCTGTCATTAGCTTTTACTAATTGATTTTCATTAATAAANTTTTTAAGTTTATTTAACATCAAGCACCTCCATCATAGCTTTTGCTTTTAAACAACATTCTTCATACTCATCTTTAGGATTTGCATTNGCAGTNATAGCACTGCCTACTGGCAATGATAAATATTTATTAGTAGAATTATAAAGAATACTTCTAATTACAACATTGAAATCAAAATCAGAATTTGGGGTTACGAATCCTACNGCTCCAGAGTATAAGCCTCTTTTAAATACTTCTATTTTTTCAATAAGTTGCATAGCTCTNATTTTCGGCGCTCCAGTCATGCTACCCATTGGAAATGCGTGACGAATGGCTTCCGTCCAAGGTGTATCATCCGNTAATTCAGAAACNACAGTAGAAATCATTTGATGNACTTGAGGNAAGGAATAAATACCAAAAAGCTCNTGTACTTTTACCGATTTTGGACNAGCTGTTTTNGATAAATCATTTCTAACCAAATCNACAATCATTACATTTTCAGATTGTTCTTTACTACTATTNAATAAATCTTTTTTTAATCTATTATCTTCTTCTGTATTTGGACTTCTTCTTCTTGTACCNTTTATAGGCTGAGAGATTAATTTTGTNNCTTCTTTTTTGAGAAAGCGCTCTGGACTTGCACACATTAGGTACTTATCATAANATCTATAATAAGCCGCAAAAGGAGGCTTTGAAATACTATATAAGTTTTGATAAACAGAAATGGGATTTAATACTACATTTTGTGCGAAAAACTCTTGGCAATAATTAACCTCATAAATATCTCCTCTAAAAATATGNTGTTGTAATTTTTCAAAACTCTGAGTATATTCTTCCTTANTAATTCGNGCTTTAATCCTTACAGNGCTATTGGTATAATTCTCTAGCTCAAAATGCATTACCTCCTTAAATAAAAGTTGCATTTCCTTGCGTTTAACATTTAGAGGGAAATGAATCTTGACTTGATTGTCNATAATTTCAAATACCCATTTAGGCTGAAAAAAATATAATGAAGGAAATTTTAAAAAATCTAAATTTTCGGATTTTAAATCTTCTATCTCATTTTTTAAGTCATAAGACATATAACCAAAAAGCCAATCCNNTTTATCATTATGAAAGTTAAATAATNCATTAAAACTATCTTTTTCTGAAAATATCTCATCTAAGGCATCAACAGCAACTAGCATATTATACTTTAAATACAAGCCGTTATTTTTATCGATTGTTCCTTGAAGAACAGCTGATTGCTTAAACTGTGAAGCCCAAGATGTTAAACGTCTCTTGAAAAATTTTATATCTGAAATATTATATACTGCTGTATTGCGCATAATTACAAAACTAAAAAATATTCAAGGCTTTAGAATNTCAAATTTGAAAGCTTTATTAAATTTTTCTTAAATTGTAAAAATTTAACAAATAAAAAATTATGAAAAATAGTGAAATTATCATTTCNGCGGTTCTAGTAATTGCGTCTTTTTGTATTGGTTTTATAATGAATACTAATTCTAGTCCTGACCTTGAAAACACACCAACTAATAACATAGTTAATATTGAAACTTCTTCGATCAATGAAGAACAAAATTTAATGATGAAATATGAGCTTGATGATGATGTNATATTATTAGAGATTGATTCTTTAATATCAGATTCTATTCCACAAGACTCTATTATTCTTNTAACAGAATAANACCTAATTTCTTTTAGCTAAAGCAAAGCATAAAAACATTACTGCGATAAAAGCAGAAATTCGACCGATATAGTCACCGAACCTAACATAAATGGTTTGAGTTGTNTTCGTTTCCAAACGANCTTTTATTACTATTTCCTCNTCCCATTGTGTGGCGTTTGTTATTATACCTTTACTATCAATGAAGGCAGAAACTCCTGTATTGGCAGANCGAGCAATTGCTCTNCTACATTCTATGGCTCTTAGACTAGCATAATTNAAATGCTGTTTGTAACCGGGCGTATCTTTCCACCACCCATCGTTGGTAATTATAGTAAACATATCGGCACCATTANGAACATACTGACTAATGAATTCTCCAAAGATAGATTCGTAACAAATGATAGGTGCCATTTGTGCTGACNTAGATGCAAATACTTCTCTATAATCTTGCGTGCCAAGACTTCCAGTAATTCCNCCTAAGTCAATAGCTAAAAATTCAAGATTCTCTAAAAGTGCTGGAAANGGCGTAAACTCTACACCTTGAACTAACTTAGACTTATTATAAACGGATATTTCANAAGTATTTATTTGAATAGCAGAATTAAAAACATCATAATANGNATCTGAACNTACAAACTNNCGTGCTGTTTTNGGAATTTTATCAGTTTTGGAATAAGCTTTGTANGTTATTGCCCCTAGAATGATATTCANTTGNGGGTACNTCTCAATTAATNGTATCAATCTCTGTATTTCTGNAGAATTTTCGATTTTATTTTCCCATACCCCATCAACAATAGCTGTTTCTGGACCTATTAAATAATTGGTAGATGAATCTAATTTACTTTCAGCTAATTCNATGAACTTTTCTAATTGNTGCATAGAAGTCAGGTCATCAAATTTTTCGAAATAGGGGTCAATATTAGGTTGNACCACCACAATTTCNACGACTTTTCCTGTTTCNTTCGTAGTATTGATTAGNAATGAAAATAAAATGGGTAAAGCTATTACTGTAGTAGATANAAGGTATTTAGATTTATTCTTTATNGAGTGAAATAAGCTAATATTAGCTAATAGTATCCATAAACTTCCTCCCNGANTTCCNGTATATTCGTACCATTGTATAGATTGTGGGTAGTGAGCAAATACATTTCCTAAAGTTAGCCAAGGCCAAGACAAATCCCAATTTAAATGAAGGTACTCAAAACTTAACCATAAACTAATAAGTGCCCACCATACTCGTCTGTCGTTAAACTTCGATTTNAGCCATANNAACAGAGTCATCACACTAGCCATCAAAATACTATTTACACAAACCGCNGCTACAGCACCAAACAAAGTGGCATTATANATCCAATAAGTTGTGAATGTGTTCCACAAAGCAAAAATCAAAANAGAGTAAACAAAAGCNAATCTTTTCTTTTGAAGGTCTTTNAGAATAAAAAACAAAGGCACAAAAGCACCAAAAATTAGGAATGGAAAACCTGAAGGTGGCCATGAAAGCACCAAAAATAGAGCTGAAATAAGGCAAAGTAGTAGTTTGCGGAACATCTTTTGTATTATTGCATAGCAAATATCGTATTTCTTGAGCATATTTAAACACATACCCAACCTAATTACTTTAGGAAACTTAGCATTCGGGATTTTAGCTATCCTTTTTGCCTTTGGCGGCAACTTGACTTTAGCTTCTACTTGCATCATTTTAGGTGCATTTCTTGACTTTTTNGATGGCTTTTTTGCTAGATTACTTAAGGCTAGTGGAGAAATAGGAAAACAGCTAGACAGTTTAGCAGACTTAATTACATTTGGCTTAGCTCCTTCAATAATCATTTTTCAATTGTTATTTTTTCTAGAAACAGAAAGCTACTTCACGGCAACTAATAACCTAAGTGATTATTCTACACATTACTTACCCTACATTGCTTTTTTAATTCCCTTATTTTCAGCTTATCGTTTGGCAAAATTCAATATTGACAGCAGACAAAGCGATTCATTCATTGGCTTACCAACACCTGCCAATGCACTTTTTTTTATTTCTATCCCATTTATTGTAGAATACGGTGAAGGGTTCATATATGATTTGATTTATAGAAAAGAGGTAGTTGTAATTAGTGTAGTTGTCCTTAGTCTATTGATGATTTCTGAATTAAAATTAATTGCACTAAAATTTAAATCCACCCATTGGTCAGAAAATAAGTACAGATATATATTAATTGTAAAAACTGTGATATTATTATTGCTATTACGCTTTGAAGCTGTTCCAATTATTTTAATTTTGTACCTAATATTATCGATTATTAATAAGCAAGTTAAATGAAATTTATAGCAGAAATTGACNTNATGCCATTAAAGGCACTNTTAGACCCACAAGGNAAAGCAGTAAGTGGTAGNATGAAAAATGTNGGTCTTCCAGAAATCACCAATGTTAGAATCGGTAAACACATNACATTAGAAGTAGAGGCAAATAGTGAAGCCGAAGCTAGTGAAAAAGTTGACAAAGCNTGTTCCGAAATGCTGTGTAACCAAATTATGGAAGGTTACAATTTTAAAATCACAGNAGCCTAGTACTATTTCCTCAATTCGAAGTTCTGTCCTANATATACTTTTCTGACTTGCTCATCAGNTGCCAATTCATCAGCTGTTCCAGATTTTAGAATTTTTCCTTCAAACAACAAATAAGCCCTATCAGTAATAGANAGTGTTTCGTGGACATTATGATCGGTTATTAGTATACCGATATTTTTATNTTTTAATTTAGATACTATTTGCTGAATATCCTCCACAGCAATTGGGTCAACACCAGCAAAAGGCTCATCTAGTAAAATAAATTTTGGATCAGTTGCCAAACAACGGGCAATCTCTGTTCTTCGTCTTTCACCTCCTGATAGNANGTCCCCTCGATTTTTACGAATNTGTTGCAGTCCAAACTCATCAAGTAAGGATTCTAACTTTNCATTTTGTTCGGNTTTAGATAAATCTGTCATTTCNAGAACNGCNAATATATTATCTTCGACAGATAACTTTCTAAAAACGGAAGCTTCTTGTGCCAAATANCCAATTCCCATTTGTGCTCTACGATACATAGGCAGNCCNGTTACGTCTTCATTATCTAAATAAACNTGCCCTTCGTTAGGCTTTACTANACCTACCATCATNTAGAAAGAAGTGGTTTTNCCNGCACCATTTGGNCCTAATAATCCTACAATCTCNCCNTGTTTAACATCTAACGATATTCCATCAACGACNCTTCTATTCCTNTAGGTCTTNACTATGTTTTTAGCTGTTATCTTCATTCTTNATCTTGAAATCTAGCTGACACCTTAATACTAACTTCATAAAGTAGCATAAGTGGGAAAGTCACCAAAATTAAACTCATAATATCTGGAGGAGTGATTACTGCTGCCAAAATCATCAANATAANTAAAGCATGTCGTCTATATTGTCTTAAAAAGGCAGGAGTTATCAAACCTAATTTACTAAGGAAATATATTAGNACAGGTAAAAGGAAAACTATACCATTTGCCAAACATACTGTAGTAACCGTAGAAATATAAGAATTGAGATTGATTTGATTAANTACTTCCGAACTGACTTGATAATTTCCTAAGAACTGAACTGANAAAGGNGCTACNGCNTAATANCCAAATAAAACACCCATNGTNAAAAGTANAGANGTNTAGAAAACAACNCCTCTAGAATATTTTTTCTCACTGTTATGAAGGGCAGGTTTTATAAATCGCCATATTTCCCANAAAATATAGGGAAAAGCAAGAACAAAACCNGCAACGANAGAAGAAACAATNTGNGTACTAAATTGACCAGACATATTGATNTTCATTAACTNAAATGGCATTTCATCAANACACAAAGCCTCNCCAAAATGAAGCGTTNCAGACATCCAACAGAAAAATCTATANGTAGCAAAACTTGGGTCTTTAGCAGCAAAAATTATCTTATCAAAAAGAATTTCTGGAAATACGAAAGCTAAAACTGTAAATAACAAAACAGCAGCAGAGCTTCTAATAAGGTGCCATCGCAATACTTCTAAATGTTCTAAAAAAGACTGTTCTTGTTTTTCCTTACCTATTTTTTCCATCAAACTAATCCTTCTTTTAAAATATCATGAATATGTACAATTCCAATATATGCATCATCATTGACTACTACAATTTGAGAAATATTATTTTGCTGCATAACTTTAAGAGCATCACTCGCTAACTCTACCTCTTTAACAATTTTGGGGTTTGAGTTCATAATATTAATAGCTTTAAAATTATTCCAATCGCTTTGATTTTCTAGCATTCTTCTAATATCCCCATCCGTAATTATACCGAGGAGTTGATTATTTTCTATAACGGCAGTAGCTCCTAGTCTTTTATTAGAAATCTCAACAATTACCTCATTGACACTAGAGTCAGCAGAGACCTGAGGCGCTTGATTATTCGAGCATAATTCACCAATTTTCATAAATAACTGCTTGCCTAATGTTCCTCCTGGATGATAACGAGCAAAATCAGCATCAGTAAATTCACGACATTCTAATAAGCAAACAGCTAAAGCATCGCCAATTACCAATTGGGCAGTAGTACTTGTTGTAGGAGCTAAATTATTTGGACAAGCTTCTTTTTCAATACTAGTATTAATAGTCCAATTGGACTGTTTAGACAAATAAGAATCGGTATTGGCGGTTATAGCAATTATAGTATTACCCATAGCCTTAATGAGTGGCAACAGGACTTTTATCTCCTCTGTATTTCCACTTTTTGAAATACACAATACGATGTCATCAGCTTGTACATTACCTAAATCGCCATGAATAGCGTCTGCAGCATGCATAAATATAGCAGGTTGTCCAGTAGAATTAAAGGTCGAAACCATTTTTTGAGCAATATTGGCACTCTTTCCAATACCACTTACAATCAATCGTCCCTTAGAATTAATAATATTAGAAATGATTTCTGTAAAATCATCATTTATATATTGCTCTAGTTGAAGAATTGATTCTCCCTCCATCCTTATCGTAGCCTTAGCAATTTTTTTTATATCAACGTTAGATTTCAATTAATTTATTTTGAATAGGTAAATAAAATTGTATAAATTTATACCTATGATGTTTGATGCAAAAGTATCAAAATTTAGATTGATTATATTAAATGAACTCACATACCACATCTTTAACGGATGAACTTCAAAAGTATTTTGGATTTAAAAATTTTAAACGCCAACAAGAAATCATTATTAAAAATACTTTAGAACAAAAAGACTCTTTCGTTATTATGCCTACTGGTGGGGGTAAATCAATGTGTTACCAACTTCCTGCTTTAGTGAGTGATGGTTGCGCTATTGTTGTATCTCCATTAATTGCATTAATGAAAAATCAAGTTGATGCGATTCGAGGTTTTAATAATGATGATGCTATAGCTCATGTTTTAAACTCTTCACTTTCCAAAAGAGATGTCGCTCAAGTTAAAGAAGATTTAGAGACGGGAAAAACTAAACTTCTTTATGTTGCTCCGGAATCTTTAACTAAAGATGAATATATTGACTTTTTAAAAAATAGAGAAATATCCTTTTATGCTATTGATGAAGCACATTGTATTTCTGAATGGGGCCATGACTTCAGACCAGATTATAGAAATTTAAGAAAAATCATTGAAAATATTGGAAGAGCTCCAATCATCGCGCTTACTGCTACAGCTACTACTAAAGTTAGAGAAGATATTCAAAAAAACTTAGGCATAAGTGACTGTCCTGTATTTTTTGATTCGTTCAATAGGGATAATTTATACTACGATATCCGACCAAAAATTGATGTAGAAAAGGAAATTATAAAATTTATAAAACAAAATGAAGGAAAATCAGGAATTGTATACTGCCTAAGCAGAAAAAAAGTAGAAGAAATAGCCGAAACACTACAGGTTAATGGTATTAATGCACTGCCATATCACGCAGGATTAGAAAATAAAACCAGAATAAAGCATCAAGACGCATTTCTAATGGAAGATGCAGATGTTATTGTAGCTACAATAGCTTTTGGTATGGGTATAGACAAACCAGACATTAGGTATGTGATACATCACGATATTCCAAAAAGTTTAGAAAGCTACTATCAAGAAACAGGACGTGCAGGTCGAGATGGTGGAGAGGGAAATTGCGTTACTTTTTATAGCTATCAAGACATTGAAAAACTAGAAAAGTTTTTACAAGGTAAGCCTGTTGCAGAACAAGAAATTGGCAGGCAACTTATTCTAGAAACTATTTCTTTTGCCGAAACCTCTATGTGTAGAAGAAAATACATCCTACACTACTTTGGAGAAACATTTGATGATGCAAATTGCAACGAAATGTGCGATAATTGTAGACATCCTAAGCCTAAATTTAATGGTGAAGAATATATAATTCGATTGTTAGATAGTGTTAAATCCGTAAATGAACGACTAAAAGCTAAAGAGGTAGTTAAAGTTATTGTAGGTGAAAGTAACTCTTTAATCAAACAACATAAATCAGAATCTCTGGACATCTATGGCAAAGGGAAAGATAAAACAAAAGGCTTTTGGCATGCCGTTATTCGTCAATCATTGGTAAAAGGTTTTTTAAGAAAAGAAATAGAAAGTTATGGTATTCTTAAACTCACTGATGAAGGCAAAGAATACACTCAAAAGCCTTATGAAATCTACTTAACCGAAGACCACGACTATGATGCAATAAATGCTAAAAATGCCGCAACAAGCAATCAAAAAGGGGCTGCAGCTGATACTATATTATTTGCTAACCTTAAAGATTTGAGAAAAAAATATGCTAAAGAAAAAGGCTTACCTCCAAATATTATTTTTTCTGAAGCTTCCCTTATAGATATGGCTAATCAATATCCCATAACTACTGATGAACTAGCGCAAATACATGGAGTTGGGCAAGGAAAAGCTAAAAAGTTTGGAGAACCATTCTTGAAATACATCAAACAGTATGTTGAGGACAACGATGTGATAAGACCTGAGGAAATGGTTGTAAAAACGGTAGCTAAACAGTCTAGCAACAAAGTGTATATTATCCAAAGCATAGACAGAAAACTTTCCATTGAAGATATTGCATCTGCCAAAGGGCTTAAAGTAGAAGAATTAATTACAGAAATAGAAACAATTGTAGAATCAGGCACTAAAATCAACCTCAACTACTACCTTGATGAAATTATTGATGAATATCAAGAGGAAGAATTATCTGACTTTTTTAAAAATTCTGAAAGCGCAACCTTTGACGAAGCAAGAAATGAATTTGAAGAAGATGAATATACTGACGAAGAATTGAGACTTTATAGAATAAAATTCATTTCAGATGTGGCAAACTAACTGTTTACAGCTAGCCAACTCATTATTCCAATACTATTTTTTAAAGCCGACTCATCGATATCAAAATAAGCGTTGTGCAAATGTTTTGTCTCTTGATTATTTATACCCACACCTAGTCTATAAAAACAAGCTGGCACATAATGCGAATAATACGAAAAGTCCTCGGCAGTCATTCGTTTTGGAATTTTAATCACATTTTTAGCACCTATGAACTTTTTAGCATTTTCAAAACATAGCTTAGTAAAAGACTCATCATTTTTTAAAAAAGGATAGCCAACTTTAATATCTATTTCACATTTACCACTCATTTCTTGTGCTGTAGAATAACAAATGTCTCTCATAATTTGGTGTGCTTCTTTTCGCCATTTTTCATTCATAGCTCTAAAAGTACCTTGTAAACTAACAGTGTTAGGAATAATATTTCCGGCAGAACCGCCTTCTATAACTCCAAGAGAAAATACCGATGGGGTGTCCTTTACTTGATCAAATCTATCGTATAAGGCTGTTATTATTTTACCTGCAATAAGTAAAGGGTTTACCCTACCTTTAGGAAGTGCTGCATGCCCTCCTTTGCCAATTACATCTATATAAATTTC
>PAYK01000007.1 GCA_002714805.1 Flavobacteriales bacterium
AACTAGTGTAGTTGTAACTGATGTAAATGGTTGCGCTAAGACTACACAAATAAATATCGATCAACCCGACGAATTAATTTTTACTATTACCAAACTCAATGATGAAAGTTGTTCTGGACAATTTTCAAGTTGTGATGGTGTTCTTCAATACACAGCTTCTGGAGGTACTGGCACTTATAGTTTCTCAACTCTTGATTTAAATGGAAACTTAATTTCTGAATATTTTTCTGATAGTTTAGTTGTAGATTCATTTCTTTGTTCTGGATTTTATGATGTTTTAGTTGAAGATAATCATGGTTGTATTGGAAATTTAAGTGGTAATGGTTTACCATTACCTGTTGAAATTATTAGCGGTAGTCCTGTCACATCTGCTATTAACACTTCAGCTGGCTCTATTACAAATAATATTTTGTGTTTTGGAGATACAGCTGCCTCTCTTTCTGTTTTTAATCCCAATCCCTCATATTCTTATGATTGGTATGTCAATGGAGAGATGTATACAAGTGGTTTGAATGCTATTTTACCTGCTGGTGCTATTTATGTCCAAGCAGTTTCATCAGCTTCTTGTTTTACTAATTCAGATACTATAAGTATATTTCAGCCTTTAGATATTAATATAAGTCAAGAAATCGATTTTGTTAATTGTGCTGGAGGCAATGATGGTTCAATAAGTGTAGAAGTTAGTGGTGGTTTCCCATCATATTCATATAGTTGGTCGATAGCTGGCAGCCCTATTGTAGGGACTACAGATTTAACAGCTTTAAGCTCTGGTATTTATGATTTAACTATTACCGATGCTAATGATTGTCATAAAAGTTTTAATATTGAGGTTCAGGAGCCTTCTGAGCTAATAGTTAGCTCACTTGTTCAAGATGTTAGTTGTAATGGAGATAATGATGGTAGTGCATCAATTTCTATCAGTGGTGGCACTAATCCTTATATGATGAATTGGCAGGGTGTAGATTCTACTTCTTTAACAGCAGGTAATTACGAAGTAATTATAACGGATGCAAATAATTGCATAGAAACCATAGATGTCGAGGTTACTCAGCCGACTTCTGTAGTAGCAAATTTTAATGTGAATCAAATACCTTTTACAGCTTCAGCAAGTGGAGGGACACCACCTTATACATATGAATGGTTATATTTTGGAAATTATCAGTCAAGTGGTACAATATTTAATCCTGAAGAAAATGGAGAGTATACACTGGTTGCAACTGATGCTAATGGTTGTCAAGGACGTAGGTTAAATTTATATAGTAATACGGTTGATCTTTTAGAATTTGAAGATTTAGATTTTTTAGTTTATCCTAACCCAGTGGTAGATTATTTATATATTAAATCAAAATCTGAATCTATTGCTGAAAATTATATATTTAAATTATTAGATTATAGAGGAAGAGTTGTTATTAATAAAGTTTTTAATGATAATATTCGTGTTGATGCAAGAAATATAGCACCTGGAGTATATATTATTCATCTTCATTCTGAATTGAATTCAGTGCAAAGAAAAGTCATTTTTTCAGAAAAAAAATAGCACAATAAATACATCTTCAAAAGTCTAGATATACTCAAAATTAATTTTTTGAGTATTTTTTTTATAAAAAAGCTAAAAATTCTATTTGTATAGTAAATAAAAATCATTAGATTTGCGCCCCCAAAATAGGGTAGAAACACAATATTAAACACGAAATAGTATGCCAACTATTCAACAATTAGTAAGAAAAGGAAGGACTAAAATTTCCAAAAAGTCTAAGTCAATTGCATTAGCAAGTTGTCCTCAAAGAAGAGGTGTTTGTACTAGAGTTTACACTACAACACCTAAAAAGCCAAACTCAGCAATGAGAAAAGTTGCAAGGGTCAGATTGACCAATGGGAATGAAGTTAATGCATATATTGGTGGTGAGGGGCACAATTTACAAGAACACTCAATTGTTCTTGTTAGAGGTGGTAGAGTTAAAGATCTTCCCGGTGTCCGCTATCATATTGTAAGAGGTGCTTTAGATACTGCNGGTGTTGATGGTAGAACGCAAAGAAGATCAAAATATGGTACTAAACAACCTAAAAAATAATTTTAGCATAAGTAAATTAAACAATGAGAAAAAGTCCAGCTAAAAAGAGAAGATTATTGCCAGATGCTAAGTTTAATGACAAAATGGTGACACAGTTTGTCAACAATATGATGTATGATGGTAAAAAATCTACAGCATTTAAAATATTTTATGATGCACTTGCAATTGTTGANAATCGTGTTGAAGATGAAACTGCTATAGAAGTTTGGAAAAAAGCTGTCCAAAATGTAACTCCTTCAGTAGAAGTAAGAAGTCGTAGAATTGGNGGTGCAACTTTTCAAATTCCACAACCTATTAGAGATGCACGAAAATTATCTATGGCAATGAAATGGATGATTGGTTATGCTAGAAAAAGAAACGATAAAAGTATGAGTCAAAAGTTGGCTGCTGAAATCGTTGCTGCATTTAAAGAAGAAGGTGCGGCATATAAGAAAAAACAAGACACGCACAGAATGGCTGAAGCTAATAAAGCATTCTCACACTTTAGATTCTAGAAAAATGGCAAAAAGAGATTTAACATTCACAAGAAATATAGGCATTGCTGCCCACATTGATGCCGGTAAAACCACCACAACTGAAAGGATTCTTTATTATGGAGGTGTTAGTCATAAAATAGGTGAAGTTCATGACGGTGCAGCAACAATGGACTGGATGGAACAAGAGCAAGAAAGAGGAATCACTATTACCTCAGCTGCAACTACCCTAAATTGGAAATATAGAGATCAGGATTATCACGTTAATATTATTGATACTCCTGGTCACGTTGACTTTACAGTTGAAGTAAATCGTTCTTTGAGAGTATTGGACGGCTTAGTTTTTTTGTTTAGTGCAGTTGATGGCGTTGAGCCACAATCTGAAACTAATTGGAGATTAGCAGATAATTATAATGTGCCAAGAATTGGTTTTGTTAACAAGATGGATCGTCAAGGAGCGGATTTTTTAAATGTATGTCAACAGGTCAAAGATATGTTAGGAAGTCATGCATTACCATTACAAATTCCAATAGGAAGTGAAGATAACTTTAGAGGTGTTGTGGATTTAATCAATTTTAAAGGAATTGTTTGGAATGAAGACGATATGGGTATGACTTTTAAAGAAGTTGAAATCCCTTCCGAAATTTTAAGCGAAGCTAGAGACTACAGGGGTAAACTACTTGAAGCTGTCGCAGAATTTGACGACAATCTTTTGGAAAAATATTTTGAAGACGAAAACTCTCTAACTGAAAGAGAAATTTTAAATGCCTTGAGACAAGCGACCATTGGTGGAAAAGTAATCCCAATGATGTGTGGATCTGCTTTTAAGAATAAGGGTGTACAGGCAATGCTTGATATGGTAATGGAAATTCTTCCATCTCCTATTGATACAGAGGCCATTCAAGGTTCTAACCCAAGAACTGATGCTGAAGAAAAAAGAAAGCCATCAGTCGATGAACCGTTTGCTAGCTTAGCATTTAAAATTGCAACTGATCCATATGTTGGAAGATTATGTTTTACTAGGGCTTATTCTGGAGTTTTAGACTCGGGATCATACGTTTTAAATACTAGAACTAACAAAAAAGAGCGTATTTCAAGAATTTTCCAGATGCACGCTAACAAACAAAACCAAATTGATAAATTACAAGCAGGTGATATCGCTGCTTTAGCAGGATTTAAAGATATTAGAACGGGTGATACGTTATGTTCCGAGTCTGCACCAATTGTATTAGAGTCAATGGATTTTCCTGATCCTGTAATTGGTATTGCTATTGAGCCTAAAACACAAAAAGATGTGGATAAATTAGGTGTTGCATTAGCTAAATTAGCTGAAGAGGATCCAACATTTACTGTAAAAACTGACGAAGATTCAGGTCAAACAATTATTTCTGGAATGGGTGAGCTACATTTGGATATTATAGTTGATCGTTTAAAAAGAGAATTTGGCGTAGAATGTAATCAAGGTGCACCAAAAGTAGCTTATAAAGAAGCTATCACTTCATCCGTTTCCTCAAGAGAAATTTACAAAAAACAATCTGGTGGTAGAGGTAAGTTTGCCGATATTCAATTTGAGATGTCTCCTGTTGATGATGATTTTGAAGGAGATGGGTTACAATTTGTTGATCAAATTAAAGGTGGTGCAATTCCAAAAGAATTCATTCCGTCAGTAGAAAAAGGATTTAAACAAGCAATGCAAAATGGTATTCTAGCTGGTTTTGATGTAGATTCACTTAAAGTAAGACTTTTTGATGGCTCTTTTCATGATGTAGATTCTGATCAATTATCTTTTGAAATATGTGCTAAACTAGCTTTTAAAAATGCTTGTAAAGAAGCTAATCCTGTTCTTCTAGAGCCTATTATGAAGGTTGAAGTAGTTACTCCAGAGCAAAATATGGGTGATGTAGTAGCTGATCTTAATAGACGAAGAGGTATTATGCAAGGAATGGATTCAAGAAATGGTGCAGAGGTAGTAAAAGCTAATGTACCTCTTTCAGAAATGTTTGGATATGTAACTACATTAAGAACTATAACATCGGGAAGGGCTACGTCAACTATGGAGTTCTCACATTTTGCTGAATGCCCAAAAAATGTTTCTGATGCAGTAATAGAAGAAGTAAAAGGATTAAAACAAGAATAAATTCATTAAATAATGAGCCAAAAAATTAGAATTAAGCTTCAATCATATGACCATAATTTAGTAGACAAATCTGCTGAAAAGATTGTTAAAACTGTTAAATCTGCAGGTGCAGTAGTTAGTGGGCCTATTCCTTTACCAACACACAAGCGCATTTATACAGTGCTTCGTTCTCCACATGTAAACAAGAAATCTAGAGAACAATTTCAGTTATGTGCTCATAAAAGATTGATGGATATTTATTCATCTTCATCGAATACAATCGATGCATTAATGAAATTAGAGCTTCCTAGTGGGGTAGATGTTGAAATTAAAGTGTGATAGGTTAATTTTAAAAATTAAAGACAAATAAAATGTCAGGAATAATAGGTAAAAAAGTAGGTATGACAAGCTTCTATGACGATAATGGAAAAAATATTCCATGTACTATAATCGAAGCTGGACCATGCGTAATAACTCAGATTAAATCGACTGATAAAGATGGTTATAATGCACTACAGCTTGGATTTGAAGATCAAAAGGAAAGCAGAGTTAATATGCCTAAAATGGGACACTTTAAAAAAGCTAAAGTTACACCTAAGAAAAAATTAGTTGAATTTAGAGGCTTTGATGGTGAGTTTAGTTTGGGTGATTCTATTACTGTTGAAATTTTTGAGGAAGGCGAATATGTTGATGTAGTTGGAACTTCAAAAGGAAAAGGATTTCAAGGGGTCGTTAAAAGATATAATTTTAGAGGTGTGGGTGATGCGACTCATGGTCAACATAATAGAATGCGTGCTCCCGGTTCAATTGGTGCTGCTTCGTATCCAGCTCGAGTATTTAAAGGTATGCGAATGGGTGGTCAAATGGGAAATAGTAGAGTTAAGGAAACTAACCTACAGGTGATGAAAATTTTTCCAAATAAAAATTTATTAGTGGTGAAAGGTGCTATTCCCGGAGCTAAGAATTCATATGTAATTGTAGAAAAATAATGGAATTAGCAGTTTACAATATTAGTGGTAAGAAGACAACAAAAAAGGTAAAGCTTAACAAGAAAGTTTTTGGTATTGATCCTAATAATCATGCAATTTATTTAGATGTAAAGCAATACTTAGCCAATCAACGTCAAGGTACTCATAAGACAAAAGAGCGTGGCGAGATTACCGGTTCTACTAGAAAAATTAAAAAACAAAAAGGAACTGGAACTGCTCGTGCTGGATCTATTAAAAATCCTTTATTTAGAAGTGGGGGGCGTGTTTTTGGTCCACAACCAAGAAATTATGGTTTTAAATTAAACAAAAAACTAAAAAAATTAGCGCGTTCTTCAGCTCTTTCATTAATGGCTAAAGATAAAAATATCACAATTTTGGAGGACTTTAGTTTTGATTCACCAAAGACAAAAAAGTACCTTGAAATTTTATCTAATTTTGAGTTAAATGGTCAAAAAACACTTTTGATTTTAAGCGAACCTAATGATAATATTTATTTGTCAGCTAGAAATTTAAATAAAACCAATATTACTACATCTTCTAACTTGAATACTTATCAAATTTTGAATGCAGGTAATATTTTAATGGTTGAAAGTTCAATCAAATTAATTGAAAACACTTTAAGCTAAAATTATGAGTATCTTAATAAAACCAATTATAACTGAAAAAATGACTGCTGCAAGTGATGAGTTTAATAGATATGGATTTGTAGTTGATAGAAATGCTAACAAAATTCAAATCAAGGAAGCCGTTGAAGATGCTTATGCAGTAACTGTTGACTGTGTAAGAACTATGAATTATTCAGGTAAATCTAAAAGTCGTTTTACAAAAGCTGGTGTCATTAGTGGAAGAACTAGTCATTTTAAAAAAGCTATTGTACAATTAGCAGAAGGAGATACAATTGATTTTTATAGCAATATCTAATATTTTTGAATGATGGGATTAAGAAAACTAAAACCTACAACACCTGGACAACGATTCAAAGTAGTTAATGACTTTGAGCAACTAACAACTGGTAATAATCCGGAAAAATCTCTTGTTTTGAAAAAATCAAAATCAGGAGGTAGGAATAATACCGGTAAAATGACTATGCGTCACACAGGTGGTGGTCATAAAAAAAGATATAGAGTCATTGACTTTAAAAGAAATAAATTTGGTATTCCAGCAAAAGTTAGTACTATTGAGTATGATCCAAACAGATCAGCTTTCATTGCATTATTAAATTATTCTGATGGTGAAAAAAGATATATTATCTGTCCTAATGGATTAAAATTAGGTCAAACATTATTATCTGGGAAAGATGCTCCACCTGAGGTCGGTAATGCCCTATATTTATCTGATATTCCTTTAGGAGCTACTATTCATAATATTGAATTACGCCCTGGTCAGGGAGGTGTTATGGTTAGAAGCGCAGGTGCCTATGCTCAACTAATGGCTCGTGATGGTAAATATGCCATTATTAAATTAGCTTCTGGAGAAGTCAGAATGATATTACAAACGTGTTTAGCTTCTATTGGAACAGTTTCTAATTCTGAGCATAGTCTTCAAAACTCTGGTAAGGCAGGAAGAAGTCGCTGGTTGGGTAGAAGACCAAGGACTAGACCAGTTGCTATGAACCCTGTTGATCACCCTATGGGTGGTGGTGAAGGTAGAGCTTCCGGAGGACATCCAAGATCTAGAAATGGAATTCCAGCAAAAGGATATAAAACACGATCAAAAAAGAATAAATCTAATATATATATTGTCGAAAGACGTAAGAAATAATATTTAATCATGGCTAGATCATTAAAGAAAGGTCCATATATACATTTTAAACTTCAAAAGAAAGTGGAAGGGAATATTGCTTCCGGAAAGAATAATGTGATCAAAACTTGGTCTCGTTCTTCTATGATTTCACCTGATTTTGTTGGTCAGACTATTGCAGTTCACAATGGAAGACAATTTATTCCAGTTTTTATNACTGAAAATATGGTTGGTCACAAATTAGGAGAATTTTCTCCAACACGTACCTTCAGAGGGCACGGTGGCAATAAGAAAAAATAATAACAAATGGGAGTTAGAAAAAGAAATACTGCTGAAACANTTAAAAAGGCTCGAAAAAACATAGCCTTTGCAAAACTCAATAATTGTCCTACTTCTCCAAGAAAAATGAGACTTGTTGCAGACATTATTAGAGGTGAAGATGTTGAAAATGCTCTTAATATTCTGAAGTTTAATGCTAAAGAAGCATCAAATAGATTAGAAAAATTGTTACTTTCTGCAATTGCAAATTGGGAATCAAAAAACGAAGGTTCTAGCATTGAAAGCAGTAAATTATATATAAAGCAAATCACTGTAGATAGTGGTAGAATGCTTAAGCGCATACAACCAGCTCCTCAAGGTAGAGCACACAGAATAAGAAAAAGATCTAATCACGTTACAATAGTGTTAGGAAGTAGAACAAAAGAAAACGAAAACTAAGTTTTATAATGGGACAAAAAACAAATCCAATAGGTAATAGATTAGGATATATCATAGGATGGGATTCTAATTGGTATGGTGGTAGAAATTATGGAGATAAAATTGCTGAGGACAGCAAGATTCGTAAGTATATTGGGGTTAGACTTTCTAACGCCAGTGTTTCAAGGGTAGTTATTGAAAGAACATTAAAGATGGTAACTATCACTATACATACTGCTAGACCAGGAATTATTATAGGTAAGGGTGGTCAGGAAGTTGATAAATTAAGAGAAGAACTAAAGAAAATTACTAAAAAAGAAGTTCAAATTAATATATTCGAAATAAAACGTCCTGAATTAGATGCTACTCTTGTTGCAGCTAGTATTGCTCGTCAAATTGAAGGAAGAATATCATTCCGTAGAGCTATAAAAATGGCAATTGCTAGTACTATGAGAATGGGAGCAGAAGGTATTAAAGTAAAGATATCCGGCCGTTTAAATGGAGCAGAAATGGCCCGTTCTGAACTATTTAAAGACGGAAGAACTCCTCTTCATACTTTCAGAGCAGATATTGATTATGCCTTGGAAGAAGCTCACACTACGTACGGCAGAATTGGTGTAAAAGTATGGATTTGTAAGGGTGAAGTATATGGTGCACGTGATTTGTCACCAAATGTAGGCTTAGGTAATAAGACTAGTGGATCTAAATCAGGAGGAAAATTTAAAAGAAAAAGAAAGTAAATTAATATATTAATTTTTTTAAGTTATGTTACAGCCAAAAAAGACGAAGTTTAGAAAAATGCAAAAAGGTAAAATGAAAGGTTTTGCTCAACGAGGCAATCAATTATCTTTTGGTTCTTTTGGAATTAAAGCATTAGATGAAACTTGGATAACTGCTCGCCAAATTGAGGCAGCCCGTATTGCTGTAACTCGTTACATGAAAAGACAAGGACAAGTTTGGATACGTATTTTCCCAGATAAACCTGTAACTTCAAAGCCTGCAGAAGTTAGAATGGGTAAAGGTAAAGGTGCACCTGAATATTGGGCAGCTGTGGTTAGACCAGGTAGAATACTTTTTGAATGTGATGGTGTTTCTAAAGAAGTTGCACAGGAAGCCCTTCGATTAGCTGCTCAGAAGTTGCCAATTAAAACAAAATTTATCGTACGTAGAGATTACGTCTAGTTTAAATGAATAAGTAATATGAAACAATCAGTTATTAAAGAAATGGCGACAAATGAGCTTGAAGATTTATTAGATACAGAAAAAGCTCGATTAGAAAAAATGAAAGTAAATCATTTAGTTTCGCCATTAGAGAATCCAAAGCAAATTACTTTCACTAGAAAAACAATTGCAAGGATCAATACGGAATTAAGAGCTAGAGAATTAAATGAAGCACAAAATTAGGAAGAAATGAGAAACCTAAGAAAAGAAAGAATAGGTGTTGTTACAAGCAACAAAATGGATAAATCCATAGTTGTTTCTGTAGTAAGAAAAGAGAAACATCCACTTTATGGAAAATTTGTAATGAAGACTAGTAAGTTTACAGCTCACGATGAAAAAAATGACTGTAATAATGGTGACACCGTAAAAATTATGGAAACTCGTCCAATCAGTAAAAATAAGTGTTGGAGAGTGGTTGAAATTATTGAAAGAGCTAAATAAGATGATACAACAAGAAAGTAGATTAAATGTAGCCGATAATTCAGGAGCTAAAGAGGTTCTTTGCATTAAAGTTCTTGGTGGTTCAAAAAGAAGATATGCCTCAATAGGAGATACAATTGTAGTTACTGTTAAGGATGCTATGCCTTCTGGAAATATCAAAAAAGGAACTGTTGCGAAAGCCGTTGTCGTAAGAACAAGAAAAGAAATACGTCGACCTGATGGTTCATATATACGTTTTGATGACAATGCTTGTGTGTTATTAAATCCAACAGGTGAAATGAGAGGTACACGTATTTTTGGACCTGTTTCTAGAGAATTAAGAGATAAACAATTTATGAAAATTGTATCATTAGCACCAGAAGTGCTTTAATTTAAATTATTATGTCTAAGTTACACATAAAAAAAGGAGATACCGTTAAAGTAATTGCTGGTAATTCAAAAGGCCAACAGGGCAAGGTAATAGAAGTTATAACTTCTAAATATAGGGCGCTTATTGAAGGAGTAAATATGGTGTCTAAGCATACCAAGCCTAATGCTGCTAGTCCACAAGGTGGAATTATTAAAAAAGAATCTTCTATTCATATTTCAAATCTCATGTTGGTTGATCCAAAGTCTGGTAACGCTACACGAATTGGAAGAAAGATAGATGACAAAACGGGAAAATTAACACGTTATTCAAAAAAATCAGGGGAGGTAATTAAATAATGTATATACCTAGATTAAAAATAAAATATTCAGAGGAAATTGTAGCTAGGCTACAAGAAAAATTCTCTTATAAATCTGTTATGCAGGTTCCAAAATTAGTAAAGATTTGTTTAAACCAAGGTTTAGGTGATGCTGTTACTGATAAAAAGATGGTTGAGCATGCCTGTGATGAGATGTCATTAATATCTGGTCAGAAAGCTGTTTCAACTAAGTCTAAAAAGGATATATCTAACTTTAAATTAAGAAAAGGTATGCCGATTGGTGCTCGTGTAACATTGAGAGGTGATAGAATGTACGAATTTCTTGATCGTTTTATTACAGCTTCATTACCAAGAGTGCGCGACTTTAGAGGCATTAATCCAAAAGGATTTGATGGAAGAGGAAATTATAATTTAGGCATTAAAGAACAAATTATATTTCCTGAAATTGATATTGATAAGGTAAATAAAATCACAGGAATGGATATCACTTTTGTGACTTCAGCACCTAATGATGAAGAAGCAATGAGTTTATTAACAGAATTTGGTTTACCATTTAAAAAATAATTTATGGCAAAAGAATCAATGAAGGCAAGAGAAGTAAAGCGTCAGAAACTTGTCGAAAAGTACGCAGAAAAAAGAGCAGCTTTAAAAGCAGCAGGTGATTATGAATCATTACAAAAGCTTCCTAAAAACGCTTCTCCAGTTAGACTACATAACAGATGTAAATTAACTGGTCGTCCTAAAGGATATATGCGTCAGTTTGGTATCTCTAGGGTCACATTTAGAGAAATGGCTAATCAAGGCCTTATTCCAGGAGTAAAGAAAGCAAGTTGGTAATTAATATAAAATTAGAAAATGTATACAGATCCAATAGCAGATTTTTTAACGCGTATTAGAAACGCAGCAAAAGCAGGACATAAAGTCGTTTTAATTCCTTCTTCTAACACTAAAAAGGAAATGACTAAGATTTTAAAAGACAAAGGTTATATTTTAAACTACAAGTTTGAAGAAGATAATAAACAAGGTATGATTAAAATAGCACTTAAATACAATGGATCAAATCCTGCATTTAAGAACATTGAGCGTGTCAGTAAGCCTGGTCTGAGAAAATATGCTAATAAAGATACAATGCCTAGAGTATTAAACGGTTTGGGTATTGCTATACTTTCTACTTCCAAAGGAGTTATTACTGATAAAGAAGCAAAGAAATTGAATGTTGGCGGCGAAGTATTATGCTACGTTTATTAATAAGATAATTAATATAAGAAATGTCTAGAATAGGAAATAACCCAATTGAATTGCCACAAGGAGTGACTGTTACTCTTGGAGAGAATAATTCAGTAATTGTAAAGGGTAAACTTGGTGAATTATCAAAGAAGTTTCATACTGATTTGTCGATTAATACAGATGAAAAATCTGTTAAAGTAAGTCGTCCTTCTGATAGTAATGAACACAAATCCCATCACGGTCTAACAAGATCTCTTATAAATAATATGATTATTGGAGTGACTGAAGGATTTAAGAAGCAACTTGAGCTTGTTGGTGTTGGTTATCGTGCTAGTAATTCAGGCCAAAAATTAGAATTAGCATTAGGTTTTTCACATAATGTTATTTTTGAAATTCCTTCAGAAGTAAAAGTTGAAACAATTTCGGAGAAAGGTAGTAATCCGATTATTACACTTACTTCTATGGATAATCAATTGTTAGGAGCAGTAGCTGCCAAAATTCGTTCTCTTAGAAAACCTGAACCATATAAAGGCAAAGGAATTAAATATGTTGGTGAGCAATTAAGAAGAAAAGCTGGTAAAACTGCTGCTAAATAAAAATTTAAAAAGTTGATGAAATATGGCGTTTTCAAAAGAATCTAGAAGAAATAAAATTAGAAGAAGAGTAAGAGCTGCTATCTTTGGTACAGCAGATATGCCAAGACTTGCTGTTTTTAGAAGTAATAAAGAAATCTATGTGCAGTTAATCAATGATATTGATGGTAAAACTATTGTTGCAGCCTCTTCAAAAGATTTAAAAGGAACTAAAATTGAACAAGCGGGTGCTGTTGGAAAGTTAATTGCCGAAAAAAGTATTGCTGCTGGATTATCAAAAGTTGTTTTTGATAGAGGTGGATATCTTTATCACGGGAGAGTGAAGGCTTTAGCCGAAGGTGCTCGAGAATCAGGTTTAAAATTTTAAGAACTAAAATATGTCAGATATTAAAAGAGTAAAAGCAAGTGATATTGAGCTAACAGACAGATTAGTTGGAATACAACGTGTTACTAAGGTAACAAAGGGTGGTCGTACTTTTAGTTTTTCTGCAATTGTAGTTGTAGGAGATGGTAATGGAATTGTTGGTCATGGCTTAGGTAAATCACAAGAGGTAACTGTTGCAATTAGTAAAGCAATAGATTCTGCTAAGAAAAATTTAGTTAGAGTGCCTATTCAAAATGGAACCATACCTCATGAACAAGAAGCTAAGTATTCTGGCTCTCGGATTCTAATTAAACCTGCCTCTAATGGTACAGGTGTTAAAGCAGGTGGAGCAATGCGAGCAGTTTTAGAGAGTGCTGGTGTTAATGATGTTCTTGCTAAATCAAAAGGCTCATCTAATCCTCATAACTTGGTCAAAGCTACTATGAAGGCATTAGTGGAATTAAGAGATGCTAAGCAAGTTGCATCACAAAGAGGTGTGAATTTAGAAACAGTTTTTAACGGATAAAATAATATGCTGATGGATAAAATCAGAATTACTCAAGTAAAAAGTATAATAGGAAGACCCGAAAGACAAAAGCGAACAATGTTAGCTTTAGGATTAAAAAAAATGAATCAATCTGTTGAACACGAGTCTACTCCTCAAGTATTAGGTATGATAAAAAAAATAGCACACCTTTTAAAAATAGAAGAAGTTAAATAAATTAAAAACAATAATGGATTTAAGTA
The DNA here is from genome assembly GCA_002714805.1 of Flavobacteriales bacterium. GTDB lineage: Bacteria > Bacteroidota > Bacteroidia > Flavobacteriales > UBA7312 > UBA8444. Next base: position 13,366 of record PAYK01000007.1, read on the forward strand.
ATCTTACTCCTGCAAAAGGATCAATAAAAACTAGAAAAAGAATTGCCAGAGGTGAGGGCTCTAAAAAGGGCGGAACATCAACAAGAGGTCATAAGGGTGCTAAATCTCGTTCAGGATACTCTAGAAAAGTTGGTTTTGAAGGAGGTCAAATGCCACTTCAAAGAAGAGTTCCGAAATTTGGTTTTACTAGTCCAAACAGAAAGGAATTTAGAGGTGTAAATTTACATACTCTTCAAGCTTTGGTTGATAATAAAAAAGTTAAAGATACAATTGATATAAAAGTACTAATTGCAAATGGATTAGCACACAAAAATGATTTAGTTAAAATTTTAGGTAGAGGAGAGTTGAAAGCCAAATTAAACGTTGCTGCTCATGGTTTTTCAATTAGTGCAAAATCTGCCATTGAATCTTTAGGCGGAACAGCTACTAAATTGTAAGTTATAATTATGAAGAATCTAATCACTACATTAAAAAATATTTGGAAGATAGAAGATCTCAGGAATAGGATTCTAGTAACTTTAGGATTTATACTTATCTATCGCTTAGGAGCACAGGTTCCTTTGCCAGGAATTAATGCTAGCGTTTTGGCCGCAGCTAATGAAGCAAGCGGTGGCCCTGATGGATTATTAGGTCTTTTAAATTTATTTACAGGTGGTGCTTTTGCCCAAGCTTCAATATTTGCATTAGGAATAATGCCATATATCTCAGCATCCATTGTTATTCAGTTGATGGGTGTAGCAGTACCATATTTTCAAAAACTTCAAAGAGAAGGTGAAAGTGGTAGAAGAAAGATTAATAATATTACCCGCTATTTAACAATACTTATCACAGGTTTCCAGGCTCCAGGTTTTGTAGCTAATTTGAAAAGTCAATGGCTAAATAAACCAATTGAATTAGCTGATGGTACTTTTGGATATGTATTTGCAAATAATGATGCATCTTTAATGTTCACCTTAATGTCAGTATTAGTATTAGTAACTGGAACAATGTTTGTTATGTGGTTAGGAGAAAAGATTACTGATAGAGGTATAGGTAATGGTATTTCACTTATCATTATGATCGGTATTATTGCTGCTCTTCCAGGATCTTTATTTGCTGAATTTGCAGCTGCCTTAGAAAGTCAAGGCGGTGGTTTAGTAATTTTCTTAGTTGAGATATTAGCTCTAATGTTTGTAATTCTTGTTAGTATATTATTAGTGCAAGGTACAAGACGTATACCTGTAAATTTTGCTAAAAGAGTTGTAGGTAATAAACAATACGGAGGTGTTCGCCAGTACATACCTCTAAAAGTAAATGCATCTGGTGTTATGCCAATAATATTTGCTCAAGCAATAATGTTTGTTCCAATTACTTTAGTTGGATTTTCAGATTCAGAATCATTACAAGGTTTTGCAGCAGCATTCACTGATTTTGCAGGATTNTGGTACAATTTAGTTTTCTTCTTTATGATTGTGATTTTCACATATTTTTATACAGCTATTACAGTTAATCCAAAACAAATGGCTGATGATATGAAGAAAAATGGAGGTTTCATTCCTGGTGTTAAGCCTGGAAGAAAAACTGCAGAGTTTTTGGATGATGCAATGTCTAAAATTACTTTACCTGGCTCCTTATTCTTAGCATTTGTAGCTATTCTTCCCGCATTTGCTATGCAATTTGGTGTTAATCAAGGTTTTGCCCAATTTTATGGTGGTACATCTTTGTTAATAATGGTAGGTGTAGTGTTGGATACACTACAACAAATAGAAAGTCACTTGCTAATGCGTCATTATGATGGATTAACAAGTACAGGAAGAATAAAAGGAAAATCATCAGGGATGATTGGACAATAAAACTGATTCTATGATCTTAATTAAGACCGATGAAGAAGTTGAATTGATAAGAAATAGTTCTTTACTTGTTGCGAAGGCACACGCCGAGATTGCTAAAATGATTAAACCAGGAGTTACAACTCTTGAAATTGACCAACGTGCAGAAGAGTATATTTTAGATAATGGTGGCGTACCGGCTTTTAAAGGATACAATGGGTTTCCGAACACATTGTGTATGTCACCTGATAATCAAGTGGTGCATGGGATTCCGAATAATAAACCTTTAATAGAAGGTTCAATATTATCGGTAGATTGTGGGGTATTGATGAATGGTTTTTATGGTGATTCTGCTTATACCTATTGCATAGGTAATATAGAAAGTGAAACACAAAAGCTACTTGATGTGACCAAAGAATGCTTGTACAAAGGTATTNATCAGGCAGTTGTAGGTAATCGCGTAGGAGATATAAGTTTTGCAATACAGCAATATGCAGAGTGTCACAACTACGGAGTTGTTCGAGAATTAGTCGGTCATGGTTTGGGTGAACATTTACATGAAAGCCCNGAGGTGCCAAATTATGGTAAACGAGGGTCTGGNCCTAAGTTGCAAAATGGATTAGTTATAGCTATTGAGCCAATGATTAATATGGGATCAAAAAANATTCGTCAACATTCTGATGGTTGGACAATTATTACATCAGATAATAAACCATCAGCCCATTTTGAGCATACCNTAGTAGTCAGACAAGGAAAAGCAGATGTCTTATCAAGTTTTGAATGGATTGAAAAGGAATTGAATAAAAAATAAATATGGCCAAACAGGCACACATAGAACAAGATGGAGTAATTACTCAAGCACTATCGAACGCAATGTTTAGAGTAGAATTAGAGAATGGACATATCATTACTGCCCATATTTCAGGTAAAATGAGAAAGTTTTATATCAAGTTACTACCTGGTGATAAAGTAAGATTAGAAATGTCTCCATACGATTTAACAAAAGGAAGAATAACTTATAGATATTAAGAAAATGAAAGTTAGAGCATCATTGAAAAAAAGAAGTGANGATTGTAAAATCGTTCGTAGAAAAGGACGTTTATACGTAATTAATAAAAAGAATCCTAAATTTAAACAACGTCAAGGTTAAATAAAAAAATAGTTTATGGCTAGAATTTCAGGTATAGATTTACCAAAAAATAAAAGAGGTGTAATAGGTCTTACATATATATATGGTATAGGGTCTAGTGTTGCAAAAAATATTTTAGATAAAGCAGGAATTGATCATAGTATAAAAGTCCAGGATTGGAATGATAAACAGCTTTCCGACATTCGTCAAATTATCGGAGATGAAGTTAAAGTTGAAGGTGAATTACGTTCTGAAATACAGACGAATATTAAACGATTGATGGATATTGGTTGTAATAGAGGGATCCGTCATCGTGTCGGATTACCTTTAAGAGGCCAACGAACTAAGAATAATTCAAGAACTCGCAAAGGAAGAAGAAAAACTGTAGCTAATAAGAAAAAAGCTACAAAATAATAACTGAGATATGGCTAAATCAAATCAGAAAAAAAGAACTGTAAAAGTTGAAGCTTTGGGTCAAGCACACATTCAAGCTACTTTTAATAATATAATTATTTCTTTAACTAATAATCAAGGTCAAGTTATTTCTTGGTCTTCAGCAGGAAAAATGGGTTTTAGAGGCTCTAAGAAAAACACTCCTTATGCTGCTCAGACAGCTGCAGAAGATTGTGCTTCTAGAGCATATGAAGCAGGATTGAGAAAAGTTAAAGTTTATGTAAAGGGTCCTGGTGCAGGTAGAGAATCAGCTATTAGAACACTTCATAATAGTGGTATTGTTGTTGCTGAAATTGTAGATATTACTCCAATGCCTCACAACGGATGTCGCCCCCCTAAAAGACGTAGAGTATAAAAAAATAAGATAAATAATAAAGAAATGGCAAGATACAGAGGTCCCCAATCAAAAATAGCAAGACGTTTCAACGAACCTATTTTCGGTCCAGACAAGGCACTAGAAAGAAAAAACTATGGGCCTGGTCAACATGGAAATAATAGAAGGTCAAAGAAATCTGAATATGCAGGTCAGTTGGCTGAAAAACAAAAAGCAAAGTATACCTACGGTATATTAGAAAAACAATTCTCTAATCTTTTTAAAGAAGCTTCAAGAAGAAAAGGTATTACCGGTGAAATTCTTTTACAACTTTGTGAGGCTCGTTTAGATAATATAGTATATAGATTAGGTATAGCGCCCTCTAGAAGGGCATCAAGGCAACTAGTTACACATAGACACATAACAGTTAATGGGAAAGTTTTAAATATTCCATCATATTCTGTAAATATTGGTGATGTTATAGCTGTTCGTGAAAAATCAAAATCACTTGAAGTTATAACTAATTCTCTAATAAATTCAAATGAAAGATGTGAATATGTTGAGTGGAATCCAGATTTAATGGCTGGTAAGCTTATAGCAATTCCTCAGAGAGAGCAAATAACAGAAAATATTAAAGAACAACTTATTGTTGAATTATATTCTAAATAATAACCAAATAATCACTTATTGATATGAAAATACTAGATTTTCAAAGACCAGATAAAGTTTATATGATAGAGTCGACAGACTTTCAAGGTAACTTCGAATTCAGACCATTAGAGCCGGGATACGGATTAACTATTGGAAATGCTCTTAGAAGAGTACTTTTATCTTCCTTGGAAGGATTCGCTATTACATCAGTTAAAATTGCTGGAGTAGACCACGAATTCTCTTCAGTTAAAGGAATTGTTGAAGACGTTACCGAAATTATTCTTAATCTTAAGCAAATTCGCCTTAAGCAACAAATAGAAGATGATAATACTGAAAAGGTGCAAGTCAAATTTGGAGGTAAAGAGCAATTAACCGCCGGTGACATTGGAAAAAATTTAACATCTTTTCAGGTTCTAAATCCTGAATTAGTAATCTGTAATATGGATAAATCTGTAGAAATAGATATGGATCTTACTATTGAAAAAGGAAGAGGATATATCCCCTCCGAAGAAAATAAAAAGGCCACTTCTCCATTAGGTACAATTTTTATTGATTCTATTTTTACACCTGTAAAAAATGTGAAATTTAGTGTAGAAAATTTTCGTGTTGAACAAAAAACAGATTTTGAAAAATTAGTTTTTGAAATAGTAACTGATGGATCTATTCATCCAAAAGATGCATTAACTGAAGCCGCTAAAATTCTTATTCAACACTTTATGTTGTTTGCTGACGAAAATGTTTCATTTGAACAAACGGAAGCTGATAATACTCATGAATTTGATGAAGATACCCTTCATATGCGACAATTACTAAAAACAAAGTTAACAGATCTTGAATTGTCCGTTAGAGCATTGAACTGTTTAAAGACCGCAGAGGTAGAAACTTTAGGTGAATTAGTGTCTTTTAATAAGTCTGATTTATTGAAATTTAGAAATTTTGGTAAGAAATCATTGACTGAGTTAGAAGAAATGGTTTTAGTTAAAGGTTTAAACTTTGGAATGGATGTAGCTAAATTTAATTTAGATAAGGAATAGTAAAATGAGACACGGAAAGAAATTTAATCATTTAGGTAGAAAAACAGCACACAGAAAAGCTATGCTTTCTAATATGGCTTGTTCGCTTATCGAACACAAGCGTATCAAAACTACCGTAGCAAAAGCAAAAGCGCTAAGAAAGTTTGTTGAACCTTTAATCACTAAGTCTAAAACAGATACAACACATTCTAGAAGAATTGTTTTTAGTCACCTTAGACAAAAAGAAGTTGTTACTGAATTATTTGGAGATATTGCTTCTAAAGTAGCTACAAGAAACGGAGGTTACACAAGAATTCTTAGAACAGGTAATCGTTTAGGTGATAATGCCGAAATGTGTTTTATAGAGCTTGTCGATTATAACGAAACCTATGTTACTGATAAGCCTAAGAAAAAGGCTAAATCAACCAGACGTTCTAGTGGTACTAAGAAAGCATCTACTACTACACCAGCAGCTGTAGAAGAAGCTGTAGTTGTAGAAGAAACTATTTCGGAAGAAACTGAATTAAAGGAAGCAAAAACTGAAGAAGTTGTAGAGGATATAACAGAAGCGCCATCTGCTGAAGTTGTTGAAGAAACTATATCGGAAGAATCAGTAGTAGACGAAACGACAGAAGCACCATCTGCTGAAGTTGTGGTAGAAGAAAAAGCAGAAGCTACAGAAGAAACTTCTGAAGTTAATGAAGAAGAAATTAAAGAAGAAAACAACGCCGAAGATAATGAGACAAAAGGTGAGTAATCTCACATATCTGTCTTAAATACTAAATCAAGGGATAGGCGTTAGCGTTTTATCCCTTTTTTTTATTTTTATGAAGATGAAATACAAAAGTAAATCAGATGCCATTCTTTTATTGGAAGATGGAACCGTATTTTTTGGAAAATCTGCTGGTATGACTGGTACAGCTACTGGTGAAATTTGCTTTAATACTGGAATGACAGGCTATCAAGAAATATTCACTGACCCATCTTATTTTGGGCAAATTATGTTGACTACTAATGCTCATATTGGTAATTATGGAATTCATAGTGATGAGTTAGAATCGGACAGCATGAAAATTTCAGGATTGATTTGTAAGAATTATAACCTAAATTATTCAAGACCTGATGCTGAAGAATCCATTCAAGACTATTTTGAGTCTGAAGAAATGGTAGCTATTTCAGATATTGATACTAGAGCTTTAGTTAGACATATTAGGGATAAAGGAGCAATGAATGGAATAATTTCTTCAGAGACTACTGATGTTGAGGTGCTTAAGGAAAAATTAAATCAAGTGCCTTCAATGGAAGGATTGCAGTTATGTGATAAAGTTTCCACAACAACACCTTATTTCTATGGAGATGAAAATGCTATATTTAAAGTAGCCGTATTAGACTTTGGAATCAAAAGAAATATTTTAAAATGTTTGGCTGAAAGAGGATGTTACTTAAAAGTATACCCTTACAATACACCATTTGAAGAATTGGAATCTTGGAATCCTGATGGATACTTCCTATCAAATGGACCTGGGGATCCATCTGTAATGCCTGAAGTTATTGAAAATGTAAAAAAGATTACCAACACTATGTTTCCAGTTTTTGGTATTTGTTTAGGTCATCAAGCATTAGCAATTTCAGAAGGTATTTCGACTTACAAAATGCATAATGGTCATAGAGGAATAAACCACCCTGTGCAGAATTTAGAAACAGGTAAATGTGAAGTAACTTCTCAAAATCATGGTTTTGGTATAAAAGCCGAAGATGTTGAAAAGCATCCTAATGTAGAAGCAACACACATTAATTTAAATGATAAAACAGTGGAAGGTATAAAAATCAATGATAAAAATGCTTTCTCTGTTCAATATCACCCTGAGGCGTCGCCTGGTCCACACGATTCAAGATATTTATTTGACCACTTTATTAATCTTATTCAAGAACACAAAAAGTAATGAGTAGAATAGTTGAATTACATGCAAGACAAATTTTAGATTCAAGAGGTAATCCTACTGTAGAAGCAGATGTAATCACGGAGAATGGAATAATGGGTAGAGCTGCAGTACCATCAGGAGCATCCACTGGAAAATACGAAGCGGTTGAATTAAGAGATGGTGACAAAGGTGTTTATGTGGGTAAAGGTGTTTTAAAAGCAGTTAATAATGTTAATACTTTAATTGCTGAAGAATTAAATGGTATGTATGTCAGTGATCAGGCTTCTATTGATTTAGCTATGATTCGTTTGGATGGTACAGAAAACAAGGCAAATTTAGGTGCTAATGCTATGTTAGCTGTATCTATGGCAGTAGCAAAAGCTGCAGCTCATGAGAATAGAGAGCTACTATTTAACAACATAGGAGGAATGAATGCACGTACGCTTCCTATTCCTATGATGAATATTTTGAATGGTGGTTCGCATGCTGATAATAGTATCGATTTCCAAGAGTTTATGGTTATGCCAACAGGGGCTAATTCTTTTAGTGAAGCTTTAAGAATGGGTACAGAAGTTTTTCATAACTTAAAGGAAGTATTGCAATCAAAAGGGTTTTCTACTAACGTTGGAGATGAAGGTGGTTTTGCACCAAATTTAGGTTCTAATGTTGAGGCTGTAGAAACTGTTCTACAAGCGATAGAAAAAGCAGGTTATAAGCCTGGCGATGATATGTATATAGCTTTGGATGCAGCTGCTTCAGAATTTTATAATGCTGAAGAAAATTTTTACCATTTCCACCAATCAACTGGCGATAAATTAACGCCTTCAGAAATGGTTGGCTATTGGAAAGAATGGTCTGAAAAATATCCTATTCTATCAATTGAAGATGGTTTGGATGAAGACGATTGGGACGGTTGGAAACAGCTTACCGATACCATTGGAGATAATGTTCAATTAGTAGGAGATGATTTATTTGTCACAAATGTTAAACGTCTATCTAAAGGTATTGAATCTGGAGTAGCAAACTCTATATTAGTTAAAGTAAATCAAATTGGGACTTTAACCGAGACAATGGAAGCAGTAGAGATGGCTCAAATGAACTCATACACTTCTGTAATGAGCCATCGTTCAGGTGAAACAGAAGATACTACCATTGCAGATTTATCAGTAGCATTAAGTACTGGTCAAATTAAAACTGGTTCTGCTTCTCGTTCGGATAGAATGGCGAAGTATAATCAGTTACTTAGAATTGAAGAAGTGTTAGGAGACGAAGCGAAATATTTGGGAAAATCATTTAAGTTTTTAAAATAAAAAATATGTCAGACAAAGCTGAATTACATTACAACGGGAATGTGTATCAACTACCAATAATAGAAGGTACACAAAATGAAAAAGCCTTAGATATTAGCCGGCTAAGAGGTGAATCAGGACTTATAACTTTAGATAAAGGGTTTAAAAATACTGGTTCTACTGAAAGTGCTATAACTTTTCTTAATGGTGAAGAAGGTATATTAAAATACCGTGGTTATTCTATTGAAGAACTAGCTGATAAATCAAGCTTTGTTGAGGTGTCTTATCTTTTAATTTACGGCGAGTTGCCGACAGCTGAACAGCTTAAGTCCTTTCAAGCAGAGATTACTAACCATACCTTAGTTCATGAAGATGTAAAATCTATTTTAGATGGTTTTCCATCCAAGTCTCACCCGATGGGAGTACTATCATCTTTAGTATCTTCTTTGACGGCTTTTTACCCCATGTCATTAGATCCCAATCGTTCAGCTAGTGAAGTAAATGGAACAATCATTCGATTATTGGCCAAGCTACCAACTCTTGCAGCTTGGAGTTATAAAAATAGAATGCGTCAACCGGTTGTATACCCCAAAAACAGTTTAGACTATTGTTCTAACTTTTTAAGAATGATGTTTGCTTTACCTACTGAAGAATATCAAATCAACCCAGTCGTAGCTAAAGCTCTTGACAAGTTATTAATTCTTCATGCTGATCATGAGCAAAACTGTTCGGCTTCTACTGTACGTATTGTAGGTTCATCACATGCAAGTTTATATACATCAGTATCAGCAGGTATAGCTGCTCTATGGGGCCCATTACACGGAGGTGCAAATCAAGCTGTTATTGAAATGCTAGAGAATATACGAAGAGATGGCGGTGATGTTGAAAAATACGTATCTAGAGCAAAAGATAAATCTGATTCTTTCCGATTAATGGGATTCGGACATAGAGTTTATAAGAATTTTGATCCAAGAGCTACTATTATTAAGAAAGCTGCAGATGATGTTTTAAAAGAATTAGGAGTTGATGACCCAGTTTTAGACATCGCTAAAACATTAGAGGAAATAGCTTTAAACGATGAATATTTCGTAGCCAGAGGATTATATCCAAATGTTGATTTTTATTCAGGAATCATTTACAGAGCATTAGGTATCCCTACTGATATGTTTACTGTTATGTTTGCCATTGGAAGACTTCCAGGTTGGATAGCTCAATGGAAAGAGATGAGAGAGAATAATGAGCCTATAGGACGCCCTCGTCAAGTATATACTGGTTATACTTCAAGAGATTACGTTACTATTGACAAGCGTTAAAAATTGATTAAAATAACTATTAAAAAAGGTCGTCATATAAGACGACCTTTTTTTATTTTTGTACCATGGCTTACAAATCGATAAATGATTGTGTTTTAGACTTAGAAAAAAATGGTATGCTCATCCGTATAAAGGAAGAAGTGGACCCTAATTTGGAGATGTCAGCAATTCATCAAATAGTTTTTAAAAATTTTAAAAAAGCTGTTTTTTTTGAAAACGTAAAGGGCAGTCGTTTTGCAGCAGTCTCTAACTTGTTCGCTACTTTAAAACAGAGCCAGTTTATTTTTCGTGATACTCTAAAGCCTGTAAAAGGTTTAGTTTCTTTAAAAGCAGATCCAGCAAACTTTTTCAAAACACCTCTAGCATTGATAGGTTCTGTAACCCATGCACCTTATGCATTACCTATAAAGCATAGAACTCATCACTTTGAAGAAATTCAAATTGAAGACATTCCTCAAATTAAATGTTGGCCAATGGACGGAGGTCCATTTGTAACCTTGCCACAAGTATATTCTGAAGATATAGACAAGCCCGGTATAATGAACTCAAATCTAGGAATGTATAGAATTCAATTGGGAGGAAATGATTATGTTCAGAATAAGGAAATAGGCTTACACTATCAAATTCATCGAGGAATAGGTGTGCATCAGTNCAAAGCAAATGCAAAAGGTCAGCCACTTAAAGTTAGTATTTTTGTGGGAGGTCCACCAGCACATAGTTTGGCTGCTGTAATGCCATTACCAGAGGGTATGAGTGAGATGACCTTTGCGGGAATAATGGGAGGTAGGAATTTTAGATATGTCGTTAAAGATGGTTATACCTTATCTAAAGATGCTGATTTTGTAATTTGCGGAGANATAAATGCTAATGACGTAAAGCCAGAAGGTCCTTTTGGTGACCACCTTGGTTATTATAGCTTAACACACGATTTTCCAGTAATGAAAATTCATAAGGTTTATGCTAAAAAAGATGCTATTTGGCCATTTACCGTTGTTGGAAGACCTCCTCAAGAGGATAGCCAGTTTGGTGCATTAATTCACGATATCACAGATGGCATTATTCCTACTGAAATACCAGGTTTAAAAGCTGTAAATGCTGTTGATGAGGCTGGTGTACATCCTTTATTATTGGCAATAGGTAGTGAACGCTATACCCCTTATCAAAAAACAAGAAGACCACAAGAGTTGCTAACTATCGCTAATCATATTTTAGGTAAAGGTCAATTGAGTTTAGCTAAGTATTTATTTATAGTAGCTCAAGAGGACGATGCTAACTTAGACGTTCAGAATGAATACGNTTTCTTCCAACATTTATTCTCAAGAGTTGATTGGTCTAGGGATTTACACTTCCAAACCAAAACTACTATGGATACATTAGATTATAGTAGCACTGGAGAAATTAATGAGGGTTCTAAAGTAGTTTGTGCTGCAGTAGGAGAGAAGAAACGTGAATTATGTAAGGATTTGTCCAAGTTATCCNTAGATGACGGTTTAAAGCCTCATTTAGTTATGCCCGGNGTTTTGGTANTAGAGTCCGAAGATGTTGAGTCTGTAAAGTCTAAACTAGAGCATTTAGAATTAGAAGGTATAGCGCTAATCACTTTAGTAGACGATTCNNCNTTTGTNGCCGNAGACATTNGCAATTGGTTATGGGTTACNTTTACTCGATCAAATCCTGCNGAAGATATCTTTGGATTAGAAGAAGGAATTCANAACAAACANTGGCACTGTAGAATACCAATAATTGACGCTAGAGTCAAGCCTCATCATGCTCCAGCTATGCANATGCCTGATGAAATTGTNCAAATGGCACATCAAAAGATTAACAACGCATTATGAGAAAAAAGATATTACTTCTAGGTTCTGGAGAATTAGGTAAAGAGNTGGTCATTGCCTTGCAACGATTAGGACAATACATTATAGCAGTAGATAACTACGAAAATGCCCCTGCTATGCAAGTAGCTCATGATTTTGAAGTGATTGATATGTTAGATGGAGATGCTCTTGATGCTTTGGTAGAAAAACACCAACCTGACTTGATAGTCCCTGAAGTAGAATCCATTCGTACAGAGCGATTTTATGACTACGAAAAACAAGGTTTTAAGGTAATTCCATCGGCAAAGGCGGCTAACTTTACTATGAATAGAAAAGCTATAAGAGATTTAGCGGCTCAAGAGCTTGGAGTAAAAACAGCAAAATACCGTTATGCTACTAGTTATGAAGAATTAAAAAAAGGTGTTGAGGTATGTGGCTTGCCTTGTGTAGTTAAACCATTAATGTCAAGTTCNGGTAAAGGTCAATCNATTATTAAATCCCAATCTGATATTCAAACNGCTTGGAATTATGCTATGGAAGGTTCAAGAGGCGATTTGAAAGAAGTCATAGTTGAAGAGTTTGTTGATTTTGATTTTGAAATTACACTACTTACTTTAACTCAAGATAACGGAAATACTCTATTTTGTCCACCAATTGGTCACAGACAAGAGCGAGGCGATTATCAAGAAAGTTGGCAGCCAATGTNTATGAATGATATTCATCTCAAAGAGNCTCAAGAAATGGCTNAAAAAGTAACCACAGNTTTACAGGGATCANGTATTTGGGGAGTAGAATTTTTTATTGGCAAATCAGGTGTTTATTTTTCTGAGCTTTCTCCACGTCCACACGANACTGGTATGGTTACTTTAGCTAACACTCAAAATTTCTCAGAATTTGAATTACATGCCAGAGCTATACTAGGAATTCCAGTACAAGAAATCAAATTGTTAAAAAATGGTGCTAGTGCTGTTATTTTAGCTNATAAANACAATTCTTCTTTACCTGTTTTTTCAGGCTTAGAAAAAGCTTCTTCTNTACCANATTCTGATTTTAAGATTTTTGGGAAGCCTANTTCACNTCCTTACAGACGAATGGCTGTAGCACTTTCCTATGGAATNTCAGAGAGTACAGAAAGTTTAGTTGAAAGAGCTAAACATATTGCTGANATTATTTCTGTTGATTAAGTTCACTCAAATATAAAAAAACAATAAATAATTGCTAATTTTTTTTGTGATGCAATTACTTAGGACNTCTTTCTTTTGTTTTTAAAATGTTTGTTTCTTTTAAAATAACCTTTTTTAANNTTCTTTTTACCTCGATTTCTCTTTTCGGTAATATAAGCTGGGGCGGCTTCGAAACCATTTGGTAANGGTNTTTTTTCTAGTGTTCGTTCTATTAAATCTTCTATTTGTTTAAACTTCAAACATTGTTCTCCATTTATAAAAGTAATAGCTTCACCCTTTCTATCTGCTCTTGCTGTTCTTCCTATNCGATGTACATAGTCTTCAGCATCATTCGGAACTTCATAATTAATAACCAATTCTATCCCTTTGATATCTATACCTCTAGAAAGTATGTCNGTAGCNACTAAAATTTTAACTTTTTTATTTTTAAAATCTAAAAGGACCTTTTCTCTTTCTTCTTGGTCTAGGTCAGAGTGAATATCATGAGCTGATAAATTAGCTTTAATCAAACTTCGTGTCAGTTCTTTAACACTCTTTTTAGTCGAACAAAATATCAATACATGGTTTAAATCTCGCCCTTTGAGGAGATGTTGTGTTAAAGCTATTTTTTGTTTGTCGTGAACCATATAGGNCTTTTGTGTAATACCTNCGGCTGGTTTAGATATACTTAAGCTTATTGTAGTAGGATTNNCCAAAATATTACTAGCTAATTTTCTAATCTTTGGTGGCATAGTTGCCGAAAACATTAGATTTTGTCTTTCTTTTGGGAGTTTTTTAGCAATATCCATAATGTCATCGTAAAAGCCCATATCTAACATTCTATCAGCTTCGTCTAGTATGAAATGCTTAACGCCAGATGCATCAAAATAATTGAATTTCATNTGAGCTAATAGTCTTCCAGGAGTACATACTAATATGTCGGAACCATTTTTAATTGCATTTTTTTGGGCATCAAAATCGGAACCTGTTCCTCCACCATAAATAGGAAATGATGAGGCGTTAGTAAAGTAGCTAAAACCCTCTATTTGACGGTCTATTTGTAAGGCTAATTCTCTAGTTGGAGAAACAATAATAGTGTTTATTTTAGAGGTGTTTCCTTTACATAATTTATTAAGGATAGGTAGTACAAATGCAGCTGTTTTTCCTGTTCCAGTTTGNGCACAGGCAATCATATCTTTATTATTTAATATGGCTGGTATTGCTTGTTCTTGTATGGGTGTNGGTTTNTCAAAACNCATCATATCTAATCCTTCTTGAAGTTGTGGTTCAAATCCTAANTCTTTAAAAATCATGATTTTCGTTGTCTTACTGCCTCATATAATATTACACCAGCAGANACGGAGACGTTCAATGACCCGATGTTACCCATCATTGGGATTTTTGTTTTNTGAGTACATAATTTTAGATACTCTTCTGAAATNCCATCTTCTTCAGAACCCATAATAATAGCTGTTGGTATCGTATAGTCGGGAGCATAAATAAGATCTTCTGTTTTTTCCGTACAAGCTACAACTTGAATNCCACTATTTTTTAAAAAATCTATTGTTGCTTTCAGATTAAATTCTCGACAAATTGGCACGCTACTTAATGCTCCTGCTGAAGTTTTCATAGCATCACCATTGATAGCNGCACTACCACGTTCAGGAACAATGATGGCNTGAACACCAGAGCATTCNGCACTTCTAACAATTGCTCCAAAATTNCTTACATCCGTAACTCTGTCTAAAATTAAAAATAGAGGGANTTTGCCNTCTTCAAAAAGTTGAGGGATAACGTTTTCAGTTCTATGAAAGGTTATGGGCGAAACGAANGCAAATACACCTTGATGATTTTTTCGAGTAAGTCGGTTAAGTTTTTCTACAGGTACATGTTTATAGTTNACTCTATGCTTTTTAACCAATTCCCNTAGTTCGNGAAAAATGTCACCTTTCAAACCTTTTTGAATAAAAAGGGTATCGATTTCTTGNCCAGCGGTTATTGCTTCAATAATTGGACGAAGTCCAAATATAGCATTCTCATATNTAGTTATCTTCATCCTGATTTGCTNTNTCTATAATATTTTGAGGTAANCTTTTTTTAGTTTTNGCNCCTANGTCTTTTAGNTTTTCTATTTTTTTAATGATGTTNCCTCTNCCTTCAGTGAGTTTNNTCATAGCATCTTCATANCTNTCTTTAGAGCTTTTTATACTTTTCCCNACTTTAATNAGGTCTTGAACAAANCCTTCAAACTTATCGTAAAGTAAGCCGCCCTCTTTAGCAATTTCTAGAGCATTTCTTTTTTGGTCTTCTTGNTTCCAAATAGAAGCTACTGTGCTAAGAGTTGCTAANAGAGTAGAAGCAGATACTAGAACAATGTTTTTTTCTAGAGCATTGAGATAAAGATTTTTGTCTTCATTCAGTGCTAACATTAAAGCTGGTTCATTGGGTACAAACATTANAACGTGATCGGGTGTATTAATTCCATACAGGTTTGGATAGTCTTTATCGCTAAGCTCCATGTAGTGTCTTTTAATACTGTCTAAGTGTCGTTTTAAGGCTTGTTGTTCTGTTATTTCATCTTCGGCATTGTAATATTCTACATAAGCGGTAAGAGAAACTTTTGAGTCAATAATGAGGTGTTTATTATCTGGTAGGTTGATGATGAAGTCAGGTTTTTTTAATTTACCTTCATCATCTTTATAACCAGCTTGTGTGTTGAAATGAACGCCATTAGTTAATCCAGATTTTTCAAGTAATAATTCTAATCTACTTTCGCCCCAATCTCCCTGAGTTTTAGAATCTCCTTTTAATGCATTCGTTAAATTAAGAGCATCTTGACTGAGTTTATTATTTAACGATTCTAAGCTGATAATTTTTTGCATTAGCATCGCATTTCTTTCAACACCTTTTTCGTTAGTGTCTTCTACCTTTTTCTTGAACTTTTCTATTTGTTCACTTAATGGACTCAGAAGTGTATCTATTTGCTCTTTATTTTGTTTTTTGAATTTTTCTGAGTTTAGGTCTAGTATTTTATGGGCTAAATTTTCAAACTCTTTGGTAAGTCTCTCTTCCGTTTCTTCTTTTGTTTCTTGAGTTTCTTTAATTTTTTCATTTAAAATTTTTATACGCTCTTCTTTTGCACTCAACTCGGATTTTAAGTCAATGATTTGCTGAACCAATTCATCGTTTTTAGAGTTATCGGTCTCTTGTACTTTTGACCTATTTTGAAAAGTTATCAAGCCAAATCCAATAAGCAATAATGTGATTATTATAAAAAATTCCATAAATTATCTTGTGGCTAATTTAGTTTAATTATCTAAAATAAGGACTTTTGTTCCNATATTTATCTTAGCGTACAGCTCGATGACATCAGTATTAAGCATTCTTACACAACCNTGTGAGGCAGGGGTTCCTATTTTACCTTCTTCTGAAGTGCCATGTATATAGATATATCGATTATAAGAGTCCACATTNCCNCCTTTNTTAATNTCTTTTTCTATGCCGCTAAGCCATAATATTCTACTTGTGATATCATCTGTTTTAGATGAGGTAGTGTCAGAATGTATAGTGGCAATTTGTCCGTAAAANACTCTGCCAATTATTCTGCCATTTTGTGGCGTTTTACCNCCATGTTTTTCTTTGATATAGTGTAGTCCATGTGGCGTCATATTACTNTTTTTTTGGTTTCCNACNCCTTTTTTAGCAGTAGATACAAGATATTCTTTCACAATNGTATTTTCAACTATATGGTACATCTTTTGTTCTTTCACAGAAACAAANAGAATCTCATNATAAGTTTTTCCTTCTTTTTCTTTACAGTAGTTATTAACTCTATCNATAACGCTTTCATTTGNNAAGAAAGANAATAACAGAGATATGCAAAGTATCATTTGCNCCATANGATTGGTTTTTGATTTAATTTTTTAAGAATTTCGTTTGTCTTNGAGAAATGCTTGCAGCCGAAAAANCCTGAATGAGCTGAANAAGGAGAGGGGTGTGCTGCAGTTAGNATATAATGTTTTTNGTTATCNATAATTTGGNCTTTGTTTTGAGCAAAACGNCCCCAAAGNAAANAAATAAGATTTTCTTTTTCTTCAGATANTGTGCGAATNACATTGTCTGTAAATTNTTCCCAGCCCTTTTTNTGATGAGAACCTGCTTGNNTTGCTCGAACGGTAAGTGTAGNGTTTAGCATTAGAACACCNTGTTCAGCCCAATGTTCCAAATTNCCAGANNAAGGAATTTCTAAGTCTAAATCATCTTTTAATTCTTTGAAAATATTTTGCAGAGATGGNGGTGGTTTAATTCCATCAGAAACAGAAAAACACAATCCGTTAGCTTGCTTNGGNCCGTGATATGGGTCTTGGCCAATTATCACNATCTTNACACTATCAAATGGACANAGATTGAAAGCTGAAAATATCTTGTTTNCNGCGGGATANATTNTNTGNGTTGNTTTTTCTAANTTTAAGAATTTTTTAAGACGAATAAATGATTCAGATTGAAAGGATTCAATAAGTTTTTTTTTCCAACTTGACTCTATTTGAATAGTTTCATAATTCACTTTTCAAAGATAGCGNAATGAAGTCTTTTTCAAAAATAAAAAACGTAAATTTGTACTTTATAATTTTAAAAATTTAATATGAACAAGATTATTTTAATTCTATTTATTTTATTTTTAATTTTTGTTACTTTAAATTCTTGCGGGGTNACTGAGCCATGTCCTAATTATTCAAATTTATTAATTANCAAATTTAATCTAATATAATGANGTGGATTGCATTAAAAAATATTTCTGATTTAGATCAAATAAAACAAGATTCTNAANATANTACTCAATTTATATTTAAACATAGTACAAGATGTTCGATAAGTAAAATGGTAATGAATCGTTTCGAATCAACATTTAATACATCATCTATTTCAGTATATTTATTAGATTTNCTTAAGTACAGAGATTTATCAAATAAAATATCTTTCGATTNCNNTGTGAAACACGAGTCCCCCCAACTTTTAGTAATTAAAGACAAAATTTGTAANTTAAACTTGTCACATNCCAATATAAATCAATTTAATATACTTGACTANTTAATATGAATCATCAAAATATTGAAAAAAGTCCNAGATGGTTAAAGATTAAACCTCCAAACCGAAATGTGAGTGAGNAAATTGCTNCTAAACAGAATGTACAAAAAAAACCAAAATGGCTAAGAGTAAAATTACCNACAGGNAAAAATTATAAGCACGTCAGAAAGCTTGTTTCAGACAATAAATTACATACAATTTGTGAAAGTGGTAATTGTCCAAATATGGGAGAGTGTTGGGGAGAGGGTACAGCTACNTTTATGATACTTGGAAATATATGTACTCGTTCATGTGGTTTTTGNGCTGTTGCAACTGGAAGACCTTTGCCGGTNGATTGGGAGGAGCCAGAAAANGTTGCTGAATCAGTTCGNTTAATGGAAGTNAAACACTGTGTTATNACTTCNGTNGATCGTGATGAATTNCCNGANGGTGGTTCATTAGTTTGGGTTGAAACTGTTAATGCNGTNAGNAGNANAAGTCCTGGNACNACAATGGAAACNCTTATTCCAGATTTCAAAGGAATTNAAGAGCAAGTTCAACGTATNATTGATGTTGCACCTGANATTGTTTCTCANAATATNGAAACNGTAAGNAGATTAACNAAGGAAGTTAGAATTCAAGCNAAGTATGATAGAAGTCTAGCNGTACTTAAACAATTGAAAGATGGTGGTATGCGAACNAANTCTGGNATAATGCTTGGNTTAGGAGAAACACAAGATGAAGTTTTNCAAACTATGGATGATTTGAGGGGTGTCGGAGTTGATATCATGACTATTGGGCAATATCTGCAGCCAACACCTAAACATTTACCAGTCAAAGAGTTTGTTAATCCTGAACAATTTAAAAAATATAAAAAGATAGGATTAGATAAAGGTTTCAGATTTGTNGAAAGTTCTCCTCTAGTTAGATCATCTTATCGTGCAGAAAAGCATATGGCATAAAATTATCTTTTTGCTCTATCAAATATCATAGATATAATTTGTAAATTTGTAATTAAATACAAACACTTAACAATGAAAAATTTTATTATCANCTCTATCTCTTTANTTCTTCTAGCTTTTATGTTTATTGAAATTTCTCAANACAATAANCAATCTTATATTCCTATTGATGAAAGAATTTNAGANCAAAGTAAAGGAGCAAAAGGTTCCTTAGAATATNTACATCGACTTAAATNCAATGAAAAGGGTGAAATTCCTATTCAAGCAGTATTGAAAGCAAGAAAAGACGTTGAATCNAGAAAAAGTTCTAGAACTAGTNTATCTAACACAACATTATTATGGACTGANATGGGNCCAGATAACGTTGGAGGCAGAACAAGAGCTATTTTAATTGACAAGGATAATTCTAATTTAATTTATGCTGGTGGAGTCTCTGGTGGATTATGGAAATCTAATAATGCAGGTTTGACATGGAATATNGTTCCTGGAACTGATCAATTAGAGTTTTCTGGTGTTGTCAGNATATGTCAAACATCCAATGGAGATATTTATTTTGGTACTGGCGAAGGAGCCACCTCTAATATGGGTGGAAATTCTAATGGTTCTTCAGCATTCATTGGAGGTGGTATATATAAATCAACTGATGGTNTAACATTTTCACAGTTAGANTCAACAGCTCCATCAAANTTAATTTCAGAAANTTTTGATTTTGCATCTGTAACCGAAATGGCCGCTCATAAAACTGATCCAAACACAGTATATGCAGCTACTAGAAGAGGTGTAAAAGTNACCACAGANGGTGGTCAAACTTGGGAGCCTGGATTAGTTACNGCCGCAGAATTTTTGGATGTNGAGGTTGCAATAGATGGTTCTGTATTTGCAAGTACTGCTAACGGNATATTCTATTCTGTTGATGGAACTGNAGGTAGTTTTACTCAAATGACTTCTGTAGGNGCAGCTTTTGGTGGTGGTTCAGGAAGAATTGAAATTGCTTTATCTCCAACTGATGCCAATTACATTTATGCTATTTATTCAAATCAGGGTGGATTGGGNAGATACAAAGGAATTTATCGTTCTANAGATAAAGGAGAATCTTGGGAATTAATTTTACCNGGTTGGNATGGCACGACACCACCAACATATAATATATTTAATCAACAAGCTAATTATGCAATGTCAATTGCTGTAGATCCTCAAAATAAAGATAGAGTAATTATTGGAGGTTTAGATTTATGGGAGTTTGAATATGGTGTTGGTGTTGAACCAATATCTTATTGGGCAATCTCNGAGTTTGCNTCTTTTTATGTTCACGCAGATCATCATGAAATTTTATTTGATGATTCAAANCCCGGTCGAATATATTTTGGNCATGATGGTGGAGTATCNCGATCTGATGATAATGGAGATTCTTTTGTNACAATGAATCGTGGNTATGGTGTAACNCAATTTTACACTGTAGATTATTCAAAAGACGGGAAAGTAATTGGCGGAACACAAGATAATGGTACACAATATATTAATTTTTCAAATAATATTTCTGATCAAAATGCTTTAGAAGTAGCNGGAGGCGATGGTGGATACACTCAGATTTCNTANATAGATCCTGATATNATATTTTCTGAAAGTCAAAATGGTTCCGCAAGACGATCTGCTGACGGAGGTAATACAAATGGTACTTTAGAAAATTTCTTAGGAGATACTATNGCAGGATTAGCTCAAACAGCAGATGATGAAGGTGCTAATGGTTTGTTTGCTACTTTTATAAATCCTATGTATTTGTGGGAAGAGGTTGATTCTGATGGAAATCCTATTGANACCAGTATGTTTTTTGCAGCTACTACTGAAATCACTAACACTGGTTCAGATTATTGTGTTTANATGACTAAACAGGCTCTNGATTTTAGTATTACNCCTAGATGGTTTCAGGTAACACCTAAGTATGCAACTGCTATTGAGCGNATTTCAGTNACATCTGATGGAAATCATATGTTTTTTTCTAGAGGTAATAATCTTTACCGAACNGATAATCTTAACNTNAATGTTGATAGTGTTAATGATAGTTACANNTTTTTAGATGTNGGTGANACTAACGACGATCCAAATGGTGATAATNCAAATGCNGTAGTTAGCACTATAAAACTCAATACAACTTTTCAATATACAATTACTGATATTGCAGTTGATCCTAATAATAAAAATAATATTGTTGTAACAGTAGGTGGTTATGGTTCATTTAACCACNTATACAAGTCATCAAANGCAATGGACGCAAATCCTACTTTTAGTNCTATCCAGGGAAATTTGCCTGATATGCCNGTATATTCAGCTGTTATTGACNTAAATGATAATAATAATATAATTATTGGGACGGAGTTCGGTGTCTGGTCTACTACAAACGGAAGCAATTGGATATTGGAAGATGATGGTATGCCTATTGTTCCATGTCATATGTTACGTCAGCAATATTTACCAGGANTTAANAAAGGNATAATCTATGTNGGTACTCATGGAAGNGGTATTTTTAAATCCAGTAATACTTCTTCAATTTTAAATCATTCTTCAGATNATATNAATGATATTAATTCAGTTTCTATTTTCCCTAATCCTGCAGAAACATTTATTAATATTGACTTAAAAGAAGATNTAAATGTTAATGATATTTTGATTATTGATTTAATGGGTAAAGAAGTTTATAAATCAAAATCTATAACTTCTTCAAGAATAGATGTTTCATTTTTAGAGGAAGGTAACTATATAATAGTNGTCAATTCAAATTTAGGAAAGCAAGTNGGTAAATTTGTAAAAACAAATTAGAATATTATAAGTTATTAAAAGCTCTACATTTTGTAGAGCTTTTTTTTTATTTTTTATAATGAAGTTAAGAGTAGCTATAAATGGTTTTGGTAGAATTGGAAGAGTTTTTCTTCGATCAGTTTTAAGTCACCCCAAAATTGAGGTTGTTGCAATCAATGATTTGTCATCTTCAAAAATTATGTCTCACCTTTTTAAGTATGATTCNATTCATAGAANATTTAATGGTGATGTTAATTATAAAAATGATCTAATTATAATTAATGGAACTCCAATCAATTATACTTCAATTTCTAATCCAGAAGATCTCCCTTGGAAAGATTTGAAGGTTGATTTAGTAATTGAATGTACAGGTTGTTTTAAAACCAAGGCTTTAGCATCTAAGCATATAATTGCGGGTGCTAAAAAAGTTATTATATCTGCNCCATCGTTAGACAATGATGTTAAAACTATTGTTATGGGTGTGAATGACGAATTAATTGATGGTAANGATAAAATAATTTCAAATGCGTCGTGTACAACCAATAGTGCTGCTCCAATGATACAATTAATCAATAATAATTTTGGTATTGAAAGCGCATATATAACCACAATTCACTCATATACTACNGATCAAATGCTTCATGACTCTCCTCATNATGATTTAAGAAGAGCTCGAGCTGGNTCAACNTCTATTGTGCCAACAACAACTGGAGCAGCAAAGGCNATAACTAAAATTTTTCCGGAACTTAATAAAAAGATGGGAGGATGTGGTATTAGAGTNCCNGTGCCTGATGGTTCATTGACAGATATTACATGTATTGTTAAACAAAATACATCAGTTGATGAGATTAACCATTTATTCAGAAATGCTGCCAATGGTGTCTTAAATAATATCCTTAGNTATATAGAAGATCCAATAGTATCTGTTGATGTATTAGGAAATAAACATTCTTGTATATTTGACTCACAATTAACTTCAGTCATTGGTAAAATGGTTAAAGTGGTTGGATGGTATGACAACGAGGTCGGCTATTCAAATCGTTTAGTTGATTTGGCTGTAAAAATTAGTAATGTTTAAGTTCTAGCTTTTTNCCATCAAATACAGCATAACTTTTATATGTTATCCAATCACCTAAATTTATATATTTTGTTTGATTACCTAGATCTATTTCTAGTGGTAAATGTCGGTGTCCAAAAATGAAATAATCTACATCGATAGTTTTCATTTTTTGTTTGCAAAATTGAGTTAGCCATTCTTTATCTCCAAAATAAATACGATCATTTTNGGTGTTAGCNATTCTGCTTTTTTTTGACCAATATTGAGCTATTGAAATTCCAAGGTTAGGATGGACTCTTTCAAATAGCCATTGACATAATTTATTTTGAAATATTTTTTTTACAATTTTATAAACTTTATCCCCTGGGCCCATACCATCTCCATGGCCAATNTAAAAGTGTTTTCCTTTCAAATAAATATGAATTGGTTCTCTGTAAATATGTGCGTTAATTTCGCTTTCAATNTAGTCAAAAAGCCACATGTCGTGATTTCCAGTAAAAATGTGAATTGGTATACCCTTGTCACTTATTTCAGCTAATTTTCCTAGTAANCGAACATATCCTTTTGGAACAACTTTTTTGTATTCAAACCAAAAATCAAAAATATCACCTAATAAATATATGGCTTCAGCATCGGATTTTATTTTNTCTAACCATTGNACAAATAATTTCTCTCGTTTCAAACTTTCTTCTCGGTTTGGAACGCCTAAATGTAGGTCAGATGCAAAATATATTTTATTCAAAAATCTCTTTTAATTTATTAGCTAATATAGTTCCTCTTAAATTANGTGCGATTATTATTCCATTGGTATCTAACAAAAATGTTGATGGAATACTTGTTATTCCATAATCTTGACATACAGAGGATTCAAAACCTTTCAATTGACTGACTTGTTTCCACTCAAGATCATCTTGATTTATAGCTTTCAACCAATTTTCTTCAGCATCGATACTTTTAGTAGTATCATCTAATGATATGCCAACAATCTCTAAGCCCATATGGTGATATTTTTTATATAAATCTACAATCANTGGATTTTCTCTTCTACAAGGCACGCACCATGAAGCCCAAAAATCAAGTAGTACATAGGAACCTTTTAAAGTAGATAACTCAAAGGGCTTACCCTGACTATCATTAATTTTAAAATTAGTTGCTTGTGCACCTANAGCTGTATTTATCTCACTAAGAACTTTTTCTTTAATATCAATTATCCAAAAATTATTTGGATAAATTGAATCTAAATTACTTGAAACCTTTTCGTAGTAATNAAAGTATTCAGNTACATNTCCNANTTGTTGAAGTGTAATAAGGTTGATGAAGAGATTNGGGTTTTNATNAATAAAACNCTTNAAATCNTCCTTTTGTTGAAGTNTNATNCNATCNTATNTTTTACGTATNCTTTNCAATANGATAGNTTCTTCTNCAGTGCCAACCGATTTTTNATAGATGNTTTTGAGNGAATCAGTTTTAGGTTTTATNGAATTAATAATTTCAAGTAATTGTGTATTTCCTTCNACNTCTTTACTTCCANTTGCTTGAAAATTTACTAGAGATGAAATATCAGCTTTAAATACAATAGTNTCTTTNTTCTGAANAGCTATCAANCCATAGTTTTTNTCNGATTCTGANATTCTNTAAAAGTTGATNGAGTCAGCTTTGTAATTAAAGGAGAAACTCTCGTTTTTGATTTGACAAGAATCTACTTTTTCAATATCATTAAGCGTTAATTTTTCTAAAAATATCCATTGTCCGTCCTNTGCATTAGTAATAGTNCCACTTATATTTNCTTNATCTATTGAGCAAGCNCNTAAGAATAAAANACNNANAAANAATAAAATATTTTTNANCATAGTTTATTTTTCTAATNCTTCTCTTACTAATTGGTTGGCTATTTTNGGGTCTGCTTTTCCCCTAGANAGTTTCATTACTTCNCCCATAAATAAGCCTATNAGTCCTTTTTTACCTGCTTTNTATTCTANGACTTTTTNNGGATATTTTGCAATTGCTTCTNCNANAAATGACTGCAGAGCATCNGTATTACNCTCTTGTATCCAATTNTTTTTCTTNGCAATTTCTTCAGCNGAAATATCATTACCTATAAGTTCGCCAAAAATCTTTTGTGTTGCTACTGAGTTACTAACCTTTCCATCATCTANTAATTGTATAAGTTGTGCTAAGCGTTTAGTAGATATNCTAAATTGACNCATTTCAATAGCATTTTCATTNAGGTAAGANTTTACACTTCCATTAACAAAATTGGCNGCAGCTTTGTAGTTTTTNGTGTGNTGACANAGTTCATTGAAGTATAAAGCAATATCTTTTTCTTCAATGATGACATTGGTNTCGTATTCGGAAAGACCATATTCAGTAGTGAATTTTCTAAATAACTCTTTAGGAAGTGGTGGAAGTNATTTTTTGACTNTCTCAATATACTTTTCACTAACTAGTANTGGTTGNAAGTCTGGTTCAGGAAAATACCTGTAGTCGTTAGCATCTTCCTTACTTCTCATNAATGATGTAGTTCCTGTATTNGCGTTAAAACTTCGTGTTTGTTGTTCAACTACACCACCATTTTCAAGAATTTCTATTTGACGATCCATTTCGTGCTCTATAGCTCTTTTAACATTTCTTAAAGAGTTCATNTTTTTNACCTCNNCTCTATTTCCAAAGGTTTTACTGCCCTTGAGCATAACAGANATNTTNGCATCACACCTTAANCTACCTTCTTCNAGGTTNCCATCACAAATATCTANNTAGCGAACTAATTTNCTTACTTCNGCTAGATATTGGTAGGCTTCATCAGATGNNCGTATATCGGGTTCAGATACAATNTCTATTAGAGCTACACCAGCTCTATTCAAATCNACTAGAGAATTGAAAGGGTCTNGGTCGTGAATACTTTTACCGGCATCTTCCTCCATATGTATTCTAGTAATATTNATGGCCTTAGTATCTCCGTTGGNATCTTTAACNTTTATAANACCACCNTTACATATTGGNGTTGTNTCTTGGGTAATTTGATACCCTTTAGGNAAATCNGGATAAAAGTANTTTTTACGAGANTATTCATTNCGTTCTCTNATGNNNGAGCCACAAGCAATNCCCATTTTTACAGCGTATTCAATGACTTTGCTATTACTTTTTGGAAGAGTGCCAGGGTGACCTAATGAGATTGGACTAGTCTGTGTATTTGGACTAGCACCGTATTCTGTAGAATCGTTACAGTAGGCTTTTGTTTTGGTCGAAAGCTGAGCGTGGACTTCTAATCCTACAACTAATTCGTATTTATCTCTAAGGCTACTCATTGCTTAATTTTGTGTAAATATAATTAAAGTATCTCTTCTAATGTTTCTTCAATTGCTACTATAGTATTATCGAGCAATTCTTTGCTGTGAGTAGTTGATAAAAACAAACTTTCAAAAGCAGATGGAGCAAAGTAAACACCTCTTTTTAATACACCATGAAAAAGGGATTTAAATAAATCTGCATTAGCATTACATGCGTCATCAAAATTATTGACTTCATCTATATCAAAATGAAAGCTTATCATAGAACCGACTCTATTAATGGTATATCTAAGGTTTTTATTATCGAACACACGTCTAAGTTCTTTTTCAAAATAGGCTGTATTTTCTTCAAGGAGAGAATAAATATGTTGATTTTCGTTAAGCTCTTTTAATAATGTATAGCCACAGCCCATTGCTATGGGGTTTCCACTTAGTGTTCCTGCTTGATAAACAGGACCAATAGGTGCCACCATATCCATAATTTCTTTTTTACCACCAAATGCTCCAACTGGCAATCCTCCTCCAATAATTTTACCAAGAGTTACCATATCTGGAGTAACGCCATAGTATTCACTAGCGCCACCTTTTGATATTCTAAAGCCTGTCATGACTTCATCAAAAATCAAAATAGTATGGTGTTCATCGCAAAGGCTTCTTAGTCCTTCCAAAAATCCCTTCTTAGGCGGGATGCAACCCATATTTCCAGCAACTGGTTCAAGAATGATAGCGGCAATTTGATTGGGGTTATCTTCAATAATCTTTTTTACTGCTGATAAATCATTGTATGGAGCTAACAAAGTGTCTTGAGCAGTTCCTTTAGTTACTCCGGGGCTATTAGGTATTCCTAGAGTAATTGCCCCACTTCCTGTTTTAATTAGAAAGGCATCAGCATGGCCATGATAATTACCCTCAAATTTGATAAATTTTTCTTTGTTAGTATAGCCTCGTGCTACACGTATAGCGCTCATACAAGCTTCAGTGCCAGAATTGGTCATTCTAACCTTTTCTACTGCAGGTACCATTTCNCAAATTAACTCNGCTATGTCGGCTTCTAATTCGGTTGGTGCACCAAANGANGTGGTATTCTCAGTTGCTTTTTTTAGTGTTTCNANAATTGGTTTATGACAATGNCCTAAAATCATAGGTCCCCAAGATCCGATGTAATCAATNTAATTTTTACCATCTACATCAGTAAGNATAGANCCTTTGGCAGATTTAAAAAATAAAGGTGTNCCACCAACAGAGCGGAAAGCTCTCACAGGAGAATTTACACCGCCAGGTATAAATAATTGAGCTCTTTCAAAGAGTAATTCACTATTATTCATTGTTNAANAGTTTAGAAGCTTCTTTAGC
Source organism: Flavobacteriales bacterium (assembly GCA_002714805.1). Taxonomy (GTDB): domain Bacteria; phylum Bacteroidota; class Bacteroidia; order Flavobacteriales; family UBA7312; genus UBA8444. The sequence continues at coordinate 40,750 of PAYK01000007.1, forward strand.
GAAGTAGNTNNCAATGAGTTTTGCTCCTGCTCTTTTAAAACCAATTAATGATTCCATCATNGTATNATCGTNGNCTAGCCACCCTTTTTCACTNGCNGCTTTAATCATNGCATATTCTCCAGATACTTGATATACACTAACAGGCACATCNAATTGTTTNCTGATTTGTTTTACCATATCTAGATAGGGCATTCCCGGTTTTACCATTACAATATCAGCNCCTTCATCAATATCGTTATCTACTTCTGNCATAGCTTCAGATGAATTAGNTGGATTNATTTGATAGGTTTTTTTATCGCCAAAACCNGGAGCAGAGTCTAGGGCATCTCTGAAAGGGCCATANAACGAAGAAGCGTATTTTACACTNTACGACATAATGCCAACATCNGTATAACCTTCGTCCTCTAACTTTTCTCTAATAGCACCTATTCGTCCGTCCATCATATCNGATGGAGCAACCATATCAACTCCNGCTTGNGCGTGTGAAAGGGCCATTNCTGCTAANACTTCAATNGTTTCNTCGTTCANTATTTCTTGACCATCAACGATACCATCGTGACCATGAATAGAGTAGGGGTCNAGAGCAATATCGCTCATNAGATACATATTNGGCACTTCANCTTTCAATTTTTTNATGGCTCTTTGCATAAGTCCATTTGGATTAATAGCTTCTTTACCCNCATTATCTTTGAGAGAATCNTCAACTTTAGCNAAAAGTAGTGCNGAGCGTATGCCTAAATCATAACANTCTTTAACTTCTNCGACAAGTAAGTCTAGTGTNTAACGAAAATAACCAGGCATAGANGCTATTTCTTCTTTTTTATTTTNTCCTTCCATAAAGAATAAAGGAACAATAAAGTCACTAGNGTGNAGTCTATTTTCTTGTACCATTNCTCTTATGGCACTATTNTTTCTCAATCTTCTATTTCTATTTTCTGGAAACATAATATNTGATTTAAGCCCAATCTACTGGGTTTTTTAATACTTCAATGAGTTGTTCTTCAGCACTTCCNGATTTAGGTTTATGGTTGTATTCCCACCTTACGGTAGATGGTAAACTCATAAGAATGGATTCTGTCCTTCCTTTTGTTTTAATCCCGAAGTGTGTTCCTCTATCGTGCAATAGATTAAACTCTACATAACGCCCTCTGCGTATTTCTTGCCAAACTTTTTCTTCTGGAGTGTAGCTTTCATTCTTGTGCTTTTCCANTATTGGTAGGTAGGCTTCTAAAAAGGCGTTGCCTGAATCTATGCTGAAATTCATAATTTCTTGCATGCTTTTGTGGTCATTTTCTCTCTGATAATCGAAGAAAATTCCTCCTATGCCTCGACACTCATCACGGTGTGAGTTNTAAAAATAAGNGTCACACTCTTTCTTAAAGTTAGGATAGTAAGATGTATCGTGCTTATCACAAACGTTTTTGTTGACTTGATGGAAATGTTTAGCATCTTCTTCATCAAGATAGTAGGGGGTAAGGTCTGTGCCACCACCAAACCATGCAGTTTTAATGTTACCAGTCTTATCGTACATCTCAAAATAACGCCAATTGGCATGTACAGTTGGTACTTTTGGGCTTTTAGGATGAATAACTAGAGATAATCCACAGGCATAAAATGTAGCCTCATCAACTTTAAATTTTTCTTTAAATAATTCTGGTAAGTCGCCATGAACAACGGATACGTTTACTCCACCTTTTTCTATGACCTTTCCATTATTGAGGATTCGTGTTTTNCCACCGCCNCCACCATCTCTTTGCCATTGGTCTTCAACGAATTGACCTTGNGTGTCAGCATGTTCTAAGCCTTTGCAAATTCGATTTTGCAAGTCAAAAATATGTGCTTCGAAAATTGCTTTGATGGACATTACGCAGANTAGTTTTTTATAGCATTAATAAATACTTTAGCATTTTCAACTGGAACTGTAGGCAGTATTCCGTGTCCTAAATTAGCGATGTATCTGTCTTTTCCAAAGCCATCAACCATTTCTTTAGCAAGTCGTTCTATTTCACTATGTGGAGCGAATAACCAGGCAGGGTCAAAATTACCTTGAAGGGTAATGTTNGGACCAGCTAANTTTCTAGCCTCTTGTGGTGTAAGTNCCCAATCCACACCAATGGCATTAGTNCCTAAATTGACTAAGTCTTTTATTGCATACCACGCACCCTTGGCAAATACTATGGTTGGTGCACCACTAATGTTGTCAACGATTTGCTTTATGTAAGNTAATGCAAACTCTTGAAAATCTTTGGGTGATAGCAGACCAGCCCATGAATCAAACAGTTGAACGGCTTGAGCACCAGCTTCAATTTGNGCGTTNAGGTAAGCTATGGTAGTNTCGGTAATTTTTTGAAGTAGAAGNTGTGCAGCATCTCTTTGCGAATGACAAAATGCTTTGGCCTGAGAAAAATCTTTTGAACCTTGACCTTGAACCATGTAACATAGTATTGTAAATGGTGCACCAGCAAAGCCTATCAACGGAACTTTTCCATTTAAATCTTGGCGCGTTAATGAAACGGCATCCATCACATAACCTAATTTTTCGTGTACATCAGGTACTTGTATTGCTTCAGCATCNTTTAGATTGTTTACCGTTTGAGGAAGATATGGGCCTTTGCCAGTAATCATTTGTACTTCATAGCCTAAAGCTTGAGGAACAACCAAGATGTCAGAAAATAATATAGCTGCATCTGTACCGACTTGATCAATGGGCATAATAGTAATCTTTGAAACTAACTCTGGTGTTTCGCANCGTTCGAAGAAAGAATATTTTTCTCTCAAAACGCGATAGTCNGGTAGGAATCGTCCAGCTTGACGCATCATCCATACAGGAGGCCTCTCTACTTTTTCGCCATTTAGTGCTCTTANCAATAAGTCGTTCTTTAGTTCTGGAAAATCGTGTTTCATTGATTAAAATAGTGTTTAGCAATATCTACTAGGCTTTGTGNCGTAGTGGATTTACTTATTAGGCATTTTTGTCCTTCATTATTTAGTGCTTGNGCTGTTGTGGGTCCTATNGCAAAACATGGNAAATTCATAAANCCNCCATTTTGAGCTAGTGAATAAACCGAGCTTGGACTCATAAAAGCTAAGCCGTCAATAGATTGCAAATTTACGGTTTTATTAAGATTTTTACTNTCATAAACAACGACTTCTTTTANCTTAATTGCATGTGATNTTAAAAGNTCAGGTAATTCATCTCGCCTTCTGTTTCCACAGATNAATATAACTTCTTTTAATTNCTTTTTAATTATCAGTTTAGCNACTTCAAGGGAAGAGGCTATTTTCGGAATTGTGGCACTAGGTAANAAACTAGCTGTTTTTTCTCCAATTGCATAAATCGATTGCGATAAGGTAATTTTATTCTTTAAAATAATTTCAACAGCATTTCTACTAGTAAAAACCCAAGTTTTATTTTGGTCTAATTCTCCTTTGTCAAANGGTATTTCTGANATNTTAATAAGACCATTGCAAGAAACATTTAGTTTCTTGTCTGAATTCAGNTCTTTTAATGTCTGTTCTGATAAGTCATTAAGAAAAAGAAGATGTTTAGNTGTNTTTTTCATTTTCTGCTGATTCAATCAGTTTTTGAGCACCTTTGTCTTTTGCTTNTTGTGCAGCTCTTTGAGCTAAATTTAGTCCGTTAGCTTTGTCATCTTTTAAGGAAATTAAAATTTTTTCTTTACCATCAGAGCTTAATACAACCCCNTTTAANTAAAGTTTATTTTNTGAAAGAGTCACATGAGCGCCGACTGGTGCTGAACAACCNCCGTTTAGTATATTTAAAAATGACCGTTCTATGCTTGTGCAAAGTGCTGTGTCTTCATCATTAAGTTCGTTGACTATACTTTTTATNGATTCATTTTCTNTATGACAAATAATAGCTACCGCTCCTTGTGCAGGTGCAGATACCATCCATGTTAATTCTTGATCTATTTCGTTTTTAAGACCTAGTCTGATCAGTCCTGCACTTGCGAGTATGGTNGCATCCCATTTACTTTGTTTAAGTTTTTGAATACGAGTNGGAACATTACCTCTTATGCTTACAATTTTGTGGTTGGGGTATTTATTTAGCCATTGCGCTTTTCTTCTATTGCTACCAGTAGCAATTACAGCAGAATCNTTATTTAAGAATTCTAAGCCTTTACGACAAACNATTGCATCCTTTGGATTTTCTCTTTTTAATATAGCNCCTATTTCTAAATTAGATTCTAATATTGTAGGTATGTCTTTAAATGAATGAACAGCAATNTCTATTTTTTTATTAAGAATTGCATTGTCTAGAGCTTTGGTAAAAACTCCTTTTCCTCCGATCAAACTTANTGGAGTGTCAAGTACTTTATCGCCTTCCGATTCTATTAGTATTATTTCATAGGTATGNCCAAGTTNTGTAAGTCTATCTGCAACGTTGTGGGTTTGCCTTAGTGCTAATTTACTTTTACGACTTCCAATTTTAATATGCATCTATTTGATTTTATACAATTCACGGATAACTTCTAAGATACCTTCGTCAATTCGATATTTATTTCGAAGGTACTCAATGTTCATACTAGATATTTTTTTAATTATACTGTCGATTAGTGGTTTAATTNNCAATAGTTCATCTTGTTGATATTGNCCNTTGTATTTCTCAATTTCTGAATTTTTGATTTTTTCNAATTTCATCTNCANATTCTTGATTGTNGGTCCTAGANTGTGTAGCTTCAACCAATCTTCAAATTCTAGTTTATAAAGATTGATAATGGTTTTTACTTTTGGAATATCTTTCTTTCTTTTATTTAGTGTTTTGTCAGCCTCGGAATTGAGCTGGTCCAAATCTATCAATTCTATATNTTGATTCNAAGCAAGTTTTGGGTCAATATTTCTTGGAACAGATAAATCAATAAATAACTTTTCGTTNTNCACATAAGCTGTNTGATCATTATTTATTGTATAATTCTTTGAGCTTGTAGCAACAATAAGAACATCAGTCTTCTTGATTTCTTGTGTAAGATTTTTGATATGAGAGAAATTTACTTTTTGATTTTTAGAAATTTCTTTNGCCTTTTTTAAAGTTCTGTTTATAACAGTAATTTTAGAATTAGTTTGGTTATNTAGATTTTCTAAAATACGTTGTCCCATTTCACCGGCTCCGAAAATGAGAATTTTTTTCTCATTTTTTAAATGTTCTGTTTTTTGTCTAATTTTTAAAACTGTAGCATGTGCAACTGAGGCTGCTCCTTTACTGATAGAAGTAAAAGATTGAACTTCTTTNTTNGCTTGAAATACAAATTGTATTAATCTGTCCATAAAACTATTTANACAATTGTTTTCTTTTGCNAGATCAACACCTTCTTTTACTTGAGAAAAAATTTGCAAATCACCTAAAATTTTTGAATCAATCCCTGTNCTTACCTCAAATAAATTTTGTAATCGCATTATCATCNTCCAATACAAAACCATATTTTTCAAATTCTTCAATATGATTACCACTGTATTTGATAAATTTTTCTTTAAGTAGATGAATATTAATNTTATTTGCAAATACTTGTGTTCTATTACANGTTGNTATNATAAAAGCTGAGCCATTAATTGANTTTANATCAGAAATAAAATCTATTGATTTTTTTTTATCAATATTGAATTTTTCTCTAATTTCCANTGGACAATTCCAATGGCTAATACCGACACTATAAAAGNATAATGACATAATTAAATACTTCGCTTTAAAATCATTTCTTTAAGTCCTTTCACAAANGTTTCNGANGAATTTAGACTTTCAACTAGTTGCACTTTTTCACCTCCATACTCTTCAAATAACTCTTGGTATTCATCACCAATTTCTATAGTTGTTTCTAAGCAATCGGCNACAAATGAAGGAGAAAAAACAAGTATTTTTTTTGCTCCTTTTTTACCAAGNTCTTCAATTATTTTATCTGAAAAAGGTTCTATCCANCCTTTTCCTAATCTAGACTGAAAACCTACGGAATAATTAGANTTGTTNAGTTTAAATCTTTTTGCTANTTGTATNGCAGTTTCATAACATGTTGCTTTNTAACAAAACAGATTTGATTTAGAAACACCTTTTTCACAATCATTTTCTNCGCATANTCCCTCGTCATAAACTTTATCAACATGTCTTTCTGGAAGCCCNTGAAAACTAAATAATACNTGATCATATTCATTAAAATTATGCTTATTTCCTTGCTCTTCAAAACCNTTNAGATAAAATTCGTGATCGTAAAATTGACTNACAANGGAAATTTCGGGAATAACCCACCATTTTTTTANNACNTCCATTGCTTTTTCAATTACAGAGCCATTAGTGGCAGAGGCATATTGAGGAAANAGAGGTAAAATNATAATTTGTTCAAAATTTTTACCTTCCCAATTTTTGAGGATTTTTTCAAGTGAAGGATTCTTATATCGCATTGCATACTCTACNTGATAACCAACACCTAATTCTTNTTCTAATTTATTTTTCAAATCTTGTGTATGATATATAATTGGAGAGCCTCTATCAGTCCAAAGNTCTTTATATACTTTNGCTGACTTTGGAGCNCTGAAGGGAACTATTATACAATTGACTAAAAACTTTCTAAGNAGAAANGGAATNTCAATAACTCTTTTNTCATTNAGAAATTGAAAAAGATAGCTTCTAACGTCTTTTGTTTTTGGACTGTCAGGNGTNCCAAGATTTACTAATAAGACNGCCTTCTTTTTNTGCATAAATATTGCAATTANAANCAATTGCAAATTTAAGTAATAAATTAGTTAGTTAATTAATAATTTTACTAAAGAAATAATATTTTATTTTTGTAANANANATAGGGGCAATTAGCTCAGTTGGTTTAGAGCACTACCTTGACAGGGTAGGGGTCACTGGTTCGAATCCAGTATTGCCCACCAAAGCGGAATCCATCTCATTTTAAGATAGTTTTCCGCTTTTTTAAGTTGATTTTAGAGTTTAATAACTTTGAAATAATTGTTAAATGTATTGTTATAGCATTTAACGAAATATATTCCTGATTCTAATTCACTTAAAGATATCATTGTTTTAGTTTTGTTATCGTCTAATGACATAGCATCACTAACTAATCTTCCGGCATTGTCATACACCTGAATAATGATTTCTTCTGACAAATCAGAATTCGAAGCAAGCTCAATGTATATTTGATTTTTGGTAGGATTAGGATAAATAATGATATCATTTGTATCAAAAATATTTGTTGTTATTCCCGTTCCCTCTTCAACTTCAACAGGAATGTTTACTTCATATTCACAAATACCAGAGGCATCTTGTACTACTACATTATAATTACCTACCGCTAAGTTATAGAACTCGTTATCTTCTTGAAAATTTTGTCCATTATCAATACTGAACAAATATGGGCTTAGTCCAGAAGTTGGAGTTATAATTATAGAACCATTTGCAACCGTAACAGAAGTAACGTTTGTAGCAGAAACATCAACAGCTGTTAAAACACATTCTTCAACATAAACTGTTTCTTCATAAGTACATAAACCACTTTCATCTTGAACAAAAATGTTGTATTGTCCTGGTGTTAGTGCAGAAAATGTATTTTCTGTTGTAAAATTCAACCCACCGTCTATACTATAATTAAATTGTTCTGATGATGAGGTCCAAATTGAAATTATACCATCTTCGTTTAAAGAATGAGTTACGACTACATCTGCATTAATTGCACAGCCAGATCCGTCAGGACAAACTAATTCTATAGCTTGACTAGTAAAGTCACCATCATTGTATACAATGATTTGTCCAAAAGAGTTAACAACGGAGAAATATCCATCACCTAAAATTCCATCTCCATAAGAGTCGTATACGAATAATGAATAGCAAGAGGTATAGTCTAAACAAATCTCTTCTTCAATTTCATCAATTCCATTACCGAGTTCTCCACTTGCAATAATGTTATCGTTGAGGTCAATAACTGCCCACGATGTCTCATATGGGTATGAATCACCGTTTATTATCAATGTAACAAAATCATAGGTTGATTGAATATTTAAAATGGAAACAGCATAGTCGTTGGATGAATCCTGATCTACCTGACCATTTATTGAAATAAAACTTACAGCAACCTCGTTGTCATTAGCTTGAAAGTCGCCATCAACAATGACAGATATTTTTTCTTCAGACAATGATGTAATATCAACTTGCTCATTGAAATATCCTGCACTTTCACCATTTATAATGATTTCAAATTGAACACTATTTATGGTATTTCCTCCATTATTAGTTACGATAATTGTTGCTTCAACTTCGTTGTTGCACTTTTGGTTAAGAGTCCCTAGAGCTACTCCTGCTTCGAGTTGATGAATCTTATTTAGCGTATACCTTAAGGTATCATTATTTCCATATTCATCATCAGTATCACTTACAATTCCTGTAAGATTATAATCACCAACTTCTGAGAAATCTTGTAGAGTTTCGAATTGAAATTCTACATTAGAAAATGGCTCAATAGTTTCAGAGATAGTTAAAGTTTCTATTTCTTGTTCATCTACTATTAATGTTAAGGTAAAATCGCTCATAGGGTTTAGCCCAGTATTAGAAACTATTGCACTTATAATTTCATTACTTCCTAAGTCGGAAGCTGATGTTGGGCTTGTAAACTCTGTTAATTCTAAATCATTATCTGCTTTAATATCAGCCCAAAATGACACCCATGGTCTTGCTTGTTTAATTACAAGTTGATCATCGGCGGTTACTTTATATTCTATGTCCATACCAAAGCCCTCAATTCCTTCTACATCATAAAGAATAGCAAATTCATTATGGATAACAGATAGATAATCCCTCATTTGGTCGAGGTAGCTTTGGTCCATGACTAGTTGTCCTTGATCAACAAGGTTAGATAGTTGTAATACCAAATATCCAGCTGCTTCTTCAGGATCTTCATATAGTAATATTTCCTCTGGTAAAGAATTTGGATCTGGGTTTGTTATTAGTGACTCTCCTAGTTGTGTGTTTAAATAGAAGGTGTTTTCTGTTTCGTAAATAGGGTCTATACTAATTCCAACGCCATTTGACTTTTCTTCTTCAAAATTGGGATGACACAGCACTCCCATTGCTGCCATAAAATGATCTACTCGATAGAAGTCACGTTCTTCATATGCTCTAAAGTTCCACATACTAGCATAAACTTGCTTGATTGATTTAGAAATGTGTCCTTCATCCAGGTGTTGAGTTTTTGAGGTATATAAACCAGCACCACTAAATCCTGGTAAATCTTCATTATTAGTACTCGATCTACACCTTACTTTAGTTCCTGCGGGAAAGTCATCATGCATTGATTGCAGTTGATCCATCATCCATTGCGGCATTGGTGCATCTTTAATGTCATCTCGGAACATTTTTAAACGATCAATACGAAAATTGATATCGTTTTGAAAAGCAGAATTATCTATCATGACTTGAGCTTCCAGATAAAAGTTGTTGTATTGCATGAATTCATCATAAAAGTAAAATGGAATTCCAAAACCATCAGGAATAGTTCCTTCCGGCAATCCAAACGATCGCATTGTAGCTACATTAGAGCATTTTGCGCCAAAGGCGGTTGACATATCAAATTCTATGTCGTCCAGAGGCATTATTTCTGTTATACTAAGGTCTCGCTCAGGTATTTGAGGCTCGGTAGGTCTTAATGCTTCGTACCAATTATTTACCTCTTCAAGTGTGGCTTCTCGAAACTGGAAAGTTTCATTTTCTGCCTTATAATAGACATAGTTATTTAGTAAGTTAGCAATAGAGTCAATAGACAATGGATCTTGAATGTAGGCGTTAGGAACATTATCTTGTATTGCTCTTAAGTTAACATGGGATAATGGTGTTTGTATAACTGAAGTAATAATCCCTCCAACTCTAGGTAATTAATTAGGGAGTGCATCATACAATACGATATCTCTTGAGCCTGGAGTTTCATCCAGACTCATTTGTTTGAAGTAACCATAGCCTTCTGCTTCGTGAAATGGAATATAATTGATGTTTCCAAAAACATCATATTCTAGTACTACATTAATTCTTGAATTTTCATATTCATCAGCATAATTTGTTAAATAATTGATTTCGTTGTTTTCACTAATAAAGTGATTCATATTGTTCTGAAGAAATGGCATATTGGCAACTAACAATTCGTATGTCCTTTGAGCATCTTCAAACTCATAGGTATTGCCGAAAGAGAAGTTAAAAGAGTATGTACCGTTGACTCCATTGTTAGGATTAAACACAATTTCCCCTGAACCGTCATCTCCAGTTACTGAAGCACCAATACCTGCAAAAAATGACCCATGAATAGTATATGTATTACTATTTATGAAATATACTTTTGGTTCGGGAGAATCTCTGTCTAAGATGCCAAACTTTACATACAGTTGTCCATCAAGAAAAGGAGCCCAACCTACATTATTAACAGTTGCTAATTGCATGAAAGTTTCAGCATCAGGAACAGAAGTTGCACCATCTTCAAAATCTATAGCTTGTGCAAAATTTATGGGTGCATCGGAAGGCATATTATTTAACTCTGTCATATCATCTATTCCATCTCCATCGATATCACCGGGGTTAGCAATATCATATTCGGTAATGGTATAATTTTCAATAGGATAAGATCCACCAGGATCAGAGATAATCATCGTTCCGTTAACTCCTAGATTTATTGAGGTTGCCCATTCAAATGTAGGGCTATGCTGAGAAGTTAGTACATAATATTTATCTTCCTGAGCCTCTATTGAAAGAAGAGCCTGACCAATGTTGTTTACAGAGTAGTTTGTAATTGGCACAACTACTTGAGCAGAAGAAAAATTATACAGAAAAAGTATAATTAAGTTTATTAGTATAAAACGTCTTGTCATAATGTTTTATTAAGGTCTAGTTTTTTTATTCAATACATTTAAATGATGAATTAAATAAATTAATTTTTCGGGAATCACCACAAATTACAAGCTGATAAATTCGATTATAAATATCTAAATCAATATCGCCAATATTTTCATTTGTGAGTAGCCTTGCTAATACACCTGTTGAGTAACTATGACCTACCACTAAGGCATCTTGTTTATTTGTCAGAAGATGGGTTGAAAAAGAGTTTAGATTTTGAGTGTCATATAATGAGATGCCAATATCTTTTGCAATAGCAGTTGGTAAAGCCGTATTTCTTGTCCTAGTGTAGTCAGTGGAGTAAACAGCATCGAGATGAATGTCATTTAAAAAAATACTGAGATCTTGTGACCTTTGTTCGCCGCATGCAGAAAGTGGTAAGTCTAATGCATTTTCAGAAGAATAGTCTTTTTCAGAATGTCTGACTAGGTAAATTGTAAAAACATCATCCGTTTGTGCAAACACATCAGACTTGTATGTTTGGCTCAAAATACAAACTATAAAAATATTCTTTAATATTGATTTAAATTGTTTGAACATACTAAGGTCAAGAATTCACAATTTACAATTTAAAAAGTAGATATACAAACCTTAATATTTTTTGAAAAAGTTCGAAATAAGGACACTTAATTCCACCAAATCGAAATCCATCACAATTTGATATGGTATTCCTTTTATTATAAAGGCCATAGTTTTATTAGCTTATAAAAAGTATGTTTGTTTGGGTTATTAGTTTTGTAAAACCGTCCCGTTGAAAAGTCTTAAGCTTTTTTTATATTTACATACTTAAATTTTTAATTCTTTGAATCTGCTTAATAATTATTTTATGAAAAAATTTTTACTAGTTTTAGCTACATTCATTTGTAGTATTTCGTTTTCTCAATCTACTTTAATTGGATTAGTTTTAGATAATATAGATAATACATCTAGTGGATTTTCTAATGGCGAAGTGACTTATCGTCTTTATGCCGAATTAAATGGTGGTCAAATAACACATATTTTTGCAGATCAGTCTAATCCTTTATTGATATCGACTTCAACTACTTTTTATGAAGATAATTTTGGAGAAGATATTCAAGGTTTAGTGAATAACGCTTTCTTTGGCTTAGGTCCTTTTGCTAATCTTCCATTCGATACTTGGCTTACTATAGGTGACTCTTACACTGATCCGGCTTCTAAAACTTTTGGATTAGATTTAGAAACAGGTTTTGAAAATTCTAATTTATCTCTTGGAGGTGGCAATCCTCAAGGTGCAGTTTATAGGTCAGCTAATGATCCTCTTTGCCTTCCTGACGCTAACGGTTATGTTTTATTAGGTCAGTTTACAACAACTGGAGAGCTTTCGGGTTTCATTAATTTAATGGGTCGAGATGCTAATGGTAATGAGTGGACAGAGTTAAACATAAGTATTCCTGGTTTAGAAGGATCGGATGTTCCTGGATGTACTGATCCATCAGCATTTAATTATGACCCTTCTGCTAATCTTGATGATGGAAGTTGTATAGATGTTATTAATGGTTGTACTGATCCATCGGCTTCTAATTATGATTCTTCTGCTAATACTGATGATGGTACTTGTTCTTATTTGTCTTTACCTCCATTAGCAGGTTTAGTTTTAGAGACTGTAGATAATTCCTCTGGAGGATTTACTAATAGCGAAGTTACTTATCGTCTTTACGCGAATTTAAATAGTGGGCTTATAACATTTGTTTTTGCAGATGAGATTAATCCTTTAGAGATATCGACTTCAACTAATTTTGTTGACGCTGAATTTGGTGAAGATATTCAAGGTTTAGTAAATGATGGTTTCTTTGGCTTTGTTCCTTCTCTTACATACGATACTTGGCTTACTATAGGTGATTCTTATAGTGATGCGGCCCAGACAACTCCTGGCTTAGATTTATCTTCTGGATTTTCTGGATCTTCTTTATCTCTTGGGGGTACTGTTAATTCTGATGCAGCTATTTTCAGAACACCTGATAATCCTCTTTGTTTTCCTGATGCAAATGGTTATGTTTTATTAGGTCAGTTTACAACCACTGGAGAGCTTTCGGGTTTCATTAATTTAATGGGTCAAGATGCCAATGGTAATGAGTGGACAGAGACAAACATACCTATACCTAGTATAGGGGGAGATATATTGGGCTGTACAGATCCAAATGCTATTAATTATAATATATGGGCTAATACTGATGATGGTAGTTGTGAGTTTTGTGACGATATAGATAGTTTTATTTCAAATGAAGCATGTGATAGTTATGATTGGAATGGTGTTACATATACAGAGAGTGGTACATATACTTTTGAAACAATAAATTCATCTGGTTGTGATTCTACTGCTACATTAATTTTAACGATTAACAGTTCTACAACTTCGCAGGAGTCAGTTTCAGCTTGTGATAGTTACGATTGGAATGGTATTACATATACTGAGAGTGGTTTATATACATATGAGTCTACTAACAATGAGGGTTGTACTGATGTTGCTACATTAATTTTGACAATTAATAGTTCATCAACATCACAGGAGTCTGCTACGGCCTGTGATAGTTACGATTGGAATGGTACTACATATACTGAAAGTGGTGTATATATATATGAATCAACTAACGATGAAGGATGTTCAAATGTAGATATATTGAATTTAACGATTAATACTTCATCAACATCACAGGAGTCTGCTACGGCCTGTGATAGTTATGAGTGGAATGGTAATACATATACTGAGAGTGGTACATATACTTTTGAGTCTACTAATGATGCAGGTTGTACTAACGTTGCTACATTAATATTAACAATTAATAACTCATCTCCTTCATTTACAATAGCGAATGAATGTGATAGTTATGATTGGAATGGTACTACATATACTGAGAGTGGTACATATACATATGAGTCTACTAACAATGAGGGTTGTACTGATGTTGCTACATTAATATTAACTATTAATAATTCATCAACATCAGAAGAGGAGTTTGCAACTGCATGTGATAGCTATGAGTGGAATGGTGTTACCTATAATCAGAGTGGTACATATACATTTGAATCCATTAATGATGATGGTTGTACTGATATCGCATCATTGACATTAACGATTAACAATTCTACATTATCTCAGGAGTCTGCTACTGCTTGTGATAGTTATGATTGGAATGGTACTACATATACAGAGAGTGGTACATATATTTATGAGTCTACTAATGATGCAGGTTGTACTAATATTGCTACATTAACATTAACTATTAACAACTCATCAACATCACAGGAGACTGCTACTGCTTGCGATAGTTACGATTGGAACGGTACTACATATACTGAGAGTGGTACATATACATACGAGTCTCCTAATGATGCAGGTTGTACTAATATTGCTACATTAATATTAACAATTAATAATTCAACAACATCACAGGAGTCTGCTATAGCCTGTGATAGTTATGAGTGGAATGGTACTACATATACTGAGAGTGGTACATATACATTTGAGTCTACTAATGACCAGGGATGTACTAACGTTGCTACATTAACATTAA
>PAYK01000008.1 GCA_002714805.1 Flavobacteriales bacterium
AAAATTCCCCAAGTCTATAGATGGCCATATGACTACAGTAAGCCAGGATATAAAGAAGATTTTGTACCCCAACATATGCCTTTAAAAAAAGGTGAAGAAGAGTACTAGGTTTATAATTTTCTCTCTTTCAATTGATATTTTTATAACCTGGAAGAGAATTATTTTATTAAATTGTATAAAATATTGGAATCTTTAAAAGATGAATGAAAATCTTAATCCCAGCTCAGAAAATTTATCCCCAAGTGAAAAAGAATTTGAAAATAATCTAAGGCCAAATTCATTTGCTGAGTTTCAGGGTCAAAGCCATGTGATTGAAAATTTAAAGATTTTTGTACAAGCTGCAAATGAAAGAAATGATGCACTTGATCATACACTTTTTCACGGGCCACCTGGTTTAGGTAAAACTACATTAGCAAATATTTTAGCCAAAGAACTTGATGCAGACATTAAGATAACATCTGGACCGGTTTTGGATAAACCAGCTGACTTAGCTGGCTTGCTCACCAATTTAAATAAAAGAGATGTTTTATTTATTGATGAAATACATAGGCTAAGTCCCGTTGTAGAGGAATATTTGTACTCTGCCATGGAAGATTATAAAATTGATATAATGATTGAATCTGGCCCTAATGCCAGATCTGTTGAGTTAAATCTTGAACCTTTTACATTAGTTGGTGCAACTACAAGATCTGGTTTATTGACAGCTCCAATGAGAGCTCGTTTTGGTATTAATAGTAGGCTTAAATATTATGATGCGAAGTTATTGTCTGTCATCCTTCAAAGAAGTGCAAAGATATTGGATGTAAAAATATCAATGGAAGCTGCAATTGAAATTGCGAGTAGAAGTAGAGGAACCCCCAGAATTGCAAATTCATTATTAAGAAGAGTTAGAGATTTTGCACAAATCAAGGGGGATGGTAAAATTGAAATTAATATTACTAAGTCTAGTCTTAAGGCTCTAAATGTTGATGTAAATGGTTTGGATGAAATGGATAATAAAATTTTATCTACATTGATTGATAAGTTTTCTGGCGGCCCCGTTGGATTAACAACATTGTCAACAGCTGTTAGTGAAAACCCAGAAACAATTGAGGAAGTGTATGAACCCTTTCTTATTCAACAAGGATTTATTATGAGAACACCACGTGGAAGGGAGGCTACAAACCTTGCATATAAGCATCTAAATAGGGAGAAAGATTCACATCAGAAAGGACTTTTCTAATTTTTTTTTATGACTACGACTGAAAAAGATAGAATTGCTAATGCTATAAAGTCAGAATCCAATAGACTTGGTTTTATTTCGTGTGGAATTAGTAAAGCTGAGTTTTTAGAAGAGGAAGCAGAAAGATTAGAGAATTGGTTAAAGAGAGGTATGCATGGAAAGATGTCATACATGGAAAGAAATTTTGACAAGAGGTTAGACCCAACCTTACTTGTTGAAGGAGCTAAAAGTGTGATATCTCTTTCATATAATTATTATCCACAAACAAAAATTGATGATACTGATTTTAAGATTTCAAAGTATGCTTATGGTAAAGATTATCATTTTGTGATAAAAGAAAAACTAAAAAATTTATTAGAATTTATTAGAGAAGAAGTAGGTGATGTACATGGCAGAGTTTTTGTAGATTCCGCCCCAATTTTAGAACGAGCTTGGGCTAAAAAAAGTGGATTGGGTTGGATAGGTAAAAACTCAAATTTAGTTTCTAAGAAAATCGGATCATATTTCTTTTTATGTGAAATAATTTTAGATTTAGAATTAACATATGATCATCAAGATTTTGATCATTGTGGAACATGTACTGCCTGTATTGATGCATGCCCTACTCAAGCTATTGAACAACCACGTGTAGTGAATGGTAGTAAGTGCATTTCTTATCACACCATTGAGTTAAAAGAGAACATCCCTAATGAATTCAAGGGTAAATTTGATGATTGGATTTTTGGGTGTGATATTTGTCAAGATGTATGCCCATGGAATCGTTTTTCAAAATCACATAATGAACCATTATTTAATCCAGATGATAATTTGAGATTGATGGATAAAAGTGATTGGCTTGANATGACTAAGGAAACATTTGATAAGGTTTTTCAAAAATCNCCATTAAAGAGAACTGGTTTTNATGGAATTAAAAGAAATATTGAGTTCCTAAAAAAAGTATAAATTCAATTTATTATATTAATTTGCCNGACAAAATTTACTAGATCATGATTACTCANCTCAAAGGTAAGTTAGTAGAAAAATCACCAACTAATGTTGTGATTGAAGTTAATGGCATTGGTTACTGGGTNAATATTTCATTGACAACATTCTCACAAATACCTGATAATGAGAATATAAAGTTNTATACCCACCTTCAAATTAAGGAAGATTCACACTCTCTTTATGGATTTTATTCCAAAAAAGAGAGAGAGATATTTAGATTACTCATTTCAGTNAGTGGTGTTGGTACAAGNACNGCAAGAACAATGTTATCTTCTTTGGATCCACAGCAAGTTGTAGAAGCAATATCCTCAAANAATGTTTCAATTGTTCAGTCTGTAAANGGAATTGGAAGTAAAACAGCACAAAGGTTAATAATTGAATTGAGGGATAAAATTTTAAAAATTTATGATCTGGATGAGACTTATGTTAATTCTAACAATACTACGAGAGAAGAAGCGTTATCTGCATTAGAGGTTCTTGGAATAAATAAAAAATCATCTGAAAGATTAGTTGACAACATCATCAAAGAAAATCAAGATATTTCAGTTGANGAAATTATCAAAGAAACCTTGAAAAACATTTAATCTAGATAATGTATTTTTTTTTAAAAAATTTTTCATTAACAGTAATTATTTTACTCTGTACTACATTTTTTAGTACTATTCTTGCCCAGCAAATAGAGGCAGATTTAGGAGAATTATACATTCCCGATCCACCATCATTTGTTGATAATTATGAATATGATAGTGCAAGTGATTTATATTATTATAATGTNAAGGTTGGAGATTATGATATTAATTACCCTATAATATTATCGCCAGAAGAATACAGAAAACTAAAACTCAAAGAAGATTTAAAGGAATATTATAAATCTAAAATTGATGCTGCTGAGGGTAAGAAAGACGGAACGGATGAAGATCAAAAAAATCTAATTCCTGAAATTTATGTTAATTCTCAAGTATTTGAATCTATTTTTGGAGGCAATACAATTCAGGTTGTTCCCCAAGGATCTTTGGAAGCTGATTTTGGGATTTTATACACAAAACAAGATAACCCNGCTTTTTCACCAAGAAATCGAAGTAACTTAACTTTTGATTTTGATCAAAGAATCGGTCTAAGCTTGTTAGGAAAAGTAGGCACCCGGGTTCAACTGAATGCAAATTTTGATACGCAGTCAACTTTTGATTTTCAAAATTTATTGAAGCTGGAGTACGAACCTTCTGAAGATGATATTATCCAAAAAATTGAATTGGGAAATGTAAGTATGCCTCTCAATAATTCACTTATCTCAGGTGCTCAAAGTTTATTTGGTGTTAAAACAGAGCTTAAATTTGGTAAAACNAGAATAAAAGCGATCTTCTCTGAACAAAAATCTGAATCTAGGTCAGTTACTTCGCAAGGAGGCGGTACAGTTCAAGAGTTTGAATTTCGTGCTTTAAATTATGATGAAAATAGAAATTTCTTTCTGAGTCACTATTTCCGAAATAAATACGATGAAGCTTTATTAAACTATCCTTTTATTAATTCAAATATTCAAATAACTAGGTTAGAGGTTTGGGTTACAAATAGAAATAGTCAGTTAAATGATACTCGAAACATACTAGCNTTACAGGATTTGGGAGAGTCTGATAATATTTCATCAGATGTTAATTTACTAGCTGCTCCTGGCTCATATCCTGATAATTCAAATAATAGTTTTGATCCAACAATCATTGGGAATGCTAATTCCCAATTGACAAACTCTGTGAGAGATGTTGCTACTGTGCAATCAGGAATACTGGTACCNAATATTAATGAGGGAATTGATTATGGAAAATTAGAGAATGCAAAAAAATTAAGGGAAAATCTAGATTACACATTTCATTCACAATTGGGATATATTTCTTTAACTCAAAAACTTGAAAATGATGAAATTCTTGCAGTTGCTTTCCAATATACAGTTGGAGATCAAGTTTTTCAAGTTGGAGAATTTGCAAATGACGGAGTTCAAGCAACACAAGTCACAAATAATGTTAATGATGATAATATACAAGTAAACTCAAATAATTTAATTTTAAAATTATTGAAAAGTACGGTAACCAGCGTTGATGAACCTATGTGGGATTTAATGATGAAAAATATCTATAATACTGGTGCTTTTCAGCTTGAAAAAGAAGATTTTAAATTAAACATATTTTATAAAGAAACTTCTGAATTAAATTATATTCAAGAAATTGATGGCACCCCATTTCCAGATCAAATTGCNGGATTACCCCTAATAAATGAGACTCCACTTTTGAGTTTTTTTAATTTGGATAGGTTAAATTATAATAATGATCCTCAGTATAATGGTGATGGTTTTTTTGATTTTGTTGAAAATCTAACGGTGATCCCACAAACAGGTAAAATTATTTTTACCAAAGTTGAGCCATTTGGAAGTTATTTATTTGAAAGATTGAGACTAACNCCAAGTGAAGATTATAATGGAGATTCCAACATTATAACGAATTATAATCTAAATCAAAAAAAATATGTTTATCATTCATTATATAATTCTACCAAAACCGCTGCTGAGCAAGAATCTGAAAAAAATAAGTTTTTAATTAAGGGAAAATATAAATCATCTTCTGGAACTGGAATTCCAATTGGAGCTTACAATGTTCCTAGAGGTTCTGTACAGGTGACAGCTGGAGGTCGTACATTGGTTGAGGGTGTGGACTATACTGTAAATTATCAATTAGGAACTGTTCAAATTCTGGATCCTGGACTACAAGCATCAAATACTCCTATAAATGTAAGTGTTGAAAATAATGCAATGTTTGGCCAGCAGACTAAGAGATTTTCTGGAATTAATATTGAACATCAGTTTAATGAAGAATTAATTATTTCAGGAACCTTGTTAAATCTTCATGAAAGGCCTTTAACTCAAAAGGCAAATTTTGGAACTGAGCCAATTAATAACACAATATTTGGCTTTGATGGGGTATTTTCAAAAGAAATGCCTTTGTTTACAAGATTAGTTAATAAACTTCCAAATATTCAAACAGATGTTCCTTCCAACCTTTCAGTTCGTGGGGAAATTGCATATTTAATCCCCGGCGCCCCCAAAGGCAATAACTTTAGAGGAGAAGTAACATCTTATATTGATGATTTTGAAGGATCACAAAATACAATTAATTTACTAACACCCCAATCCTGGTCATTATCAAGTAGACCAATAGGTTTGGGAAATATATATATAGAGGGTGGNGAAGATGATAATGGGATTCAAAATGGTTATGATAGAGCATTATTAAATTGGTATTCAATTGATCCGGTTTTTTATAGTAGTCAAAGGCCAGCTGAGATTACAGATGAAGATTTATCAAATCTATACTCAAGACGGATTTTCATAGATGAAATTTTCCCGCAAGTTGATTTAGTTCAAGGTCAGACATCTGTCATAAATTCTTTGGATTTAAATTATTACCCAAATTTAAGAGGTCCTTATAATATGGATCCTGAGACAAATGATGGAATCATTAATAACCCAGAAGATGCTTGGGCAGGAATTACAAGATTGATTAATACAACAGATTTTGAACAAGCAAATGTTGAATATATAGAGTTTTGGTTGATGGATCCATTTTTAAATGACAACCAAAATAATGGCGGTACATTAACATTTCACTTAGGTAATATTTCTGAGGATATATTAAAAGATGGCAGAAAACAATATGAAAATGGATTGCCAGAAGATGGGGATATTAGCTTAC
This sequence comes from Flavobacteriales bacterium, assembly GCA_002714805.1. Taxonomy (GTDB): domain Bacteria; phylum Bacteroidota; class Bacteroidia; order Flavobacteriales; family UBA7312; genus UBA8444. Next base: position 5,941 of record PAYK01000008.1, read on the forward strand.
TACCACCAACAGTTTGGGGCTCTGTTGTTCCTCAAAATCAGTCTTTAGTTTATGCATTTGCTTCATCAGGTGATGCTAGAATAAATCAGGATGTTGGATTTGACGGATATGATGATTTTGAAGAAGCACAACAGTTTGATTCTTTTTCAGAACTACAAGATCCATCAAATGATAATTATACATATTTTTTAAATACCCAAGGAAATATTTTTGAAAGATATAAAGGTTATAATGGTTTAGAAGGGAATTCTCCAGAGACAATAACTGATACTAATCGTGGTTCAACAACACAGCCTGATGTTGAGGATATCAATCAAGATAACACTATGAACACAATTGATAGTTATTTTGAATATGAGTTAGATATCACTCCTGCATCTTTAGCAAACTTAAACAATAACTATATTGTTGATCAGAAAGAAAAAAATATTACTCTTCCAAACGGTACCTCTGAAATAGTAAAATGGTATCAGTTCAGAATACCTATTAATGAGCCAAGCTCATCGATAGGTGGAATTTCAGACTTTAGATCCGTGAGATTTATAAGAATGTTACTTAATAATTTTACCCAAAATACGATACTTAGGCTTGGAACATTAGACTTAGTTAGAAGTGATTGGAGAAAATATCAATTAGCATTAGATGAAGAAATAAATAACGATAATGATAATACAGATTTTTCAGTTGGAATTGTTGGTATACAAGAAAATGAGGAGAGTTATGTTTCCCCACCTGGAGTTGAAAGAGAGCAATTTAACAATAACAATACTATAATCAGACAAAATGAACAATCATTAGTTGTCAATGTTTGTGAATTGGAGCCTGAAGATTCACGAGGAGTTTATAAAAATATTAATGTTGACATGCGTCAGTTTAAAAGGTTGCGAATGTTTTTACATGCAGAGGATGACCAGATACAAGGATTGAATGATGGAGAGATAGTTGCTTTTTTAAGATTGGGTAATGATCTGACAGAAAATTATTATCAGGTTGAAATACCGCTGCAGGTATCTCCCCAAACTTCTTTGGATCCTGAATTGGTTTGGCCTGAAATAAATGAAATAAATATTCCTATTAGTGCATTTGAAGCAATCAAATCTATCTCAATTGTAAACGGAAACTTGGGATCCGACACACCAGTTTTTTATAATCTTGACGGAGATAATGTAATTGAGGAGCCTGTCTCTGAATTTTCTTTTTTAGAATTTGGAAATCAAAGAGTTTCAATAAAAGGTAACCCAAATTTTGGGGATGTACGAACATTAATGGTTGGTGTTAAAAATCCAAGTCAAGACAATATGGATGTATGTGCTGAGGTTTGGTTCAATGAGCTTAGATTATCGGAAATGGATAATGAGGGAGGTTGGGCAGCAACTCTGGCTGTTGACTCTAACTTTGCAGATTTTATGAATTTATCTGCAACTGCAAGACAAAGTACTAGTGGTTTTGGAAATTTAGAACAAGGTCCAAGTGAGAGGGATAAGGAGGATAAAAAACAGTATGATTTAGTTACAAGTATGAATGTTGGAAAATTATTTCCAGAAAAATGGGGATTTACTATTCCATTTAATTACTCTACAGCTGAAGAACTAATTACACCTGAATATGACCAACAGTTTAGAGATATAAGATTAAGTTCTGTACTAGATCTTGCTGACAATCAAGCTCAAAGAGATATCATCCAAAGGCAATCAGAAGACTATACAAAAAGAAAAAATATAAATTTTATCGGAGTTAACAAGCAAAGGACAGGTGAAAAAAAGGCAAGGATTTATGATATTGAAAATCTTACTTTAAATTACTCATACAACGAAATTAAGCACAGAGATTATGAAATTGAAAATATGCTCGATCAATCGGTGAGAGCGGGAATAAATTATAATTTTAATTTTAATTCCTCAAAATTAGAACCATTCAAAAAAAATGATTCTCTATTTACGAGTAATTATTTAAAAATATTAAAAGATTTTAATCTAAATTTTTTACCAGCCAGTATAAATATTAATACAGATTTTATAAGACAATTTAACAAACAAAAGTTTAGAGATATTGACTTATCTCAAGACAATATTGGAGTTGGTGATTTATTTCAAAGAAATTACACTTTTGATTTTCAATTTGCAATTAGTTATCCAATTACGGATAATCTGAGTTTGGATTATAATGCTAGTAATAATAATATAGTTAAAAATTATTTCATCAATAATTTAGGGTCTGGGGAACAGGATCCTAGTTTGACAATATGGGATAAATTTTTTGATATAGGTGATCCAAATAGACAAGTTCAACAGCTGAAATTAAATTATAATATTCCATTTGATAAAATACCAACATTTGATTTTATCAAATCAACTTATTCGTACACAGGAGATTTTCAGTGGCAAAAGGGTTCAGATTTATTTAGTAATATTATAATAGATGGTGAGAATTATAATCTTGGAAATTCTATTTCAAATGCCAATACTCATAGTTTGAATACCTTGCTTGACTTTCAAAAATTTTATAGATACTTAGGTCTAAATAAATTTACCGGGGATAGCTCAAGAAGAGGCCCAGACAGAGGTTTTGCAATGCAATCAAGAGATAATTCAGGCTCCAAAAAAGTCAATCCAATTTTAAAATCATTTATAAAATTAATAACAAATCTTAAAAGAATTCAGATTAATTACTCTGAAAATAACGGTACTTTTTTACCAGGATATCTAGAAACCCCTGGATTTTTTGGATCTTCAAATCCGTCATGGGGATATGTTTTTGGTAGTCAAAAAGATATCAGATACTTGGCTGCTAGGAATGGATGGCTAACCGTTTTTCCAGAATTCAACCAACAGTATACTAGTACAACAAATAAGAATCTAGCATTTTCAGCAAATTTAGTTCCAATCAATGATCTAAAAATTGATTTAACCGCTGGTAGAACTTACGCCAGTAATATGACAGAAAACTTTAACACTATTGACACAAACAATGACGGATTAAGTGACATTTATAACCCTTTAATTCAAAATACAATTGGAAACTTTAATATATCAACCGTCCTTATTAAAACTGCATTTTCCAAAAGTGACGAATTTGGTTCAGAAACATTTGATGCTTTTAGACAAAACAGATTAATTATTGCTAGGAGATTGGCTGCAAGATCTGGAGTTGATTTAAGCAATCCTAATAATTTTGAAGGAGGCGATTTATCTGGATACCCTTTAGGATTTGGAAAGACGAATCAATCAGTTCTGCTGCCTGCATTTTTATCAGCATACTCAGGCTCAGATGCTAACTCAGTTGAGCTTGGAGCACTTAGAAGTATTCCAATTCCAAATTGGGATATTAAGTACTCAGGATTTATGAAAATGAAATGGTTCAGAAAAAAATTCAAACGTTTTTCAATATCCCATGGGTATACTTCTAAATATACTATTAATCAATTCAGAAGTAATTTAGATTATATTCAGCCAGACTTTTCAATTGAATTTCCCCTACAAAATCCGGAACTTTTTGATCAATCAAATAATTATAAAAATGAGAACTTGTTCAGCAATATTAACTTGATGGAACAATTTAGCCCCTTAATTAAATTTGATATTGAGATGAAAAATTCCTTGAAATTATTAACTGAAATTAGAAAAGATAGAATGTTATCTTTAAGTTTTGATAATAATCTTCTAACCGAAATCCAGGGCTATGAGTATATTTTTGGACTGGGATACAGATTTAAAGATTTACAAATTAGATCAAGATTAGGGGGTGCTAGACAACTAATTAAAAGTGATCTAAACATGAAAGCTGATTTTTCTATTAGGAATAATAAAACAATTATAAGATATTTGGATATTGATAATAATCAAGTAACAGCTGGTCAGAGAATTGTCAATTTTAAATACTCTGCTGATTATGCTTTTAGTCAAAGTCTAACGGGAATATTTTTCTTTGATTACTCTTTTTCTGAGTATGCAATTTCAACTGCTTTTCCGCAGACAACTATTAGAACTGGCTTTACAATGAGATATAATTTTGGAAATTAAAATATAACTTAATGAATATACCAAACAATTTAAAGTATACAAAAGATCATGAATGGATCGCCATAGACGGAGAGATTGCTACGGTAGGTATCACTGATTTTGCTCAACGTGAACTTGGAGATATAGTTTATGTAGAAATAGAAACGGTTGGGGAATTGTTGAAAGCGGATGAAGTTTTTGGCACTGTTGAGGCAGTAAAAACGGTTTCTGATTTGTTTCTTCCTGTTGAAGGTGAAATTTTAGAGTTAAATGAAGATCTTGAAACTTCACCAGAGGATGTAAATAATGATCCATATGATAAAGGATGGATGATAAAAATGAAAGTTTCAAACCCAGGTGATCTTGATAATCTTTTAACCTCTGAAGACTACAAGGAATTAATTGGAGAATAATTATTTCAAGACTCTTAATGATAATAATAAAATTATATAATCAATAAATAATTAACTAATTTAGCTAATCAATGGAAAGCAAGAAAAACCCAAAAGTTGATATAGGCAAAAATAGTTCATTATATTTTGCTTTGGGAATGGCATTAATGATGTTCTTATCTTATTCAACTATTAATTACAAGGTTTATGACAAGTCTTTATTAAATCTTGATAAGGTTAATATGGATGCTCTGGATGAAGAAGAAGTTCCGATTACTGAGCAAGTGCAACCACCACCACCACCACCACCACCACCTCCAGCTCCCGAGGTCATTGAGATTGTAGAGGACGAAGAGGAAGTAGAAGAAACTATAATTGAATCCACTGAAACTGATCAAGAGGAAGAAATTGATATTGAAGATCTTGATATTGAAGATCTTGAAGAAGATGTTGAAGTTCCATTTGCAGTTATTGAAAATGTACCAGTATTTCCTGGCTGTGAGAGAGGGAACAATGCTAAGAAAAGAAAATGTATGTCTGAGAAGATTGCTAAGTTTGTTCAGAGGAAATTTAACACAGAACTGGCAGGTGATTTGGGTCTCTCAGGAAGACAAAGAATTTCGGTTATTTTTAAAATTGATAAGTCTGGAAATGTTACTGGTGTTAGAGCACGTGCTCCGCACCCAAGATTAGAAAAAGAAGCTCAAAGAGTAATTAACCTTCTTCCAAAAATGCAGCCCGGGAAACAAAGAGGCAAAGCAGTTATTGTTCCTTATTCTTTGCCAATAATCTTTCAAGTTCAGGATTAATTTTTTTATTTATTTTAAACATATTTGGGTTAAATATAATCTATATTTGTGCCTTAAATCAGTCGAATTGAGTAACGTTATATCCTTAAATATAGTTAAAGAACTCACTAAATTTAGGCTTACTTTAAGTGTAGTTTTTTCGTCTTTCATCAGCTATTTTCTTGGTGCTGATGTGATTAATTATGTTCAGGTTTCTTTATTAATAATAGGTGGTATTTTGATCGTTGGTTCGTCAAATATTTTTAATCAGATAATTGAGAAGGACTTAGATAAGTTAATGGCAAGAACCAAAAATCGACCATTACCGAAAAAAGAAATATCACAAAGTTCAGCATTGTTAATTGCAGTAATATGTTCGCTGTTAGGTATTTTTTTAATGTACTTGATAAATTTAAAAGTAGCAATCTTAGCATCCATTTCTTTATTTCTGTATACGGCTATATATACACCAATGAAGTTAATAAGCCCACTTTCTGTTTTTATCGGGGCTATCCCTGGTGCTTTTCCTTTCATGATTGGATGGGTTGCTGCTACTAATGACATAGGTATTGAAGCTGTAACTCTATTTCTGATGCAGTTTTTTTGGCAGTTTCCTCATTTTTGGTCTATTGGTTGGTCTCAAAGTAGAGATTACCAAAAGGCTGGATTTAAAATGCTGCCAACAGGTAAAAAAGACAATTCTACCTCGGCACAGATCTTGTTTTACTCTTTTTGGTCTGTTATTCTTTCCATTATTCCCTTTTTTGGATTTACTGGAGAATTAAAACTTAGTTCAATTGGATTAATAATAGTTTTATTATTAGGTTTTTTTTTAATTTATAAATCTTACAATTTATTTATTGATGGTAAAAATGAAAATGCACGAAAGTTAATGGTGACAAGTGTAATATACTTAACATTTGTACAATTAACTTTTCTTTTAGATAAAATATTAAACTTATAAATACTAAAATGGACAAAAAAAGTAAAGCTCTAAAAATGATGTTATGGTTTGGTCTCGGATCATTAATCATGACTTTTGCTGGTTTGACAAGCGCGTTTATTGTAAGTAAAAATAGAGTAGATTGGATTAATGATTTCCCAATTCCTCAAGCTTTTTATTTGAGTTTAACAGTTATAATTATTAGTAGCTTGTCATTATTTTTTTCTAAAAAGTATTTAATTGAAAATAAAAATCTCAGTAATTTATTTTTAGTGATTACAATTATTTTAGGGTTATCTTTTATTTTACTTCAATTCATAGGTTTTAGTCAAATAATCAACGAAGGATTTCATTTTACAGGCCCAACAAGTAGCATAAATAGCTCATTTATATTTTTGATTGCTTTTGTTCACATCATTCATGTATTAGTGGCGCTGTTTTTTTTGATCTATGTATTAATCAGGAATTTTTATGTACAAATTAATGATCAAAATTCATTAGGATTTGAATTGGCATCTATTTTTTGGCATTTCGTTGATATTTTATGGATTTACCTGTTTATATTTTTGGTATTCTTCGGTTAAAATAATTATTTTTACTAATTGAAAAACTAGCAAATGCAAACTACAGTTTCTTCTAATTCTAATGAAAAGTTATGGGGTGGTGGAAATAGACCAATGAATGCCTCATATGGAAAAATGATGATGTGGTTTTTTATCGTTTCAGATGCTCTTACGTTTTCCGGATTTATAGTTTCATATGGATTTGCAAGATTTAAGTTTGCTGATTCTTGGCCAATTGCTGATGAGGTATTTACTCATGTTCCTTTCGTTCACGGAAAAGAACTTCCAATGATATATGTGGCATTCATGACTTTTGTTCTTATTATGTCATCTGTTACAATGGTTTTAGCAGTTGATGCCGGGCATAAAATGAAGAAAGCAAAAGTTACTTTCTACATGTTTTTGACAATTATTGGGGGTATAATTTTTGTTGGTTCTCAAGCTTGGGAATGGGC
>PAYK01000009.1 GCA_002714805.1 Flavobacteriales bacterium
AGACATATTTCGAAAATTAATAATAGATAAGCATGTAGAAAATTATTTGACACCTTGTTAGGACGTGGGTTCGAAACCCACCAGCTCCACCAAAAAGAAACCCACTCATTTGAGTGGGTTTTTGTATCATTACTTACAATTATTTTTATCTAACCCTTCTTATCTAGTTGAAAGTTATTCCTTGAGATTAGACCCAAAGATGAAAAGAAACATCTCTAGTTGCCCTACAGAACAACCTATTTTCTTAGATAAACTGCTAATTTCCTTTAGATAAGTACAATACATCTTTGGGCCTTTACTATATGTTATCTCTTTCAAATTGGTAAGCTCATCAAAACCTGCTTTTCTTAACATAGTTATTAATCTAAGATCTAAAATAACAGTAGGATATTCTTTCATTTCTATTTTTAGAAAATATAAAAATTTAGATAGAGTTGATAGCCCTATACCACTTAATTTGGTTCCATTAATTAGATCTTCTTCATTTATGTTATTTTTTTTAGATTTTGTTAGATATTGACTGATATCATCAATATGAGCTAATGCGTTTTGGATATTTTTACCTCTACCACCGTTAGGATAACCCCACATCAAGACTTTTATAATAAACTCTTTGCTAACCTCTTCAGAAGACTCTCCTAATTCAAATAAATCACTCCTTGAAATATTCATGGAATCATTTTCATCAAATAATTTAACAACTTCTTTTATATTAGTCCAGTTTGTTTTCTTTATTGAAAATGAATGTTGATCTTCTGGCAGCTGTTTAATTACTTTTGCAAATGAAATAATTCTCATTCGACTAACTTGACATCTAATTTACCATCTTGCCTCTTATATATTTCCCAAATACCATGTTTTTCTTCTTCATATCTAGTTAAATAATTATCGTCATTTACATATAAAAAATCATAGTTATTTTCTTCAGAACATTTTCTAGGCTTTTTGCAACCATGATAATAGGTTCTTGTTCGTTTATTAACTATCATAGTTGTAATCATGGTTTTGATAGTATTTTCTTTAAGTTCAGGGTAAATAATTGAAAGATGATGAATGAAATCTTTTTTTTCAATTTCAATCATGCCCTCTGAATTCCATTCTCTAATTATTTTCTCAATTGAGGTTTCTTCTTTTTTATTCCCGTCTTTTAATTCCACTTTCTTTTCAGTATGAAATTCTTCATTATAATTTTCTAGAAAATCCTCAATTATTTCATCTAAATTATCCTCCTCTTGAATCTCATTGTCCTTATGATCTGATGATTTTAAATAAATAATTCTTGATGTATCTAATTCTATTGCGGATTGAGTTTCCTTAAATCCTGCATAAAAATGAGATAAAATAAAGTACAGACACTCAATTTCTTCTGATTTTACAGCTACATGTCCTGCTATATACTGAGTTGAAAGATCAAGAGATTCATTTTCACCAACTAAATGAATTAGTGGCTGTGGGGGATTTCCATAACCAAGACACTCCACTCCTGTAAAAGATCCGTAAGGCATTAGTATATATCTACCTTCCTCTCTAGGATTCCTTGTTACAATCCCATGTGTAGTTAATAAAATCTCTGTTTCAAATACTTTATTAATACTGAAGAATTCATTATAATATAATATCCCTTTCTCAGCACGAGCTTCAGAGGGAATAATATCATTGTCAATCAACTCTCCAAAACTTCTTTCCTTGCCTTCTGTAGTTATAAAATTAATATTTCGCATTTCTTCATCCATTGGAATTACAGGAAACATATCTTTTGGTGGAAATGAATTTACTTGACGATCATTTAAATCTAAAATTTCAATAAAACGCATATTTTTTATTTTTAGTTACCACAAATGTAAAAAATTCATTAAAAAAAAGAGAAAGAAATTAAGGCTGCAAGAAATTCACATACTCAAAAGAATTAAGAATATAAGTATCAAGATTTTCATACTATAAAATTACGTAATAATTTTCTAGAAAAGTTCGAACTTAGGACAGAGAGGTCCACCAAAGCGGAATCCATCTCATTTTGAGTTAAGACTCCGCTTTTTTGTTGGATTAATACAGGATCTCTATTTTTAATTTTAAAATCATTTAGTTTATTTATATTTATTAAATGAAAAATGCATTCTTGATACTAACATTAGTAATGATTTTCGGCTGTAATAAAAATAGTAAAGAAAAACCTAATCAGACTAATGTTAGTATAATTAAAAATGATAATAGAAATAATTTAGCTGAAGAAATTAAAAAAATTGGAGAGGCACAAGAAATAGTAGACAGAGAAATACATCTTTATTCAAGAGTTCAAGGTAATAAGTATAAATATAAAGATACAACTTATTCAATGATTGCAACTTATCTGGGAGCTTCATTAAATGATTATTATTACTTTCCTTTTAAAGGAGAAGATGGCACATATTTTGATTTTGCTTACGGTAAGAATCATCTTGGTGACATCCCATTTGATCATTATGATGCCGAAATGAAATCCGAATTAATCGGCAAAAAATTTATAATTAAATGGACTTGGAAAACTTCATCTTACCCTTGCTGTGAAGGACAAATGAATAACACCGAAGACGACATTGCAAGTATTTTAAGTGTTGAATATCATAAACAAGACAGTCTTAATAAAAAATTGAGATTAATTAAAAAGGTTGACGTTAATAATACGAACTATCAACTTTATGAAAACTTAGTTTTTTTTGGTCATGACACTATCAATGCTAGCAGAACAACAGAAAGTTTATCAATTTTTAAGAATGGAACCTTTGTTAAAGAACTTTATAAAGACAAACTCTTAATTGATTTTGAGCGATTTAATGAAATTTCATTTCAAACTACAATAGCATCAGATGAGAATAAGGTAATACTAATGTTGGATATAGAATCTAGTCCAAGTGCTCCAGGGCAACAAACAAAATCATTTATTCAGTTTGAAGAACAAAAAGTTAAACAGTCTAAATTTTACAATATAGATGGAAGTTTTACAGTCAAAAACGGAGAAATTTATGGAAAAGTTTGGGAGGGGTTTTACGAATATGAATTGCCGTATAAACTTACAGAAAAACTAGAATTAGAAATTGATCTATCAAAAGTGTATGTAGAAAAAGACTTACACTTACTAAAAATAAATGATAGTATTAGATACCCTCCTATTTTTTGCGAAATTGAAATGTTAGTAAATCCTTTTGGAGACAAGCCATTGGAGACAAATAATGTCATATTAAATCCAAACAAAAAAGTCACTTTAATTTATAAAGAATTGGAAAGCGATTGGATTAAAATAAAAGTGTCTAATAATGAGGGGTGGATAAAAGATTATAAAAAAATGCTTAAAATTGGTTGTCAACCTGCGGGGTAATACTTTAGATTACTTTATTTTATACCAGAAGCAGACAATTTGAAAGAGTTTTTTCCTCTCAAAACAAAAGTTATTCCAATTACATAAATAAATAATGGGGACAAAATATTACAGACTATATCTAAATTGGCCGCTTTTATAATAACCCAATTGACTGCCACTATTAATAAAACTCTAGATATTCCGAATATTAAATTTTTTATTGTTGGTTTTACTGCTTTTGTCAGAACAATTAACATTCCTAGTGGGCCAATTAAAACACCTAATAAAATCCCGCTCTTAACATTCAGACTTGCTTTAGAGCATATGTTACGATTCTGCAATCCATAAATCATAAGATTCAGAAGTAGCATAAATAAGGGTATTAGTAAAACTAAGGGAGCTAAACCTATAAAAAATAAAACAAGGAGTTTCATTATTTTTTTTTGGCGAATATAATAAATACCAAGGTAAAGTTCGAAATAAGAGCACTTAGGCCCACCAAAAACCCCTCATAAATTTATGAAGGGTTTTTTATACTTTCGGGGTAGCAGTAAATGAACCCACTCATTTGAGTGGGTTTATTTATTACTAGTTGTTAATCTTTACTATATTCTTAGGCCATGGATCTTTAAAATTAAACCCATTTTCCCATTGAATTATTTCTTCATTTGTAAGAAAACAAGATTCAACTTTTTCAGAGAATTCATCTATTTGTGTTTTGTCACCTATAATAGTAAGTTCACAACAACGATCTCCAAAACGGCCCGATTCTTTTGATAATTTTTCTTTAAGAAATTTTACTTCAATTTCTTGTAAATTATTCTTTTCCTCTTCAAGAATAGCGGCCCTCCATGTACCTAATAATTCAATATTAATTGTTCCTGCAGCTTGATTAAAAAGAAGTGATTGACTAGGTCTACTAGCAAGCCAGAAAAATCCTTTACTACGATATATACTTACTTTAAGATGGTGATTAAAAACTTTCCAGAGTCTTTCAGGATGAAATGGACGATCATCTTTTATCAACTTTGTTACTAAATCATAAGGCCTATCTGTTTCTGATTCTAACTCTAATATAGGTTTTAGTTCGCCAAATAATCGTTCAACATTTAAATAGTTATATTCTTCTATTTCAAATAAGGATTCAATATTAAGTTTCCCAAAAATTACAGAGTGTATTGTAGCATAGGGGTTGATATTTTGAATTTGGGAAGATATTTTTTTAAGATTGTCATCGTTAATTCTATCTCCTTTAGTAAGAATCAAATGACTACTAAATAATATTTGCTCAACTAATAAATTTATAGTACCTCTTTTGCCTTGAATCATGTTTTGTTGTAAATTATGAATAATATTTTTACCGAAATCATAATCTTGGGCAATCATTAAACTATCAATTAGCACAAATACTCCAGATAAATAAATATTACTTTGATTTTTAAAATACTTTACAAGCGGCATTGGGTGACAACTTCCAGAAGTCTCAATTATAATTATGTCAGGTTTTTGATTAGATAATATTTTTTTTAAAGCCTGGTCCAAAAGCTTAATTCCTATGTTACTGCTTAATATATGTGAAGAGATAGATTCTAACATTTTATCATCTTCTTCGATAATTGCACTCGTTGCAATTAATTCTCCATCAACATCAAGTTGACTCATATCATTAACAATGGCACAAGTCGATATATTTTTTTTCTTTGACTGAGATAAAAGACTTCTAAAAAGAGTTGTTTTACCAGACCCTAAAAATCCATTAAGAATAACAATAGGTATTTTTTTCATTATTCATTAGTATTTGTAAAATGCAATTATAGGAATTGCAAATAAATTATCATCTCATCTTAATGAAAAGTTCGAAATAAGGACGCTTAGGTCCACCAAAGCGGAATCCATCTCATTTTGAGATAGTGTTCAACTTTATTTTCTATTTTTAGCTATATTTTAAATCAAAATGACACATGAATATAATAGGAAATATTAAGCCTTTAATTGATAAAATAAAATCTACAGAAGATCCAGATGAAAAAATATTTTACGCAGTAAGTTTTCTTGAAAATGAAAATAATATAAAAGAACTTTCTGATGAAGATTATATTCTAATCTCTAAAGAAATTGTGAAAATTCACCCTGACGCTCAGTTGGCTGCTGAAATAGCAAAAGTTATAATTGAAAAAAAGTCTTTACATTCTTTTGCTCAAGAATTAATCAAAGACAAATCAAAATATACAGGAGATCAATGGAGTTTTGACCAATTTGATGAAATTCAGAAAGAAGCTATAACTATGATTAGTGAAAAATCAGATATCTTATTTATCGAATCAAATACAATGTTAGGAGATAATAATGATTGGGGGGGCAGAGGTTGAGCAATGGGAAGGTATATATAAGGGCTATGGTTTCTTGTTAGACAGAATATATGAAACCCCACAGGAAAAAAATGTAGATGGGCATATATATTACGATTCATTTAGATGGGACTGGGCTGAACTTCCATCTGATGAAATTTTAGATAGCATAGGTGTCATATCAGATAAGATATGTGATTCTGATTTTAGATATGCGCCATGGTCGCTTAAAGACAATAATATTTCAGAAAATCAAAAGAAAAAAAGCTCTAAATAAGGCTGTTTAGGTCCCGCAAAAGAAACCCGCTCAATTAAGGGGCTTTTAATGTTTTTCATTATATTGTAAGTTAAATATGAAGCGGATTTCATTTTTTTTATTAATAATTTCTAATTGGTGTATGGCACAAAACATAACAAAACAAATAACCTTGGGTGGGGGATGTTTTTGGTGTATTGAAGCAGCTTTTGAAGACGTTATGGGTGTGGAATTGGTTGTTAGCGGGTTCTCCGGGGGAAATGTTAAAAACCCTGCTTACAGAGAGGTTGTAAGCGGGAGAACTAATCATGCCGAAGTGTGTAATATAACTTACCACCCGCAGATTATCAGCTTGAAAAATATTTTAGAAATATTTTTTCTAATTCACGATCCTACAACACTTGATCGCCAAGGAAATGATGTTGGAAAACACTATCGTTCAATCATACTTTATCATTATGATGATGATTTAAATATTATTATGAATGAAATAGAAAAATATAATACGATGTATTTTAACAATAAAATTATTACTGAAATACAAAAATATGAAGCGTTTTATCCGGCAGAAGAATATCATCAACAGTATTACAAAAACAATAATCAAGAGCCATATTGTAAGATTGTGATTGAACCTAAATTACAAAAAGCCAAAAAGCTGCTAAATAGATTTTATAAATAATGAAATATTTTTTTAATGATCTCAATGCTTATGAAAAGGCAAAACTTAAATCCAAAAATAATCCCAATGAATTTTGGGGTGGCTTAGCAAAAACTTTTGTTTGGCAAAAGACATGGGATAAAGTGTTAGAATACAACTTTAAATCAGCTGATGTTAAATGGTTTTTAGGAGGAAAATTGAATATTACTGAAAACTGCTTAGACAGGCACCTTAAGTACCAACCAAAAAAAACCGCAATTATTTTTGAGCCTAATGATGTGAACGAGTCTTCAATTCACATCTCATACGAAGATCTTCATAGTAAAGTGTGCAAAGTTGCAAATATGCTCAAGGCAAACGGCGCAACTAAAGGTGATAGAATATGTTTATATATGCCTATGATACCAGAGTTAGCTATTGCTGTTTTGGCTTGTGCTAGAATTGGAGCTATTCACTCCGTAGTATTTGGAGGGTTTTCTGCATCAGCACTTTCTGCTCGTATAAATGACGCCCAGTGTAAGATTTTAATAACAGCTGATGGGGGATTCAGGGGCAGTAAAATTACCCCGCTTAAGTTAATTGCAGATAAAGCTCTTGAGAACTGTCCGTCTATAAAGAGAAATATTGTCTATAAACGAACTAACAAAAAAATTAATTGGAACAATATAGATGTTTGGTGGCATGAAGAGTTGGAAAAAGTAGATGATAATTGCGATGCAGAAATCATGGATAGTGAAGATCCATTGTTTATTTTGTATACTTCTGGCTCTACCGGCGAACCCAAAGGAATGGTGCATACATGTGGTGGATATATGGTATATACTGCTTATAGTTTTCAAAACGTCTTTCAATATCAAAAAAAAGATGTGTATTGGTGTACGGCTGATATTGGCTGGATCACAGGACATTCGTATATAGTTTATGGTCCGCTATTAGTTGGCGCAACAACAGTAATCTATGAAGGAGTACCAAGCTATCCAGACTATGGAAGGTTTTGGAAAATATGCAATAAGCATAAGGTAAATCAATTTTATACGGCTCCGACAGCAATTCGAACATTACAAAAACAATCTTTAAAATATGTTGAAAAATACGATTTGTCTTATTTGAAGGTGTTAGGCTCTGTAGGAGAGCCAATTAATGAAGAGGCATGGCGCTGGTATGATAAATATATTGGTAATCACAAATGCCCTATCGTTGATACATGGTGGCAAACAGAAACTGGTGGAATTTTAATTTCTTCTTTGGCCGGCATAACAAAGCAAAAGCCTACTTATGCAACATTGCCAATGCCAGGAATTGAAGCGGTTCTACTTGATGATTATGGCAACGAAATAAATGGCGAAGCAAAAGGTGTTTTAGCCATTAAAGCACCTTGGCCATCAATAGCTCGAACGATTTGGGGAAATCACGAACGTTATAAAAGTATATATTTTTCTAAATACCCAGGTTATTATTTTCCTGGAGATGGGGCTCTTCGTGATGATAGAGGAAATTTCCGAATTACAGGAAGAGTAGATGATGTTGTGATCGTTTCTGGTCATAACTTGGGTACTGCTCCAATTGAAAACATAATTAACAAGCATCCTAAAGTTGTTGAAAGTGCCGTAGTAGGCTTTCCTCATAACATTAAGGGATCTGCTTTGTGTGTTTTTGTGATAGCAAATACGCTCGTTGATGAAAATCGACTAGCTAATGAGTTGAGTGCTTTGGTATCAAAAACCATAGGTCCTATTGCGAAGCCTGACCGGCTGTTGGTTGTTAATGGACTTCCAAAAACACGCAGTGGCAAGATAATGCGGCGTATTTTGCGTAAGCTCATTGACGGCAAGGATCAGGAAATTGGAGATGTGTCTACTCTTTTAAACCCTAATACAATTATCGAAATAAAGGATAAGCTTCAAATTAGGGCTGTTAATTTAGGCTAATGTTAATTTTATGCTCGCGTGTAGTTTTAATCAAAAATAATTCGTTTTTCAACAAAACCGCCTTCATAAAGATAGAACAACACTGTGTTTTTTGTAATAGTTGTTTCTTGACCAAATAGATTTGTTATTAGTTTAGGGCCGTTTTTTGTTGCAGATTCTATTTCTTCAGTATTTGATGCTGACTTACTTGGAAGCCACATTACAGATGCTTCCGATTCTTCTGATAGAGAATAAGGAATCCCATTATCAAAAACTAAGGCGCTTGAAAGATCGCTTACAGGTTGGAAACATGGATTTCCAACTAGTTCCCAGCTCCCATTGTTTAGCTTATAAACAGTTGAATAATCATCACCACATTGTGATTCATCGGTATACAAAACATATGGCGTACCATTATTATTAACAGATATAGAAAAAGGCCACTCTAATTCTTGTAGGGTTGGAAAGTCTAGGTTATCCCAGGCGTTTGTTTCTTGATTATACTCTAAAACCTCTAGTGTTTCATATTTGTTGTTTACATCGATGGGGAATACTAAATATGGGCTTTCTCCAACCGCAAAAGTATTGCGTAATTCTTCGGGTAAAAAACATTCTTGGCAAGAATAGTCAGATAAGACTTGCCAACTTTGGTCTTGTAGTTTGTATAATCTTAGTTGATCATAGCCGCCTCCTAAATAAAACGATCTAATGAGGTATACTATGTTGTTTGTTGATATTTTCAAGCTAAAGCCATCGCCCTCAACAACCTCTGGGTCAATAATACTTTCTAAGACCTCCCAATAAACACCGTTATACATGGCTATATTTATTACGCTTAAATCGTCAACAGCATAAGCCATATATAAGTTTCCCTGTTGGTCAATGTCAAACGCAAACCAGTCAGATTCATTTATAATGTTACTATTTAAATTTACCCAATCTGTTCCATTAAATTTCATCACAACTGGATTTCCGCCGCCCGTGTTGGAGTTTATAAATGCAATGTGTGGTTCTCCATTTGGGTGTATTTTTATATAAATACCTCCTTCATCCTCATCAGAAACGTTACTAATAAATTCGGGACTGCCAACGTTTGTCCAGTTCATTCCATCAAATTTCATTACACTAAGATCGTTGAAAGCTATATATGGTGTTCCCTGATGCACATCCATTGATCTAAACGTTATGTTGCCATCAATAAAATTGGGGTTGCCCAAATATTGCCATTGTGCACACACGAACATAGGTAGAAACAAAACAGCAAGTAGTATTTTTTTTCTCATTTAAANTTGTTTTTTNNGATGTAATTTAATAATTAATNNTTTAAAAAAATAAATTTAATTTATGGGGTTACTTTAGTGTCTTCTTTATTGCTTTAATAAATTTGAAACTAAGTTTGGAACAACTTTGGANGCNTGTCCAACCAAAANTTCTACGCCACCCATAAGNAATNGCTCTTTGTCTACTATAATTTTTCTTTCTGCATTAATTGCGTGGTCTAAAAGAGANGCTGCAGGAAAGACTGTTAAAGACGTCCCTATAATAATAAAGACGGATGCCTGACGCACTAAGTTTATTGCTAAATTCATGTTTTCTACTTCTTCACCAAACCAAACAATATTTGGTCTAAGTTGTGAGCCTTTATTACATAAATCTCCAACATTTAATTCCTCGCCNCTTATTTTATATACGCGGNCATCAAGNGTACTTTTTGACTGAGTCAAATTCCCGTGAAGATGAATAACNTTTTTGGATCCACTCCTTTCGTGAAGGTCATCAACATTTTGGGTAATGATTGAAACGTCATATTTTTCGGAAAGTTTATTTAANGCAAAATGGGCATTATTGGGTTTTGAATTTAATAGTTGTTTTCTTCTAATATTATAAAACTCTAAAACTTTTGCTGGATTATTTATAAATGCATCTNGAGTTGCTACNTCTTCAATTTTGAATTTCTCCCAAATACCTCCCTTGCTTCTAAATGTCCCAAGACCGCTTTCTGCGCTAATTCCTGCNCCTGTAAAAACAACAACTTTTTTCATTAAAGCAAAGCTATAAATATATTATTTGTTTTTATTTTTGATTATATATAGNTTTTGTAGNTTTTAACGGCGATAATTTATAANACTTNATGAATAAAAAATTAATTTTTTTNAAATGAATAAAGCTTTGAAGTCAATTAAGATTATCAGCGTTTATGTNCTTAGCCTGCTATACATAATTNTAGGGGTTAAGCATTTTATAAATCCCGATTTTTTTATTGCAATTGTTCCNTCTNANATAAAGTGGAAATTCGAAGCTGTNATAATAAGTGGTTTTTTTGAGATNTTTTTAGGNATTTTNTTATTGTTTAANAAAACTAGATCAATGGCGTCNTGGGGTATTATCTTGCTTTTAATNGCTGTTTTTCCTGCGAACATATATTTGTATNCCTCAGACACTGCAAGAGAAATTCTAGNNGTTTCTAAAAATCAGGCTTTAATTAGAATTCCATTTCAATTTACTTTAATNCTTATTTCATATTGGCATACAAAAGAAAGTCANTCAANGAGGNTTTCAATAGTCTGTATAGTATTGTTTATTTTTACATTAATATATTTTTTATCAATTTAAACCCTGAATAAATGAAAAATGTTTTCGGTGAACCACTTAAATCATGTTGTGANAATCCAATNACTGGTTTCTTTAGGGACGGTTATTGTAAAACTGATGGCTCAGATTTTGGTAAACACACAATATGCGCAATTGTTAATGATGAATTCTTGAGGTTTTCTAAAATTAAAGGAAACGACTTAATTAGCCCTCAAAANCAGTNTTTTTTTCCTGGTTTAAAAAGTGGTGATAAATGGTGTTTGTGTGTGTTGAGATGGAAAGAAGCTTTTGAGGCGGGCTGCGCNCCAAAAGTGGATCTNGAAGCTACAAATGANGCCGCATTNAAATATGTATCAATTGATGACTTNATTAAATGTGCNATNAAAAAATAGANGNTTTTGANTTCTTTATTNGTGTTAAANTAAATATAGTTGCATNTNAATATTAATTAATNNCAAAATGATGTAANATAATTTGTTGTGATTTTGTATAATTGTGAAAAATAAAATTATGAAAACNAAAGTTTCTCTATCAATAGTTGGTGTTTTTAATATTTTAATGGCGTTAATTATGGCNTTTACGNTTAAAGATCTGATTCCTANAATNCTAAACACTGATTTGCCTGAAGCAATGAGAATGGTAGAAATAATGCATTATGGTTTATTTCCGGCTATTTTAATTATAGGTTTGATTTGTCTTNTTTGTAAAAANTCTTCTTTAGAAGTTGCAAAAAAAATNTTATTATCTTATATAATTGGTACTACAATCTTAATGTTCGTGTTTTTTTCGGTTTTTNCGAANGAGCCATTAATGAATTTTGGTTTTGAAATGGTTATTCCTGACATTATTGTATATATAATTTCAATAGTTGGGTATTTNACTGCAAAATAGATTAAAGANAAANTNATTGGNNTCAATTTAATACCTAATTTTATTGTGGTTNAATGTTNAATATAAATTTAAATCGATGAANTATTATTACANGTTNTTGTTGGCTNCTGTTGTTTTNTCTACAGGCTGTGTNGAAAACAAAAAAGTCAAAATAGAAGAGGGNCCTGAAATTTTTACCACGTTNCCNGCTGAATTAGATACATTTTCTTCTGGGTCATTNGTAAAGATAAATAGCGTTATTGGTGATAACGACGGTGTTCATGATGTAACTTTAAAAATTAATAGTTCTGACTCNACCATAGAATATAATGATATTTTCTTTGATCATATTCACGANCCATTATTTAACCTTGACACATCGTTTACTGCTNTTACCAAGCCCGGAGAAACATCAAGCTTTACTGTNGATATTTTGGCTGTAGATATGTTAGGCAACTCTAGCTCAAAGTCTACATCNTTAATTGTTGTTGGCGACCCNTCTAATTAAGCNTCACTTTATTGGATGCTTTGAANCTNATGAAAANGCTTTATTTTTATTTAATCTAAATATAAACTACTGTTTATCAGCTATTTAGANTNATTCTAANTGAAATTATAATTAAATTTGTAGTAAATTTTTATGTTATGAATTTAAGACAAGTTAATACGTGTACTAATTGCCANAATCTTAATCCCGAGTTTAATTGCTCTAAGCATGATAAGCAAGTTGATTTAAATAGTGTTTGTGATTCACATATTTCGCATTCGTCATTATCAGTAAGCTCATCTTGTNTTAATTGTAGCTTTTATAAACTTGAAGGATGTAAACACCCAACNAGAGCCGGCGAAGGNATGCTATGTTTTAGTTGGAANAAGAAAAAATAATTATTTATTATTAGGNNCTNTCNAGTTACTTTNGTGTTTAAAATANTNAGNGATAAATATTTCNATNNTCAGAAAACATCTATAGAGGNTTGGCNAGTATTTGCTTAANTNNCTNTTAATTATTGTAGTCTTATTCCCTTAAATAAACCTCGGCATCTTGTAGTATGTANTTGCATTGATAAATGTCGTCNGAGTTTAGCTTTAATATTCCTGTNATTGTAGCAACTTCGTCCATTATAAACACTTCCTTAGATGACTTCATTTCTANTTCTACGATTGTTTCTGGGCCTCCAACTCCACAGAAAAAACAAGATGAAAATGGTCCTTTTGAAAGAATATAGTANTTTTCGGTTGGATCNATTGCAAGAACAAANCCTCTTATTTTAANCTTTTTTCCTGCAAGCTGTCTAATAGNTGGTCCAAAATGNGGATACAAAAAATATTCGTCNACCTCTTCCATATAAACATCAGTAAATTCTACATCTGATAATGTATTCCAATCGATTTCTTCTTGAGCTATNGCTGTTTTTGNNAATAGAAAAAGAAAAATAATCAGGTACTTAGTCATCGTAAAGNGTTTTTGGAATGTTAATATTGTAAGAAATAAATATTGGGATTAANGATGCTATGGNGCCAACTAATAGTGCTNTTGGAAACAACCACATTTCTTGTGGTAATAANGTTAGTTNTATTGAGCTAAAAGAGTGTGTATGNTTCATGNTTAAGGGCAGAACAAGCAATATAATGCGACTTATTGATAATCCAANAAACGTGCCTAGTANTGATAAAATTGTTGCTTCTTGAAGGACCAATTGAACAAGNTGCAATTTTGTAGCGCCATGCACCCTAAGTAGTGCGAGCTCATAACGTCTTTTTTTCAGTGAATTATATAGATTAATAAATATGCTAAGGCCTGAAACAATTATTATTATAATAGCAATAATATTTATTGTTTGAACTCCAAATCCTANTAAATTAGTTAATCTGCTTATTTCAAGNGCGGGAATTGCTGCTTGTAAATTAGTTGTTTCGTTAATTTTTCTAGGAATTTGAATTATCCCTATGGGGTTTTTGAATTTTACCAAAAGAGAGGTTATCATAGCGTCTTCNTTNGGCTTAGAGGCTAAATCTGATGTTGTTNTAGAGTCAGGANGGNNGCTAATTNTTTGGTGATTATGTACTTGCCAAACGCTTTNTGTGTTGGTTAAAATNAGTTGGTCTAAAACAGAATTNGAATTATTAAAAATTCCTACAACCTCGTATGAATAGTTNTCGTGAACGTGTCCGCCNTCAACCAACCCGTGCGTTCCATAAAATTTATCNCCGATTTTNAATTGATGNGTTTGTGCCACCTTANCNCCAAGNACGACCTCTANGTTTTNTTNCCACATTCTTCCCTTGNTCAATGTCATTTTGTATANCTCAGGGTATTGGTGTGTTGTNCCTACAATNCTAAACCCATTATACGAGTCNCCAAATGAGAGGGGNACCGTAAGNTCTACCAATNGGTTTTTNTTAATTTCAAGNGCCTCNTTGTANGGTATNTTTCCTGTTGGGTTGTCAATNTGATAAATTGAGGAAAGTATNATTTGN
Source organism: Flavobacteriales bacterium (assembly GCA_002714805.1). Lineage (GTDB taxonomy): Bacteria > Bacteroidota > Bacteroidia > Flavobacteriales > UBA7312 > UBA8444. The sequence continues at coordinate 14,447 of PAYK01000009.1, forward strand.
AGGGGGCTTCCCTTTGANCCAACAACCATGTCNACNCCTCTTAAGTTNGATTGAAGNTGCTGTTCAATCTGGTTGTTCAATAAAAATAAGAGCGATATTATTCCAACGCCAAATGTCATTANCAATAAGCTAAGCGTTGTGTTTAACGGNTTTTTGATGAGGTTGTTCCAGCTTAATCTGCTAATATTCATAGAGTAATAGATTTATTAAACTGGCTTTTTAATCTTTGGTCNTGAGTTATTGTTATCAATTTAGCGTTGGTTGTTNTCGCTTGTTGCNTNANTAAGTTAAGTGTTTTTTGACAATTAATGTCGTCCAAGCTTGATGTTGGTTCATCCGCTAAAATCATACTTGGGTTTTTAACAACCGCCAAGGCAATCGCNGCTCTTTGTTGTTCNCCTTGGCTTAAATCATTTGGTATATTNTTAACTTTNTGGCCTAAACCAACTTGGTCTAAAAGTTCTACAGCCCTCNCTNTATCTTGTTTNTTTCTTGACAAATACAAAGANAGCAGCANGTTGTCTAATACGCTAATGTTTTTNACNAATCGAGGNTTTTGAAAAACCATGCCAATATTTTGGCCTCTAAACTNATCTATTTTTTTGGGNGAAAGGTTGTTAATTTGTATNCCATTANACTCTATAGATCCGCTGTTTGGCTCTAATAATCCCGCTAANATTTGAATCAACGTNGTTTTTCCTACTCCGGACTTTCCTAAGATTAATAATTCTTCTCCATNATTAAGATTAATGTCTGGAAAAGAAAACNGATTAAGGNTATCATAAGAAAANCTTATGGATTGGGTTTTNAACATTTATATAGTATAATTTCGNGTTGTTTTANTTTCTAAATACAAATTTTATTTAATTGAGGCATATATCAAAGNATATTAACAGAAAAGTTGTTTGTTTGGTGTTGNTTGAATAAAAATAATATNATAGCNGTTTTATTTTGAAGNNTGGNTGATATATATGTTGTATATTTGTAANCTTTAATTTAACTGCATTTAATAACTTTTAANCTANATAAATATGAAGTTTNTTTTTCAAAAATTCAGNCCCCTTAAACAAGTNTCTTTTTTTGTTCTGTTTTTCATTTCGCTTATTTCATTNNAAAGCNNTGCNTCNGTGGATGNAAAAATAATGATAAAAGAAAGTAAAATTNTTTGGGANGGNAGTAAAGTTACNGGTTCTCANGAGGGGACGGTTAATCTANAGTCAGGTTTTNTGANTTTTAAAAANGNNGGNTTGATTGGNGGNGAATTTGTTCTTGATATGACGAGNATTGTTTGTACTGANTTAAGCGGNAANGGAAANGCTAGTCTTGAAAATCACTTAAAGAATGCCGACTTCTTTGATGTAAATAATTATCCAACAGCNGANTTAATAATTCTNGGCGCAGAGAAAGTGNNANCANAANAAGANTANACGATAAAGGNTGAAATCACNATTAAAGAAATAACNCAAAAAATTGCTTTTAANGCGAAAATTGANAGAAAAANGGCNAGAGCAANNTTAGTTATTGACAGAACCCTNTTTGGGATTATTTATAAGTCTGGAAACTTTTTTAAAGAATTGGCAGACAAAGCAATTTATGACGAGTTTAAAATGNAAATAGANCTTGNNTTTTANCTNNTAATAAANTNTCTGNNTCNGNTTTAANGCTNNTNTTTTTAATTTTATAANCANTATGGATNATATGGNNTTTNANGGAGTTAGGGANGATTTGATNGCNGGAGAATATAANTCTAGNTTTAANCCTTNTGGTGGATGGGTTGAGTTTGGAATTGTNCAAGATTCTGTTGAAAAAATAAGTGCGAAAACNTATATGCTGCCNCTTCAAAAAACNACAGTCAAAAACTTANCTTTCTTCATTNATATATTACAGGGGNAGTGCAAATTGCTTTTTTTTAGGTAAANTNTCTCCTNACAAGGATGATATNTTAGCAGAGTTCAAAGATATTTCTATGATTANNNTTAAAACCGGNTGGTTTTCATCNNTTGANGTNTCTCATGACGCNCTTGTTTGTATCAACGACATTGGTTTAAGNGTNNAAAAAAAATCAGATTGGCAAAGGGTAATAGAAGAAAAGACGCGTATTCAAGNGCACTACCAAACATTGTTAAAAAAAGAAAANANAGAGCGAGAGGAGANAATTTCTGAACACAGAANGNCGNTAAAAAAAGAGCATGAAGANAGGTTAAAAGCNCTAACAANGTCTTTTGGNNCCGAAAANGCNTTAAAAATAATTAANGGTGAATANTGGAAGGGAATGANTNNGTCAATGTTGACNGAGGCTATGGGCGAGCCCTTTGANNTTGATGAAACNGTNTATAAAACAAAAACTAAGCTTAAATATTTTTATAAGCCATATATTACTAGACAAAAAACTAGAAAGTTCCNATTCAGAGTTGACATTGAAGANNATATAGTTGTCGGTTGGCGAGACCTNGACTAACTCTTAACTAAAGCNCCAGTCATTCTTNTCCAAACTCATAATNCAGTTGTTTAGAAGCNTTATTGCTTNTAATATNTCCGNTTTATCTGCCATTTCTATAACNTGGTGTATNTGTCTTGTTGGAATTGAAATTGCGCCNGCTATTGAGCCNCCCGGTGTAAATCTTTGAATNCCCGAAGTGTCTGTTCCNCCTCCTGTCAAAATCTCTAACTGGTGTTTTATTTTATGTTTTTTAGCAANCNTCTTCATAAANTTTACCATGCGGTAATCACAAATTGTTGAAGANTCCATNACTTTAATNGCNNCCCCANTTCCCAGTTCAGTNATTTTTTCGTGNGGGGGGGCTCCAGGAACGTCATAAGCNATNGTAGTNTCNAGGCCAAAGCCAAANTCAGGTTGTATTTCTTGAGTGGCTACNTTTGCNCCCCTAATTCCNACCTCTTCTTGAACGGTAAAAACACCATANACATCATAGGGNGGGGNTTTTAATCCTNTGATTGTTTCTATTAAAATGAAAACAGANACCCTGTTGTCTATAGATTTACAGTTAATACANTTTCCCATCTCTATAAGNTTTCGTTCTCTNGTTATGGGGTTGCCAACTTCTATATATTTTTCTAGCTCTNNCTTTGATAGNCCTGTGTCTATGAAAAANTCTGTTGTTTTTGGGGCTTTGTTTCTCTCTTCTNTAGTCATTACGTGAATTGGCTTGCTNCCCATTACACCAACAATATCCTTTTTCCCGTGAATAATNACGCGTTGCGCCGTTAATGTTTTTGGATCAAATCCACCAAGGGTGTGAAAGCGTANAAACCCATTGTCNTCTATATGAGTTACAATAAAGCCTATTTCATCCATATGAGCGCCGATCATAACCTTTTTATCTTTTTTNCCCTTAACAANAGCTGTTAAATTGCCCATGTTGTCTGTGCGCAACTCATCAACAAAAGGCTCAACCTCTCTAATAACAATTTCTCTGATTCTTTGNTCATATCCTGGTGCGCCAGCGGTCTCACATATTTCGGCGAGTANTTTAATGTTTATAGACATATTAAANGTGTTTTATTTAAGGTAGCTTAACCTCATCATGTTAGTCATTCCTTTTTCTTTTATTGGCATGCTTGCCACATTAACCACAAGGTCTTTNNTNTTTAAAAACCCTTTGTTTTTTAATATTTGTTTGGTGTCAGCCACNGTTTCGTCGGTGCCNGTCTCATTGTCATAATAAAACCCTGTTACTCCCCACACTANACTTAATGTNTTTAATATNGCATGATTGTTTGTGAATGCATATATTTTACACGGAGGCCTNTGGCTTGAAATTTCAATAGCGTTATAGCCAGAATGTGTCATTGTTATAATTGCTTTTGCGCCAGANTGTTCCGCCAAAGCACATGANTGATAGCAGATTGCATCTGAAATAAACCNTTGACCGTGTTTTTCTTTAATTTCGTAAGANCTTATTGATGAGAANTCTTGTTCAACGTTTGAAATTATCTTACTCATAGTTTCAACTGCTTGTATNGGAAACGCTCCTGTTGATGTTTCCCCGCTAAGCATAACTGCGTCCGCTCCATCCATAACAGAGTTTGCAACATCATTAACTTCAGCTCTAGTCGGTGTAACATTTTCTGTCATNCTTTCTAACATCTGAGTAGCGACAATAACAGGCTTTGCTTTTTTGAGGCAAGATCNTGCAATTTTTTTCTGAATAACAGGCACTTTTTGCATCGGTATTTCTACNCCTAAATCTCCCCTTGCAATCATAAGNGCGTCAGTTACGTTGATAATGCTTTCAAGNTTTTCTAGNGCTTCAGGTTTTTCGATTTTAGCGACNACTCTAGCGTTATGATTAGCTTTTGTAATGTGATTTTTTAGCTCTAAAATGTCTTGAGCAGATCGCACAAAAGATAGTCCTATCCACTCTATTGGCTGTGTAAGAATAAANTTTAAGTCCCTTAAGTCTTTTTCGGTCAGGCATGGTTGAGAAAGAGATGTGTTTGGTAGGTTTACACCTTTNTTTGAGCTTAAAGGCCCTCCGTGGATAACTTTTGTTTTTACCGTGTCTTTTTTGTTTGTTTCTNTTACCTGTATTTGAATTTTTCCATCATTAATTAATACCATTTCNCCTTCNTGAACATCTTTAGGNAAATTTTCATAATTAATNCTGGCNAACTTNGAGGTTCCNAAAANCTCATTTGTNGTAATTGTAAATTCTGAGCCAGACACTAGCTCNNCNCCCTCCTCTANCTTTCCTATCCTAATTTTTGGNCCCTGNAAGTCTGCTAATATGGCTGTATGAACTTTTANCTCTTGGTTAATNTCTTTTATTAGATTTATAGCCTCTAANTGTGTTTTATGGTCGGCGTGTGAAAAGTTTAAACGACAAACGTTTACTCCCCGTTTAATCATGCTTGTTAAANTTTTTTTATCTGCACAAGCGGGNCCTATTGTTGCTATTATTTTTGTGTTATTTTTATTCATAATTAAAATACAAAATATTCTTTAATTTTTTTGTTTTCTTCTTCAAAAACCGCAAGNACAGNGTCTATGTCTCGAATTTTGGTTAAATAGTGCTGTTTTGCNCTTTCATCTAAAGNATTTTTAAACAGCATCCAATAATCAACTTGTTTCATTTTTGTTACAATAAAACCGTNTTGGCTCTTGTTGGCAAACAAATAAATGGNCTCTAAATCTAATTCCTGTGCGTAATGAGAAAACTCTTGATTTTTTTCTTTAATGTATGGTTTAGATTTTTTAAAGTCTANTTGTAAGTNTTTATTAATCGTCCAAGCAAATCGAAAATCTTTCAAATGACAGCTTATTCCNAATAANGAAAAGCTTGTNTCTAAGTTTACGCGCAATAATTTTTTNGCCATTTATAAATGCTAAATATAGTCTTTATGTTTGATATAAATTTTATNNTTTTATTAATTCTTTCAGGGTTTGTTTTGCGGCNGATTCTTCTGCTCTTTTTATAGAGGTNCCAAGCGCAACNCCATGTTTCTTTCCNTCTATTTCAACTAAAACCTCATANGTCTTTTCATGGTCTTTTCCTGANGATGAAANTGTTTTAAATATGANCTCTTTTTTGTGTGCTTGGCCCCACTCCAANAGAGAGCTCTTATANCTAGAGGTTTCCTNNATTAATCTAGTAATTTCTANGTGAGGATGTATAAGGCTATTTATGATGTATTTTGAGGTAAANTCATANCCTTTGTCTAAAAAAATAGCGCCAATTAATGCTTCTAAAGCATTTCCAAATATAGATCGATTAGANNTAACCTGATGTTTTAAAACGGCGTCAAGATTTANTTTGGTCGCTAAATGATTTAGCGTCTTTCGGCTGACTATTTTGGCGCGGGTTTGAGTAAGAAANCCTTCGTTTTCTAGNGGAAANTCTTTAAAAACATANTCGGCCACNACCGAGCCAAAAATAGCATCTCCCAAAAACTCTAACCTTTCGTTGTGTGTTGATCGGTCTCTTATTGACTTATGAGTAAGNGCCTCTTTGTATAAGCTTATGTTTTTAGGTGTAAANCCTAAAATACTAATAAGCTTTTTCTCTAGTTTAGCTCTAGGTTTAANNTTTTTTTTGAAAANTTTAAATAGNGTGATCATATTTTTTTTGACCACAACGCACGCGTTATGGCCGCCAAAACCAAATGTATTAGAAATCGCTGCTCTTACCTCTCTTTTTTGAGATTTATTAAANGTGAAATTTAAAGAATTATCTATTTCNGGGTCGTCTGTAAAATGATTAATNGTTGGTGGAATTGCGTTGTTTTTTACAGATAAAACTGCAGCAATGGTTTCAATTGCCCCGGCTGCTCCCAATAANTGTCCNGTCATTGATTTAGTTGAGCTAATATTTAGGTNTTTTGCATAGCTCTCCAAAGACATTTTGTATCGCTTTGANNTCTGCTATATCTCCAAGCGGAGTGGATGTACCGTGAACATTAACATAGTCNATGTCTTTTGGTGTTAGNCNTGCGTCANTGATAGCTAGGCGCATTACGTTTGTTGCNCCCACTCCTTCAGGGTGAGGTGCNGTNATATGATGGGCGTCNGCCGTCATGGCTCCGCCAGCTAACTCTGCATATATATGAGCCCCTCTTGAAATAGCGTGCTCATACTCTTCTAAAACTAATGCGCCCGCTCCTTCNCCTAATACAAAGCCCTCTCTGTCTTTGTCAAAAGGCCTAGACGCCGTTTTTGGTGATTCATTTCTAGTTGAAAGNGCGTGCATTGCGTTAAACCCGCCAACCCCNGCCTCGTTGATTGAGGCTTCCGAGCCNCCAGNAATNAAAATATCAGCTTTTCCCCACTTTATATAATTAATNGCGTCAATNAAGGCGTGAGTCGAAGATGCNCAGGCNGAAACGGTNGCAAAATTAGGNCCTCTAAACCCNTATTTGATGGAAATNTGGCCCGCGGCGATNTCTGCTATCATTTTNGGNANAAAAAANGGGTTAAATCGNGGTGTCCCTGATCCTGTTGCAAAATCTCCACACTCCTTTAAAAAAGTGTCTAATCCGCCGATTCCTGATCCCCAAATAACACCCGCTCTATCTAAGTCTAACTCATCTAAATTAAGCNTTGAATCAGTCATNGCTTCTGAGGCGGCAACCATAGCGTATATGGCATACATATCTAGTTTGCGNGCTTCTTTTCTATCTAAAAAGTCCGTCGGGGTAAACCCTTTAACCTCACAAGCAAACCGAGTTTTAAAGTGTGTTGAATCAAACCGAGTTATTGGGCCGGCNCCNCTTACNCCATCAAGCAGNCNCTTCCAAAAAGAAGANNCATTGTTGCCTAGTGGAGTGAGTGCTCCTAATCCGGTAACTACGACACGCCTGGACATAAGTTNTGGTTTATTATGCTTTTTCAATAAACGATATAGCGTCGCCNACNGTTGAAATAGCTTCTGCTTGATCGTCTGGAATCTGAATATCGAACTCTTTTTCAAACTCCATTATAAGTTCAACAGTATCTAATGAATCAGCGCCTAAATCATTGGTNAAGCTTGCCTCAGAGGTAACNTCAGCTTCGTCAACACCTAATTTATCCACTATAATTGCTTTTACTTTTGTTGCAGTATCAGACATAAGTTGTTTTTTTTTATATTAATGTGCAAATAAATACACTTTTTAAATATAAAACAAGTTCTAGGACTTAGTATTNTTAAATAATTATTTGCTTTCTTTAAAATTCTTGTCCTATTTTTGATTACAANTTATGNCTACAAAAAAGATTGCGATATTAATTTCTGGCACAGGCACTAATGCTGTTAATTTAATCAAGTATTTTGACAAAAGTCCNGTTGCAAAAATTCAACTAATTATAAGCACNAAAAAAACCTCTCCTGCTCTNAAAANTGCAGAAATNTTTGGNGTAGANACTGTTTTTTTTAACAATGAATCGTTTAAAAAGAGTGGGGTNGTTTTAAATTATTTAAGGTCTAAAGGAGTTAATTTTATTGTTTTAGCTGGNTTTTTAATAANGNTNCCAAAAGACATAATAGACTCATACAATAAAAAAATAGTAAATATACACCCCTCTCTTTTNCCAAAATTCGGCGGCAAGGGNATGTACGGNNTGTTTGTTCATAGGGCGGTAATAGAAAGTCAAGAAGCTGAAAGCGGTATAAGCATTCATTATGTTAGCGAAGAATACGACAAAGGGGATGTTGTTTTTCAATCAAANGTTAGGGTTGATANGGGTGATACCGCTGANGTTTTNGCTAAAAANATACAACGGCTAGAGCATCGTTTTTTACCTGTAGTTGTTGAGCGCATTATTAATGNTTTGTTATGAGNATTAGAATATATACAGATGGTTCGGCNAAGGGAAACCCAGGNCCNGGTGGCTACGGAATTGTTTTGCTCTCCGATGAAGGNCACAGAAAAGAAGTGGCAAANGGTTTTAGAAAAACTACGAATAATAGAATGGAGTTGCTCAGTGTAGCTGTTGCNCTTGAAATGCTTAAGGCNAAGCCTATGGACGTTATTGTNTTTTCTGATTCAAAATACGTTGTTGATGCTGTAGAAAAAAAATGGNTGTTTATTTGGGAAAAAAAATTTTTTAATAAAAAGAAAAATGTAGACTTGTGGAAGCGNTTTTTGATTGTTTATCGACAACATAACGTCAAGTTTGTTTGGGTTAANGGGCACTCTAATAATTTAGAAAACGAGCGTTGTGATGCGCTTGCTGTTGCTGCNGCNGAATCTAGTGATAGCCANAGTATAGANTGGGGNTACGAAAATCAATCTCAAAACCCAACACTATTATAAAAANTAAAGTAATTCTTTACTAAATTTGTCAAATGAAAGCTCTTGTTAACTCNNTCTTTAGTTTTGAAATAAATGACGAAAGCGCCTTGGATATAGTAAAAGTCAGGGATGANATGTTTAATATAATTTATAATGAAAGGTCCTTTNTNGTTNGTTTGTTGAGTANCGATAAAAAAAATAAGGCNTTTGAAATTGTTATAAATAACAACNTATATGCNGTTCAGTTAAAAGATGATTTTGACGAGCTTCTTCTGNATTTAGGNGTCGATATNCANGAGTCCAANAAANACAAAGANGTNGTTTCGCCAATGCCNGGTAGGGTCGTGGAGGTTTTTGTTAGCGCNGGAGACTCTATTAACGNAGGAGACGGCTTGGTCGTTTTGGAAGCCATGAAAATGGAAAACGTTATAAAAGCTACAAAAAGCGGTGTGTTAAAGGNTGTTTACGCTTCTGCAGGAGATAGTGTAGAAAAAAACAGTGTTTTATTGTCTTACAAGTAGTTTAGAGTTTCTAAATTAACTCTTACCAGTTTTGCAAGCAGCTTTATTCTTTCGGTTATCTGTTTTTGTTCTAGCCCATTCATTCGCTCTGTTCCGAACTTCTCAACACAAAATGACGCCATCGCAGAGCCTATTATAACTGCTCTTTTNATGTTCTCAAAAGAATAGTCTTTTGTTGAACAAAGGTGGCCTACAAGACCNCCAGCAAACGTGTCTCCTGCGCCTGTTGGGTCAAACACTTTTTCTAGGGGAATCGCTGGCGCAAAAAACANCTCTTTTTCATTGAAGAGCAAAGCNCCGTGCTCCCCCTTCTTTATTATAACGATTTTAGGGCCTAACGTCAAAATTTTTTTTGCCGCTTTAAGAAGTGAGTGTTCCTGCGAAAGCTGACGAGCCTCTTCGTCGTTTATTGTTAATACGTCAANATTTTTAAGGGCTATAATTAAGTCGTTCATAAAGTTGTCCATCCAANAATTCATGGTGTCAAGAACAATTAGCTTGGGTCTTTCTTCAAGCTGATCTAATACTTTTTGTTGAATACTTGGCATTAAGTTTCCCAACATTAGGCACTCACAGTTCTGATATGAAATGGGCACAATTGGGTCAAATTTTTCTAAAACATTTAGTTGAGTGTCTAGTGTGTCTCTAGAGTTCATGTCATTATGGTAGCGTCCTGACCAAAAAAACGTTTTTTCTCCTTTTTTAATTTGCAGGCCGTCTGTATTAACGTTATGTCTATGCAACATATCAATGGCGTCCTTAGGAAAGTCTTCGCCAACAACAGAAACCAAGTTTATTTTGTTGTAAAACTTTGAAGCTGATAAGCCTATATATGTGGCTGCTCCTCCAACTATTTTATCTGTTCTTCCATGGGGGGTTTGAATTGCGTCAAACGCTACCGTTCCAACAACAAGTAAGCTCATTTTGTTTTAATTTTTATTTTAACAAATATATTGCATAATTATTAGCATTGTACTAATATTGCAATCAGATTTTCCTCCTTAGCTCAGTTGGTTAGAGCATCTGACTGTTAATCAGAGGGTCCTTGGTTCGAGTCCAAGAGGGGGAGCCTTATAGGACAACTTAATATTTTTATTGAGTTGTCCTTTTTTTTATTTTACATATTTAACAAAAAACTAATTACTATGAAAAATATAGTCTNTTTTGGGTTATATTCACCTATAAAGACGCATACACATGCCTTATGGTTAATAGGCTAGAAAATGTGTTAACCAAAATTAGGTATGTGAACGCCAAATTAAAGTGTTTTTTGTTGTTGGCACAAAGATAATACCAGAGTAAAGAAAACGGCACACACACAAACACCCAGTTAGATTCAATTAGGGCAATTGACGAATATAATAGCGTGGCCAGATATATTAAGGTGCTTAATGTTGTTAATTTAAATGATAGATCTTTTTTTATTTTTAATAAAAAATAAATTAATATTAATGGTGTTAGAATAAAAGAAACTATTGTTGCTAAAGCGTTGGACCAAATCAGCCCAAGACCAAGCGGTGACCAAAAATATACATTTATTTGCTTCCAGTTTGTTGCGAGCTGGAGTATTGTTTTTTTAGGGCTTTTAAGTAGGATTTGAATCGTAGAAGTGGGTAGTTTCTTTGGGTTTTTCTGATAAAATAATTCGACCTCCTTAGTGTCTATCATAAATTTTGAATGTTTTTTGTGTAGCTCCGGATAAAGCACATAATAAGCATTTATGAGGGCCCAAGACACCGGTTTATCAACCTTTGCTTTTCCCTGCCATATTTTATTTTTATCCTCTAAAGAAATTTTTTGTTTCTCAACTAAACTTGGCAGCTGTAAAAAAATAAAGCAAGCAGAAACAACAATCAAAAACTGTATCTTATCCTTTAAATTTATGTTTTTTAGTAAAAAGAGTGAGGTAATAAACGCTAAAGAAAAAAGAATTGATGTAGGTCTTACTCCAATACTAATTGAAAAAAGAACGGCTGAAATTATTATAAAAACGCCTCTTTTATTTTTATTGTTCTTTTGAGACAGAAAAAACATCAACACCCCAGAGATAAGGAAAAAATTATTGGTTATGTCTGATAGCATTTTAAAACAATAATGTTGAAAAGATAAAACATATAATATTGATACAAAAACACTGAATTGTATGCTTGCTTTAAAAGCGACTCGACTTAAAAAATAAAAAATAATNCCTGTGGCAGGTAAAAAAAAGAAGTTCATTAGTTTGCCAACAACTAGTAGTTTAAGGGATGTTATCTTGCTTAATAAAAGAACAATAAAAGAATAAACAATCGATGTTCCTTCGGACATAACCCTATATGCGCCGTGCTCTGAGAGCTTTATTACCTCATTCAAGTAATAAAGTTGGTCTCCCGAAGTGTTGTCAATTTCGTTGGTGGCTGAGTGCCATCTTAAAAAAAACAAAAATAATGTGCTAAAAAAAAACAAAAACAAAAGGATTGGGTTCATAGTTTTGGATGCCCACAAAAGTTTATTGTAGATCCTTTCAAGCATAAAAGCTTTTTATTTCATTAATAATTTTTTCTTGCTCTGAGTTTGCTAATTCATAGTATAATGGTAGTCGGACAAGATGATCTGAAAAAAAATCACTGTTTTCGAGTTTCTTTCCTTTGTATTTTTTTTTGAAAAAAGGGCTAGAGTGTAAAGAGATGTAGTGAAAAACCGCCTGTATTTCTTTTTCTTTCAGGTGTTTGATTAGCTGTCTTCTTTCTTCGCTGGAACCACATAAAAAATAAAAAATGTGTCCGTTGTTTGATGAATGTTGAGGTATGTTTTGAGGCTTTACCTTTCCTTCTTTATAAAGCTCATTAAAATTTTTATTGTATTTGCTCCACAAACTCCTTCTTTTATTAATGATTTTTTCCATATGTTGAAGTTGTGAATATAAAAACGCTGCTATTACTTCTGAGGGAAGAAATGACGATCCTATGTCAACCCAATTATATTTATCTGTCTCCCCTCTAAAAAAAGCGGCTCTGTTTGTTCCTTTTTCCCAAATAATTTCTGCCCTATTGGCTAATTGTTCGTCATTAACAACTAGCATTCCTCCTTCACCTGAAATGATGTTTTTCGTTTCGTGAAAAGAAAATGTCGACAAATGACCTATCGAGCCTAGCGGCGTTCCCTTGTAATAAGAATCAATCGCTTGAGCAGCATCTTCTACAACGTAAATTTTATGTTTATTGGCTATTTGCATGATTGCATCCATATCACAGGAAAGCCCTGAATAATGAACAACAACTATGGCTTTTGTTTTGCTTGTAATTAATTCTTTTATCTGGTTTGGATTAATGTTGGGGTTGTTGCTAAGACTATCAGCAAAAACAATCTTTGCGCCTCTTAAGACAAATGCGTTAGCTGTAGAAACAAAAGTATAAGAGGGCATTATTATTTCGTCTCCCTCTTTGATGTTCATAAGGATGGCTGCCATTTCTAGCGCATCAGTACATGAGGTTGTTAAAAGGGTGTTTTTAAAACCATATTTATTTTTGAAAAATTGATGGCATTTTTTTGTGTATTTTCCGTTACCAGAAATGTGCCCTGAAGAAACCGCGTCTTTTATATAAACAAGTTCTTTGCCTGTAAGATAGGGCTTATTAAATGGTATCATATCTTATTGTTGATATTATTTCTTCTGCTTGTTCCAAAAGTAATAATTAAATTTATTTGTATAAAAATAAATGAAGAATGAAGGCTTTTTGTGAGTTTTAAACTTTTATTGGTGCTGTTTTTTTACTCATAAGTATCTTTTATTATATAATTTGGTCTTCCTTGGACCTGATTGAATATTTTAAATAGATATATTCCTACTAAGCCTAAAAATGTTGAAAACAACCCTAAAACAAAAACATTGATTGCTACAATTGAAGTCCAGCCAAGTTGTATTTGGTCCCCGTAAATTGTTTTTTTAAAAATTAAGTATATTATAAATAGTGCGCTAATTATTGAAAGAATAATTCCAAAATTAAAGAGCCAAACCAATGGTTTTCCTGAAAAGGAAGTAATTGCCTGAACCATTAGTTGTGTTCTTTTTTTAAACGTGTATGTGCTTTTTGATTTTCTTTGATTTTTAATAATAGGAATTCCTTTTTGTTTAAAGCCAATCCAATGAAACATTCCTACAAGAAAAAGATTTGTGTCTTTAAGTCCTAATATTTTATCAACATATCGCCTTGTCATTATTCTTTCAGTCAAAAGATTCTGTGGTATGTGAAAGTCTGAAACCTTATTAATTAACCACCAAAAAATATGTCCTGATACTTTTTCAATAAAACTCCCTTTTCTTTTTTCTTGATAACCATAGACTGCGTCTATTTTTGGATTGTCAACTAATTCTTTATAAAGACTTTCTAAAACCAAAGGCGATACCTCTAGGTCATTGTCAATTAAAAAAACATAGTCTCCACTGGAATAGCTTAGGCCTGCTTGCATTGCATAGTGATGCCCAAAATTTCTAGACAAATCAATAATTTTTATATTATTATTGCTTTTCTTCTTTTTTATCAATTTTTCTAATGATTGATCAGGCGATCCATCGTTTACAAACACGAACTCATAACTTTCACACTGTATTTTTTTTAGNGCCTTCAAAGAGAGCGCTATAAATTCATCTAAAAAAGATTCTGATAAATAAAGGGTAGANACAATGGATATCTTCATTTTTCTTGTATTTTATTCTTCTGTTCCATAATGTAATATTTTTTTTTGAAGCCACACGACTCAAAAAGTTTAAGGCTAGCTTTATTTTCTATTTTTATTTTTGATGTTGCGTTTGGCCATATTTTCATTGCAGAATTTATCATAAATTTTCCTACGCCCATTCTTTGATAATTTGGATGTGTGCATACTCTTATGTCGTTATCTATAACGCCAACAAAACCGGCCGGTTTTTTTATTTTTTTTTGTTCNTCTATAACCTCAACAACCGCGACCCTATAAAAAATAGAGTGTTTTTTCATATACTCTATTTGCATTTTTTTTGTTATTTTATTTCTTTCAACAAAACCTTTCTCAACCCTAGGGTCCATTCTTAGTTTTCTTACAAACTCCCAGTATTTTTCTGTACAATTAACTAATTCCATGTATGTCTNTCGGCTTTTGTTGCTAAACTATTTTTTTGGTTGTTTTTTCTGCAGATTTAACTCTTTTTCTTATTACTTAAATCAAATATGTAAATTTAACAAATTATTGCTTTTTATTATTTTAGAGGGCTCGTTTATTACATAATCTTATCTTTATTTAGTTGAATTGTAATTTTCTTATAATAACCAATGGCTTTATTAAAAAAAATCGTTGAACAATCTAGTTTTTATCTTTTAGGTAATCTCATTTCTATTATAATTGGTTTCTTTTTTAAAATATATGTTTCTAATATATTAGGAACCGAGGCTATTGGTTTGTATGCTTTAGGGGTTACTATGATTGGTGTTTTAGGTATTTTTTTCTCTTTTGGTTTTGGTAATGGACTCGTTCGATTTGTTTCTAAATATAATGCAACCAATAATTTTCATAGTATTTTTAATTATATAGCCAATACAACTTTTATTAATTTTTGTGTAGTTGTTCCTGTTTCTATTTCTTTTTTTTTATTTCCAGAATTTATAGCTTATAAAATTCTAAATACACCACAAATTGAACCGTTTATTCCCTTGTTTGGTGTTATGATGTTTATTAATAGTTTTTTAGTTATATGTGAACAAATTATACGTGGATTACAAGAGGTTAAAAAAAGCACAATTATTAATACTTTTCTAAGAATACCTCTAAAAGTTGCTTTAACTATGTTGTTTTTTTCAATGGGTTGGGGTCTTAATGGATTTATTATTTCTGAGTTTTTAGCTGCCTTTCTTTCTCTAATTCTGCTGTTAGTTTTAATTAAAAAATCTTTGTCTTATTTTCATCGTTTTGTTTTAAAATTTCCTTTGTTTAATGAAGAAGAAAAAAAATATAGTTTAAATTTATTAATAACTAATTGTGTATATGCGCTAGGTAGTCATGGGGATAAAATTATATTAATTTATTTTTTAAGCATTTCTGAATTAGGTATATATTCTGTGGCTTTAACCATAGCTACTTTTGTTCCTATTGTTTTAGCNTCTGTTAATTCTATCCTTTCTCCTATTGTTTCTCAATTATATTCTCAAAACAAACTTAAAGAACTTAAATATTACTTTCAATTAAGCGGTAGATTTGTTTTTATATTAAGCTTCCCATTAATAGTTTTTATTTTTCTTTTTTCTGAGCCAATTATGGCTTTATTTGGAAATGATTTTATAAAGGGTGCAAATTTATTATGCTTAATTATTTTAGGACAATTTATTAATATTTCAATGGGATCTGTTGGTTTAATGCTTCAAATGACTGGCTTAGAAAGACCTATGAGAAATATTTTAGTTACCTCTTCCATCATTTCTTTTTCTCTTTACTTTCTTTTTATTGAAAGTTGGGGTTTAGTTGGTCTAGGGGCTGTTTATATATTTAATAATTTATTTCAAAATTTTGCGTGTACATACGTTTTAAATAAGCGTTTAAATATTTTTNTTTATCAAAAAGAATACGTTAAGGTTTTACTGCTTTTTTTAGCTTTAGCTATAATTATTTATGTCTTTTTTAATAACATTATATTTAGTGTTGGTCCTTTTCAATTAATTATATTGTTGTTTTTTATATATCTTATTTTCTTCTTTTTATGGATGGTTTTTTTCTCAAAAAAAGAACTTCCTTTAATATTAAAAACTATTAATTTTAAATCATAAATGAAAAAATATTTATTTAATAAATTAAGTCTTTTTAATAAATTTAAACCCAATAGCGAAAATTCTATTTTATCTATTTTTTTAGATAAAAAATGTTTGTTTTTTCATATACCTAAAACCGCTGGAGTTTCTATTTCAAGGTCTCTTTTTGGAGATATAAAATGGGGACACAGAAATGTAAAATTTTACAAACTGCATTATGGAGAAAAGGTCTTTAATTCGTTGTACAAGTTTTGTTTTGTAAGAAATCCTTACAAAAGATTATATTCAGCATATACATTTTTAAAACAGGGCGGTATTAATAATCAAGATTTATCTTTTTCAAAATCCCACTTACAAGAATATAAAAGTTTTAACGAATTTGTTTTAAAAGGTTTGGAAAAAGAAGAAATTATGAATTGGGTTCACTTCAAACCTCAGTATACTTTTGTTTGTGATGAAAATGATAATATTGTTATGGATTTTGTTGGAAAAATTGAAACTTTAAATGANGATTTTAATACAATTTGTAACCACTTGAATATTGAAGCAGAATTACAAAATCTTAATATAGGTACAGTTAAAAAAAATAATTTTTCTGAAGAAATAAAAACAATAATAAAATTAAAATATCAAAAAGACTTTAGTCTTTTTTATCCTGATTTATAGATTTTCTAAGTAACTTATCAATACCTATCCAAATTAATATTATTGGCCAGTAAATTCTGATTAGTTCGGCTAAGGATACTTCTATAAAGTTGAGATTGTTTAATAAAAATATTACTCCTAAAACTATAAATAATATTCCTATACTTTTTCCTTTTAACATATAATTGTCTTTTATGGGTTGGTGTTTAGTCTGGTAATATTCCTTTTTTAAATAAACCTTGTTTAGTTTTGGTTTTTTTTATTTTCTTATTAGTGTTACAATCCATAGATGTAGATTTAGACTGCGAACCACAAGCTGATAAAAACACTATTAACAATATAAAATGAAAAGCTCTTCTCATCTTAAGCAAAGTAAACACATTTAATTTATATTTTCGTTGAATGGGTAGAAAAAAGAAAAATAGAAATATTGAAAAATCCACATTAAAATCTCTTATTACATCTATTCTTCGTAAAAACCCTAGAAAAGCTTTTAATTATAAACAGCTTTCAAAACAAATAGGTGTAGGAGATGAAAATACCAAACGCTTAATTCAAATTGTTCTTGAGGANATGGAACAATATGATTTAGTTGTTTCTGTTTCTAGAGGTAAGTATAAATTAAAAAGTAAATCTACAATTGTTGATGGTATAATAGATATAAATAGTGTAGGAAATGCTTATGTAAATTGTACAAATCTTGATGATGATATATTTATTCATAGAAAATATATTCCAAATGTTGTAAGTGGTGATAAAGTAAAGGTTTCTGTTTTTCCTTCTTTTAAAAAGAGTAAAAAAGAAGGTGAAATTATTGAAGTCATTGAACATAATACCGAACAATTTGTTGGTGTTGTTGAACTCGCTAAAAATCATGCTTTTATACTTCTTTCAAACCCAAAAATACATTTCGATATTTTTTTACCTGCCAAGGAAATAAANACTATTAAAAATGGACAATTAGTTGTAGTAAATGTTATAGATTGGGGTGATAAAAAGAATAATCCAACAGCTGAATTAAAAGAAATATTAGGTTATCCAGGAGAACATCAAGCAGAAATTCACTCAATTTTAGCTGAATATAATTTCAATAATAAATTCGATAAGCATATAGAAGATGCTGCAAAAAATATTTCTTCAAAAATTACATCTGATGAAATTAAAAAAAGACGTGATTTTAGAAATATTACAACTTTTACTATTGATCCTTATGATGCTAAAGATTTTGATGATGCACTATCCATTCAACAACTAGAAAATGGAAATTGGAAAGTTGGAATTCATATAGCAGACGTTTCTCATTACATCAATGAAAATGATAGTATTGATAAAGAAGCACAAGAAAGAGCAACCTCTATTTATTTAGTTGATAGAGTAATTCCTATGTTACCAGAAGTATTATCAAACAATTTATGTTCGTTAAAACCTCATAAAGAAAAATTGTGTTTTTCGGCTGTTTTTGAACTTAATGAAAGGGCTAAAGTATGTAATGAATGGTTTGGAAGAACCGTCATTTTATCTAATCATCGTTTTACCTATGAAGATGCTCAAGATATTATAATTAATAAAAAAGGTAAATATGCTGAAGAACTTTTAAAATTGGATTCTCTAGCTAAAATATTAAGAAATAAAAGAATAAAAAATGGTGCTATTTCATTTGAAAGGTTAGAAACAAAATTCAAAATTGATGAAGAAGGTAATCCTATTTCTATTTATTTTAAAGAAAGTAAAGATGCTCATAAATTAATAGAAGAATTTATGCTTTTAGCAAATAGAAAAGTAGCTGAATATATTGGAAAACAATCTTTAACTTTTGTTTATAGAATTCATGATAGTCCAGACCCTGATAAATTAGATGTATTAAGTATATTCTTAAAGAAGTTTGGTTATAATTTACAAACTGAAAATAAAAATACAATTGCTCAATCCATGAATAAAGTACTAAAAGATATTCAAGGAAGTCAGGAGGCAAATATGATAGAAACTTTATCAATAAGAACTATGGCAAAAGCGGTATATACTACAGAAAATATAGGTCACTATGGATTAGGATTTAATCACTACACCCATTTTACCTCACCTATACGACGTTATCCTGATGTTATGGTACATCGANTTCTACAACATTATTTAGATGGCGGTAAAAGCTTTAATAGAACTAAAATAGAACAACTATGTAAACATTCTTCTGAAATNGAGATTATAGCTTCTAAAGCTGAAAGAGATTCTATAAAATATATGCAAACTAAATACATATCGCAATTTGTAGGTCATACGTTTGATGGAATAATATCTGGAGTTACTGATTTTGGAATTTTTGTGGAAGTTAAAAATACGGCTTGCGAAGGTTTAATAAGACTAAAAAATATACCAGGAGATTTCTACATATACGATGAAAAAAATTATTGTATATACGGAAATCAAACTAAAAGATCATTTACATTAGGTGATTCTTTAAAGGTAAAAATTAGAAAAGTTGATATTGAAAAAAGAGAGATTGATATGGTTATAATAAATATATAATATTTCTAGTAAATAATTATATGTATTTATATATAGACTGTTAATTTAGTTGATAATTATTTTTAATAAAATTATTTAATATGAGTTATTAATGGATACTAACATTAAATTAACTTTTTATTATTTATAATTATTATATAATCAATATTTTATGTTTTTATTAACATTATATATTAAGAATATTAAAGTTTAACCAACAATTATATTTTAATAAAAAAAAACTTTAATATTTGTATTTTATGTTAATAGTATATTAATATTTTTTATATTAAAATTGAGTTTAAAATTAGTAGAAATGCTAAAAAAAATGAAAGCAAATCAAATATTAAAAAGTCAACTAAAATTTATAAAAGTTTTAAACTGTAATTAACAAAAAAACAGTTTTGTTTGTTAATAAGCTTTAAGATATATTATTATGATATTAAATTTTATAAACATTACAAATAAATGAGTAAAAAAATAGGTATAGCATGTGATCATGCAGGTTTTGAATACAAGGAGAGTGTAATATCAAATTTAAAGAGTAAAGGTTATACTGTTACAGATTACGGTTGTTTTAGTACAGATAGTGTAGACTATCCTGATTTTGCTCATCAATTAGCTCAGTCTATTGAAGATGGTTCAAATCAATTAGGAATCCAATTTTGTGGAAGTGGTAATGGAATAAATATGAGTGCAAATAAACATCAATCTGTACGTTCAGCATTATGTTGGGAGGTTGAAATTGCTGAATTAGCACGATTACATAACGATGCTAATATATGTACTATGCCAGCACGTTTCATTAGTTTAGAAAAAGCACTTTCAATAATAGATGTTTTTTTAAATACAGATTTTGAAGGTGGAAGACACCAAAGAAGAGTTAATAAAATAAGTTGTTAAATAAGTGTTATGAAAAAAATACTATTTTTTTTTCTTCCCTTAGGGTTATTTGCTCAAGTAAGTACATATTTAGAGGAAGTTACTAAACTTAAATATGCTAATTCAATAGTTGTAGAAGATTTACAAAGACACATTAATATATTAGCTAGTGATTCTTTACAAGGAAGAGAAACAGGTAAACCAGGTCAGAAGATGGCGGCAAATTATATCGCTAACTTTTTTAAAGAAATAGGTATACCACCTTATAAAAACAACTCTTATTTTCAAAAATTTAAGGTTAAAACTGTTAAACGTTATGGTAAATGGAAATGGGATAAAAAAGGTGTTTTAGATAAAATATTAAATAATAATTATATAAAAGGAGAAAATATTATAGGCTTTATTGAAGGAAGTGATTTAAAAGATCAAATAGTAGTAATTACAGCACATTATGATCACTTAGGAACTAAAGACTCTTTAATTTATAATGGTGCTGACGATAACGGTTCCGGCACTGTAGCTATTATGGAAATAGCAGAAGCTTTTATGTTAGCAAAAAAAGAAGGTAAAGGACCAAGACGAAGTATACTTATTATGCCGGTTTCTGCTGAAGAAAAAGGTTTGTTAGGATCTAAATATTATGCTGAAAACCCAATTTATCCTTTAGAAAACACCATAGCAAATTTAAATGTAGATATGATAGGCAGAATTGATGACTATCACGATAATCCAAATTATGTGTATTTAATAGGTTCAGATAGATTAAGTACAGAGCTGCATGATGTTAGTGAATCAGTAAATGATAAATATATTAATCTAGAGCTAGATTATAGATATAATGATGTAGATGATCCTAATAGATATTATTATCGTTCAGACCATTACAATTTTGCTAAAAATAATATTCCTGTAATATTTTATTTTAATGGCGTACATGATGACTATCATAAACCATCAGATACTATTGATAAAATACACTTTCCAAAAGTTGAAAAAATAAGTAGATATATATTTTTAACAGCTTGGGAGTTGGCTAATAGAGACGAAAGACCAAGGCTAAATATTTATTAATTAAGAATTAAGATAGAGCGGCTGTTGTTAAATTCTGAAACATAACTACCCCTTTTAAGAAAAGATAAATTTACACTTGATTCGTTATAAGCAGAAAAAACACGCTTTCCATCTAAAGAATAAATAGTTATATTACCCTTAAAAGGAAAAGTTAATTTGTTATTAAAGACATTAAAAGTTGGTTTATTATCTTGATTAAACTCATTTACACTTGAAATATCAGTACAATACACTAATCCCCCTTCTGTACCAATCCAATAACCTAACTCATCTTTTTCTATACACAAAACATAGTTATTGATTAAACCACTATTTTCAGTATTAAAGGTGTTTGTACTTTGAATACCAAACTCATAACTGAAAGAGAAAAAGCCTCCNCCATTACTTCCAATATAAAACAAGTTATCATCTTTATATATAGTGTTTAAACTATTGCTAGGCCAATTATTAAAAAAACCGCTATTAAAAACTAAAAAATCACCGCTCAATAAATGAGAGATTAAACCACCATAAGGAGTAGTTATCCATAAGTTTTCCTTGTCAACTAATATATCTGTAGAGGTATTATCTATTAGACCATTATTAGNGTTATACCAACTAATTGTGTNATTATACAAATAAGCNAAACCACCATTAATAGTNCCAATACACAAAGAGTCGCCCTTAAAAGTTAAGCANCGNACATTTATAAAAGTTGGNTCTAAAGAAGATGAATCAAGTATAATTGAAATATCATCATTAATCATTTTAAACAAACCATTAATAGTNCCTATATAAGCNGTGTTGTNATCGTCGAAAACNACNTCATTAACATGANTNGTAATAATGCTGTTTTCTGAAGTNATGGTTTCCCATAATACTCCATTATATACAGCAATACCACCTAAAGTGCAAACATAAATATAACCCTCCTTGTCTACTGAAATAGAGTTTACNAAGGGGTGCGGAAGAACATCGGTATAATCAACCCAAGANGTGTTGTCGTATGTATATAAACCCCAGCCNGTACCTATCCACTTAACACCATCAACAATTAGAATGTCGTTTATTTTATTNTCAACTAAAATAGTATTTTCTGTAGTGAAGNTTTGCCAATTTCCTTGNGCAAAAAGAGCCCCTAAGGGCTCTAATTGTAAAACTATAAATAGTATTAAANNTTTATTGGAGAACAATTTTTTCAAAAGNGNGTTGATTNTTTATNTTTATNTTAATAGAATAAACGCCTTTTGGTAACATAGACCANTCAAANGANTTATCTAATTTAGATAAAAANCCAAATGTTTTGTTAAACACCTTCTGACCAATACTGTTNTTTAGTGANATTTCTACCTTNCTTTCNGTTTCTAAACTAAGAGNTAATTTAACCATNCCGTCTGTAGGATTTGGATAAACACTCATGTCTATTAAAATNTCTTCTATAGAGCTACAGTCTTCAACAGTTACAGGAAACAATACAGGATCACATTCGATNGGATCAACAGAAANAACCCAATCATATAAATAATAATAATATGTNGTGTAATCGTCGCCNCCACTATCATTTACTCCTTGACCATAATAAACAGCATTATTTATTGANACCTTTCCTTCTAGAATATANGGATANGTTAAACCACCATTGGTTCCNGTTCTTTTAAGTTGTGGATTTTCNCCNCCAACATTATTAATATTAAAATCAGCATCAGTNCCAATTTGATAATTGNTTCCTTCAGGAACNTNAAAATTTAAAGTAANCACTTGGGGNTCATCAGCACAAAAACCAATAAACTCAGTNTGTTCCGCAATCACCTCTCCTTCTTCATTTATTAAAATAAACTTNCTTTCTGCTGGCTCTTCAGTATACACNCTTACTGTCTCTAATGTAAATGCGCTTAAAGCNTCAAAAGAAAGAAACCCAATAGCATTTGANCCGCCGCTATAATCAGAGTCTCCTTGATGNTCTTCAGGACCAACCTTATTATCAAAGTAGCTGTTTGTAACATAATAATTGGTGCTTTCATTAAGAATAGGAGTAGTAAAATTTTGTCCTGAACCAACTACATTTAAATTTTCATCATACCACGTTACACTATATTCTGATTCAACACTTAGTNCAGCACTTTCGTTTTTACAAACAGTAACTTCNTCTACNGTCGGATTAGATATAGCTGNAACAGCAATAGTTTTTGTTGTAGGACAACTAAACTCATCGCTAGTTACAGTAACTGAATACGTTCCTGACTGATTAATTTCTATTGTTTCNGATGTTTCTCCATTAGACCANAAAACAGAAGTATTGTTTGGNGCCCCAATTGAAAGNAAAACGGANTCTCCTTCACAAATTAAACCTGTANTAGAGCTTGTAATTTCAGGAACATCNGGAACNCCGGTTTGTTGAGNTAGAGTAACAGGAAACCACGTATAGTTGTTATCTAAACGCTCTTCAACCATAACCTGAGGCACNTCTAATACNATCGCATAATCACCATTACATGTNCCNAANGGNATGTTTAAAAACATACCATCTAAATAAGAGCCATATGTGTCGTTATANCCAACGGAAATGCCCTGTGAAACAGGGCTACAATTATAGCCNCCNCCACCAAGACCATAGTTTGGAAAACTATCTTGTGANAGCAAATTACCCTCATTGTAAACTGATTCATCATCACGACANCCGGCATTTTCACTACTACAATTCCCTANGTCCATTACACAAAAACCAACTTTTGCTCCATCACCAACAATTTCCCACTCCAANGGNTTTTCCATATTGTTGGGGTCTGGAATACGAAGAGACATAATTGTCCATTCATCAAAATGCATATGACCGTGTGTTGGGTGGTATTCCATNGTACCNACCATAACNTCATAAAAGTCCATACTCCCATCAGCCCTTTTTTGATANATTCTTTGCCAGGAGATNTGTTTTGGAGAACTACCATCTGGACAATAGCTTGCTTCGTTCCAATCAGGATCATAAACCGTAAAAGTATCAGCGACGCCACTATCATAACANATCATCCACCTATATCCGTCTTTNTCCGCTCCTCTTAAGTTTAGCGGACCAGAACCGATATTAGGAGTTCTTGCTCCCACTCTAATCCTTCCCATTGCCTCAACTTCAGGGGTTATTTGAAACCAATTGTCTGGATAATTAATTTCACCATCTTGNAACCCTTCNNNAGGAGGATATTCTTGGTAGTCACCTATACCCCATTGCCANGAAACAGTAATGTCGGGCAATAAATCGCATGCNANTTCATCTGAATTTTCACACTCACAACCAATAGAGTTTTCGGTAGTACATTGAGCATATGAATAGCNATAACCAAACAATACAAGAAAAATGATTGAAGAAATTTTGTTCATAATAATGNTGTTAAACGGTTAAAAATAAGGGTACAAAAATACTAAAATTTAAAATGAATAGAAACAATACAANTTAATTGTCTTGTGCNCCTTGACTAATCCACGTCAAAATGGTTTGGATTTCAAACGGGGTTAGATCATTGTTTCCNGGCGGCATTATATATTCAACATTNTCATCNGCCACTAANCGGTACAAATAACTTTCTTCTGGNTGTAAAACATTNATAAAAGCAACNCCNCCATCATTTTTACTAACACCATTAATCATATTNTCATAAGCAACACTAGCAGGAGCAAGAATAATTTGCCCNCCATCTGAACTGTGACAAGGCATACAGCGACTTTCAAAAATAGGGTTATANATGTCATTNCGAAAACNNACGNTTGGGNTTTCTNCCTCAACATCTATAAGGCTGTAATAGNTGCTATAATTTCTTATGTAGTTGCCGCTTGTTATGGTTGACTCCAGAACCATCAGAGAATCNTTTTTAATTATCACNTTNTGTTTCAAGGTNTCTTGATNATTATATAAAAATAAAGAGTCTAATTTAAACTCAAANAACCCNTTNGTGGNCCCAACAAANACGCTGTCTTTGCTTTCTTCTAAAAANGTAAAAGANTACTCCTGTGTTTCATAAAACAAGCTTAAGGTGTCAGGTGACGATATNCCGAAAGGNGTNACTTGTTGGTTTAGAATAGNNGTGTCTAACAACAAAGTGTAGACCAANGAATCTTTTTTCCAANACTCCGNAGGATAAATATAGGGCTCAACATCAATTAAGCGGTCTTTACTACAAGACANGAGAATACCCCCTGTTAACAAAAGAANCAACGCNAGGNCCCTTATNNTTTTTTTATTTAAAACCACCATACTCTNCGAATATTAAANCCTAACACAAACTCATAGGGANTNTGATAAAAATCATAAGGCTCAAGAGTNTAAATATTAGACTCCCTTAAATAATAACTATTACTCATAAACACTTGAAAAACNTGTCCTGCTGTNCCAAATTCAAGCCCTAAAGAAAAAGGGTTGTCAAGNGCNGACTNGGAGCGGTTATTNAGTTTGTGAGCGTATTCAAANAATATAGCGCTACCAAACGAATATTNNAAACGACCGCTAAATGGAACAACAAATGTAAAATGGTCTTCTTTTAATCCAAAAACAAGGTTTTTATANACTACTGTTGGGCTTANTTGTAGCGAGACCTTATCGNTAAACNTCCTAGAAAGNATAAGTTCCGTTGTGTANCTTACACGATGAGAAAACCTATTTTCAAAAGGGGTTNTGCTGTCTGAGAAAAANGCATTTGGGCCANAATCNTTAAACGGCTCAGTGNTTATTCCTGTGTTGTTAAAAATNGCAANNCTCAAAGGNGAGCTGTTGTCGGCGGTTTGTCTAAGNAAGACGTACTTACCCTCAACATCAATGGTTTTGCCAATTTTAGTTCTTCCNANCCCCACATAAAATCTATCGTTTAATTTNTAGGATAANGAAAAGCGAATGTTTGCAGGNCTATCAAAACCCAAAAAGTCTTTNTATAATCTATCNTCAAGACCAATTTTACCAAAACGATGCATAATGGTAAAATCAAAACCNTCTGGAATTACAGCCGTTTGAGCATTTATTAGCTGCTTGTTTTTAAAAGCNNTTANATACTTTTTTTCTTGTGCCATAACATCCAANCNCAACAACAATAAACCAAGAANAACAAATTTNCTCATNTACTTTACNCTTAGGGTTCTTATATAGTTTATCAGNTGCCATCGCTTTTCTTCGTTNAGAGAGTGCTTATANGGCACCATCATACCCNTNCCNTTTGANAATTTCCAAAACAACTCNCCATCGGTTTGTTTTTGTAGGTCANCAGAAGAAAANNCATTAGGNTTTGGNTTAAGGTTGGCAGAGGCAGGCCCATCACCCTTCCCNTTTTTACCATGACATGTCCAACACAAGCTAGAGTATANCGCNCGACCTTTTTGTGCCGCTATTTTATTNCCNGCATACGGNTTCTTTATTTCTTTTGCCGAATCTGGAGCACGCCANGAATCTTGAGCAAAAGAGCNCAATCCAAACAACACAAANGAAAGCANAAGGAATAATTGCATATAACAAACAGNTAAAGGTACAAAAATACGACCTTTTGTTTTACAAGTCGAATTTTATGCCTTGAGCAAGCGGCAGCTCNTCAGAATAATTAATAGTNTTAGTCTGACGGCGCATATATATTTTCCAAGCATCAGAGCCAGANTCTCTTCCNCCACCAGTTTCTTTTTCACCGCCAAAAGCACCGCCTATCTCNGCGCCTGAAGTTCCAATGTTTACATTTGCAATACCACAATCAGANCCAGAAGAAGCNAAAAACTTTTCAGCATCTTTAAGGCTNGAGGTCATAATAGCCGANGACAANCCNTGNGGCACATCGTTTTGTATTTCAATAGCNCTTTCNAAATCNCCGGAATACTTAATTAANTATAGTATCGGAGCAAAAGTTTCGTGTTGAACGATATCAAAATCATTTTTTGCTTCAGCAATAGCAGGCTTTACATAACACCCACTTTCATAACCCNANCCATNTAGGACACCGCCATCAACCAAGANTTTACCACCNTCTTCAACAACCNTGTTTAGNGCGTCTTGATANANGCCNACAGCATCTTTGTCAATTAACGGCCCAACGTGGTTGTTTTCGTCTAGNGGATTTCCAATTTTAATTTGTTGGTATGCGTTNACAATAGAGTTTTTAACAGCATCATAAACGGATTCATGAATAATCAAACGCCTTGTTGANGTGCATCGTTGNCCACACGTTCCGACTGCGCCNAATACAGCGCCAGGAACAACTATCTTTAAGTCAGCGGTNGGCGTGATTATAATAGCGTTATTTCCACCAAGCTCTAATAGCGACTTNCCNAANCGACGCGCNACCGTTGCCCCTACTATTTGCCCCATTCTTGACGACCCTGTTGCAGAAATTAATGGTATACGCNTATCGTTGGTCATCATTTCGCCAATTTTGTAGTNACCAGTCACTATACAAGAAATNCCTTCTTCTAAATCGTTTTCTTTTAAGACCTCAGCAACNATGTTTTGACANGCTACNGAGCATAACGGTGTTTTTTCNGANCCTTTCCACACACANGTGTCACCAGCTATCCACGCTAAAGCGGTGTTCCAACACCAAACAGCTACNGGAAAATTGAAGGCAGAAATAATNCCGACCACACCNAGAGGGTGATATTGTTCATACATCCTGTGNCCAGGNCGCTCAGAGTGCATAGTTAAACCGTGTAGCTGTCTAGANAATCCAACTGCAAAATCACAAATGTCAATCATCTCTTGAACNTCTCCCAAGCCTTCTTGATAAGATTTACCCATTTCATAAGAAACNAGCTTTCCTAAGGCTTCNTTGTGTGTTCTTAGNTTTTCTCCGAATTGACGAACTATTTCACCGCGTTTTGGAGCAGGGANTGTTCTCCAATTNTTGAATGCAGNGGCAGCNGCNGANACAACTTTTTCATAATCATCACNNCTACTACACCTTACTTTACCAATTANTTTCCCGTCAACAGGAGAGNNCGACTCTAAAAGCTCTCCGCTAGAAAAACAGNTTTTTCCGGTGGAGCTTCCNTCGTTTATTGTCTTTAGGCCCAACTCATTCAAGGCCTCTTTCATTCCAAAANTTTCATTCATTATTTTAATATTATTTATGATAATAGTTTAAAAATATCGTTTCCGTTTGCATACAANACTAGNCNTAACAACAATATTATCCCAATNGTTTGCGCATATTCCANTACTTTTTCGTTAGGCTTTCTTTGCGTAATCACNTCATACAGCAAAAACATTACATGNCCCCCNTCTAATGCGGGGATTGGCAATAAATTTAAAACNCCAAGCATTATTGATAGAAAAGCAGTTAACANCCAAAAAGCCTGCCAGTTCCAAGTNTCTGGAAAGATNCTTCCAATAGAAATAAAACCACCAACNCCCTCATAACCCTTTATTTCANTNTCAAAAATTAGGTTAAATTGCTTTAAATATTTTAAACCAACATCAAATGAGTGAAGCAACCCAACTGAAAAGCTTTCAAAAAACNCAAAAGATANATGGCTAGATTTTGCAGCAAAACNAGCTTTTTGATAAACNCCAATTANGCCNCTTGAATTAGGAACAACAGTATCTGTTAAAAGCGNCCCATNTCTATAAAATTCAATCGAAACAGGNGAGCTAGCATTTTTTAAAAAAACATCTTTAAACTGATCAGCATATTTTAANCTNCTACCATTTGCNCCCACTAAACTATCATTTNTACTAAGAACAGGATAAGAGCTAGAGCNAACAGGNACACTATCAACCACAAAGAATCTCCTAGGTAAAAGNTGGCTNTGNCTTTTAGAAATAAGAGTTTTAATATGTTGTTTTGTTATGGGAATNTCAATAAGATTNCCGNTGCGACTGACACGAACAAAGCTAGGCATTTCCAAAATTAAACTGTTTCGAAATTCGGAAAAATCACTAACGGCCACGTTCTCAACAGAAATTAATTTGTCTCCATTTTCAAAACCAATTTGTTTGCCAACACTNGTAACCTCTACNCCNTGCTTATTTATTTCTTCAATNGGAAGCGTAGCCTTCCCCCAAACAAAAAAAACCGCTGAATATATAATTATAGCTANCAGAAAATTAACAACAACNCCCCCAACCATAATAATCAGTCTTTGCCANGCAGGNTTAGAGCGAAACTCCCAAGGCTTTGGGGNTTTTTTCATTTGNTCTTTGTCCATAGACTCATCTATCATTCCAGAAATTTTNACATAACCACCAAGAGGAAGCCAGCCTATNCCATAAACAGTGTCGCCAATTTTCTTTTTAAATAACGAGAACCANGGNTCAAAAAAAAGATAAAACTTTTCTACACGAGCNTTAAATATTTTGGCGGGAATGTAGTGACCAAGCTCATGTAAAATCACTAGTATTGATAANCTCAAAAGAAGCTGNCCTGCTTTTATTATTATTTCCATTTATTTAATTAGTGNGTTAGCTAAAGCCCTGCNTTCTTCNTCAGAAGAAACAAAATCATCAANNGTTGGNTTTTGTACAAAAGTACTCTTTTCCATACAATCAGCAATAANATCAGACATTTCTAAAAANCCGATTTTATCATTNAAAAAAGCATCAACAACAACCTCGTTNGCGGCATTCAAAATACAAGCCATATTACCNCCNTTGTTCATTGCGNCGTAAGCAAGAGCNAGGTTTTTAAATGTTTTGGNGTCNGCTTTTTCAAAGGTTANGCNNGGNTAGTCNACGAAATTAAAACGAGGAAACCGCGAAGACTTTCTTTCAGGNTAGGTTAGGGCATACTGTATGGGNAGCNTCATATCTGGCAANCCCATTTGAGCNTTCATAGAACCATCAGTAAACTGCACAATNGAGTGAACTATAGACTGCGGATGAACAANAACCTCTATTTGGNTGCTTTTTAANCCAAACAACCATTTAGCCTCAATAACCTCNAGNCCCTTNTTCATTAGACTNGCAGAGTCNATAGTAATTTTTGCNCCCATATCCCAGTTTGGGTGTTTTAGGGCTTGTTCTTTTGTGACGCCCNNCAANTCATCTTTNGNCCAGCCCCTAAANGGCCCTCCAGATGCAGTNAGGTATATTTTTTCAATAGGATTATGAAACTCACCAACTAAGCATTGGAATATAGCCGAATGTTCAGAGTCAACAGGATAAATGTTCACNCCGTTTTTTNTNGCTAAATCCGTAACTAATGCGCCTGCNACCACCAAAGTTTCTTTGTTTGCAAGAGCGATGTTTTTNTTGGCTTTTATGGCGTTTATTGTGGGNTTNAATCCAGAATAACCAACAAGCGCGGTTAGGACAATGTCTATNTTTTCCATTTCTACAATCTGNCCNAAAGCTTCTTCCCCAGAATAAACNTTAATGTCTAGTGGNGAGAGCGCATCAAAGACCTGTTGGTATTTTCCGTCATCTACAATAACAACAGCATTAGGCTNAAGCCTNATNGCTTGTTTTATTAGTAAGTTGTGATTGGAATTNGCGGTTAGCACCTCAACACCAAACATATCCTTGTTTGATTCTATAACTTCAAGAGCTTGAGTTCCTATTGAGCCAGTTGATCCTAGCACAGCGACGTNTTTCTTNTTATTATNCATCTAAAAATTTGGTTAAGTAATTNGCAATTTTACGATTATTTGATAAACGAGGAGGTTTGTTTTGGCCGCCNAGTTTACCNATTGATTTCATATANCTATAGAAGCCCCCCNTTTTAACCTTTGATATNACCAAAGANTTTAANACACCNCCNTTAATTAAATCTTCATAATAGCTATTTTGTTTCTCCATTGCTTCGTTTAGTTTTTTAGCAAAGGCCTTTTCGTCTTTTGGTGGGCGATTAAACTCTATAAACCACTCGTGGNATGGCANNCCCCTTTTTGGGNTTATTGTNGGAGCTACGTGAAANTCACCAACACTAGCNGGATGACTAATAACGGCTTCTTTCATTGCCTCTTCAACTTCTTTTGCTATTACATGCTCGCCAAACGCNGAGGTGTAATGATTAANNCNTCCGCTTACCACTAAACGATATGGNNNAACAGAAACAAACCTAACCACATCNCCTATGTTATACGCCCACAAACCNGCGTTTGTGCTTAAAATAATNACATAATCTTTTCCCAACACAACATCGGNTAGNGAAACTCTTTTTGGATTNTCNTCAAAAAANTGGCTTGACTCGATAAACTCATAAAATATTCCATGATTAACACAAAGCAACATNCCGGNAGAAGAAGGCTTGTCTTGATAAGCAATAAAGCCTTCAGAGGCGGGGNAGGNCTCNAGGCTNTCTACTTTTTTCCCCACNAAATCTAAGAAACGACTTTTATATGGCTCAAAGTTTACNCCCCCATAGATAA
Organism: Flavobacteriales bacterium; assembly: GCA_002714805.1. Classification (GTDB taxonomy): domain Bacteria; phylum Bacteroidota; class Bacteroidia; order Flavobacteriales; family UBA7312; genus UBA8444. Next base: position 45,852 of record PAYK01000009.1, read on the forward strand.
ANAAGCTNTAGTTGGGAAAAACGTCTTTTATTTTTTTATTTGTTCTCTTAANTATTCTTTCGAAGTACATTTGTACCCAAGGAGGAATNCCGCTTATCANCGTCATNTTTTCGCAAAGAGTTTCATCAANNATAGCNTCTATTTTTTTTTCCCAATCATCAATACAATTAGTTTTAAATGAGGGNTTATTGTCTTTAGTTAAATACCATGGTATGTGGTGNGCAACAATTCCAGATAATCGACCTATAGGAGANCNCTTNCTGTAATCTAGTTTAGGACTACCNTGTATAAAAATNTTTTTGCCNTTTAAAAAATCACCACANCNAGTTTCGTTAATATAACTTAAAATAGCATCTCTAGCACACTTTAGGTGGTANGGCATAGANTCCTTAGATATNGGAATATATTTAGCGCCTGAGGTTGTCCCTGATGTTTTACAGAAATACAAAGGNCGGCCCGGCCATAAAACACATTCTTTTCCACTTAAAATAGACTCAATATAATGCCTNTGNCCCTCATAATCCCTTACAGGAACCCTAGACTTAAAGTCCTCATATGAAACAATATTATTAAAGCCATGTTCTTTTCCAAAAGACGTATTNGANCCCTTAGANATTAAATTTTTAAAAACNTTTTTTTGAGCCNCTATAGGGTTTTTNATCCAAAATTTNTTTTGTTGTGCCATTAGGCGAGCATANAAAACACNAAAAAAAGACTTTATTCCCATAATTTAAAATAAGATATATTGTTCNGGATCAACAGGCTTGTTGTTGTGCCATAGNTCAAAATGNAAATGAGGNCCNGTGCTCCACTTTCCTGAATTGCCAATAATAGCAACAGCCTCACCAACCTCAACNGTTTCTCCCTGTTTTTTTAGTAANACAGAGTTGTGCTTATANANCGATATAAGGTTGTTTTCGTGCTGTATTGCCATAACATGACCAGTTTCAAATGTCCACGAAGCGAAAACAACCACACCGCCAAGCACACTCTTTATTAATTCTTTCTCTTTAGCAACAACATCAACACCGTAGTGTTTTTCATCAANATTAAAGGATTGGGTTATTAGCCCCTTAACTGGAGTAAAAAACAATATTTTTTCAATGTTTTGATTGTCAACGTTGGTGTATTCAAAAAAATTAAACCTCTCCTCTGACTCAACNTGAATTCTTAACAACGAGTCTTCGGGCGCTTTNTCAACAGCAGTNTTTTCTTGCGNTGTATTTGANGGNGNNANTGGAGCTAANCTTGTGTCAATACCCCNNCCCTCAATTATATTTTTTATATTTTTAAGATAAGNNTCNCGATTAGACAGCTCGTTGCTTAANGAGTCAGACAANANATTAAGAGCCACCACCTGTCTTCTTATTTCTGTNCTAGTATANCCAGGNATATATTCCTTNAGAGGGCTAAAAGCAATTACAACAGCTGTGCCAAGCATAAGAAANGTTGTTATTACACAAGACAAAATAAAAAGGTTAAGNTTTGAGATATTGAAGGATAAATACTCTTCAAAACTNTCGCTATTTAAAATAACAAAACGATACTTAAACCTCCACCTTTTTAAAAAAGAATTATATTTTTTGTGACCCGACATAAACAATACAAATATCTTAAAAATTTATCTTAACAGCCTTTTGTTTTTTATTCAAGAAAATAAAATAATTTTGCANCACATTAGTTATTGCTTTTATGTTCNNCAAATCAACAGTATTAATAAAAACANTTTTGTTCTTATTTGNCATGCTTATTTTTAGTNCTTGCAAAACTACAAAGAATAGNTTTTTAAACAAGGCCTATCACAAGACAACAACAAGATATAATTGGTATTTTAACGCNCTTCAAAGNTTTAATTCTGCNGTAAATAAAATTGAAAGNACACACAAAGACGACTTTAATGAGNTCTTAACNATATATCCTTTAGGCACTGAAAAAGACGCGCAGTCTGNTGCCCCCCAATTGGACAAAGCGCTTAAAAAATGTGCTTTAGCAATTAGNAAGCATTCAATGCTAATAAAAGGCNAAGAGCACAACAGNTGGATTGANGATTGTTACCTGCTTATTGGAAAGGCTTATTTTTATAAAAAAGAATATATAAAATCTATAGAGGCATTTCGCTTAGTTAATCGACAGTTTGANGGCCNAAACTCTTCTTATGAAGCAAAAATNTGGCTTGTTAAAGCNTTTACGGAAACTATNGAATTTAGTTCTGCNGAGCTCGTTTTAGAAGANGTGCTTTCTGACGAAAAATTTCCNATAAAATTAAACAAAGANCTTGCTTTGGCGGTTGCCCATTATTATATAAAACAAAAAAACTANGACCCTGCGTTCAGCGAATTATTAGAGGCAATATCTCTAGNCAANAAAAAAAGAGAAAAAGCACGCTATTTATATATTTTGGCGCANCTTCATTTTANCCAAAAAAANTATTCTGCTGCAACCGATAATTTTTCCAAGGTTGTTCGTATTAGTCCGGACTATGAAATGACATTTAACTCAAAAATTAATAGAGCACGNTCTTTTAANACCTCTTCAATNGGATCGGAACAAATTNAAGGCGAACTANTAAAGATGTTAAAAGANGACAAAAACAAAGAGTTTTTAGANGTTATATACTTTGGNNTAGCAGAACTATCTAACCGACAAGNCAAAATTAAGGANGCAAGCTCTTTTTACGCCAAATCCGTAGCCACAAGCATCAATAATGANGCNCAAAAAGCGCTGTCAAGCCATGTTTTNGCAGACATTTATTACACCCAACAAAACTATAGAANCTCTCAGGCGTATTACGATACAGCGGTAGCCTTTATGAGCGCTAATAACGACAAGTTTGANCTGGCTTCTAATAGACAAAAGACCCTTACAGAGCTAATAACNAACCTTAATATCATTNAGCATCANGACAGTATACAACGCGTAGCCCTTATGCCNGAAAATGAACGNCTGGCNTTTATTGATAAAATTATTCAAAAGGTGGAGGAGNANGAGAANCNGCAAAGGCAATTAGAAAACTCAAGAAGGNTGGAGAATAATTTTTTTAATGATCCAATAAAAAANAANAGCTTTAATAGANTGAANCAAAACAGAGGTGGNGGTTGGTACTTCGANAACCCNAANACANTAAGCTTTGGNNTTTCAGATTTTTCTAGAAAATGGGGAAACAGAAAACTAGAAGACGACTGGAGAAGATCAGATAAAACANCAACATCAGTTGAGGGNGCTGTTGCTGACTCCTCNATTGAAAAAAACTTTGATCCCAAAAGCAGAGAGTCATATTTAAGAGANCTGCCCTTGACCATCGAGNANATAAGCGAATCAAACAACAAAATAGTTTCAGCATATTTCAATGCGGGNCTTGTTTANAGGGAAAAGCTGTTTGACCTTTCACAATCTATTAAAACATTTAAAAAATTAAACGAACGNTTTCCAAAAAANACAAACAGACCAACCGTATTATATTTATTGTATAGANTAAATAANGATTCAGACAACATCTTGNNNGCAAGCGAATATAAGAAACTNTTGATNGAAGAATTCCCNAATAGCGATTACGCCAANCTAATTNATAACCCAGACTATGCNGACAAGTTAAGCCAATTAAATAAGGAGNTAAATCAACAATACGAAAAAGCCTACCAGTTATATGTAGANTCCCGCTTTGAGGACTGTATATCTTTGTGTAATTTTATTAATCAAAANNACCAGTCTAANTTTTTATTTCCAGANTTCGAGCTTTTGAAAACCATTGCAAAAGCAAGNCGAATGAGNAAGAAAGAATACATTGGAGCGCTATCACTTATTGAAAAAAAATANCCACANCACAGCGTTTCTAANNCTGCAAAAGAAATATTATANTATTTACAACAGCANGAAANAGAANNNTCAAGCACAAAAACAACNANGGCTACATATCTTTATAAGCCANANGCAGGNCATTATTTTATCCTTTTATTTAAAGAGTTCGATTTAGAGGTNTCNATTGCTAAGTCGACATTTTCTAATTATCACGCAGAATNNTATCGNTTAGAAAGNCTTAATGTAAGCGANCTNCTTTTCGATGAACACACACATATGATTACANTAAGAGAGTTCCCCAACAAAAGTAGAGCAATGTCCTATTACAAGTCTTTTNTTGAGGGTGATGTACGAGGGGTTTTTGGCGAAAATTATGACGCCTTTATTATCGCAAGTCCAAATTTTCCANCATTTTTCAAAAANCGAGACATTGACGGATATAAAAAAACCTTTGCCCAATACTATCTTGAACATTAATGAAATCAAGTTTTTGTTATATTTGTNTAACCAAAAACAAATATTAATGTTTTCANAAAAAGAAAAAAATATGGCAAAACCACANGACAACTCNGGAGTAGTAAATTTAATNGGCGTAGGAACAAANATAGTTGGCGAAGTTACTTCTTCAGGCGACATTAGNGTAGACGGCACCTTATCTGGTGCAATTAACACCAAGGGAAAAGTCGTAATNGGCTCAACNGGAATGGTAGAGGGTAACATTAATGCTTCAAACGCAGANGTCTCNGGAGAGCTTAAGGGNTCTGTTTCGGTTACNGAGCTNTTGGTTTTAAAATCNACAGCTAAGATTGACGGCGACATAGTAACCAATAAGTTAGCCATTGAACCGGGGGCTTCTTTCACAGGGTCTTGNAGCATGGGCGCAGTCATAAAAGACATAAACCATGTTGGAAAACAAGAAAAACAAGAAAAAACNGCCTAANCGGTTTATTATTCTTNTTGCTGTTGCCTCACANATGGGAATAATCATNTTTTTAGGCGCCAACCTGGGTAAATTTTTAGACGCNAAATACCANNCTGAAAAAGCTTGGTTTACCANTGCNTTAACCNTTTTTGCNCTTCTTATATCTTTGTATTCTGTTTTGCAGACCCTCAANAAACTTAACAATGACGANTAGTCGTTTCATTCTTTCTTTTNCTNGTAAATTNGGGCTTGTTTTAGTCTGTGTNNGGCTGATGCATTACCTGGCTTTTGAGTTGCAAGACATTCGGCTTAATCTAAAAATGTGGGCTTTTACTTACCTCAGCAACTTTTTATTGGCAGCACTTGCCNTTTTGACGATNTATAAATTTAGAATCAGCCACACCGCAAGTTTGGGNTATATTTTTTTAGCAACAAGCCTACTAAAACTGATTGTTTTCCCGCTTTTCATACAGCCCATCTTAGTTGAACAATGCCCTAACTCAACCCNTGCTTTTCTCTTATTTTTTATTCCTTATTTTATGGCTCTAATNGTTGAAATAAGTGTTTTAATAANGCTNCTCAACCAACTCTAAANTTCTCGACAACAAGGCGTTAAAAAAACTTTAAAATATTTCATCATTTTATTTTTAGAATGAACATTAATATTTAGTTTTGCAGCGAACTCTTTAATAGCANTTATTTGCGGACGAATGAGAAGAAAATTTAATTTTTTAGCCTTACTTTTTACACTAGCAATTNCNAGTGTAACTTTTGCAAAATCTGACAACACAGACCATAAAGACACCCCAGAAGAGGTAAAAGGCTTCATCAAGCATCACNTGAAAGANGCCCACTATTTTGAGCTTTTTCATGGTGCAAAAATGCCCCTNCCAATTATTGTTTGGGACAACGGTATTCAATTCTTCTTGTCTTCAGACTTCAAGAAGGTTGAGGTTAAAGAGGTCNCGGCACCCGATTCAACCATTACTTTTGAGCCGCTTAGCNAGAGCGATTCTGTAGCCAAAGAAAGTACAGACTATCTTTATGAGTCTAAGAGTTCTAACTACTCTATTTTTCACGGTAAAATAGTGGCAGCAAAACATGGAGACATNNTNCTTAAACTTAACTCAGACGGTAAGAAAAAGCTAGTCAGTCATTCTTCCTTGATTGACTTTTCTATTACAAAAAACGTTTTAATGACCTTGTTGATTTGCGNTNTAATATTCTTTCTTTTTACAGGCTTATCAAAGTCTTACAAGAANGGGCCNNTCCCTAGTGGTTTTGGNAGGTTGTTAGAGCCACTCGTTTTNTTTATCAGAGACGATATCGCTATTCCTAACATTGGAGAAAAGCATTACAAAAGATATATGAGTTATTTGCTAACGGTATTCTTTTTCATCTGGATTGTGAACCTAGCTGGAATGACACCCTTAGGAATTAANATAACAGGAAACATAGCCATCACATTTTCGTTGGCACTNATTACTTATTTAATNACACAATTTACAGCAAACAAAAATTATTGGGGACACATCTTTTGGATGCCTGGCGTACCAGTACCAATGAAATTTGTTCTTATGCCTATAGAGCTTTTAGGAACAATCATTAAGCCATTTTCTCTAATGATACGTTTGTATGCTAACATTACAGCGGGTCACGTGGTGTTGATGTCGCTTATTGGTTTAGTGTTTTTCGCCTCCAATCTATTTGCTTTTGGATCATTTTTTGGATTAACACTATTCTTAGGAGTTATTGAATTGCTTGTGGCCTTTTTACAGGCTTACATATTCACTATGCTAACAGCGCTTTATTTCGGTGCTGCAGTAGAAGAACATCACGATGAACATTAAGATATTAACTAATTATTAACTTTAAATTTTTTATTATGACTATTCCAAATATTGTAGGAGCGGGATTAATTGTAATCGGTGCAGGTTTAGGTATTGGTAAAATCGGTGGCTCTGCCATGGATGCTATCGCTAGACAACCTGAGGCGACTTCAAAAATCCAAACAGCAATGATTATTGCTGCTGCACTTATTGAAGGTATTGGATTTGCTGCATTATTTGCTGCTTAATTCATCATTTTAAATCAAAACTGTAAGGGTTGCTTACAGTTTTGATTTTAGCATTATNAAAAGAAAAATAAAGATATAATATGGATTTATTTAACGACTTTTCAATTGGCNTNTTTGTTTGGCAAACCGTTTTATTTTTAGCTCTTTTATTNTTACTAAGAAAATACGCTTGGAAACCTATTCTTAGCGCGGTAGAAGAAAGAGAAGAGGGGATTAAAAACGCTTTGGAGGCAGCAGATAACGCCAAAAAAGANATGGAAGCTCTTAANGCTGACAACGAGCGTATTTTGCGTGAAGCAAAAGCCGAAAGAGATAGCATACTCAAGGAGGCAAGAGAGATAAAAGAAACAATCATTACTGAGGCAAAGACACAAGCTACAGAAGANGCNGANAAGGTTTTGGCATCAGCAAGAGAGCAAATCAACAATGAAAAATTGGCNGCTATTACAGAGCTTAAAAATCAGGTTGCAGACCTTTCTATTGATATTGCAGAAAAAGTATTGAAGTCAGAATTGAAAGATGCTGACAAACAAAAAGAATTAGTAAANAACGCTTTGAAAGAGGCGGCTTTGAGTTAAGATGAGAAACACAAGAGCAATTTCGAGGTATGCTAAGTCTTTATTAGAGTTAGCNAAAGAGCAAAACACATTAGAGNTTTGCAAAACGGATATNGCTAGTGTCGTATCTTTGTGCCAAAANTCTAGAGAGTTAGTTTTGTTATTGAAAAGCCCTGTGGTCAAGACCGATAAAAAACTAGCCATTATNGCCGAAGTATTTGTAGGTTTTTCTCCTTTGGTGCTAAGCTTTATTAACCTCATNACTAAAAAGAAAAGAGAAGCCCTGTTATTTGATNTAGCACAAGGCTTTTTAGATTTATACAAAATTGACCAAGGCATTGAGTCGGCAANTTTAACTACTGCCGTTGCATTAGATGAACACACTAGACAACAAGTCCTAGACTTNATCAAAAAGCAAGGNGTTAGTCAGGTCGATTTAACAGAACAAGTAGATGAAAGCCTTATCGGTGGAGCAATCCTTAGGTTGGGCGACAAACAACTNGACGCTAGTGTAGCGCGTCANATNAAAGATTTAAAACAATCGTTTAATAAAAACCTTTACATAAAGGACTTCTAAATTAACAACTATGGCAGAAGTAAAACCAGCTGAGGTATCAGCAATTTTAAGACAACAATTAGCAGGGTTCAAATCAGAATCGGACTTACAAGANGTAGGAACTGTATTNCANGTGGGTGATGGTATTGCTCGTGTNTACGGNTTAACCAACGTTCAGTCGGGTGAGCTTATTGAATTCGAAAGTGGATTACAAGGNATCGTTCTAAACTTAGAAGAAGATAATGTCGGNGCGGTATTATTAGGACCTTCTAAAGGGATTAAAGAAGGNGATGTTGTTAAAAGAACCAACCGTATTGCCTCTATCAATGTAGGAGAGGGNATGTTGGGTCGAGTAGTAGATACTCTTGGAAACCCTATTGATGGTAAAGGACCCATTCAAGGCGACACTTATGAAATGCCTATTGAAAGAAAAGCACCAGGTGTTATTTACCGTCAGCCAGTAAACGAGCCATTACAAACNGGTATNAAAGCCATCGACGCTATGATTCCANTCGGTAGAGGACAAAGAGAGTTAATTATTGGTGACCGTCAGACAGGAAAGACTGCCGTNGCTATTGATACCATTATCAACCAAAAAGAATTTTATGATAANGGAGAACCTGTATTCTGTATCTACGTTGCTGTAGGNCAAAAAGGCTCTACTGTAGCAGCTATAGCTAAGACTTTAGAAGATGCTGGAGCATTGCCTTACACCGTTATTGTAGCGTCTAATGCTTCTGACCCNGCNCCGATGCAGTTTTACGCACCACTTGCTGGAGCAGCTATTGGCGAATACTTTAGAGATACAGGTCGTCCAGCATTGATTGTATTTGACGATTTNTCTAAACAAGCGGTAGCCTATCGTGAGGTATCTTTATTATTGAGAAGACCACCAGGTCGTGAGGCTTATCCAGGTGATGTATTCTACTTACACTCACGCTTATTGGAAAGAGCTGCCAAAGTGATTAATGACGATGCTATTGCCGCTCAAATGAACGATTTGCCAGAGTCCTTAAAAGGTATGGTAAAAGGTGGTGGTTCATTAACTGCACTACCTATTATTGAAACACAAGCGGGTGACGTATCGGCTTATATTCCTACCAATGTAATTTCTATTACAGACGGTCAGATTTTCTTAGATGGTGACTTATTTAACTCGGGTGTTCGTCCAGCTATTAACGTAGGTATTTCGGTATCTCGTGTAGGGGGTTCGGCACAAATTAAGTCTATGAAGAAGATTTCAGGAACCTTAAAATTAGATCAAGCTCAGTACCGTGAGCTAGAGGCTTTTGCTAAGTTCGGTTCGGATTTGGATGCGGCTACTACGGCGGTTATTGAAAAAGGTAAGCGTAATGTGGAAATCCTTAAACAAGGACAATACTCACCATTAAGAGTAGAAGAGCAAGCAGCTATCATTTTCTGTGGCACTAACGGTCTTTTGATGGACGTACCGACTGAAAAGGTAAAGGAATTCGAAGCGGAGTTTATCGCTTTCTTACACAACAAGCACCAAGACGTATTGGACGCTTTGGCAGCAGGTAAGTTAAGCGACGATATTACTGACACTNTACGTGCAGTATGTGCCGATTTATCTAAGAAATACGCAGCATAAACTATGGCTAACTTAAAAGAAATACGGGCAAGAATTACNTCGGTAGGNTCTACTATGCAAATTACGAGTGCCATGAAAATGGTATCGGCAGCTAAGCTCAAAAGAGCCCAAGACGCCATTACACAGATGCGTCCGTATGCTAACAAGTTAAGCGAGTTATTGGTCAATCTNAGCTCTACTCTAGATGCTTCTGAANNAGGTGTTTACGCTCAAGCTAGAGANGTCAAATCCATACTTATTGNAGCGGTGACTTCCAACAGGGGTTTGTGCGGTGCNTTTAACAACAACGTGATAAAAGGCGCTAAGGCACTAGCTGAAAACTATGACCAAGCCGCTTTTGTGACCATAGGAAAAAAAGCCTCTGAGCATTTTGCTAAAAACGGTTATGAAGTTATTTCTTCTCATGACGATTTGTATAACGANCTTAGCTTTGCCAACACTTCGGCTATTGCNCAAGACTTGATGGATCACTTTGTAGAAGGGCGTTACGACAAAGTCGTGGTGGTGTATAACCAATTTAAAAATGCCGCCTCTCAAAANCTAATGACAGAAGCCTATTTGCCGCTAGAAACACCAGNCGACGATACAGCCACTATTGGCGATTACATTTTCGAACCCGAAAAGGAAGAAATTGTAGACGAGTTAATACCTAAATCACTTAAAATACAACTTTTTAAGGCGATTTTAGATTCTTATGCCTCTGAGCACGGTGCACGCATGACAGCNATGCATAAGGCAACTGATAATGCCGGTGAGCTCAAGCGCGAACTTACCTTAACATACAACAAGGCTAGACAGGCTGCCATTACAGGTGAAATCCTNGAAATCGTTGGCGGAGCTGAGGCGCTAANCGGCTAATAAATAAATACGAATAAAACACATAGTATTTATTTTGTTTTTCAGCTATCACNAAATTTAAAATGATAATTTGAAAAANCTATCTTTGTATAAANAACACTCAACGCATGGGATATCACTATATTTTGTCGGAACATAAAGATGACGTTGCATATATTACTATCAATCGTCCTGAAAAACTGAATGCGCTCAACAAGCTAACTATTCAAGAGTTAAGTGATGCAATAAAAAAAGCCGATAGAGACACAAAAGTCAAATGTATAATACTGACAGGCTCAGGGCCAAAGGCTTTTGTAGCTGGNGCGGACATTAANGAATTTTCTCATTTTAATAAAAAACAAGCTGCTAAAATGGCCTCAGACGGCCAACGAATCTTGTTTAATTTATTAGACAACCTATCAACTCCGACTATTGCCGCCATCAATGGTTTTGCTCTTGGNGGNGGCTTAGAACTAGCTATGGCTTGTCATATTCGAGTAGCCTCTAGTAATGCCAAAATGGGCTTACCTGAAGTTTCTTTAGGGCTTATTCCGGGCTANGGCGGCACTCAACGTTTGCGAGAANTGGTTGGTAAGGGAAAGGCATTAGAGATGATAACTAGCGCAGCTATGATCNCCTCTGACGAGGCTCTTTCATGGGGCTTAGTGAATTANGTTTGCGANAATGACGAGCTAATATCTTTTTGTCAAAGAATAGCCTCTCAAATTAATAAAAATTCATCTGTTGCTATTGCACATGCAATAAANTCTATAAATGCTGGTTGTAATATCACGGGCTATTCCANAGAAATAGACGCTTTTAGTGAATGTTTTANTTCTGAAGATTTTAAGGAAGGAACTAGCGCGTTNATTGAAAAAAGAAAACCAAAATTTACAGGTAAATAAAGAGTTGAACCCACTAAAAAAATTATTAGGNCAAACCGCCATTTATGGATTAAGTAGTATCGTTGGGAGGTTATTAAACTACCTTCTAGTTCCTTTGTATACACGCTATTTTACAACCTCAGAATACGGCGACGTTACCCTAATGTATGTGTACGCAGCTTTTCTTTTAATAATACTAGGCTATGGGATGGAAACTACTTTTTTTCGATTCTCACAAAGAGANCCCAATAAACNCATTGTTTACAGCACTTCCCTGATATCACTATTAGTTAGTTCTTTTTTATTTNTTGCCCTTGTNTATTTGAACGCTCAAACTATAGCAAACGTAATATCGTTTGGACAAAACCCAGAATACATTAAATATTTTGCTTTCATTATTGGGTTAGATACAATATCTTCAATATCCTTTGCNCAATTAAGAGAAAAAAATCAGGCGGCAAGGTTTGCGTTAATCAGGTTGTTAAATATTTTTATCAATATTGGGCTAAATTTATTTTTTATTATTTACTGTCCTTTTGCTATTGCTAACAATTTACCTACATCTGATTTTATTCAGAGCTTCTATTCACCAAATATAGGTATAGGATATATTTTTATCGCTAATTTGTTAGCCAGCGCAATTACTTTATTACTACTTATTCCTGAAATGAGTCGGTGTATTTGGCGNTTTGACAAAAGTATATGGAAAAAAATGATATTATACGCCNTACCTCTTATGGTTGCNGGCTTAGCAGGCATTAGCAATGAAACAATTGATCGTATTTTACTTCAACATCTTTTACCAATCAATATATCATCTTCTGAGATTGGAATATATTCNGCNTTTTATAAACTATCAATCATTATGACGCTTTTTGTTCAAACTTTTCGATTTGCGGCTGAACCCTTTTTCTTTTCCCAAGAAAAGGAACGTAATGCNAAACAAACGTATGGTCGTGTAATGAAATATTTTAGTATTGTGGCCGCATTTATCTTTTTATTAGTTATGGTTTATTATGACGTTTTCAAGCAGTTTATTGGCGCATCTTTTCATGATGAAAGAGGCGTGGTCATTGTGCCTATTTTATTGTTTGCCAATCTTTTATTGGGGCTTTATTATAATTTGTCTGTTTGGTATAAGCTAACAGACAAAACTCAATANGGAGCTTACATTTCTTTGTTGGGAGCTTGCGTTACAGTCATTTTCAATTTAATTTTAATTCCTTTTATGGGCTTTGTGGGTTCCGCTTGGGCAACTCTAGGCTGCTATTTTATAATGGTTTTNTTCTCATATTTTTTAGGCCAAAAACATTACCCCATTTCNTACCCAATAGGTAGAATATTTTTTTATTTTGGGCTAGTTCTTTGCCTTTATTTTCTAAGTGCTTATTTATCATTAGGAATGATAATCAACACGTTATTTCTAATGACATATATTCTNATTGTTTATTTATTAGAAAAAAATAAAAAAAGAGTAATTTCAAACCCAGAACTTTTCGATTAAAATATGCGTATAAAAATCATTAACCAATCAAANCACAAACTACCCAAATACGAAACCCAATTCTCAGCAGGTATGGATGTTAGAGCGAACATAAATNAACCAATTGTTTTAGGNCCTATGGAGCGNACCTTGATTAAAACAGGATTATTTGTTGAAATACCAAGAGGCTANGAAATTCAGGTTCGTCCCCGAAGTGGCCTTGCCCTTAAAAANGGCATAACNGTATTAAACAGTCCTGGNACCATNGACGCTGACTANAGGGGAGAAATAGGTGTTTTGTTAATTAATCTATCATCNAAAAAATTTCTTATTGAAGACGGAGAACGAATTGCTCAATTNGTTTTAGCTTCACACAATCAGGCATCTTGGGAGCCTGTTGAATCTTTAGAANCATCAGATCGCGGAACAGATGGGTTTGGTAGTACGGGAATACAATAATTATATGAGAAAACANTTTTTAATAGCCNTNCTATTTTTTACACTTAAAGGTNTTGCACAGGAGCATCCTTTTTATTCTTATAATGATCCCAAAATTCAGGAGGCGCTAAATCAAATCGACCCNAAGGANTATCAAAATGCTTTTTTCAAAGGNATAAGGNATAAAATAGTTGGAGATGCNGAAAAAGCAATAGAAGCATTTAGTGACTGTATTCGTATGAANGGTCAGGAAGCNGCTCCAATGTACGAATCNGCTATGTTATATTTTAACTTAGGACAATTAGATCAAGCTATATTTTTTATAGAAAGCGCATGTAAAATAGANCCTAACAANAAATGGTATAAAGAGCTNTTAGCAANAACNTATATTGAAAGCGGNNAGTATAGCAAAGCCATTTATAGTTTTAAAAAATTATTAGACATTGAGCCCGGTAATAAAGATTGGCATATTGAACTCGCTTCCGCCTATTTATTAAATAACCAGCCAAGAAATGCNATAAAAGNTTATGACAATCTCCAAAAANATATAGGGCCTTATGAAATGCTTTTCCAGCAGAAAAAGCAAATATANCTTGAGATNGGCGATAGATTAGGNGCAATCGAAGAGGTTGAAAGNTGGGTAGATTCAGAACCCTCAAATTTANAAGCTATTAATGAGTTGTCAAAACTTTATATTTTATCTGGCAAACAAACTAAAGCAATATTGGCTTTAGAAAAGTCTCTTGAAATAAAGAATGATAATGCAAGCGCATTCATTATGCTTTCAGATTTATATCGCAACAAACAAGATTTTGAGAAATCCTTCTATTACACTANGANGGCGTTTGGATCTTTAGATTTAGGAATAGACGCCAAGATGCGCTTGTTGCTTACTAATTATGACTCAGCTGACAATGANCCGGAGCTNTTATCCAAGTCATATAAACTTATAGAAATACTTAANCAAACACACCCTAACAATGCGAAGCCGTATACTATTGCNGGNGACTATTATTATAGAGACGACAGTTTAAATTTAGCTAAAAGNAACTTTAAAANAGCTGCAGAATTAGACCCAAGCAGGTTTCCTATATGGCAACAACTGATGATTATTACATTCGATTTAAAAGAGTATGATGATTTGATTAATTTAGGCAAAGAGGTGCAGGAGCTATTCCCAAGCCAACCCATAATTTATTATTTNCTAGGNNTAGCACACATTCAAAAAAAATCTTACGACTTAGCAATTGAAGAGCTAAACAGTGGNAAGCCAATAATTATAGAAAANCCTAATTTGTTATCACAGTTTTATGCNAGTCTTGGCGACGCNTATTACGCTAAAGANGAATTTAATAAATCTGATAATGCCTATAATAAGTCCTTAGAAATTTTACCTGAAAACACTTATGTGTTAAATAATTATAGTTATTACCTTTCTTTAAGAAAAACAAGCCTTCAACAGGCNGCTGAAATGATGAGNCTATGTGTTAAGCTTTCACCAGGCCAACCATCTTATGAAGANACATATGCATGGNTTTTTTATCAATTAAAAGATTATAACAATGCNTTGTTTTGGATAGAGAAGGCAATTTCAAGCGGGGGCAATAATAGCGCCACAATAGTTGAACACTATGGAGACATATTGTATCNGNTTTCAAAAAAAGAAGCTGCATTATTACAATGGCAAAAAGCAAAAGAATTAGGNTCTAAATCAAAATTTATAGACAAGAAAATATCAGAAAAAAAACTTTATGAATAGATATATTNTTGTCATATTAATTGCCTGTGTGCTTACAGCNTGTNTTGGCNCCAAAAGCNTNACAAATATTGAAANCAGTACTAAATCAGATATTTTAGAGCTTGTAAANNNAAACAGCCCTGATGTTGATTGGTTCTCCGCCCAATTAAAGGGCCAAGCCCNCTTCAACACCAGTTCATATCCAATTTCGGCACAAATACGCATGCGTTATGATAGTCTAATATGGATTTCGGTTTCTGNNCCCTTAGGAATTGAAGCTNTCCGAATTAGCGTTAGCCCCGATTCAATCAAATTAATAAANAGAATGAANAACACCTATTTTGCTGAAGANGTTAAATCAACCACAANTAGGTTTAATCTNTTTTTATCTNATNCNGAAATACAAAACCTATTATTAGGNGGATATTTATTTTACAATCAAAANAGCTTCAAGCTATTACCATCAAANAATNATTACATTTTGTTTGCAAANTCAGACANNNCCTCATNTACCTTGCNCTTAAATGATGANTACCTTCCCTCAGAAATTATTGCTTTTANAGAAGATAGCATTTCAATNAAGCTAAATTATTCCAANTTTTNANAGGTTCAAGATGAGTGGGTGCCGAAAAACACACAGCTGCAGGTTTTNTCGCCNAGCANCTCACTAGNCATAATGTATTCATACTCTAAGATTCTGNTTAATAGACCNAAAAAAATTAAATTTTCAATCCCATCTACTTATGTTCCGTTGTAGTGTTATATTTATTTTTTTTTCGTTCATTATTCCATCCATATTATTTTCTCANAATANTGAAAAAAAGAATCTGCAAGACAANAAAACTAAACTTCAAAAAGAAATTAAGTTAACAAACTCATTGTTAAANAAAGCAAAAAAGCAAAANACTCAATCAGTCACAATGCTGAATACTCTTAACAAGCAAATCCAATCTCGTCAAGAAATCATCCACACTTTAAACATNGAGGTTAATTTGGCTAAAANTCAAATTGANAAATTAAAAAATGAAATACAAACAACTAAACAGTCNCTTGTTANACAGCGGGANCTTTTAGATACATTAAAGTCAGAGTACTCANTAATGATNAGAGACGCNTANTTTAATCGCAATGCANACAANAAGTTAGCGTTTGTGTTTTCTTCTCAANATTATAACCAAGCCNTTAAAAGATTAAAATATTTGCAAGAATACAGTCTATTTAGGNAAAACCAAGTAAAAGAAATTTTAGTTGNNGAACAACAACTTAANGATGAGCTNCTTAAGCTTAAGCAACAAAANGTNTTNTTGTTGGTGGCAAAAAATCAGAAAAGNANGTCATTAGAGGAGTCACAAACTGAGNTTANGGTTTTNGCGGANGAAAAATCTTCNCAAAACACCCTTTTGTCTAGTTTAAAGAAAAAGGAAAAACAACTNANAANNGATCTTCAATCAAAAAAATACTTGGCAAGTCANCTTGAAAAACAGATAAGAAAATTTATTGAAGAAGAAATACGCATAGCTAAAGCTANGTCTTCTGGAGCAAACATTGTTTTAGAGTTAACGCCTGAACAACAAATNATTTCAGAAAANTTNACATTAAACAAAGGCANGTTNCCNTGGCCTGTTGAGCGAGGAGTAATTATTGAGCGATTTGGNGTTCAATCACACCCAGTTCTNAAAGGAATAGAAACCTTTAATAATGGNGTTAAAATTACTACTGAAGAAGGCGCGGAAATTCGCTCNATTTTTGANGGCCANGTTTCTAGAATTATTGATATTCCTGGNGCAGGAAAGGCNGTTATTGTTAGCCACGGTGATTACTTCACCGTTTATTCTAACCTTTTAGANGTGTCGGTAAAGCGCGGNGAAACAGTACTTCTTAAAGAAAAATTAGGNACGGTNATTACTAAAAANACTGAAAAAGAAACTATAACTGAGCTTCAGATATGGAAGGGAAGCGAAAAAATGGATCCTTCGTCTTGGCTTTTTCAAGCTTACTAGTAAAAAAATCTGTATTTTTGCTCTTAATCTAAATAGTGATTAATTATGAATTCTATTCTTTTAGTAATTGGTTGGCCTCAAATTGTTCTAATTGTCGTTATTGTGCTTATCCTTTTTGGCGGCAAGAAATTACCTGAGCTAATGAGNGGCCTNGGCANGGGCATGAAGGAGTTTAAGGATGCCACCAAAGATTTAAACGACGAAAATAAGAAGGACAAATAATTATTTATTTCNTATGAATAANTATCGTTCTTTAAAGGAGGTAAAANGNGCTATTCAGTCTGGTAAAACNACCTGNTTNTCTCTTACTAANTCATANTTANANCGTATTCATAAGAATAAAGANCTTAACGCTTTTTTAGAAGTTTTTGANGAGGAGGCGCTAAACTCNGCGCGTATTATTGATGAAAAAATAANAGCCGGAACAGCCGGTCGTTTGGCNGGAATGGTAATAGGAATAAAGGATAACATTTGCTANAAAGGCCATNTCGTTACAGCTGCTTCACGGATATTAAATGGATTTGAAAGNATGTTTAGCGCAACAGCAGTAGANAGNNTGCTNATGGAGGACGCCATTATAATCGGTCGTTTAAACTGNGATGAGTTTGCTATGGGCAGCTCAAATGAGAATTCCGCATACGGACCGGTTTTAAATCCNTNTAATACAANTTTTGTAACTGGNGGNTCATCAGGNGGNTCTGCAGCTGCCGTTGCAGCTAATCTTTGTTTAGCNGCATTAGGGTCTGACACCGGCGGCTCTATACGCCAGCCCGCGTCCTTTTGTGGNGTTTTNGGNTTTAAGCCATCATATGGTGCAATTTCTAGGTGGGGACTAATTGCTTATGCATCTTCATTTGATCAGATAGGNCCACTAACAAATTGNGTAGATGACGCNTCTTTGTTGTTTGAAGTAATGGCTGGCAGTGATGANTTTGANAGNACATCTTCANCANGATTTGCTGTAAGACACANTCACAGCACTAATGACAATCANNCCTATAAGATAGGCTATATCANNGAAACTTTAAATAGCCCATCTTTGGATAGTGAAATTAAAACACATCTTTTAAAGCAAATAANTCTTCTTCANNGCTCNGGACACGAAGTGGTTGAGTTAGATTTTCCNTACCTTGATTATGTTGTCCCCACTTATTATGTTTTAACCACAGCAGAAGCNTCATCTAACCTTGCTCGTTACGATGGAGTNCACTTTGGATATAGAAGCGATAAGGCCCANGATCTTNCAAGTATTTATTCTAATACTAGAACAGAAGGTTTTGGNGAAGAAGTAAAACGTCGNATTATGCTGGGGACGTTTGTTCTGAGNTCGGGATATTATGANGCNTACTATANTNAAGCCCAGAAAGTACGTCGATTAATACAAGAAAAAACACAATCTATCTTTGATGANTGTGATTTTATTTTGTCCCCCACCTCACCTAACACAGCNTTTAAAATAGGNAAAAAATATAANGANCCNACCCAATTATATTTGGAAGATATATTCACTGTACACGCTAATATTGTGGGNGCGCCNGCCATCTCTTTACCTACNGGCAAACATAGTAATGGGTTNCCTTTTGGAATCCAGCTTATGGCATCTCCATTTAAGGACAATGAATTGTTAGCCTTNTCTNATCAGATAATCAACATCCAGTAGTTAATAATTAACTANCNTCTGTTTTTTTTATTAATCCAAATCACTCATTTTTGTANGAATGTACAAAACAATATTGNTTTTATGTATTTCGCTTACATCGTTTGCTGATAGAATATNTTTTTCAGACACAGTAACTGTTNNTGTTAACAANGACNATGACNCACGAATTGCAAAAATGGACTCTCTTTGGGTTCTTGAGAAATTGTCAGNGCAACAATTACAGATTGACAGNAGCAGGNTCANCNCANNNAACTACTCATCAGATAGCGTTCCTATTTTTAGCGACTCATTAATACAANATCGACTTTCTAANCTTGACAATTNCACGCCGTTTAAGTTGGCTTATAACAAGGCGGTTCAAACACANATAAACGTTTATTCNAANACCTATAGAAATCATATTTCACGAATGTTAGGTAANGCAAAATTTTATTTTCCTCTATTTGAATCTAAACTTGACGAATACGANCTTCCAATGGAGTTTAAATACCTAGCTATTGTTGAGTCGGCCTTAAATCCAAAGGCCCGCTCANGATCTGCAGCTACAGGTTTGTGGCAATTTATGTATGCCACNGGTAAAATTTATGATTTAAANATTACTTCTTATNTAGATGAACGANGTGACCCTATAAAATCCACTGTTGCTGCCTGTGAATATTTTACTTTTTTATATAAAATGTTCAACNANTGGGAGCTTGTTTTAGCNGCATATAATGGTGGCCCNGGCTATGTTTCTCGANCTATGCGCAAGACTGGAGCAAAAGACTACTGGTCTGTTCGACCTTATCTTAGGNTAGAAACACAAAATTATGTTCCTAAATTCATCGCNATGAATTACATAATGAATTATGCNCCNGAACACAATATCTTGCCTATGCCATACGATCACAAAATGGAAGAAACTGATACCATAAGCTTAAATCAGTCAATAACTTTTGACGTTTTATCTGAAACACTAGGAGTTAATATTGATTTATTAAGGGATCTTAATCCTATTTACAAACGNGACCTAGTCCCTGTTNACAAGNGTCACNTTGCNTCCATAAGGCTGCCATATAGAGCTATAGCAACATTTATAAACAATTCTGACAGTATATACTCATATAGCGAATCATTACAAGAAAAATATATACCAATGGATGCACCCATTGTTCATCGAGTAAAAAAAGGNGAGTATNTAGGAAAGATAGCTTCTTTGCACNACACTACAGTTGGACGGATAAAAACTTGGAACAACCTNTCTTCAACTAAATTAAGTATAGGNCAAAAATTGATCATTTATNTAAACCCTGACTTCGCNCCCAANGACNAACAGTCTTCTNTTGTTAAANCTANGGANGAAACCGAATATACNGTTAAGGCGGGAGANACTNTATGGGATATTGCCAGAAGATATAATGGCGTGTCTGTTGCTCAAATAGAAAAACTTAACAATATTACTTTTCGNGAATTGAAACCTGGAGCAGTGTTAAGGATTCCCAAAANAGGATAAATGCGCAACTCTTACTTAATCCTAGTTTTAATTTTAAGNTCATGCTTNAGNTTCGACAACAACTCCCTTGCCGTCANACACGGGAGCTGTTAATGAGGTNGTTATAGTAATCGACGANCCACTATGGGAGGGAGCNTGTGGAGACTCTATTCGCCATTATCTTAATTCCGAAGTTCCTGGTCTTTCTTGGATCGAACCACTGTTTGATATCATACAAATTAATGNCTACAGANTTTGGAAGAATATTTGANACACATCGNAATTTAATTATAGTACAAAAAGGAGAAAAAACAAATATTTACTTTAATACAAAGCCATATTCNCGCAATCAATGGTTTTGTNTTATTGAATATGAAACNGCTAGNGACTTACAGAATATTTTAGGGGAATATTTGCCTATNATATCANATCAAATNGAACAAAANGAACAAGAACGGTATGATTTTGNTGGGCCGCCCAAAAANCCTCTTCCATCTGCCGCTAAAAAATTTAATCTAAACTTNGGNTTACCCAATAAATATAAGNCAGTTTTAGACACTAATGGGTTTAGCTGGNTTGAATATAACCCTCCAGATAAAGAAATAATTAAAGGTGTTTTTNTTTATGAATATGCTGGAGTTAGGCCGNTTAATGCANCCACNCTATTAATGGCTCGNGATAGCGTGCTTAAACAATTTGTTTTGGGAGTATCAGATTCAAGTTATATGACAACTGAACATCAATATNCTCCTCACGTTTCAATACACAACCANGANNATCTGCAAATTTTAAGAGTAAAGGGTCTTTGGAAAATGAGCAATGCTTTTATGGGNGGCTCTTTTGTTAGCAACTTCATANGCGATACAGCTAATAACAGAGTTCTTGCCTTGGAAGGCTTTTTNTTTAGCCCNGGNGAAGATAAGCGAAACAGAATGAANGAGCTTGAGTGGNTCATCTCTGATTTTAAAATTCGTTCTTCAAAGTGACAACAAAATTTCTTCCAGGCGCACTAATACCACTTGAAAATGTCTTATAATGTGCGTCNAGNATNTTTTCCAAGTTAAACTGAAAAATAAGCCCACTATTTAAATTTACAANATAACTTAAATTAAGCGTCCACCACNAAGGTGTTCCATCNCTTGTTGCNTCTTCAATATTNTCGCTGCTTCCTGAACCATAATTCTTTAATTTTTTCCAGCCATTAAATAGNNNANATANCTCTATTTTATGTTTGTTTTTTAACCAATTTATTTTGCTTTTAGCNTGCAATGGCGGAATGTGATCCATTGGCATTNTAGTATTAACATCTTTTCCAATAGAATANGATAAACTGTGNGCACTTGANAAAACCTCATTTATGNGNAAATCTGCCTCAATGTTAAACCCATAAANAAANGCTTTTTGTGTATTAGTATTGGCGTATACCGGCAAATATTGNCCGTCATACATTATNCTGTCTTGTCCGTTTAAACTAAACTTTTCTTTTACTATTGCNTCTTCTANAATTGTATAGTATNCGGTNCATAAAAATTCGTTTCTATTTTTGTGTTTGACTAGNGTAACGTCTATATTTTTAGATTTTTCAGCAACTAATTCCTCATTCGGAACAGTCAGNTTACCAGATTTTTCAAAAACNTTAGTNACATCATCAACATTAGGACTTCTAAATCCTGAAGACATAGAAATATTACCCNCCCACCCGTTTTTNATATTACANTTAANNCCGAGNCTGCCAGTAATAGCGTCGTTAGCTAGGCGGATNGTTTTATAAGGNAGGCCCAAGGAGTTNGCGCTGTCAAAAACAGCATTTAATTTAGNTTTAGAATANCTTGCTCCNGCACTTATATAGCTTCCTTTAGATAAAGCTAATTTATATTGGCTATATGCTGATANCGNTGTCATTTCACTTCCACCATCAGCGTACCTACTAGTATANCCTTCNGTAGCTTTTGAAAGAACAATATTTTGTTGNACATCAACNCCATAATTTAGCATNTTATAATCCCATTTTTTAATAAAATCCGTNCTATTCGCTAANACAAAAACATTTTCAGTTCTGCTTATTAGNTCATCACCACTCCTNTGGCTATTTCTGCTTTCCTCTAATTTTTGATATGAAAGAGTNTTGTTGAAGCTGTCATAAAANAGAGTGTTTTTTTGGTGCTCAATACCNAGNCCCAANANAAANCGTTTTTGNGGGCCATAGTACCACTCCTCAAATTTTGGCTGACCANCTGAAAGATCGTTCAGCTGATCAAATCGATTTAAATTNGTTGTACTTGAGGCTTGTAGGTTAAATTTGTAGCTTAGGAATTTACTTACATNTANCCTTATTTTTTGCATAAANTCTACCTGATCATATGCTGTTCTTAATTGNTCNTTATCTTCAACAATATGATGTTCTCTTCCCCAGTTTTGATANCCATGNTANCGGTTTTTNCCCATTTTTANGTTTCCNAATCGACTTANNCTTAAAGCATGTAAAAAGCTAAACCTNCCNTTNCTCCATAAATTATCGTAATATAAATTAANNCCGTTGTTTACAGAACTATATCGATGTAGTAGTGTAGATTTNTTTGGNANTCCACTTNTTGGNAACTTTGTNTGGTAATGAACAACTCCCCCAATTGCATCACTTCCATATTTAACTGATGATGGTCCAAAAATAATGTCTACGTTTTCAAGCATCATTGGGCTAATGCTTATGCTATTATGNAGGTGNCCGGACCTAGAAATTGCGTTGTTAAGCCTAATNCCATCAACTACNACTAGNACTCTATTNGCCTCAAACCCTCTTATTATAGGGCTNCCGCCNCCTGATTGNCTCATNTGTATTGTAATTGCCCCNGATTTTTGNAGAATATCAGCACTACTTGTTGCNGCATANTCAAAAATATTNGAGGCGCCTATTTTTTTTATTCTACTTGGATTATAGATTCGTTCGGNNTCATCTCTTTCTTCAGAAAAAACAACTTCTGGAATNCTTANCCCAATCATTATTGTGTCTTGCACTTTTGTTTGACCATGCAAAACCNCCGGNATTAANAGTAAAATTAATTTNATATATCTTTTCACTATCTCAACACTGTTTTTAAAACATTTTTTGACTTTATATTGCCAAACCCTTCAATATGTATTTGATAATACATCAGAATATAATTAAGTATNNCTCTTTTATTTTTAACAGGCTTTAGTTTCAGNGCAGACAGCAAGTCTGCNGAATTGTCAATAAANTGGTTATGNCCATTTTTATTATCACTAAAACATCCGTTAATTAAATCAAAGTATTTTAGATTGGATTTTTCCATATTNGGGAAAAAGCCTAAAAAATAACTAAGGCCNACAAGAAATTGAATATGAAATTC
The DNA here is from genome assembly GCA_002714805.1 of Flavobacteriales bacterium. Taxonomy (GTDB): domain Bacteria; phylum Bacteroidota; class Bacteroidia; order Flavobacteriales; family UBA7312; genus UBA8444. The sequence continues at coordinate 69,247 of PAYK01000009.1, forward strand.
NTCTTNGAAGTCATTTTGGTCAAAATCAACAAATGAACACTCTAAAAAATTAAACAAATCTTCGTTCTTTTCTTCTACTTTTAAGCACTTAATTAGCACCTCTGACAAAAACATCGCAACACTACTTTTAAGNAAATTATAGGGNATACTACAGTATGTTNTTGGGATCTTTATTTCTTTTATNCGATGAANTCNATCNGGTTTTTTNCTGTATGCTGTAAGCTCAACAATGTTAAGCGGCTGATAGTATGCNTTTCCTCCATTTTTCTTTCTGACNCCATTGGCTATAAAAGATTGCAGCCCCATTTTNGCNGTNTAGATTTTTGTGATAACACTTGTTTCGCNATACTTAACGCTAGATAAAACTATTCCCTTAGTCTGTAAATACATTATTTTATAAAAAGTATTTTNGCAACATTTGTTTCTAGTCCNGACGAGTTTGTNCTAAAAACTAAATAAACNCCAGTGCTAGCTCTTTTACCGTTTTTGTTTTTTCCATCCCAAATCGCTTGCCCNCCAAAAGCTGTAGTAGTTTTAATAAGNTTGCCCCTAATATCTGTAATTTTTATATNACTATTTTCAACTACATTTTTTATTGCGATTGGCCCATTATAATTTTCTTTAACAGGGTTTGGATAAACAATCACATTTCCATGTTTATCCCCNCCNGCGGTAGCCTCNCCTTTATAAGAAATCAAACCCTTTTCTGTTGATATAAATACCTCNCCACTATTATCATCAATTGAGATATGATTAATTTTGTTTGATAAAATTGGGCTATTTTCTTCAGTAAAATGNTTCACTTTCNGNCGGCCATCTGGGGAATATACAAATACACCAGAGCTTTTTGTTCCAAGCCATTTTCTGTTAGCNCCATCTATCGCAATTGCAGTTACAGATTCATTTGNAATTATAGGCTCAACGTAACCATCAGTTTCTACAAGAATCTGCTGACAATCGCCATTCAACCCAAANACCTCGCTAGTTTGGTAAAACACNCCGATNCCATTATCTGTACCTACCCACACCTCNCCATCATTGTCTAAAGCTATAGAATAAACCGTGTTTGAAGGCAGNTTTCCTTGTCCTGGAGCTGAGGTNAGCAGCCTGTCATTATCATCATTAATNTCTTCNGGGGACCCGTTNTCNTCATACACAATNATNCCNCCCCCTTTAGCGATGATAAACCACTTTTTACCNTGATTATCTATAATAATATCNCCTAAATGACTGTTTTTAGTATTNTAGCTTGAAATGTTGTATGANAGCCAATCTCCATCNANATTCATGTGTGCNANCCCCTTTTCTACTAANGAATTAGTAATCCACAAGAGNCCATTTTGATCAATNATCATATCNTTAACCCTTAGCCACCCATAGNTTGCTTCNTTAGTGTCGTTTGATATTGTTTGCAGCCCACCATTACTCGTCTCGAAATTNTGCTCTTTAATCAAGNTATANTTATCCAATTCATNGTTATATTTTAATTCAAGAACACCGTTNTTCCAAGTTCCAACATAAAGANTTCCGCTTGGACCCTCAATAATATTTGTGATGTCTCGGGCTCCACCTANGCTAGAGTAAGGGATGTTGCGCCAACTATATCTGTCTGACCAATGAAACCCCTGATAAGTGTTGTTGTTGTCCCAAAGTATTGATATTCCTCCGGGCGACAAAAAAATGTTATCATTATTNACAAANGTTGAAAANGANCGATTTGTTAAAGGGCCNGANGGTTGGAAATATTGTAATGATTTATTTTCGTCAATTTTAACTAAACTTCTTATACCATCGCTTAACCAATATTTNTTTCCATCTGCAATAACATCTGACACTCGATAGAGATATGAGCTTTCTTTTAATAAATCTAGAGAATNATTAGGGCNTACTTCNATTAGTTTGCTTTGAGCCCCAATAAATAGCTTGTCNGAGTCTGCTTTTATAAAATTTAATTCTTCAATTGTTGCGACAACTTCCANTCCAGCGTTAGAGTAACAANANACNTCATTNCTANAGCTAAGAACAAAATATATTNTTTCGTAAGCAACCTCTAGTGNCNNTATNGAAATATTATCTACAATATACCCCCANGATTGGTAGTCTAGCANGTTGTCATTTAAACTNGCAGCAAGNAGTCCAGAGTCTGTTGCNGCATAAATACTATCATTAAGTACACACAAATCATTTACGCCCAAACTTNCATTTNCACTTAAATAATAGGTGTTCGCAACCTCTTTATTATCAACGTTTAGCTCTAATATNCCGAAGGAACACGATAAATATACATTGTTGTTGTAAAAAGATATGTTGTTAATTGTTTTACCTCCAACAATGTTTTCTCTCTCTAAATCTAGTATACTATGTATGTTNTTTTGCTCAACAATGTCAATTTTAGTGCTATTGTAGGCCACAATTATTGTATTGNTATTCGGNTCTTTTGCCATTACTGATATTCCAACATCACTCAANCCATTAATTTTGCTTAANCTANTTATGCTTTNATCTTCCTCGTTAAGGTAAAANAGGCTGTTGTCTGTNGCAACGTATATTTTTNCGTCCATTTTAGCCACTCCAATCGCATTATTGTATGGCAAATAGTCTCGCCAGCCTCCTATTTCTTTTGATTGGCTGTAACAGCTAAGNCCAATAAGNACAGCAACATTTAGAATTAANTTTTTCACATCAACAAAGCTAANAAACTTATAACTATTGTTTGCTATTTATATTGCNACACACAAAACNCAATTATATTTGTACNTATTATTAAAGGCTCCGTAGTTCAACTGGATAGAANGTCAGATTTCGGCTCTGATGGTTGGGGGTTCGAGTCCCTCCGGAGTCACTAAACAATAAATNTAATANTTGATAACAATTAACAGNTTTGATNGTCTCATTGGGTTTTGTAGACTTATNCTTGCCTTCTNTCANNCCNCATNTCATANGTTANGNTTAGTCCCTAATAATTTTTNTATNCCANTCTTTNACCNTTAAAAANTGTANANTCAAGTCTATNAATTCAATTTGATCATCTTNTGTTTTCCGGTTTTTCGCNCCNCNNNCCTAAGNCNCTGAAAANCAGCGCNTTACAATNNTCGTTTTAACGCCTNCTAANCNATCTTTTTGNCNNANGAGGNNTNNANGCCTAGCNGNGCNCTTGGNGCNCTTANANGGCCTTAAAATTAGATNTTANTTNTTTTTCTTCTTTTAGGGCCNTTTGTTTTGANGGATTTTTTAAGATTCTGTTTCACGTGAAACATTTTAGCTTTTTTTGTNNNCCANNAAAGCTTTATCTGCCCATAAATACAAGNAGTATNTTGATGTCCGACGGTGATACNCCNCTAATTCTTGCGGCCTGGCCAATCGTCTCGGGCTTTACANGGTCAAGTTTTTCTTTCGCCTCAGATGATATTGCGTTTATTTTTTTAAANTTAAAGCCTNTGGGTATTTTTATTGACTCAAGCTTGTTNACCTTNAGCGCGTTTTCTTTTTCTCTGNTTATGTANCCTTTNTATTTTATCTGTATTTCAGCTTGTTCTAGCCCTTCTTGGCTTATGNNTTTAGTTTTTTCTTTAATTGTGTTTATATTTAANANGTCCCCAAACTTAATTTGTGGTCTGCTTAAAATTTTACCAATNTTATTTTTTTGTTTTATTGTGCTGCTGTTNTTTTTCTCCAAGACAGCNTTTATATCCTCTGGACTTATGCTTTCTTTTTCAAAATATGTTAATGCNTTTTCGGTATTTTTTANCTTTTCTTCAAGNTTAGCNATTCTTAAATCTTTTACCAAGCCTATTTCTCTNCCNTTTTGAGTCAGCCTAATGTCNGCATTATCTTGNCTTAGCAATATCCTATATTCTGCTCTNGAAGTNAACATNCGGTAGGGCTCGTCAGTGCCTTTTGTAACTAAATCGTCGATTAAGACNCCAATATATGCNTCAGATCNACNTANAATAATAGGCTCTTCNCCTTTCAATTGTNNGTGTGCATTTATACCAGCCATTAATCCTTGGCAGGCNGCCTCCTCGTANCCTGTNGTNCCGTTTATTTGTCCGGCAAAATATAAGCCCTCTANTAATTTNGTTTCAAGGCTTCTTTTTAGTTGTGTCGGAGGGAAATAGTCGTATTCTATAGCGTATCCAGGCCTAAATATTTTAGCNTTCTNAAAGCCAGGNATCAATTGTATAGCTTGATGTTGTATGTNTTCAGGTANGGANGTCGAAAANCCATTAACATATACNTCTACTGTGTNCCAACCTTCTGGNTCAACAAATATTTGATGTCTATTTCTTTCAGAAAACCGTTCTATTTTATCTTCTATCGATGGGCAGTATCTTGGNCCGAGACCTTGTATTCTNCCNTTAAACATNGGTGATCTTTCAAATCCAGTTCGTAAGACATTATGTACNTTCTCGTTTGTGTAGGTTATGTGNCAGCTTCTTTGTTTNTTAAGCTTTGGTGTNTCAAGAAAAGAGAATTTNGANGGATTGACGTCACCTGCTTGNTCTTCCATTTNANTATAATCAAGTGTNCGTCCNTCTACTCTTGGAGGAGTTCCTGTTTTCATTCGNCCNCTTTCAAANCCTAGCGAGTTTAAGCAGNCNGTTAGCCCAGTTGCTGCTCTNTCTCCNGTTCTNCCACCACCAAATTGTTTTTCACCNATGTGTATNGTTCCATTNAGGAATGTNCCGTTAGTNANGATTACCGAATTNGCTTTTATTTCTANTTCCATNCCGGTTTTTACACCAATNACTCTCCCATTTTCAACNATNAGATCTGTAACCATATCTTGCCAGAAATCAATATTTTCTATAGACTCTAAGGNTAAACGCCACTCCTCAGCAAAACGCATCCTATCGCTTTGTGCTCTAGGACTCCACATAGCAGGTCCTTTTGATCGGTTTAGCATTCTAAACTGAATCATNGTTTTGTCTGTGATAATNCCAGAGTATCCCCCTAAGGCATCAATTTCTCTAACTATTTGCCCTTTAGCAACACCCCCCATAGCAGGGTTGCATGACATTTGTGCNANGGTCTGCATATTCATAGTNACCAACAAAACTGAAGAGCCTAAATTGGCTGCTGCTGCTGCTGCTTCACANCCCGAGTGACCTCCNCCAACTACTATNACGTCATAAGTCTTTGAAAACATTGTAATATTCTGTATATCAGTNTGTTAAACGTTTTTAGATAGGTAAAAATTCTCTTTACTNCTCATTATTTCGGCATCTTCTTCGGATTTGTCTTTATAACCCATCAGATGAAGTNCNCCGTGTATTATTACTCTCCTAAGCTCTGTTTCAAAAGGNACTGCAAAGGTAATAGCATTTTCTTTTATTCTTTCTATGCTGATAAAAATATCTGCAAACAGACGGTTCCCCTCTGTATAATCGAATGTTATTATATCTGTTAAAGAATCGTGTTGTAAATACTTTTNGTTTTTCTTTAAAAGATATTGATCGTCNCANAAAATGTAATTTATTTCTCCTAACTCTTTGTTTTCTATGCTAATAGCATCTTTAAGCCATATTGTAATAGACTCATCNTCTTTTAGCTGAAAATCACATTCACTATGATAGTAGATATTACTCTCCATTTTCTTTGAAATAGTCTTTTACTTTGTTTTTATAAAAAGGCGTAAATGAAGGTGGTATTGTGCGTAANAGCTCCTCCTGTTTTTGCTTTTCTTTTTGATAATCTTCGAAAGGATTGANTAGCCTTTTTGATAAGTTATCCATCCATTCANTAGATTGTNTTTGCTTGTCTTTGTCTCGTTCTCGTTGTGCTTTCTCTGCCTCGAGTAATCGNCTCANTATANTTTCTTGTCTGAGTAATGTTTCTCNTGTTATTTGGTCATTGATGATGTCGACTTCATTTTCCTCCATTTTTTTCATCATCTTATCAATATTATCTTTTGCGTTTTTATCACCACTCAATTCGTCTCTTATTTCTCCCATTCTCTGACGTATCATTTCTTGTTGTGCNGCTAGTTGCGCTANGCCTTTGNTNGATTTACCTTTATTACTCTTTTTACCCTTTTTGCCTTGCATCATATTTTTCATTTGCTCNTGAATCTGCTGTTGCATTTTCTTCATTTCTTTCATTCCTTGTGCTCCTGATTTATTCCCTTTGTTACACATTTTGCTGCCAGGTTTGTCGTCCATGTTTGCCAAATCNTTTTGCATNTGCTCTAANACTTCTGATAATATCAGAGCTAGGTTGTTNGCGGCTGTCATNGCAAATTGTTGTCGTTCACTNGCTCTAGAAGAGCGTCTTTCAGCCATTTCGATCAATGCCTTTTCCATACTACTATTTATAGAGTTGATTTCGCTATTTACCACCGATTCTATTTGTGGTTGACGCTTACTCAAAGCAAATAGACTNTCTTCGATAATTTGAGCGTCAGCTTGTAGTTTGTTTTGTAGTTGTAGATAATCTAGATATAATGGACTATTAAGGTTAATTTTTACGATTGATTTTAATATATNTTCTTGATCCAAGGATAATCGNATTAAATTTTCTAGAATCTGTCTTAGGGTCTGCATATCTTCAGTAGCGGCNTCTGACTGAGCTTGTTGTAGAGCCGATTGTANNGACTGACTCATTTCNTCNATTTTATCCGCTGCTTTATTTTGATTTTTAGAAGCTTGTTTTTTCATGTTTTTTTGCAGTTGTTCAGTACTTTTCTGCATATCTTCTTTTATCTTTTCTTCATTAGATTTAGTGTCTGGTATGTCTTGCTTATTNTCTAGCTGNTCATTCAATTCTTTGGTTTTTTCTAAATCATCTTGTANAGCCTCNAATTCTTTGTTTAGTTCGNCCTGTTTTTTGGNTAAACTTTCTTTATCTTGATTTCCTTTATTACTTTCTTGGGCNAGTTNCCTTTGCTTTTCAGCAAGTTGCTGTAAATNGTCAATACTNTTTTCTAGTTTCTGCTCCAATTCCATTTGTTTGAATAGCTCCAAGGTTCTATCCAATTCTTTTTCTAAGTCTTCATCGCTTTGTTGCATATCCTCCAACATTTTCTGAAGCTCTTCCTTATNAATGGTNNTCATCATTTCGTTGAGCTCTTGCATCATTTCTTGCAGCTCATCATTCATTATACTGTCAAAAAGGCGTTGAATTTCTTCTTGCTTACGCAGGAGTTCTTCATTTGGTTTTTGGTATACATTTTCAGCAAGTTGATTTTGTTTTTGTTGCTTTTGTATGTCATTTACTTTCTTTTTTAAATTTTCTTGCTTTTCTAGTAACTCTNTGGTTTTTTGTTTGTCCTCCCAGCTTAATTCTTTNTCTTTAAGCAATTGCCTTTGTAGTTCTTCCANGTCTTTTTGGATGTCTTCAGCTAGTTTTTTAGATTCTTCTAGGCTGTTTTTTAGTTGCGCATTTTCTTCTTCAGCCATTNNCTCTAGTTCATNTANACTAGCNGCTTGAAAGTTAAATAGACTAGACTTTGTGGATTTACTNCCGTTTATTGCATCATTNTCCCAAACCTCAAAAAAGTATTCAAGACCGACACCATATTTTANCCCTAAATCTTTAAAGTCTANCGCATAGCTAAAGNCTTGTTTGTTAGATTTGTTTGTTAGTTGCACTANNTCACTTACCCACTTTGAAGTATCGTCTAAAAATCGGTATTTAAACATAAGTTCTTCTATGCCATAATCGTCTTCTGCATAACCCTCAAAATAGTGCCACATAGTNTTNATGCTGTCCAGCGTTTCCTTAACTTCAATACTTGGATANGNATCTGGTATAACATTAATTTCATAGAGGATACTGTCTCCAAGCAAAAAGTTGTTTTGAGCAACTATGGAATAGNTGGTGTTTTTTAAAAATATCCTNTNGTATTCGAATTCATTTTTTTCTACACGTGTACACTCCACNCTTTTTTTGAAACGTAAATATACTTTTTCAGATTCTTTGGTAGCAATAGACCANTTTATTTTAGTTCCTTGTGGAACTTGTAGGTTACCGANATTCTGTAGGTTTTCAGTTTTTCTATTGGTNTATTTCGGATAATCCAGTTTTACAGAAAAGTANTTTACAATAGGCTTNGGAATAACGTTAAGGGTATAAATTTCTGAACCATAACTATTGGCTTCNANTCTAAATGTTTGTGATTCTTGTATGTTTTTAAACAAGAATGAAAAATGCCCCNTACTATTTTGACGCATTTCGTAACGATTTTCACCNACTATAATGGCACTTTTCATTGGTATTTCTGCTCCTGCAAAATGCATTTCTAGTAAAAAGTCATTGCCCTTAATAGCTTCTAAATTAGGGTTNTCAACTATGAAGTTAAATGGGGCTTGCGGAACAAAGTTAGTNTTGTAAGATAATATTCGTGCTGAGCTGTCTACCACCACTTTTTTATTNCCGCTCAAAAATAACACACACAATATACCNACAGGNANAATAGCATATTTCAAATAGGNAGTGTTTGCTTTTAAGTCTATAGCCGAAGAAAATGGAATAGGTTTTAGTAATTTTATTTTTTGCTCAATACTCGCCTCAACAANTGCGTTTTCTTNAGAAGATAATTCTTGTAGTTGTAATAGGTTTGTCAACTTATCTTCTANGTCCCTAAAATGCTCTCCGATAATTTTTGCAGCGTCATAATGGCNTAGGGAACTACCCANCCTGTACAACCCTTTTAAAGGNATAGCTATCCATCTCCAAAATACAGCAGCGTTTAGTATCGAAAAGCTCCAAAATAAAATTGTTCTGACAGAACTATTAAACTGACCAAAATATTCAACAATTGAAAATATGATGATGAACAATAGAAATACAGAAACAAAATATATTACTCCCTTTAGCAGTAAATTCTTATAATATTTACTGATGAANTCCTCNAGCTTTCCAATTAACACACTTCTTTCACTCATANTGCAAAGTTATGATTTTTACTTCCACCAAGAAANCCNCTCGATATTCAATAAAATGTATCTTTGCCTCCCAAATAAACTTATACAATGAATAAAGTTCGAGTTCGTTTTGCACCCAGCCCAACAGGTCCTTTACATATTGGCGGTATTCGTACAGCCTTATATAATTACTTGTTTGCTAAAAAACACGGAGGAGAGTTTTTACTTCGCCTTGAGGACACCGATCANACACGATTTGTNTCCGGNGCTGAACAGTATATTTTAGANGCATTAAGATGGTGTAAAATAGAGGTTGACGAAGGGCTTGGAAAAGGTGGTGATTTAGGTCCTTATCGCCAGTCAGAAAGAAAGCCTATCTACAAANANTATGCCGATTTACTTTTGGATAGTGGAAACGCTTACTATGCCTTTGACACACACCAAGAATTAGAGCAAATGCGGGAGCGNATGAGAAATGCTGGCGTTCCTTCTCCACAGTACAATGCTGTTGTAAGGGAAAGCATGCAAAATTCTTTAACTTTATCAGATGATGAGGTGAAAGAGAGGATTGATCGAGGAGATAAATATGTTATTCGTGTTAAAATGCCACGTAACGATGAGGTTAAAATAAAAGANATCATAAGAGGTTGGGTTGTGGTCAATACCGCCAATCTTGATGATAAGGTTATATTTAAATCTGATGGTATGCCCACATATCATTTAGCCAATGTTGTAGACGATCATTTGATGCGGATAACACACGTTATAAGAGGNGAGGAGTGGTTGCCTTCNGCNCCNCTACATGTTTTGCTTTATCGCTTTTTTGAATGGGAGTGTCCTAAATTTGCCCATTTACCTTTAATATTAAAGCCTGACGGTAACGGNAAGTTAAGTAAGCGTGATGGCGATAGGCTTGGCTTTCCAGTTTTTCCTACACAATGGACTAATCCTGAAACCTCTGAGCTTTCTTTNGGCTATCGTGAGGAGGGTTATTTTCCTGAGGCCTTTACAAATATGNTAGCTTTTTTAGGTTGGAATCCGGGTACTTCACAAGAAATTTTTAGTATGAACNAATTAATACAAACCTTTTCTTTGGATAGGGTTGGAAAAGCGGGCGCTAAGTTTGATTTTGATAAAACCAAATGGTTTAATCAACAATATTTGAGAGATAAAGATGGTGCAATTTTAGCAGCACTATTATCGGAATCTGTAAATGAGTCTAAAGCAATAGATCCTAGTTATCTCGCTGAAATTTGTGAATTGATGAAGGAGCGNGCCACTTTTATTAAGGATATTTGGGGNGCTAGTCAGTTTTTCTTTCATTTACCAATTGATTATGATAAAAAAACTANTCGCAAGAAATGGAAAGAAAATTCGCCTGAGGTTTTAAACTCTGTTATTGATTTATTTTCNTCTATGTCGGATTTTAGCGCAGAACANATAGAAACTCAATTTAAATCTCACCTTGAAAAGAATAAATGGAGCTTAGGTAATGTNTTGCCCGCCTTTCGACTTTCTGTAACCGGCNTAGGATCGGGCCCTTCTATGTTTGCAATCTCTGCANTACTAGGAAAAGACGAGGTTATCCGAAGAATAAAAACAGCNATAGACACCCTATCATAATATGGCNTTGATTTCAGTATTAGGCATAAGGGTTTACGCTAATCACGGCTGTTTATCAGAGGAAACCAAAATAGGATCAGACTACGAAGTTAATGTAGTTCTNGAGTATGACATTAAAAAATCCTCAAAAAGTGATGATTTANAACATACAGTTGATTACGTTTCTATAAACACTATTGTAAAGGAGNAGATGGCGGTAGCCAGTAAATTACTTGAAAATGTAGTAGCGCGTATCCTCGACAAAATTATGGAAACACACCCTAANATATCTTTTGTTGAGGTNAGTGTGGCAAAAAAAAACCCACCTATAAATGGAGATGTNAGAGAGGTTGTTGTAAAAGACAACNGAACAAAAAGCGCAAATTTTTAAAAAAAGTATTAGATTTGCCATCCTTTGGTTTCGTGGCCGAGTGGCTAGGCAGTGGTCTGCAAAACCATCTACAGCGGTTCGAATCCGCTCGAAACCTCAACTCTAAAACCGCATAATTATGCGGTTTTAGTGTTTTAATAAAATTAATAAATACATTTGTTTAATATTTAATTAACTTTGTATAAATGCTCCTACATCAGATGGTATTTAGACTTTCTTTATTTTTTTTAATTTCTTTTTGCGGAATAGAAGTTTTTTCTCAAGGAGCAAATAGTAATAATTTTGAAGTGATATCAAGAGTATATTTTGGTTCAACACCATTTGACGCCAATGATATAATGAACCCACCCGTTGGGACAAACACATTACCATGTACTGGCTATAGCGATTTTTCATTAGGCAATACTAATAATGGAGATGGAAATATTACTGGAGCAGAATACTTAACAGGTGTTGTCAGAAATGGGACCTATAATTTAGAAATCGAAGGAGGGTTTTGCGGATCAATACCTAATGTTTCTAATGCTAATAGATCTATGAAAGTTTACATAGACTATGACGCTAGCGGGTCATTTGAACCTGTCGAACTAGTTTATACTTCACCATATTATGACAATAACTTTCCAATTGCAAGCACAACAGTAACCATTCCAAATACAGCATCTTTTGGGCAAATTAAAATGCGAATAGTTTACAATAGGGTTGGTCCTTTTACAGCTTTGTGGGAGATTAACGCTATAAATTGGGCGACTAACAATTATCAATATGGAGAGGCTGAAGACTACTCACTGATTGTTGTAGGCTATATGGATAGTGTTCAATCTTCAAATCCCACTTGTTTTAGTAGTTCAGACGGACAAATTCAAATATTCCCCAATTTAGCGGCACCAACTACAACTGAATTTTCAATAAATGGTTTGGCAGGCCCTTGGTCTACGGATCTAATTTATACAGATTTGGCACCTGGAAATTATGATATTTGGGCCCGTGATGCTGCTATGGCACCTGACTATGTTTATGAACAATTACAGACTTCAATAGCCGCAGCCGATACTTTTGCGGTTAGCCCTCAAATTGTTTCTGATTACAATGGTTCAAATATTAGTTGTCATAATTCATCTGATGGCGAAATTAATTTAACTGTAACCGGTGCTGATCCAAGTTTATTTACATATCAATATTCATCACTAACAAATCCGGCGCTTATTAATACGCCAAACCCTATTGTTGGTTTAGAGGCTAATACTTACACAATTATAGCAATAGACCCACAAGGGTGTGTTTCTTTACCCGAAGAGATAGAAATTNTAGCACCACAAGAATTAGAAATAGATATAATAAGTATAGTTCAGCCCCCAACATGTAACTCCGGATGTGATGCGATTCTTAATATCCAAGCCTCTGGCGGTACATCTCCTTACATTTATACAGTTGATGGAAATAACAATGGAAATAACAATATAATTTCCAATGTATGTTTTGGAAATCCTTTAGTTACTTTAGAAGATGAGAATGGGTGTTCTGTTCAGTTAAATGGGTCTGTGCCCAATCCTCTAGACCTAACTTTAACTGCTAATATAGCCTCAGATTACACCACATTTGCCATAAGTTGTCAAAACGCTTCTGATGGAATTATTCAAGTTAATACAACAGGCGGGTCCGAGGGAGAATATCTTTATAGCATAAACGGCGGCCTCACCTTTCCTTATTCCTCATCAACAACATTAGATATTAATAGTTTGGGTCAGGGTATTTATTCAGTAGTTGCAATGGATAGCAATATGTGTGAATCTTCAACTATAGATTTAGTTTTAAATGCACCGCCAGCTGTATCTTTTGACTTTATAACCACCACATCCCCAATTTCTTGTAATGGTTTTAATGACGGTGTAATAAGCGCTCAAGGAATTAATGGCGTTGGAGGATATGAATATTCAATTGATGGCGGCTTAACAATGCAGGGGTCAGGCGTATTCTCAAATCTTTCTGCCGATGATTATGAAATAACCATATTCGATGATAATAACTGTATTTTTAGCGAAACATATTCGTTAACCCAACCTCAAGAAGTAAATATTGTTTCAACGACAATTACTTCTAACTATAATGGCTCGGAGGTTAGTTGTTTTGGCGCTTCTGATGCTGTTTTAAATATTAATGCTTCTGGAGGAACAACACCCTATAGCTATAGCCTTGTACCAAACCCAACCATATTNCCTGTACCAGTAAATAATCTTATAACAAATTTACCCGCAGGGATACAAACAATCCAAATTTTTGATGCAAATAATTGTGAATCCACACCTCAACCCTTTGAAATTATTCAGCCTGATGAATTAATTATATCAAGTGTCAGTCCAGTTTCTAATGTAAGTTGTTACGGAGGTTCTGATGGAGAAATTACTATTAATGCATCAGGTGGAACAGGCTCATATAGTTATTTTGTTGATGCTTTATATAACTCAATTAATCAAGCTCCGTTTTTGATCAACGGATTAGCTGCTAATATTTACAACATTGTAGTTACTGATGCTAATGGTTGTTCAACCCCTTCATTAGCTCAAGAAATTACCCAACCAAATCAACTTGAGACAAACTTATCAGTTGTCAATTTAGGTTGTGACGGCGACTTTGGCTCAGCTTCAGTAAGTCCAGTTGGAGGAACCCCTAATTATATAATTTCTTGGTCAAATGGAGAAACAGGAATTTCTGTAGATCAATTAAATTCAGGCGCGTATTCTGTAACTATTATTGATCAATTAAATTGTCAAGAAGTAACAGATTTTCAAATTACTGAACCAACAATTACAACAACCATTAACCCTATACTTTGTAATGGTAGTGGAAATGGCGAAATAACCGCTACAATTAATAATTCTAATCCGGCATCTATTTTTTCAATATTATGGGACGATGTTAATAATCAAACAACAAATACAGCAACTGGCTTACCAGCAGGAGATTATACTGTAACAATGACCGACCAATTTGGATGCGTTTTGGTTGCCTCTGCTAGTCTTCCTGAACCAGATTCATTAAATGTTTTTGTTGAACACACTCAGTTATGCCCCAATAATCCCACAGCCACAGCTTTAGTTTTTGCTTCAGGCGGCCTAACTCCATATAGTTATCAATGGAGCAACAACGAGACTTCAACATTAATTTATTTACAAAATCCTGGCTCATATTCAGTACAGGTAACTGATTTGAACAACTGTCAACAAGATTTCGCTTTTTCTATTGATCCAATAAGCCCCATTCAATTGGATTTTATAACACAGGGTGTGTCATGTAAAGATAATAATGATGGTAGTTTAGAGGCTATTCCATCGGGAGGATACGAACCTTACACATTTATTTGGTCAAACTATATTACTACAGCCCTTAACCAGAACATTCAATCAGGTATATATAGTGTAACTGTTACAGACAATAACGGATGCCAATACTTCAAGGATGTTGAATTACAATCAAATGATCAAAGTTGTATTACTGCATATTCAGCATTTTCACCAAACGGAGATCAAAATAATGATTACTGGCATATAGACAATATTGAATTATATCCTGATGCTTTAGTTGAGGTTTTCAATCGTTGGGGCGATAGGGTTTATTCATCTAAAAAATATATTAATGCTTGGCTGGGTGCTTGGCAAGGAGTGTATGAAAATAATCCTTTGCCATCTGCGACATACTACTATGTAATTACGTTAAATAACGATGAAGAGCCTATTGTAGGAACCGTAACCATTGTTCGTTAATTTTATTTTAATGAAAAAGAGTTTATTTTTAATATTGCTTTGTTTTACGGCTTTAACTCAAGCCCAACAACTTCCTATTTATAGTCAATACCTTACTAATGACTTTGCTCTCAACCCAGCAATTGCAGGATCAAAACCTTATTTTCCTATTCAAATTAATTCAAGAAATCAATGGGCAGGTTTAGGCTCAATAGCGCCTAAAACTAACTCTTTAAGTTATCATATGCCCATAGCATTTAATAACTTGGGAGTTGGAGCCATTATTATTCAGGATCAAACTGGACCATATAGCCACCTTGGATTAAACCTGTCATTAGCGTATCATATCAGAATTAATCAAAATGATGATACTCGTCTTTCATTAGGATTGAGCGGGCTATTAACTCAACACACTTTAAAACAAGATGACTTAACATTTCACAGGCCAGACCCTGAATTTCAAGGTAATTATTCAAAAATGGTTCCTGATGCAAGTTTTGGCGCTTACTTGTATTCAAAAAACTTCTCATTGAGTTTGTCTACACATCAACTTTTTGAATCTGTTTTTAAGGATGCCATTCAGGACATTTTTGGTAATAACTCACAAGTGCGCCACTATTATGCTCACGCATCATATAGAATTGACATATATTCAGATTTAGCAATTGAGCCTTCATTGTTATTGAAAACTACTGAGGTAAGCCCNACGCAATTAGATATAAATACTAGAGTAATTATAGAAAANAATTATTGGGCAGGCTTATCTTTTCGCTCTTCAAAATCGTTAGTTGTTTTAGCTGGGTTAAATCTTGGAAGTATGTTTTTATCTTATTCTTATGATTATGGGATTAGTTCGCTAAGCTCAGTCGCTTCTGGTTCGCATGAGGTTTCATTAGGATTTAATATTAATGACAAGCGAAACAGAAGACATTCCTATTATTGGTAAGGCTTTACCTTTTACATATGTTTGCTAATAATGAAAACTGTTGATTTTATCGTTGTTGGTCAGGGAATTGCAGGCACTTTGTTGGCTTTTGATTTGATTGAGGCTCGAAAATCTGTAGCGATCATAGATGTCAATTTAAAAGCCTCTGCTACTAGAGTTGCTGCAGGCATGATAAACCCAGTAGGCATGAAACGTTGTGTGCCCTCTCATAATTCTCACCTATATTTTCCAAAAGCAATAGAGCGTTATCGGCAATTAGAACAAAAATTAGACGCCAACTTCCTTAAGCTTAAATCCATTTTACGCTTGTTTTCTAATAAATCGCTTAAAAACGAATGGCAAATTAAATTTAGCAACACCAATATGGATAGGTATATCTCTAGATTTTTTGACGATAATACTTTTTCAGCTTTTAAGGACGCCAATGGTAGTGCAGTAGTTTGTCCAGCTGCGCATATTGACTTGCAAACCTTTTTGGATAAGTCTAGAGAACACTTCAAAACTGAGTGCTTACTATTAGAAGAGCGCTTTGATTTCTCTAAATTTGATCCAAAAGAAATAAGTTATAAATTTTTAAAATCAAACTATATAATTTTCTGTGAAGGCTTTAGAATAAAGGATAATCCCTATTTCAAGACTTTACCACTAAGCCCTACTAAAGGTGAAGTAATGACTATTCGTATACCTTCACTTGAGACTTTTGACAAAATTATTAGTAAAGGCGTTTACATTTTGCCTTTGGGCAACCACCTTTACACGGTTGGCGCAACCTATAACCACACCGATATAACAGACGAACTTACTTCTGAAGGACAGGCATTTTTGAGGGATAAAATAAGCGATATATTATCAGTTGATTTTGAGGTAATTTCTAGTGTTGCAGGTGTCAGACCCACCGTAAAAGACCGAAAAACACTTATCGGTTTGCATCCTAATTACCATAAAATTGGCGTTTTTAACGGCCTTGGAACTAGAGGGGCCCTTCAGGGGCCATCACTATCGGCTGAATTTAGTGCTGTTTTGTTAGGTGATCAAAAAAACTATCAAAACATTGATAATCAGAGGTTTACAGGTTTTTTTGGTGTCTTTAAATAGTGTCAAAAACTCTTGTTTATCAACATTTTCGTGTTAAGAATAACGATTAGATTTTCTTTGGTGGTTGTAAATAAAATTTGCATCTTGCGGCCGTTATTAACAATTTTAAATAAATTATTATGAAAAAGAATTTGCATTTTGTTCTAGCTTTGACGTTAGGACTAGCAACAACAGTTTCTGCACAAGATTGGTCTGTTGACTCTAGAACAAGAGTTAATTCGACTGAAGATGCTACTAGCACTGATCAAAGAGTANGAACTGCTGTTGATTTNGGAGGTGACGCTGTTAGCGCTCACGTTGAATTAAACTCCACAGCTACNTTAGGTAGNGTTGCTNNTGANGACTTTTCTTTAACTGTTCGTGAAGCTTACGCTACAACAAACGTTATGGATTTTGCTTCAGTAACTGCTGGTCGTATGGCTTTAAACTTTGGTAGNGGTCGTATTTTAGGAGACAATGANTGGGTTNACGGAAACGGTAACACATGGGATGGNTTCTTAATTGGACTTAACAATGANTTTGCTGANGTACACGTTGGATATTCTGCTGCAGATAATACTGAAGCGACTGNTATGATACCAGCNGCTCATGACGCTNCAATGATGTATTTTAACGTNGNAAAAGATATGGGAGCTATGGCTTTCAATCTTTTATATGTTGATACTAAGGAAGATNTNANNGGTNNNGAAAACACTTCNATGGGCTTAGACGCTACATATGANATGGANAACGGCGCAGTTTTATCTTTAGGTTANTATACTAACGATAATAATGGAACTGAAATGGANTTAACTTCATTAGGAGTATCTTACGGTGTAAATGATGATTTATCAATTCACGCTGGATACGATATGTATGGAGAAAACGGTTTCTACTTAGCTTCTGGTAGCTTTGGAGACATGTATGGTTCAGGAATGGAATATTCTACTTTCAATTATGAAGGTACTGATATGTCATTTGGTGGATCTTATGCAATGGGTGATTTCAATTTAGGAGTTACTATGCACAATATCTCTTCAGAAGACGAAACAGTTGATTATTCTGTAACAGATCTTTCGTTAGGTTATACATTATCTGACAATTCATCTGTTACTATGAACTATGCTTCTTCAGATAGATCAGGTGAAGATAACACTAAAACATGGATTTCTTTAAATATAGGATTCTAATTTAACAGAAATTAAGATTTTAAAAAGGCGGTGATTTATTTCATCGCCTTTTTTATTTTTGTGCAATGAAAAAAGTAGAACACATTGGAATTGCTGTCAAGGATATAGAAGACGCCAACAATATATTTGCAAAATTGTTTAATCAAAATCATTATAAGGTTGAACAAGTTCAATCAGAAGGTGTAATTACCTCATTTTTCAAAATTGGTGAAACAAAAATAGAATTACTTCAGGGGACTCATCAAGATAGTCCAATTGCTAAATTTATTTCTAAAAGAGGTGAAGGGATTCATCATATTGCCTTTGAAGTTACTGATATTGATTCTGAAATGGACAGGTTAAAATCTGAGGGCTTCGAATTAATTAACTCCGAAGCAAAAGATGGAGCTGACAATAAAAAAATATTCTTCGTTCACCCTAAAACTACTAACGGGGTGCTTATAGAGCTTTGTCAAGAAAAAAGCTCTTAAGAGATTCGTTTGATCTCCACAGACGAGTTTGAATGCCTGCTTTTTGTGCGCTTTTAATGTGTTGGATAGAATCTTCGATAAACAACGTTTCTTTTGCTGATATGTTTGCATCTTTTATAACCCACTCAAACGTGCTAATGTCAGGTTTTCGCATACCTATCTCATGTGATAGATACACCTTGCTAAAAAGAGGATTTAAACTTTTTAATTGATAATTTTTAAATAAATATTTATTTATATAATCTATGTGTATCATATTTGTATTTGATAACAGATAAAGTCTATATCTTTTTGAAATATTTTTAAGCAAATCAATATTCTCTTTTGGAATTCCAATAAGCATAGCGTTCCACGCAGAAATTATTTCTTTCTCACTATGATTAGGAATTATAACTCTCATTCTTTTAATAAACTCTTTTAATGAAATTTTACCAACCTCTAATCTGTCAAATAATTCGTTTTGTTCTTGTTGACTGTAATGTTTATGAAAATTTTTAATTCCAAGGGAATTAAATTTTTTAATGGTTTTATTATAATCAATATGGAATAACACACCGCCTAGATCGAAGAGAATATTTTTAATTGAAGTCATCTGCCTTAAATGTTGCAAGATAGTTAACAAAACGTTAATATTGCATTCTTATAATAGGGCCTATAGCTCAGTTGGTTAGAGTAGCGGACTCATAATCCGTTGGTCCCTGGTTCGAGCCCAGGTGGGCCCACTAAAAATAAACCCACTCAATTGAGTGGGTTTTTATTTATTCAATAATTATTGTTTTGGAACATATGTTTTATTTCCATTACTATTTATATAATAACGCCCTCCCCTTGGCCCAGTATGAGTAGCCTTGCTATTACCAGAATAATCTCGGGCTTTTGTACCACTCTTACCTGTGTATGGATTAGTGTTGCCTTTAGTACTATAATTATCCCAATTAGTACCATTTGATTTTGTTTTATAGTGACCCTTCACATAAGTACCATTTTTTTTGGTATAGCCATTCTGCCAAACAGAAGTCTGAGCAAAAACAAAACTTACTGAGAACAAGAAACTAAATAATAAGATTGCCTTTTTCATTTTTGAATATTTTATTGGTTTAGTAAGGTTAAATATATAAAAAAAAACTTCCCTATAGATTTTTCAAATGAATCTTTTCAATAGAGTAAAAAGGGAAAAGTAAGTAGTTTTTTTATTGTTAAAAATTATCTAATATCTAGAGTGTGTTTTTATTTATTCAAGAATTACCCTCTTTTCCACAGATCCGTCATCATAGATGTAAAAAAGGAGCTGGCTTTTGATCTTTTTCGATTCTTTTCCTAGTACATCAATCATATGAATCAATTCTTTATTAATATAATTTTCTTTAATAGTTAGAGGATCAGTATCTTGTTCGGACATTTGCATAAAAAAGCCCCATATTTCTTCCTCTATTGAATAATCATCTGAATTCCAGCTGTGTCCACCATTAAGATATTTATATAGCCAAACCTCTTTAAAATTTTCCTCAGATGAGTATTTATATCTTATCGTTACTCTTTGATTATTATTAATGTTTTCAAGAGTATCGATTGCTACATTATCAAGCATTAAATTTGAAATATGAATACTTAGTACAGAATCAACACTAAGATAAGGGCCCCAATAATTGTCATTAACATCTCCTTCGTAATAAGTAACGTTGTCATTAGTACCGTGCTTTATAAATACAGGAATTGGCATTTTAGGTTGACACGGGTTTTGATTTAAATAATTATACCACATTCCTCCAGCTACTGAAGCAACTGCTCTAAAAGTAACACTTGCTTCGCAAGCTAAAAGATAACATAATTCACCCCCATTAGACATACCAGTTGCAAATGTCAGAGCGCTATTCAAGGAATAATTTTCCTGCAAAAAATTAGCTAAATCAACTATGAAATCTACATCATCAACCGTTACATTTTGATGAAAATTATAGCCAACATTCCAAAAATGATTTCCATAATTATCAATAGTACCCTCAGGGTAACATATCATAAAACCTTCATTATCAGCCAGGCTATTCATCTCGCATGAATTCATCATTTCTTGAGAATTTCCACCGTATCCATGCATAACGAAAACAAGAGGTGCTTCATCTTTTAAATTATCAGGTGCATATAAAATATAATCTCTTTCAATTCCATTGTGAAAAAAAGTGAAATTTTCCTGAGACCAACCAATTAATGGAATAATTATAGTAAGGATTAAGATTTTTTTCATTTTTTATTATTTGATTTACTAATGTATGATTTTTAAATGAGTCTAAAAACCAACTAAATATTGACAAAAAAGTTTGAAATAGGTGCGCTTGGAGCATCCAAGGCGGAATTTATCTCATTTTGAGATAGGCTCCGCTTATATTCATATTAGGTTGAAGTAGATTAGTTTTATCATCCAGCAATACAAGTAACATAACTACTATTGGTATACAAGAAAACAATCCATTCATCTTCTAAAATCTCATTTTCAAAATACAATTTATGACTTTTTACTTCTTTTATATCTAAAAAATTTTCTAGCTCTTTCCAATTACCATAAGATACAGACCCCTTTTCTTTTAACCCTAGAACATTTTCATTTAAAAGATCTTCTTCACTTATTTCGACAACAACAATTTTACCATATGATTGAAAATTGTCTAATGGCTCAAACCAAAAATCTTCATTTTCTATTTTAATGTCATTTTGCATTTATACTAGAAATAAAACTAAATTGAAAATAAACTGGAAGATGATCTGAAAAACCACCATACCAGTTGTTCCCACCAAATGTTCTGCTTGGCTTACTTTGCCCTTTTTTATCTGTGTAAAGCATATAGTCTTTTTGAAATGATCCTACAGATTTTACTTTCACATTGGGGTAAAAAAAGTTTTTTGAAATTATAATTTGATCTAGCCAATTCCACGAACTTTTGTAATTGTAGGAACCTTTTCCTAAAACAGAATCGGTGCTCATTAAATTAACTAAATCATCTTCAATTAAAATTTCTGATAGACTTTCATTTTTGGGGTAATCATTAAAATCTCCCATGATTAAATTATAATCATCTTTGTAAACGTTTATATTTATATAATTTCGAAGGGTTTTTGCAGCAAACACTCTTTTGTAATTTGATTCTTCTTGACCACCCCATCTTGACGGCCAGTGATTAACAAAAACATTAATAATCTTATCACTTAATTTTAATTTAGCATACAGGATATCTCTGGTGGCTCTTTTTGCATTTGGATTATTTACAAATATAAAATCATAATTTAAAAGCTGAATTTGATCATTATATAACAATGCACAATCAATACCTCGACTATCTGGACTATCTTTATGAATTATCTTATAATTATGATTGCCAAAAGTTGGAGTTTTTAAAAGATCATGAATTACTTGCTTATTCTCTACTTCACATAGACCAATAATATCAGGCATTTTATTTGAGTTTTTATCTTTAATTATGCTAGAAAACACTCTTGCTAATTGATTTATTTTATTGAAATATCTCAATGTATTCCATTTTTTTTCACTTTCTGGAAGAAATTCATCATCACTTGTATCTGGGTTATTAATCGTATCAAATAGATTTTCTACATTATAAAACATAGCGAAAACATTTTCATCAGAGACACTTTCTTTGCTAGTTTGAGCAATAACTAATAGTGGAAACGATAATAAAAACAGTATTTTTTTCATAAAGTTAAATTACAAGGGAAAATTTAAAAAATTCGAAATAAGCACGTCTGAGTCAACCAAGGCGGAATCAATCCTAATTTGAAAAGGCATTTCGATTTTTATTTGTTGAGGTATAATTTCCAGCCAGCAATCATACCAAAAACCGAACAAGAGGTAAATAAAATATTTAACATCCACTCTTCAATAAATGTACTTCCAAATAATGGGAAATCTACAAGCAGGCCGATTGTCCATAGAAGCTGTCCTAAAAAAAACATCAGAAATGCAATAAATAACAACAAACCTATTTTTTTCATAGTTCAAACTTACGAAAGATTATTTTAAAAAAATTGAAATAGGAATCTTTAGAATCATCAAAGGTGAACTTATTTCTAGATAGCCCTAAACTTTTTAATATATTTATAATCAAATATAAAATTGATTTTTCAATAAAGGAGTATTTTTTTTATAACTTTTCCATTATCATAATGATAAAAAAGCGGAGCATTTTTCAATTCTTTTGCGTCTCTTCCTAAAAGATCAGTCACTTTAATTAAATTATTATCATTATTCATATTAATTTCATAGCTGCTGGCAGTATTACAATCAATTAATCCATTTATATCATATTTAGAAACAAAATTCCATATCTCGTTAGTTGCGCTGATATCCATATTGCCTGATGAGCCTGGCCAATCATGATCGCCTCCAATTACCTTAAGCTCTTGAACAGATGTGCAGTTGTCTCCGTTTAACCAGCTCTTTCTTTCAACAGTGCTTCCATCATTGGGATAACTATCCTCAACAATTGTTATAATAGCATTAATATCAGTGTTGTTGTGGTTTGACCAAAATGTTGTTATATCATTTGCTGACATATATAGAGACATATCTAAATATGAAAAACCATCATAGTTTGAATGTGGGTTTTGATCAATAGTTCCTGGAATCAGCATCATTGCAGTTGGGTGAGTCGGAAAGCAGCCATCCCATTCATAAATATTTGTCCTGTAATAATCTGATAACATACTTCCAGAAACAGCTGCAAACGCAGCTATTCTGTTGTTTAAACGACATCCCAATTCATATGAAAAAATTGCACCCTCTGAGTAACCACAAGCATAAATTCTATTTGCATCAATCAAATATTCAGTGCTAAGCGCATCAATAATCGCCTCAATAAAATAAATATCATCATGGTCTGTTGGAGCCTTATGAATCCAAGAAGTAGTCGCTTCAGATGAATCTTGACCGTCTTCTAATGCATCGTAGTCATATGCCCCTTGTGGATAGACAGCAATAAAGTTTGATGTATCAGCAATTGGCCTCATATCATTTGTTTGAATAAAATAATTTGCATAGCCAGATCCTCCATGAAAATTAAACAACAAAGGACATGCTAAACCGTTATTACATCCTTCGGGGACATATACAATATACTCTCTTGAATCACCATTGTAAATCATTGTTTTTATAATTTGTTCTTGTGCAATACTAAACAAAGGAACAATCAATAATAGTGTCAAACATTTTTTTTTCATAACATAAATTTTCAAATACAAATATAATTTCTAGACTTTAAAATAAACGTAATTTTTTTAAATCATTTTTTAAAAATATTTTGAGCATTATTATTTACATTGCAAAAAGTTTTAAATTTAATAAAACCGCTGATGAAATATCTTTTACTAACATATTTAATTTTTAGCAGTTTCTTTTCATTCGCACAAGAAACAATATGGAATACTAATATCGAGTCTATTAGAAGCTATTCTTCTCCAAGGCCTACAAATATAAATAACGATAACACGTTAGATATTGTTTTTGGAGGAGGTGTAGAAGGATATCCAACACCTTTTGGTGTTAATGCCATTGATGGATTTTCCGGAGAGGTGTTATGGACAATGCCAACTAGAAATGAAATGTTTGGAAGCCCAAACTTTATAGATGTTAACAATGATGGGATTGACGATGTTATAATTGCCGGTAGAGATGCTGAGCTTAGAATGATTAATGGCCATGACGGCTCGTTAATTTGGGAGGTTTGGGAATATGCTTCTTTTCCAGTTGATGACCCTCAATATATAAACCCTAATGATTCAGGGTGGTATAATTTTTACAACATTCAAATTATAGATGATTTAAACAATGATGGTATTGATGAATTATTATGTTCAAACGGAGGAGATCATTCTTTAGATGATATTGAGACTAATAGACCGCCTGGCCACATTTTAATAGTGGACTCGTACAACGGAAATACACTGTTCAGTTCAGTTGTTCCAGACTCTAATGAAACTTATATGTCTCCTCTTTTAGTTGATCTTGACAATAGCGGAAATAAAAAAATTATTTTTGGCACAGGTGGCGAAACAATCGGAGGAAGTTTGTTTATATGTTCATTCGAAGATTTATTAAACAATGACCTTTCAAATTCTACGACATTAATAACATCAGAGCTAGGAATTATTGGCCCACCTTCATTAGGCGATCTTAATAATGATAATATTTTTGACATATTAGTGCAATCTTTTGATGGCACCATTACAGCAATTAATGGGCATAATTATGAAATTATATGGCAAGTTAATTTAGGTGGAGTTGAGTCGTCAGTTTCGCCAACACTTGGGCTATTTAGTGGAGAAGATAATAATATTGATGTATTCTGTATTAATTATGTGGGCCAGCAATCATCATATAATGATTTTTATCAAATATTAATTGACGGCGAAAACGGTGATATATTGTATTTAGATAGCATTTCAGATTTTAACTTTTCTTCTGCGGTTGCATTTGATCACAATAATGATGGTAAAGATGAAGTTTTAATATCCACTACTAATATTAGTGAATCATTTTCTCATGATTTAATCTTGATTGACTTTATAAATGATACAACTACTATATTGAATACTAATAATGGAGGAGACGTTTGGTCAACACCATTAATTTACGACCTTGACGCGGATAATCTTCTTGACATTGTTTTTATTACTCAAAATGACAATCCCTTTGTTTCGTCTGGGATTAACGTATCAAGATTAAGTTCTAATTATTTAGTGCCTAATCAAGGGGTTTCATGGGGTAGTTATATGGGGACAAACTATAACTCCCAATTTGAAAGATTTTATGGAGTTTGTAGTGTTGATTTAGGGTTATTTTTAATTCCATCGGTTTCTTGTCCTGGACAAAACTCTGGTTCTATTGATTTAATAACTCCATCAGGCCAAGGACCTTTTACATACAGTTGGTCAAATGGCTCCGTAGGTCAAGATCTTGATAGCTTGTCTTCGGGTAATTATACAGTTATTGTTTCAGACGCAAACGGGTGTCAAGACACAGCTTCTGCCTTTGTTGGCGAATACAACACCACTTTCGTAACTAATAATCCAACATGTTTTGGCGCAAGCGACGGCTCAATTTATTTTAGTTCAAGCGGTTGTAGTTGTAATTCTAGCAACTGTCAATTTATATGGTCTGCTAATGATTCAATAATTTTAGAGGGAGACGGAAGCTCATCGTTACAAACTCATAAATGGTTAAATAATGTTGGCGCAGGAATCTATACAGCAACTATAATTCATCCTAATGGATGTCAAATTCAACAAGAATTCATACTTTCTGACCCTATTGATTCTGACACTATAACTTCTTGTGAAAGTTATGAGTGGAATGATAGTATTTACACACAAAGTGGTACGTATATTCACAATTATTATTATGAACCTCAAAATAATTATTCAATGAGTTTTGATGGTAATAATGATTATATACAAGATGATTTATATAACAACTTTGATAATGAGCTTAGTGTTGGATTATGGTTTAAATCTGAGGAGTTACAACAAGACTGTAAGCTTATCTATACAGGATCTTGGGTAAATTGGAGCACTAGAAATTTTGGCATTCAATTTTCAAACGAAGGCATTAAATTTATTTTATCCATTGAGGATGATGGACAATATTTTGTTGAAACTGGACCTAATTATATTAATGATAATTTATGGCATAATATATTTGCGACCTACGGAGATAATTTTATTAAATTATATGTAGACGGAAATATTGTTGATTCATTAAGCGTAACCGGTAATATAAATAATGTTAGTGATTTATTTTTTGCTACTAGAAACCCATTAGGAGAGTATTTTAAAGGTAAATTGGATCAATTTCAAATGTGGAATAGATCACTCAGTCACTCTGAAATTCAGAATTATATGAATTGTCCACCTTTATATAATGGAGCTCAAAATCCATATCCTGAAGGACTAGTTGAGCTGTTTAACTTTGAATCAAGCGAGTCTAATATAGCATATTCTTCCGGAAACCTTGTTAATGGCACCTCATATCCATTCTTTGGGCCAACTTATAATTCAGACACTCCAGAACAATCATGTCAATTAACAACTGTGAATGGATGTGATAGCGTTACTATTTTAAATCTTATTATAAACGAAAGCACTTTTTCTTATGACACGATAGTTGGTTGTGACAGCTTTACTTGGATTGATGGAATTACTTATACAGAGAGCGGGGACTACTCATATGTAGGAACAAATTCTTCTGGTTGCCCTGAAACAAACTCCTTGTCACTTATTATTAATG
>PAYK01000010.1 GCA_002714805.1 Flavobacteriales bacterium
CAATATTCCTCACTGCTGCCTCCCGTAGGAGTCTGGTCCGTGTCTCAGTACCAGTGTGGGGGATCACCCTTTCAGGCCCCCTACCTATCGTTGCCTTGGTAAGCCGTTACCTTACCAACAAGCTAATAGGACGCATGCTCATCTATAACCACCGAAGTTTTAATTGTTAAATGATGCCATAAAACAATATTATGAGGTATTAATCCAAATTTCTCTGGGCTATTCCTCAGTTATAGGCAGATTGCATACGCGTTACGCACCCGTGCGCCACTCGTCAGCGGATTGCAAGCAATCCCTGTTACCGTTCGACTTGCATGTGTTAGGCCTGCCGCTAGCGTTCATCCTGAGCCAGGATCAAACTCTTCGTTGTATAAAAGTTTGTATAAATTCCTGGTTCATTAAAAAGATATAAAATTGACGTTGAATTTTCTTGTTTAAATTTCGTCTATCCCATTAAATCAAAGAACAATTTGTATATCCACAGTCAGTACTTACTGAAAGGGTCGGCAAAGATACAATACTTTTAATAACCGCAAACTGTTTTAAATATTTTTTTTGAATACCAAAAGCTAATAATTGTCTACTTATAGGTATTAAACTTTTTTATCTAAAAAGCGGGTGCAAATATACTCGCTTATTAATTCTACGCAAATCTTTTTGTTAGATATTATTCTATTTTTATATTGTAATCTAGCAAAATACTTAAATATAAGATACTAAATAATATAAATTTTAGTAACCGGCGGAGTTTCACACATTTTTTAAAACATAAAAAATGTACTTAAAAGTAATAAATTAATCAATCTAGAATTATGGATTAGACGAAGAAACTGTTAATATCTTACCATTGTAAAGTTTTCCGTCTTGTGTTGCAAACCTATGTATATAATTTGCCATTTCTGCAGCAGAAGTATTGGCCTTATAGCCCGGAAAGGCTTCCTTAAGCATTTCAGTCTGAACAGCCCCAAGTGCCAAAGCATTAAATCGTAGTGAACTATCCCTAAACTCCTCTGCTAGACATTCAGTAAGTATGTTAACAGCCCCTTTACTACTACTGTAGGTGGATAATCCAGGAAATTTAACACTGCCTTGTACACCTCCTACACTACTTATGTTTACTATATGTGCGTCATTATTGAAATGTGCTAATAAATCTCTAGTCAGTTTAATAATAGAAAAAACATTGACACTATATACATAATTGATGTCTTCATTAGTAATATTATTTAAAGGTTTATTAACTAAAGCACCCGCATTATTTATTAGTATGTCTATTTGACCAAATAACTTTACAAAATCTATTATTGGACTATAGTCGGTTGCCGTCAAATCAAAGGGAAAAATGTTAGCTCCCAATTGTTCTAGTTCCAACAACTTTTCTTTATTTCTTGAAATGGCTATGACTTTATGTCCATTAGCTAAGAATTGTTTTACCATCTCAAATCCTATTCCTCT
Organism: Flavobacteriales bacterium; assembly: GCA_002714805.1. Classification (GTDB taxonomy): domain Bacteria; phylum Bacteroidota; class Bacteroidia; order Flavobacteriales; family UBA7312; genus UBA8444. Next base: position 1,456 of record PAYK01000010.1, read on the forward strand.
ACTTGCTCCGGTTATTACGACTTTCATTCTATCAAACTTAAACTATTTTTTATCAAACCCTTGGTGATTTCATCACCATCTGAATTNNTTAGNTGNGTTNTTATCNNAGCATTTAAAGAATCATCANTNCTTATCTCAAGAATCTCTANTGCTGCTAACCAATCTTTAGGNTGNTTTNNNAGTTCTTGCCATANATTTNCTAACTCTTNNTTATCNNNTATTACCNTNTCTNACCTCTCTAATTTTTTGATATANTTTATGTAGCTCTAAACGCTTTTCACNGTANTNAATCTTNTGAGTNAATTCNCTAGGCACAAANGGGTTANCCTTAGANAATACAGCCATATCAGCAGCACCAGAAAATACAGATACTATTGATTCNCCTACTGCCATATCNTAAGTCCCCCATTCTGGNTGAAATAATATTTCATCATTATAACTAACNCGACAATCTTCAAAGCTNAGTATCATATTCAAGCCTTTTCTNTTTTTAGAAAGNTTAATGAGTTTNCCTTTTACATTCACNCCACTTTCAAANTCTAGCNAAAGCTGTTTACCTACCTCTATTTCTAGNCTNATCAATTCATCANTACTCANATTCTCTAAAGNCATCGACATATTTTTTAGTCGACCAACAGGNGAACTAAATCCGTGAGCATGGTAACTTTTATCGTGNCCCACTAATTCTTTGTTTTGCCAAGCTAGTGCTGTAGGCGANGAAGTTGATAAATANACAATTTGTCCATTNTCAGAAATAANATTGTTGAAAATTCCTGAAACTTGNAGCCCTGAACTATATTCAACAGTACAAGTGTTATTGGAAGCTATAGCTTTCTCAAGACCTTCTAGCCCTCCCTTGCGAAGTGCCATAGTATTGGCAAATTCTTCTAAAACTTGTGTNAGATNTGNGTAAGAAGGAGTTACATANAATTGNGGTTGNGGCTCGGNNATATCAAAAGCTTGTTGAGCAGCTTCAATAGAATACGGNAGTTTTTTTACTTCNTCTTTNAAACAACTNTCGCTTTCTCCTATTGANGAAAGTAAACCAGCGCCATATATTTTTGGTTGGTTTAAATCGCCAATTANTCCATATTCAACAGTCCACCAATGTAANTTTCTAATNTGCGCCATTTCCGANGGTTGNCCCATATTNGATTGTATTAGNTCTATGTCTTTTTCGGCTTNAACTANTTCTTTTTTTTCGGTATTNGGNTCTTCTTTTATAATNGACAAGTGTCTTANAGCCTCATATAANTCAAAATCTTNNGCTGAAGAAATAGCTTTACTTCCAATTTCACCAAATAACCTCAAGTATTCAGCATAAGTTGGGTCGGCAATAATTGGAGCATGACCAGCNGCTTCGTGCAAAATGTCTGGAGCAGGNGTATATTCGATATGTTCAATTTGTCTTATATCNGCAGCTATAACNAGTACTTTATATGCCTGAAATTCCATNAATGATGAGGGGGGCAAAAAACCATCTACACAAACACAGCCCCANCCAATCTTACCCAATATGGTATTCATNTCTTTTANATTNGGAATNGAGTCAATAGTAATACCCGTCTTCTNNAANCCTTTGAGATAAGATGCATCAGCAACCTTACTNAGATAGGCTAAATTTTTGCGCATGACGTATCGCCATACNGCATGATCTACTGGTGTATAATTGTCGTAATCTTGACNGACAACAAACTGTCTGAGGTGAGNGGGAAGTTTCGCTACCTGAGGGTTTCCAAAGTCGTTAAAATCAGTTTTCATAATAGGCTANCTAGNAAGCCAAATTTAGTAAAACAAATTANAAAAGAAAGTAAAATTATAAGNGTTTAGCTANGGCGTTGTCAAACAACTCTTTATACTCTTGCACTTCACCAAAAGAAGCGTCATCAATACGAATATCACCNCTAGTTACATGCCCTAATAANGANAATGAAACTGATGATTTTTTNAGCGCATCAAGGAATTCGTCTTCATTTATTTCGGCTACAGAAACCACCACTCGAGATGGGGATTCACCAAATAAAAAGGCATCTTCTCTNATTTCNNCACTTGNNGTNATATCAAAACCTAAGCCCCTTGGCATNGCACTTTCTAATAGAGTAATAAACAAACCGCCATCAGCAACATCGTGAGCCGATTCGATATGATTACTTCGAATAAGTGTTTTTATTAAGTCTTGTAAGTCATATTCCTTATCCAAATCAAAAGGTGGAGTTGAACTAGCTTTTATACCTTGATAAGATACTAAATATTCTGAACTGCTAATGTTATTGTGTGACTCTCCTAACAAATATATTAAGTCGCTTTTGCCTTTGAAGTCTAAAGACATGATATGTTTTTTATCTTCAACTATTCCTAACATACCAATGGTTGGTGTAGGGAAAACTGGCACTTCATTACCATTAATAGCAGTTTGGTTGTAGAAACTTACATTTCCTCCAGTAACAGGGGTTTTGAATTTCAAACAAGCTTTGGACATTCCTTTGATAGCACCTACAAACTGCCAATATACTTCTGGATTATATGGGTTGCCAAAGTTCAAACAGTTGGTAATTGCTGAAGGCACTCCACCAGAACAAATGATGTTTCTAGCAGCTTCGGCAACTGCCATAGCGCAGCCTTCTTCGGGATCAGCATTGACCATTCTAGCATTACAATCTACTGTCATAGCCAAAGCCTTATTAGTACCTTTGACGTTAACAACACCAGCATCTTTAGGTGCGTTAGTACCCATATTTATGGTTCCTACCATAGAGTCATACTGCTCATAAACCCATTTTTTAGAGGTTATATTAGGGTGGGTCGTTAAAAACTTAGCTACCTCAGCTAAATCTTTTGGTTGCTCTACTTGTTCAATAGAGAATTTTTTAAACTCTTGGTAGTAAGCAGGTTCTGAATACTCTCTTTCATAAATGGGTGCACCACCACCTAATACTAAATCATCTGCCGGCACATCAGCTACCAATTCTCCGTGCATATAATACTTGAGTTTTCCGCCTTCGGTAACTTCACCGATTTGCTCACAACTTAAATCCCATTTATCATAAATCTCGTGAACGATGTGTTCCTTACCTTTTTCAACGACGATGAGCATACGCTCTTGAGATTCAGAAAGTAAAATCTCCCAATCTTTCATATTTTCTTGTCGTGTAGGCACTTTATCTAAATGAATAATCATACCGTGTTTACCAGCAGCACTCATTTCAGATGTTGAGCAAGTGATACCGGCAGCACCCATATCCTGCATACCCACTATTGCATCGGTTTGCCCCAACTCTAATGTCGCTTCTAATAATAGCTTTTCTTGGAAGGGATCACCTACTTGTACTGCTGGTAGGTCGTTAGCAGAATCTTCAGTGATATCTTTGGAGGCAAAAGCCGCACCATGAATACCGTCTTTTCCTGTTCTAGAACCCACAATATAGACAGGATTGCCAACACCAGATGATGTCGCCGAAATAAGACCGTCGGCTTTCATAATACCTGCTGAAAAAGCATTGACTAAGGGATTGGTATTGTAACATTCGTCAAAAAATACTTCTCCTCCAACAATGGGAATACCAAAAGCATTACCATAATCGCCAATACCTTTAACTACACCCTTGACTAGCCATTTGGTACGTTCTAATTCTATGCTACCAAAACGCAATGAGTTTAATTGTGCAATAGGTCTTGCACCCATAGTAAAGATGTCTCTATTGATACCTCCTACACCAGTAGCTGCGCCTTGATATGGCTCTAAAGCTGAGGGGTGGTTATGACTTTCTATTTTAAATGCACAGGCTAAACCGTCTCCAATATCTACCAATCCCGCATTTTCTTCACCCGCTTTGACTAGCATATGAGGACCATCTTTAGGTAAGGTTTTGAGCCAAGTAATAGAATTTTTGTAAGAGCAATGTTCCGACCACATGACCGAAAAGATACTCATCTCCGTAAAGTTAGGTGTTCTACCTAAAATAGATTTGATTTTATCAAATTCTTCAGGACGTAAACCGAGCTCTTGAGCTTGTTCTAAAGTGGCTAGTGTAGTGGTTGCTTGTGCAGACATATTTTTGTTTTTACAGTATGGACAAAAATAAGTATATCACTCATAAAAACGACTAAAAACAAATGGCTTTTTAAAAAGTTTTCAAGAATATCTGACTAGCTTACAATATGACCATCTTTATCATACCATGTCGTATAGTTATCCTTATATAAACGCTCCACTTCATTTCGCTTTATCTTCATCGATGGCGTAAGGAGGTTGTTTTCTATAGTCCACTCTTTGTCCAGTACAACAATTTTCTTCAAACGTTCGTGAGATTCAAACTTAGGGTTAACAATGTTTAATGTGGTTTCTAAACTACCATAGACATCTTCAACTGGTCTACTCTTACCATATTCAGAAAGTGTGATTAAGGCAATAGGCTGAGGCAATCCTGTTCCGACTACACAGACTTGTTCTATATTTTTGTTGGCAGACAACTTCATCTCAATAGGTGCTGGAGCAACGTATTTAGCTTTTGAAGTTTTGAATAAATCTTTAACTCTACCTGTTATCTTCAAATAGCCTTCAGCGTCTATATGACCTTCATCACCCGTATGCAACCAACCGTCTTTGATAGTATCTTGAGTTTGCTTATCCTCTTTGTAATATCCGTCCATCAAAGCGACGTGCTTAATCAAGATTTCATTATCTTCACTTAACTTCACTTCACAATGGGGCAAAGCTTTACCAACATAGCCAAACTTAATACCATCGTTGAGTGTAACGTGAGAATAACAGCAATTTTCTGTCATCGCATAAGCCTCTTGTATTGGAATACTTAAACGCTCAAACCACTTGAGTGTAGATACTGGCGTAGGTGCTGCTCCTGTAAAAATATTTCTAGCTTCCTGCAGTCCTAAACCAGACTTTATCTTTTTCTTAATTAGTGATGAAACCAAAGGAATAGACAGTAAAACGTTTAACTTTTTCTGTGGCAATTTGCCCAATATTCCTTGTTGGAATTTAGTCCATATTCGAGGCACTCCTAAAAATGCTGTTGGCTTGGTATCGGCTAAATTTTGTGCAAAAGTGTCCAAGCTCTCGGCAAAAGAAACCATACCACCAGAATACAAACTTCCCATTTCTACTAACAAACGCTCAGCTATGTGACATAAGGGTAAGTATGAGAAGAAACGCTCTTCTGTTGCCAATCCTAAAAGCGGCACGGCATTAGAAGTTGCAAAAGAAAAGTTATAAAACTTATGCATAACCCCTTTTGGCATGCCAGTAGTACCTGAAGTATAAATGATGGTAGCCAATTCGTTGGGCTCTCGAACAACATTCTCGGTCATAGGCTCGACATCTTTTATCAAATCGTCCCAAACAGGATAACCCTCTTCACTATAAAAAGGAAAGGCTATACAAGGTAAATCTTCAGGAACACCGGGGCGCATACTTTCAAAATCGTCTAACTTACCCACGAATAACAATTTGGCCTCACTGTGCTCTAAAATTTGTGTGATACTCTCTGCTTTTAGATTGGGATACAAAGGCACCGAAACGTGTCCAGCCATCATAATAGCTAAATCGGAAATAATCCAATGGGCACAATTTTTAGATAGAGTAGCTATTTTACTGTTGGCAGGAAAATCCAAAGATTTTAAATAAGCCGCCATCTTTCTGATTTCTGTAGCAGTTTCCGACCATGTCCAATGGTGCCATTCGCCATTAATGGGTTGGCGCATATATAATTTGTTGGGCGTTTCTTTCTCCCAATGGTAAAACATCTCTAGTGGTGACTTATACTCTTGCATAGGAACTTGTATTTAATGGCTTCAAATATAAACTTTTTACAAAACCAATTTCAAAGCCGCATTTATTTCTGTCCATGTATTGCCTTCAACAAAAGCAGATTGAAAAAAAAGAGAGCAATATAATATTATGAATCCAACAATAAGTAAGATTTTCATAAAATAGGATTGAATTCAAATTTAGTAATCTATTTAATAAATACTCACGCATTACTCAAAATTTTCATAAAAAAAGGGCTCAAGAACTTAATCTTGAACCCACATTAAATTGTAATCTAGTGTAACTACTGCACTCTGAAGTCAAATTTTTCGCTAGCCAAATCTTGGTTGGCTTTAACGATTTTTTGCTTCATGTTCATCTTAAACTCAACCATTCTTGAGTGTAGAGCATCATCAGAAGTTGACAAAATTTGTCCTGCTAAGATACCAGCATTGTAGGCTGCATCTAGTCCTACAGTTGCAACTGGAATACCAGGAGGCATTTGTAAGATAGATAATATACTATCCCAACCGTCAATGGATATAGATGAACGACAAGGAACACCAATAACTGGCACTGTAGCAAAGGCTGCTACTACCCCTGGCAAATGAGCCGCGCCGCCTGCACCGGCAATAATAACTTTAATGCCACGTGCTTGAGCATTAGTGGCAAACTCCTCCACCTTCTCAGGCACACGGTGTGCTGACAAGGCATTAATCTCAAAAGGAATTTGCATACTGTTTAAAAAATCTGCGGCTTTGCGCATTACGGGCATATCCGATGTACTACCCATTATTATACTTACTACTGCTTTCATTGTATTTTGTTACTAAATTAATCTTGCGAATTTAAAAAAAAGAGAGAATATATTTATAAAAAAGAAATTAAGATTAAGTTTAATCACGTAAGCAAATATGAATTGCCCTATATTAGGGCTAATTATTGTAAATTCGCCAAATATTTGCAATGGTACAACTACACGATAAAACCTTTGAACCTTACCTTTCGGAATTTGAAATTCGAGAAATTGTAAAGGATATGGCTTATAAAATGGGAGTTTTAAAAAATGAAAAGCCCCTATTTATTATCATTTTGAAAGGTTCTTTTATTTTCGCTTCTGACTTAGTGAAAGCCCTCGATTTTGATGTCGAGCTATGTTTTATGCAGCTCAATTCTTATGATGGAACAAAAAGCAGTGGCAAAATCAAAGAAATTATGGGAATTTCTAAGCAAATTAAAGATCGAACATTGGTAGTTGTAGAAGATATAATAGATACTGGAAATACATTAGAATATCTCAACCAACACCTATTGGCTGAACAACCAAAAAAAATATATTACTCTAGTTTATTACTTAAAGCTAGTGTTTACAAAAAAACTATACCTATTGACTTTGTAGGAAAAGAAATAACCAACGAATTTGTAGTAGGATATGGATTAGATTATAAAGAATTAGGTAGGACTTTAACACAAATTTATAAACTCAAAATCTCATAATATGCTTAATATCGTAATATTTGGACCTCCAGGTGCAGGAAAAGGTACACAATCTCAGTTACTTATAGACCAATTTAACTTGATACATCTATCTACCGGGGATATTCTAAGAGGTGAAATTGCTCAAGGCACTGAACTTGGCATAAAAGCCAAAAGTATTATGGATAGAGGCGATCTCGTTCCTGACGAAGTAGTAATTGGAATGATACGATCTATCTTGGAAAAAAATCCGAATGCCAAAGGCTTTATCTTCGATGGCTTTCCCAGAACTACTGTTCAAGCCGAATCTTTAGATCAAATGTTAAACGAACTTAATACTTCAATTTCTACCATGCTATCATTAGACGTAGACGTCGATGAGCTGACCAAAAGACTATTAGAACGCGGCAAAAGTAGTGGTCGAGCAGACGATGCTAATGAATCTATCATAAGAAATCGTATTAAAGAATATAACAAAAAAACTGCGCCGTTAAAAAAGTTTTATGCTAAACAAAATAAATTGCAATCCATTACAGGTGTAGGAAGTGTTGACTCAATTTATACTAAAATTTGTGAAGCTATAGACCAAATCAAATGAAAGTTAAAAATTCCAACTTTGTCGATTATGTCAAAATATTTTGCCGTTCAGGCAAAGGTGGAGCGGGCTCTGCCCACTTTTTAAGAGATAGAAATACTGCTAAAGGTGGACCTGATGGTGGTGACGGTGGTCGTGGAGGTCAAATTATCATTAAAGGTAATGACCAAATGTGGACATTACTTCATCTCAAATACCAAAAACATCTTTTTGCTGAACACGGCGGATCTGGAAGTGGCAACAAAAAAATTGGTAAAGACGGACAAAGCAAAACCATACAAGTACCCTTAGGTACTGTGGCAAAAAATGCCGAAACAGGAGAAATCCTATTCGAAATTACAGAACATCAGGAGGAACAAATTTTGCTAGAAGGCGGTAAAGGTGGAAGGGGAAATGTACACTTTAAATCCCCTACCAACCAAACACCTCGTTATGCTCAACCCGGAATGGATAGTCTTGAAGGTTGGTTTATTCTCGAATTAAAAATACTTGCCGATATAGGCTTAGTCGGTTTTCCCAATGCTGGTAAATCCACACTTCTTTCCTTAGTGTCTGCAGCTAAGCCAGAGATTGCCAACTACGCCTTTACAACACTTGTGCCTAATTTGGGTATTGTCTCCTATCGTGATGAGCGTTCTTTTATAATGGCTGATATTCCCGGTATCATAGAAGGTGCTGCAGAAGGCAAAGGCTTAGGATTACGTTTTTTAAGACACATAGAAAGAAACTCAACTTTATTATTTCTTGTCCCTGCTGATAGTGATGACATCCTTAAAGAATACAATATCCTTCTAGGTGAATTAAAGAAGTATAATCCCCAACTTTTAGATAAAAACAGAATATTGGCTATCAGTAAATCCGATATGCTAGACCAAGAACTAAAAGATGAAATAGCTCAGGATTTTCCTAAAGATATGATATGTCTTTTTATCTCGTCTGTTGCTCAGCAAGGACTAATGGAAATGAAAGATGCGATTTGGCAAAAATTGAATGAATAATGGAGTGGCTCATTGAATTAGATAAAAATTGTTTTCATCTGATAAATAATGCAGGGTCATCTACCTGGGATAATCTTATGCTTTTTGCTAGTCATAAATTGTCTTGGATACCTTTATACATTCTTTTAGTTTATTTAATCGTTAAGGAAAAGGGCAAAGAAAGTATTTGGATTTTAGTAAGCGTAGGTTTAGTTATTGCTAGTTGCGATCTTGGCAGTGTACATCTTTTTAAAAATACTTTTCAGCGTTTGCGACCTTGTCATTTTCTAGATGAAGTACGACTAGTCTCTGAAAGATGTGGTGGACAATATGGTTTTATTTCTTCTCACTCTTCTAATGTTTTTGGCTTAGCCTTAGTTGTCAGTAAACTTATTAATAAGAAGTTTTTATTTATAGGCTTATTTATTTGGGCGGCTTTAGTTTCATTCTCCAGAGTATATCTTGGAGTTCACTATCCATTGGATATTTTAGGTGGTATGTTATGGGGAACTATTGTTGCTTTAATTATCATATCTCTTCATAAAAAATTTAGGAAATGAAACAGTTTAATTGGATATGGTTTATTTGGCTTCTTCTAGTCATCGTATGGAATTACATATGGGCAGATGTACCACCTATTGCCGATGTGATTGTTGCTATTTTTCTTTCTATTTTAGCATATCAATTTAATTTTAAACTTAAAAAGTGAAAAAGATCATATTAGTGTTATGTGTTATGTTTTGGGGTATTTCTAAATCTCAAGAAAAACCTAAACTTGTTGTAGGAATAGTAGTAGATCAAATGCGATACGATTACATCTATCGTTTTTGGAATCAATTTGAAGAAAATGGCTTTAAAAAATTAGTTAATGAAGGATATTTTTTAAGAAATACACACTATAATTTTACACCAACCTACACAGGCCCTGGACACGCAAGTATATTTACAGGTACTACCCCTTCTGTACATGGAATAATTGGTAATAATTGGTACAACAAGTCTGATGGCTTATCTGTATATTGTGCTGGTGATGGTAATTCTAATACTATATGTGATTGCGAAAACCACATAGATGTAGAATCTAAAGAAGGTAAAATGTCTCCCCATCGTATGCTTACAACAACTTTTTCAGACGAACTAAAATTATTTAGTTCACAATCAAAAGTATTCGGAATTTCTATAAAAGATAGAGGTGCAATACTTTCAGCTGGACATACTGCAAATGGGGCCTTTTGGATGAGCAAAAGTGGAGAATGGATTTCTAGTTCATATTATTATGAAGAATTACCAAAATGGTTAATAGAATTTCAACAAAATAAACCTGCTACTAGCTACTTCAAAGGCGCTTGGAAAGGAAGAGGTTTTGGTTACCCTATGGATAGCCTATTAGCAAGTAAAGGACCAGCATCTGTAAAAAGTACTCCTCAAGGAAATACCTACCTAAAAGACTTAGCCATTGAGCTAATTAAATCAGAAGAATTAGGAAAGGATGATATTACAGATGTATTGACATTAAGTTTTTCATCGACTGATTACATTGGTCATCAATTTGGACCACATTCTCAAGAATTAGTCGACACATACATTAAATTAGATAAGGATATTGCCGAAATTTTGAATTATATACAATCTAAAATAGGACAAAAAAATACTTTGATATTTCTTACCGCAGACCACGGAGTAGTAAGTGTTCCTAATGAATTAAAATCAAGAAAAATACCTGCTGGTTATTTTGATGGATCAAATTTAACTAATGAACTAAATAATTATCTAATTAAAAGATATGGTAAATTATCTCAACCTAAAGTGTTTGGGGCAAAATTAATTTCTTCAAATAATGAAAACTCATTTGTTCTAAAGTATTCGAATCAACAATTCTATTTAAATCATAAATTGATAGAACAACATAAAATTAGCCTTCATGAAATACAGCAATTAGCTTCTGATTACTTAATTGGCTTGGAAGGCATTCAGAACACATTTACAGCACATCAACTACACCAAAATGAATATCAAGATAAATTTTATTCTCTTATTCAAAAAGGTTATAATCAAAAGCGTTCAGGAGATGTTATAATTGCTTTGAATTCAGGATGGATTGAGTGGAACTCGCCAACAGGAACAACACACGGCTCATGCTTCAGCTACGATACGCATATTCCTTTATTATTTTGGGGTAAAGGCATTCAACATGGTGTTTCTGACGAATACATTTCTATCTGTGATATAGCACCTACAGTCAGTACTTTATTAGGTATTTCTTTTCCTAACGGCTGTACAGGTCAACCCATAAGAAGTATTACCGAATGAAAGTAGTTCATAGCTCAACATATGATATAAAAATTGGCAAATGCAGTCTACAAACAATCCAACATTCAAGTTATTCAGCAATTGCCATTTTGGTAGATGAACATACTAAAACGAATTGCTTAGATATCTTTCTGAAAGAAAGTCAAATCAATCCAAAGCTAATTATTGAAATATGTTCAGGTGAAGAACATAAAAATATTTCAAGTTGTGAGCAAATTTGGCAACAACTGACCAACGCTAAATTTGACAGAAAATCATTACTCATAAATTTAGGTGGTGGTGTTATTGGCGATATGGGTGGCTTTGCTGCATCTTGTTATAAAAGAGGTATTGATTTCATTCAAGTGCCCACCACTCTACTAGCTATGGTCGATGCCTCAGTTGGAGGAAAACTTGGAATAGATTTTGACAATTTGAAAAATCAAATCGGATTATTTAAATATCCAAAAGGAGTATACATTTATCCTCTATTTTTAAAAACATTGAGCGATAGACAAGTTTTATCAGGATATGCTGAAATCGTTAAACATGCTCTTATTGCTGACAAAAACTATTGTCATATGTTAATGGAAACATCAATTGAAAAAATAAATTGGGAAGAAACTATCCATCATTCTATTAACCTAAAAAATGATATCGTTGAATCCGACCCTTTTGAAGAAAACAAACGTAAAATTTTGAATTTTGGGCATACCTTGGGACACGCCATAGAAAGTTTTTACCTTAAGAAAGAAAAGGACATTCTACATGGTGAAGCTATTGCTTTGGGTATGTATTTAGAAACTGAGTTATCGCCACTCAATATCGAAAAGAAAAAAGAAATTCAAGACTATTTGAAGTCTAACTTCAATTTAGTGGATTGTCCATCCTTAAATCAACTCCTACCCTTTCTCAAACACGATAAAAAAAATGAATACGATAACATTAATTTCTCGCTTCTCGACGATATAGGTTCTTGTAGCTACAATAATGATTTAAGTATAGAGAAAATAAAGGCTATTTTTTAATGTTATATTTGACATTCAATTGACACTATGCAATCTGCAAAAGAATATCTTATACAAGAAGGCTTGAACAAATACATTAAAATTGATGTAAATGCTGATTTTAAAGAAGGTGTATTTGATGCTGTTAGTGGTAAATTAAATATACCATTTCCACCTGTCGCTGAAGACCTAGCCCGTTTACACCGACTCATGAGAAAAAGAAAAGCATTTACTGTGTTGGAGTTTGGTTCTGGATTATCTACCATAGTAATGGCTGATGCCTTAAGTAAAAACAAAGCTGACTTTTTAGCTCTTGAGGAAAAACCAGAACTTAGAAACCGATTTATGTTTCAAATTTTTTCTGTTGAATCCGATAAACAATGGATAGAACATAGCCAATCAAAAATTCCTAAACACTTATTGGAACACGTTAATTTTCATTATTCAGAAATTAAAATAGATACTTTCAATGGTAGAATTTGTCACTTTTATGACAATTTACCAGATATCGTTCCAGACTTTATTTACCTTGACGGACCTAATCCAAAAGATGTAAAAGGAAATGTGAATGGCATGACATTTCAATGCGACGAGCGCACCGTAATGGCAGCAGATCTTTTACTAATGGAGTCTATATTATTGCCGGGTACATTCATTTTGGTCGATGGCAGAACAAATAATGCTAGATTTCTTAAAAAGAACTTCCAAAGAAACTTTGAAATGAGCTGGGACAAAGATGGTGATGTAACTAGCTTTGAGTTACAAGAAGAAAGACTTGGTAAATACAATATTTTAGGCTCTGACTTTTATTGATAATTATGGATTTTTTGATTTCACATACTAGTAAATCGATTAATGCTGACCTTATCCTTCCACCTTCAAAAAGCATAAGCAATAGAGCACTCATTATTCAGGCTTTATGCCAACCCAAGCCAAAAATTTTAAATCTATCACAATCTAGCGACACTCAATCTTTAGTACAAGCATTACAGACTACTTCTAAAACTATAGATATTGGCGATGCTGGTACAAGTATACGGTTTATAACTGCCTACCTTAGTCAGCAAAAAGGTAGTTATATTTTGACGGGTAGTGACCGAATGAAAGAACGTCCCATCGGCCATTTAGTAGAGGCCTTAAATAGCATTGGTGCAGATATAAATTACTTAGAGAAAGATGGTTTTCCTCCTTTAGCCATTAATGGAAAAGCTTTAGAAGGAGGAAAATTAGATATTTCTACATCTGTAAGTAGTCAGTTTGTTTCTGCTTTATTATTAATTGCACCAACACTACAAAAAGGGCTATCATTATCCTTAAAAGGAAAGCTGCTATCCAAACCATATATTAAAATGACCTTGGATATTATGAAGTATTTTGGCATTCAATCAACTTGGATAAAAAATACAATAAAAGTCGAATCACAAAAGTATATTGCTAAGGATTTGAAAGTGGAGTCAGACTGGAGTGCTTTGGCTTTTATCTTACAAATTATATCAATAGCTAAATCTGCACAAGTTAGTATATCCGGCCTATCAAAAAATAGTTGGCAAGGCGATATTTATGTTCTAAGTTTATTTAAAAATTTTGGAATTCAATACGAATTTAAAAACGAAAAACTATTTTTAAGTAATAATAAAGACTTGTTAAGTGGTAATTTCAATGTTAATTTAATAGACACCCCTGATTTGGCCCAAGCCTATTGTTGCTCTCTTTCAGCATTATCAAAATCTGCTAAAATTAAGGGATTAAACAACCTTAAATACAAAGAAAGTCATCGTCTGAAAGCACTTCATCTTGAATTCAATAAAATAGGACAACTAAGTCGTTATTATGAAGATACAATGGAATTAGAGGCATCTATTCTTCATGCCCCAACAGATAGTTTTAATAGTCATAATGATCACAGAATGGCTATGTGTCTTGCCCCTTTTGCTTTACTTTTTGAAATTAAAATAAAAAATGTAGAAGTCGTCAATAAGTCTTATCCTAGTTATTGGAATGATCTAAAAAAAATGGGATTTATAATATACCCTCTAACTGACTTAAACAATTGATTTCGAAGGTAATATTAGAGATTGTGTGTTTATGCTTTAAAGGGTTAAAATATACTTGATCCATACCGACTTCTTTAGCTCCGTAAATATCGGCATATAAATCATCGCCAATCATTATACTCTCAGAATTTTTAGCAAATGTTTTTTGCATTGAGAAAATAAAAATTTCTGAGCTAGGCTTTTTAAATCCAACTTGCTCAGATGTAATTATTTGATTAAAGTAATCTATAATATTACTATTTTCTAATTTTTGATATTGTACCTCTTCAAAGCCATTAGTAATAATATGTAAATTATATCTGTTTTGTAAGTAATTAAGAGTTGAATGTACATAAGGGAATAAATTTGTTTTCTTTGGGCATAATAATATATAATCACTTCCTAAATTAGAAGCGAGAACATCACAATTAACACTAAACTCCTCCAATGTTATTTTGAATCTTTCATCTCTTAATTTTTCTTTTTCTATTTTATTTTGCCTATACAAGCTCCATAGTTTTTCATTATGAAACTTATATCTTTTAATAAACTTGTTACAATCATCAATTCCATATGAAAACAAATTATATTTTTCATACAATTCATTTAAAACTTCATCGGAATTCTTTTCAAAATCCCATAATGTTCTATCTAAATCAAAGAAAATATGTTTATACATAAGCCCAAATTAGTGTTATAATGAAATACAATCTAAAAACTGATACAAATAAAAAACGTAAGTTTTTATGATTTATTTTTAAAATAAATAATGGATTTTTCATGAATTCTTTGTGCTAATAAAATTTAAGCATCTTTGAAAGATATTTTGACTAACAGTATAATAATAATTAGGAATAGCGCCGAATCCTTTATTTCGTTGAGCTACTCCTTTTAAATTTGATCCTTCAAAGTCAAAAACAAATCCTTTGAACTTATCTAGAGAAAATATATAATCTAATAAATAAAAATAAGCAGAGTTAAGCTTACCATATTTATTAGAATATGAACTCAATAAATATAATTTATTATTATCATTTATTATGAATACAGAACAACAATTTGCTTTTTTTCCTTTGACAGAAAAAATCTCACCTTTGCCTAAAGCTAAAGATGTTTTAATAATTCTATATTCTAAATCAAATTGCTTTTTAGTCATATAATCATAAGCTAAGTGTTGTTTGTTCTTACAAAAATTTTCAACGGAATCTGGCTTTGATGCAATACAAAGATTACTTTTGTTAGCTCTTTTGATGTTCTTTAAATGACTCTTAGAATAATTATCTCTTAACTTTTCAATCTCCTTGTCTAAGTATAGTATGTAATTTGTGTTTTTTTTTATTGAATAAGACGACTTGTTATATGAGTTAAGATTAAATTTAAAATGAAAAAAACTTTTAGGAATAGAATTTATAAATTGATCAACATCAATACTCTTTTTTTTATAAAACAAGCCTAATTGTTGACAGAAAAAAGGTTGATATATATATTTAAATCCAAACTTATTTTTAATAGGAAGAGGCATTACTGCTTCGTAATCATTTAAAATTAAAGCATCCCAATTTTCACATATAATATCTAAATACCAAGACATTGCATAAAAATTTGTATTAATAGAATTTTGTATACAACTATCCCATTTTTTAAGATCAATATTGTTATAATTAATGTATCTAATCACTTATTGATATATTCTAACATTTGCTCATAAAGATATGACCAACCACTCCATTCTTTGTAATCACTCCAAGTTTCATTATGCCAAACTGAAATAAAATGACCATTTACATTTTTAATCTCATCAATAATTTTTTGAATATTTGCTAATGCTTCGTTTGGATGTAAATTTAGGTAATATTTTAGAGTTGCATCCATTACAGAAAATGGATGAACCTTCAAATTTGTTGATGATTCAACTTCTATATCATAAAAATAAAATGGAGTGCAAATACTTGCTCTAAATCCTAAATGTGATGCGTAACCCATAGTATAGTCATCAGTAATAGATAGTTCTAAAAGATTTCTATAAGTTTTGGGAATCTCCAATTTTAAAAAATGCTGCCTTGAAAGTGTAACTTCTTTTTTTAAAATATTTTCTAAACGATTTTTTTCCAAAGTAAGTATATCAAAACTTTTATTAGAAGCATAAGATGGATGTATGCCTATTTTAGCATGGTCGGCTAAGTGTTTAATCAATAATTGAAACTTTCTACTATTAACAGAACAATTTTTATCATTTGTACCATAATTAGCCAATAGAAAAAAGTAAACTACATCAACATTATATTTTTCATTAATACTCATGTGATCTTCAAAAGTATCATATGGATCTGATAATTTTCCTAATAATGTGTTTTTCCTTTCCTCTATGGCAACTTTATCTAAATTGAAAGCCGATTTTATAAATGATGCGACAGTTCTTACAAAACCTTTTTCTAAAAAATAATACGCATTATCTACGTCTATAGTCGATTGATAAGAAAATTTATTGTGTGGAAATTCTAATGAGGGAAATTTCATTTTGAAAATATTTTTTAGCTCTTCAACCCATAAATTAATTAGAGGACGATGTAAAAAATTATTTTTAAAAGCTAAGCTTTCTTTAGCATCAAAACGTTCGTATTTATCTTTAATATGAGGTAAATATTCTTCATAACGAGACACCAAATAAAATGAAGCTGAAAATATATCAAATGGCAAAATAGAATCTTTGATTTTAAAGAAAATAGGTAATTCATTCCATTTATCAAAAATTATTTCTTGATCTGAAATACCCCTTTCGGACAACAACCCATAAGCATTAATGAAAAATTCATTTTCTAATTGTATTTTAGAATAGTTTAGTTTGGGACCTGAAAAATTTTGAAAAAAAACTATGTCTTCAGAAAGATCATAATCTATATTTAATATAGAATTAAAAATCAGTTCAAAACTGTATTGAATTCTGCTTGTAATTTTTGGAGTATAAATTAGCATCTAAAGCTTGTAATAGTCTTAAAAAGCTAATTTAAAGTCTTTTGTTTAACAATAAGATGTTTTTATTATGATTTTTTTGAGAATAATGAGAGTAATAAACTTAAGTTCATTATAAACTATTAACATGTTTTGCTAATTTTGATTTTAGATTAGCAGCTTTATTTTTATGAATAATATTTCTTTTTGTTAATTTATCAAGCATTGACTCTAGAGTAGGAAGTAATGCTATTGCTTCTTTCTTATTTGAAGTAGCCCTAAGTTTTCTCATAGCATTACGAGTTGTTTTGTGAAAATAAGAATTTGCAGCATTTCTTTTTGCCGATTGTCGTATTCTTTTTTTTGCTGACTTATGATTAGCCATAATGTTATAAATTTTCTGTTTTAAAAGAGGGCAAATGTATTAATTTATTTACTAAAAATGATTATTTCTAATTAAAAAAGTAATTTTGATATCATTTAGAATCGAATTGCTCTGACCATTTCTCTTTATACTAGCGGACCAATGAATGTTTTTAAATGCAAACCCAAAGATTTTAAAATATGTTTTGGCTCCATTTTTTGAAGTTATTATTTTAAAATTTGACATTTAACAAATTAAGTATATTTTATTAGATTTGCTGTCCTAATTTCACTAATAAAAAAAATGAAAAAGAAACCATCTATTATCACCAAAAAATCAATAACATTTTTAGAGAAATACTTAAATAATGCCTCGCCAACTGGATTTGAAAGTGAAGGACAAAAGTTATGGTTAAATTACATTAAACCATACATCGATGATTATTTTATTGATACTTATGGAACAGTTGTTGGCGTTATAAATCCAAAAGCAAAATACAAAGTTGTAATCGAGGCTCATGCTGATGAGATATCTTGGTTTGTTCACTATATAACTAAAGATGGTTTTATTTATTTAAAAAGAAATGGTGGTAGTGACCATCAAATTGCTCCTTCCAAAAGAGTAAATATTCACACAAATCAAGGGGTTGTTGATGCAATATTTGGCTGGCCTGCTATTCATACTAGACATGGAAAGGATGAAAAAGCTCCTAAACTAGATAATATTTTTTTAGATTGTGGGTGTAAATCAAAAGAAGAAGTTGAAAAACTTGGTGTTCATGTGGGCTGTGTGGTAACATATAAAGACGAATTTATGTTACTTAATGATACATTTTATGTTGGAAGGGCATTAGATAATAGAATTGGTGGATTTATAATTGCTGAAGTAGCAAGACTAATTAAAAAGAATAAAATTAAATTACCATTTGGTCTGTATATAACAAATTCTGTACAGGAAGAGGTTGGATTAAGAGGAGCACAAATGATTACAGAAAGAATACGACCTGATGTAGCTATTGTAACAGACGTTTGCCATGACACACAAACACCAATGATAAATAAAATTAAGCAAGGTGATTTATTCTGCGGAAAAGGCCCTGTATTAACGTATGGCCCTGCCGTTCAAAACAACCTATTGAAATTGATTATTGACACTGCTAATCAAAATAAAATTCCTTTTCAAAGAGCAGCAGCATCTAGAGCAACAGGTACAGATACTGATGCATTTGCATACTCAATAGGAGGAGTTGCCTCTGCGTTAATCTCTCTTCCTCTAAGATATATGCATACTACTGTTGAAAGTGTTCATAAAGAAGATGTTGAGAATGTTATAAAATTAATTTATAATTCACTGATTAAAATAGAAGATAGACACGACTTTCGCTACATTAAATAAAAATATGATTATTACTAAAAGAGTACATTCTAAAATAAAAGAAATTGACTTTGAAAATCTATCTTTCGGTAAATATTTTAGTGATCATATGTTTATTATGTCATATAAAAATAATAAATGGTTAGAACCTAAAATTATTCCATACGGGCCATTAAATTTAAATCCAGGCACTCATATTTTTCATTATGGGCAAGCAATTTTTGAGGGCATGAAGGCATTTAAAAATGATTTAGGGGAAATTCGTTTATTCAGACCAATCGAAAATCTTAAAAGATTTAATAAATCAGCTAAAAGATTATGTATGCCTGAAATTGATAAATCAACATTTTTGCTAGGTTTAAAAAAATTAATAGAAATTGATAGTAAATGGATTCCTAAATCCAATACAAAATCATTATACATTCGGCCATTTATGATTGCAGATAGCGAATATATTCGAGCTACTCCAGCAAATGAATTTAAATTTATGATTATTACATCGCCTACCTCATCTTATTATGCGGGTGAAACAAACTTAAAAATTGAACAGAAATATGTAAGATCAGTTGTTGGTGGAACAGGATTTACAAAAGCTGCAGGAAACTACGCAGCAGCCTTTGCTCCAACAAGAAAAGCACAAGATGAGGGTTTCACACAAATTATATGGACAGATGCTATCAATCATAAATATATTGAAGAATGTGGAACTATGAATATTATGTTTAGAATAGATGATAAGTTAATAACTCCTCAATTAAGTGAAAGTATACTTGACGGTATTACAAGAGATAGCATCATAACACTTGCAAAACAAAATAACATAGAAGTTGAAGAGAGAAAAATTTCTGTAAATGAAATACTTGATCACTATAGATCCGGAAGTTTAAAAGAAGCATTTGGAGTTGGCACAGCTGTTACATTAAAGCCGATTAACTCAATAACTTTTAATGATATAACTATGAAAATTAAAAAAACAAATCAAAATTCATACTCTTCAATACTAAAAAATGAATTGCAAGGGATTCAATACGGACAAATTAAAGATATTAATGGCTGGACAATCAGGATTTAAAGGTCATTAAGCAATGATCTATGCCAGCTTCTTTAAAAATATTTCCTTCCTTTTTAAAACCTAATTTTTCATAAAATTCAATAGATTTTAACTGAGAATGAAGATATATCAAATTTTTAAAAGGTAATACGTCTTTCAAAACTTCTTTAACAAGTCGTTTACCAATACCATCCCCTCTGAAATTGAAAAGTACTGCAAAACGTTCAAGCTTAATGCCTTTTTTTGTTTTTCTCCAACGAGCAACTCCACAAAAAATATTATTTTTTTTTAATAAATAGTGTTTTGAATAGGGTTCATATTTATCATATTCATCAGAAATATTAACCCCTTGTTCAACAACGAATACATCATTTCTGATTTGACGAACATAATCAAACATATCGTCATCAAAACTCAATCTATAAACTTTTAACATGCTTAAGTAAAATGCTTTTTATGTCCGGCTTAAAGTAATTATCTCCCTTCATTACTTTACCATCATCTCTAAATATTGGCTTATTATTTTTGTCAAGTTTTGACATATTACTTTTTTGAATCTCGTCAAAAATCTCACCAATTACATCTTGCATGCCATGTTTTAAAACTGTTCCACACCAAATATACAACATATCACCTAATGCATCTGCGATTTCAACTAAATCACCATTTTTACAAGCATCAAGATATTCCTGATTTTCTTCATGCATCAAACGGTGCCTCAAAAGAAAAATTGATTCATCAATAACAGCTTTTGGTTTTTCTTCATTTCCAATTAAAAAAACCTCGTGAAATTGTTTTACTTTATTTATTTTGTCAATCATATTATTTATTATTTCAGTAAATCTTTTTCCAAAATAAGTTAATTTTGTTAGATCAATCTAAGAAATATGAATAAAAATATTATTCAAGTAATTATTTTAAGAAATTTTAATTTATAATGGAAAATATAACAAAAGGTCATTGGATTTTTGGATTTATTTTTGCATTTTCATTCATATGTTATCTTATATGGTCGTATCGTAAAGAATTAAAAATTCATAAAATACACTATAGAGGAAGCTCATTGTTTATTCTATCGGTAATAGTGATAGCTTTTGTAATCTACGTTTTTAGAGGCTATATGAAATAAATTTTATATTTAAATTATCCATAAATAAATTTGCTGCAAATGAAGTTTCTCAAAATAATTCTGTACACCTTATTAGGAATAATGTTCATTTATCTTATTTCAAATCTATTCTTTAGTGAGAAATTTAAAGTGTCTACAAGTATTGAGATCGATAGTAGCCCTTACATCATATTCGACCAAATTAACAACTTTGAAAATTGGGAAAATTGGGACCCTTGGATAGAAACCGATACAACAATAAAAATGAGTATATCTGATATTACTTATGGTGTTGGTGCTTACAGAATTTGGAATAGTAAAAATTCTGGTAATGGCAAAATGGAGATTACAGACAATGAGTACATTAAACAAATTGATTTCAAAATTACAATAGAAAATAATAGTCCATTTATGGCAACATTTTATTTGGAATCTATTGATAATAAGGTTAAGGTAAGTTGGGAAAATAGTGGTAAATTACCTTTTTTGGCACGTATCTTTGGACCCGTCATTAGAAAAATGATGAAAGGTGACCATAAAAAAGGTCTTAATAACCTTAAAAATTATTGTGAAACTATCCTGTCAAAAAGTAGTGAGGTAAAGATACAAGAATGGGATTCCCAAAAAATCATTGCAATTGTCGATACATGTTCTAGCTCAAATATTAGTCAATCATTAAGTGAAATATATAGTAAAACTTTTGATTATTTAACCACTAATGATATAACAGCTCTTGAACAACCCTTTGTGCAATATCTTTCATTTCCGCAAAAACCAGGAGACAATGACTGGGTTATATTAAGAGCAGGAGCTTTCCTAAAAAATAACATCAAAGACTCCTTAATAAATGGAATGAGCTTTTATCAAACATTACCTAAACTAACAGCACAAGCTACTCATTTTGGAGACTATCGAACAATTTTTGATACGCATCAAAAAATTAAAGACTACTGTCAAGAAAATAATTATTCAACTATTGCTAGTCCATATGAAATCTATATTACTGACCCAAGCCAAACACCTAATCCAAATGAATGGCAAACACTAGTCATCTATGAAATAGAATGATTTGAATTTTATAGAGGTTCAATAACAGTATAAATAACTACATATTTCTTCTATACTGACCACCTACTTCAAATAGAGCAGTCGTTATTTGCCCTAGTGAACAAATTTTTGCTGCCTCCATCATTGCTTCAAAAATATTTTGATTTTGTAAAGCTGAATGTTTCAGACTCTCTATCTGATTTTTAGAATCTGATGAATTGTTTACTATTAATTGCTGAAGCATTTTTATCTGATATTCCTTTTCTTCTTGTGTAGCTCTAATTACTTCAGAAGGGATAATAGTTGGAGAGCCTTTAGAATTCAAAAAGGTATTCACTCCAATGATTGGGAATTCACCAGTATGCTTGAGCATTTCATAATGCATAGACTCTTCTTGAATCTTTGAGCGTTGATACATAGTTTCCATCGCGCCAAGTACACCACCCCTCTCTGTAATCCTTTCAAATTCAAGCAATACGGCTTCTTCAACTAAATCAGTTAGCTCCTCAATAATGAAAGAACCTTGCAAAGGATTTTCATTTTTAGCTAAACCTAACTCTTTGTTAATTATTAGCTGAATTGCCATGGCTCGTCTTACAGAGTCTTCTGTGGGTGTAGTTATAGCCTCATCATAAGCGTTAGTGTGTAGAGAATTACAATTATCATAAATAGCGTATAGAGCTTGAAGGGTTGTTCTAATATCATTAAAATCAATCTCCTGAGCGTGTAAAGAACGACCAGAAGTTTGAATATGATACTTTAACATTTGTGCACGTTCATTAGCTGCATAACGTTGCTTCATAGCCTTAGCCCAAATACGTCTGGCTACACGCCCAATAACAGCATATTCAGGGTCAATACCGTTTGAGAAAAAGAAGGATAAGTTTGGACCAAACTTATTAATATCCATACCGCGACTCAAATAGTATTCCACATATGTAAAGCCATTAGCTAGTGTAAAGGCTAGTTGGGAAATTGGATTTGCACCAGCCTCTGCAATATGATAACCCGAAATAGATACTGAATAGAAGTTTCTTACCTCTTTATCTATAAAATATTGTTGAACATCACCCATCATTCTAAGGGCAAATTCAGTGGAAAAAATACAGGTGTTTTGTGCTTGATCTTCTTTTAGAATATCGGCTTTAACAGTTCCTCTTACAACTTTTAATGTATCGCACTTAATTTTGTTATATACATCTGTTGGTAAAACTTGATTGCCAGTAACTCCTAACAACATCAAACCAAGTCCATCATTACCCTCTGGCAATTCTCCTTGATAAGATGGACGTTCCTTGCCTTTATAGATAATATCTATTTTTTTCTGAACTTCTTTTTCTAGCTGATTTTCTTTAATATATAATTCGCATTGTTGATCCACAGCAGCATTCATAAAGAAAGCTAATAACATAGGGGCAGGGCCATTAATAGTCATAGATACAGATGTGGATGAGGAGCATAGATTAAACCCTGAATAAAGCTTTTTAGCATCGTCTAGACAACAGATGGAAACTCCTGCATTACCTATTTTTCCATAAATATCAGGTCTATAATCTGGGTCATTTCCATAAAGCGTAACCGAATCGAAAGCTGTGGACAAACGCTTAGCAGGCATTCCTAAACTGACATAATGAAAACGCTTGTTAGTACGTTCTGGACCACCCTCACCAGCAAACATTCTAGTAGGATCTTCTCCTTCTCTTTTAAAAGGAAATATACCAGAAGTATAAGGGAATTGGCCAGGCAAATTCTCTTGTAATTGCCAATGCAATAAATCACCCCAAGACGAATATTTTGGAAGAGATATTTTAGGAATCTGTGAGCCAGATAAAGATTCTGTAAAAGTTTGAATAGATATTTCTTTCTTGCGGACTTTGTAAATAAATTTATTTTTTTTGTAAGCTTGTTTTATATCATTCCAACCCTCAATGAGTATCATATTCTTAGGGTCTAAATCTAGAAATCGTTCATTATAAATAGCTTTTAATTGTTTTTTTAATTGCTCCTTATCCTTAGATTTTGATTGTTCTACAGATTGTATTGAAGCATTAAGCACATATAACTCTTGAGCAACTATTTTCTGTTGTTCAGCCCAAGCATCATAAGCTCTATTAGTGTCTGCAATTTCAGCTAAATACCTATTTCTCTTAGGTGGTATTACAAATATCTTTTCAGACATCTCTTTACTTATTTCAAAAGATGAATCTAAAGAAGCACCGGTCTTTTCCACAACTTTATTTATAAGAGCTTTATAAAGAGAATTAGCGCCAGGGTCATTAAATTGAGATGCTATAGTTCCAAAAACTGGCATTTGATTAACATCAGCTTGAAATAAATTATGATTACGCTGATATTGTTTTTTAACATCTCTCAATGCATCAAATGAACCCCTTTTATCAAATTTATTAATCGCTATAATGTCAGCAAAATCTAACATATCAATCTTTTCCAACTGAGTGGCAGCCCCATACTCTGGAGTCATAACGTATAATGAAGCGTCAGAATGTTCTAATATTTCGGTATCAGACTGTCCTATTCCTGAAGTTTCTAAAATAATCAAGTCATAATTTGCAGCTTTGAGAATGTCCAAAGCCTTATTGACATGTGCAGACAGTGCTAAATTGGCTTGTCTGGTCGCTAATGAACGCATATAAACACGTTCATTTTTAATGGCATTCATGCGAATTCTATCGCCTAAAAGTGCCCCACCTGTTTTACGTTTTGAAGGGTCAACAGAAATGATAGCTAGTCGTTTATCACTAAAGTCAATTAAAAAACGACGAACTAACTCATCTACTAGAGAGGACTTACCAGCCCCACCTGTTCCAGTAATTCCCAAAACCGGTGTTTTTGATTGGTCAGCTAACTTTTTGATAGCGTTTAATTCTTTTTCAGACTCTTTTGGAAAATTCTCAGCAGCAGAAATTAATCGTGCTATATTTTGAATATTGGATAAGTTATTGATACAATCTTGAACATCTTTACCCGTTGGAAAATCTGATTTTTGAACTAAATCATTGATCATCCCTTGCAAACCCATAGCTCTACCATCATCGGGATGGTAAATACGGCTAATACCATAGTCTTGTAATTCTTTAATTTCTTCGGGAAGAATAGTTCCACCACCACCAGCAAATATACGTATGTGTCCTGACCCTTTTTCCTGAAGCA
Source organism: Flavobacteriales bacterium (assembly GCA_002714805.1). Lineage (GTDB taxonomy): Bacteria > Bacteroidota > Bacteroidia > Flavobacteriales > UBA7312 > UBA8444. The sequence goes on from PAYK01000010.1 coordinate 26,661, forward strand.
AATCATACATATACTTTAGGTACTCAATATGTCCGCCTTGGTATGAGGTCATTGCAATGGCATTGACATCTTCTTGAATGGCACAATTGACCACTTCTTCTACAGAGCGATCATGCCCTAAATGAATAACTTCACAGCCGGTAGCTTGTATTATTCGACGCATAATGTTTATAGCTGCATCATGACCATCAAAAAGACTAGCAGCCGTTACTATACGAATTTTGTATTTGGGTTGGTATGGGTTCGATTCTTGCATTTTTAAATAAGTTGCGTATACAAATATATATTTTCAGTACTTATTTTGGCTAAATTTGTACATCGCTTCTATAAAAAAAAATACCGTTATTCTAGGCGCTGGTATTACTGGGCTTAGTACAGCACATTATTTATCACTAAAAAATGATGATTTTTTAGTGCTAGAAAAAAATAATATAGTAGGTGGAAATATATCTTCAGAAAAAAAAGAGGGTTTTATAATAGAAAATGGCCCTAATACCGTTTTACTAAATAACGACTCCATTGTTAAGCTAATCAAAGCCTATGACTTGTGGGATAATATCAGCCTTCCAAAAGAATCAGCAGAGAGTAACAGGTATGTATTGCTAAATAATAAATTGCAACTTTTACCAAGAAATTCTTTAGAATTTTTTAAAAGTCCATTGTTATCTTTGAAAGAAAAGCTAAGACTCTTTAAAGAACCATTCATTAAAAAGCATAAAAAAAACACTTCTGTTGCCGATTTTATAAAAAAACGATTCGGAGAAGGAATTTTACATCAATTTGTAGAACCTTTCGTAACAGGTATTTATTCTGGAAATACAAATAATATGAGTGCTAAACATACCCTTAAAATACTATGGGAAGCAGAGCAAGAATATGGGAGTGTAATCAAAGGAATGATAAAAAAAGAACGTAAAGCCAAAGCTAAAATTTTCAATTTGTCTAATGGATTATCTCAATTAACAAATGCCATCGCGCATCAATTGCACTCCAACATTCAGTTGGATTGTCTGATTAAAAAAATTGAAAAAAACGATAATGGCTATATAATCGAAACAGTCAATGAAACCATAAGTTGTCAAAATATCATATCAACGCTACCTGCTCATGCCTTAGCTCATTATGTGAATGACAAAACACTAAAAAATTGTCTTGAAGATGTTGAATATGTATCAGTTGATGTCTTTCATTTCGGCTTCTACAAAAGAGATGTCAATAATCAATCTCAAGGCTTTGGTGTTTTGAGTAAAGCAAGTGACAAAAAAAAATTCTTAGGGATTTTATTCAATAGTCGTATTTTTTCTCATGTTGCTCCAAAAGACCAAGAGTTGTTCACCGTTATAGTCGGTGGCAGTAGACAAAAGCACTTGTGTAAAATAGAATCAGTAAAATTAAAATCATTAGTCCTTGAAGAATTAATGGAATTAATGGAAATAAATAATGAGCCCATTTTCTCTAATCACTATAAGTATCCAAAGGGAATTCCTCAGTACAATTTAAATCATCAGTCTCTTCTTGATGCTATTCAGAATTTTGAAAATAATAATCCTAATTTTCATATCTTAGGGAATTATTTTAATGGTATTTCTGTTAGCGATAGTATTTCAAAAGCTGACAATTTTATACAAACTAATTTCTAACCTTTCATTTCAATTATGAAGTCTTTTAAATTTATTATTGGTGTTACTTCACTTATTTTGGCTTGTTTTTTATTTTTTCCAGAAAATAATACTCCTATAGATTTTAACAGTATATACAAAGCCCCTTCAGAATCTCCTAAAGCCAGAAAATCATGGGACGCTAAACGATTAACAAACAGTCAGGGTGTTGTACCCAAAAATATTAGAACCAAAGAATTGCGTTTTGCTCAAAGTCTGCCCAATGACCTCAATAATTCTAATCTAACTTGGACCGCAGAAGGCCCTTTTAATGTAGGTGGAAGAACTAGAGCTTTGGCCTATGATGTTACGGATGAAAACACTCTTATTGCTGGTGGCGCATCTGGTGGGATTTGGCGTTCTACGGACTTAGGCCAAAGTTGGAATAAAATGACTCGACATTTCCAACTGCATAATGTAACTTGTATAGCGCAGGATACTAGACCCGGCAAAGAAAATATTTGGTACTATGGCACTGGAGAATTATCAGGTAACTCAGCTTCTGGCGATGGAGCCTATTTTGATGGCAATGGTTTATATAAGTCGGTTGATAATGGTTTAACTTGGGACTCAATAAGTTCAACTTCTGATAATAATGCAGCAGGAGCATTTAATATTTTTGATTTTGCATGGAATATTACTTTAGATCCATCAAATCTTGAAGAAGATGAAATGTATTTAGCAACCTATGGAAGTATTTTAAGATCTATTGATGGTGGTGAAAATTGGGTCGAAGAATTAGGTGGCGGAGATGCTTATTATAATAATGTCGAAATAACATCAGAAGGTGTAGTCTATGCCACATTAAGTTCAGATGGAATAGGCAAAGGGATTTGGCGATCTGAAGATGGTATGGAATGGAAGAATATTATTCCTAATGGATTTGGTAATGTATATGGAAGAACAGCAATAGGAATAAACCCATCTAATGAGAACGAGGTGTATTTTTTAACCGCTGAAACTGAAAATTCTGGACAATATACCAATACTTTTTTTGGAGGAGAAACTTGGACCTCTTTATGGAAATACACTTATTTATGTGGTGATGGTCTAGACTCTTGTGGTAATTGGGTAAATCTCTCTGCTAATATACCTGCAAATCGCCCCACTACTTTTGATAATTTTAATGCACAAGGAGGTTATGACTTATTAGTAAAAGTAAAACCAGACGAGCCTAATGTTGTATTTATTGGAGGAACTAACTTATGGCGCTCAACAGATGGTTTTAATTCTGACAGTAATACTACTCAGATTGGAGGCTATTTTGAAGGATCAGACCATGGCTATGGGAATTGGGATATTTACAGTAAACATCATCCTGACCAACATGATCTTTTGTTTTTGCCATCAGACAATAACATTATTTTAAGCGCTAATGATGGAGGTGTTTACAAATCTAATGATTGTATGGCTAGTCCTCACCTTTGGCAAAGCCTAAATAATGGTTATCAAACTACGCAGTTGTATGCGGTTAATTTTGGGAAAGGAACAAGTGATTTAATAATTGGTGGTTTTCAAGATAATGGTAATTTTATTACAGTAAGTGAAGATGAAACAGATAGTTGGGTTATGCCATTTAATGGAGATGGTTGCTACAGTGCTGTTGCTGACAACGAGGAAGATTTTTACCTACAAATTCAAAGAGGGGTTCTTTTCAAAATGAAGTTAAATAGTTTCGGAGAAGTAATAGCTTATAATAGAATGGATCCGCTAGATGCAGATACTTCTGCTTATGACTTTATCAATTATTTATCAATGGATCCTAACAATGATAACATTATTTATTTCAATAATAATACAACTCTTTGGAGAAATAATGATGCAGGAAACTATCCTTACAATAATTCACAACTAAGAACAAATATTGGTTGGGAACCATTCTCGGAATCTAGCTCAGCTGCCATAAGTTGTATGGATGTCTCAACTATACCGGCTAATACACTTTACTTTGGCACTCAAAATAGTTTAATATACAGAATTGATAATGCAAATGTAGGAGATCCAGGAATTATACAACTATCAACTTTGGGTATTGGTAGTAATAAATATATCTCAGCTATTGAGATTGACCCCACTAATGCTGAACGTGTGATGGCACTAGCATCAAATTACTCAACATACAGTATTTTATTTAGTAATAATGGTGGACAAAGTTGGAAAAGAGTAGCAGGAAATTTAGAAGACAACAATGCAGGAGGTGGTAATGGACCTTCGCTAAGAACAGCTGAAATTGCTGTTTTAGGAAGCGATACATTATATATTGTTGGAGGTAGTACTGGACTATACGCTACTGATAAACTTGAAGGCTTTAATACTGAATGGACTCAAATAGGAACTGAAATAATAGGAAATGTAGTTGTTGAAAATATTCGCTACAGAGAAAGTGATGGAAAACTTATTGTTGGGACTCATGGTACCGGCGTTTATTCAACAATTATCACATCTATTTATGATGTCTTTCCAGATTTAGTTAGTATTAAAGAGATAGATGACAATAAAAAGATTAATATTTTTCCTAACCCGGCTACAGACAACGTCATTGTTGAATGGTCAAACAACGATGTCAATAGAGTAATAGTATCAGATGCTAGTGGGAAGGTTGTACTTAGTAAAAACACTACTACTAATTTAATTCAATTGCAAATATCTAATTGGAATAAAGGAATTTACTTTATTACTATTAAGGGAGAACAATTCGAGCAGAGTCAAAAACTAGTTATACACTAAGAGATAGCTTTTATCTGCTCTTGCAGAACAGCAATCTTTGCTTTAGCATCAGATTGCTTTTTTCTTTCCATTTCCACAACTTGCTTTGGAGCATTGTTTATGAAACGTTCATTTGATAGTTTACCCATTACTGACTTTAAAAATCCTTGAGTATAATCTAACTCTAAACGTAATTTTTCAAGCTCTGCACCAACATCTATATTATCAAAAAGTGGCACAAAAAATTCATTTGAATTTACTCTAAAAGAAAATGCACCATCAACATTATCTGAGATATATGACAATTCCGATAAATTGGTAAGACGTGAAACTAATGCGTCCATAGACTTGGAAGTAGCTTCATTAAGCTTAATAAATAATTTCAGACTATCTTTATTAGGTATTTGCTTGTCTTTTCTAATAGTACGAATAGCAGAAACTATTTCGGTAGCGTAGTCAAAGTTAGAGAGAACATCCTTTTTAATTGAAGTTGTTTTAGGCCACTCCGAAACAATAATATCTTTAGACCTTTCGTCGTCTAAAAGATGCCAAATTTCTTCGGTAAGGAAAGGCATAAAAGGATGTAGTAGCTTCAACAAATTTTCCATCAAGATAATAGTACTATCTATGGTATTACGATCAATAGGCTTTTGATAATCTGGCTTAACAGATTCTAAATACCATGAACAAAAGTCATCCCATACTAATCGATATGTAAGCATTAAAACTTCTGATATTCTATATTTGGAATATGCATCATTAATTTGCTCTAGTGTATGCTGAAATTTATTTTCAAACCATTCAACTGCTATTATAGATGATTCTGGCTGTTCGATGTCAGCAACTTCCCATCCTTTGATTAAGCGGGTAGCATTCCATATTTTATTGGAAAAGTTTCTACCCTGTTCACATAAAGATACATCAAATGGTAAATCATTTCCTGCTGGTGAAGATAAAAGCATACCTACTCTTACACCGTCAGCACCATATTTCTCAATAAGTTCTATAGGGTCAGGTGAGTTACCAAGTGATTTTGACATCTTCCTGCCTTGCTTATCACGTACAATTCCAGTAAGATAAACATTCTTAAATGGTAAATCTCCTTTATACTCGTAACCTGACATTATCATTCGAGCTACCCAAAAGAATAAAATTTCAGGTGCTGTTACTAAATCATTAGTGGGGTAATAATAGTTTACTTCTTCATTATTAGGGTTTCTTATTCCATCAAAAACAGATATAGGCCATAACCAAGAAGAGAACCAAGTATCCAATACATCTTCATCTTGTCTTAAGTCATTAATAGTGATATCAGGATTAATTTTTTGAGCCTCTGTTAGTGCTTCTTCAATTGATTCGGCTACTACATAATTATTACCATCATAATAATAAGCTGGAATTTGTTGCCCCCACCACAATTGTCTAGAGACACACCAATCTTTGATATTTTCCATCCAATGTCGGTAGGTATTTTTAAATTTTTTGGGATGGAATTTTATACTATCATTCATCACATTTTCTAAAGCTGGTTTAGAAAATTTTTCCATTTTAAAAAACCACTGCATAGATAACTTAGGTTCTATTACAACATCTGTTCTTTCAGAAAAACCAACTTTATTTACTAGACTTTCTACCTCAACCAAATGCTTAGTTTTTTCTAACTCTTGAGCAATTTCTTTTCTTACAATAAATCGGTCCTTGCCTATAAATAATTGAGCAGATTGATTAAGTGTACCATCATCATTGAGTATATCTATCACTTCTAAATTATGCTTATCGCCAAGCTGATAATCGTTGATATCATGAGCGGGCGTAACTTTCAGTGCACCCGTACCAAATTCCATGTCAACATAGTCATCAAAAATAATAGAAATAGAACGGTTAATAAGTGGTACAATGGCTTTTCTACCCTTGAGGTGGGTGTAACGTTCATCATTAGGATTAACACAAATGGCGCTATCACCTAATATTGTTTCTGGACGAGTTGTGGCAACTGTTAAATATTCATCACTTCCCTCAATTTTATAGCGTATATGGTATAAATTTGATTGCACTTCCTTATGAATCACTTCCTCATCAGAAAGAGCAGTTTGTGCACTAGGATCCCAATTGACCATTCTTACCCCTCTATATATTAATCCTTTTCGGTGTAAATCGACAAATACCTTTATGACAGACTCGCTCATATCATCGTCCATAGTAAACTTTGTTCTGTTCCAATCACAAGATGCTCCTAGCTTTTTAAGTTGATCAAGGATAATTCCTCCGTGCTTTTCTTTCCACTCCCAAGCGTAAGTCATAAAATCCTCTCTGCTTAAATCAGATTTGTAAATTCCTTTGTTCGCTAACTTCTGAACTACCTTAGCTTCTGTTGCGATTGAAGCATGATCCGTACCTGGCACCCAACATGCATTGAAACCTTGCATACGAGCTTTACGAATTAATACATCTTGTAAAGTGTTATTTAACATATGTCCCATATGAAGAACACCCGTAACATTAGGAGGTGGAATGACGATGGTATAAGCCTCTCTACTGTCAGGTTTGGAATTAAAATAACCTTTTGCTAACCAGTGGTTGTACCACTTTACTTCAGTACTTTTCGAATCGTATGTTTTTGAAATACTCATTAATCAGTATGTAATAGTATTGCCAAAAATAATATTTTAGACCTAAAATTGCATAGATAAATAAGATAATTAGAATACAATAATTTATTACATTTGTTGTTCTTATTTTTACATAATAAAACATAACATATATTTAGAGATGAAAAAGATATTTTTAGCAATAGCATTTATTGGTGGTTTTATGTTATCTCATGCACAAACTAAAGCGCCTAATGAAAAACAAGCTGTAAATGGACCAAAAATGGAATTTAAAACCTCTGTTATGGATTATGGTCTTATTGAGCACAATTCTGATGGTAATAGGGAATTTGTTTTGACTAATACAGGAAATGCCCCCCTAATAATTTCTAATGCTAAAGGAAGTTGTGGTTGTACCGTGCCTACCTGGCCAAAAGCACCAATAGCACCAGGAGAATCTGCATCAATTGGTGTTAAATACTCCACAAATAGAATTGGAAAATTTACAAAAACAATTACTTTAACAACTAACACTGAGGAAAAAACAAAGATTTTGACAATTAAAGGAGAAGTTAAGAAGCCTTTAGAAGCTCCAGCTGCGCCAACTAAACCAAAATCTTCTGTTTTAGAAGTTAAATAATATAAAATTCTATTTTAAATTAATACCAACGCCTCCTTAATTGGAGGTGTTTTTTTATTCGATAGCTATGCCATATATTTCTAATAAAGGCACAAAAATGCCTGAGTCACCAATAAGAAAGTTAGTTCCTTTTGCTGAAGGAGCTAAAAAAAAAGGTAAAACGGTATTTCACCTCAACATTGGCCAACCTGATATTGAATCACCCAAATTGGCTCTTGATGCTATACATAATTTCAAGAATAAGGTGGTAGAGTATAGCCATTCAGCAGGTTTTGAGAGCTACAGAAAAGGCCTAGCAACTTATTACCAAAAATTAGGAATTAAAATCGACTACAATGACGTTATGGTAACGACTGGTGGCTCGGAGGCATTGCTCTTTAGTCTAAATTCATGTTTAGACAATGGGGATGAAATCATAATTCCAGAACCTTTTTACGCCAATTATAATGGCTTCTCCATTTCTGCTGGTGTAAAAGTTAAGCCTATTACAACAAGTATTTATGATGGTTTTGCACTTCCTGCAATAGAAGAATTTGAAAAATTAATTACTCCTAAAACCAAAGCTATTTTGATATGTAATCCGGGTAATCCTACTGGCTATTTGTATTCAAAAGAAGAATTAGAAACTTTGAAAAATATTGTCATCAAACACGACTTATTCTTATTTGCTGATGAAGTTTACAGAGAGTTTTGCTATGATGGAAACATACATCATTCAGTATTAAACATTCAAGGCTTAGAACAACACGCCGTTGTGATAGATTCGACCTCAAAAAGATTTAGCATGTGTGGGATTCGAGTGGGTTGTATAATTTCTAAGAATAAAGAACTTATGGCTACTGCTTTAAAATTTGCTCAAGCACGTTTGTCCCCCCCAACCTTTGGTCAAGTTGCAGGAGAAGCAGCACTACGGACACCAAAAAGTTATTTTGAAAAAGTAAGTTTGGAATATGTTCAACGCAGAGATTTACTTATTGAAGGACTAAATAAAATTGAAGGTGTAATATGTCCAAAACCTAAAGGAGCATTTTATTGTATAGCTCAATTACCGGTTGATAATTCTGATAAATTCGCTCAATGGCTATTGGAAGAGTTTGACTATAAAGGCAAAACACTTATGGTAGCACCAGCAGCTGGCTTTTACTCTACGCCTAATACAGGAAACAATCAAGTCCGCATAGCTTATGTGCTAAACCAAGAGGCACTTTCTCAAGCTATTATTTGCTTAAAAAAGGCTCTCGAAATTTATCCGGGAAGAAGACTTTAGCGGAACGCTTTATCAAAACTAGTTGAATTGCACCTTACTGTAGTCTTATAGAATACCCGCAAACAAAAAAATAATAAGTTACACAGAGATTAATTTACAAAACGAATTATTTGTTCTGCAACATATTAGATAATATTAAGACAAACTCAATAAATTAAATATTTATTTCTTAACTCTTTATATAATCTTAGATCATTAATCCAACCTTCTCTAATAATATTCTCACTTTTACCTTCAATAATAGACAATCTCAAGTCATTATTACCAGCAAGTTTATCAAAGAAGGAATTAAAAAAAAATTCTTTATTGGGACAATCTTTATAAGCATTTATTAAAAATGATAAATCTAATTTTCTAAGTCTAGGCAATTTACTTAAGTCTTGACCATAACATATTATCCCTTCATGTTTAGGATTCTTAGCTCCAGATCTACTAGTTGGAACAAACGAATAATCACTTTCTAAATAAGGCGCGCCATAATGCTGAAAAGGTAAATCAGTACCTCTACCAACACTCACATTAGTTCCTTCAAATAAACACAAAGAAGGATACAAATTGACAGCTTGATTATTAGGTAGATTAGGTGATGGCTTTATCGGTAAATCATAAATCATGTGCTTGTTATATCCACGCATTGAAATAATTGTTAGATCACATTCTACTCCATCTTTTAACCACTTCTCGCCATTTATCATTTTTGCATACTCACCAATAGTCATACCGTGAACAATTGGAATTGGATGCATTCCAACAAAAGAACTAAAAGCTGTATCTAAAACAGGTCCATCATAATAATGACCATTAGGATTAGGTCTGTCCAAAACAATCAAAGAAATGTTATTTTCAGCTGCAGCTTCCATAACATAATGCAAAGTAGATATATAAGTATAAAAACGAGCTCCTACATCTTGCAGATCAAACAGTAAGACTTGAATACCATCTAATTGTGATTGAGTTGGTTTTTTATTTTTACCATATAATGATATAATTGGTAGGCCCGTATTTTTGTCAATTTCATTTTTAATATGAGTTCCTGCATCGGCTATTCCTCTAAATCCATGTTCAGGACTAAATACTTTAAGAATGTGAAATTTTGCTCTCAATAAACTATCAACTAAATGCGTACTTCTAATTAAAGAACTTTGATTTCCAACTATACCAATAGACTTACCTTCTATTAATGGAAAATACTTAGTAGTTCTTTCTGCTCCAATTTGTAAACTTTCATTATTAGAAGAGCACTGAAGAAAGACTAAAAGGCAAAGAAATAAATGTTTAATTTTATAGCGCATAATTTATGAGTTTTTCATTTTTCATAGCCCGAAGATTAATAGGAAAAAACGAATATCGTTTTTCTCGACCTGTTATAAGAATAGCTATAGTAGCTATTTCCTTGAGTATTACCATAATGTTACTATCCTTAGCTATTGTAAAGGGTTTTCAAAAAGAAATTACTGACAAAGTTATTGGTTTCAATTCTCATATTCAAGTAAGTAATTTTTTAAACGGAAACTCATACGAATCTACGATTTTAAAACAAAGGGACTCATTAAAACTTTTAATTTCGGATATTAAAGGCATAAAACATATTCAGTCCTATGCAACAAAAGCTGGCATAATAAAGACTGATAATGAAATTCAAGGTGTAGTGCTTAAAGGGTTAACAACTGATTTTGACACAACATTTATAAAAAAAATATTAATAAAAGGTAAAATTCCAAAATTTAGAAAATTAAAAAAATCTAATGAAATATTAATCTCTCAAACAATAGCAAAGAAATTAAATCTAAATATTGGCGATGTATTTCAAATGTATTTTATACAAAAACCTGTTAGAGTTCGTTTGTTTGAAATTAGTGGCATTTATGATAGTGGCGTGTCAGAATTTGACGAAATACTTGTTATTGGTGATATAATACAAATCCAAAAGCTTAATAAATGGGGTTCTAATGATATAGGAGGATTAGAAATACTAATCAATGATTTAGATCAATTAGAAAGTATTAACAAAAAGGTTTATCACAAAATTGGCTTTGACTTGAATACACGCACTGTCATAGATAATAATCCGCAACTTTTTGATTGGCTTGAATTACAGAATATGAATGTTAAAGTTATTCTAATACTTATGCTAATTGTTGGAGCAATTAATATGATTGTAGCATTATTTATTTTAATTATTGAGCGATCTCAATTAATTGGCTTACTGAAAGCATTAGGAAGTAAAAATTGGGAAATAAGAAAAATTTTCATTTATCAAGCATTATATTTAATTTTAATAGGAATGTTTTGGGGCAATTTAGTATCATTAACACTTTGTTGGATCCAAAAACAATTTAATATTATAGAATTAGATAGAAGTACGTACTATATGTCTTATGTACCAATTGATATAAGTTTAATTAATATATTATCGTTAAATCTAGGAACATTCATTTTATGTTGGCTAATACTTATTATTCCGTCTTATTTGATCAGTAAACTCAATCCGATTAAAGCGATTCGATTTGAATAATAAATAAACATTTATAGTAAATTTGTAATATGAATTTTTATAATCACATCATTGAAACAATTGGTAATACACCGATGGTAAAATTAAATAAGGTTATTGAGACTAAAGCTCTTATTTTAGCCAAGTTAGAAAGTTTCAACCCTGGGCATTCAACTAAAGATAGAATGGCATTAAAGATGATAGAGGATGCTGAAAAATCTGGTTTATTAAAAAAGGGTGGCACAGTAATTGAAGGAACTTCAGGAAATACTGGTATGGGCTTAGCGCTAGCTTGTATTCAAAGAGGTTATAAATTAATTTGCACAATTTCCGACAAACAATCAAAAGAAAAAATGGATATTTTAAAGGCAATGGGAGCTGAAGTTTATGTTTGTCCCACTAATGTTAAACCTGAACATCCAGAATCTTATTATTCTGTAGCTAAACGCCTAAATAAGGAAATCCCAAACTCTTTCTACCCAAATCAATATGACAATTTATCAAATCGTTTGGCACATTATGAATCTACAGGACCAGAAATATGGGAACAAACTGATGGAAAAATCACTCATTTTGTTGTTGGTGTTGGAACAGGAGGAACTATTTCTGGAATTGCAAAATACTTAAAGGAAAAAAATCCAACTATTAAAATTTGGGGAATTGACTCTTATGGATCAGTTTACAAAAAATATCACGAGACAGGAGAATTTGATGAAAATGAAATCTACTCTTATATTACTGAGGGTATAGGTGAAGACATACTACCAGCTAATGTAGATTTTGATCTTATCGACCATTTTGAAAAAGTAACTGATAAAGATGGTGCTATATATGCTCGTCGTTTAGCTAAAGAGGAAGGTATTTTTGCAGGATACTCTTGTGGCAGTGCTATTGCAGGCATCAACCAACTGAAAGACAATCTTAATGAAAACGATGTTTTGGTTGTACTTTTACATGATCACGGCAGTCGATATGTTGGAAAAATATTTAACGATGATTGGATGAAAAAACAAAATTTTATTTAAAAGTTAATAAACTATCCATTGTCATAAATAAATCCATTTTTTAATGTGTATATTTACAATTGTATAAATTCCAGAATAAGATATTTAATTTATGAAGACTGTAAAATTTGATAAAAACCACTCTAAAGATTTTATAACAGAGCTTAGAAAAGCAGTTGAGGAATATTTTAAAAAAAATAATAAAACAAGATTTGGCAACGCTAATATGGTGTTCAAAAGTATCTTTATGCTNTTACTTTATTTTGTTCCATACACCGTTGCTATTTCTGGCGTTATAACAAATAATTGGNTGTATTGGTTACTTTGGGTATGTATGGGTGTGGGTATGGCTGGTATAGGNTTATCTATTATGCATGATGCAAACCATGGATCCTATTCAAAAAACAAACTTATTAATAGNNTCTTTGGTCTTACTCTTAATATTTTAGGAGGTAGTGCTAAAAATTGGCGNATACAACATAATAGATTACATCATACTTTTACTAATATTCATGAAATGGACCCTGATGTAAGCCCTATGGGTTTNCTTCGTTTTTCACCAGACGCTCCACTAAAAAAGATTCACAGATTACAATATATATATGCTTGGTTTTTTTATGGGCTTATGACATTCTCATGGGCTACNAATAAAGAATTTAAACAACTAAATGATTTTAAAAAAAATGGATTTGTAAGCAAAAAAGAATATGNACCATTAATGCTTGAAATGNTAGCATGGAAAATCATTTACTACGTGTATATNTTTGCTATCCCATATTTTATNACAGGTGGTATTTCTNTTGGGTTATGGCTAATATGTTTTTTTAGTCTTCACTTTGTAGCAGGATTGATTTTAGCTACAATATTTCAAACTGCNCATATTATGCCTGAGTGCGANTATCCTAAAGCTAATGAAGAGGGAACAATTGAAAATAATTGGGCTATACATCAGTTACAAACAACATCTAATTACGCNCCTTCAAGTCGATTTTTCTCATGGTATGCTGGAGGATTAAACTTTCAAGTTGAACATCATTTGTTTCCAAATATATGCCACGTTCATTATAAAAGTATATCTCACATAGTAAAAGANAAAGCTGAAAAGTATGGCNTACCTTACTACTCTAGAAAAACCTATTTACAAGCAATCATTGAACATGGTAAAATGCTTAAATCATTAGGTAAATCTTAGATAGTAAAAAATTATAAAAAAAATACTACTNAAATATTCTTTTTTAATAATNAAGCTTCTGCAGTTGGCCCACTAAAACTTAATGGAATATTAGCCTGTGATTCAATATTCTTNATNGAACCATGTTGGGCTTCAAATTTAGANATATTATCATTAAGAGCCTTTAGAAGACGTTTTGCATGTTGTGGTGTTAAAACNATTCTAGATTTAACTTTTGCCTTAGGAACGCCAGGCATTACCTTAATAAAATCAACTACAAATTCAGATGGTGAGTGGTTGATTATAGCTAAATTACTATAAATNCCTTCAGCAATATCTTCAGTAAGCTCTATATTAATTCCTTTTTTATCTTCAGCCATAATAAATTNAGTTAGATTATTCAGATGATAATTCTTCTTTTGATNCGATTAACTNATCAAATTCCTCTTGTGATCCAACTACTAAATCATCCCAAATTCGAAGACCTGTTCCNGCAGGAATTTTATGTCCAACAATAACATTTTCCTTTAAGCCTTCCAANCCATCGCGCTTACCATTTATAGCAGCCGCATTAAGAACTTTTGTTGTTTCTTGAAAAGAAGCAGCAGAAACCCAACTATTNGTTTGTAAGGCAGCNCTTGTAATNCCTTGAATACGTTGTTCACTTGTGGCAGGTACTGCATCACGAGCTTCGANCGTATTTAAATTATTTCTTTTCAATCTAGAATTTTCTTCTCTTAACATTCTAGCAGACACAATTTGACCAGCNTTAAAATCTTCAGAANCACCAATTTCTTCAACAACTTTCATACCAAAAATTCTATTGTTCTCTTCAGTAAATTCTAGTTTGGTTATAATTTGACCATCTAAGAATTTTGTATCACCTGCATCAACAATGTGCATCTTGCGCATCATTTGTCTAACGATTACTTCAAAGTGTTTATCATTAATTTTCATTCCTTGAAGTCTATATACTTCTTGTATTTCATTAACGATATATTCTTGGACAGCAGTAGGTCCTTTAATCCTTAAAATATCGGATGGTGTTATAGCTCCGTCGCATAAAGGCATACCCGATTTTACAAAATCATTTTCCTGTACTAAAATGTGTTTTGATAAAGGAATTAAATATTTAGAAACTTCACCTGTTTTAGATGTAATAATTACTTCTTTATTACCACGCTTAATCTTAGGACCAAAACTTACAATTCCATCAATTTCAGTAACAACAGCTGGATTAGAAGGATTACGTGCTTCAAATAATTCAGTTACACGAGGCAANCCACCTGTAATATCACCTAAAGATGAAGCTAATCTTGGNATTTTAGCAATTATTTGGCCTGATTTNATAGATTGTNCATCATCTACTGATAAATGAGCTTTAACAGGAATACTATANGATCTTATTTGCTNTCCCTTTTTATTAACTATGTTTACAGCTGGATTAAGAGTTTTATCTTTTCGCTCAATCATAACTTTTTCCTCAAANCCAGTNTGTTCATCAGANTCTATTCGGTATGATAATCCTTCTTGTATGTCTTGAAAAGATATTTTTCCATCAAATTCAGAAATAATAACAGCATTATATGGATCCCAATCACAAATCTTNGTTCCTTTCTTTACTTTCTTANCATTTTCAATATATAAGGTTGAACCATANGGAATATTATTTGTTGAAAGTACTATTCCAAGTTTTTCATCAATTATTCTTATCTCTGAAGTACGACTTATAACCATTTTAATTTTTTCNCCTTCTTCATTTAGTGAATCAATGAGTTTTAAATCGTCAATTTCAACTTTACCNTCAAATTTTGCAACTACACTAGATTCTGANGCAATCTTGGAAGCAGTACCACCAAAGTGGAAAGTACGCAAAGTTAATTGAGTACCTGGTTCTCCAATAGATTGAGCAGCAACAACACCAACAGCATCTCCAGGAACTGCCATAGAAAATGTTGAAAGATTTATTCCGTAACATTTTGCACAAACTCCTTTTTTAGCTTCACANGTAAGAACCGAACGAACCTCAATAGAATCAAATTGAGAATCTTCAATTGCTTTAGCCATNTTTGNAGTTATCATTTCACCACTTTNTACAATAATATTACCGTTATTATCANGTATGTCATGTAAAGAAACACGACCAAAAATTCTATCTTTAAGAGGTTCTATTATTTCATCATTTTTCTTGTANGCTGAAANTTCTAATCCCCTCAAAGTACCACAATCTTCAATCGTTACAACNACGTCTTGAGATGAATCAACAAGTCTTCTAGTTAAATAACCAGCATCAGCAGTTTTGAGTGCGGTATCGGCGAGACCCTTTCGAGCACCGTGAGTTGATATAAAATACTCNAGAATAGACAAGCCTTCTTTAAAATTAGCAATAATTGGATTTTCAATAATNGCAGCGCCACTCTTATCTCCAGATTTTTGTGGTTTTGCCATCAAGCCTCTCATTCCNCCAAGTTGTTTAATTTGTTCTTTTGAACCNCTAGCTCCTGAATCAAGCATCATATAAACCGAATTAAATCCATCTTTATCAGAACTNAATTGGTTCATAACTTTTTCTGTAAGATGAGCATTTGTATTTGACCAAATATCTATAACTTGATTGTATCTTTCATTGTTGGTAATAAAACCCATATTATAATTAGAAGTTACCTCATCAACTTGATTGTAAGCATCAGAAACCATTGTATCTTTTTGTTCAGGGATAATTACATCGCCAAGATTAAACGATAANCCNCCTTTGAATGCAAAGTTATATCCAATACCTTTAATATTGTCTAAGAATTCAGCTGTTTTAGCAATACCAGATAAATTAAGNACTTCACCAATAATATCTCTCAAAGCCTTTTTTGTAAGTAATTGATCAATAAAGCCTACTTCCTCNGGAACAAATTCATTGAATAAAACTCTTCCTACAGTNGTTTCAATCAATCTATTTTCTAAATTACCATCTAAGTTTTTAATCTTAGCTCTTACTTTAATATNAGCATGTAAGCTTACTCTGTCTTCATTATATGCTATTTTAACTTCTTCATCAGAATAAAACNTAAGACCTTCACCTTTTGCACCTTTCAAAGCTTTAGTCATGTAATATAGACCTAAAACCATATCTTGAGATGGAACAGTAACAGGTGCACCATTAGCTGGATTGAGAATATTGTGAGAAGCTAACATTAAAAGTTGAGCTTCTAATACTGCAGCCTCTCCNAGAGGAAGATGAACTGCCATTTGATCACCATCAAAGTCAGCGTTAAATGCAGTACACACTAGAGGATGAAGGCGAATAGCTTTTCCTTCAATCATTACTGGTTGGAAAGATTGAATACCTAAACGATGTAGAGTTGGAGCACGATTTAATAAAACNGGGTGGCCTTTCATTACATTTTCTAAAATATCCCATACTACAGGTTCTCTCTTGTCAATAATTTTCTTTGCTGATTTAACTGTTTTGACAATACCTCTATCAATCATTTTTCGAATTATAAAAGGCTTAAATAATTCGGCTGCCATATTTTTAGGTAANCCACATTCGTGCATTTTTAGTTCAGGACCTACNACAATAACTGAACGTGCTGAATAATCTACACGTTTNCCAAGTAAATTTTGACGAAAACGACCCTGCTTACCCTTCAAGCTATCAGATAATGATTTTAAAGCTCTATTTGATTCTGTTTTAACAGCACTAGATTTTCTTGAATTATCAAATAATGAATCAACTGATTCCTGNAGCATTCTTTTTTCGTTTCTAAGAATCACNTCAGGGGCTTTAATTTCAATTAACCTTTTCAAACGATTATTTCTAATAATTACTCTTCTGTACAAGTCATTTAAATCAGAAGTAGCAAAGCGACCGCCATCTAAGGGTACAAGNGGTCTTAATTCAGGAGGAATAACAGGAATAACTTTAACGATCATCCACTCTGGTTTATTTTCTATTCTTGAATTNGCATCTCTGAATGACTCTATTACTTGTAATCTTTTAAGAGCCTCCGCTTTTCTCTGNTGTGATGTTTCTGTATTTGCTTTATGACGCAAATCATATGACAGCTGATCTAGATCCAATTTTCTCAAAAGCTCAATTAAAGCTTCAGCNCCCATTTTTGCAATGAATTTATTAGGNTCTTCATCATCAAGATAACGATTNTCTGCCGGAATTTTATCTATAATATCTANATATTCATCTTCTGTAAGAAAATCTAAAAACTGTAGTGGCTCTCCTTCTTCATTAATTGCAACACCAGGCTGAATAACCACATATCTTTCGTAATAGATAATCATATCTAACTTCTTGCTAGGTAATCCTAGTAAATATCCAATCTTATTTGGATTAGACTTAGAATACCATATATGAGCTACAGGAACAACTAACTGAATNTGACCTGTACGTTCACGTCGAACTTTCTTTTCGGTTACTTCAACACCACATCGATCACACACAATTCCTCTGTATCTTATTCTTTTATATTTTCCACAATGACATTCAAAGTCCTTGGTAGGTCCGAAAATACGCTCACAGAACAACCCATCTCTTTCGGGCTTATATGTTCTATAATTGATNGTTTCAGGCTTTGTNACTTCTCCCCATGACTTAGCTAAAATATCTTCTGGAGATGCAAGACTTATAGTAATATTATTAAATTCTTTATTTACTTCGTTTTTACCTTTTCTAATTGCCATATTTAATTTTTATAGTATATTAAATTTTAATATTTAGTCTAAAGTCACTTTTAATCCAAGACCTAATAACTCGTGCATCAAAACATTGAATGATTCGGGTATTCCGGGNGTTGGCATTGGACTACCNTTAACTATAGCTTCATAAGCTTTAGCTCGTCCAACNACATCGTCAGATTTAACTGTTAACATTTCTTGTAAAATATTAGCAGCTCCATACCCTTCTAATGCCCAAACTTCCATTTCACCTAATCTTTGTCCACCAAACTGAGCTTTACCNCCCAATGGTTGTTGAGTAATTAAAGANTATGGACCTATCGAACGAGCATGCATTTTATCGTCGACCATATGTCCAAGTTTCAGCATATAAATTACACCAACTGTTGCAGGTTGATCAAAACGCTCACCAGTGCCACCATCATAAAGATAGGTTTGTCCATATCTTGGTAAATTAGCATCATCNGTTTCTTTGTTTATATCATCTATTGATGCGCCATCAAAAACTGGAGTAAAGTATTTTCTATCNAACTTTTGACCTGCCCATCCTAAAACAGTTTCATAAATCTGTCCTAAATTCATTCTTGATGGAACACCGAGAGGATTTAAAACAATATCAACAGTNGAACCATCNTCTAAAAACGGCATATCTTCTTCNCGAACAATTTTNGCAACGATTCCCTTATTTCCATGACGACCAGCCAACTTATCACCAACTTGAACTTTACGTTTTTTAGCAACATAAACTTTNGCAAGNTTCAGNACACCTGCAGGAAGTTCATCNCCTACTGTTACAGAAAATTTCTTTCTTCTNAAATTACTTAATAACTCACTATTTTTTGTCATATAGTTATTCATAAGTAATTGAATCTTTCGATTTAATTCTTTATCAACTACCCATTTTGTTTTGTGAGTATTTAATGTANTNTAATCAATTGCTTGTAAAGCCTTTANTGTNTATTTTACTCCCTTAGGAATTAAATCATCACCNAAATTACTAATAATTCCTTGAGATGTTTTACCACTTAAAATAGTAAATAGTTTATTTACAACTACAGATTTAAGATCTGCAGCTTTTTGATTANATTCTTTTTCAAGAATTGAAACAGTCTCTTTATCAATTGCGCGTGCTCTTTTATCTTTAATAGATTTGGAAAACAACTTTTTGTCAATAACTACTCCCTTAAATGAAGGNCTTGCTTTTAGTGAAGCATCCTTAACATCTCCNGCTTTATCACCAAAAATAGCTTTCAAAAGCTTTTCTTCAGGAGTAGGGTCCGACTCTCCCTTAGGNGTAATNTTTCCNATNATAATATCACCAGCTTTAATATCTGCTCCAATTCTTATCATACCATTTTCATCTAAGTCCTTAGTAGCTTCCTCAGATACATTTGGAATATCTGCNGTCAATTCTTCNGGGCCTCTTTTGGTATCTCTAACATTTACTAACATTTCTTCAATATGAATAGATGTGAATAAATCTTCTCTTACTACTCTCTCAGAAAGTACAATAGCGTCCTCAAAGTTGTAACCTTTCCAAGGCATAAATGCNACTTTAAGATTTCTTCCNATCGCTAATTCACCATTTTGAGTAGCATATCCTTCACATAAAACTTGACCTTTTACAACCTTATCNCCTTTAACTACTATTGGTTTTAGATTTATGCAGGTATTTTGATTAGTTTTTTTGAACTTAGTCAATTTATATACTTTTACATCATCATCAAATGTCAATAGTTTTTCAGCTTCTGACATTTCATATTGAATGTGAATTTCATTTGAATCGACATATTTAACTACTCCATTTCCTTCCGCATTTATAAGGACTCTAGAATCACTAGCAACTTGTGGCTCCAAACCAGTACCNACAATAGGTGCATCGGTTTGTAGTAAAGGAACAGCTTGACGCATCATGTTAGACCCCATAAGAGCACGGTTTGCATCATCGTGCTCTAAGAATGGAATTAGAGATGCAGCNATTGAGGCAATTTGATTTGGAGCAACATCCATTAAAGTAATATTTTNTGGCTCAGTTACNGGGTAATCACCTTCAAATCTTGCTTTTATACGCTCTACCTCAAAATTACCATTATCATTTACAGGAGCNTTTGCTTGTGCAATAGTCATATTATTTTCTTCCTCAGCAGTAAGATAAATTGGTTGATCATTAATTTTAACAACGCCATCTTCTACTTTNCGATAAGGAGTCTCTATAAAACCTAAATTATTAACCTTAGCATAAACACATAGGGANGAAATTAAACCAATATTGGGCCCNTCAGGAGTTTCAATNGGACATAATCTNCCATAATGAGTATAATGAACATCACGCACCTCAAANCCAGCTCTTTCTCTTGAAAGACCACCAGGTCCNAGAGCAGACATTCTTCTTTTATGAGTTACNTCTGCTAAAGGATTAGTTTGGTCCATAAATTGTGATAATTGATTAGTTCCAAAAAATGAATTAATAACAGATGATAAAGTCTTAGCATTAATCAAATCTACAGGTGTAAACACCTCATTATCTCTTACATTCATTCTTTCTCTTATAGTTCTAGCCATTCTTGACAATCCTAAACTAAATTGATTAGAAAGTTGTTCGCCAACGGTTCTAACTCGTCGATTGCTTAAGTGATCNATATCGTCAACATTTGTTTTNGAATTTGCTAATTCAACTAGATTTTTGATAATTGAAATTATATCCTTGTTTGTNAGAATTTGAATATTAGCATCAACATCTAATCCTAATTTTTTGTTAATTCTAAAACGACCAACTTCCCCAAGACTATATCTTTGTTCTGAGAAAAATAATTTATCAATAATTCCTCTAGCAGTCTCTTCATCAGGTGGTTCTGCATTACGAAGTTGTCTATANATNTATATTACNGCTTCCTTTTCAGAATTTGTGGGATCCTTTTGTAGAGTATTATAAATAATAGCATATTCTGAGGTAGAAACATCTTCTTTATGAAGCAGAACTGTTTTCGAACCAGAATCAATGATATCATTGATGTGTTCTTTTTCAATAATAGTTTCTCTATCAATTATAACTTCATTTCTTTCTATNGAAACAACCTCCCCGGTATCTTCNTCAACAAAATCTTCTATCCAAGTTTTTAATATTCTTGCTGCTAATTTTCTACCAATAACTCTTTTCAAAGCAGCTTTACTAACTCTNATCTCATCTGCAAGATTGAAAATTTCTAANATATCCTTATCATTTTCAAAACCAATAGAACGAAGTAATGTTGTTACAGGTAACTTTTTCTTTCTGTCTATATAAGCATACATAACATTATGAATGTCAGTAGCAAATTCTATCCAAGACCCCTTAAATGGAATTACNCTAGCAGAATATAACTTAGCTCCATTAGCGTGAAAACTATGCCCAAAGAAAACTCCAGGAGAACGATGTAATTGAGAAACAACNACTCTTTCTGCTCCGTTTATNACAAATGATCCCTTAGGGGTTACATAAGGAACAGAACCTAGAAAAACTTCTTGCTCAATTGTTTCGAAATCCTCATGATCAGGATCAGTACAATATAATTTAAGNTTTGCTTTTAGTGGAACTTTATATGTTAATCCTCTTTCAATNCACTCTTGAATTGAGTATCTAGGTGGATCAATATTATAATCTATAAACTCTAGNACAAAGTTATTTCTTGAATCAGATATTGGAAAATGATCATTAAATACNCTCCATAANCCNTCTTCTTTTCTTGTATCCGCAGATACTCCGATTTGAAAAAAGTCCTTAAATGCACCTATTTGTATATCTAAAAAATCAGGATAAGTNAGTTGATTTTTTATCGATGCAAAATTTATTCTCTTGTTAGTTTTANTAGTAGTCAACTTGTAATTTTTTTTTGTTAAAAATAAATCGTTTGTAAACACAAAAGGGTTTAAGCTTTAAANGAAAAATTTAAAGCCTAAACCATTAAAAATAGTAGCGTAAANCTATTTGAGTTCCACTTCAGCACCAGCACCCTCAAGTTGGGTTTTGATTCCTTCAGCTTCATCTTTAGAAACACCCTCCTTAANTGGAGCAGGTGCNCTATCTACAATATCTTTAGCNTCTTTAAGACCAAGACCTGTNAACTCTTTTACAAGTTTTACAACAGCTAGCTTAGATCCTCCAGCAGCTTTTAAGATTACATCAAATTCTGATTGCTCGGCAGCAGCGTCTCCACCACCCCCAGCAGCAGGNCCCGCAACAGCTACAGCAGCAGCTGCAGGCTCGATTCCGTACTCATCTTTTAAGATATCAGCTAATTCATTTACTTCTTTTACAGTTAAGTTTACCAACTGTTCCGCGAAAGTTTTTAAATCTGCCATGTTTAATTTAGTTTAATTGTTATACATTTCATTTAATGTGGAAGCATTAANATAGTGGTGCGTAATCACTAAGATTTTTATTCTGATCTATCAGATAATGTTTTTAAAATTCCAGAAAGCTGACTTCTTGCTGATTGTAAGGAAGAAATAACTGTTTTAGGTGGTGATTGGAGTAATGTTATAATTTCCCCTATCAATTCGTCTTTAGACTTAAGTGAGCACAATATCTCAACTTGNTCATCACCAAAATAAAAACTTTCTTCAATAAAAGCAGACTTTAAAAGTGGTTTATCTTCTTTCTTTCTGAACTCTTTAATAACTTTTGCTGGAGCATTAGTAGATTCTGCAAACATAATTGCTGTATTTCCCTTCAAGGATTCATACATTTGAGCAAAATCAGTATCATTTTTCTCCATAGCNTTTTTAAGTAATGTATTTTTAATTACTTGTAANTGAACATTACCTTTGTAACAAAGACGTCTTAAGTCACTATTACTAGTGGCATTCAAACCAGCAATATCTGTGAGATAAAAATTTTTATTTTTATCTAGCTGATCACTNAGCTCGTCAATTGCTTTATTTTTTTCTTCTCTTGTCATATTTTTTTAACCGATTTAAAAAGATTTTTCATCAATTTTAATACTTGGGCTCATNGTAGAAGACATATAAACGCTTTGCATATATGTNCCTTTAGAAGCAGATGGCTTTANCTTTATAATTGTTTGTAATAGCTCATTAGCATTATCGACTAATTTTGANGGATCAAAAGATGCTTTTCCAATAGCACAGTGAATAATACCNAATTTATCNACCTTAAANTCTATTTTACCNTTCTTNACGTCAGAAACAGCTTTACCAATTTCCATAGTTACTGTACCAGTTTTAGGGNTTGGCATTAATCCTCTTGGTCCTAAAATTCGNCCCAAAGCGCCTAATTTACCCATTACAGAAGGCATAGTAATAATAACATCAATATCAGTCCAACCATCTTTAAGTTTTAAAATGTAATCCTCAAGTCCAACATAATCAGCACCCGCATCTTTAGCTTCAGCNTCTTTATCTGCNGTAACTAAAGCTAACACCTTAACATCCTTACCNGTTCCNTGAGGAAGCGTTACAACTCCTCTNACCATCTGATTAGCTTGTTTTGGATCGACACCTAACTTAACTGCAATATCAACTGAAGAGTCAAATTTAGTCTTAGATATAGACTTTATTAAATCGGCTGCATCAGTCAAAGAATACGCGATTGACTTATCAATGTGAGCAGATGCTTCTTTCATATTTTTACTAAGNCCCATATTATTTATTATTTTTGAGGTGCAGTNCCACCTTTAACAGTTAAACCCATACTTCTGGCTGTGCCGGCNATCATCAGCATTGCTGAATCTAATGAAAATGCATTTAAATCTGACATTTTATCTTCAGCTATTGTTTTAATTTGATCCCAACTTACCGANCCTACTTTATTTCTATTTGGTTCACTAGATCCTTTTTTCTTTTTAGACGCTTCCAATAATTGAACAGCTGCAGGAACAGTTTTTATAATAAATTCAAAAGATTTATCAGCANAAACTGTTATAACTACAGGTACAACTTTTCCTTGNTTCTCTTGTGTTCTTGCATTAAATTGCTTACAAAATTCCATAATATTTACACCAGCTGCACCAAGTGCAGGACCGACCGGTGGTGAAGGATTAGCCGCGCCTCCTCTGACCTGTAATTTTACTATTTTACTTACTTCTTTAGCCATTACTTAAATTTGTTTTTTTTGAAATTACNTTTTTGAAATGGAAGCAATTATTTTCAAAAAGGTAAAATCGGTTATTTACATAATTTATTCTTTTTCTACTTGCATAAAACTCAATTCAACAGGAGTCTTACGTCCAAATATCTTAACTGTAACTTTTAACTTTTTCTTTTGTTCGTCAATCTCTTCTATAAAACCACTAAATGAATTAAATGGCCCATCAATAACCTTCACTGACTCTCCAACTACGTATGGGATAACAATTTCTTCATCTGTAATAGCTAATTCATCAACTCTTCCTAAAATTCTATTAACTTCTGAAGTCCTCATTGGCAAAGGCTCACCACCCTTTGTAGCACCCAAAAAACCGATTACTCCAGGAATAGATTTAATAATGTGAGGTATTTCNCCGACTAAATTAGCTTCAATCATGATGTATCCTGGGAAAAAGTTTCTTTCTTTACTTACTTTCTTTCCATTTCTAATTTGAAATACTTTTTCAGTAGGCACAAGTATTTGAGAAACAAAATCGGATAGATTTAATCTAGAAATTTCATTCTCAATNTAAGTNCAGACTTTTTTTTCTTGTCCGCCAATTGCTCTAACTACGTACCAATTTTTATCCGCCATTTTTTTTAAAATAAGCTATAAATAACTTCTAAAACATTACGAAAGCTTAAATCCATAACGTATACAANAAGTGCAATAATTAATGATGCAATGGCCACAACTATAGAGCTGCTTTGTAACTCTTTCCAAGAAGGCCAAGAGACTTTATTCATTAAGTCATCAGCTGATTCTTTTATATACTCGACAAATCTTGCCATTTCATTTAAAGTTTAGCACGGGTGGAGAGACTCGAACTCCCAACCAATGGTTTTGGAGACCACTACTCTACCAATTGAGCTACACCCGTAATTTAAGCAGTAGGAAAGGTCTANATAGACCTTCCCAAAATGCTAAAATTAAATTATTACTAGCTAATAATTTCAGTAATTTGACCAGCTCCTACTGTTCTACCACCCTCGCGAATAGCAAAACGAAGNCCTTGGCTCATCGCTACTTTNTTAATTAACTCTACTGTAATTGTTAGGTTATCGCCNGGCATTACCATTTCTGTACCATCAGGTAAATGGATTTCACCAGTTACGTCGGTTGTTCTTAAATAGAACTGTGGACGNTACTTATTGTGAAATGGTGTATGACGACCACCNTCTTCTTTCTTCAAAATATAAACCTCNGCCTTAAATTTAGTNTGAGGTGTTACAGATCCNGGTTTACATATCACCATACCTCTTTTAATATCAGATTTTTCAATTCCACGAAGTAAAATACCAACATTATCACCTGCTTCACCTCTGTCTAATATTTTACGAAACATTTCAACACCTGTAACAGTTGAACCAAGTTTCTCNGCGCCCATACCAATAATATCAACTGCATCTCCTGAATTGGCAACACCTGTTTCGATACGACCTGTAGCNACNGTACCACGTCCTGTGATAGTAAATACATCTTCGATTGGCATCAAAAAGTCTTTNGCNTTATCACGAACTGGTTCTGGAATGTAAGAATCTACACTTTCCATTAATTTCATTACTGTATCTACCCATTGTGCTTCTCCNTTAAGAGCACCTAAAGCAGAACCTGAAACAACTGGAGCGTTATCTCCATCATACTCATAAAATGATAGTAATTCTCTTACTTCCATTTCAACTAATTCTAGTAACTCTTCATCGTCAACCATATCAACTTTGTTAAGGAAAACAACAACAGCAGGAACACCTACTTGACGAGCTAAAAGAATATGCTCTCTTGTTTGAGGCATTGGGCCATCTGTTGCGGCACATACTAAAATTGCACCATCCATTTGAGCTGCACCNGTAACCATATTCTTTACGTAATCCGCGTGACCTGGACAGTCAACATGAGCGTAATGACGATTAGCAGTTTCATACTCAACGTGAGCAGTGTTAATTGTAATACCTCTCTCTTTTTCTTCTGGAGCGTTNTCGATAGAGTCAAACGCTTGAGCCTCAGCCAATCCAGCGTCCGCCAATACCTTAGTAATAGCGGCAGTCAAGGTAGTTTTACCGTGGTCNACGTGACCGATTGTACCAATATTCAAGTGTGGTTTGGTACGATTAAAATTCTCTTTTGCCATAGCTAGCTATTTAAATTAATTAATAATTAAACCTCCTATAAAGAAAGGCTGTTTTTACATTTTATTGAGCCAATGACGGGAATTGAACCCGTGACCTCTTCCTTACCAAGGAAACGCTCTACCCCTGAGCTACATCGGCTAAGGTTAAGAGCGGGAGACGGGATTCGAACCCGCGACCCTCAGCTTGGAAGGCTGATGCTCTGGCCAACTGAGCTACTCCCGCATTTTGTANGTGGGGAGAGCAGGATTCGAACCTACGAAGGCGTAGCCAACAGATTTACAGTCTGTCCTCGTTGACCGCTTGAGTATCTCCCCATAACAATTAGCTCTTAGACTAAGAACTGAGCCGCTAGAGGGACTCGAACCCACGACCTGCTGATTACAAATCAGCTGCTCTAGCCAGCTGAGCTATAGCGGCAAATCACATAAAATAAAAAAACAGCCCCTCTTGAAAAAGGGTTTGCAAATGTATTAAAGTTTTTGTTTCGTACAAATAACAAATACTCTTTTTTTTAATGTTATTTTTTTTAAAGAGGTAAAGGATATCTAAACTGAGCGTTTCTTTTGCTTATTTTTCTTAACCTGTCGTATCAATATATCTTGCAGAAGGTCAACAGCCTCTTCGAAAGTTTCGCATTTCTTACTGGCAAATAATTCATTAGAACCAGAATTTATTTTGACTTCTACAAGTTTATTAGATTTATCTGTTGAATTCTCAATTCGTAAAAAAATATCACAAGATATTAACTCATCATCAAACTTTATCAACTTTTCCATTTTCTTTTTAGTGAAGTAAAGTAACTTTTTGTCAGCATCAAAATGAACTGAATGAATAGATATTTGCATATTTTTTATTTTTTATGCTCGGGGATGAGCATTATTAAATATTTTTTTTAGTTGTTCTACAGAATTGTGAGTATAAATCTCTGTTGCAGAAAGACTAGCATGCCCTAACAATTCTTTGATAACATTTAAGTCAGCTCCATTATTTAACATATGTGTAGCAAAAGTATGCCTTAAAATATGTGGGCTTTTCTGCTCTAATGTTGTTACTCCTTTTAATAGATCATTAACTTTTCTGTAAACCATGCTAGGATTAAGTTTTTTACCAGAGTTCGCAAGTAAAAAAAATGAACTGTCGATAGCTTTTTTCTCCATCCTCAAAACAAAATATTTTTCTATAGATTTTTGTAACTCATGCGTTAACGGAATAAGACGCTCTTTATTTCGCTTACCTAGAACTTTAATTTGACTCTTTTTAATATCAACATCTGTAATTTTGATATTTATCAATTCGGACAATCTTATTCCTGTAGAATAAAAAATCTCAATAATCAACTTGTCCCTAACACCAGAAAAATCTTCATTAAATTCTAATTTATTTAGAAGATCATTCATATCTGANACGCCAACAAATTGTGGCAACTTTTTTGAAGTTTTAGAGGTAATAATTTTTGAGGTAGGATTATAATCTACCTTTTGCAGTTTAATTAGGTGTTTATAAAATGATTTTAGAGAAGTAATTTTTCGATTAACCGTTCTAGAAGAGTTACCTTTATTAAGCTCTTCTATCAACCAACTGCGTATCATTGAATGATTAGCTTTATCAATTGTAGTGTTATAATTGTCCTTTATATAAAACGCAAAAATACTAAGGTCAGTACGATAAGCCTTTAGAGTGTGGGAAGAGTAGCGTTTTTCTAAATGTAAATAATCAAGATAGTTTTGAATCAATTGCATAAAAAAAGAGACGACGTTTTGAATGAATATACTAAAATAGCAATAAAAATTCAAACGGTGTCCCGAAACAGATTATTTTAAATAAGCAAACTAGTCTTCTTCTCTACGTAAAGTCTCCTTGTAAGCAGCTTTGATCTTTTGATTACGTAATTCAACAGACTTTTTAGTGAATTCACGACGAGCTCTGAGTTGCTTCATAGTACCTGTCATATTGAATTTCTTTTTAAATTTCTTTAAAGCTCTATCAATAGATTCTCCATCTTTTACTGGAATAATAATCATATTCTAAATTTTTCTGGGATGCAAATATACAAATATCTAATTCACATACAACTGCTTACCTCATAATTTGCTTAGATATTACAATTTTTTGAATTTCAGAGGTTCCTTCTCCAATAGTACATAATTTAGAATCGCGATAAAATCTTTCAACAGGGAAATCTTTGGAATATCCATATCCACCTAAAATTTGAACAGCATCAGTGGATACTTTAACAGCTACTTCAGAAGAATAATACTTAGCCATCGCTCCATCCAATGTAACTTTTTGATTAGCATTTTTCTTTCCGACAGCCTTGAATATCAATAACTCAGAAGCTTCTATAGTAGTAGCCATATCAGCAAGTTTAAATGCTATAGCTTGGTGTTGAGCAATAGGCTTTCCGAATTGAACTCTTTCTTTAGCATATTTCAGCGCTGCTTCATAAGCTCCTTTGGCAATACCTAATGATAATGCTGCTATAGAAATTCTACCTCCGTCCAAGACCTTCATAGCTTGTATAAAACCATCACCAATATTACCTAATAGATTTGCTTGAGGGACTCTACAATTATCAAAGATTAACTCTGCTGTTTCAGACGCACGCATACCAAGTTTATCTTCTTTTTTTCCAGTGGTTAAACCTAGCGTTCCCTTATCTACAATAAAAGCTGACATGCCTTTAGAGTCTCTCTTTTCTCCAGTTCTGACTACTACTACTACAACATCACCACTAATAGCATGAGTAATGAAATTTTTGGAACCATTCAAAACCCAATCATCACCATCTTTTACGGCTGTAGTAGACATACCACCAGAATCAGAGCCGGTATTATGCTCAGTTAGACCCCATGCTCCTAAAAATTCAGCCGAAGCTAATTTTGGTAAATACTTTTTCTTTTGTTCTTCATTACCAAACTGCATAATATGTCCTGTACACAAAGAATTATGAGCCGCCATTGACAAACCAATAGAAGGATCAACTTTTGCTAATTCCTCAATTGCAGTAACATACTCTGCGTATCCAAAACCTGATCCACCATACTTTTGAGGAATAAGAACACCCATTAAACCCAATTTGCCGAGTTTTTTAAAAACGTTTACAGGAAAAATTTGATTGTCATCCCATAGCTTAATATTCGGAGTAATTTCTTTTTCTGAAAAAGAACGAATCATTTCTGCAATTAACTTCTGATTTTCATTGTAATTAAAATCCATACTAGTATTTAACTAATGATTTAATTGATGTTGAATAATCAAACAAACTAGTCCTACCATCTAAAAATGATAACTCGACAATAAATAAAAATGATGTAATATTACCACCTAATCGCTTAACTAGCTTAGAAGCAGCTACCGCTGTTCCTCCTGTGGCTAATAAATCGTCGTGTACAACAATATTCCAACCTTCTTTAATAGCGTCAGTATGTATTTCCATTTTAGCTGTTCCATATTCTAATGCATACTCTTCAACAATAGTGTTATGAGGAAGCTTACCCGCTTTTCTAATAGGAATAAAAGGCACCTTCATAGCATTTGCTAATAGCATTCCAAATAAAAAGCCTCTACTTTCAACTCCAACGATTGCATCTACTTCTTTATCATTTAAACATTCTACTAATGAAGCTATGACCTCAGCAGAAAGATCAGGATTTGATAAAATTGGCGTGATATCTTTAAAAGAAATACCTTCTTTTGGAAAGTCTTTTACTTCCCTAATGTGCTCGGCTATTTGGCTTGTTTTCATCGGCTGCAAAATATTATACAATTTTACGGAATTTAAGGGAGTCTATCAAATGTAATTTATTAAATAACTTAATACTTTGCATAAACTGTAATTGTGTTTGTAATTAACAATTAAACTAGTTAATTTATAATAAATAAGAATCTAAATTCAAGTCTTTTTTTTAGAAATATTGATATTAATTCATTTTTTAAAAAAAGTTTTTCATAAACCTATTAGATGATTATTTTATTTTTTTAAACACCCCATTTTTAACTTTATCAAGATATATTTTTAAATCTAATTTGACTTCACCAGAGAGAATTAATAAGCCTAGTATATTTGGAAACGCCATAGCTAAAATCATCATGTCAGAAAAATCAAGAACAGCTCCTAATTTAACTGATGATCCTATGATTATAAAAATTAAAAATATAAGCTTATAAATGAGTTCTGATTTCTTAGAAGAACCAAATAAATAAGTCCAAGATTTTAACCCATAATAGGACCAAGATATCATGGTAGAAAATGCAAATAGAAAAATAGCAATAACTAAGACATATGGAAACCAAGATATTACACTCTCAAAAGCTTGTGAGGTAAGTTGAGCGCCTTCAATACCTTGAACACCAGACATTCCAGTGACAATAATAACTAATGCAGTCATTGTACAAATAACAACAGTATCAATAAATGGCTCAAGTAAAGAAACGATACCTTCACTAACAGGCTCATTAGTTTTGGTAGCAGAGTGAGCTATTGAGGCAGATCCTACTCCAGCTTCATTTGAAAAGGCTGCTCTCCTAAAACCTTGTATTATAACACCTATAAAACCACCAAAGGCTGCGCTTGGCGCAAAAGCGCCTTTAAATATCATAGCAAAAGCATTACCTATTTCTGAAAAATTAACCGCCAAAATAACTAATGCTGCAGCCACATATAAAACAGCCATAAATGGCACTATTTTTTCTGTCACTCTAGCTATACTTTTAATACCGCCGATAATTACTGTGCCTACCAAAATAGCTAATAAAAAGCCAAACATTGGGCCATTACCAGAAAGCATTGGAAATTGTCCTGACAACTGAGCATATGCTTGATTGGCTTGGAACATATTGCCGCCACCAAAAGAACCTCCAATACAAAGTATAGCAAATAAGACAGCTAATACTTTTCCAATATTACCATAGCCATATTTAGCTAATCCATGTTTAAGATAATACATTGGTCCTCCCGAAACTTCACCATTCTTATTAACTACTCTATATTTAACACCTAAGGTACACTCAACAAATTTTGATGACATTCCTAATAATCCAGCTATAATCATCCAAAAGGTTGCTCCTGGTCCACCTACAGTTATTGCAACTGCAACTCCAGCAATATTACCCAAACCAACTGTAGCAGATAGAGCTGTAGCTAAGGCTTGAAAATGCGAAACTTCTCCCTCATCATTTGGATCATCGAATTTACCACGAACCAAATCTATAGCGTGCTTAAATGCTCTGACGTTGATGAAGTTCATCTTTAAAGTGAAAAATAATGCGCCAAACACTAACCAAACTACAACAATTGGAATTGAAGTGCCTATATCGAAACCCATAGCAGCAATAGGATCCCAAAAAATAAACATAGCAATGACATCAACTATAGGGACAAAGAAATCGTTGATTCTATCTCCTAAGTTTTTTGATTCTTGGGCAAAAGCTGAATTTGTAATTAGTATAGATGATAACAAAAATATAATGCGTTTCATATTGAGTATAATTGATATTATTAATTGAGTTGTTTTTCTAACAAGTTTAATCCTTCTTCAAAAGAATGAGGTTTATAGCCCAATTCTTTGATACTTTTATCTAAAATAAATCCTGTTTTTGGCGGTCGTTTTGCTTTTTGATTTAAAGTGGTTGAAGATATTCTATTTATTTTAGATTTATCACATTGATAAAAGTCAGCCATTCTTTCCACCATTTCATATATACTCATTATGTCTTTGCCCGAAGTATTGTATACGCCAATAGCTTCTTTTTCAATAACTAAATAACATGCTTTTGCCAAATCTTCAGCTAAGGTTGGAGAACGAAATTGATCATCAATTATATTCAACTCTTGACCGTCTTTTAATGCTTTTCTTGCCCAAAGAACAATATTATTTCTTTCTAAATTTTCAGCAGTACCATAAAGAATTATGGTTCTCAAGATAGCCCACTTACAATTAGATTTTAGTAAGACTTGCTCTGATTTCCATTTTGATAGGCCATAATAACTTAGTGGATTAGCATCATCATCTTCAACATATGGACCATTTTTACCATCAAAAATAAAATCTGTTGATATATGAATTAAATGTGAATTATATTTCTCGCATTCTTTGGATATATAACCTACAGCCTTAACATTTATATCGTCACACAGATCTTTATAATCCTCACAAGCATCTACATTAGTCATCGCTGCAGTATTTATTACATATTTAGGTCTATACATATTAAAAATTTTTCCAATGTCATATTCATTGGTAATATCTAAACTTTGATAAATGAAGCCTGATTGATTAGAAATTAAACACGAACCTAAAGAAGTTGCTATGACATTATATTTTTCTTTTAATAAATGAACTAACTTTTGCCCAAGCAGACCATTACTTCCTGTGATTAAAATAGTACAACTCATTAAATTACTAACTTTTGGGTTTAACCAAATAAATAATAAAGTAAATTAAAATTGGAGATCCAAGACCTAATATAGTGGCAATTATAAATAACAATCTAATTCCCGTAACATCAAGCTCAAATTTTTTAGAGAGCCACGCACAGACGCCTAATATTTTTTTTTCAATCATAATTTTACAATCTAGTTCAAACTTTTAGTAATGTTTAAATAACATATTATTAATTATTATAAAGGACTAAACTTTATTCAATAAAAATTAAATGACACCAATATAAATGTTTAATTACAAAACAAATATTCTTCTTTTTCTCTAAAGATCAAAAACACTTGGTCTTTTTCGATATTTAAAATGATTTCTTACTCTGTATATAAAAACCATACTTAAGTAAACAATAGGGGTGCCAAAGTTTACAAAAGAAAAATAAATAAAAAATAAGCGAACAAAGGAAGGTTTCAATCCTAATTTACTAGCCCACCATGCGCTAACACCAAAAAATTGTTTTTCAAAAAAATTAATGAAACTTTTCATTTTTATTATGGCTATCATAAGCTTTACGCAATTTAAACATTTTTAATCTTTTGAAGTGTGTACAAATAAATCATTTTAAACTAGTTAGGATAAATAATCACACTATCAATAGATGAAACTGCATAAATGCCGTATCCGTTAATTTTTCCTTCATCATCTAAAAAACTATTGTATACATTAACAGGCTCTGAATTAAAAATTGGATTATTCCCATTATTTGATTGAATAATCTTAGTACTAAAATAATTATAAAATGCATAATCTACACTCCATAAACTCAAAAGAATTGAATCAGATTCAATATCATAATAACTATCAAATGTTAAATTAAATTCTTTTGATGAACCATTAAACAATTTATCATCAAAAAGGACTTTTCCACCTAATAATTGTCCTTGATTAATTGATGGATTATCACTGTCAAAATATATTCGGTCCTTTTCTCTTCCTAAATAATCATAATCCAATGTTGTACTATCATGCTTTAAAAATGCCTTCAATCCAATCATATAGTAATTTGAAGATAGCGGATCGTCAATTGTAAACTTAAGCGATGTAGTTTCAGAAGATAAATATTGTAAATCAGTAAATGATTTTATAATTATTTTTTGAAATGGATATAAGCTAGCATTCAATGTATTATACATTGGATGTGAAATACGTATATCAAAATTTGATTCTTGTTGTACAATTAAATTAGACTCATATCTGTTTTTTGAATCATTAAAGACTAAAGTGTCAACAATATTTTCATTATAAATCAATAAAACTAATGCGTCGCTTAAAAAGTCAAAACTCCCATTTGATAAAGGGGCTTGTGAATTACTTACATATGCTATCCACTTTTTTCCTACTTGATTAACAGAATTAACAACTAATTTAGGTTCATGAGTCGGCAAATCTATATCAACAACGGTTTGTAAATTTTCACAAGAAATTAACAATACAATTACCACTATGAGACAAAAAAAATTTTTCATAATTCTAAAATTTAAATTTATATGAAATTGAAGGAATTACAGGAAATAAAGAAGTTTGTTGTACAACTCTTGTATCAACTAATACACCATCTTGTAATTGCATTTTATCATTTACAGATAAGAAAAAAGGATTTTTTCGATTATAAACATTATAGGCACCTATCGAAATTGTTCTATTACCCCATGATGTCTTTTTATTAAAATTGAAGCCAATATCTAATCTATGATATGCTGGTAATCTTAGATTATTTCTTGTTGGATAATATTCGATTTCACTAACGTTATCTTCATTTATACCATTTATATTGCCACTTGCATTAACTGATGGATATCTTGCCTCAATAAAAGTCATATTATTAC
This sequence comes from Flavobacteriales bacterium, assembly GCA_002714805.1. Lineage (GTDB taxonomy): Bacteria > Bacteroidota > Bacteroidia > Flavobacteriales > UBA7312 > UBA8444. The sequence continues at coordinate 61,388 of PAYK01000010.1, forward strand.
CTGTTCCATAAACCCAAGTTAATCCAATATCAAATTTGTCTGAAAATTTATGTGATAAAACCAAAGAAAAATCGTGCCTTCTATCAAATTTATAAGGATACCATTTTCCAAAATTAACTTCTTCAAACTTTCTTTCACTATAAGAAAGTGTATAGCCTATCCAACCTGTTGTTTTTCCTTTTTTCTTCTGAATAAATAACTCAGCACCATATGATCTACCGATTCCATTAGTATCCACTTTATTTTTCCAATCATCAAATCCAATAATTTCAGCTCCCGGTTTTAGAGTAATCAAGTCATTCATTGATTTATAGTATGTTTCGATACTTAATTCTAATAAACCATCCAAAAAGTTTTTATTAGCAGATAAAGCTAGTTGTTTAGAATACTGAGGTGGAATAGTGTCAGTACTGGGCACCCAAATATCTGTTGGCAATCCTACTCCACTACTTGTTAGTAAATGTATATTTTGTTGCATTTCAGCATAAGAAGCTTTAACTGACCAATCTTTATTAATTAAAAAACGAGATGAAAATCTAGGTTGAAGTGAATAGTATGATTTATTATTTGTATTAAAATAACCAACATGAATTCCTGCATTTACCTTCAATTGATCATTAATTTTAATATCATCTTCAATATAAAAAAAGGCGTCATTACTTTCTAATGATTTAGAAAAATTGAAAGTAGTATCAATAGGTACTTGTAAATTTTCTATTCCAAGAGAATCTCTTTCAAATGTGCTTAAATACAAATCTAATGAACCAGGAAAAAATCTATGACGAACGTAATTTAAACCAAATTTAACATAATGATTTGGATTAGGTAAATAATCAAAATCAACTTTTACTCCAAAATCATTGACACCAGAAAAATAATTAAAATGCGTAGTGTCAGCAATAAAATCATAGAAAGAAGAACTTGAACTCCTGCTATCATACAATGTGTTAAATTGATATTTACTGTAGGTTAATGTTGTATTAGCAAATAGTTTATTTGAAAAAAGATGATTCCATCTCAATGAAGATGTTATGTTACCCCAGTCTAATCCGAAATCATTCTCATAAGTAGATTCATAATTTAAGTTTTGATCTAAAAAATTTTCGTTTTCACTTTCAGACAAATAAAATCTATCTTCTCCTAAGTATGCACTTAAATAAATTCTATCTTTTTCAGAAAATTTATAATTTAATTTAGTATTTAAATCATAAAAATAATATCCGGCAGGATTACCTTCATTGGCTTTTCTTATAAATGGTTGTGCTAAAATATCTATGTAAGTTCTTCTTCCCGAAATAATAAATGATGATTTGTCTTTTATTATTGGCCCCTGTAACGTCAGTTTTGAAGAAATTATTCCTAAGCTGCCTTCGCCTTCGATTTTCTTTCTATTACCTTCTTTCATATCTATTTCAAGAACTGACGACAAACGACCACCAAAACGAGCTGGGTAACCCCCTTTAGTTAACCTAACATTTTTAATAGCATCTGCATTGAATACAGAAAAAAACCCAAACAAATGTGATGCATTATAAACAGGGACTCCATCAAGTAGAATTAAATTTTGATCAGGACCTCCACCTCTGACATAAAATCCACTTGTACCCTCACCTCCAGATTGCACTCCAGGTAACAATTGGATAGCCTTCAACACATCTACCTCACCCAATAATGCTGGAATATTTTTAATTTGCTGGACAGGAACTTCTACTACGCTTGTTTGTGCTCGCTCAACAAAAGTTTCTTCAGCAACAATAGTTACTTCACTAATTTCCGTAGCAGAAGATATTAAATCAACATTTAATAATATATTTTTGTTTAGATTGATTGTTTTTTTAAAAATTTCAAAACCTATGTACGTATACGAAATTTCATGAGTTCCTTCTGGTAAAGTAAGACTATAAAAACCATATGTATTTGATACAGTTCCAATAAGATTTTCTTTTACTATTACATTTACACCTATCAAAGATTCTCCATTTTCATTATCATTTACAAATCCACTTACAGTAAATTTATTTTGACCTAATAAATTAAGGGGAAACACAATTATTATAAGAATGATTAGATATTTAGTCATTATTTATCAACTATAAAAATTGTGTGAAAATTATTAAACAAGTAATGCTTTTTTAAGTATACTGCTCATCATATTTCTTATCTCTAGAGCTTTTTTTCTAGCTTTATTAGCAAAGTCTTCAGAAGAACTAGCGTAAATAATACCTCTTGAAGAGTTAACCAATAAACCACATTGTGAATTCATTCCAAATTCGGCAACCTTTTCTAGACTTCCTCCTTGGGCGCCTACACCAGGGACCAAAAGATAGTTGTCAGGTGCTATCTTACGTATTTCTTTCAAGGCTTCTGCTCTAGTAGCTCCAACTACAAACATGATGTTCTGTCCATAAGTTTGAACTTTTTTAAGCACCTTTTGATATAACATATCGTTATCTTCATCTTTAAGGAATTGAAAGTCTAAGCCCCCTTGATTTGACGTTAATGCTAAGACAATAGCCCACTTTCCATCAAAGTCCAAAAAAGGCTTAACAGAGTCTGACCCCATATATGGTGCAACAGTAACTGAATCAAAATTATAAGTTTCAAAAAAGGTTTTGGCGTACATTTTTGAAGTATTTCCAATATCCCCTCGTTTGGCATCAGCAATTGTAAAAATCTCTTTAGGAATATATTCTAGNGTCTTTTTTAAGCTATTCCAACCACTTGACCCCATACTTTCATAAAAAGCTATATTAGGCTTATAGGCAACACATAAATCATGAGTAGCATCTATTATTTGCTTATTAAACTCAAAGATTGGATCATCTGAATTAAGAAGATGAGATGGGATTTTTTGCAAATCAGTGTCTAAACCTATGCATAGAAATGATTGTTTCTTTTGTATTTGCTCAAATAAATCTTCTCTAGTCATTTTCAGTTGTCGTTAGTGGTTCCTTCTTTTAGTCTTTCTGCATTTTCTGCTAACTGCAGTTCTTCAATGAATTTATCAATTTCACCATCCATAACATTAGAAAGATTATACTGAGTAAGACTAATCCGATGGTCCGTAACCCGTCCTTGTGGATAATTATAGGTTCTTATTTTTGCCGACCTGTCTCCAGTAACAACCATTGATTTACGTTGTCCTGAAAGTTCCTCCAATCGTTTTTGCAATTCTATTTCATAAATACGTGAACGTAATACTTTGAGTGCCTTATCGTAATTTTTGTGTTGCGATTTTTGGTCTTGACATTGAGCAACCACACCAGTAGGAATATGAGTTAATCTAACAGCCGAATAAGTTGTATTGACGGACTGACCTCCAGGTCCTGAAGAACAATAAGTATCTTTTCTGATATCACTATCTTTAATCTCAACATCAAACTCTTCAGCCTCTGGCATAACCACAACCGATGCCGCAGAAGTATGTACTCTACCTTGTGTTTCAGTCTGAGGAACTCTTTGTACACGATGAACACCAGATTCAAATTTTAGCGTACCATAAACATCTTCTCCTTTTACATTGAAGATGATTTCTTTATAACCTCCAGATGTTCCCTCTGCTACATCCACAACTTCAGTTTTCCAACCTTTAGAACTAGCATAATTGGAATATAATCTATATAAATCACCAGTAAAAATACTAGCTTCGTCCCCACCAGCTCCAGCACGAATTTCTACAACCGCATTCTTAGAATCAGCAGGATCTTTAGGAATAAGTAAAACTTTTATTTCTTCCTCTAATTCTTCTTGTTTAGGCGTCAATTCATCCAACTCCATCTTTGCCATTTCTTTCATCTCATCGTCTTTTAACATTTCTTTGGCATTCTCAATGTTGGATAATATATTCTTATATTCCTGATAAGCTTCAATAATAGGCTGAAGATCTTTGTACTCTTTGTTAAGTTGGATATATTGTTTCATATCAGAAATTATGTTGGGATCAACAATAAGTTTTGACACTTCATCAAATCTATTTTTTATTGCTTCTAACTTATCTAACATTTAGTATATAAATTCTCCAAAAGGGCTTNTGATAGTTAATTTTTTACCGNCATTGGCTTCTACTCTACCTATTACTTTTGCTTCCACACCAAAAGAATTAGAGATAGCAATNATAGAATCTGCTATTTNTGNAGGAACATACAACTCCATTCTATGTCCCATNTTGAACACTTTGTACATTTCCTTCCAATCCGTNTTAGACTCTTTTTGAATCAANTCAAATAAAGGTNGAATATCAAAAAGGTTATCTTTTATGACGTGTACATCGTCAACAAAATGCAGTACTTTAGTTTGTGCCCCTCCACTACAATGTACCATACCGTGCACATTACTACGATATTTTTCTAAAATNCCTTTGATGATAGGAGCATAAGTTCTAGTTGGAGACAAAACTAATTTACCNACATCTACACTTAAANCANCTAAGGTATCTGTTAACTTTTTACTTCCAGAATAAACTAAGCTTTCAGGAAATGATGAATCATAACTTTCAGGATACTTTTCTGAAAGATACTTAGCAAAAACATCATGACGAGCAGAAGTCAAACCATTACTTCCCATACCACCATTGTATTCACTTTCATAANTAGCCTGACCAAATGAGGATAAACCTACTATTACATCACCTGATTGAATATTGCTATTTGTAATAACATCTGTTTTTTTCATTCTTGCTACTACTGTAGAGTCAACTATAATTGTTCGTACAAGATCACCAACATCGGCTGTTTCACCTCCAGTTGAACGAATATCTATACCAAAACCTCTTAAATCAGAAAGTATTTCCTCTGTCCCATTTATTATTGCTGAAATAACTTCTCCTGGAACTAGATTTTTATTTCTGCCTATTGTAGATGATAGTAAAATATTGTCGGTTGCTCCAACACATAATAAATCGTCAATATTCATTACTAGAGCATCTTGAGCAATACCTTTCCATACAGAAATATCTCCAGTTTCTTTCCAATAAATATATGCAAGAGAAGATTTAGTACCAGCGCCATCCGCATGCATAACTATACAATAATCATCATCATTTGATAAGTAATCAGGTACTATCTTACAAAAAGCATTAGGAAACAAACCTTTATTTATTCCCTTTATTGCATTATGCACATCCTCTTTATCAGCAGAAACTCCTCTTAAGTTATATCTATTATTATTCATTAATAGTGTAAAAAAAAAGCATCCCGACCAAGTTACTTCGAGACGCTTTTATTATTTTTTAAATAAGCTACTTTTTGTTAGGAAGAACTTTGTCAGATTCTGAATCATAAAAAGAATCAAGTACTACCTTGAAGTCAGTTCTTCTGTTATATTGATGTGCTTTCTCTTTATCTTTCTTTCTTTTTAATTTTTCAATAAAATTATTGTCTAATAATGTACCAAGCTTTAATTTTCCATCTTTAACGTCCATAACAAATGGTTCATTTTCTCCCATACCAATCGCTATTAATCTCACAGGTTCAATTCCTTTGTCTACCATATAATCAACACATATTTGAGCTCTTCTTTGCGATAATTCCATATTAAAATCATCTCCAGCTCTGTTATCTGTGTGAGAACGTAATTGAACGACAACATTAGGGTTTTCAATAAGAACAGTGATTAATGCATTGAGAGCCTCCTTAGATTCTTTTCTCAACTGTGCACTATTGTAATCATACTCAATTTTTGGCAGCACAATTTCTTTCAAAGTTGCTTCTAACACTATATCTTGTACCAAATTAAGAGATTCCTTGATTCCAATTGTTGATTGCGCAAAATTTGCAGATAAATAACCTTCACTTGAAACAGAAAGCTGGTATGATACATTTTCTTTAATCAAGTCATTATCAAAAAAATATCTACCTGAATTATCAGTATATATTTGATAAGAACTACCATCACTACCATCTATTGAAATAGAAGCACCAGTAATAATTTGTTTTGTTTTAAAATCTGTTACAACACCTGAAAGAGTTATATTTAGCTTTGGTAAATTAAATCGGTATATGTCATCACCCTTACTTCCAATTCTGTTGGATGACAAGTAGCCTCTTTCTTCATTATCTTCAAAAATTATTCCGAAATCGTCATTAGATGAGTTTATTGGGCTATTCATATTATCAACAGAACGAAGATTGTTTTCAGAATCAAACGTTGCTTTAAAAATATCAAGACCACCCATTCCCACATGTCCATCAGAAGAAAAGTAAAGGGAGCCATCCGCATGAATAAAAGGAAATAATTCATTTCCACTTGTATTTATTTCATCGCCTAAATTTATGGGCTCACTCCACTCATCTCTTTGCACTTTTTTAATATACCAAATATCTTTACCTCCGTAACCACCATTCATATCTGACGAAAAATATAAAATCTTTCCATTAGGACTTATTGACGGATGAGCAAAACTACTAATACTATCATATGGAAGAGGAAGTAATACTGGTGATATCCAACTTTTGCCTTTTTTCTTAGAAAAATATATTTCACACGTTGGAATTGGTTTTATATTAGAGTTTTGCATACATCTAGTAAAATAAAATTCATTTCCTCTCTTGTTAATTGAGGGAGTAGCCTCGTGAGCTCCAGAATTCATTGGCTCTTCAAATGATGATGGCTTGGACCATCTTTTCTTTTTATTATCATATTTAGACCAATAAATATCTGTAAATGAATTTCCCGAAAAACCATCTTTTGACTTTCCTAAAGATTCATCTCTTGAAGATGTAAAAAATATTTCATCATAGTCTCTACTTGCATAGCAAGGAGAATATTCATCTTGATTAGAATTATGTTGAAAAGGGGATAACTCATAACGACTTTGATTTTGTAAAGCATTTTTAGCGAATAAACATGATTGTATGCCTATATCTGCTCTTTCATCGTTAGGTTTTAAAGTTTTATACTTTTCAAATTGTATAATTGCATCGGAAAAATTTTGTTGTTTTTGTAGCACTTGAGCTAATCTTAAATAAACTTCAGAATGAGGGTATTTAGCTTTTATTGCGCGTTTATACATAGTCATTGCTTTTTTAAGATGTAAAGGTGTTGCTATATTTCTTGCACATTCTGCTTGAAGAAAAATTAACTCTGCCTTTTTAGCTCTATTTTTTTCTTTGCTATAGGCTTCTTTGTAAAGCTTCTCTGCTTCATAATAATTTTGCATCATATAAGCTTTATCTGCTTTTGACATCTTGTTTTTATTTGAAGACTGAGATAAAAGTGATGTTGAAGAAAGAATCAAAAACATCATAGTAAGAGAAAGAAAATACTTCATTTTTAAATCATAGAATTTTTGCTAAAATAAGGATTTATTTCAATCGAAAACATTACAATTGAATATCTATTAAAAAGTTGTTAATATTTTAGTGTAGTTTTTTAAAAATTAATAATTTTAAAATATATTTTTGTGTATAAAATACACTTTACAATTAATAATATTAAGTAATGACAAAAAGCAAACTTGAATATATTTGGCTTGATGGATATCATCCAACCCAAAACATGAGAAGTAAAACTAAAATTATTAATAATTTTAGTGGCAAACTAGAAGATTGTCCAATGTGGTCATTTGATGGAAGCTCAACATTACAAGCTTCAGGAGGATCTTCGGACTGTCTTTTAAAACCTGTAGCGATATATCCGGATCCAACCAGAATAAATGGTTATTTGGTTATGACTGAAGTTTTAAATGCAGATGGCACTAATCATCCATCGAATGCAAGAGCGACTATTGATGACGATGATAATGATTTTTGGTTTGGATTTGAACAGGAATATTTCATTATGGATACTCAAACCCAATTACCATTAGGGTTTCCATTAGGAGGTTATCCTGGACCTCAAGGCTTATATTATTGTTCTGTAGGCGGTAAAAATACTCACGGCAGAGAATTTGTGGAAGAACATGCAAATATATGTATTGAAGCTGGCATTAATTTTGAAGGGATTAATCAAGAAGTAGCTAGTGGACAATGGGAATTTCAACTATTTGCTAAAGGTGCAAAAAAGGCTGGTGATGAAATTTGGATTGCAAGATATTTGCTTGATAGATTAACAGAAAGTTATGGTTACTATATCGAATATCATCCAAAGCCTATTAAAGGTGATTGGAACGGATCTGGAATGCATGCTAACTTTTCAAATAGCACCTTAAGAAATTGTGGCTCAAAAGAGGTTTATGAAAAAATATGTGAAGCCTTCAGACCAGTAGCCAATGAACACATTAAAGTTTACGGAGCATTTAATGATGAAAGATTAACAGGCTTACATGAAACTGCATCAATAAATGATTTTAGCTATGGTATTTCTGACAGAGGTGCATCAATTAGAATTCCTATTCTTACAGTTGAAAATGGTTGGAAAGGCTGGCTTGAAGATAGAAGACCGGCATCAAATGGCGATCCATACAAAATTGCAGCAAGAATAATTAAAACTGTTAAAGGAGCAGAATAATTTTTTTATTTAAACAATTCTTAGTTATTATCTAAATCTTTTTCAGTTTTTTGAATTTCTTCTTTGATAGAAGATGCACTTTGACTTATCTCCCTTTTAATCTCATTTGAAGCGTCTTTCAACTCTCTTATTCCTTTTCCCAACCCCCTAGCGATTTCTGGAATTTTTTTGGAACCAAAAAGCATAACAACTACAAACATTATGATTACAATTTCAGGCCCACCAATGAATAAAATAATAGGAGTCATAAATAAGTAATTAGAATTGCAAATTTATATTAAAATAAATTATTGAAAGCATAAAATGCTCCAAACATTAGGAGCATTTTGATTGAAATTTGTTTGTGTTCAGAATTATTTTTTGTTTTCTAATGACTTTTTTATCGTGTCTACCATAATTGGTGAAGCTACAAAAAGTGAAGAATATGTTCCTACAATAACACCTACCATTAAAGCAAACATAAATCCACGAATAATTTCTCCTCCGAATAAGAATATAACTAGCAAAACAAAAAATGTAGTTAAAGAAGTATTAACTGTTCTACTTAATGTGCTATTTAAAGCATTNTTTACTAATGAAGTAAANTCTTTCTTTTTATAAATACCCATATGCTCTCTAATTCTATCAAATACAACAACAGTATCATTCAAAGANTANCCAATAATGGTTAAAAGTGCAGCTATAAATGCTTGGTCAATTTCTAGTGAAAATGGAAGAATACCGTAAAATAAGGAGAAAATAGACAANACAATTAAAACATCATGAAACACAGCAGCTACAGCACCTAAACTAAACTGCCATTTNCTAAATCGTAATAATATNTATAAGAAAATAACTAANAATGAAAACATTATTGACCAAAATGCAGAAACTTTTATATCATCTGCAATGGTTGGCCCAACCTTTTGTGAGCTCATTATTTCATAATTTCCAATTAATTCTAATCCNTTTTCTAATTTTTCNGCCACTAAATCNTCNGCATTTAGATCTTTACTATCAATTAAAAATTTTGTTGTAATCTTGACCTGATTATCATCTCCAAAAGTTTTCACCTCAGGATACATTTTCAAACCTGATTCATCGACGAANTTATTTGCNAANGNAGATCTTACAGACTCATTATCAACAGTTTGGACAAAACGAACAACAAAAGTTCTACCTCCTTTGAAGTCAACACCATAGTTTAGTTTTTTTGTTACAAGCGAACCAACACCTATTAATATGATTANAGATGAAACACNGTAAAACAGCTTACGCTTNCCAATGAAGTCAATAGCAGTATTTTTAAAAGCGCCTTTTGTAATGGAATTATCAAACGAAGCTTTTCCTTTTTTATCAAGTCTCCATTGGAAAATTAATCTAGTTATAAAAATAGCAGAAAATAGAGAAGTTAAAATTCCAATTACAAGAGTTGTTGCAAATCCTTTNATTGGACCAGAACCGAAAATATAAAGAATAATNCCTGTTAATAGNGTTGTGACATTAGCATCAATAATAGAGCTGTAGGCGTTTTTATAACCATCTGAAANAGCTAANTTAAGCCCTTTGCCATTAGTTAATTCCTCACGAATTCNTTCATAAATTAGAACATTTGCATCNACTGACATACCAATNGTTAAAACTATACCAGCGATTCCNGGGAGGGTAAGAACTGCACCCAAAGAAGAAAGAACTCCAAATACAAAGAAAAGATTTGCTAAAAGAGCTACATTAGATACTAATCCAGCAAAACTGTAATAAAACATCATATAAAGNAAAACAAAAGATAANGCNATAACAAAAGATTTTAAACCTGAGTCAATTGCTTCTTTNCCAAGTGACGGACCCACAATNGCCTCTTCAATAATTCTTGCAGGAGCTGGTAATTTACCAGACTTTAGAATGTTAGATAAGTCATTAGCTTCATTAATACTAAAGTTACCTGAAATCTGAGATCTTCCACCTGAAATTTCTGATTGAACTGTTGGAAAAGAGTANACATANCTATCNAGTACTATAGCAACACTTTTACCTATNTTATCTGCAGTTAATCTTTTCCATAAACGAGCGCCTTCGGAATTCATAGTCATNGAAACTTCTGGCAATCCATTAAATTGACCAAAGTCTGTTCTTGCATCTGTAACNACATCTCCCTCCATTGCTGCTTTTCCATCTCGAGAAGTTACTTTTAAAGCAATTAGCTGAAGAAATCTNCCATCTGGATCATATGGTTTAACNGTCCATGCAAAGCGAACATCCCTAGGAAGAATATCTTTTACTTCTTCCATTTTTAAATAATTATTGACAGTAGCAGTATCTTTTATGGAAGAAATTCCACAAACTGGCCCATCGNTTGGCTGATTTGATTGATTCAAATTAGGAAATAAAACTGCATAAAGTGGATTTTCTCTTGAAAATTGCTCAGCACTCATAGCTATTGAATCGGAANCTAAATCAGTGTCAGAAGATAGTTCTTCAATAGANAAGGAAGAGTCAAAATCATCTTCAGAAATTNTTTCTTCTTGCAATAATTTCACCNCTTCAGCTGTATCTTCTTTTGTATCAACTGTTGATTTCAAATATGTATTTATTTGATCAATTGAAGCTAATATCTCAGCATTTTCATAAGTTTCCCAAAACTCTAATTGAGCAGTTCCTTGTAAAAGCTTGCGAACTCTTTCAGGATCTTTAACACCTGGTAATTCAACTAATATTCTTCCCGAACCTTCTAAACGTTGAATGTTTGGTTGTGACACTCCAAACCTATCAATCCTTGACCTNAAAATATTAAAAGATCGNTCTATAGCATTTTCAACTTCAACACGAATNACACTAATAACTTCATTATTTGAAGATGAAGAATTTATTTTATCCTTNAGNTCTGGAGTATAAAAAATTGAAGCCAATTTNCCTTCAGGATTNATTTCAGAAAAGGANTGGGCAAAAAGTGTTACAAAATCATCTTGACTATCTAATTGTTTTTNGATTGATTTTTGAATAGCAGCATTAAAATTTTCATCTTTNTTGTAATTAGACATNGCTTTAATTACATCAACTACNGAAACTTCTAGAGTAACATTCATACCGCCTTTNAGATCTAATCCAAGATTCAATTCTCTTGACTTACATTCATTGTANGTGTAATTTTTNACACCTATNTTAAAAACTGGCTCAGATGAAATAGAGTCNAAATAAGCTTTTTCTNTTAATTCGTCACCATTTGAGTATGAAATTGCATCTTCTTCTACACCTTTGGCAATCCATGTNAAAGATAATTGATATAAGCAAACAATAGCAAATACTATTGCAAACAAGGAGACAAAACTTTTATTTTGCATAACATATAAATTTAGATCGGGCAAATATAGAATTTCAATTTTGAAATAGCAATTGAAATAAAATATACTAATCTATTAATTTTGAGTTTAATTTATTATTTTTTNGACAATATCATAAAAAAATTTTAATCGTAAGTTTGTAAAAATGAAAAAAGCATTACTTCTAATTATATTATCACTGCCTTTTTCGGTTTATTCACAATTTCTAAAACAATCNGAACTTTCGATTGTTGAAAATGGAACTTTGATAAAAAACCCCTTTACCGGCGGATTAAATTCATGTCAATTGTCAAATATAGATTTGAATGATGATGGCAAAATTGATATTTTTGTTTTTGAACGTGTTGGAGACAGGGTTTTATGTTTTTTGAATAATAATGATACAATTGGAACTGATTTCCATTATAGTAAAGATTACAGCAAAAATTTTCCAAACTTGTATAATTGGGCACTATTAGTTGATTACAACTGTGATGGTAAAGAAGATATATTTACTTACAATGATAGTTATGTCAAAGTTTTTAAAAACACTTCTCAANCTGAAAACCTAAGTTTTCAAGTCGAAGAACAAGCTTTAATNAGTGATTTAGGCTCAATACAAAGTGCAATAATNATTTCAGAGGTAGATATACCTTCTTTTGTTGATGTTGATGGAGATCAAGACATAGATGTACTAACTTTCAAGCAAAGTGGTGGCTATATGGAATACCATCAAAATTTAAGTCAAGAGCTNTATGGAAACTGTGACAGTCTTATATTTAAATTAGAAACCGATTGTTGGGGAGAATTTTTCGAAGGATTAAATACTTACGAATTTAATAATTGCAATGAAGATGCAATAAATAATCAAAATGAAGTTCGATCATTTGGCCCTCATAGCGGCTCATCATCACTACTTCTTGATATAGATGCAGATGATGATATGGATTTAATTTTAGGAGATGTATCATTTAATAATCTGAATTTACTAGTTAATGGGGGTAATAGTCAAAATGCAAATATGATCTCAGTAAATCAAAATTTCCCTATAGGAAATGGAAGTAATATAAGTGCAGAAATTAGTTCTTTTCCAGCTGCATTTCATCTTGATGTCAATAATGATAACATAAGGGATTTAGTTGTTAGCCCGAATACTGAAAACAACTCTGAAAATTTTGAAAGCATTATGGTATTTTTAAATACTGCGGGAGATAATAATCCTTCATTTCAATATACTCAAAATAATTTTCTTCAAAATAAAACCTTAGATTTTGGTTCAGGAGCATACCCTGCTACTATTGACTATAATAATGATGGATTGAAAGACCTAATTATAGGTAATTATGGATATTTTAGTAATTCCAATCCATCGTCTCAGCTTGCTTTACTTAGAAATATTGGAAGTCAAACTGAACCCAACTTTGAAGTTATTGATAGAGATTTTGGCGGACTTGGAACAATTCCACTAGACACAATTCTAAATCAATCAGTTAAAGGCATTTTCCCTACTCTTGCAGATTTAGATAACGATGGGGATGTCGATTTAATCGTTGGNGACAATAATGGTAAAATTCATTTTTTTAAAAATATTGCTAACTCAGGACAAGATGCAGAATTTGAATTGCAAAATGTTAATTTTTTCAACATTGACATTGGACAACACTCAACACCTTTTCTTTTTGACATGAATGGTGACAATTTATTTGACTTAATAATTGGACAAGTAGATGGAACAATTTCATACGCAGAAAATTCAGGCACATTATATGAACCCATATTTAATACTATTAATGAAGATTTTGGAGGCATTTCAGTTAACAATGATGAAAGCTTATACGGATTTAGCACGCCTTATGTTTATGCAGAAAATAATGAAATTAATATTTTAATTGGAAGTGAAAGTGGTCAAATTTATCATTACAGATCTGTCAATAATGATTTATCTTTAAATTTTGAACTTGTAAGTGATGACTTTCAGAATTTGAGTCAAGGTAAAAATACTGCATTAGTATATGAAGATTTCACTAACGACGGTAAAAGAGATATGTTTTTAGGAATGCAATCAGGAGGACTTTTTTATTTTGTTAATGACAGTGTATCTAGTGATTTAGAAATTATTAAAGACAATTATCAATTAAAAATTTATCCAAATCCTACAAATAATTATCTAACCATTGAAACTACTAATGAAAGCCAAATTTTAATTTATTCTAATATTGGACATTTAATTTTTGATAAAAAAATTTATGGCACCTCAACTTTGGATATAAGCTTTTTATCAACGAGTTATTACTTAATAAATATTAAACAAGAAGGCTATTCAGAATGGAGAAAAATAATTAAAAATTAAAAAATATTCAGTCACTGAAATATTTAAAATAATTTAAATTTAATTTAATAATGAATTAGTTGCTTTAACACCTTTAGCAGATTCNGCTAACTTATCCTTCTCTTGTTGATTAAGATCAATTTCAACTATCTTGTGAATACCGCTTTTTCCTAAAATTAAAGGAACACCTATACATAAATCATTTAAACCATACTCACCTTCTAACAAAGCAGAACAAGGGAACATTTTATGTTGGTCACAAGCTATAGCTTGAACTAAAGATGATACGGCTGCGCCAGGAGCATACCACGCTGAAGTGCCTAACATATTGGTAAGAGTAGCACCTCCTACTTTTGTTTCTTCCATGACTTCATTCATTTTTTCATTACTTAAAAATTCTGAAGCTCTTACACTATTTCTTGTAGCTAATCTTACTAAAGGTAACATACCCTTGTCACTGTGCCCGCCAATTACAATTCCATCAACATCCGATGCAGGACATTCTAAAGCTTGGCTTAACCTATATTTGAATCTTGCACTATCTAATGCACCACCCATACCAATAATTCTGTTTTTTGGCAGACCAGTGACTTTATGAGCCAAGTATGTCATCGTATCCATCGGATTACTGACAATAATTAGGATCACATTTGGTGAATACTTAATAATATTCTCTGAGACTGAAGATACAATACCTGCATTTATACCAATTAATTCTTCACGAGTCATTCCAGGTTTCCTTGGTATACCACTAGTAATTACTGCCACATCACTATTGGCAGTTTTCAAATAATCGTTTGTACTTCCTATAATTTTTGTGTCAAAACCATTTAGAGAAGCGGTCTGCATCAAATCCATAGCTTTNCCTTCAGCAAGNTTTTCTTTNATATCAACTAAAACNACTTCAGAAGCAAAGTTTTTTATTGCAATATATTCTGCGGAACTTGCACCAACTGCTCCAGCTCCAACTACTGTTACTTTCATAAAATTTTTATTTTATACAAAACTAATTATTTAAGTTGAAAATATCATTACAATTCAAAGTAAAGAAATTTAGAGNTGGATATNGCCAACTNATATAATTCAGANTGAAATTTAACTTTTAGATGTTTAATTTTTTTGTATGTTTATAAGCTGAACATTCTACCCAAAAAATTGTTCATTTTATGATGAAAGTAATAAAAATAATTGCAGTAATATTTATATATNTCAATCAAGCATANGCTCAAATTGATGCAGGTGATGATATTATTATTTGTGATATTGAGAATGTCAACTTATCNGCTGATTACACGCCAAATTCTATTGGAACTAGCGATTATTCAATAGAAAACATTCCGTTAAATTTGGATCCATTNAATTCAGGAACAAATCTTAATGCACTTGGTGATGACATTTTTTCAGGAGTTATTGATATAGGNTTTGATTTTTGTTTTTATGGAAATATTTTTAATCANCTTTTAATTTCTACTAACAACTACTTAACATTTGATTTAACTGATGCAAATGGNTACTCTCCATGGAATACTTATGCTATCCCTAGTGCAATGCCTCCTGGACAAGTTATAAATGCTATTATGGGACCATGGATGGATTTAAANCCAAATAATGGAGGTGGATTATACTATAACGTTTATGGAGTTGCACCATTTAGAAGATTTGTAGCATCATTTGAAGATTTTGGTTATTTCTCATGTGCTGGATTACAATTTAATGGTCAAATAAAAATATTCGAAACCACTAATGTAATAGAAATACATATCCAAGATCAACCTTTATGTGCCACATGGAATGGTGGTGAATCAGTACTAGGAATAGTAAATGAAGACGAAAGTCAATTTTTAATTGAAGCTGGTTGGAATAACACTCAACTTACAGGTAATAATCAAGCTTTTAGATTTGTACCTGACGGAGCAAACAACGCTAATGTAATTTGGGAAGATGATTTAGGCAATGTTATTGGAAATGGTACAGATATAGTTGTAGCTCCTCTGACAACAACAACATATACAGTAACTGCCTCAGAATGCCCTGACACTTATTCGGACNATGTTACAGTATTTGTTTCAACTCCAGTTACAATAGACGCAGTTGTTGACGATAACATATGTCCCGGAGAAATTTTTGGGGCAATTGATATAACAACTAGCAATGGCTCACCACCATTTAATTTTGCATGGACATCTNTAAATAATAATTACTCATCAGCAAGTGAAGANATTAATAATTTAGAATCTGATATATATAATCTAATTATAACTGATAATTTAGGGTGTAATCATTCGGCAGGACCATTCACGATTTCGCCACCACCACAAAATATTGAAATTTTTGNATCTATAGACCCAGTTAGTTGTTTTGGATTTAGTGATGGTATAATAAGCACAACAATTTCTGGCGGCACAATTCCATATACATANAATTGGATTGGTGACCACCCTATGACAGGTAATGGAACNCCAACAATAAGTGATTTAGCATCNGGCAATTACCAAATAACTATAACAGACAATAATAATTGTCAAAACTCTGCAAATTTTTTCTTACCCGAAAACTCATCNATATCTATTGCAAGTACAACATCAGACTATAATGGGTTTAATGTTAGGTGTAATGGCGGTGAAGATGCTTGGATATCTTGTATAGCAAGCGGGGGTTTACTTCCTTACACATACGAATGGATAGATGTATCAAATAATTCCATNATNTCTAATCAAGCAGATGTCTTTAATTTGCCTGATGGAAGTTATACGTTCACAGTAGAAGATGCTGAAGGATGTCCAAACAGTATTACATTNAACATTACTCAACCTGACTCATTATCATTAGATATAGCTAATTATAGTCATAAAAGTTGTACGTACAATAATGATGGATTCATCGAGNTTTCATCTTGGGGTGGTCCAGACAATCCTGCTTTTTCACAACAATATCTTCCAATTTCATTTACGTGGAAAGGAGAAAATTCCTTTTATTCAAATGAACAAAATATTTATGACTTGNCTGANGGATTATATACCATNACAGTAGAAGATGCTAATCAATGTACAAACGAATTAACCTTTGAAATTATTCAACCTCCTTTTGTTAAAGCAGACTATAGAGTTATGGATGACACTGTAACAACTAATTACCCAATAGTTAATTTGTATGATAATTCTGAAGGAAACATAAGCGAATGGCAATGGGAATTAAGTAATGGATTTATTTCATATTCACAAAATGTTATCAANCTAGATTTATCTACTAATTTAGATAGTTCAGGAGTTAAGTATTATGATTTAAAATTAGTAGTAACTGATGAATTTATGTGTAAAGATAGCATCTACGGTAGGCTAGCCATCAAAGATGAACATACTTTATTTGTTCCTAATAGTTTTACGCCTGATTTAGATGGTAATAACGATACATTTAAAATATTTCATCACGCTATGAAAACCGAAACATTTTCAATATCTATTTTTGATAGATATGGTTCATTAGTTTTTCAATCAAATAATCCTGATATGTCATGGGACGGNACAAATATGAAAACAGGTAATCCTCTTATAACAGGCACTTATTCTTATGTATTAAGCTATCAAGATTTTGAGTACAGAATTTATGACCATACTAATTGTGAAAATTGTTCTGGAACNATAACATTAGTTAGATAATAGCCCCATTNTCAAAANAAGAAAAAATTTAAAAATTNATTGTTTATTAATTGAATATTTTAGATATCAATTTTTGCATATTTAGCATTTTGTTCAATAAACGCTCTACGTGGCGGCACCTCATCTCCCATAAGCATTGAAAATATTCTATCTGCCTCTGCGGCACTATCAATAGTNACCTGTCTTAAAGTTCTAGTATCAGGATTCATAGTAGTTTCCCAGAGTTGTTCAGCATTCATTTCACCAAGACCTTTGTAGCGTTGAATATTTGGGCTATTCATCTTTTCTACCATTTGATCTCTTTCCTCATCAGACCAACAATAGTGTTGCTCCTTACCTTTTTTAACTAAATATAATGGAGGCGTAGCAATATATANATATCCATTTTCAATTANCTCNTTCATATATCTGAAATANAAAGTTAAAATCAANGTAGCGATATGTGAACCATCTACATCAGCATCAGTCATAATNACAATTTTATGATACCTTAATTTTTCAAGATTGAGTGCTTTTGTATCATCTTCGGTNCCAATNGTTACCCCAAGAGCAGTNTACATATTTTTAATTTCCTCGTTTTCAAAAACCTTATGCTGCATCGCTTTTTCAACGTTTAAGATTTTTCCTCTCAAAGGAAGAATAGCTTGAAAAAATCGATCTCGACCTTGNTTTGCTGTACCACCTGCNGAATCACCCTCTACAAGAAAAATTTCACATTTTTCAGGATCTCTATCAGAGCAATCTGCTAATTTTCCTGGAAGTCCAGAGCCGGAAAGAACATTTTTTCTTTGAACCATTTCACGAGCCTTTCTTGCAGCATTTCTTGCTTGTGCAGCTAAAAGTACTTTTTGNACAATTTGTTTAGCCATATTTGGATTTTCTTCCAAATAATTAGTTAACATTTCGCCTACCGCTTGATCGACAGCACCTGTAACTTCTTTGTTACCTAACTTGGTTTTAGTTTGACCTTCAAATTGCGGCTCCATAACTTTTACAGAAATAACGGCAGTTAAGCCTTCTCTAAAATCATCTCCAGCAATTTCAAACTTTATTTTATCTAACATGCCAGATCCATCAGCATAACGCTTTAAAGTTCTTGTTAATGCTCTTCTAAATCCAGAAAGGTGTGTACCACCCTCATGAGTATTTATATTATTAACATATGAGTGAATATTTTCACTGAATGATGTATTATAATGCATAGCAATTTCAACTGGAACTCCATTTTTTTCTGTGTCCATATGAATTACAGAATCTAATAATTTCTCTCTATTTTCATCAATTAATTCAACAAAATCAATTAAACCATTTTCTGAAACAAAATTATCTTTAACAAAATTACCATCCTCATCTTTTCTACGCTTATCAGTAAGAGAAAGTCTGATACCTTTATTTAAAAAAGATAGTTCTCTTAGGCGACTTTGCAATATATCAAAATGGTAAATAGTTTCATGAAAAATTTCTTTATCAGGAAGAAAAGTAACAATAGTTCCAGTTTTATCGGTCTGTCCTACTTCTTTAACATCATATAAGGGNACTCCTCTTTCGTATTCTTGATGATAAATTTTACCATTNCTATGAACCTCTGCTTTAAGATGTATTGATAATGCGTTCACACACGANACACCTACCCCATGTAAACCTCCAGAAACTTTGTATGAATCTTTATCAAATTTTCCTCCAGCGTGAAGAACAGTCATTACAACTTCAAGAGCAGATTTATTTTCCTTNGGATGAATATCAGTCGGAATACCGCGGCCATTATCTATTACAGTTATTGAATTATCTTCGTTAATTTCAACATCAATATNAGAACAATGACCCGCTAATGCTTCATCAATAGAGTTATCAACAACCTCATATACTAAATGATGAAGTCCTTTTTGACCAATATCACCAATGTACATTGCAGGTCTTTTTCTAACTGCCTCTAAACCTTCAAGAACCTGAATATTACCTGCTCCATANTTNGCTTTGTCTTCTAAATTTTCACTCATTATTTTTACTGTTTTTTAANTAGNTATTTCACTAGATTAAAACAAAGTTAAAAAAAGGACATTATATCTGTNAAAAAAAGTGTAAAATATAGCACCTATTTATTAACAATTAGTGAANAAGTTTATAGTCNGTAAGAAAGGCCAAAAAAGACTTGTGGACCCAAAACTGGATAATTTTCCCAAATTTGATAATTACCAATCAAATTTTTCAGTTCAAAGTAAGCCGAAAAAATAGTATTGTATTTATATTCTAAAGCAAAATCTATATCAACTATATCATTNAAAACTGGTGAATTAGACNATCCANAATCTTCGACTNTTGAACGATCAANAAAACAAACTAGTTCTATTTNTGGAATTATTTTATCTCCAATATTATATAAAAAACCTAGCNTTGAGATAATGGTTGGCTTATACGCATAATCAATTAATGAATCTAAATCATAATTATGATAATCTAATTTTAAACTAAATTTTGAGTTTGTATTCATTGCCCAATCTATTTCAGAGTTTAATGAAAAATGATTTACATTATCGTAGATTACCAAAAATTTATTTGNATATGTTGAGTTGTCATCAAGTTCAAAAAANGGCATATTATGAACTCTAGCATATGAAAATTGTAAAAAAGAATTTATTTCGGCACCTAAATAAGAATCAATTCCAATAAAGAAATCATACTTTGTCTGTGTATTAACAAGATTTAAACTACCTCCGTCAGTTTTTAGAGCATTTAGTATAAAAGGATTTNTTTGACTCAATGAATAATAAGAATTTTTATCTAGGCCTCCNCTAACACCAATTTNNGCACTTAANTTATTTTCAGAAAANATATAATTATAATTAACATTTGGAAAAATAGCATAGTTAGAATTAGTTGAANCTCTATTATNCATTGCNTTAAGCTTGAAACCCACGTTTAAATTACCTCCAAAAATTTTTCGTTTAACAGATGGACTTAATAATAGNATCAACTCTTTNGACAACTTATCATCAAAAACGTATTTTCTTGAATGGTTATTTAAAATGTAATCAAGACCAAAATCCAAATTAAAAGAATTAAGGCCAACAATCTTTCTTCCTGAAAGAATTAAAGAAATACTATTTTCTGTTTGCTCATTCAAATCATAAGCAAAAATNTTCGCAGAATAGCTTAACTTATTTCTATCTAAATTNTNTCTAATAAATGACAATCTTAAAGTTGAATAACCCCAATATTCTTGTGTAAATTTTTCATTTGACACTAAATNAAGATCATAACCGTAGGCTTGAAAAATATTTCCTTGTCTCGAAATATTAGCGTTAAAAATTCCNCTATGAAAATCTTTTTTTACAAAGGCAGCAAAATCAGTTTTNCTCGAAGCTGCAGAAACCTTTTTNTCTTGATCAAAAACACTTTTAACTTTGGCATAAGATTCGACATANCCTAAAGCTAAACCATATGACAAAGATTTATTTCTNTCCGAACTGTAAAATATTTTTGAATAAGGTAAGCTTGTATTACCTAAGCCACCATAAATATAGGTTTGATACAATTTTGACAAAGGCTCNCCTTTTATTTTTGCAGANTTAATTGGATCAAGTTTTAATTGGGTTTCAAAACGTTTATTTATAGGTGAATAATAAACATTTTTTGAAACTTTAATAGTATCACGTAAAANNGGNAATTCNGAAAANTTATTGGCTTCAGGAACTATCGGAATAAAAGATTCTGTAACCTGAACCTCTTCAACACCAATTTNATTTTTAGATTGAGCCAAACTAATTTGAGCTACAAGAATAAATCCAAAAAAATAAAAAAACATTAAA
Organism: Flavobacteriales bacterium; assembly: GCA_002714805.1. Lineage (GTDB taxonomy): Bacteria > Bacteroidota > Bacteroidia > Flavobacteriales > UBA7312 > UBA8444. The sequence goes on from PAYK01000010.1 coordinate 82,920, forward strand.
TTTTTATTCATNTTCTAATGTATTTTCTTCCTCAAACAATTCACTAAGTTCAACATCGTTTAAAAGATTGATTATTAATTCGTCATTTTTGGAATTCATTAATGATTCTTCGTTAAGTGAGTCTATTTCTGATATTTTATTTAAACTTATCTNTCTTAAATCATCACCATCATAATTATCTATTATACTTTGTAAAGTNGCTTTTGACTGAAAAAGATTATTTTTTTCTTTATAAATATCAGCTAATAAAATGAATGATTTTGCAATAAAAAAGTCACTAAAATAATTTTCAACAAGTTCAAAAATAATTTTNTCTGATTTTTNATAATCTGACTCTAGAAAAGCNAAAAAAGCCAATTGATANTTAGCTTCTGCACCAAATTCAGATTGAGTTTGATTTGAAATTAATTGNTAATCTTTTTTAGCTAAGTGAAATTCTGAATTATCAAAGTTATCATTAGCAATTATCAATCTAGCATCATTNACTAATTCGTTATCAACTTTACCCAATCCAACAACTTCNTTTGCATACTCAATTAAACGATCATTATCAACTATTTTTTTAAAGCAATAAAAAAGATTGATAATTGCTTCTCTAATTAAAACATTTTCTTGCGCAATAGATTTCAATTTAGTATAGTGAAGANCAGCAGCTCCATACTCCTCCCTTTTAAATTCAATNCGCGCTAANCGTATNAAGGNTCGTTCCAAAAAAATATTATTTGAAAATTCTAATACCTTCAAATAATCATTGACTGCTAAANCTGGACTAGNTGTGTATATACATTCAGCTTTATAAAAATGAGCATTTAATTTAAAAATTGGNGTATCAAAATCNTCAAAGTAATTTTCAAAAGCTTGTAATGCTCTCTCATAATCTTGATTTAAATATAAGTTTTCTGCAGCTTCATAAGTTATGGAATCCTTTAATGCTATATCTACACTAACATTTGAAAGACNAGAGACATATTCAAAATAAGATTTNACATCTCCAGTCTCTANAGAAATATTTTTATATGCCACTAGNGCTTCTTTTGATTCTTTAGTGTTTGGATATTGNTTAATTACAGATTTAAAATAATATATGGCCGAATCCGNTAAATTTTCGTTATAAAAATTCAAACCCAATTGTAANAATGCTGATTTNACCAAAANACTATGAGGATGGCTTTTTATTAAATTTGATAAAAGTTCTGCTGATTCTTGTTGCATATCTTGAGACAAATAAACATTACTCAAACTAAGCATAGCATCATCATTGTAAGGAGACTTCGGATAATCAGAAATTAATTGAATAAGAGNAGTTTGTTTTTTAATAATTTGATTGGTAAGTCCAAAACACATNATTTGTTGATGTATTGCGTAATCAATATCAAAATCACTTTCATTCTCAGCAAGTTCATAAAATTCTTGAGCTCTATNATAATCATTAGTCATATAATATGAATCTCCAAGTCTGAAATAAGCATCTATTTTCTTTTTATTTTCATCTGATAACTTNATGAATTTCCTAAACCAAATTATTGCATCTTTAAAGTTATTTGATTTGTAATATGCATATGCTAAAGAATAATGAGCTTGTTTATATTCATCTAGTAGAAAAGATCCNTCNTCCCAATTAAAACTTTTNAATAACTGAATTGCTTTTAAGTAATCATTTTTGTGATAATAGGCCTCNGCCTTCCAATATAATGATAAAGCTATTAATTGATCATCTAATTGGTACTCCATTGACTTATCGAACCAAATTATAGATTCATCATATCTTTTNTTAATAAAATGGTCTATTGCTANAGNGTAACTTAATTTCTGATATATCGCCTGTTGATTTATAGATAAATTAATTTGAGCAGATAATTTATCTATGGCAGTCTGAAAATCTTTTGTATNNGTATAGGNTTTGATCAATAGATCTTTCACATAATCCACATTTANAGATTGCGGATAATCTTCAAGAAATTGTTCTAAGTTTTCAATAGTATTTTCATAAGAAGATTGCTTTTCATAAAGNAATTTAACTTTATTAAAGGCGGCATCTTCTTTNAAGTTATAATCAAAATTTATTTCAGATGCGTATTTAAAAGCATTAATTGCTAACGACTTTCTGTCNTGTAGTANATAACACTGACCCAGTTGATGAGCAGCAAATTGTGANAAACTATCTTTGTTTATTAANATATCTTCAAATTGACTAGCTGCNTTTTGATATTCATTTAATTCAAAGTAGGCTAGNCCTAATTGATATTTTTCTACTCTATTTAANGAGTTAGTGGAGTTTNCNAATAAATAATCCTCTANGTAATTTATAGATTCTTGAAAATTNCCTAATGCANAATGAGCATCNCCAATTAGTCGTTTTAATTCTTGATCTCTCTTTGGGTTATAAGAATTTTCTANCAACGGTTTAGCAAAATCTAGAAGATCNTTGTANCGTTCTTGAAAGTAGTAAATATGAGTAATATAATATTTACTAATAATTCCTAGAGTCGGAGTATTAATTAACTTTTTAAATCCTTGNAATGCTACAGCATAATTTCCTTCTTCATAAGCTATGTGAGAAAGACAATAATTTGTCAATTCAGAATAAATAAATGGAATTGATTCAATATTAGAAAAAGCTAACTTNGCATCTTGATACTTTTTTAAATTAAANAAGGAATAACCTAATCTAAAATAATACATTGCCACTTCATTAAGCTTTAAATCATAATGATTAATATTNCTTAANTTAGCAATTACTTTTTCATAGTCTTTATTTCTGAAATGTAACTTTGCCAANGCAAGATATGCTTGCCTATTATATTTTCCATTAGGGTACTCTTCTAAATATTTTTTTAGACGAAATTCGGCTTCCCTATTAAATAATTCAAGAGAACTTTTAGCTTGATTGTAATAAATCCACTCCTTATCAGATTCACTTAAATCACAATCCTTTAATTCCTCTGACAAAGAATAAACTAAAGCAAACTGCTGGTTTTGCATTAGATGTTTTATTTGTTCAACATCGCAATTTTGTGCAAAAGAGAATTGACTTACTAATAAAAAGAAAATGCAAACATTAAGTTTCATTTTATGAATTTTATGCTAATTTATCAAAGAATGCTCCTTTTACTATCGATGAAACAATAAGTTATTAACAGAATATGTGTGCATAAACAAGACTTGATGATGATTATAAAAAAAGTAAATTTGTAATAACTGAAAACTANACAAATGCCATTAGTTGAACTTAAACATGTTGATATTTATCAATCAGAACAAAAAATATTAAGCGATGTATGTTTCAGCATACAACCATCCGAATTTATCTATTTAATTGGAGCCACAGGCAGTGGAAAAAGTAGTCTACTTAAAACCTTGTANGNAGAACTTCCATTAAAAGAAGGTCTTTGTGAAGTAATAGATTATCAACTTTTCGAGATTAAAAAATCNATAATTCCATNTCTTAGACGAAAAATTGGAATAGTTTTTCAAGATTTTGAACTTCTTAATGATCGTTCCGTAAAAGATAATTTAGAATTTGTATTAAAAGCAACAGGTTGGACTAACGACAAAGAGATATCTGAAAGAATATTATCAGTTCTTACCAAAGTTGACATGATTGATCATTTAAACAAAATGCCTTTTGAGCTTTCAGGTGGTGAAAAACAACGCATATGNATTGCGAGAGCATTACTAAATGATCCCAAACTCATTTTAGCCGATGAACCTACAGGAAATTTAGATCCTGATACCACAGATAAAATACTTAGTCTAATTCATNATCTTTGCGCTGATGGGTGTGGCGTTTTAATGGCAACACATGAACANAATTTACTTAATCGCTTTCCTTCAAAAGTTCTAAAATGTGAAAATGGAAAAGTCACTTTTGCAAATTAGATGATTTCCATCNTAATACCCATATATAATTTTGCAGTAAAAGAATTAGTGAGTGAATTGTCTAGACAAGCTCAAGANTTAAATTTAGATTTTGAAATTTTATGTATTGATGATAATTCCAAATCTAAATATATAAAACTAAATAAAGACATTGAAAAAATATATGGCGTAAACTATAAATTGAATAAAAAAAATATTGGACGATCAGCTATTAGAAATNTATTAACTAAACAATCTAAATATGACTATTTATTATTTTTAGATTGTGATGTTAAAATAAAAGANAATTTTATAAAAAAATATATAGAATTAAAAGACAAAAGTGACGTAATAGTTGGTGGGGTATTCTATAATGATTTTAAAAAAATAGACAAAAAGAAAAANTTAAGATGGAAATATGGAAAGTTNAGAGAAGAACGTAAAGCTCATTTTAGAAATCAAAAGCCTTATGCGTCNTTTAGTGCATGCAATTTATTCATTAANAAAAAAGTTAGTAAAANTATTAGCTTTTCTGAAANCTTAACAAAGTATGGACATGAGGANACTTTATATGGCGCAGAATTAGAACTCAATAAATTTACTGTCATACATATTAATAATCCAATNATACATTTAGGAATAGATGANGNNTTATTATTTTTAGAAAAAACNGANTTAGCGTTAATCAATTTAATATCTCTTCAAAAAACCCANCCTANAGCATGTAGAAATATNAANATNATTAAATATTATAAAANNATTAGAAAAACATTATTTATATCNAAAGGNATTTTTNTTTTTTGNAAATATTTNTGNTANAATCTNCTTAAAAATGGCAATGCCAATTTAGTAGTATTTGATTTNTATAAACTTAGTTTTATNCTTTGNCTAAAAGAGGACTAAAGANACACTCNATNTTTTTAAATTCGTNTTGCCAATTCAAATCTTTTTTNGCTTGNGNAAATTTATATTCATCAATATTCTTTGACATCTTTTTGATTTGATTGGCTACAACTTCTGGGCTTCTTTCATAAATANATTCNCCAACNTGATAGTNATCAANAATCCTTTTNACTTCTTTCAAAGGAGTTGCCANAACNGGTGTGTTTGAATGTATGTAATCGAAAAGTTTATTTGGCAAACTAAATTTAAAACTCAANCCTTTTGGCTCTTCAAATAAAATACCAATACAAGCTTGTTCGGTATGTACTTTTAAATCTTCAAATGGTAAACGACCTAAAAAAACAATTCTATCATGCANACCTTTTTGATCAACTAAATNTTTGAGCTTATTTAACTCTTGGCCATCACCAATTATTTTTAATTTGAAATCATCCAAAAANACCATCATATCNATAGCNAACTCAAGGCCTCTACCAGGGTTCATTCCCCCTTGATAAATTANTGTATTGGTTTTATTTTTAGATGATGAAGATTCAACTAAATATGGCACATTACGAACTACTTTCATGTTTANACCATATTTATTTTTATAAAAATTTGCTATTGATTCACACACTGTATAACTTGAATTAATTTTTGGTAAAATCCAAGCCTCTAAACATTCCCAAATCTTCTTTTTAAAAGTACGATTAGTTAGCTCTGGTACTTCCACAAATAATTCATGACTATCGTAAACTAGAGATATAGCCTTGAATTTAGAGACTAAAAAATTTGCTAATAATGTATCTAAATCNTTACTCAATAGCACATTACATTTACTAAAAAGCAACTTAAAAAATAAACGAATATTAAATTCAAAATAAAAAAGAGGNCCTGATGAAAAAAATGTTTTTAATCTTGTTGTTACATATTCACGCTTTATTGGCTGGCTAAAAGATTGTATTCGTCCAACTAACTCTACTGCAAATCCCATAGATAACAAGCTTTGACAAACTTTATGTACTCGCTGATCTGTTGAGAGATCATTTGTAACTGAGACAATAACTTTTTTACTCATATTTGCGAAAATACATAAAATACAATGAGTAAATCATAAGTATTTATAACTTTGAACTCTATGGAATTTAATCATAATCATCCATTAAAAAATTTAAATACATTCGGTATATATGCAAATGCTGAAAACTTTGCTAATTTTAATTCTATTGAAGAATTAAAAAGATTATTGGAAAATGCAAAACAGCCACTAATGATATTAGGAGGAGGCAGTAACATTTTATTAACTCAAAATATTAAAGGATCTATTTTGAAAAATGAAATTTTTGGGATCGATATAATTGAAGAAGATAATAAAAGTGTTGCAGTTAAAGTAGGCGGTGGTGTTGTATGGCATGACTTTGTTTCATGGAGTATAGAAAGAAATTTAGGAGGTTTAGAAAATTTATCATTAATTCCTGGAAGTGTCGGAGCAGCACCAATGCAAAATATTGGAGCCTACGGCAGTGAAATAAAGTCGGTTTTCAAACAATTGGAAGCAGTAAATATTGAAAGTAAAGAACTGAAAATATTTGAAAATAAAGATTGTCAATTTGGATACCGAACTTCCATATTCAAAACTCAACTAAAAAACAAATATGTTATTTGTAGTGTTACATTTAGACTTAATAAGTATCCAGAATTTAACACCTCTTACGGAGCAATTGAAGACGAGCTTAGAGATATGGGAGAAATTACTAGCTTAAAAAGTATCAGTCAAGCGGTGATTAATATAAGAAGTCGAAAACTACCTGATCCAAATATCATTGGTAATAGTGGTAGCTTTTTCAAAAATCCAACTATTTCAAACATAGAATTTCAATCTTTGAAAAAAGATTTCCCATTAATTGTTGGCTATCCTAATGGTGATAATGAAACCAAAGTTGCTGCAGGATGGTTAATCGAACAAGCTGGTTGGAAAGGATTTAGAGACGGTGATGCCGGTGTACATAAAAATCAAGCTCTTGTTCTTGTAAATTATGGTAATGCAAAAGGTAAAGATATATTAAATCTTTCTAAAAAAATTCAAGATTCGGTAGAACAAAAATTTGGAATACAGCTCATTCCTGAAGTCAATATTTTATAAATTTATTATATTGGCTGCATGAAAATAAATTTCGCTAAAAATTTTCTAATTATTGCAACTTTAGTTTTTCTTAGTTCTTGTGAAGTTGAAGACACCAGTGGATATAATTGTATCCCCGGGGGTTGCGTCTCTGATGTTACAGGTGCACAATATTCTACTCTTGAAGAATGTCAAGTTGGCTGTGCTGGAGCATATATTAATAATGACCCAATAGATCCAGGTGATCAAAGTTGGGGATGGAGTATGACATTAGACGGAAATACATTTGCAGAAGCATGTGATAATGGTTATTACACTGGATCCAGTGCTTATTTAGAATCAGGGCAACTTACTTTTAGTCTAGAAATTAATGATATAACAGATGAATGTTATGTAACTGGAGATTACATGAATCTTAGTTTTTCAATTAATTCCCCATACGAAGGACCAAATGAAGCTACGATTTATTCATTTGGTGGTACATGGAATGATTATTTTAGTATGAATTACTTTGGAGGAACAACTTGGGGAGGTTTTTCTGAAACACCAATAGATTCATCTTCTATTAATCTTTATGGTTTTCAAAATACAATTACAATTGAAATCAGTTCACTGGGTACGGGGATGTCTTTTGATCCTAATACTGGCTTACAAATTTTTGGAGAAAGATTAGTGGGCTCATACTCTGGCACAATTTATAAAGTGCCAAATGATTTTGATTATATTGGATCGGGATATTTGCCATATACACAACCCGTTTCATTAGAAATAAATTTCAGCTTAATAAGAAATGACTACTAACTTAACTAAACTATTATGAAAAAAACATTACTATTTTCAACAATAATTTTAATCGCTTTAAATTTTGCTCAAGCACAAAATATAGGCGTCGGATTTCAAGCTAATTTCCCATCATATGGGCTAAGCGTCAAAGCAGATTTAAATGATACGCATACAGCACAATTAGTTTACGGTGCATTTGGTACCGTTGAGATGATTTCAGGAAGATACATATATAACTTTAGCGATGTAGACGTTTTTACTCCATTTGTGTACGCTCAACTTGGAGTATGGACATACTCTTATGACGTATTTAATTTCCTTGGTGCAGCAACTCCTGAATCAGAATCATCATTTGGATATGGCATAGGTGGTGGTTTAGAATTAAACTGGCTAAGTTTTATCTCTGATAGACTAAAATGGACTTTAGAATTAGGAATTGGACAAGCAAACTTAAGCTACTATAATTTTAAAACTACTTCTTTTGGAAGTGGAATACATTTTCATTTTTAAAAAATTATAATAAAAAATGATGCCCATTTTCAACAAAGAAAATGGGCATTTTTTGTGCGGATGAAGGGAGTCGAACCCCCACGCCTCGCGGCACTAGATCCTAAGTCTAGCGTGTCTACCAATTCCACCACATCCGCAGAAATAGGACTGCAAATATATATTTTTTAGTCAATTTTAATCCAAAAAAATATTCTATATACCTTATTATTTTTGTTTTCAAAGTATTACTTTTGTTATGAAACATTAACTGACTATGTTACAGATTAATCCTAAAGACATTCCAATTAGTAAATTACATCAATACCTTTTGGGAGCAGTTGGTCCTAGGCCTATTGCTTTAGCGAGCACAATTGATAAGGATGGGAATTCTAATTTAAGTCCGTTTAGTTTTTTCAATGTTTTTAGTGCCAATCCTCCAATAGCCATTTTTTCACCTGCAAGAAGAGTGCGAAATAATACTACTAAACATACTTTAGATAATATATTAGAAAATAATGAAGTAGTGATTAATGTAGTTTCATATGACATAGTGCAACAAACATCTCTTTCAAGTACTGAATATGATTGTGGAGTTGATGAATTTATAAAATCTGGACTTACTCCAATAAACTCTAACTTAATCAAACCATATAGAGTAAAAGAATCACCTGTTCAAATGGAATGCACTGTCAATGATGTCATTTCATTAGGAGAACAAGGCGGAGCAGGAAATTTAGTAATATGTGAAATCAAAATGTTACATATTAATGAAAATATACTAAATGATGCCGGTGCTATTGATCCCAACAAAATTGATTTAGTTGGTAGAATGGGAGGAAATTGGTATTGTCGTTCGTCTAAAGATGCCTTATTTGAAGTCGAAAAACCTTTAAGGAATTTAGGGATTGGTGTTGACAATATTCCTTCTGAAATTAGAAACAGTCATATTCTTAGTGGTAACGACTTAGGAATGTTAGGAAATGTAGAATCTATTCCTAGTTTGGATGAAGTAGAAAAATATATGAAAGAAAAATTCTCCACGGAACAGATACAAGACTTTAGCATCAGAAATAAAGAAGCTTTACAAGAATTACATAGCTATGCTAAAGAATTATTAAGTAAAAACCTCATTATTGAGGCATGGAAAATATTATTGATCGATAAATTAAATAGAAAATGAGTTTAGCAATTACAGGAAAATTAGTCAAAGCACTTGATGTTGAAAGTGGCACAAGTAAAGCAGGAAAAGAATGGAAAAAACAATCTTTTATTATTGACACTGGAGCACAGTATAATCCAGAGATATGTTTTAGTCTTTTTGGCGAGGATAAAATCGCAATGATAGAGGGAATTCAACCTGGAACAGAAATAGAAGTTTCGTTTAACCTCTCTTCAAGAGAATATAATGGCAAATATTATCATAATATTGATGCTTGGAGAATTAATAGAGCTGCTGCAACTGTAGTTGAAGACTCTTCAATTCCTCAAGCTCCTCTAGAAGCTTCTGACGCAGAGGAAGACGATCTGCCGTTCTAAAAATGACAGATCGGCTAATCCGTATTTTTAAATCTATTCTTCCTGCACCATTTACTATTGCAGTTATATTGACCTTGGTCACTTTAGGGTTAGCCTATTTTATAAGCCCAAACAAGCAAACCCCTTTATCTCTTTTAAATTATTGGGAAAGAGGATTGTGGAATCCTCCGTTATTAGTTTTTGCTGTACAAATGATGCTTATGCTAGTACTTGGTCATGTTTTGGCACTCACTAAAACGGTAAGTAACTTGATAGACAAAGCTACTCAACTATGTAGCAATACATCTCAAGCTGCAGCATGGGTCACCTTATTAACTCTGCTGGTTAGTTTTTTCAACTGGGGCTTAGGCTTAATATTTGGAGCCATTTTCGCTAGAAAAGTTGGTGAATATGCTACCAAAAATAATATCTCGTTAAACTATCCATTAATTGGCGCGGCCGGATATTCAGGTTTGATGGTTTGGCATGGGGGCATTTCGGGTTCAGCTCCAATTAAAATTGCTGAAAGAAATCATTTTTTAGAGGATAAAATGGGTGTTATTTCTCAATCTGAAACTATTTTTTCTAATATGAATATCAGCATCAGTCTTATTTTACTAATTGTCTTACCCTTTCTAATGTATATACTGGGTAAAAAAGGTAATTCTAAAATGATCCACTTAAATACAATACCCAACTCAAAGCATAAAAATGAAGTTGAAGGAGCTGAACATTTAGATCATTCCAATTTATTAGCTTATACTTTTGGAGGTATTATTATCTTCTATTGTTTATACAAATCACTAATATTACCTGAACAATTATCTCTTTCCTTTATTACGCCAAACTTCATTAATTTATTTTTATTGGGCTTAGGAATAATTTTACATAATAACTTTAATAGCTTCTTAAAAGGTGTTAATCAAGCTATCGTTGGTGCAAGTGGCATTCTCATACAGTTTCCTTTATATTTTGGTATTATGGGTATTATGAATAGTGCAGGATTAGTGAATGTATTTTCTGATTTCTTTGTTAGCATATCTAACACCACTACATTTCCTATTTTTACTTTTATCAGTGCAGGAATAGTTAATATTTTTGTTCCTAGTGGAGGCGGTCAATGGGGAGTGCAAGGCCCCATAATAATTGATGCCGCAAGTCAATTAAATGTTCCATATTGGAAAGCTGTAATGGCACTTGCATATGGAGATCAAATAACAAATATGTTACAACCTTTTTGGGCACTTCCACTACTTGGNATTACAGGNTTAAAAGCTAAAGAGATTTTACCNTATTGCTTNATAATGCTATTGATTGGAAGCTCAATTTTTATAATTGGACTTTTAATTTTCTAATTTCGAACATCAAGCGCATCTCTTAGAGAATTACCTACTAATACAAACGACAAAACTAAATACATAATTGCTAAACCTGGAAAAATTGCTAAATACGATTTACCCATAACTATGTAAGCGTAATTATCTTTTATCATTGTTCCCCAAGATGGCATTGGGGGTTGCGCACCAATTCCTAAAAAACTTAATCCTGCTTCAATTAGAATGGCAGAAGCGAAGTTAGCTGCTGAAATGACTATTACTGAAGCCATTACATTTGGCAAGATATGCCTAAATATTATTCTGAAATGTCCAAAGCCCAACGATTGAGCTGCCTCAACATATTTTTTCTCTCTNATACTTAATATTTCTCCTCTAACCANNCGAGCTACTTCTACCCACATAGTTAGTCCTACTGCAACAAAAACTTGCCAAAAACCCTTACCTAACGCTAATGAAATNGCTATAACCATTAACAAAGTAGGAATTGACCAAACTACATTTACTAACCACATTATTANAGAATCCACTTTACCTCTAAAGTAGCCTGCCATTGCACCTAATGTTATTCCTATCAATAAAGAAATTATTACGGCAATAAAACCTACTGAAAGGCTTATTCTAGCGCCACACATNATACGACTAAGCAAGTCTCTTCCAAAAGAGTCTGTTCCTAANAAATAAGTTCGTCGNNCTATACTATAATTTTGGCTCTCCAACAATTGTTCATAATTTGATCCNAAGGTNGTATAGTATAATCTACCATTCACTTCATTAAAGTCAGAAATAGGTATTTCTTTATTAATATTTTGCTGACCAAATATCATTTTTTTAAAAAACCCAACTTTTTNTANATCATTTTTTGGCAATAAAATTAAATCAACTTCAAAACCTGGCTCCTGCTTAGAAAGCTCAATATGCATTTGATTAGCATATGGTGTAGAATCTGGAAAAATATGATAGCCTAAAACACTAACTATTACAGCTAATACAATCGNGNAAAAAGCTANTACTCCTAGAATGTCTTTTTTAAATTTAGACCAAGCTATTTTAGATAAACTGTTCATCTTTGGTGTTTTCTTTCTTTCCATTCAAATGAACTAAATTGTGAACTCANNGACACCCAAACAATATAAATAGGATATATAANAGCCACAAACCAATAGTAAGACAAGTATTTTTCATAAGAGAAAAATCTTGATAAGCTCTTTACAAAAANATAGTCAACAATAATTTTGATAAAGAATATCACNAAAAATATATTTAATTTGGATGTAAATAAAAGTATTATTAGTNTTANNTTCATAAGAAATACTAAAATACTTATCCACTTAGCAGTAATGTCTGAATAGTATGAACTTTTGGCGGCCCAACGTTTTCTTTGGTTNATAAAAGCTTTCAAGNTTGACTTNGGACTTGTATATACTATTGCTGATTTTTCTTTTACAAAAACAATNTCCCCNTTTAATTGTTTAANATAATGCAATAAAAAAACATCGTCNCCTGANGCAATATGCGCTTTAGTTTCTGNAAATAAGGATTTTCTAAAAGCCATATTAGCNCCATTACACATAAATGCTTTATTTATTCCAATNGATCCTGCACCAGCTCCAATCAAACTAATAAANTCTATNGCTTGAAACTTATCAAACATTGTANTTAAATTANTATATGATACTGGCCCAGAAACNAAATGAACACTATCATCGCAAAATGGANCTANCATTTGATTTACCCANTTAGATGANAAACGACAATCTGCATCAGTAGTTAAAATAATGTCATTNTGAGCTAGATTTATACCACAGCTAATAGCTGCTTTTTTACCTTCNTGCNTAGAACGTAAAANTTTTAATGGCANNTCTGATTGNCTNAGTAATTCAAATGAATTATCANTTGAAAAATCATCTACTAAAATTAATTCCAAATATTCNNATGGATAGTCTNGNTTGGATAANTCNTCTAGCAAANAAGGTATATTNTCTTCTTCATTTCTAAAAGCTATTACAATAGACACATTTTGAATCANNCCGNTTTTATAAGACTTAAGATTANGCCAACCNATANAAAANCGATAGATTTGATAAGAATAAATCAGAACAATGAAAANTGANAAAANCTCCATNATTTTCTGAAAAATTTAAGTTGATAAACAAATAAAACGCCTAANATAGCAGGAACAACCAAGTTAATAATCCACAAAGCAAATGAAGCTGTCAAAATACCAATAGTATTTGATGATANANAACCAAAGAAATAAANAGCNACTGATCCACGAACTCCAAGCTCTGTTAAAGCAATTGTTGGAATTATAGACATACTTAGAAAAGTTAANGCACTCATTGTCAAAGAGTGTAGAAGATTGATGTCAATATTAACAAACTTAATTAGTAAATAAAATTGAAAAGAATAAACTCCGTACCTAAGTATACTTAAAAATAAAACCTTTGAAATATCTTTAGTTGAAAATAAAGAAAATATAGTGGTATATGAATTATATTTTTTCAAAAATTTAAATTTAGAAAACAACGATGATATTTGTGAGATATTATACAATAAATAAATTAAGAGTGTTATAATAATAGCAGATAAAACTATTAAAATATAAAAGCCATAATCACTTTTTGTGAATATTAAATATGTGTATTTGGAACTAAAATAAACAAATGATAAAAATCCAAAGATTATAGTTATCACTAATTGAGTGATATTACCAAATATTGTTACTAAAACCGCTTTTACTCTATCGGCTTTTTGCAAACAAAATACCCGTCCACTAAACTCACCAACTCGATTTGGAGTAAAAAGCGAAACTGTAATTCCTAAAAACACTGCTTTAATTGCCAACCAAAAAGAGACTTTCTCCATCTTTGACACTAAAAACTGCCATTTAATAGCATCTATTGACCAATTAACAAGCATTAAAGAAAAAACAATTATTATATCAAAGTAATTACCCTCACTTAGAATTGATAAAAATTGTGTTTTTACCTCTAAATAACTATCATTTAAAAAAACTTTTTGATATAAAAACCAAAAGGCCAAGCAAACTATAATTACCTTTATAAAAACACTTATTTTTTTACTACTTTGCATAAGCAACAATAATACGAAATTGAAAAGTAAAACAGATAGAATTATTTTAGGTATTGACCCCGGAACAACTATTATGGGTTATGGAATTATTCACATAAAAGGCAATAAAATGGAAATGATGACAATGGGTGTGATACATTTATCTAAATTGAATGAACATGCAGATAAGCTAAAACGTATTTTTGAGAGAACACTTAAATTGATAGATGAATATCAAGCTGATGAAATGGCACTAGAAGCGCCTTTTTTTGGGAAAAATGTACAATCTATGCTCAAATTAGGAAGAGCTCAAGGTGTTGCAATGGCAGCAGGATTATACAGAAATATTCCAATTTTTGAATATGCTCCTAAAAAGATTAAAATGTCTATTACTGGAAAAGGCACATCCTCAAAAGAACAAGTTGCAGCGATGCTAAAAAGTCTATTAAGAATAAATGAAATGCCCAAGCATTTAGACGCATCCGATGGTCTAGCTGCAGCCGTATGTCATTATTTTCAGAATAAGAAAAATTTACATAATAAATCGTATTCAGGATGGAGCTCTTTTCTAAAAGATAATCCAGATAGATTAAGTTAAAATACCTTTGAAATATCTATAGCAATCTGATTCATTTCTTGTTTAGAAAAAGATAATTTAGGTTTTGAAAAATCGATATCATTTACCCCATTTATTGGTACAAGATGAATATGTGCATGTGGGACCTCTAATCCAATGACGGCTACTCCTATACGCTCACATGAGATAACTTTCTTTTGCGCTTGTGCTACTTTTTTGGCAAACAACCAAAGTCTTGAGTATGCATCACTTTCAATATCAAAGATATAATCTGTTTCTAGCTTAGGAATCACCAATGAATGACCTTTTGCTAATGGAAAAATATCAAGAAATGCTAAAAATTCATCATTTTCAGCTACTTTATAACAAGGAATTTCACCTGCGACTATTTTGGCAAAGATTGAAGGCATTAACGGCTTATATCCACAATTTCAAATTTCATTAATCCGTTAGGAACGTGGATTTCAGCAATATCTCCAACTCCTTTTCCTAACAAACCTTTAGCTATTGGTGAGCTTACAGAAATTTTCTTTGCTTTAAGATCTGCTTCGCTTTCTGGAACAATCTCATATGACATTGTTGCACCATTTTTTACATTTTTAATAGAAACCTTTGACATAATTAATACCTTAGATATATCAATTTGTGATTCATCTAATATTCTTGCTCTAGAAAATTCCGATTCCAACTTCGCTATCTTAGCTTCTAATAGTCCTTGGGCTTCTTTTGCAGCGTCATATTCTGCATTCTCTGAAAGATCACCTTTATCACGTGCTTCCGAAATTTGTTTAGCAACATTACGTCGTTCTGTTGTTTTTAGAAATTCAAGCTCACTTTTAAGCTTCTCCAACCCTTCTTCAGTATAATAGACAATTTCAGACATTTTTCAATGTATTAAAAAATTTAAAAGAGAAAACTATAACAGTCTTCTCTCTAAACCAAGTTACAAAATTTATTTTTATTTAAAGATCTATTCTAACACCTATTGTGTTTAATAATCCAAAATGGTCAGCACTACGTAAGGAATAATCTACTCCAAATGTTGTCTCACCACTTAACGGAAGTTCAACAGTAAAACCAGCGGACACACCAGTTAAATCTGTACTACCATCAGATAGTCCATCTTCGTAAATATAACCTCCTCTTAAAGAAACTAATTCCTTAAATGAATATTCTAATCCAAACCTAAATTGATCATTTTGAAAAGAATTTGAAGTAAATGTACCCGCGGTTGTTAAACGATGATTTGTTGGGAGTAATGGTAAATCATATGCTAGACCTATGTTTAATAAAGAAGGTAATTCAAAGGAATTTGTTCGTTGCTCTAAAGTCATTGTATATTCTCCATCAGGAGCATTACCTCTAAAAGATATACCATCACCATTAAACACCATAGTAGGACCAACATTTTTTAGGGCAATACCAAATTTAATATGATCACTATCTCCTGTTATATATTGAATACCTGCGTCTAAGGCTATACCACTAGCGGTTACGTCAGAAGTACCTTCGATAATAGCCTTCATAACAAAACCACCATAAATACTATTAGAAAAAGCCTTTGAAAAGCCAACATTAAGATTCGTAGAAGATATGCTGTAAGTTCCCAAGCCGCCATCAGGAAGTAATTCAGTAGTGATCGTTATATCTGCTAAAGACATAGAAGATATAGCGACAGCCAATACTGATGACTCACTCATACGTTGTGAAAACCCAAAAGAATTTATTGGTATATCTGCTATCCAAGAAGAGCGAGAGAATATTAGCTCTGTTTTATTTGTAAAAGCTAAACCTGCAACATTTCCATACAATGATTCTAAGCCTCTAACTGAAGCTATATTTGAACCACCCAAACCAGAAGACCTAGCCCAAGGATTAATCAATAATTGACTAGCTCCTGCAGAACCAACTCTATCTGGATTACCAGCAAAAAGGTTAGCTGTACAAATGCATGCTAAAAGCATAACCCAAAAGTATTTTAATGATCGTATCATTTTTAATTACAATTAAATATTAAAAGGTGTCTAAGTCTATTGGACGTAAAACACCAAACCATTTTAAATTTCTTTCTTTACCTATACTAGGAACGCTTACATTAATAATGTATGCACCACTAGCAATAGGAATACCTTTTTGATTTTTCAAATCCCAATCGATGGATGCTCCTTGGCTATCTTTATTAAGTTGTCTAATTAAAGATCCATTAACAGTATAAATAGAAATTACACACTCATCTGGAAGATTAGTAATTCTTACTCTAGTATCTAATTGACCGCCGTTTTCGACACCTTCATAAGTAGAATATGCATAATAAGGATTTGGCACAACATTAATTAAATCCATTACGGAATCTACTTGACTTTCTTCAGTCATTATGGTAGGTGCTATTCCTTCTGTAGAGAACCTATAGTTTGGATAATTAACTTTCTTATAAGAAACCGTCATTGACACAGGAGAGCTTTGTGATCCTCCACTAACATTATCAACATAATATACATCACCTAAACTGTTAGCTTGTCTCCAATTATCATTAATCTTAACAGAATCTGAAGCTGAGATAGATGTAATTTCATAAGCATATAACCTATCGTAGTTAGTGAGAAATTCTTTTATTGAAGTTGGTGTAGTTGTAATAGTTATATCATCAGAATACTCAGTATCATCTAACTCAATCATCTCTCTATATTCTCTTGATACGTCAATATTAATAGTGACATCTGATGAAAGTAAATCATATCCTTCTTTCAACAATGGAACAGATGTCCACATCATCTCTCTAAAGAAAGATAATTTAGTACTTGGTGATGCTAAATCTAATTTTGCCTGAGCGCATTCATCATATCTAGATGAATGAACATAAACAAAGTGTTTACCGCCAAGATAATAACTTCCATTTGCCCATGTTGGAATTTGTGTCTGAATTCTTGTTGATGGATTCCATAGCATATCATCACCATTATCAGAGCTTAGCCATGAGTCTTCTGCAAACATTATATTTAATCTTTCACCTGTTTCCTTGTTTATTGCGTATCCTGGAAACCAGCCCATTCCATTTCCGGTACCATCAGGATTACCATCTTTATCAACTGACTCGTCTGATCGTAAATCTAATTTTGCAGTACCACCTTTAGCAAATACAGGATTGTCCTGGGACTCTAGCACTACGCATCTTGACCACAAAGATTTATCATCAGTTATAACTACTTTAATACTTTGTAAATTTCTCATTCTATTGCCTAGTTGAGATTGAGGCAATGTATAAGTTGTACTACTAAAATTGGTATTTATAGAATAACCAGGTCCATCTAAATATGGAGACACTAATCTAAAGGGTGCCCAAGTTCCATTAACAACATCTTCAAATACACCATCAGGATCACCATCAATATCATTAAAAACTGCGTTTGCTGCAGAAATATAAGAGCCAGCGTGTATCCAGTTTCTACCCCACAAATAAGTATTTGTAACAGAAGTTTCTCCGTCTTCTTCATCAACATCTCTAACACCACCTAACCAAGGATTATACTCATTTTCAAATTCAATTGATGAAGAAATCAAACGATTACTTTCATCAAAATTAGCTGAGTTGCTTACGTAATCCCAAGCAGGAGGATTTTCTTGATTGACTTCAACAGCAAATCCATACTCACTGAATAATTGCTGATTTCCGCTACCAATAGATGCATCAGCAACAATACTTTGGTTAGTGTTTAGATTTACTAGTTCCCATTTACTTACTGTCTGATCTAAAACAATATGTCTTGGATCTGAGGATGAAGCATTATATACCTCACCATACATTTTTAAAGCAAATTCTGATTGAGTAAGTTTTCTTGGATCAATAACTTGAACATCTATTGGACCAAAATTAGCTTGATAAACAGGTTCTTCCGAATTATGATTAACAGATGTTAAAATATCAATTTCAGTTTGATCTGTAAGCGCAAGCTCAAATCCACCATTCCCAGCACCTGATACTTTCTTAATTTCAACACCGTCCCCTACCTCGGCATTTAATTTTGTTGTAAATGGTTTATGAGGAATTCCTGTATATACTTTAATATTTTTACGACCAGCTTTATAGGGCTTTTGTTGACCATCAAGTTTATCTGGATTTGTTGAATCATATTCCTTGTACTTGTTATAACCATAAGCTACAGACATAAAATAATATGATTGATTATTAACTAACTTTTTATTCTCTAAAGCAAATTTATCTTCAGTAATAGAAATTGAATGTTGATTCCCCTGATTAGAAGCTTCTACTTCTAAAGTAGGCACATTTGCTCCAATAGACACATCAAAATTATAATTAATCAAATTCACAACTGTATCTTCAATATCACATTGATAAACCAAACGGGCTAAATCAGGATTATCTAAATCAGTAACACTAACAGCAACAGATGCTAATTGATACAACTGATAACCTTGAAATCTGAAATATGGATCCCAATTCTGACCTGGGGGAGAAATTATCAATGGGTCAAACTCAATATATTGTTCTAAAAAGTTATTAGATGTTGGTCCATTAGATAAATTGAGAACAAGTTCTTGATCTAGTTCAACTATCGATACATCTGGTGCATCAGGACCATTAAGTACTTGAAAACAGTTATCAAATAAAGCTTGAGCTTTATCATCAGCTAAACGAATTAATTCAACAGAAGCAAGATTATCGCCAGCGGTTGCCCTTGCCCATACTACACCAGTCGTAATTCTGTTTACTGCTCCGGGCTCTAAAGTAAAAGGACCTGCAGACTGAACGAAACGTCTGTCGGCAGGATCATTACCTGAATTTTTCTCAGTCCACCCTTCAGGCTCTTCCCAATCCGCGGTAGTTATCAATCCATCTGTACCCCAGCCATAAGGATCTGTATCTCCGGGGAACATAAACTTAGCAGGGGTGGAACCTCCACGACCAGTACCACCATATGTGATTTCCAAACCATCTTTCCACTTACCTACTAGATAGTTATAAATATGCTGTCCATTTTCAGGGTTTCCTGTGACAGTAAAATCATTATTATAATATACAAATCGTGACATAATTGATTGCTCTCCAGGCTCATCAATTATACTGTCTCTATCATTATCAATTCCATCATCTATATCTGCAAGAGGACCTTGAAAAAAGTCTACACCAATTGCTGGTGGAGTTGTACCATAACCAGTAGCACCCTCATCATTATCGTCACCATTATAACAATATCCAAATCCGCGAGCTACATCACAACCTACGTAATCATCATCATATTTTCCTAAATCAGGATCAACCCACTGTCCAAAATATGCATCGTTTAATTGAATAGTAGCTTTATTAATGATTTTATAATTATAGAAAGTCATATTATTAATCTCATCATTCGTTGCAAAAGCAAAAGCTTGAGCACGTATTTCTAAACCAATTGGATCAGCACCAGTTTCAGAATGAATATTGCCTTTGTCATTAAAAATCCAATATAATGTTTGATCGCCATATATTAGATCATCTTCGTTACAATCTAAATTTCCATCGATATCATATCTAGGATAATCACCATCTGCAGGATTATATTCACCATCGTCATTATTATCGTAGTAAGGAGCCAAAAATTGATAATCTCCGTCTATACCATTACCAGGCCAATTTGCTATACTCAAAGGAATTGTATAATCAGGATATGCTGAATTATCATTGTACCAAGCAATAAATTCATCTACTTCTTGACGTGTTATAGCAAAATGTTTATCATAATCCTCACATGTTTGAGAACTAATATCACCATTTTCATCCAAAGGACCAGTCCAAAAGTCATTACCTGTTTGACGATATGTCATTGCAGCAGCTTTTAATTGCTCTCCGGCATCAATACCTGCTATCCAAAGTGCACCTGCAAACATAGAATGCTTATTGCTATTTTTTGGAATTTCATATCTGGCATCACTCAAGTTCCACCACATATCGCCACCACCCATTATGGTAGTTCTAACATTATTAATATTTAAATCTGTCATAGCCTGAGAAGGCGTACAATCAGCTGCTACTCTTGCTAAGCTTGATTGCGAGTTAGAACTATATGTTACAACATTTTCTTTTGCAATTAATGAAAATGAAGATATGCTGGCTAAAATGACTAATACTATTTTGTTCATGTCTATACTATTTATCTTAGACTAAAAGTTAATTTCAATTCCTAAACGAGCCATTCTAGGCAAGTTATAATTTGATGGATTATTAATCTTCATCATATACATATCTCTAAATGATTGTGGATCATTTTGAGCGTTAATATCTGTTTGAGCGGATGCATCTGATAGATAACCATCATCATCAGGATTTCCAGTTGCACGATAAACTGATCTAACATTTTTAGTATTTAATAAGTTTTGCACTTGTAAATAAATATTAAATCCTAATTTTCTTTTATTATCTAATTGACCAACATCCAATGTGAATTTCTTATTAACTTTTGTATTGATTCTTACCGTCCAAGGGTTACGAGATCCGTTCAAACTTCCTTCTAATGTTGAACGTTGATTAATTCCAAATGCACCATCTTGGGTTATATTTGATTGTCTTGAGTATGGTGTACCTGAACCGGCAATTACAATAAAGTTTGCGCCTGTATTAGCAAATATTTGTTTGTTGAACCATACCGGACCATTATAGTCCTTTCCACTATCAAACCTGTAGTCCATGCTTAAGTTAAAAGCATGTCGCTGATCATAACTTAGTGGAATTGTTGTTCTTAAATTGGGTTGGCCAGTATTAACTAAACTATATCCTGAAGTGGCGGAAGATCCTGTACCATTAGCAAATTGTAATGTGTAGTTTGCCGACATAGAAACATTTCCACTTCTTCTAAGTTCATACAAAGCAGAAAAACCTTTTACAGTACTAAAATCAATATTTCCATATGTAAGGTAGGAAACAGGATAAGAGTAATTTGTCTTAACAACCTGAATCATGTCTCTTAATTCCCTGTAAAATGCAGAAAGTGTTAGAGATGAATTTAAATTTAATGTTTGAGCGAAACCTAATTCAAAATCAACAGTTTTCTCAGATTTTAAATTAGGATTATTAACAAATGCGTTAACAGTCTCTTCTAAGTATAAATAACTAATCGGATTTAATCTATTTCCTGTAGGTGGTCTTTGTGTCAAAACATCGTAATGAGCAAAGAATTGTGCCTCATCTGAAATAGGAAAAGAGAAAGATATTCTTGGAGAAAAATCTGTTTGAGGCTCATAATCTTTGAACACCGGTATACTATCCTCTGAATTTACTAAATATGGTGTGATCTGCCCAGTAGTTGAAGCTTGGGCTAATACTTTAGGATCATTAATAGCTTCTCCATTTTGGTCAAACCAATCTTGGCCATTTCTATATCCAACTACCTCAGTAGGATTATCTAAATCGTTAACATAAACTACATAGTCATCTCCAATACCTACAGGTCTAACATAATCACCACCTAAAAGATCTACATTAGAATTTGCTGTATATGTGCTATATAAACAATATTCATCGGCTAATACAGATTGATTAGCATCATATCTATCTACACGTAACCCAATACTAAAAATTAAATCGTCAAAAGCAAACTTATCTTGAATATATCCCGCAGTATATATAGGTTCAAAAGCACCTATATTTCTAGAATAATCATTGTTGTCATTTCTTTCAGAAAAGAAATCATCAATGGATGCAGCTGAATTTAGTTCATCACCTTTATAATCATATCCATAATAAGAAATCAATCCATTTTCGTTAAGTTCATCTGCACTAAACATATCAATGGACAATTGATTAGGATCAAAGGAATCGATATCAATAAACTCGTCATCAGATAAGTTAAACTTTTCTCTAAGGTTAGCATCAAATCTAGATTGTGCATCTATATTAACTAATCTATCGTAATAAACCTCGTCATAAGTTCCTAATGGGTTAAATTGAGGATTAGCTAAATCTAATTCTAAAATATGGAAATTTGTAAGTTGTCTAGCTAAACCCCAAAGAGAGTTTGGAGCAACGAACCAGCTTCTATCTGTTCTTTTCTCATATTCGAAACCAAATTGTATAGCGTGATCTTTAATGTCAGCAGATCCATTTGCACGAACAGAAAATTGCTCTAATTGTTGCTTTCCATAAGACCCATACTGATCGCCATAATTGTAATATAAAGAATAAACATTTCTAGGTCCTTGACCATTTAAAAGTCCTAATTCTCCTAAATCATTTGCAGTTCTAATAACACCTCTATTACCGCTTCCACCAAAGGACAAACTTTGCAATTCATTTTCACTGAACATATCATAATACTGTTGAGTATACGCAGCTAAATCAGGATTAGAAGAATTACTTCCATCAAAAGTCATTAATGTATCTATAAATCCTCGATGTATAAAACCACTCACTCCACTTGCAGTATCCTCTCCGAAGGTAAAAAATCTATCCTTATATGTATTGAACTTTCCAACGTGGCCATATCTGAATAAATCTTTACCGTGGTTGGGATTTCTTCTTTCAAAATCATTTTTTGTGTAGTCTACAGTAATGTTATAGTATGCATTTTTAATATTTGAAGCAGACTCTTCGTCGCCTTCTTGAGCTCCAAAACGCTGAGTAAATCTTGCATATGTTCTCCAAGTATTTCTTTCCTCTTCCGAATTATTGTGCCAATTAAGCAAAGAATAAGTATAAACAAAGGGGTGATCTACAGAATGACTTACCGCACCGCCTAATGTTAAATTAGTTTTTAGTGTTGGCTTAAAATCTAACTTTCCTGAAAGATTGAACCCGCTAGAGTTTGTATTCATCTTGGCTTGAATATTTTCGAAATCATCTGCTCTTAAAAAAGTTGCATTACTTAATAACCCAATAGAAGAAGATTGTTGATTAGGAACAGCAACAAATAAATTATTTTTCAAATCATCTAAACGATTGTCTTTAATTTTCCAAACACCTACAGCTGAGGGACTATTATCATCAATGTTTCTAAATTCACCAGCTAGAAAATAACCTAAAATAGCTCTACCCTTAGATCCATCTGACTTAATTTCTTTATAAATAGGTCCCGATAAACCAAAACCAAGTAGGCCATAATTATAATCATCAAACATATGGGATGCAACTACTTCTGCACCTCCAAACAATTGATTAGATGGCCCCTTTGATGTTACACTTATAATACCACCAGTTGCGTCTCCATACATAGCAGATAGGCCACTAGACATAACAGTAATTTGTTCAATTGCACTTTGAGGTAAAGCAAGACTTCCTCTTACCTTAACACCGTCAACATAATAATCTGTAGCTTCAGATCTAGAACCCCTAACATTGACAGATGATCCTTCATCAGACTGGTATACTCCTGCTGCTGTTGCTGCTACAGAAGTTACACTTCTAGTGGGCATAGAACGTATTTCCTCACTAGTCACTGTTTTGCCGCCTAAATTATCAGGATCTAGTAAAGGTTTTTCATCTTTAATTACAACTTCTTCAATATCAATACCCTCTGATAATTGAACATCTCTAAATGTTATTTTATTTGAAGAAACCACGATACCTTCTAAAGTTACTTGTCCGTATCCAACAAATGATACGATTAAGTCATATGTGCCCGGATCTAATGGTTTAATTGTATAATTTCCATCAAAGTCAGTTGTGACACCAGCAATTTGATTACCATTTCTTTTAGCAACGACATTAGCAAATGGGACGGTTTCACCGGTATTTTTGTCTGTAATTTTTCCTTCTAAAGAACCCGATTGAGCAAATACAGATGAGCTAATCAAAATTAAGCTTATCAGAAGCAAGTATAATTTATTGAACATAGTTTTATAAAATTCTATTCATATTCTGCTTTACAAAAGTTTGTAAATATAGAAATTAAATGAAGATTATCTCAATGATAAGTTAAAAAATTTGTAGAATTACAAAATGAAATAAAAGCCGGTAAGTATGTGTAAATATTTTATTATTTTTTCAATAATTTTTATTGCTTTTTCCTGTGGAGATGAAACTAATCAAATACCAAACGTTCCTGTCAACTTTAGCATTCAAGCATCTGAACTTGGAGGGGTAGGAAGCGCAATATATACCCAAGATATTTATGGTGTTAGAGGCATAATCATTTATCATAAAAATAACAATGAGTATATAGCATTTGAAAGAACATGTACGTTTAGACCTACAAATGATTGCTCCGTAGTTCAATTAAACGACGAACTAAATCCAAGTTTTATGCTAGATAGCTGTTGTGAATCAAGCTTCTTACTAGACGATGGAACACCTTTTAGCGGACCTGCTCTTTTGCCACTTAAACAGTACAGCACTAGTTATGATGGCACATACATATACATTACAAATTAATTGAGTAAAAATCGCTTAATTATATCCTGTTCATTATTGGAGTTTAATTTTAATAAGTACGCGCCTTTTTCTAATTTGTCTAAATTCAATCGAAGGGTATTTTCCAATACTTGCACATTAATTAATTTACGACCTTGCATATCATAAATCTCTAAGTAACTGTAGTAATCTAGATCGCCACCAATAAAAACATCTATAAAATTAGTTGCAGGATTCGGAAAAATTGAAAGTTCAACATCAATTAAATCAGCAATATTAGTTGTGCTGAAAAAAATCTCATTCGAATTATATTTACAGCCCCATTGATCAACTAAAACCAAACTATAACTACCTTCTTGATCTGCAATTATTAAATGTGAACTTTGATCTAAAATTTGTTCTCCATCTAAAAACCACTGATACTCAAAGATTGAAGACTCCAAAAAACTAATGGTATCGAAACTTAAAACTAACTCTGGCGTAAAATCATCA
Organism: Flavobacteriales bacterium; assembly: GCA_002714805.1. Lineage (GTDB taxonomy): Bacteria > Bacteroidota > Bacteroidia > Flavobacteriales > UBA7312 > UBA8444. Next base: position 108,383 of record PAYK01000010.1, read on the forward strand.
CAAACAACGATAGTTTGATCTTCTGAAGCAGCAGAGCAACCATATTCATTAGTTGACAACAAATAATAATAGCCTGAATTTTCCGGAACATATGAAATATTGTTTGCATTTGGTATAGGACTTTGAACATAATACCATTGATAATTCACATTCGAAGAATCTGAATCTAATGTCAAAGTAATATTTTCTTCATCAAATGAAAAACTAGGTTGAATTGGCGAGTCATATACATAGATTGTGTCAATAACGTCAGCAAACGGCAATGGTTGAATTTCTAAAATTGTATACTCAACAACTAAATCACCATTTGTTACAGTTGAAGAACTTGAATAGCCGTTAAAACTAACTGAACCCAAATTATCATCAGATGTAAACGGACCATCTTGATCCCAGACCTGAATAGAATAATTTTGATTTGCTAGAGGAATATTATCTAATTCCCATGAAACTGGAAAAGAATTATCAACTTGAATACTAGACGAATAAATTTGATTACCATTCTCATCAAATAAATAAAAATATGGATCAGGATCTGTAAAAATATCTTCAGCATCTTGTCCCCATCCTGATGCATTACTAACTTGTACTGAGGTCAAAAAGTATAGAGATTCAGATGAATTGTGTGCTGTATAATGCACCTCATAAACACCTGCTTCTGTAAATAGCTGAGATGTTGGATTTTCTAAGTTAGAAACATTTCCATTACCAAAGTCCCATGAGTACACAGCTAAATTTGGATTATTATTAATGAAATCAACGGTTAATGGAGCACATCCAGAAAAGTTAGTCATTGCAAATCCACTATTTGCGGAAATATTTGGCAATATAGTTAATGGAAGACTAAAGCTAATTTCTTCAGGTCCAACCACCCAAGAAAGCTCATGAGTTGCTACAACAGTGACATCAACATTAAAATCACCATACTCTAATGGTATACCGTAAAGATTTACACAACCATACTGAGTGATAGTTGGATTATAATGACAATTATCAAATGAATTATCGCACTCCCAAGATAATCCAATTGGTAAAGATATCGATGTAATATGATAATCTTCAAAAACAATTAAATTTTCGCCAAAACCTTCGATTTCAACAATTGTATCTAAGGGAAGTACAAAAGTCAAATCTTGATTATAGTTTTGATTTACATATCCAGTAGCTAGAGTATCAGGTGATAAACCATAATTAGCTGATACAGGCACAAAGTTTTCATCAGGAACACATTGTCCATTTAAATCTAAACTAATTAATAAAATAAAAAGAAAAATTAAATTAAATTTATACATATCATAATCTTGTTAGAACAAGATTATGATATATTTTTATAATTTGCAAGTTTAATACCTATAATAATTTGGTTTATATGGTCCTTTAATTGGAACTCCAATATAGTCAGCTTGATCTTTCGTAAGATTATCAAGCTCCACACCTATCTTTGATAAGTGAAGTCGAGCAACTTTTTCATCCAAATGCTTAGGTAATGTATAAACTTTTTTCTCGTATTTATCTATATGATTCCAAAGTTCTATTTGCGCAATAACCTGATTTGTGAATGAAGCTGACATTACAAATGAGGGGTGTCCTGTTGCGCAACCTAAATTGATTAAACGACCTTCAGCTAATAAAATTACATCATGATTATCGACAGTATACTTATCTACTTGGGGCTTGATAGTGTCCTTAGTGTGTCCAAAATTATCATTTAGCCATGCAACATCAATTTCATTATCAAAGTGACCAATATTACATACAATTGCTTTATCCTTCATTAACTTAAAATGTTCTGCTTTAACAACATCTTTATTTCCGGTAGCTGTAACAATAATATCTGACTCTGGAACAGCATCAAGCATTTTCTTAACTTCAAAACCTTCCATTGCGGCCTGTAGAGCGCAAATAGGATCTATTTCTGAAACTATAACTCTTGCACCTGCACCTCTTAAAGATTCTGCTGAACCCTTACCAACATCACCAAATCCGGCAACAACAGCAACTTTTCCTGCAATCATCACATCAGTTGCTCTGCGAATACCATCTACAAGTGACTCTCTACAACCGTACTTATTATCAAATTTAGACTTTGTCACAGAGTCATTAATGTTTATAGCTGGAGTGTATAAAGTACCATTCCTTTGCCTATCAAATAATCTAAGTACTCCAGTAGTTGTTTCTTCTGAAAGGCCATTAATACCATCTGCTAACTCAGGAAATTTATCAAATACCATATTAGTTAGATCACCACCATCATCAAGGATCATATTCAAAGGTTTTTTATCTTTAAATGCAAATAAAGTCTGCTCTATACACCAATCAAATTCATCTTCATTCATACCTTTCCAAGCAAACACAGGAATTTTAGCAGCTGCGATAGCTGCGGCAGCATGGTCTTGAGTAGAAAAAATATTACAAGAAGACCAACTAACTTCAGCTCCTAATTCAATCAAAGTTTCTATTAAAACTGCGGTTTGTATAGTCATATGTAAACAACCAGCAATTCGAGCACCTTTGAGTGGTTTTTGTTTACTAAATTCGTCCCTTAACGACATCAATCCTGGCATTTCTGCTTCTGCTAATTTAATTTCTTTTCTACCCCAATCAGCTAGAGTAATATCTTTAACTTTATATGCTAAATTTTCCACTTTTGTGTTCATTTGATAAATTTTAGGGTACAAAAATACAAAATTAACTCCTTATTTTAAGCTATATTGCTGGTCCAATGTCAGATTTTTTATTTCAAAAAAAAACAAAAAAATTTCAATTGGTTATTGAATCTATTGATACATTATGTAAGATTGAAAAATCATCGTTAAAAAATTCAATAAAAAATAAACGAAAAAAAGAAATAAAAGCAAAGGAAAAACTAATTAAAAAACTTTTTCCTGATGAGCAATTATCATATAGTAAATTTGGAGCTCCCCAGCTATCAAATGGCAATGCAATATCTTTATCCCACTCAAAAGAATTATTTGCAGTAATTACAGCAGAAAAAGTTGCCTCGGTAGATATTGAACCTATTGATAAAAAAGCATTTCGCCTCAAAAATAAATTTCTTGATAATGTAGAATTAAATTTCATAAAACATCACGAAACAGCAACCTTATTATGGTGCGCAAAAGAATGTTTATATAAACTTCATCAAAGAGGAAATATTAATTTTAAACAAGACTTAAAAATTTGTCAACTTTCAAATAATCACATAGAATGTTCATTAATAAATAAAACATACTTTTTAAAATATAAAAAAATTAATAAACATTGGCTAGTGTATTATTTTGATTAGTTACATTTGCAGGAATGGATATTTATAATTTAATAACCTCCAATAAAAAAAATGGCCAAAAATTATTTGCTGTTTTAGTCGATCCAGACAAACAAAACACAAATCAATTAAATAAACTTATCGACAAGGCTGTAAAATCTAAAGTTGATTTAATTTTTGTTGGCGGTAGCTTGTTAACAAATGGAAGCTTAGCAGCCTGCATAACTAAAATTAAATCTTCGTGCTCCATTCCAGTAGTAATATTTCCAGGTAATTCTATGCAGATAAATAAAGACGCAGATGGAATTTTATTTTTGTCTTTAATTTCTGGTAGAAACGCTGATATGTTAATTGGTAATCAAGTTATTTCTGCTCCTATTCTTAAAAACTCCAATTTAGAAATTTTGCCAACAGGCTACATACTCATAGATAGCGGAAAACCTACAACCGTTTCATACATGAGCAATACAACACCCATTCCTCACGACAAAAAAGATGTTGCCCTTTGCACAGCAATGGCAGGAGAAATGTTAGGGCTAAAACTAATTTTTATGGATGGAGGAAGTGGAGCCACTAATCCAATTTCAGAATCAATGATTAATTTAGTCAGTAAAGGAATAAATATACCACTAATTATAGGAGGAGGTATTAATAGTGTAGAAAAAGCTTTAGCCAATTGCAAAGCAGGTGCAGACATAATAGTAGTTGGCAATAGTATAGAAAATAATCCAATTTTGTTAGAAGAAATTGCAGAGTCAATTCGAGAATTTAATAAGACTCAAAAAAATGAAAAAAGTAGTAGTTATAGGTCCTGAATGTACCGGAAAAAGTACACTTACCGAAGCCTTAGCTCTACACTTTAATTGTCCTTATCTTAAAGAATACGCTAGAGAGTACATTGCTCAACTATCTGGACCATATTCTCCAAAAGACATATTAGAAATTGCTAAAAGACAAATTGAGATAGAAAAAACCATACCCACAAATAGTCCATATGTTTTTTTGGATACCGACCTAATTGTATGTAAGGTATGGAGCGAATTTAAATACGGTATATGCGACCCTTGGATTTTGGAACAAATACAAGCTAGACATTACGACTACTATTTGTTGTGTGATGTTGACCTTATTTGGAACAACGATGGTATGAGAGAACACCCCAATCAAAGAAAAGAACTATTAGCGATCTATGAAAAGGAATTGAAAGCTTTAAACAAACCATATACCTTGATTTCTGGAAAAAATAGAACTCAAATGGCTATTGATACAGTTAAACGATATGCTTAGTATAAGCTAATAAACATAATGTCCGCATAGCTAATTTATCAGAATTTTCTTTGAAATAAATATGTTGATATTAATAAAGAAAAAATTATCTTTGTGTTGTCTTTACGGGGTGCCTTACAAAGGCTGAGATTATACCCATCGAACCTGCCAAGGTAATTCTTGGAAGGGAAGGGAGTTTTACATAATTATCCACCAGCAACTCCGTGCTAGTGATAGTGTTTAACGAAATTTATTTAAACAATGACAATCAAATCGTTTTTAAGCTGGGGCTTTTTAGCTATTAGCTTAGTCTTAAATGCCCAACAGAAAGATACATTAATTGTGCATCCCGACTTGCAAGAAGTCCACATCAATGCACTGAGAGCCACACCACAAACACCCATGTCCTACAGCAATATTGGTGCCCAACAATTGGACGAGCAAAATATAGGACAAGATATACCTTATATGTTGTCGCTAACTCCATCAGTAGTAACCACTTCAGATGCTGGAGCAGGTATTGGATATACGGGATTTAGAATTCGTGGTAGTGACCCTACACGTATTAATGTTACCATTGATGGTATTCCTCTAAATGACCCTGAGTCTCAAGGAGTATGGTGGGTAAATATGCCTGACTTTACCTCATCCGTAGAAGATATTCAAATTCAAAGAGGCGTAGGAACATCTACTAATGGTGCTGGAGCATTTGGTGCTAGTATCAATTTAAAAACACAATCGCTGAGAGCTAAACCATACGCTACGACAAGCAATACCATAGGCTCATACAGTACACTAAAAAATAATGTAGAATTTGGTACAGGACTACTTGCTAATAAATATACTCTAGATGGCAGGTTGTCAAGAATAAACTCTGACGGCTACATCGACCGAGCCACATCAGACTTAAAATCTCTGTATCTTTCAGGAGCTTATTTCGGAACTGACAACGTGCTTAAGTTAAGTGTAATTTCAGGTAAAGAAAAAACCTATCAAGCTTGGAATGGCGTACCTCTATCCTACCTAAATGACGATAGCTTAAGAACTTATAACTCTTACACCTATGACAATGAAACTGATAACTATTGGCAAGACCACTATATGTTACACTACAATAAACAATTGGTAAATAGTGGAATGATCAATTTAGGCTTACATTTTACTCATGGTGAAGGCTATTACGAGCAATATAAGAATGGGCAAGACTTTGCCGATTATGGTTTAAATAATGTAATTGTTGGGAATGATACCATTACTGAAACCGACCTCATTAGAAGAAAATGGCTAGACAATGATTTTTATGGAGCTATATTTTCTTACAACAATAGCCTCAACAAATTGGACTACACGTTAGGAGGTGGTTGGAATACTTACGATGGTAGACATTATGGCGTGGTTCGTTGGGCAGAATATGCTAGTAATAGCCAAATTGACCACATCTATTACGATAACGACGGAATAAAAACGGATTTTAATATCTACGCCAAAGGACTTTACCAATTTAATGATGATGTAACCGTTTATGCAGATTTACAACACCGTCAAATTGACTATGCTTTTTTAGGTAAAGATGAGAATGGAGCAGAACTTAACGATACAGTAAATTTTGTGTTTTTTAACCCCAAGTTTGGAGCCTACTATCAAATTGATAATAAAAACTCTGCCTTTGCCTCCTTTGCTATTGCCAACAGAGAACCAAATCGTTCGGATTTTGTTGATTCTTCGCCTAACTCTAGACCACTTCACGAAACCTTGTACGATACCGAAGTGGGCTATAAAATTCAAGGCTCTAATTTTGCTTTCTCAGCAACCGCTTACTATATGATTTATGAAAATCAATTGATACTAACTGGTAAAATTAATGACGTTGGAGCATACACTAGAGAAAATGTCGACTATAGCGAAAGAAAAGGTGTAGAATTAGAAGCTGGTATAAAAATTAGTACTAAATGGACTTGGTCTACTAATGCTACATTTAGCAAAAATATCATTGCTAACTATACCGAATATGTGGACAATTGGGACACTTGGGGGCAAGAAAGTAAAAGCTACTCAAATACAAGCATAGCCTTTTCACCCGAAATGATATGGGCAAGTAAGCTAGACTACCAATTTAAAGATAATCTAGAGGTACAATTTATTTCTAAATATGTGGACGAGCAATTTATAGACAACACTTCAAGTGATGATCGTAAATTAGATGCTTATTTGGTTCATCACGCCAGAATAATATGGGACATAGAAAGTAAACTGTTTAAGTTGGCAAGACTCAGCTTTCAAATCAATAACCTATTAGATGAAAAATACGTAAATAATGCTTGGGTTTATCGTTTTAAATCGGATGGCTACGACCCTCGACCTGACGATCCATACGTTACAGCTAATAGTGAGGGATATTATGATATGGCAGGATATTTCCCTCAAGCTAAACGCAACTTCCTTGTAGGTTTAACATTAGGCTTCTAGATCTAAATAACTAATAATAAACCCCCTTTGACAGTCGTTCAAATGGGGTTTATTAAACACCGTCAAGCTTTTCATAATTTAATACAGCCTTGGCAGTAGCTTTATCTTTTTTCAACTGTATTTTTAAAGCATCGAGATTATTAAAACTAATTTCTTCTCTTATACGCTTTATAAGGCGAACCTCAATTTGTTCTTTATAAATTAACGAATCAAAATCAAAAATATGTACTTCTATACTGTGTTTTTTGAATGTAAGACTTGGATTATTTCCAATGTTCATCATCCCTTTTAAAAGTTGTCCTTTGACCTCCACATGAACAGCATAAACACCGTCTTTAGGAATAAGTTTACTTTCATCAACAATCTTAAGATTAGCCGTAGGAAAACCAAGTGTTCTACCAATTTTCTGACCCTCAATAACTTGTCCCTTAAAAGAATAATTGTAGCCTAAATAATTAGCTGCCAAAGATACATTTCCTAACAAAAGAGCTTGACGTATTTTTGTTGAACTTATGCTCACATTATCTATTAATTGAGCTGGAATCTCTTCAACATCAAAACCATATATAGGGGCATAATTCTTGAGGTGTTTAAATGATCCTTCTCTATTTCTTCCGAAATGGTGATTATAACCAATAACAAGTTTATGAGTTTTAATTTCATTAACTATTATATCTCTGACAAATTTCATAGAAGTAGTACGAGAAAAATCATTGGTAAATGGATGAATAATTAAATGGTCTATACCTGCTTTTTCTAACAATACTATTTTTTCTTCCATAGTGTTTATTAATTGTAAATTATGATCATTGGGAAATAAAACCATTCTTGGATGAGGATAAAAAGTTAATAAAACTGTCTCTCCATTTTGGTTTTTTGCAATTTCCTTCAACCTATCAATAATTATTTGATGACCTAAATGAACTCCGTCAAAAGTTCCTGTTGTTAAAATTGGACGATAAACATTTTGGAAGTTTGAAATTGAATGATAAATCTTCAAATTTAAAAATATTATAATGTTAAAAGCTTGTTCAAAAGTACTAATTAATTTATTGAATAAATCAGTACTCCAAACTAAATATTTCTTGTAGATTTGCTGATACTTTTAGAGAACATATAACATTTTTTTAACATAAAATAAACTTTATAATATGTCAGAAAACAAAGGTAAAATTTCACAAATCATTGGACCTGTTGTTGACGTTACTTTCGAAAACAATAATACTGATTTGCCAGATATATACGATTCACTAGAAATAACTAGAGATAACGGAGCTAAGTTAGTATTAGAATGTCAACAACATATTGGTGAAGATACAGTTCGTGCAATTTCTATGGATTCAACCGATGGTCTCAAAAGAGGTTTAGAGGTAATTGCAACGGGTGCTCCAATTAAAATGCCTGCAGGCGAAAACATAAAGGGCCGTGTATTTAACGTCATTGGTGAAGCAATTGATGGCATGGACAATATTGACAAAAAAAATGGCCTTCCAATTCATAGGGAAGCACCTAAATTTGAAGATCTTTCCACTTCTACTGAAGTTCTATATACAGGTATAAAAGTTATTGATTTAATTGAACCATATGCCAAAGGTGGTAAAATCGGACTTTTCGGCGGTGCAGGAGTTGGAAAAACAGTTTTAATACAAGAGCTAATTAATAATATTGCAAAAGGGCACGGAGGTTTATCAGTATTTGCCGGAGTTGGTGAAAGAACTCGAGAAGGTAATGATTTACTTAGAGAGATGCTCGAATCTGGAATTATAGATTATGGAAAAGAATTTATGCATTCGATGGAAAAGGGTGGTTGGGATTTATCAATAGTTGATAATTCTAAAATGAGTAATTCAAAAGCGTCTTTTGTTTTCGGACAAATGAACGAACCTCCAGGAGCACGTGCTCGAGTAGCACTTTCTGGACTGACATTAGCTGAATATTTCCGTGATGGCGATGGTCAAGGGAAAGGGCGTGACGTCTTATTTTTCGTAGATAATATTTTCCGTTTTACTCAAGCAGGCTCTGAGGTATCGGCATTATTAGGACGTATGCCATCGGCGGTTGGTTATCAGCCTACTCTAGCCACTGAAATGGGAACTATGCAAGAGCGTATTACTTCAACAAAAAATGGTTCGATTACTTCTGTACAAGCAGTATATGTTCCTGCTGACGATTTAACTGACCCTGCTCCAGCTACCACTTTTGCCCACTTAGATGCAACTACAGTTCTTTCTAGAAAGATTGCCGAATTAGGCATCTATCCTGCGGTTGATCCACTAGATTCTACATCTAGAATTTTATCTCCAGATGTAGTGGGTGACGAACATTACGATTGTGCACAAAGAGTAAAAATGTTATTGCAACGTTATAAAGAGTTACAAGATATTATCGCTATCCTTGGTATGGAAGAACTTTCTGATGAAGATAAATTAGCAGTTTCTAGAGCAAGACGTGTACAGCGTTTCTTATCACAGCCATTCCACGTAGCAGAGCAGTTTACTGGACTAAAAGGAGTATTAGTAGATATCCAAGATACAATCAAAGGATTTAATATGATTATGGATGGCGAAATGGACCAATATCCTGAGGCTGCCTTCAACTTAGTTGGAACTATTGAGGAAGCTAAAGAAAAGGGAGAAAAAATGTTAGCTGAAGCGAAATAAAAACTATGCTATTAGAAATAATAACACCTGAGAAAAAAGTATTTCAAGGCGAAGTGAATTCAGTTCAATTACCCGGCGCCAACGGTAAATTTGAGGTTTTGAATAATCACGCCCCAATTATATCTACCCTAACAAAAGGCCATATAAGAGTTATTGATGACAATAACAAAACCGAACTTTATGAAATTAATGGAGGTGTTATAGAAATGCAAAATAATAAGATTATTGTTTTAGCAGAATAAAACCAACTTTTGAGATGAGAAAATATTTTATATTTTGTATTTTCTTGACATCTTGCTCCTCAGATTTTGATTTGCAAAATGGCGATATTTTGTTTCAAGATTTAGATAGTTCAGAACTTTGTACAGCTATTGAATCTGTCACAAATGGATATATGCAATCAGACTTATCTCACATAGGTTTAGTAGTTAATAAAAATCAAGAGATTTTTGTTATAGAAGCAATCCCTCCAAAAGTTATTTTAACCCCAGTAGATACTTTTCTTAACAGATCTAAAGATGATAATGGAAAACCAAAAGTAATAGTTGGTAGACTTAAACAAGAGTACAAGCATTTAATAGATAAAAGTATTAATTATTGTTTAAGCAAAGTTGGTTATGATTATGATAAAGAATTTATATTTGAAAATAACTCGTTTTATTGTGCTGAATTAATTTATAATTCTTTCGATAATGATGAAATTTTTAAAGCAGAGCCTATGTCGTTTGAGAATCCAAATGATGAAAATATATTAAAAATTTGGGAAGAATATTATTCCAACTTAAATAAACCAATTCCGAAAAATAAATTAGGTATAAATCCTGGATTGATGTCAACATCTAATGCAATTGAAATAGTGTATATTTACGGCTATCCAAATGGATTTAAAATCGAAAAAGATGGAAATTAAAATAACTAGACTATTAACTGTATTTGTAATATTTGTTTTTAGTAATACATCAGCACAAAGTACATTAGAGCAAGATATAGATGAAGTTACAATAACATCAAACAGATCAAAATACAATAATGATGTAAGCATTGTATATACAGTAAATAGTGATGAAATTAAAAATACAGCTAATCAGACAATTGGTGACATTTTAGAATTTGCTATAAACATTGACAACAGAGAACGAGGAGGACAAGGTATTCAATCAGACATTAGTATTAGAGGAGGATCTTTTGAACAAACTTTAATTTTACTTAACGGAATTAAATTAAATGATCCACAAACTGGCCATCATAATTTAAATTTGCCCATTTCTCCTGAATTAATTGAAAGAATAGAAATATCAACAGGAGGTTCTACAAGAATTTATGGAAATTATGCATATTGTGGAGTTATCAATATTATAACCAAAACAAAAGTTTCAAATTCTGTAATTTTATCAAAAGGTCAGAACAACTTTAATCATGCAGAGTTGAATTTTAATATTGCAAATAATAAAGTCAAGCAGATTTTTCATTTACTAAATAAAGACAGCGATGGATATATAAATGGTACTGATTACACATTAAAAAACTTTTTTTATCAAGCAAAATCTGAAATAAACAATTTAAATACAACTTTTAATGCTGGTATTAACAAAAAGAATTTTGGTGCATTTAGTTTTTATTCAACTAAATATCCAAATCAATTTGAAAAAACTAAAACAACTTTTGCATCATTAAACTTAAATAAAAAAGGAAGTCTTGGCTTCAATAATAATATTTATTGGAGATTACACGAAGATGAGTTTATTTTGTTCAGAGATAATCCATCTCTCTATCAAAATTTTCATAAAACTAGTGTTATTGGAGTTGATATTAATTTGATCAAGAAAACTAAATCTGGCACATCACTTTTTGGGGCTGAATTAATTTCTAATAATATAATTTCTAATAATCTTGGAAAAGAATTAGATATTCCTATTTTAATAAATGGAGATGATTATTATACAAAATCAGACAATAGAATCGTAACAAATTTTTTTATTGAAAATAACTTATCAATTGACAGATTGAATATTTCAACAGGAATAATGCTTAATATAAAAACAAATTTTGAAAATGATATATTTCCAGGAATTGATTTAAGTTATAAACTTTCTGACAAAATAAAATTTTATCTTTCTGCTAACAAATCTATGAGAACACCAAATTTTACAGAACTTTATTATTCTTCACCAACTAATCAAGGTAATGTAAACCTTGACTCAGAAAAATCAATATCAAAAGAATTCGGTGTTCAAATTAATAATGATTTTCATAATTCTTCAATCACATTATTTGAAAGAAATGGAGAAGATTTAATTGATTGGATTTTATTAGATGGCGATAGTATTTGGAGAACTCAAAATCTTAACGAAATAAAATCTTCCGGAATTGAATTAAACTCAAGAATCAATCTTAAGGAAATTTTAAATTCAAAAATTAACCATTTTAGGATTTCAATTGCTTCAAATAAAGTAGACACTATATCCAACGGCTTTAGATCAGCCTATGTTATTGATAATCTTAAAACTAATTTTTCTTTTAGTCTTAACCACGATTTTCATAAAAATATTTCAATTGATTGGAAAGTTTCATACAAAGAAAGAATTGGTGATTATTTGGATCCAGAAGAACAAATTATTAAAAATTATGAACCATATTGGCTAACTGCAGTACGTTTGACAAAAAAAATTAATTCTAATTTCAACTTATTTTTAGATATAAACAATTTGTTCGATGTCTACTACTCTGATTTTGGCACAATAGAACAACCCGGAAGATGGGCTAGAATTGGTCTAAAAGCAAAAATCTAATTATAACTTTGGATTATTTTGATGTCTGTTTTTATCTCTTATTGATTTTAATTTTATTTTATTATCAAATGATTCTTGTAAATTTATTTTTGTTTGATTAGCAATGCATAAAACTACAAATATTACATCAGCAAGCTCTTCACCTAAATCAGAATTATCAATTTCTTTAAATGATTGTTCGCCATACTTACGCGCCATTATTCGAGCTACTTCACCCACTTCCTCTGAGAGTATAGCCATATTAGTTAGCTCATCAAAATAGCGAACACCATATTTTTTTATCCAATCGTCTACCTGTTGTTGTAATTGTTTTATTGACATTATTCTTTATTTTTTGAATCAATTATTAAGGTTACAGGCCCATCATTACACAAATCAACTTGCATATTAGCGCCAAATTTTCCAGTTATAACTTGCTTTTGAGACTCTATGCTCAAGCGTTCTACAAAGGATTCATAAAGAGGCTTAGCATCTTCTGGACGTGCCGCCTCAATAAATGAAGGTCGATTACCCTTTTTGGTTTTGGCATGTAAGGTAAATTGACTAACCAACAATATTTGTCCCTTAGTATCAATAACAGATTTGTTCATTTGATTATTTTCATCCGCAAAAATACGGAGATTAGCTATTTTTTTACTGAGCCATACAACATCTTGTTCTTTATCCGAATGTTCTATACCTAAAAAAATAAGTAGTCCTTGCTGAATTTGGCTGTAGATTTGACCCTTTATGCATACAGAAGCTTGAGAAACACGTTGTATTACCGCTTTCATTTTTCGTAACGATTTATTCTAAAACTTTCTTCATCTTGCTCAAGCATCTTTAGGTAGTTTTTATATCTAGAAGGTGCTATTTCACCATTTTCTAGAGCTAATTTAACGGCGCATTTAGGTTCGTTGATATGCAAACAATTATTGAATTTACAATCTAATTTTATCTTAAAAAACTCTATAAAGTAATCAGCCAACTCATACTTATCCATTTCTATTAGCCCAAAACCTTTGACACCAGGTGTATCAATGATAGAAGCCCCAAAATCGAGATCATACATCTCAGAAAAGGTTGTAGTATGTTGTCCTTGTTGGTGATATTCAGAAATTTCTTTAGTATTAATATTTAAATTAGGTTGAATTCTATTTAGCAATGTAGACTTACCTACTCCTGAGTGTCCAGAAATTATATTTACTTTACCTTTCATCAATTCCTTAATGTCTGATAAGTCATTATTAAGTGCACTCATAGACAAACAACGATATCCAATCTTCTCATAAATAGAACGCCTTTCTTCTAAAAGAGCTAAAGTTGCATTATCATATAAATCAGTTTTATTGAATAGTATGACAACATCTATGCCATAAGCTCGAGCAGAGACTAAAAAACGGTCTATAAAACCAGTAGAGGTTTGAGGGCTTTTCATTGTTACGACTAATATAGCTTGGTCAATATTAGAGGCTAGAATATGTGTTTGTCTTGACAGATTCACCGATTTTCTAACAATGATATTTTTTCTTTCAAATAATTCATCAATTAGAAAAGACTCTTCTTCTTGACTGAGCAAAACTTTATCGCCGACTACAATTGGATTGGTACTTTTAATGTCTTGCATACGAAACTTGCCCCGAATTCGGCAATTCAATAATTCCCCATCATCTGTTTTGACAATATACCAACTTCCTGTAGATTTTATAACAATACCTTGCATTGGCACAAATATACTATCTTAATTTATCAATATAATTTTGTTAGACAATTATGTCAAAATGAATAATTAAAATTAAGTCAATTGACTTATCTTCGCAATATGTCTATTGAAGTAAAAGAAGTTAGTAAGTATTATGGCGACCAAGCCGCACTTCAATCGGTTTCTTTAGAAGTTAAGAAAGGTGAAATTGTTGGCTTTTTAGGACCTAATGGGGCAGGTAAATCTACACTAATGAAAATCATCACCACTTACATAACTGCTGATGAAGGTCAAGTGAAGGTATGCCAAGAAAATGTAAAGAAAAATCCATTAAGTGTACGACAAAAAGTAGGCTACTTACCCGAGCATAATCCCTTGTATTTAGGAATGTATATTAAAGAATATTTGAGTTTTATTGCCGATTTATATGGCTGTTCTAAAGAAAGTTTAAATGATATAATAGAACTAACTGGACTAAGCCCAGAGCTACATAAAAAAATAGGAGAATTATCAAAAGGCTACCGGCAAAGAGTAGGTTTAGCGGGGGCATTGATGCACGATCCTGAAGTCCTTATATTAGATGAACCAACTACAGGATTAGACCCAAATCAGTTGGTAGAAATAAGAAACCTCATCAAAAATAGTGGTAAGAATAAAACTGTCATGCTTTCTACCCATATAATGCAGGAAGTAGAAAAAATGTGCAATAGAGTTATTATTATAAATAAAGGTAAAATTGTTGCCGACGAACAGCTAGAATCTCTCAAAGCTAAAAAGGAAGATTTAGAATCCTATTTTCAAAAACTTACAACCTAAAATAATTTAAAATGCAAAAAGTTAATTAAATTATTTTTCTTGAAAATATTTTTCTAATTTTGCCAACGACTTAACAAGTGGATAAATTTGGCTGATTGCAACCACTCCAAAAAATGCTAAAACAGGAATGAATCGCATCGGCTATCTTCACATAATTTTAAAATATATAATTTAAGATGGCTTATTTTTTTACGTCAGAATCAGTATCAGAAGGACATCCAGACAAAGTAGCTGATCAAATATCGGATGCACTATTGGATAATTTTTTAGCCCAAGACCAAGACTCAAAAGTGGCTTGCGAAACTCTAGTAACCACCGGTCTTACCGTACTCAGCGGAGAAGTGAAGACTTCGGCCTATGTAGATGTACAAAAAGTTGCTAGAAAGGTTATTAGTAAAATAGGCTATAATAAATCCGAATATCAGTTCGATGCCGATAGTTGTGGTGTGATTTCTGCTATACACGAACAATCGGCAGACATAAATCAAGGCGTAGAAGCCAACAAAGGCTTACACGCAGAACAAGGTGCTGGTGATCAAGGAATGATGTTTGGCTATGCCACTGATGAAACTGACAACTATATGCCTTTGGCCCTAGATTTGTCGCACCGTATTCTAATTGAATTAGCAGCAATTAGACGTGAAGGTAAAGAGATGACCTACCTAAGACCAGATTCTAAATCTCAGGTTACTATAGAATATAGCGACGACAACCAACCTATTCGTATAGAGGCTATTGTAGTATCTACCCAGCACGATGAGTTCATTTTACCAAAAAATTCGAGCCCTACCGCAATTAGGGAAGCTGATGAAGCTATGCAGCAGCAAATAGAGGAAGATGTAAAAAATATTCTTATTCCTAAAGTAAAAGCTAAATTGGAAGAACGCCAACAACAATTGTTTGATAACGAAAAATACCACGTTAACCCTACTGGCAAATTTGTAATTGGCGGTCCTCATGGCGATACAGGTTTAACAGGACGAAAAATTATTGTTGATACTTATGGCGGCAAAGGCGCACATGGTGGAGGTGCATTTTCAGGTAAAGACCCTTCTAAAGTCGACCGTTCGGCAGCCTATGCCACTCGTCATATTGCTAAAAATTTAGTTGCTGCAGGATTGTGCAAACAAGTATTAGTGCAAGTATCCTATGCTATTGGTGTAGCTAAACCAATGGGGATTTTTATAGATACTTATGGAACTTCCAAAGTAGATTTTTCTGATGGGGAGATTGCTAAAACTATAGAAAATATTTTTGACATGCGCCCAGCAGCTATCATAGAACGTCTTAAACTTAAAAATCCAATCTATCAGGAGACAGCAGCCTACGGACATATGGGAAGAACACCACAAACTAAAACTTTCTCTTTCAATGTAGAAGGACAAACTAAGAAAATGTCTTTAGAAACTTTCACTTGGGAAAAATTGGATTACGTGGATAAGGTGAAAGCAACTTTTGGATTGTAAAGCACAACTCTGTCTTCCAATAAGCTCAGACATCGGTTATTTACTTCTTCCTAAAGAAAATCTGAATAGGAACTCCGTTGAAGTTAAAACTCTCTCTCAGTTTATTTTCTATATATCGCTTATAAGGTTCTTTAATATACTGAGGTAAATTGGCAAAAAAGGCAAAGGTTGGAGTCTTAGTTGGCAATTGTGTACAAAACTTAATGCGTATATATTTGCCTTTGGTAGCTGGTGGTGGATTTTGCTCTATAAAGGGTAACATCACATCATTCAATTTAGAAGTGCTAATACGTACTTTTCTATATTCAGATACTTTAATGGCTATTTCTAGAGCTTTCAACAAACGTTGCTTAGTCAGCGCTGAAATAAATAATATAGGCACATCGGTAAAGGGTGCTATCTTTTCTCGTATTGCCTCCTCATAAGTTTTTGTTGTATGGGTATCTTTATCCACCAAATCCCATTTATTCACTAGTATAACAATACCTTTTCTGTTTTTGTCTGCCAAATGAAAAATACTTTGATCTTGAGATTCAAAGCCTAGTGTGGCATCAATTAATAACAAACAGACATCTGAATATTCTATAGAACGTATGGAACGCATTACGGAATAAAACTCCAAATCTTCACTGACTTTTTTCTTCTTACGAACACCAGCAGTATCAACTAGTATAAAATCGTGTCCAAACTTAGTATAATGTGTATCCAAAGAGTCTCGTGTTGTTCCAGCAATATCAGTAACAATATTTCTTTGCTTACCCACAAGAGCATTGACAAAAGAGGACTTGCCCACATTAGGTCGTCCTACAATAGCAAAGCGAGGTAACTCGCTATCTTCCTCAACTTCAGCATCAGGTAATTTAGCTGTTAATTTATCTAGTAACTCTCCTGTTCCACTACCATTGATAGAAGATATACAGAAATAATCGCCCATACCTAAGACATACAGTTCAACGGCTTCTTGCATAATCTGACCGTTATCAACTTTATTAGCCACAAGAAAAACAGGCTTATCAGATTTCCTTAGGTGTTTAGCGACCGTCATATCCATATCGGTAACACCTTGTTGGGCATCAACTAAAAAGAGTATTGCATTCGCCTCTTCTATAGCCAAATCTACTTGTTTGCGTATTTCGCCCTCAAAAATATCGTCCGAACCAATAATATATCCGCCCGTATCAATGACAGAAAACTCCTTGCCATTCCAATCCGTCTTACCGTAGTGTCTATCGCGAGTGACACCACTGACCGAATCCACTATGGCTTGTCGCTTTTGTATCAGCCTGTTGAAAAAGGTTGATTTCCCTACATTAGGACGTCCAACTATTGCTACTATATTTCCCATTTCTATTGGTTATTGTAGCCGAATCGCTTCAGCTGTTTATCATCATCACGCCAACCTTTATTGACCTTGACATACAAGTCCAAAAATATCTTTTTCTGGAAAAAAGCTTCCATAGCTCTTCTTGACAATGTACCTATTTTCTTTAAGGCTCTTCCCTTGTGCCCTATAATAATCCCCTTTTGTGATTCTCTAGCAACAAAAATTATCGCTCTTATTTTTATAATATCTTCTTCATCAAAAAACTCTTCTACTTCAATTTCTACAGAATATGGAATTTCCTTTTTGTAGTATTTGAGTATTTTTTCTCTAATAGTTTCGCTAACAAAAAAGCGTTCCGACTTATCGGTTAGAGTATCTTTTTCAAAATATGGCGACGATACGGGAAGTAAGGCTTTTATTCTTGCCATAACCAAATCCAAATTGAATTTGTTGAGTGCCGAAATAGGTAGTATCTCGGCATTAGGTAACAATTCTTTCCAAAATAGAATTTGCTCTTTGACAAAGTCTTGTTCTACCCTATCAATTTTGTTTAGCAATAGTAAAATTGGTAAATCGGTGTTTTTTAAACGCTCGAAAAGTTTCTCCTCTTTAAGCTCTTTTTCTCCCGTTTCTACCATGTATAACAATATATCTGCATCTTGAAAAGCACCGTGTACAAAATCCATCATATTTTCTTGCAACTTATAGGTTGGATTCATCACGCCAGGTGTATCTGAAAATACAATTTGGTGTTGCTCGTCATTAACGATACCCAATATACGATGTCTTGTAGTCTGTGCCTTTGATGTGATGATGGACAATCGCTCGCCTACCAAAGCATTCATTAGTGTAGATTTCCCAACATTGGGGTTACCTATAATATTTACATATCCTGCTTTATGCTCCATATCAGAGAATTTCTCGTATACGTTTTAATTCTTCTAAGCTTTCAATATTTTTCTCCCAATGGGAGATGTATTGCGCCAATTGTTGTTGCTTTTCTTGATAAGATTCAAAGAAATCTGCTTGCGAAGATAACTCTTTGTATCGGTCTGGCTGTGACAATTCTGCATCTAATGCTTTCAACTCCTTCTCTAAAGCCTCTACTGAACGCTCTAAATCACCTACTTTATTGGACGCTTTCTTGATATCTTTATCCAATTGCTTACGTTCTTGATAGCTTATTTTATTCTCTGAATCCTTAGATTTTGCAGAAGATGCTTTTTGCTTATTTTCTATTTCAAACTGTTTGAAGTCCACAACCTTCTTAGCATTCAAAAACTCATTGATATCACCTAAATATTCTTTTATGCCTTGGTCTTTAAACTCATAAACTTTTTCACTTAGCCCTTGTAAAAAATCCCTATCGTGAGAAACAATAATTAGCGTGCCATCATATTTATTTAGAGCATTTTTTAAAATGTCTTTGGATACCATATCCAAATGATTAGTGGGCTCATCCATTATCAATAAATTAACAGGCTCTAGCAATAATTTACATAGAGCTACCCTAGCTCTCTCTCCACCAGACAAGACTTTTATCTTCTTTTGTGCGGCATCGCCACTGAATAAAAAAGAACCTAACATATCCCTAACTCTTGGTCGGCTATGCTCATCGGCGGCATCTTCAATTACTTGTATAATGGTCTTATTATCATCTAGTAACTCAGACTGATTCTGAGCATAATAGCCTACTTTAACTTGATGACCGTATTCGACTTGACCTTCAAAAGGAATATTATTTACAATTATTTTTGCTAAAGTAGTTTTACCCTCTCCATTTTTTCCTACAAAAGCTATTTTTTCGCCCCTTTCTAACAATAAGTCAATGCCTTTTAAGACTTCTAATTCATCATAACTTTTAGACACCTCATTAACTTTCAAAGTTACTTTTCCAGAATGAGGCGCAGGAGGAAATTTAAAATGCATACTCGCCGTTTCATCTTGTTCTACTTCTATCATTTCCATTTTATCCAACTTCTTGATTAAGCTTTGAGCAAAAGAAGCTTTACTTTTCTTGTAACGAAACTTATCTATCAACATCTTAGTCTGTTTAACCTCTTTGTCTTGGTTTCTCTTAGACTGTATTTGCTTTTCTTTTCGGTCTTTTCTGAGCTCTACATATTTGCTATAACTCGCCTTATAGTCAATGGCTTTACCTAAAATCAAATCAATGGTTCGGTTAGTAACAGCATCTAAAAATGCTTTATCGTGGGAAACTAAAACAACTGCTCCAGAGTAGTTTTTAAGCCAACTTTCTAACCATACTATAGATTCAATGTCCAAGTGGTTGGTAGGCTCATCGAGTAATAATACATCTGGCTTACTCAATAGTATTTTAGTAAGTTCTAGTCGCATACGCCATCCCCCACTAAACTCATTAGTCTGTCTAGAAAAATCAACCAATTGAAAGCCTAAACCCAATAGCACTTGACTCATTTCAGACTGTATTGTATACCCCCCCAATAAGCCAAATCGCTCGTTCAAATCATTGAGGTCAGTAATGAGCTGCATATAGCCTTCGGTTTCGAAGTCGGTACGCTCACTCATTTCTAAGTTTATAGCGTTTATTTTTTCTTCCAGCTCTTTGATTTCTTTGAAGGCTAATTCGGCTTCTTGTTGTACTGTACGCCCTTCCTCAAAATCTAAATCTTGACGCAAATAACCTAAAGTAGAATCGTTAGGAGTAGAAATGCTTCCCTCATTGGGAGATAGCTCACCAGAGAGTATCCGTAATAAAGTAGACTTGCCAGCACCGTTCTTTCCGACTAATCCAATGCGGTCGCCTTTATTGACCATAAAAGAAACCTTTTCAAAAAGCTCTTGTCCACCAAAAAATACCGATATGTTATTCGCCGAAATCATAAGCACACAAAAATACACATTTTAGCACCTTATAAAATATGGATTTTTTTAGCAAAAACACATATTTAATGTATATTTGCGAATACATCGCGAGGTGGAGCAGTTGGTAGCTCGTCGGGCTCATAACCCGAAGGTCGTAGGTTCGAGTCCTGCCCTCGCTACTATAGTAACAAAACGGTTATACTTTAAAAGTATAACCGTTTTTTATATTCTCATCTAATTTTTTTAAAACGAGCCAGTATTTTCTTTTTCGTCGTATTCACCATACAACGAATAGTTTATTCTATTTTTAATAAAACAACAACATGTGCTGCTATACCCTTTTCTTTTCCAATAAAACCCATTTTTTCAGATGTTGTAGCTTTAATAGATAATTGATTAACATTTATTTTCATACAATTTGCAAGAACTTTTTGCATTTCTGGAACATAAGAATTGACTTTGGGATTTTCTAAGCAAATTGTTGAATCTATATTGACAATCTCATAATTTTTTTTTCTTACTAATGCCATTACATTTCTTAATAATATCTTACTATCAACACCTTTATACTCAGGTGAATTATCAGGAAAATGAAAACCTATATCTCGCATATTAGCAGCCCCCAATATAGCATCGCAAATAGAATGAATTAGAACATCAGCATCAGAATGTCCAACAGAACCCTTATTATGTAAAATATGAATACCACCTAGAATTAGGTCTTCTCCTAATTTTAGTTGATGAACATCATATCCATATCCAATTCTTATATTAAAATTATTCTTCAATTTCTTCTATAGCGTTAAAATCAAAAGTTAGAGCAAATCTTAGAGTATTTGATAATGGATTTACTGCATTAACCTCATCTCTACCTTGAATTGGAATTAGATATGAAAAATCTAATCCAAAGACATTGTATCTTAATCCTGCACCTAAAGTAAAAAACTGTCGATCACCTTTTGTTGGATGCTCATAGAAAAAACCTGAACGGACTGCAAACTGTTGATCATACCAATATTCTAAACCTGTAGAATATATTAACTCTCTGATTTCTCGATCTCCAATAGGAGCATCTGAGAAAGATTGAAAAATACCGCTTATAACTGAAACATTTGGATCTTGTCCACTAATAATATCGCCATCATCATTATAAATCGGAGGTGTAGGAACAAGTAGCTTGTTTATATTAAATTCAAATGCCAAAGAATTATAATCATCAAGCTCTGTTGACAAAGAAGATCCAAGTCTAAGGTTTGTTGGAATAAAATCTTTATCAATAGTTTCTGTATATGAGACCTTTGCTCCAATATTAGATATATTCATACCAATTGCCCAATTCATTTGTTGGCTAGCTAATCTAATTTCTTTTGTAAAATATCCTGATATATCACCAGCTACAGTATTTGCAGGTTTAGTAGCTAATGTACCGACTTGTTGACCACCGGTTAAATTTGAATAAACATATCTCAGTGAAACTCCCGTGGAAAAATAGGGTGATAGTTTGAGTGAATATGCGCCATCTAACGAAAATTCATTAGGGCTAAAAGATCCTAAGGGATTGTTATTTGCATCGGTAAAATTAATCTCACCTAAAGTAAAATATCTTAGCGAAAAACCTATAGCCTGATTATCATCCAACCTTTTATATCCAGATAAATAAGATAAATTGATGTCAGGAACTAATGATTTTAGCCATGGAGTATAACACACTGAAAAACCAATATCATTGTCAATAAAAGCATATTTAGCAGGATTCCAATGCATAGACATTGCATCAGGAGAGGATGCTACACCTACATCTCCCATACCTCCTGATTTAGCATCAGGGCTAATTATTAAAAAAGGAACAGAGGTTGTGATTGTATTTAACCAATTATCAAGATTGTCGGATTGTTGAGAAAATACATTAACTGATAAGGTTGAAAATAATATAATTAAGATAGAAAAGCAATTCCTAATTTTATTCATTTGAATGAAATAATTTAATTAACAAATATAAACATTAAACACCAATAACGATTAATTTAATTTATTAGTATTAATCTACCAGAATTATTACTTACTTCACCACTTGAAAGAGAAGCAAATAAAGAGAATATATAAACTCCAGGCTTGAGTTTTACACCTGTATCAGATTTTCCATCCCATTGAATTGGTCCATATTTATACCCATTGGGTATAATATTGTCTTTTATTTCCTTTACAACATTTCCTTTCAAATCAATAATTCTTAATACTATTTTCATTTCTTCATTGTTTTGATTATGATCAAAATAAAAAGATGTATAATCAAATACAGGATTTGGATAATTTAATAGATTTTGTATGGTTAGATTATTTGAGGATATAACAGTAAATTCTATATTTTCTTGTGAAGAATTATTATGCACATCCCATACCCTAACAGTTAGGGTATGATTTCCTTCTGATAGTGTATTAAATGGGTAGTCTATAATTCCACTCTTGAAGCTATTAATATCAGATTCGTAAAAATCATTTAGCACGATTGGGCTAGCAGATTCTTGATCTAAAATTGCTAACATATCATGTCCTATCCCATTTCCTACTGTGTTGATCCCACTTTCGTCATATAACATAGCATATAATGACGGATTTTTGTCTGTTATACCTCCAGATATAAAATTCGTATCGTTCATAAATAAAGCAATTCGAGGCCCATCATAATCATCTATATATTCTGAAGATGTTCCTCCAATTACCATATCTAAATTATAACCATAAGCATCAAATAATTCATCTTCAACTAATCCTTTTGCATAAAGACTAATTTTTCCGTTTCCGTAATCATAATTTATATCTTTAGGAACAATAAATGAAAATGAAAATTCCCCATTTTCAACTGAAGATTTTCCTTTAAAAATTAGATTTTTTTGTAAATCAAATACAAAAACAGGAGATTCGTCCTGACCAAGTGTTTGATAGTCTCTAGGTTTATCAAATACTTTTGGATAAACTATACCATTAAAATTATTTAGTTTAATACCATTACTTTGTATTTCGCCTGAAATAGTGACCATCCCTAGTGCTTTAGCACTATCCTGAATTTGATTTAAAACGATATTATATTTTGGATATGCTAATTGTAAGGCAGGATCACCCAATAATGTAAAATTCCTGTGATTTGTATTAGAAACATCAATGACATTATTTTTAGTTCTGATTAACACATCTCCTAACCTACTAGAGTTTTTATCATCGTCTGTAAAAATATTTTCTAAAAAAGCAGTATTTAAATCTAAATTACTTCCAGTAAAAACTACTCTTGAAGTGGTCAAAAGTGCTATTGCTCCTCCATTTTTTTTAAGAAAAACTTGTTCACCTGCTGAAACGCGATCTGGATCATCATATCTACTAAATTCACAAGTGGCTGTCATAAAAAGAGGTAATTTGTTTTCATTTCTCCATGAATTTATGTCGTCAATTTCTAAAATTCTTTCGTGAGCCCATCCCATTTCTCCACCATGTCCAGTGTAATTAACTAAAAACATCCCTTTATTTATTGCATCAGAAATTGCATCATTTACACTTTTACAACGTTGACCACCGGTCGATGATTCCTGTTGGTATGCATCTAAATATATTTTATCTACGTTATATGACGGATAATTAATTGTAATAAAATCAGCGAGTTGTTCAGCCTGTAAGGAATGAACTGTTTCTATTTCGTCATTATCATCTCCAACAAAACACATATTTAATCGCCAATCACCATATGACTCATTTGAGCTATAAGATATTACTTTATCTACAGCAATTTTTGCTTCTGCTTCAGTTTGAACAGGAAATCTTCCTACACCAATATCCAAAAATGGAATATTTTCAGCATTAGATAAAATACTTTCTTCATCATCTAGTAATGCAAAAAAATCATCTGACACATAAGAATAAAGTTCGTTGGTTGAATTATTCGACTGATATGATATCACAAAATTAGTATTATTTAAAAGTCTATTTTTTGGATCATAAGAAGCATCACCAAACAACAATAAATACCTTAATGGGGTTTCCTGTTCGTAAAGCATTTTTGCAAAATCTCTAATAGCAGAAACATCTTGACGACCTGATGAGAATTCGTTAAAAATTTGCTGTGGAGTAACAACCTCAACATTTAAATTATTATCCCTGTGAAAATTTGCTAATCTATTAGCTTGCTCTAAAAATAAATTTGGCGAAATAATTAAATAATCAACATCTCTAAGTGAATGGAGGTTTTGATTTGTAACCTGACCTATTAAATTGGGTGATAAATAAGCTTCATTAAATGCTATAAATTCTTTTAATGTATCGGTTAAAATATTAAAAGATAGAATCGAGCCTGAGTTTTGTAAATCTATTGATTGAGGTGAAAGTGGCAAGGTAACATCCCAAACATTAGTAGATTGTGAGAAATTGGAAATTTGAAATTGACTAACATTATTTGATTTCACTGAAGATAAAGATCTAAAAGACATTTGATTACCAGATAATTTTAAATTCCTGTGAGCATTAACTTCAATATAGTCAATATATCCCTTAGCTAAAGTCGATTGACTATTAAACTCTAATTCAAGTTCTATTTCATCAGATGTTGGGCTAATTTCCTTTTCAAAAACTTTCAGGTTGGCTTTATTGTAGCTTCCACTAATTCCTGAAATTGATATGTTTTGACTTAACATACCTGATGCATTAATTGTAAAATTAGAATTATATGGGGCTGGTGAATTAGCTGCCAAAGCTATTTTTAAATTAACTTCATCAATTATATTAGGGAAATCAAAGTAAAACGATTTGGAATCAACTAAATCAAAAACATCTCCGTACCAATTTTTACCAGATTTAACAAAATTCACCTCATCATTTTCGTGAATTTTATAATCATCAAAACTTGTGATTGTTGTATCATAGTAAGACAATGATTGAAATGAATTTATGCGCTTTCCCTCACCCAAATCAGCAGTAATAAAGTAATAACTACTGTTGTCGTAATAATGTTGTTGATGACTAAAAAATCCTGAATCATTAATCTTCCACTGATTTGGTGACTGACCATAAAATAATATATAGTCATTTTCATCAAAAACACCGTCATTCTGACCAACTAATTGTATTGCTAGTTCTTCTAAATCAACAGTTCTATCAGAAAAATTATCAATTGGCAATAATCCTCCGGGGTGTCCATAAATTCTTAAATTCTTAGGGTTTAATGTAGAAACATCAAAACCTAAAGTTTCTAAATCTTGATATGACAATCTATAAATACCATCAGTATTTAAGCTAATTTTATACCAATTTCCTGATGACAGTACAGAATTATCAATTGAAGCATTAGTATTTTTTAAAACCTGTGAGTTTGAACAATTTAATTCTATTTCTAAAAAAAGTATTTTTTTAAAATGATTATTTGTTTTTACAAATGGGAAAATTTCTCCTCTTACAATAAGTTGCTTATTCTTAGTACCACTTTTAAAACTTAAATTTGGAATTGAATCAACATTTAAATCTTTTATTATGTTTATTTCAGAAGAATCACAAGGAACATATATTATATTATTAATAATAACATCAACATTAGTATTGCAGTCTGACTTTTGAAATTCAAAAATAAAATTTTGAGACTTTGAATCATTGACAGTGATTAAGTCATTTTCTAGTTTGTAATCAAGAAAATGATATTGGGTGTTCTGCGCATATAGATCTAAGTGTAAAAGCGTAATAAAAATTATCGTAAAAAAATAATACATATTAAATGTTGAAATTCAAATTCAAATTTAGCTTATATGAATGTAAGTTACACTAAAATTTATAATTATATAATATTATCAGAACGATGAAAATTTTAACATATTATCTATTGAACAATATAAATTGACAGTTGTAAGAATATTTTTTTATTTTTGTTTGCTACTAAAATCAGTATCCCCAATGAAGAAGATTTTAATTTTGCTAAAGCTATGCATATTTATTTGCCTTGCAAATGATGTGAAAGCTCAAGATCCTACTTTTAGCCAATTTTTTGCAAATCCATTGTATCTTAATCCTGCAATGGCAGGAACAAATATTTGCCCCAGGATCAGTTTAAACCACAGAAATCAGTGGCCTGGTATAGGTAAAACTTATGTTACGTATAGTGCTTCTTATGATCAATATGTTGACAAAATTGGTGGCGGATTAGGTTTTGCAATAGCCAAAGACGTAGCTGGCGCTGGCAATTTAAATACAACACACATCAGCGCTACTTATGCTTACAGATTAAAAATCAATAAAAGATTATCAATTAATGCGGGTTTCGAAGCAGCTTACAGACAACTAGGTATTGATTGGCAAAATTTGACATTTGGAGATATGATTGATCCAGTTCAAGGCTTTATATACCCCACAAATGAAGATATTGTAAATTATTCTAATTCCAAAGGTTTCACCGATTTTGCAACAGGTTTTATGGGATTTGGAAATGCAAACAATCAATTTGACTACTATTTTGGTTTTGCAGCTCACCACATAACTATGCCTGATCAAGGTTTTATAGGTGAAAGCCGATTACCAACAAAAATTACTGCTAATATAGGAGCATCATTTCCTCTTAATAGATTTGGAACTTACAGAACAACCTCCGGAAATAGGCCTAAAAATGCTGCCATACTTTCACCAAATCTACTGTTTCAAAAACAACAAGATTTTATGCAGTTAAATTATGGTGTTTATGTCATTAAAGGGCCAGTTGTTGGAGGAATGTGGCTTAGACAGAGTGCAGAAAATTTTGATGCGTTTATAATTTTGCTCGGAATTGAACAATCCTCTTGGAAATTTGGATATAGTTACGATGTAACAATATCAGATTTAAACAACAGTAATACTCAAGGAGCACATGAATTATCTTTTGCATATAAATTACCTTGCAGATTCAAGGGGAAAGCATTTGAAACAATAAATTGTCCTAACTTTTAGTTTAAAATTATACTCAGAAAATCAATTAAATTATGAAAAATCAAATAATAATCATTTTTTCTCTAATTTTTATAATCGGTTGTAGTAAAGAAAAATCAAAAACAACTGGTTGGAATTATAATGATCCTAAACATGGCGGCTTTGAAATTTCGACGAACTACACTGAACAGGTCACGCCTGATGGAATGGCGTTTATTGAAGGCGGTTCATTTACTATGGGTCGTGTTGAACAAGATGTTATTTATGATTGGAATAATGTACCTAAAACAGTGACCGTATCTTCATTTTATATGGACGAAACTGAGGTAAGAAATCTTGATTATTTAGAGTACTTATTTTGGATTGAAAGAGTTTATGGATCTAATTATGATAATGGTTCGTATCCAGAAGTGTATTGGGAAGCTCTACCAGATACAAATGTTTGGAGAGACAAACTTTCCTATAATGAACCATATGTAGAAAACTATTTACGACATCCTGCTTTTCATCAATATCCAGTTGTTGGTGTCAGCTGGGAACAAGCAGTTGATTATTGCGCCTGGAGAACAGACAGAGTCAATGAAAGAATACTTATTGACAACGGATATCTATGGGAAGATCCTGAACAAGTTGATGAAAATGTTTTCAAAACCGATGCATACAAAATGGGTCAATACGAAGGAAGGATTAGAAGACAACTTCCTAATCTCAAATTGGGAGTTCACTCTTTCACTAAAAAAGCCGGTAGAGACAAAAATGCAGTTAGAAATGTTCAAAATTATGATGGCATATTATTACCAAGATTTAGACTGCCAACTGAAGCAGAATGGGAATTTGCAGCTTTAGCTCTTGTTGGCAATACAATGGCAGAAAACGTTTCTGAAAGAAAAATTTACCCTTGGAATGGTGATGGCGTTAGGAATCCATCCAAAAGAAATAAGGGAGAAATAGTAGCTAATTTTAAAAGGAGTCGCGGAGATAATATGGGTACAGCAGGTAGACTAAATGATAATGCTGACAAAACTGCTCCTGTAATTAGTTATTGGCCAAATGAATATGGTTTATATAATATGGCAGGCAATGTCTCAGAATGGGTAATGGATGTATACAGACCACTTATAGATCCAATAACTAATGATATGAATCCTTTTAGGGGAAATGTATTTGAAACATGGCAAAGAGATGAAGATCGTTTCATTGTAGAAAAAGATACATTAGGAAATATTATCAAAAGAGAGGTAACTGTAGAAGAAAATCTAAATAGAAGAAATTACTCAACCTCTGATAATATTAACTATTTAGATGGTGATTACGACTCTAGAATACAAGCTCCAGCTTCAGACTGGCAGAATGTTAATGGAACTGACAAAAGGGGATTTGTTGACCCAATAAAAGAAAAAGAAAAGGCAATAAATGAATTGTTAAAAAATGTTGATGAAAATGGGCAACTTAGCTCTAAAGATATTTTAGAAGTTAGAAAACTTAAAAGCGAATTAGAACAACTTACCTCAACCAATCAAGTATATGAGTTAAACGAAACATCATTAATTTCTGATCTAACTAGAGTGTATAAAGGTGGCTCGTACAAAGACAGAGCATATTGGATGGTACCTGGGACTAGGCGTTTCTTAGATCAAAAGCAATCAACTAGTTATATAGGTTTCCGATGTGCAATGGATAGACTAGGACCTCCAACAAGCAATCTTAAAGAAAATATGCGAAGACCTGTTGATTGGAATAAAAATAATGGCTATTACGATAAAAAGTAATTTTAATTAAACCTCAATTTTATTGAGGTTTTTTTTGATATGCATATTAAAGAATTATATAGATTATTCATTAAATCATCTGGAGTAACAACAGACTCAAGACAAGTACAACTAAATAGTATATTTTTTGCATTAAAGGGAAAAAAATTTGATGGTAATAAATATGCAGAAAATTCTATTAAAAAAGGAGCAAGTTTAGCTGTTGTAGATAATAAAAGATATTGTCTGAATGAAAAATATATTTTGGTAGATGATGTATTGTCCTGCCTTCAAGAACTTAGCAAATATCATAGAAAGCAATTAAATTGCCATGTTCTTGGAATAACTGGTACTAATGGAAAAACAACTACAAAAGAGCTTATAACAGCTGTCATTAAAAAAAAATTCATAACCGTTGCAACTCAAGGAAATTTCAATAACCACATAGGCGTTCCTTTAACATTACTGAGAGCAAAACTTGATACAGAATTTTTAGTCGTTGAAATGGGAGCCAACCACACTAATGAAATTGAATTTTTATGTGGAATAGCACAAATTAATTTTGGTATTATCACTAATATTGGAAAAGCACACCTAGAGGGTTTTGGGAATATTGAAGGTGTGATAAAAGCAAAAAAAGAATTATATGACCATATTCTTATTAATAATGGTATATTATTTGTAAACTCTAATGACAAGTTATTGATGTCTATTTCACAAAAAACAGAACGTATTTTATATAATACAACTGAACAAGAACAAAGTGATTCTCCATATGCTAAAGTTATATTCAACAACACCTTAATATCTTCTAAACTAATAGGGTCTTATAATAGAAGTAATATTCTAGCAGCTTGTGAAATTGGACGTTATTTTGGAGTAAGCTTAGAAAAGACAAAAGAAGCCATAGAAAGCTATTGTCCTGCAAATAATCGCTCACAACTATTAGAAACAAACCAAAATTCTGTTGTTTTAGACGCATATAATGCTAATCCTAGCAGTATGACCGAAGCAATAAGAGCATTTAAAAAAGTTAAACATAAGAATAAGCTCTTTATACTAGGAGACATGCTTGAACTTGGCGAAAAATCTACATATGAACACCAAACTATAATTGATGAATTGTCTAAATACAATCAAAAGGTAATACTAGTTGGTCAAGAGTTTAACAAATGTCAACATAATTTTATTCACTTTTTCAATAGTAAAGATGCGCTAGATTGGATTGAAGAAAATCCAATCAAAGATATGTTCATACTTCTCAAAGGATCAAGAGGAATAGGTCTTGAAATACTGAAAGATGTTCTTTAACTCATCTCTTCATTAATTATCTGTTTGATAATCAAAATAAAAGAATATATTATCATACCAAATATTGAGAACAAAATAAAAGCAACAATTATTGATAATTTATTCACTTTTAATGGTAAAGTTGGTGAGTCAATAATATTTAGCAAGGGTTCATTATTTAGAAGAGTAAATTTTGAAACTTCTAAATTTTTAACTATCTCACCATACATTATATTTAATATCTCAACATCCCTTTTTAATCGAATTTCTTCAAGCAAACCTTTTGCACGCTGAACACCAAAATTTGAGTCTTTATAAGAAGCATATTTATATTCAGCCTTTTTTAATTCATTAAGCACAGAGTCTGCCCTAAGCGACAGAAAATCTAAAGTATGTTTTGATTTAGCTGTTTGAAAAATAGTGTAGTATTCCTCCAATTTTTGTGCTAAAGACTCAATCATTAATTTTGCAAAATCTTCATTTTTTGAAAGGCATGAAATTTTAACAATATTGCTTTCATCCTGAAGACTAGTAGAAATATTGTTATCAGTTAGATTCAAGAATGCTAAACCTAGAATGCTATCATGTTGTAAGCTAAAGTTATTTCTATTAGATGTAAAATATAAACCCTCAATATTTGTACCTATCCAATCTTTGCTGTAATTGTTAAATTCTATATGATGATTAATTAATAAATCTTTTTTACCATCAATAACACCACTCTTTAAAAGTGCTTCTTCAACAACTCTTCTAGAGGTGATGATTTCTTGAATATTAGTTTGGCTAAATGTACCGCTTGGAGAACCTCCAATATTAAACCCAAACTGACTTGCCATACCAGAAATAACTCCTAAACCGCCCGATTCTTGATTTTCATCAATTACAAAAGTCAAATGTGCTTCATAAGTTTCATTCTTAAAGTGAGCATAAACACTACCAATAAGACCAAATAAAACTGAGAAAGTAATAATATGGAACTTCTTTTTCCACAACAACTGCTTAATACTAATTAGCTTTAAAATAACATCTTTCAGCCTTATATCATCTTGATGATTAGTTAAATTAGTCATATATTTATTGTTGTCTTGAAAGATAAAGAATATATAAAGAAGCTAAAGCTGAAATCTTGGTAACAGTACTTTCCAAGACCTTAGTCCAATCTACTGGCTCAGGTTTTTTACGTTTGATTTTTATGTCTTCAGTTAATTTTATAGTAGACCCCATTTTTACACGAGGATACAAAATAAACAAACCAAAATCCTTTGCTTTGGCAACTTTTCCTGAAGGGGATATAACCAAGGTGTTTTCTTTTACATTATGTTTCGTAAAACCACCAGCATAATTATTGATGTAGTAGTTAGCTCTTCTTTCCATATGAGGAACAGATATCGACGTTTGATCAAAGTTAGATAGTGCACCAGTGATTGTAACTAAATCAAGTTTAGAAGAAATATGAATACTATCCATATCATTGAGAACAATATTATATTTTGAATTTTCATACTTCATTGCTTTCTTCAACTCCAAATGAACAGGAATATATTTATGAATATGAGATTTTTCTTTATTAACTATTTTATCAATCTCATCCTTCAAAGGAACAATTTGAACGAATTCTCCATCTGAGAAAAACCCATTTACAATTTCTTCATCATCTTCGAAAAAGTCTATCTCATTGTGCAGGTTTTCCTCAACTTTAGTATAACGATACATCTTCACAGCATTCATATCAGCACTAGTCTTCAATCCACCAGCGCGTTTGATAACCTCAGCTATGGTTTCATCTTTAGACATTAATGAATAAAGCCCCGGAAATTGTACCTCACCACTTAAAGTGATAGTTCTTACTTCTTGAAAATTTGGATTAAATCTAACCGCAACCTGATCGTATGGCTCTAAAGCAAAATTCATTGCCTCATCGCTCAGCCTCCCGTCATTTGAAATTTTAAAGGAACGCACTAAAGTTCTTTTAGATTTGATTTGATTTGTTGCGGCATCATAATCTACTATTCTAGAGATGTCAATTTTAGCACCTGATGCTTCTTGTGCCAATCCACCTGCCATAATTAATAAATCAGATAAGGTAATACCCTCTCCAAAAGAAAATATATTAGGTAATCTTACAGCACCAGAAATTGTAACCTCAAAATCATCCATATAATCTCTCTTAGACAAGAAAAATAACTCATCATACTCTTGAATTAAAATATTAGATTCTGAAGTTGGATCTTGTACAATTTTTGCAATATCAAGAATAATATAATCCTTAGTATAATCTTCAGAAGTTCTGACTAAATAAGCTGATTCTAAAAACAAATCATCAGAGAGTGAATTAGACTTTAAAAGTATGTCGTACACTCTTTCTCCTGCGGAAAATTGGTATTCACCAGAAACACCAATTGATGAATTGACATAAACTAAATCTATCGGAATACCCTGAATGCTATTTATAATAATTTCATCACCATTATTTATCTCTAAATTATTAGCTCCAACTTCGTCCACAGTAATAGTTTTAATGGAATTATTATCTATTCTTTTAATAGTAATGCCGTTCTTATAAGCCATTTTTGTAAATCCACCCGCATATTTAATCAAGTCAACTAGCTTGTCACTCGATTTAACTTCGTATGTATAAGGTCTATTAACTTCACCTTTTATATCAACAACATTGGCGGCCACTGGAACATATAGATAATCGTTATTCTGCATAAACAAATCTTGTGAAGTACTTGGGTCAAATAAATATTTATAGACATCTAATGAATCTATGGTTTTGCCATCTCTCATCAAATAAATATTTCTGACCGAACCAATTTGACTAGGACCTCCAGCTGCCACCAAAGCATTAAATGCAGTATTTGTAGCTGGAATAGAATAAGAGCCCGGATTAAAGACTTCTCCAATAATATTTACAGAAATAACTCTAGAGTAATTTAATGTTAAATCGAATTGTGACTTCTTTAAGTCAAAAAAGGAATTCATTCGATTTCTAACTAAAGATTTTACTGTTTTAAGATTTTTAGAACCCACATAAATCCGCCCGGCAATAGTAGAATTAATATATCCACTTTCACTAACAGTAACTACCTCACTGTGTTCGGCAAGCCCCCAAATAGAAATGGTTAATTCATCATTTTCGCCTAAAAGATAATTATTTGGCGCTTGATTATCGTAGGCTCTGGTAAAGAATGAAATGGAATTATTTCTAAAAAAATCTTGCCCATATATCATGGCTGAAGGATAAATAATAGAGTCGTTCAAGTCAAATAAAGAATCTCTCATTGAATCGTATAATAAATCTGATTGAATGAAAGAAGTTTCAGCACTAGTGGTATCAATAAAATTAGGATTGTATTTCCCTCTTTGGTATTTATAATTCATAGCTTCACTTATTTCCTCATCTGAAAGACCCATTTGTCTTAAAATATCTTCACTAGGAATATCTGAAGGATTAATATCAGAAGCCCTCATATTGGATGGCACAAATCTCATATACTTTTTCATCTGCTCAACAGTTTGAGCATGAATATTTAATGAAACCAGCCCAATTAATAGAATTAAAATTTTCTTCATAATGAAAGTATATTTTTTTTATAAATATAATAAAATGTTTATTTGAGTATAGAGCGTGATATTACAATACGTTGAATTTCCGATGTACCTTCATAAATCTGAGTAATTTTAGCGTCTCTCATTAAGCGTTCCACGTGATATTCTTTAACAAAACCATAACCACCATGTATTTGAACAGCCTCTGTAGTAGTCTTCATAGCTACTTCAGATGCAAAAACTTTAGCCATAGCACTTTCTTTATCAAAATTCATTTTATTGTCTTTTAGCCATGCTGACTTGAGACATAACAACCTTGCTGCCTCAATTTCAGTTGCCATATCTGCAAGTTTAAAAGCAATAGCCTGATGCTCACTAATTGCTTTACCAAATGCTTTACGTTGCTTTGAATACTCTAAAGATAATTCATAAGCTCCGGAGGCAATACCTAAAGCTTGCGCAGCAATACCAATTCTTCCACCGGAAAGAGTGGACATAGCAAATTTAAAGCCGAAACCATCATCTCCTATCCTATTTTCTTTTGGCACCTTTACATCATTAAACAATAGCGAGTGAGTATCTGACCCTCTAATTCCTAATTTATTTTCTTTGAGTCCTACCTCAAAACCTGACATACCCTTCTCAACAATAAGAGCGTTAATGCCACGGTGTCCATTCTCAGGGTTTGTTTGCGCAATAACTAAATAAACGGATGCAGAATTACCATTTGTAATCCAATTTTTAGTACCATTTAGGAGATAATGATCACCCATATCAATTGCTGTGGTTTGCTGAGAAGTAGCATCGCTGCCTGCCTCCGGTTCAGAAAGACAAAATGCACCAATTATTTCTCCTTTTGCTAAAGGAATTAAATACTTTTGTTTTTGTTCATCTGTTCCGTACTTTTCTAATCCCCAACAGACTAATGAATTATTAACTGACACAACTACTGATGCTGAGGCATCAACCTTGGAAAGCTCTTCCATTGCCAAAACATAAGAAATAGTATCCATTCCAGCGCCCCCATACTTTGTATCAACCATCATACCCATAAAACCTAATTCACCTAATTTCTTAATTTGCTCAAATGGAAAGGTTTGATTTTCATCTCTCTCAATAACACCTGGCAGCAATTCCGTCTTTGCAAAATCTCTAGCCGCATCACGAATCATTATATGTTCTTCAGTTAAATTAAAATTCATATAAATAGTTAGTTTAAATTTGAACTCAAAAATAGTCTTTTTAACTAAAAAATGAGAATTTACAAACAATACAATGTGATTGGTCTTATGTCTGGAACTTCTTTAGATGGAGTTGACCTTGCTTTTGCATCATTTTATTACAACAAAACCTGGAAATATCAATTAGATGTATGTCAAACAATTCCATATAATAAAGAATGGCAAGCGCATCTTCAACAATTACACCTTATGCCCATATCTGAAATATATCAATCTAGCGAAAGATACGCTATTTACCTATCCCAATTATTAAACGATTTTATACTTAAAAATAACTTAAAAGTAGACCTGATTAGTTCCCACGGACATACAGTTTTACATGATCCCGAAAAAAGCATCACACTACAAATTGGAAATGGAAAAATAATTAATGAAAAATTAAACATTCCGGTAGTAAGTGATTTTAGAAGCTTAGATGTAGAACTTGGCGGTCAGGGGGCGCCACTAGTTCCTGTTGGAGATGAATTACTTTTTAGCAAATACGATTATTGCTTAAACTTAGGAGGATTTAGTAATTTTTCATTTAAAAATGATGGATTAAGAAAAGCATATGACATATGCCCTGTAAACATTGTATTAAATAAATATTCTCAAAAATATGGAGAGCAATATGATAATAAAGGCGCAATTTCTAAAACAGGTAGTATAAACAATGATCTATTAAAAGAATTAAATAATATAAACTACTACAAAAAATTACCGCCAAAGTCTTTAGGTAAGGAATGGTTGGAAAGAGAATTTCTATATGTTTTAAAAAAATATAACGATAGTACTCCTAATATTTTGAGAACATTAGTTGAACACATAGCTATTCAAATAGCTAATTGTATAAAATCAGGAAAATGTCTAGTGACAGGTGGCGGAGCATTCAATACATTCCTCATACAAAGAATTAAAGCAATGTCTCAGGCTAATTTCCTATTAGGCGACAAAAAACTTATAGAATATAAAGAAGCTTTGATTTTTGGATTATTAGGAGTTCTAAAGATCGAGAAGGAAATTAATTGCTTAGCATCTGTAACCGGTGCTAAAAGGAATTCTATTGTCGGCAAATACTTTGATCAATAATAACTACTTTTGTCAAAATCTAATTTTTTATGAAAGAATTATTAGAATTATACGAAAATAAAAAACCCGAAATTATTTTTGAATGGAGTGATAGCCTTTCAGAGGCTAAGGGATGGATAGTCATTAACTCACTAAAAGGTGGAGCAGCAGGTGGGGGAACAAGAATGAGAAAAGGACTTAATAAATATGAGGTTATTTCTTTGGCTAAAACTATGGAAATAAAATTTACAGTAGCTGGACCAGCAATTGGAGGCGCAAAATCAGGAATAAATTTTGACCCTAAAGATCCAAGAAAAAAGGATGTTTTGAATAGATGGTATAAAGCAATTTTTCCCATATTAAAAAATTACTATGGTACCGGCGGAGATTTAAATGTAGATGAAATACATGAGGTTATTCCAATTACAAAAAAATTAGGTTTAGAGCATCCTCAAGAAGGTGTATTTAATGGTCACTTCAAACCATCATTAGAGCAGAAAAAAATTATTATTAAACAACTTCAAGATGGAGTCTTATTAGAAATTACCGATCCAAGACTGACTCCAGCAGTATCTAAAAAGTATACAATTGCAGATATGATTACCGGTTATGGTGTCTCTGAGGCTACAAAA
The DNA here is from genome assembly GCA_002714805.1 of Flavobacteriales bacterium. GTDB lineage: Bacteria > Bacteroidota > Bacteroidia > Flavobacteriales > UBA7312 > UBA8444. Next base: position 145,394 of record PAYK01000010.1, read on the forward strand.
CACTTTTATAATATTCACAACGAAAATTTAATTGAAAAAAGAGTAATTATTCAAGGTTGGGGTAATGTTGGTGCTGCGGCAGCATTTTATTTATCAAAATTAGGAGCTAAAATTGTTGGAATTATTGATAAAGAAGGTGGTTTAATAAATCAAAATGGTTTTAACTATGAAGAAGTTTGTAAATTGTTTATGGATAAAAAAGAAAACAATTTAACATCTAATCACATAATACCATATGATGAAGTTAATAAAAAAATATGGGATATCGGAGTTGATGTTTTTATACCCGCTGCAGCATCTAGACTAGTGAATAAAGATCACATACAAAGAATGATTAAAGGAGGTCTAAATATTATTGCATGTGGATCAAATGTTCCATTCTCAGATAAAGAAATTTTCTTTGGTAATGTTGGTGAATTCGCCGATAAAAAAATAAGTGTAATACCCGACTTTATAGCTAATTGTGGAATGGCTAGAGTTTTTGCATATTTGATGAATACAAATAGCACTATGACTGATACTGCAATCTTTGAAGACACTTCATCAATAATAAAGAAAGCATTAAAAAAAGTATATGAAATTAATTCTTCTAAAACAGATATTTCAAAGACAGCATTAGAGATCGCATTAAAAAAATTAATTTAGCATATGGATTTAGAACAATTTTTACAACAACAATTTTTAAGCAATACATTAGAAAATTATTGCTGGCTTATAGGGTTCATTCTATTTGGACTAATTTTTAAAAAAATTATTTCTAAATACTTGAGTAAAATTTTATTTAAATTATTGAATAGAGATCCGTCAATTAATCTTATAAAGTTCGATGATTTACTTATCAAACCAATAGGATTTTTTATATTATTAGTATTTATTTATTTGGGATCACTAAATATTATATTTCCAGCAGATCTTAATTTTGAAACTAAAGATTTTAATTTAAATATACTTTTAAACAAAGGATTTACAATTATTGTAATTTTTTCTATTTCTAAAATTGCATTAAGATTTGTAGATTATTTTGGAATTGTTTTTACTAACAAAGCTAACATAACTGAGAGTAAAATGGATGACCAACTAATTCCATTTATAATCGAATTAGGTAAAATCGCAGTCTATATTATTTTATTTTTTGTTTTATTAAGTAAAGTATTTGATATTGACGTTACTGCGTTAGCTGCAGGTGTTGGAATTGGGGGAATAGCTATTGCAATGGCATCTAAAGAAAGTTTAGAAAACCTTCTTGGCTCATTTACCATATTTTTTGACAAACCTTTTTTGGTAGGTGATTTAGTATCTACAGGCAATATTACTGGCACGGTTGAAAAGGTTGGTTTTAGATCAACTAGAATCCGAACATTTGATAAGAGCGTTGTCACAGTTCCGAATAAAAATATGATTTCTGCTGAATTAGATAATTTAGGAAAAAGAAAAGTTCGACGAGCAAGATTTTACATAGGTTTAACCTACGATACAAGTATTGACCAAATGAAAAAAGTTGTAAATGAAATTGAAACTTTGATTAATGATCATCCAAGAACAGATCAAGAAGGTAGAGTAAAATTTCAAGAATTTGGTGCAAGCTCATTAGATATAATGGTTTTATACTATGTAAATTCTACTAAATGGGACGATTTTATTGATGTCAAAGAAGATATTAATTTTAAAATTATGAGAATTGTAAATGACAATAATTGCGAATTTGCTTTTCCATCCACAACTGTATATTTGCAAAAATAATTAATAAAAAAATAAGAATGATTTACTTTTTAATGTTATTGGTATTTATTTTAGGGTACTCATTAATTGCATTCGAACACACTATTAAAATTGATAAAGCTGCTTCAGCTTTAATTACCGGATCACTATGTTGGGCTATTTTTGCGTTAGGTTTATTTGAAATTGATATTAATTCAAATAACTTCGAAAATTTCTTGAAATATTTTCAATCTAAAGAAATTAATTACACAAGTGATTTCATCACTCAAAACATTAATTATGTAAAAAAGAAGTTTGTACTTTATGAATTATCACATCATTTATCTGAAATAGGTCAAATTTTATTCTTCCTATTAGGTGCAATGACTATTGTTGAAGTAGTTGATTGTCATCAAGGATTTTCAGTAATTACAGATCGAATCAAAACTAATAATAAGATTAAATTGTTGTGGATCCTTTGCGTTTTATCATTCGTTTTTTCAGCAACACTAGACAACCTAACAACGGCAATAGTGATGTCTGCATTATTAACTAAAATCATTGAAGACAAGAAAGATTTATGGCTTTTTGCAGGAATGGTAATAATCTCCGCCAATGCTGGAGGTGCTTGGTCGCCTATTGGTGATATAACTACAATTATGCTATGGATTGGAGGCCAAATTACAGCCGTTAATATTATTACTTCTATTATTTTACCCTCTTTTGTATGTATGATTGTTCCTTTAATATATCTAACTTTTAAATTAAAAGGTAATATTAAAAGACCTCAACAAGGTAATGAAATTAGTCATTCCATAAATCCAACTACCAAATTTGAAAGAAAATTAATTTTCTCATTTGGCGTGACAGGATTATTATTTGTTCCTTTTTTTAAAACTATTACTGGCTTACCACCTTTCATTGGAATATTATTTAGTTTAGGAGTAATGTGGCTTGCTACAGAAGTTTTACATAGAAATAAAAACTATAAAGAAAAATCAAACTTAATTATAATTGGTGCTTTAAAAAAGATAGATACAGCTACCATTTTTTTCTTTTTAGGCATTTTACTAGCTGTAGCATCATTACAAAGCATGGGACACTTGAATGATATGGCTACTATTCTTGATAATACCTTTAATGGTAATATTTATGCAATTAATATTATGATAGGACTGCTATCTGCTATAGTGGACAATGTTCCTTTAGTAGCAGGAGCTATGGGAATGTATGAAATTGGCACAGGACCTTTTGCTGCAGATGGTATTTTTTGGGAATTCTTAGCTTATTGCGCTGGAACAGGAGGCAGTGTTCTCATTATAGGATCTGCTGCAGGTATAGCAGTAATGGGTATTTTGAAAATTGACTTTTTCTGGTATGTCAAAAGAATAAGTTTACTAGCTTTATTAGGTTATTTTGCTGGAGCCCTAACATATTATTTTATGCAATAATATATACTAGATTTACGTTTTTAAATATAAAAATATGAATTCACTTTTATTACAAATTAATTCACTTAACGACAGCTTATCAAACTCTGCCATTGAAGGAGAATTGATAGAAGAAAAGACACTATCAATATTAGATCTTATTACAAGTGGTGGTACTGGTGGAAATATTATTATGATTACACTGGCAGCTTTATCAATAATTTCTATTTATTTATTTATTGAACGATATTCTACTCTCAATAAAGCAAGAAAAATAGATTTAAGCTTTTTAAATAGCATTAAAAATTATGTGCAAGATAAAGATGTAAAAGCTGCTAAGACTCTATGTAAAAATACTAATAGTTCTATCTCTAGAATGTTAGAAAAAGGGATTGACCGAATTGAAAAACCTATGACAGATATTTCTTCTGCCATAGAAAATCAAGGCAAATTAGAAGTCTATGTTTTAGAAAATAATTTAGCTAATCTTGCAACTATTGCTGGTGCTGCTCCTATGATTGGATTTTTAGGAACAGTAATTGGTATGATTGTGGCATTTCATGAAATGGCAAGCGCAGGCGGGAATATTGACATAGAAATGCTATCTAAAGGTATTTATACTGCAATGGTTACAACAGTAGCTGGCTTAGTTGTGGGGATTATTGCTTATGTGGCTTATAACTTATTAGTGACCAAAGTAGAAAAGGTAGTCTTTTTATTAGAAACAACCACTACTGACTTTATGGATTTATTACACGATACAAATGAGCCTAAAAAGTAAAAATAAAGTCAGTGCTAACTTTAGTATGTCTTCAATGACTGATATTGTTTTCTTATTACTTATCTTTTTTATGCTCACTTCTACATTAGTTAGTCCTAATGCTTTAAAGCTATTGTTACCAAATAGTAAAGCTAGGACATTAGAAAAGCAAACCATTTCCGTATCAATTACACCTGCAATTGAATATTATATTGAGGATCAAAAAGTTCCTTTTGATCAATTAGAAATTCAACTCAAAAAACGTTTAGTGAACGAACAAGAACCTGCCATTGTTTTACACGCAGACAAAACTGTTGATATAGAGTTTGCTGTAAAAGTTATGGATATAGCATATCGCAATAAATACAAAGTAGTTCTAGCTACGAATCCAAAATAATGATTAAAAACAGTAAAAATAAACAAAATGCAATCATTGGGACCATCTTATTTCACATCTTATTGCTTTTATGTTTCATTTTTATGGGCTTGACATATCAAATACCTCCTCCACCTGAAGAAGGTATCACTATTAATTTTGGATATCAAGATTTTGGAAGTGGCTCAGAACAACCAGAACCAATTTTTGAAGAAGAAATAACTCCTCAAAAATTAAACAATCGTTTCGTTGAAGAAATTACCACTCAGGATATTGAAGAAATTACTATTAGCAAGTCAAAAGACCAAATAAAAAAAAGTGAAGAAGTAAAAAAGACAGAAGATAAAAAACCTGAACCTGTGGTAAATATTAAAGCGCTTTACACAGGTAAAAAGCAAAATAATAGTATTAGTCAGGGAATAGGTGAAGAACAAGGAGATCAGGGCATTAAAGATGGCAACCAAAATTCTAATACATACAATGGAGAAAGCAATGGAACAAATGGAATTGCTTATCAGCTTGGAGATAGAACTATCGCAGAAATCACAAAACCAATATACGATTCACAGCAACAAGGAAAAGTAGTAGTAACTATTAGAGTAAATAGAAATGGAAATGTAATTAGCGCATCACCCGGAGCAAAAGGCTCAACCACAACCAGTTTGTATTTATATGCAAAAGCAAAAGAAGCAGCGCTTAAAACAACTTTTGAAGCAAATTCCAAAGCTCCTGAGATTCAAGTCGGAACAATTATATATAATTTCAAACTCAACTAATGACATATGAACAGTGTTTAGATTGGATGTTTAGCCAATTACCAATGTATCAACGTCATGGAAAAATAGCTTATAAAAGCGATATTGGAAATATAGTTCAAGCTTCAGAAAAATTAGGTAACCCACACAAAGATTTTAGATCCATACATGTTGCTGGGACTAATGGTAAAGGATCAACATGTAACATGCTAGCATCAATTTTTCAAGAAGCAGGCTTTAAAACTGGATTATACTCCTCACCTCATCTTAAAGATTTTAGAGAACGAATTAAAATTAATGGGAAGATGATAAAACAAGAAAGTGTAATACAATTTATTAAAACAAATAAAAATTGGTTTAATAAGATTGGCATGTCATTTTTTGAAATGACGGTAGCATTGGCTTTTCATTACTTCTCAAAACAAAAAGTAGACATAGCGATCATAGAAGTAGGTTTAGGTGGTCGATTAGACAGTACTAATATTATACATCCAGATTTATCAATAATTACAAATATAGGATTAGATCATACAGAATTGTTAGGAGATAGTCTTGAAAGAATTGCTATTGAAAAAGGAGGTATAATTAAACCAAAAACACCCATTTTAATTGGCAGAAAACAATCTCAAATAAAAAATATATTTAATAGAATAGCTAAGCAAAATCAATCAAATTTATATTATGCTAAAAATTGCAAGTATGAAAGTGATTTAAAAGGAAGCTTTCAAAAAGAAAATAAAAATATTGCTTACACAGCTATAAATATTTTAAGAAAAAAAGAATGGAATATTAAAGAAAAACATATTATATCAGGACTAAAAAACATAAAGAAAAACACTTCATTTATGGGCCGTTGGATGACTTTATGTAAAGTTCCCTATACAATTTGTGATTCCGGGCATAATATAGATAGTATAAAACTAATTGTTGAACAACTAAAAAAAATTAGCTATAAAAATTTACATATAGTTTTTGGCATGGTTGATGACAAATCAATAGATAGAATTTTGGAGTTATTACCTAAAAAAGCAATCTACTATTTCTGCCAAGCAAAAATTCCTCGATCTATGAATTCTAAAATAATATTATCAAAAGCAAAAGATTATAAATTGGATGGAAATTGCTTCAAATCAGTATCCGATGCATATAATAAAGCAAAATTTAATGCAAAAAAGGATGATTTAATTTTCATTGGCGGTAGTACCTTTGTCGTTGGAGAAGTCATATAATTTTATTAATAAATTTTGTGAATGAAAGAAAATCATTTTTATATTTGCCTTCCAGATTTGGGCGATTAACTCAGTTGGTTCAGAGTGCCTCCCTTACAAGGAGGAAGTCGGGGGTTCGAGTCCCTCATTGCCCACCAAAGCGGAATCCATCTCATTTTGAGATAGTGTTCCGCTTTTTTTATTCTCATAAATCCCTGTGGTTCTTTTAGTTAGCCCATTTGGAGTTATTGTTCCCGCAACTGGAGCAAAAGCTCTAAAAACATCAGGAACCTCACAAGCTAATAAATAACACAACTCACCTCCATTGGACATACCTGTAAAAAAAGTGTTTTCTGAGCTTAACTCGTAAGTAGACTGTAAATATGATGCTAATGAAACTATGAAACCTACATCATCTACAGTAACACCTGAATGAAAGTTATATCCAACATTCCAAAAATTATCTCCCCATGAATCAGAAGTTCCCTGAGGATAACAAACTGCAAAACCATTCTCATCTGCTACAGCATTCATTCCGCAATAATTCATAATACCTTGAGCTGAACCTGTAAATCCATGGGCTACAAAAACCAAAGGAGCATCAGGCTGAATATCTGCTGGAGCATAATATATATATTCTCTATTTAATCCGTTATGTGAAAAATTAAAGGTCTGCTGTGAAAACCCGATGATAGGAAAGAAAAGTGATATAATTAGCAATTTGTTCATTAAACAAAACTATTCAAAAAAATATTAAAAAATCTTATTATGAAGTTCGAAATAAGGACGCTTAGGTCCACCCAAAAACCCCACTCATTTGAGTGGGGTTTTACGCAAGAATTAGTTGTTTATTGCTATCGTAATACTAATTTGTTGTCTTGCCTTTTTTTTCTCCATCAAGCCATATATTATTTTTAACCAGTCCAAGATACTTAAAATCTCGATTTCTAAAATTCTCCTCAACTAATTTCATTTCTTCAAAGGTATCTCTCATTATCCTTACAGGTTTTGACGAAACAGAATTTCTAATTGACATATAGTAACCGTTTTTTAACTTCTTTTTTTTTGTTGATGGTCTGCCTTTTTTATTCATAATCATATAACGTAATAAAATATAATAAAGTGTATTAAATAATAAAGGGTCTAAATTATAACATACATTTACACAACTAATATAAAATTAAATTATGTATGACATTTAAAGATTTGCAATTAAACCCATCACTACTTAAAGCGATTAATGATCAAAACTATATTCACCCAACAGCTATTCAAAAGAAAGCTATTCCTTTAGTGTTAAATCAATTTGACGTATTAGCAAGCGCTCAAACAGGAACTGGTAAAACAGCAGCTTTTGCATTACCAATCATACATCATTTAGTTAAAGAAAGAGGAGGAAATAAAATAAAAGCTTTAATTGTAACTCCTACTAGAGAACTTGCTATTCAAATAGGAGAAAACTTTACAGACTTCTCAAAATATACTACTATACGAAATACTGTGATTTTTGGAGGAGTTAAACAAGGATCTCAAACAAATAAACTTGCTAAAGGAACAGAAGTTTTAATTGCTACTCCTGGAAGATTATTAGATTTAATAGAACAAGGATTTATATCATTAAAAGATGTTGCTTATTTCGTTCTGGATGAAGCAGATAGAATGTTAGATATGGGTTTTATTCATGATATTAGAAAATTATTAAATCTTCTGCCAAAAGAACGTCAATCTTTATTCTTTTCAGCTACTTTACCTAAAAACATAATAAATCTTTCATCGCAAATATTAAAACAACCAAAAAAAATATCTGTCAACCCTTTATCGTCTACTGCTGAAACTATTAAACAGTACATTTACTATACAAATAAGTCCAATAAAAAAGACTTATTACTTCACATACTAAAAGATGAAAAAATTAATCAACTATTGCTTTTTTCTAGAACTAAGCATGGTGCTGATAAGATAGTTCGTAATTTAAGAAAGAAAAATATTCAAGCTTCAGCAATACATGGAAATAAAACACAAAGTCAAAGACAAAAAGCATTACAATTATTTAAAGATTCTCAAATACGAATCTTAGTAGCTACAGATATTGCTGCTAGGGGTATTGACATAGAAAAATTAAGTTATGTTCTAAATTATGATATCCCTAATGAATCAGAAACATATGTCCACAGGATAGGAAGGTGTGGAAGAGCTGGAGAAGAAGGAGTTGCTATTTCTATTTCCGAACCAGAAGAAAACGGATACATTAAGATTATAGAAAAGTTAATACAAAAGGACATTGAAGTAATTTTAAATCATCCGTTCCCTCAAACTGATAAACCTATGAATACAAAAGAAAAGAAAGAATTTGAAAAACAAAAACTAAAAAGAAAACAAGAGTTTTTTGCAAACAGAAATAAAAAGAAAAAAGATGCTAGAAAAAAATTTAAATAACAAAATATTTAAAAAGTAGCTTTTCAAGCAAAATAAGGTTTAACTTAAAGTTCGAAATAAGGACAATTAGGTCCACTAAAGCGGAATCAATCTCTTTTTGAGATAGAATTCCGCTTTTTCGTTGTGATAAAATTCAATAATCCAATTAAATAGATTGAAAAAAAATAATTGTATTTAATATAGAGTAAAAAAGAGAGGGTAATGTCAAAAGTAAACCATCTTTTGATTTTATTCTTGTATAAACAGCCGTTAGCATCATTATAGTCAATAAAAACGACGTAATAGAAATCAATGGATTTAGTGAAAGATGTAACATGCCAATTATCAATCCACACCCACCTAATAATTGACACCATGCAAGAAAAATACGCAAATTATTATAACCCCAGCGAGAATATTCAGAATGCATTTTTTTGGATAAAAGAGAATTTAATCCATAATATATAAATGAGATTGATGAAAAGATAATCAAAAAAAGAGAAGTATTCATACTTTAGTGTTTAATAGTAAGAAGAAGCAATAAATAATGATAAGATTAAAAGAGATAAGGAGGGTACAAACTTTCTCCAATTATTTTTTGCTCTAAAGTGAAAAAACTGAGCACAAAGCATTAAAAAAGCCATAGTTGTTGAAGCGAAAAACAAGTATTCATGATGCCAAATTCCCATAACTAAAATTGTTGCTAGAGAAATTTTTGATGCGCCAACGATGTTTCTTAATAAACTTGATAATCCATATTGTTCAAATTCTATGACAATATTATCGTAACGAAAAACCCAAACTATTAATATTGAAATTGAAATTATTATTTGTGATAAAACTAAGACATTTTCCATCAGGTTGTTTTTTCATAAATATAAAAATTTAATTTTAAATATATAATGTAATTTAAATTGGTTAAAAAGTTCAAAATAAGGACACTTTAGGTCAACAAGAAATGAACCCACTCAAATGAGTGGGTTTTATTATTCTATTCTTTAATACCTTCTAATTTAAATAAGAAAGCATACTCTAATGCAGTTTCTTTCAAACTTTCAAATCGACCTGACGATCCTCCATGCCCCGCATCCATATTACAATACATAAGTAATAAATTGTCATTAGCTCTAATATCTCTAATCTTAGCAACCCACTTAGCAGGCTCCCAATATTGAACTTGACTATCCCAATATCCAGTAGTAACAAGTAAATTTGGGTAATTAACATCCATAATATTATCATAAGGAGAATATGATTTCATATAATCATAATATTTTTTTTCTTTAGGATTACCCCACTCATCAAATTCACTTGTAGTTAAAGGAATAGACTCATCCCACATAGTATTTATTAAATCTACAAAGGGAACTCCAGCAATTACACCATTAAATAATTCTGGCTCCATATTTATTAGTGCCCCCATTAACAATCCTCCTGCACTTCCACCTTTAGCATATAAATGTTCTGAAGATGTATAGTTATTTTCAATAAGATATTTACCACAATCTATAAAATCATAAAATGTATTTTTCTTTTTAAGCAACTTTCCATCTTCATACCAATATCTACCCATTTCTTGCCCACCTCGTATGTGAGCAATAGCAAAAATAAACCCTCGATCTAAAAGACTTAATCTTACAGAACTAAAATATGGATCAGAGCTACTCCCATAAGAACCATAACCATTTAACAATAACGGATTTTGTCCATTTTTCTTAAGGTCCTTTCTGTAAACTAATGAAATAGGTATCTCTGTTTTACCATCTCTACTGATTGCAAATATGCGCTCAGATATATAATTATCTGAATCAAACTCTCCTCCTAAAACTTTTTTCTGTTTTAAAAGAGTACGCTCCTTAGTTGACATGTTAAAATCATATACAGAACGAGGTGTTGTCAAAGAAGAATAAACAAAACGAAATAAATCAGTATCAAATTCTAAATTAGCAACAGAATATAATGAGTATGATGGATCATTAAATGTTATATAATATTCAGAATTATCATACCAGTTAATCACTCTTGCTTTTCTTAGACCATCACTTCTTTCATTTACTACCAAATATTTCTTAAAAACATCAATACTTCTTATTAACACGTCTTTACGATGTGGAATAACTTCATGCCAATAATTCTTTGAAGGTGTATTGATAGATGTTTCCATAAGTCTAAAATTTTCAGCATCCCAATTGGTTTTAATGTAAAATTTATCTTCAAAATGACTTACGGAATACTTTAAATTATTTTCTCTAGGGTGTATTAGCTGCCAATCTCCGAAAGGGTTATCAGCATCTAAGAATCTATATTCTGAAGAAAGAGTTTGAGAAGAACCTATCATTAAATATTTTCTTGATTTTGTTTTATAAATAAAACAACTAAAAGTCTCGTCCTTTTCTTCATAAACCAAGACATCTTCAGATTGATCTGTTCCTATTATATGTCTATATATTTGATAAGAACGTAATGTGACCTTGTCTTTTTTTGTGTAAAAAATAGTCTTATTATCATTAGCCCAAGTAATACGTCCTGTTGTATTTTGAATCTTGTCTTCTAAAATTTCTCCTGTTCTTAAATCTTTGATATAAATAGAATAGTCTCTTCTGGATAACAAATCAACACTATATGCCATTAAATGATTGTTTTCGCTAACTGATTTATCTCCAAGAGCGAAATAACTTGAACCTTTTGCTATTTCTGGTAAATTTAAAATGATTTCTTCCTCAGCATTATCTATATTTTTCTGTCTATAATGAATAGGATAATCTTCGCCTTCCTTATACTTTGAGTAGTATGTAAATCCATTGTAACTCACTGGAACAGATTCATCATTCTGTTGAATTCTTGAAATAAACTCATCAAATAAATCATTTTGAAATGATTCCGTACCAGACATTTCTTTTAATAAATAATCATTTTCAGCATTTAAATAATTAATAACATCCATAGTTTGAGAATCACTATTATCAGATTCCTTCTGAGAGTCTGTTAAACGCATCCAGTCATAATTATCAATAATAGTATCAGTGTGATATATGTTTATTTTAGGTATTTTTTTTGCCATAATATTTGTGTTATTTTTTTCTTTTTTCTTGTTTTTATTTACGTTACAAGAAAATATCACAGACACAGATAGTAAAATGAGTAATATTTTTTTCTTTGTCATATTTAAAATTTTAAAATGTAAAATTAATTAATAATTTTCTAAGAAAATTAGAAATAAGGTACGAGAGGTCCACCAAAATTACACCCACTCATTGAGTGACCTTTGTTTTTTTAATCTGTATTTAAAATCTGATTTTACAATAATTACAATTTAAAATGATTCTAAATAAGAAAAAAAAATTATTTTTGGCATATTATGAAAGAAAAAATTTTATTCTCAATTTTAGTAGTTTTTCTGCTGTGCTGTAAAAAAGAAGATGATCAATCCGGATACAATTGTAGCTCAGGAAATTGTGTCGAAGTTCAAGGAGGTATATATACTAACTACGAAAATTGTATGGCTGCTTGTAATAATAATAATAACAGTATTGGATACAATTGTATTGAAGGAAACTGTGTTCAAGAAAACAGTGGTATTTACTCAACATTAGCAGGATGCTTAAGCGTATGTTCCAATAATAATGGAAACGGTTCCGGATCAGGAAGTGGTTCCGGATCAGGAAGTGGTTCCGGATCATCAGTTTCATATAATTGTTTGAACGAATCTTGTGTAGATCCTCTTGATGGAACAGGAATTTATTCTAATATAAACGACTGTTTAGATAATTGTTCAAATTCTAATGGCTGTTCAAATAGTTTTACCATTAACAACACAAATGAAAAATCTTTAGGTATTGGACCAAGTGAAATTATAAATTTTGGTAATATATGGCAAAACGGAACCACAAATTTTGAAATAAGAATGTTTACAGCAGATGTCAGTGGTAATGCTAACGGCCCTTCATATAGCGGCTATGGAGATATGATTATTTTAGAATTGCATTCAAATGGCACACCTGATGGAACGTATTCATTTTATTCATATGATTTTTTCCCTAGTAATCCGCCAATTAACACCTGTACACCAAAATATATTATCAATCAAAATATGAGTTCGTACTCCAATAAAATGGTTTTCCCTAATGATGCGACCTCATCAAATTTAATTTCAGTTACGAATAACGGCGGAAATAATTATACTGTTGAATTTGAATTTAATAGTACAGATGGTACATTTGAAGGATGCTACTCAGGACCACTAACTTATTGGAATACATCTGGTGGTAGTGGTAGTGGTAGTGGTAGTGGTAGTGG
>PAYK01000011.1 GCA_002714805.1 Flavobacteriales bacterium
TCTCATTGGGCATTTACCCCAAATGTAGATGTTATGAGAGATGCAAGATGGGGAAGAGTTGGTGAAACCTTTGGAGAAGATCCATATTTAGTTAGTCGAATGAGTGCAAGCATGATAAATGGACTACAACAGGGTGATTTTACTGGACTTAACAAGGTTATAGCTTGTGCAAAGCACCTTATAGCAGGAAGCGAACCAATCAATGGACTAAATTTATCTCCAATGGATATTTCTGAAAGAACACTATATGAGATTTATTTACCACCGTACAAAAGTGCTATAAATTCTGGAGTGTTTTCAATTATGGCTGCTCACAATGAAGTTAATGGCATACCTTCTCATTCAAATAAAAAACTTATGTCTGATTTAATCAGAAATCAATGGGGTTTTAATGGTTTTTATGTAAGTGACTGGCTTGATATTGAAAGGCTAGAAACACTTCATAGAGTTGCTAGAAATTTCAAAGAAGCAGTTTACCTTGCAGTTGATGCAGGAATTGATATGCATATGCATGGTCCACACTTCCCTGAACTAGTATCCGAATTAGTAAATGAAGGAAAATTATCTGAAGAAAGAGTTAATTTTGCGTGCTCAAAAATATTAGAGGCTAAATTTAAATTAGGTTTATTTGAGAATCGTTATGTAGATGAAGATAATATTAACGAAAAAATATTCAATAAATCTCACCAAGATTTAGCTCTAGAACTAGCAAGAGAGGGCATAGTCTTATTAAAAAATGATTTTGTATTACCACTTCAAAAAGCTAAAAAAGTAAATAATAAAATACTAGTTACTGGTCCTAATGCTAATAATCAATCAATATTAGGTGATTGGCATAATCCACAACCAGATCAAAATGTATTTACCATATATGAAGGCATCAAAAAAATTGGTAGTGAAATGGGTTATTTAGTTAACTATCACAACTCCAATGAAAATATTAAGAAAATCTCTAATGAAGATATTAGTAAAACAATTGAAGTTGCAAATCAACATGATATTATTATTGTAGTTGTTGGAGATAATTCAATGAGATATAAGTGGAATCAAAAAACTTCAGGAGAAAATACGGCAAGAGCTGAACTTAATTTAGCTGGAAAGCAATTAGATTTAGTAATGAAATTAAAAGAAACAGGTAAAAATATTATTGTTGTATATGTAAACGGACGACCAATTTCAGAGCCTTGGATTTCAGAAAATATAAATACAATTATAGAAGCATGGGAACCAGGAAGCTTTGGTGGTATAGCGGTTGCTGAAATTATTTTTGGAAAAATAAATCCTAGTGGAAAACTACCTCTAACCGTTGCAAGATCAGTTGGTCAACTAAAAATGTTTTATAATCATAAGAATTCAATGTATTTTAGAAACTATGCTATAAAAAGTAATAAACCTTTATATTCATTTGGATTTGGCCTTAGCTATACAAAGTTTCAAATTAGTGAACCAAGAATAGATGACTCAAAATTAAAAAATGATATTCTTAGTGTTTCAGTTGATGTGAAAAATATTGGAAAAATTTCCGGAGATGAAATAGTACAGCTATATATTTGTGATAAATATAGCAGTGTTACACGACCTATTAAAGAACTCAAAGGATTTAAAAGAGTAAGTCTAAAACAAGGCGAATCAAAAGTAATTACATTTAATTTAGATAAATCTGCCTTTGCCTATTATGATTCTGAAATGAAATATATTATTGAGGCTGGCGAATTTGATATTTTAGTAGGCAATTCTTCAAGAGAGAAAGATTTGAAGAGAGTTAGTTTCTTTGTTGAAGAAACAATTCAAATGCAAAAAAATTAAATTATAGAGAATTTATTTTTAATAAATAAGCAATAACATCTTCCGAAATTTTACAACAATATTTCTATCAAACTAGAGATGATTATTATAACTTCAATATTTATTTAATCAATTATTTTTCCAATATTAACTTTCTATTAATAATTCCATTATTAGTTGTTAACTTAAGAATATAAACAGCATTTGGATATTGTGACATATCGATACTTGAGCTATAATTTCCGTTAAGATTTCTGATTGTTTCATTAATAATAACTTCACCTAACATATTGTTGACTGTTAAATCAATATCTTGTTTTGTATTACAATTAAACATAATATTAAATACGTCAATTGATGGATTTGGGTAAATAGATAGATTGTTAATATAATTTTCTGTTAAAGAAGTATGTGTCCAATCAACGATAAAAAAGGAAGTGTCAGATTCACAAGAATTTATATCATTAATAATTACCCAATATTCTCCGTTATTTAGTGGAGTTATTGTTTCTGATGTTTCACCGGTACTCCATTCAAAACTATAAGGACTTGTTCCTCCAATCGTATTGGCTATAATATCACTTCCACTTTGTACAATAATTGATACAATATCAGAATATATAGTTAAATTAGTTGTAACTACAGAATCACAGCCATTAATACTAGTTAAAGTATCAATATAAGTTCCTGTTTCATTATATGAATTTATTCCGACATCAATACTTTCACCAAAACATACACTTACATTATTATTAACATAATAAGTATTAATAATGGTCAAATTTATTGTAACAATTGAATCACAACCATTGCTGTTTAATCCAACCCAACTGAATATACCACTCTCAGTATATGTAGTACCGTTCCAATCNTAACTATCGCAAGCCGTAGCAGTCTCCNGTNATGTNGACGAATTNTTAATCGTTAAGTTAACAGTGTGTGTAGAATCACAACCCGANACATTANTATATGTATTAGAATATGAACCAGACTCCGTGTAATCAACACCATCCCATGACCAACTATCGCAAGCCGTAATATCCTCAGAAGTTGACTCAGAGCTATTGATTGCTAATGTTAATGTAGCAGTAGAATCACAACCTAATGAATTTGTTGTTTCAAAAGTATATGTGCCACTCTCAGTATATGTAACACCATTCCAATCATAACTATCACAACTAATAATATTGAATTCACTATTAAGAACATCATTACAGTTTGTAGCTAAATCAAAGATGAAAGTCTGAATATCTGAAGGAAAGTCCATCTCTGCATTAATAGTTGTTGTAATAGTTAATAATGGAGAATTTGGAGTAGTAAAAATATTACTTAAAGTTACTTCTTGACTATTACCAGCAGTGATAGTATTACCATCAGAAGGAGCTGTTGAAAGAATTTGAATTCCACTCTCGGTATTCTGAATATTAAATGAACCTAAAGTATCATTATTTGAATCAATAACAGCAAGTGTAGCTTCAGATGATGAAGAAATGTCAGAAACACTTAAATTAAAAGCTCCAGAAGCAGAGCCGCCACCAACGAATCCTGAGCCAAATCCCACAATATCTCCAATATTTAGAGAAGAAATAATAAACGAACCACCATCAGAAACAACGACACTAGAGGACATATCGGATTCATTTGCATCTTGAGAAATGGTAAAACTTAAATCTGAAAGTGAGCTTTGAACTAAATTACTTAAACTTACTTCAACGCTAGGGCTAAAAGACGCTGATACCTGTAAATCAAAATTGAAACTCTGAACTACAGCTGGAAAATTCATCTCAGAATAAATTGTTGTAGATATAGTTAAAGAAGTAGAATTCGGAATGTTAAAAATATTACTTAATGTAACCGCTTGACTGTTACCGGCAGTTACTGAGTTACCATCAGCAGGTGCGGTAGAAAGTATTTGAATGCCACTCGCTGCATTTTTAATTGTAAAAGATCCCAACATTCCATTATTAGAGTCATCAATAACAAGAAGGGTAGCTTGAGATGGCGAAACAATATTTGAAACATATAAGGTAAAATCACCAGAAGAAGAGCCTCCAGCAACAAAACCGGATCCAAAGCCTACAACATCACCAACACTTAGAGATGAAATAGAAAAATACCCTCCATTTGAAACTACAATACTTGAAGACATATCAGATTCATTAGCATCCTGCGAAATGGTGAAACTCAAATCAGAAATTGAGCCTGGAGTTAAATTACTTAAACTAACATCCACTACAGGGCTAAAATCTGATTGTGAATAGATATTATTACTAAAAAATGTAAATGAAAAAAGAGTAAAAATTAACAATAAAATATTGTTGTATACTCTAAGTTTAGAGAATAAAAAAATCATAAATACTTGTTTTGGTTAGCGAGGTAGCAATAGCCACCACCTAGCAAATATAAACAAAAAATTCTAGAAAAAAATATATAGAAAAAAAATGAGAAAAAGTTACCCGACTAGGGCTCGAACCTAGACTCTTCTGGACCAAAACCAGACGTGTTGCCAGTTACACCATCGGGCAAATTTTGGGAAACAAAAATAAAAATTTAAACCAATGCCACAAAAAAATCATAGCAAATGTTTTAAATCATATAATTGACCCTTTAATTAGATAAATTATTTACTAAATTCGCAAAAATATTACTTTTAACATGAACTACATTAAAACAAACAATCTTTTAGGTTGGCTTACTTTTTCGATAGCATTTTTTGTTTATTATTTAACAATTGAACCAACAGTTAGTTTTTGGGATTGCGGCGAATACATAAGTACTGCGTATAAACTAGAAGTGGGCCATCCTCCAGGGGCACCGTTATTTCAATTAATTGGAAGATTTTTCAGCTTATTTGCAAGCGACGTTTCAAATGTAGCATTTATGATTAATATAATGTCGGCAGTATGTAGCGCATTCGCTATTTTATTTTTGTTTTGGACGATTACGGCATTGGCTAAAAAAATTACTTTAGATTCAATTAATCAAAAAAATTTATCATTAGCTCAAAAAATAGGCATTTTTGGAAGTGGTTTTGTTGGCGCTTTAAGCTACACTTTTTCAGATTCTTTTTGGTTTTCTGCTACTGAGGGCGAGGTGTATGCTATGTCATCAACATTTACAGCTATAACATTTTGGGCGATTCTTAAATGGGAAAGTGAAGCAGATGATAAATATTCAGCAAGATGGATAATTTTAATAGCCTACCTTATAGGTTTATCAATTGGTGTGCATCTGTTAAATTTACTAGCAATTCCTGCATTAGTATTTATATATTATTTTAAAAAATATAAACCAACCCGATGGGGAATTATAAAGGTTTTTCTATTAGCAGTTATAATTACTGGCGGTATTCAAGGAGTAATTATTCCGCAAGTTGTAAATTTTGCTAAAGGATTTGAATTATTCTTTGTTAACACTATTGGTCTACCATTTAATTCAGGAACCATAATTTATTTTGTGTTAATAATTTTTGGTATTATTTTTGGTTTAAAATATGCTAAGGTAAAGAGTAAGCCAAATTTAGGCATAATACTAGTTAGTTTTGCAACAATCTTAATTGGTTACTCCACATTTTTTATTCTTGTTATTCGATCAAATGCAAACACCCCAATTGATGAAAACAATCCAGAAGATGCTGTAAGTTTACTTTCATATTTAAACAGAGAGCAATATGGAGACTGGCCAATATTAAGCGGACAATACTACAATGCAAATGTGGTTGATCTTAAAGATGGAACACCTGTATATAAAAAAGATGAAGAAGCTGGAAAATATGTTGTTACTAATAACAGAAAAAACTCCATACCAGTGTACGACTCCAAATTTAGCGGGTTTTTTACAAGAATGTGGAGTTCAACCCAATCGGTACACGCTAAAGCATATCAAGAATGGAGTGGTCATAAAAATACCAAGCGACCTCCATCATTTTCAGAGAATTTAAGCTATTTCTTCAAATATCAACTAGGGCATATGTACTTCAGATACTTTATGTGGAACTTTTCTGGTAGACAAAATGATATTCAAGGACATGGAGAAATCAATAAAGGTAATTGGATAAGTGGGATTGCATTTATTGATGAAACTATTCGTGGCCTTGGGCCTCAAGATAATATTCCTGAAACTATGGCAAATAATAAAGGTCGAAATATTTATTTTATGTTGCCTTTTCTTCTAGGAATTATTGGGCTAGCATATCAACTCAAAAAGAAAAAAAATGATGCATTAGTAGTCTTTTTATTATTCCTATTTACTGGCATTGCAATTGTTGTATATTTAAATCAATATCCATTTCAACCTAGAGAACGGGACTATGCGTACGTTGGATCTTTTTATGCATATTCCATATGGATTGGCTTAGGAGTATTAGGATTAATTGACTTTCTCTCTAAGAAAATCAATACTTTTAATAGCTCTATAATTGCTACATTAAGTTGCTTGCTTTTAGTGCCAACATTAATGGCAAAGGAAAATTGGGACGACCATGACAGATCAGGAAGATATACGGCTAGAGACGTAGCAACTAATTACTTAAATTCATGTGCGCCAAATGCAATAATATTTACTAACGGAGATAATGATACTTTTCCGCTTTGGTATGCTCAAGAAGTTGAAGGAATCAGGACTGATATTAGAGTTGTAAATTTAAGTTTATTTAACACCGATTGGTACATTGATCAAATGAAAAGAGCGGCATATGATGCTGCTCCAATTCCAAGCTCTATGAGTTGGGAAAAGTATAAGCAAGGTACGAGAGACTATATTATTATTAAAGATAATAAAAAAGGATATGTAGAGGTTGAAGACGTAGTCAATTTTATTTCTAGCGACAATGACAAAACCAAAGGGTTTACTAGAAATGGTGAAAAAGCAAATTATTGTCCAACCAACAAACTTAAAATTACAATAGATAAAGATGATGTAATTAAAAAGGGGGTTGTTCCTGAATCATATAGAAGCAGAATTGTAGATGAAATCAAATGGGAACTCAAAGGAAACGGATTTGGCAAGAACGAAATGATGGTTCTAGACATACTTGCTAATTTTAACTGGGAAAGACCAATCTACTTTGCAATTACAGTTGGTTCAGGAAACTTTATGGGACTTGAAAAATATTTTCAATTAGAGGGGCTAGCATATCGTTTTGTCCCATATTTAGCTAAGTCAAATGATGGTCAAACAGGCGAAATTGCTTGTGATATAATGTATGACAATCTTATTAACAAATTCAAATGGGGTAATATGCAAGATCCTTCTATTTATTTAGATGAAACAAATATGAGAATGACTATGAATTTTAGAAATAATTTTTCTAGATTATCTGATGCGCTTATCCAAAAAGAAGAATATGATAAAGCAGAAATAGTTCTTGATAAATGCTTAGAAATTATGCCTCACAAAGCCATTCCATTTAACTATTTTAATTTACCAATAGCTGAGGGTTATTACAAAATTGGCAAAATGGAAAAAGCATCTGAAGTTGTTAGTATTTTAATAGAAACATATTTTGATGAATTAGATTATTATAACTCAATTGATGAAAAACTATTAAATAATATGCAAAGAGATTTTCAAATTGCAAATCAAATTATTTCAAGCATGTACAATCTAACAATAAATTACAATGATGAAAAGTCTCAAAAAAAGATAGTTGATCTTTATGAAAAATATCAATAATTAATCACAAGAGAGCCTAACGGCTCTTTTTAATTATGCTAAAACTAATTAAAACACCATCTTTTATAAGATATATTTATCCTTCATTAATATGGAATAAAGAGAAATCAAGAAAAACTATTTATCTGACTTTTGACGATGGACCCTGTAAGGATTTAAGCAATTTTGTTTTAGATGAGTTAAAAAAATATCAAGCTAAAGCAACTTTTTTTTATCTAGGAAAACAAGTAGAAAAATATCCAAAAATTATTGAAAGATG
The DNA here is from genome assembly GCA_002714805.1 of Flavobacteriales bacterium. Taxonomy (GTDB): domain Bacteria; phylum Bacteroidota; class Bacteroidia; order Flavobacteriales; family UBA7312; genus UBA8444. Next base: position 7,718 of record PAYK01000011.1, read on the forward strand.
TATCAACGAAAATCATCAAATCGGCAATCATAGCTATTCTCACTTAAATGGTTGGAAAACAAAGAACAAGAAATATTATAAAGACATTAACAAGGCTAGTAAATTAATCAATAGTAATTTGTTCAGACCACCATATGGTAGAATTAAAATATCACAAATAAAGCACTTAAAAAAACAGTATAAAATTGTAATGTGGGATGTTTTAAGCTGGGATTTTGACGAAAATACATGCGCTAAAAAATGCTTCAAAAATATAATTGAAAATACAAGTTCGGGATCAATAATAGTTTTGCATGAAAATGAAAAGACACACAAAAAAGTTAAAGAAGTTTTACCAAAAATTTTAAACTACTTTAGTTCAAAAGGATTTACTTTTGATGTACTATAAGGTATTCAATCTAGCTTTCATATCAACTAAACCTCCTCCATTCTCAATATTATTTATTCCATTTGCTTTTAAAAAATCGATAGCTTTTTGAGAACGAACCCCTGCAGCACAAAAAATAATCATAGGTTGTAGACTTTTCAACTCGCCTATTCTTTTTGCAACTTCATTTAAAGGTACGTTGATAGCATTAGGGACACTTCCCTGATTATACTCAAAAGCTGTTCTTACATCAATTAAATTTACTTTTTTCATTTTAATCTAATTTAAGCAAGATTGACCTTCAGTTATATTAATATCTTGTTTTAATAATTTTACATAACCTTCCTCTATGTTAATTATGTTATTAAAACCATTAGATAACAAAATAGAACATGCGATCATAGAGCGGTATCCGCCAGCACAATAAACCATAAAAATATCTTCTTTATTTAATAATGATAATTTTTGTGGTAAATCTTGTAAAGCAATATGCTTAGAATTGGTAACATATCCATTTGAACGCTCTGAAAAACTTCTTACATCAAGAATATATTTGTGACCTTTATTAATTTTATCTTTTGCTTCTTCAGGTGAATTATTAACAACACTATCTAAACATCCTTTATAAGAATCAATACCCCCATCTAAATAGCCAATAACATTTTCGTAACCTACTCGAGCTAATCTTGTAATTGCTTCGAGCTCAAAGCCTTTATCTGCAATTATCAATAATTTATCATTAGGATTTAACATTGCTCCAACCCAAGGAGCAAACTGACCATTTAATCCTATATTTATTGAGCCTTTAATAAAGCCCTTAGAAAAAGATTCTGGAGAACGGCAATCTAATAAAACAATATTACTTGAATTTATAGCTTCAAAATCTTTAACTTTAAAGGGATTTAAATTCTTTGAAATAACGATATCTAAATCCTTATATCCTTGCTGATTTAACTTAACATTATATGGAAAATAGGAAGGAGGTTCTGGCAAATTATCTGTTAGTTTTTTAACAAATTCTTCTTTTGAAAATGTACCATTGATTGAATAGTTAATAAGCTTTTGATTTTTTAAAGTATCTACTGTCTCCTTCATCATATTTTTACCACACGCAGATCCAGCCCCATGAGCAGGATAAACCAAAATATTTTCAGGTAAAGGTTTTATTCTTTCATTTACTGAATCATATAAAATAGCCGCCAACTCTTCTTTTGATACACCTTTGTATCTTTGAGCTACATCAGGAATTCCAACATCTCCAAGGAACAATGTATCTCCTGTAAAAATAGCATATTCTTTTCCTGTTTCGTCTTTTAATAAAAAAGAAGTGCTTTCTAAAGTATGTCCAGGAGTGTGAATAGTAGTTAAGGAAACATTACCAAAATTAAAAACTTGATTATCATTAGCAATAATGGCATTAAATTGAGGGTCAGCATTTGGTCCGAAAATAATTTGAGCACCTGTTAAATTAGATAATGTTAAATGACCACTCACAAAATCTGCATGAAAATGTGTTTCAATTATATACTTAATTTTAGATTTACTTTTGTTAGCAAGGCTTATGTATTTATCAACATCTCTTAGAGGATCAATAACAATAGCCTCACCATTACTTTCAATATAATACGACCCCTGAGCTAAGCATTTTGTGTAAATCTGTTCTATAATCATAATTTCTTAATTTTTCATTAAATAAATATTTCTTTTAAAAGTATAAATAATGACATCATTAATATAAAAATACCAAATGATTTCTTTAAAATAGGTTCATTTATAAACTTTACAAAATAAGATCCAATAAGAATACCAAAAATAGAAAATGCAGTAAAAAATAACAATAATGACCAGTTAATTGAATTATTTAATTCAGCAGTAAAGCCAAAAATTGATTTAATTGATATAATTAATAAAGATGCTTTTACTGCTTCCTTCATACTAAAATTTGTTAAATATAATAATGCAGGTATTATTAGAAATCCACCACCGGCACCAACTAAACCAGTTATAATTCCTACAATATAACCGTCAATTAATATCAAAATAAAATTATTGTTAGTATGTTTTTTATTAAATATTGGCTTAAATGAAAATAAAATTGAAAATGATGCTAACAACATCAAAAATGCTAAAAAGACCAAAATAAAGTCATCTTTTTGTATTTTATAAAAATGAAAAAAATGTATGAATTCAGGTATATTTGGCAGTATCCATTTTCTACTCACAAAAACACCAATTAAAGATGGAATAGCAAAATATAGAGTTATCTTATAATTGATGTTATAACTATTAAAAAGTCTTTGAGCGCCAAAAAGAGAAGACATTCCAACTATAAACAAAGAATGTGCTGTTGCACTTACAGGATTGAAATCTAAAATATAAACTAAAATAGGAACAGTTAAAATTGAGCCTCCGCTACCCAACAATGCTAGTGTAATTCCTACTATCAATGCAAGCAAATAAGCTATAAAAAGCATTATAAATTTATTTATAAATTAATTAAAATTTTTGCTTAACTAACATTTTAATGTTAACAAAAGAAAAACATAACAAATCTAAAAGCTTACAAAACCTATAAATTTGCGTGTCATAACATTTGTTTTTGGTTAGCTTTATTGTTTGACAACTTAAAAGTCCTCTACTAATACTAGGGGGCTTTTTTTTTATTTAGCATTGTTAAATCTAAAGCCTAATTTGAATTCATTAGTGCCGCTAGTTACAGTTGAAAGTTCTGAAGTAACAAAATCATGTGCATAAGCTATATAAAAATGATCATTTATATTAACCCCTAAATACATACATGCAGCATCATTTAATCTGTAAGATAAAGCTGTCCACAATAAATCCTTGTAAAATATCTTTGACATAAATTCAATATTTATAGGGGCTGGTGAAGACAACATAAATAGAATAGATGGCTCTATTTTAAATGTTTCATTTAAATCCATAATATAGCCACCTCCAACAAAAATATGATTTGTTAAACCTCCCTTAATTAAATCAATATCATTATACTCATCCTTAATATTAAAAGAACTTGACAGAAGCTGCGGCAAAGCTAGAGATGCATAAAAATTATCAGAATATAAATATGCTCCAAAAGTTGCTGTTGGAACTACTGATGATAAAACTGGAGCGTTAAATACAGGGTCACCATCATCATAAGGATTAATAATAGTATGATCTAGCCTGTATTGAAGAAATCCTGCCGACAAACCTAAAGAAAGACTAGTATTATTTTTTAAAATTAAATGGTAAGCATAGCTTAGATTAATACCTCTTCTACTGTCTGCTCCTGCAACATCTTTAAAAGCTGTAGCTCCTAAGCCCATATTTTCATTTCTCAATAAACCATAACCACTTAATATATCAGATTGAGGAGCTTCTCTAACGCCATCCCATTGACTTCTTATAACTGCGTTTAACTGAGTAGTTTCATCAACACCTGCATAAGCGGGATTATATAAAAAAGGACTTAATTGATAACTTGTAAATTGCGGCAATTGCTGTGCAAAAGATAAGTTACAAATTAAANATAAAACGAAGTATAATATGAAATTTTTCATTCTTTTATCTTACAATGGTCACTGGACCAGTTAAAGGTTCTTTATTTAAACTACTATCAAATGTNATAATATAGTAATACGTTCCAACGGGTAATTNACTACCATTATACATACCATCCCAATTCTCAATATTAGGATAAGATGCNGACCATAATGAAGCGCCCCATCGATTGAATATTTCAATTTTAGAGGATTCATATTGATTCAAGTAACTAATTTCCCANTTATCGTTGTATCCATCTCCATTTGGAGAAAATCCTTCATTCATACCTACAAATACTCNCACTGTNTCATTACCAATACAACCTGTTGAGGTGTCCAAAGCATANGCTACATAATTAGTAGTAATAAGGGGGCTTACAATAATATCACTAGTNGTTTCGGNTGTACTCCACAAGTAAGGCGGTTCTCCATTTGTTATTGTAAGTGTTGCATTTTGTCCTCTTATTATACCAAAATCATCGTTAGTTTCAATTACAGGATTAAGAACAATTAAGTCTAATTCATCAGTAAATGAACAGGCTGATGCATAATCACTTACGGTTACATAAATTGTTGANGAATTTGTAACAACTAAACCTAAGTTAGATTCATCTAGATTTATTTCTTGNACNGGATTAATTNACCAAGAATAGGAGTTATAATTGTTAAATCTAGTTGCACTTATTACAANACTGTCACCANAACAAATANTCATTTTTTCGTTATNATTAAACACTCTTGCAGGGTGGATCTCAATTTCGTTATTGTAGATACANCCATTTTCGTCAGTAATAGTAAGTAAAAATAAGGTGTCAGATAAATCATTATCTTCAGGAAAGTTTACAACTATGTTAGGATCGTTTATCGATGATAATTGATAATTTAAATTTGGAGAAATCCCAGATATTGGCTCAATCNCGTAATTATAATATCCATTATTAAAAGGNGTNGCTCCAAATGCATTAACTTTTANACTACCATTCTGCCCTTCACAATATTCGTTTAAAATATCAAAAGATACAGAATAAGCATCAGGTTCAAATATAATATATGAAGACGCAGATTTACAGCCGTTNTCATCAGTNACTTCAACATTATATTCACCTGCATTTAANAAATTAGGATTATATCCTCCCCAATCTACATTTACATAAGGTGGAGTACCACCTNNAATTTGGTTATTAAGATTTGCTGTACCGTCATTCAATCCATTACAACTTACATTGGTTGTATTAACAGCGTTAATTAATAAAGGATTTTCAGGGCCGCTAATTTCAAAAGTAGCTGATATTTCACAATCANATGCATCAGTAATTACAACATTNTAAATACCTTTAGATAAGTTTNNAATATCTTCATTTGTCGAATTAANACTAGNTCCCAACCACTGAAAATCATAATTTGGTGTGCCTCCTGAAACNTCAATNTCAATATATCCATTANATTCACCATAACAATCATTATCNCCAGTTGAGTAAGTAGTTATTTCTACTAANTCAATAGGTGAATNAACAAAAACAGAATCAACTAACACACAACCTTCGCTATCAGTGATAATATTAGTATACCACATTCCAGGGGCAAGTCCTACAACAGTAGCAGATTCTTGATTTAAAGGGTCATTCCAATTATAACTGTAAGGTTGCCAACCGCCAACAGGATTAAAATTATAAGATCCATCAATTGATCCAAAACAGGAGACNGAAATAGTATCATTTAGGTTGGTTAAAGTAAACAATTCAGAATAGTCAATAGTCAAACTATCTGTACCAACGCANCCATTATTATCAGTGTANGNAGCATAATAAGTGCCCGCGCTTAAATTACTAACTTCTGGNAACAACGAGAGAGTANTGTTAANAGCGTCTGTCCATACNACTGAATAATTTCCAAANCCTAATCCACCAGAAAATGTTGCTACAGCTTCTCCGTCATTATTNCCNTCACAACGAATATTTANTACATCTTCAAAATCAACACTAACTGCATNAGGATGANNAATAGATATACTGGATTGATTTGTACAGCCTCTAGAGTCAGTTACAACAACATTATAATCACCTTGAGGCACNAATGATAGAGTGTCAAATCCATTAGAAATGTTTGTTTGTATTTCGTTAGTCTGATTATTGACAAACCAATTAAAAGTATATTCTCCGGATCCACCTCCTGCATTTGCTAAAATAACTCCATCTGATAATCCAAAACAAGAAATATCAGCTCCATTATAATTNGATAAAACCANAAGATCAACATTTACATCAAGTGGTTCATTGATTATTACNGGAGAATATGTTGCAGTACAACCATTATCATCCTCCGCTTCAAGNATATATGATCCTGCTAGAAGATTATCTACNGACGAATTAATTGCAGATAAATTTCCTGGCCANAGATTGACNCCATTATTATTTTGCCAACTATATGAATAACTAGAATTAGACACTGTTCCACCAGAAATTGACACTACAGAAGCAGAACCGTCAGAATATCCAACACAACTTACATCTAACNCATCAACANTNAGACTAATAGGTNAAGGTGCTAGGATTTCAATATCCTCAAATTCATCTGTACATCCTAANGAATCACGAACCATCGCATTATACAATCCTTCTTCAAGACCGCTAAATGTTGGGATATATTGCCAAGATACTCCTCCATTTAAAGAAAATTCATAAAAAGGAGTACCNCCANTGGCTGTTAANGAGATTTGACCTTCTTCATCTCCATGACATAAATTATCTAAAGTNCCTANTAATGAAATTNCAGGAGAATTTGATTTTGAGATATAAATACTATCAACAGTNTAGCATGAGTTAAAATCCCATATGTGAACATAATAAAAGCCTTCTGTTAAAAATTCCAAAGTAGCTTCATTNACGGTAGGATTTAGAGTGTTGNTCTNTAGTTGTACAGGTTGTTGATAATCAAAGTCATATGACCACATNTAAGTGTAAGGGCCTGTTCCGCCNACAACATTTACTGAGGCTTCGGCATCCCATCCAAGACAACTCTCCAAAGTTGATGAGATATTTAATACTTCAATATTNGATGGTTGCGAAATATAAAAGGAGTTATTTAACTTATCGCAGCCATTTTCATCAATTATATCATAAAAATATAAGCCTTCAGATAATCCAGACACANAAAATGTATCGGTNGATANCTGTGTAAAGTTGATAGATGAATTGTTTGAACTTAACAAATAGTTTGCTGTTCCTCCTGAAACAACAATTAATGCTTCACCATCACTACTNCCATTACATGAGGTAGAGGTTGTGATCTGTACTACACTAATTGGTTGTGGCTCAGAAATCTGATGTATTATAGAATTTACACACCCATTAGCATCTTGAACAGATAAATTGTAAATACCTGCACTAAGACCTGTAATTGAATCAGAAGTAATNTGTTGAGAAAAGCTTGGATCGTTAACAAATAACCAATAATAACTTCCGGGAAAAGGAGTTCCTCCATCAATATTTAAAAATATCTCTCCATTGTCGTCTCCATTACAATNAAGTAAAGTNGTTGATAATGTGTCAACTGATAAATTAATTTGATTACTTTCATCGATAAAAATTGGCGAAAAATCATCACTACAACCATCACTATCTGTAACAATTAAAGAATATGTTCCNGTTGAAAGCCCNGTGAATTCAACAATTGAGTCAGATGATTGAATATCACTGACATTANTTAGTGAATATGTAAATGGGCTAGAATTTCCTGACGCTATNACCTCTATTTTACCGAGGGCATCTCCAGAGCATAAATTATCAGTTTCAACAACAGAGTTTATTTCTACAGAGGANATTTTGGGCACAAAAACTGAAAATTCTTTTTCGCATCCATTTGAGTCTGTTATTTTAACAAATTTATTTTCACCACCNTNAAGNAAAATAGCAGTTTGAGCTGANTGACCAGATTGAATCCAATCATATGAATAAGNTGGCACTCCACCNGAAGCGGTTACAGTAACTTGACCGTTATCATCATTACAAGTTTCAGGAACTATNTTCGAAAATAATGCTTGTATCTCNGTATTTTGNTGGACATTAAATGTTTCTGAAAAAATACATGAATTACCATCGACAATACTAAACTCATATTGACCACTTGGAATATTAGAAAGTGTAAATGTTGTNGGTGATGATGAACCTGANATTCCAATNCTTGGTGAAACAGAAAAATTATAAGGTGCTATACCACCCAAAACTTCGACACTAATTTGTCCGGTAGATTCACCAAAACATTCAACATCTATTGTAGGAANCGGATTNATCAAAGAGATTTGATTAGGGTTAACTAACGTGATATTTGAGATAGTATCTGTACAATTGTTTGAGTCANTCACAACAACTTCAAACACACCATCAGNCATATTGTTAATAAAGCTCGANCCAATAAGANTAGTATCTCCAAACCAACTNTATGAGTANGGTAAAGTCCCNCCAATTGAATTAACCGAAATATAACCATCAGAAACTCCAAAACACAACGGATTAGAAATTGAATCAATAGATAATGATAATAACAATGGCTCAGTAATAACAGTGTCTATTGATTGTGATGAGCAGGAATTAGCATCGNTAGCGAACAAAGANTAAACACCAGGAGATAAAGAACNTGCANTAAAAGAATTNAATGCTANTGGTGAACCATTTTGAAACCAAGACGNTGTTAAACNACCAATTCCTCCAGTGNTAATAACATTTATTANACCATCATCTGAATTAAAACAANTTGCATTTTCNACANCATNAAATNAAAGAATAATTTCATTTGGCTCNGTGAGNTGAATNATTGTATCATAAAAGCATCCTTCAGAATCAGTAACAAAAATAGAATANATACCCGCAGANAAGTTTGAAATCTCATAATTATCATTTGTTANAGTATCATTANTTCCAATTGTAATATCATAAGGCAATANGCCACTNGAGGGTGNAACAGAAATAAGACCNTCTCCNGAATTATAACAAGATAAATNTGNTGATGTNACNTCAACAGATAAAAAAGGAAGTTCAATNATTGTAACTACTGTGTCTACTATACANCCATTANCATCCTCTACAAAAATTGTATAATCTCCNGCCAAGAGCTCTTCAAATAACCCAATTGATTGTGAAGTATCAATAGTGTATTGAAACGGAGAGTTGCCACCATTAGCCAAAATATTTATATCAGCAAATGAATTCTCGCAGAAAATAGTGTCAATNGATAAAATATTTATGTTTATTTTTTCATAAGAAAGCACTTCAAATGTTTCTACTCCGACACATCCATTTGTATCTCTTGCATANATATCATACTGTCCAGAANTCAAGTTTTCAAAAANTCCATTTGATTGCCAAGNAAGGCTATCAATACTATATTCAAGTGGCCCCCTTCCTCCAGANGCAGNAACTTCAAGNAANCCATCATTNGAACCAAAACAANTAACGCTATCTTGANTAACAAAACTTAAAATTATTGGNGAAACAGTNTCTGCAACAGTAAATAAATCNTGTGCAATACATCCATTAGCATCAGTAACTGTAACTATGTAATCTCCTGCAACTAGTCCACTAATATCTTCATCAGTAGAAGTAAAAGNATTAGCACTNGTCCAACTAAATGAATAGTCTGCGAAACCAANAACTGCACCATTAGAATTATTAATTATGTCACCAACACCTCCCGAAACATCAATGTCTATANAACCGGATGATCCATTATCACACAAAACCTCTGAGGCAAAACCTTGAATAATTAAGCTNTCTGGCTCTCTAATTGTATAATTTCTAGTTGTCTGACATCCAGACTCAGCAGTGAATAAAAAAACATATTCGCCAGCACATAAATTACTTTGAGAACTACTATTAGAGTTTAGTGTTGTAGAACTATAAAATGGTAACCCGAATACAGAATCTAAATACCAATCGATAGTATATAGCTCTGATGGATTAGTAAGATTTACGAAAATTTGACCATTGCAATCTCCAATACAATTAACATTNTAACCATTAGTAAAAAAAGTTGGGCTAAAAACTGTTGTAGCAAGTGCATTAGATGTAAGAGTAATAGATTCTGAACAGGCATTTGCATCTTGAGTGGTAATAGTATAATCTCCTCCGAACAAACCACTAAGTGTTATTGTATCTTCTGTAGATGAATAGGTTGCAGTAGTAAAATTAGGGAATAAAACCTCAATTGAATATGGATGTGAATATACAACATTAACAATTCCGTTACTATTGCATAAATCATTTTGAACTACAAGAACATCAAANGAATTACANTGAGCAAATGATTGAAAAACGGAAGTAAAGCAAACTAAAAAAACNGCAATTTTCTTTATTTTATTTAGAATTTTCAAAATATTTAAGTTTAAATTATCTGAAATTATGATTCGCAAGATACAAAAATTAACAAATTTTTTGCATTTATACACGGTAGTATTAAAAGAAATAAACAAAAAGGTGTTAATCTGATTTTAACNCTAAAAATATAACTACTTCAACAAGTTAATTTACAGATGAATTTTAATTCAAAAAATAATTAATTAATAANCTCTTANGANATGATAATCAANCTTTTATAAGTCTGCATCTNGTTTTTNAATAAAGACTTAATATTACAAAAAANNCNACAAACTTTTACACTTTNATTTATAAAAACTAAATTTATAANCGATAATTTAATNTTTTAAAAATAGTTGCACAGACGATAAATCATTTTTATTAAATAAAAAATAAGTNCCATTTTTTAAAAAACTTGTATTTATTTGATCTATTGGNAAAATTGAACTCATATCTAATAATTTATTACCAAGNAAGTCAGTAATAATTATCTCATAAATAGGCTTTACACTTTCAACAAATAAATAATTTTTACAGGGATTNGGAAAAATTCTAANTCTAAAATTAGAAANATCTTCAACTGAATTAGTATTACAAATTAGTTCATACAGAAAATCAGAAATAAATGGAATTGCTATATCATCAATATTAGACATTGGAGCTGAATGGCCTCCAGATTGAAANGTNNANAGATCATTTATTATACCAACATCATCCAATTTGTTATGAATTTCNCCGGCNCCACACAAAATAGGAAGAGATGAATTACCNATGGCGTTTTCACAGTTGTAGAAAATTGTATTGTCGTCAATTGCGTGTAAACTTACAATTGGCNTATCNTCAGCATCAATAAAATCAAGAGAATTAATAGCCCCAGCNAATAGAACTGCTCCACTAACCTNAGATGAATAACCATAATTGCCNCTANTTCCCTCAATACCNCCTGCTAAATCAAAATANGATTGNAACTCATTTGGCACCTGATTTTCATCTATNACCGATAAATGAGCCGCAGTNACTGCNCCAGCAGAATTTCCTCCTACAAAAATCTGATTAGGATTAATTCCATAGGAATTACCATTTTCAAAAAAATCTTTTCTGAAAAAACGAACTGCAGCTTTCATATCAGANACAGAATTTAGCACAGTNTGAGAAAAAATATCATANGCNTTTGGAAGTATTAAATTTANAGGAGATGTAAGTCTATANTGAATGGATGCAGTAACGTATCCTCTCTTCGCAAAAGCTTCACATAAGCTGACCATTGTTGGATTATTTTTATTNCCNGCAACATATGTTCCTCCATGAGCAAAAATTAATAACGGCCTACTAGTTACAGTATCATTCGCAGGCTGATAAATNTCCATATCTANTCCAGAATCAAAAGAAGACCAATCATAAANGTCAGTGTATTCAANAATAGTTTTATTGACTNCGTCAAAAATTTCACTTTCATAACGTCCGTCACATTGAGNAAAAACTGAAATTGNANAAAATATTAATAAATAAAATAAAATATACTTCATATANTATCAAATATAGTAATTTAAGATTTTAGTTTTAATAACTGTTTGTCTATAACTTCGTCTTCAATCTTTGAAAATAATAAACTTGCACTATTTATTTTATGATTATTATGTAACTCCTCAATATTGTCCCAACTACCTTTTTCAANGTTTAACATACTACATAATTTNTCNGATGTAAAAGGCAAAAACGGCTCAGATAACACGGAAAGATGAACAGCTATTTGAAGTGCAATATTTAAAATCGTNTGAGTTCTTTNTTCATCTGTTTTTTTCAATTTCCATGGCTCAGTATCAGCNAAGTATTTATTTCCTAGCCTTGCTAAATTCATNACTTCTGATAAAGCCTCTCTAAATTTATATTTTTCAATCAATTGTCCAACCTTGTAAGCGTACTTAGTAAGGNTTTCTAAAACTCTTTTATCAGATTGTGTTAAATTATTTTTTTTAGGCACATATCCGNCCCAATATTTATTAGTTAGAACTACAACTCTATTTATAAAATTACCAAAAATTGCAACTAATTCACTATTATTTCTAGTTTGAAAATCGATCCATGTGAAATCTGTATCCTTCGATTCTGGAGCTGTNGAACATAATACATANCGCAAAACATCTTGTTGNTCGACAAAATCNTTCAAATAATCATNTAGCCAAATCGCCCAATTNCTAGATGTAGATAATTTTTGACCTTCTAAATTTAAAAATTCATTAGCAGGAACATTTTTAGGTAATACAAAATCCCCAAGAGCATGCAAAATAATAGGGAAAATAATAGTATGGAAAACAATATTATCCTTGCCAATAAAATGAATTAGTTCGGCGTCATTTTGCCAATAACANTCCCAATTTTTATTATTCTCATCTGCCCATTTTTGTGTTGCAGATATGTAGCCAATTGGTGCGTCTAACCATACATANAAAACTTTACCATCAACATCTTCATANGGCACTTTTACACCCCAATTNAAATCNCGTGTCATAGCTCTTTCTCTTAAGCCNCCATCGATCCATGATTTACATTGTCCTANAACTTGATGGCGCCAATCTTTAGGATTATGTAATTTTTTATTTTTGTAGACACCNTTTTCGATCCAATCTCTTAACCAATTTTGATGATCTTGCATAGGNAGGTACCAATGCATTGTTTCTTTCATTATCGGAGTATTGCCACTCAATGTAGATTTNGGATTTATCAAATCATTGGGACTTAATGTAGCGCCACATTTTTCACATTGATCNCCATAAGCNTTATCACTNCCACATTTAGGACANGTACCAACAATATATCTATCAGCTAAGAACTGTTGATNTTCTTCGTCATAAAATTGATTAGAAATAATCTTTTTAAANAAACCTTTTTGATCNAGAGTTTTAAAAAAATNCTGAGCTGTTTGATGGTGTATAGGNTCAGAAGTNCGATGATAAACATCAAAATTAATACCAAAATNNNCAAAGGATTTTTCNTTTAAAAAATGATAAGTGTCAACAATATCTTTAGGNCTAAGACCTTCTTTTTTAGCNCTAAGAGTTATAGCTGCACCATGTTCGTCAGATCCGCAAATAAACAAAACATCATCTTTCTTTGATTTTCTATAACGAACATAAATATCNGCAGGAAGATATGCNCCCGNAATGTGCCCAATATGCAAAGGNCCATTGGCATAAGGNAAAGCAGATGTGATNGTGTATCTTTTTTTTGNCATTTAATNATTCTAAAAATTTATCTTAGCAAAGATATTAAAACTAGCATACGTTATCNATGAATAAAGAACAATATAATATACTTACACCACCGTATTTAAAACAAGGAGATAAAATAGGTTTAATNTCTACTGCAAGAAAAATTAGTAAGGAAGAATTGCAAGTAGCAATTGAACATATTGAAAGNTGGGGATTAAAAATTAAGTTTGGGAAAAATCTTTTCAATAGCTATCACCAATTTTCTGCAAATGACAATANACGTNCGAAAGATTTACAAACTATGTTAGATGATNATNATATTAAGGCTATTATTTGTGCTCGAGGTGGNTATGGNACTGTACGTTTAATTGATAAAATAAATTTTAGTANATTTCANAAAANCCCAAAGTGGATAGTTGGCTTCAGNGATGTTACTGTTTTACATTCACACATTCACAATCTAAAAATTGCCTCNTTACACTCNACAATGCCNGTAAATTTTTCAANTAATAATCTGGNATCTATAAAAAGTTTGAAAGATGCTTTATTTGGCAAAAGCATTAATGTTAAANCTAAACATCACCNTTTAAACAGATTTGGTGAGTCAATAGGTCAGGTTGTTGGNGGAAATTTATCAATTTTATATAGTCTTATCGGAAGTNCTTCAGACATTAATACTGATGGGAAAATATTATTTTTAGAAGATATTGATGAATATTTATATCATATAGACAGAATGATGATTAGCCTTAAAAGAAGCGGTAAATTATCTAATCTTAAGGGNCTTATAATTGGTGGAATGACAAAAATGAATGATAATAANATCTCTTTCGGAAAAGATGCTGAATCTATTATTTTTGATACAGTGTCTGAGTTTAATTANCCTATGTGTTTTGAATTTCCTGCTGGACANATCAAAAATAATANATCTATAAAATTAGGATTGAGAGCAAAACTTAAAGTAGATAAAAAGTGTAGNTTAAGCTATTTTTAAATATTAGATTTTTTTTAATCTTAAAACTNNATTAGAAAATTGTATATGTTTAAATTTTAAATATGAAAAAAAATAATAAAANCGAATCTAAATTNAGCTNNAAAAATAAATTCAAGAAAAAGACNGACATGAAAAAAACTTTTGCTGAAAGAATTTCTAAAAAGNCNTTAAAAAGCGAAAATTATGGAATGCGNTTGAATCAGTTTATAGCGCATTCTGGTATAAGTTCAAGAAGAGAAGCNGACAAGCTCATAAAAGCNGGTCTAGTTAAGGTAAATGGTAAGATTATTGTTGAAATGGGGTTTAAAGTTTTACCTAAAGATATAGTTAAATTTAATNACGAAATTATTTCTTCAGAGATAAAGCGTTATCTNTTACTGAATAAGCCTAAAGACTATTTAACAAGAGCTGACAATCCTAAAAAGAAAAATGTATATCAACTCATTAACAAAGCATGTAAAGAGATTTTATATCCGGTTGATCGTNTAGACAAAATGACATCAGGNCTTCTTTTATTTACAAATGANNGTGAACTTTCTAAAAATTTAACATCNCCAAAGAAAAGACTTAAAAAAATATACCACCTAATACTTGACAAAAATNTTAAANCTTCTGATATGAATAAAATTAAAGAAGGTNTNANATTAGNTGGTTATAATGTANATNTAGAAAATATATCTTATGTAAGAAACTCNCCAAAAAAAGAAATCGGTATAGAAATATATGTAGTTAAAAATANCATNTTAAAAAAAATATTTGCNCATCTTGGCTATAAGATAGTTAAAATGGATAGGGTATACTATGCAGGACTTACTAAAAAAGATATTACAAGAGGAAGATACAGATTTTTAAATGATAAAGAAGTTGCAATGCTAAAAATGATTTAATTTNATATAATACAANTNTGNCCTAGCCGTTTAAAAATTATGNAAACATTTAAACAACTTATAATAGCAATAGCCATAATAGTCACATTANTGGTTAGTTCGTNCGTTGTTTACATTTACTACCAAGAAGANAATCTGANAGAAATTGTAATTGAAGAATTAAACAAAAGNATAAANTCAAGCATCAANGTTNGTGANATAGATTTTTTTGTAATTAAAAATTTTCCATATGTAAGCGTCGAATTAAATGACTTATATGCTATTGATGCTTTTAANAAGGACACATTATGTGAAATAGAAAAAATGCAATTAAAATTTAACGCATTGAATTTGTACAATAGAAATTATAATGTTGAAGAGATTATTTTAAGAAATGGTTTTGCTTCAATTTATTTTAAAGAAAANNTGGCAAACTATGAAATATGGCATGTTAAAGAANATAGTGGCAATAAAAAAANTGCTGACTTTGGACTAGAAAATATAAAATTAGAAAATATAAAGATTAAGTATCATAATGATAAAATTAAGTCATCTTTTATTAATGAGGAAACACAANTGCANCTAAAGTTTAAAAATGGTAGAACAGAANTTAATNTAGATGGAGAAATCACAAATGAAAAATTTGANATAAACAATATAGATCATTTATCTTCAAAAAATATTAAACTTAATGGAANTATAATTCTTGATTCATTAGGTTTTAATATAAAATCNAATTTTAATGTAAGTGATGTNNATTTTGATTTAAANGNAGAAAAAATTGATGATANGATAAAAGTCAATTTAAAAACANACAATTTAGATCTTGAAGAAACCAAAGAGCTAATTCCNAANGAATATATTTCTTCAATANAAAATTATGAATTTAAGGGTAATAGTAAATTTAATTTAAATTATTTATATAGNCNTTCAAATGAGTCGAGTATTAAAGTTGATTTTGATTTAAATCAAGGATCATTAAAAAGTCAAGATTTACACTTNGNTATAACTGNNATATCATTAAAAGGAAATTATTACAATGGAAACCTAAACTCAGNAAAAATTTCTGAAATTAANNTTGATGANATAAAACTTAAATTAAATGGAGAGCCATTTGAAGCTAACGCTACAATTAANGGTGAAAAANATCCCACTCTNAACTTAGATTTTGAGACTCAATTAGAACTTTCTGAAATTAAAAAATTAGGATATNAACACAACTTTAAATCCNTGANTGGAAAAACNAAAATTAAGGGNAATTATAATGGTAAAATAGGCTTAAAAAACAAATTGACTTATGANATAACAATGGCCGAAAAGATNGTTGATNTGGATATAAAAAATTTAAGNTTCAAATTAGATGATAAGAGCCCAATNTTAAGTAAAGCTNATNTTGAAATTAAAATTNTNAATGACAATTTAAATGTATTGNCNTTNAAAGGAAATTTATCGGAAAAAAGTAAAATAAGTTTTGTAGGTGGNCTAGAAAATTTATTTTCATATTTATTTCTTAANAACTCTGATCTTAAAATAGCCGGAAACCTAAGNTCNGATTTAATAATCGCTGACGAACTATTTGATTTTNAAAGCAGTTCAGAAANCCAAAAGGACAATNATATNTATGTNACNAANTTCCCNAATAAAATTATAGCTAATATAAACCTAAGTCTTTTAGACTTTTCTTTGGACCGTTTNCANATGAGAAACTTTTTCTCTAAAATAANTTATAAAAATAAATTANTAAAAGTAAAAGATATTGAACTCGAAACAATGTCTGGCAAAATAAATTCTAATATTACATTTGAACAACTCAAAAATAATAATGTAAGATTAATTAGTACAACTAATCTAAACAATATTAATGTACGNCAATTATTTTACGAATTTCATAACTTTGGACAAAGTACNATGCGTCANAAACATTTAATTGGCAAAATAGATTCAGAAATTTATTTTAGAAATGAATTTGACAATTATTTAAACGCCATTGATNATCTATTATACTGTTTTATAGATGTTAAAATCAATAATGGTGAACTTTTAGAATTTGAACCATTGATGATGATGTCGGACTATATAAGTGTTGAGGAGCTTAAAAGAATAAAATTTTCTACATTAGAAAACCAGATTGAGATAAAGAATAACNTAATTTACATACCGTTTATGGAAATTAACTCGACTGCAATTGATATTGCTGGCGCTGGTACACATTCATTTGAAAACGAAATCAACTACGAGTTTAAAATACTCTTAAATGAAATATTAAGCAATAAGTTTAAAAGAAAAAATAAGAAGAAAGTCTCAGAATTTGGTGTGGTTCAAGAAGATGGAATCAAAGGAATGACTATGTTCTTAAAAATGGAGGGNACAGTTGATGATCCAAAAATTTCTTATAATACTTTACGACTAAGAGAGTCACTAAGTGATGGTTTTAAAAAAGAAAAAAAAGAATTACGAGATATAATAAATAATCAGTTCAAAAATAAAATTAACGACAATTTTATTCATGATAATCCAAATTATGAAAATATTATTGAATGGGAGGAATAAATATATATAGTACTAGAAAAAATTGGAANATTATTTTATTTNTCTTTGCCACTNTNATCTGTATTGTATCACTNTCTTACACAAACAAACTCGTTAGTGATTTAGATTCAGAAGAAAGAAAAAAAATAGAGCTNTGGGCAGAAGCGACTAATCAATTAGTCAATTCAGGAATGGGGCCNAACAATAATATTCTAGCCAGTCGAATAATGCAAGAAAACACGACAATNCCNATTATTCTTACTAACGANGTTGGAGAAATAATTGGTAATAGAAATTTACCCCAACGACCCAAACAAGAAGCTTTTTTAAAAAAACAATTAGANATAATGATGGAGCAACATGAACCCATTATTATTGAAGCTAAAATGAATGAACAAGTCATATTAACACAATATTTATATTATAAAGACTCTTATATTTTAAGTCAACTACGNTTTTACCCATTATTNCAACTAGTTGTCATATTTTTATACATTGGCATAGCTTATTTAGCTTTCAATCGATCAAGAAAGTCTGAACAAAATTTAGTGTGGGCTGGAATGGCAAAAGAAACAGCTCATCAAATAGGCACCCCACTATCTTCACTAATGGCNTGGGTAGAAATTCTGAAAAATAAAGATGGTATGAANGAAATAAGTGAAGAAATAAACAAAGATGTAAAAAGACTTAAAACCATAACAGAGCGATTTTCAAAAGTTGGCTCAAAACCAAAGTTAGAAAATCAAAGNGTCTATGANATNCTANATCANACGGTTACATATTTGCAAGACAGATTATCTTCTAATGTACATCTTGAGCTTAAAAATAAGTGCAATGAATCAATAGCTCCTATAAATGGAGCATTATTTGAATGGGTCATTGAAAATATTTGTAAAAATGCAGCAGACGCAATGGACGGAAAGGGACANATTAAAATCAATATATTTAGTGATTCAGATTATATTAAAATAGATATATCCGANAATGGNAAAGGCCTACAAAAAGTNAATTTTAAACGTATTTTTGAACCTGGCTTCACAACAAAAAAAAGAGGTTGGGGATTAGGNTTNTCTTTATCTAAAAGAATTATTGAAGATTATCATCTAGGAAAACTTTATGTTAAAAGTTCATCTAAACAAGGNACAACTTTTCGTATATCACTTCACAAAAATTAACGCTTACTNCTTTCCTNTAACTTGCTCTTTAGGAATAAAACGAATACTGATACTATTCACGCAATGGCGTGTATTTTCAGGGGTTAGGTTTTCTCCAACAAANACATGTCCTAGGTGACCATCACATTTGGCACATGTAATTTCTGTACGCTCGTAACCCAAATCAAAATCGGAAGTTTTCTTTATAGCCCCTTCNTTGACCTTGTCAAAAGCTGGCCATCCACAACNGGCATCAAACTTATCGGACGAATCATACAAATGANTACCACAAGCTCGGCAGACAAAAATACCGGCTTCAAAAAAATTATCGTATTCGCCAGTAAATGGNGCTTCNGTCCCTTTATNTACAATTACTNTTTTTTCTTCNNGGCTTAAATTTTCAAAATAATTATGGTTCATTGGTNTCGGNNTTGNTTTAGTTTGACAAGAAATTAATAAAGGTGAAACAATGCANAAATACAGCATAAAGGAAAATAATTTATANCNTAAATAAGTCAAATTCTTAACTATTTTTGTGGAGTGTCTGGTATCTATATACATATTCCTTTTTGTAAACAGCAGTGCCATTATTGCGATTTTCANTTTTCNACTTCNCTNAAAACAAAGGAANNTTTATTAAATGCTTTAGNNCANGAGATGAAAATTCAATCNTCATTTTTANAAGGTACAAAGATACGGACAATTTACTTTGGGGGTGGTACACCATCATTATTATCANAAGATGAAATAAAGGCTTTGTTTGAGGCATTAAANCAAAGCTTTGAACTNGACAATNTNGAAGAAATAACTATAGAGGCCAATCCAGATGATTTGACTGANCAAAAGGTCAAGNNGCTAAAGGATACACCTATAAACCGATTTAGTATAGGGGTNCAATCCTTCCAANCTAAGGATTTAGAATACATGAATAGAGCTCATAATGTTNATCANGCCCACGACTCNATTAAGCGAGTGCAAGATGCGGGTTGGGAAAACATTANCNTTGACCTTATTTATGGAACACCTACTTTAAGCCATGAACAATGGCAAGAAAATATGCAAACNGTTATTGATATAAACGTACCNCACTTATCTGCCTATGGACTAACGGTAGAAGAAAAGACGCCACTACATCACGCTATAAAAAAAGGTAAACANNTACNACTAGACGAAGATAAAAGTAAANTTCAGNTTGAAATGCTAATGGATTTTATTCCTAAGAANGGNCTAGAACAATATGAAATATCCAACTTTGCTAAGAAAGGGTACGAAGCCAAACACAACGGAAGTTATTGGACAGATGAAAAATATTTAGGGNTAGGACCTTCAGCACAT
This sequence comes from Flavobacteriales bacterium, assembly GCA_002714805.1. GTDB lineage: Bacteria > Bacteroidota > Bacteroidia > Flavobacteriales > UBA7312 > UBA8444. The sequence goes on from PAYK01000011.1 coordinate 28,064, forward strand.
TCCTTTGATGGNAAAAGAAGAATCTGGAATANTTCTAATAATATANGCTATATAAACTCNATTAAAAAAGGAAAACTAAACAACGNTTTTGAGCTGCTTNGGCAAGAACAACGCTTTAACGAATACGTTTTAANCTCATTACGNACTAAAGAGGGCTGTGATTTAGATTATGTAAAATCTCGTTTTTCANCATTNTTAGTCGATTTTTTAACGTTTTCTGTAAAAAAATGGCTAAAAAATGGCGAAATTGAACAAAAAGGAAGNTTTTTAGTATTGACAAAAAAAGGCAAATTGGTTGCCGATTGGGTGGCATCAGAACTTTTTTACATNAGCTAAACTAAAAATTCAATAAAAATGNCGTTTTTTAAACGTTTTTAAACGTTTTAAGCCTTTTTTTAATAGTTTTTGTCGCTTTTTAGCAAAAAAAATGATTTTTACCAAANCACAAAAGAGTAAAAACATAANAGCACGAAAAATTNANAAAAACANNCANTTTTTAGCGTTTTTGAGCCATTTTTNAGCGTTTTTTGCNAAAAAAAGAAGTTTTTTTATAAAAATGANAAACCTAAAAAGCCTAAAGTTCACAAAAAAAGATCATTTATTAAATTTTGAATACTTTTAAGNCATGATAGCAAACATTACAAATCAAGACCAAACGTTTAAAGTCGATTTATCCAAACCNATAGATATTTCCTTGCCACTAAAAGCCGGNTTAGANAATCCNACTGCTTGGTATGTCCCTGAAGTNAAAATGGAAGCCGTTATTATNGGTGACTGGGTGGGTGATGTAAAAAAAGGTGGTTCAGTCAATTTTTTCAATATTTCTTTCAACCCTCACGGGCATGGGACACANACCGAGTGTGTAGGACATATTTCAGAAAACAAAGAATCTGTTAACGACTGTATTACNAGCTATTTTTTTAGCGCCCAATTGATAAGCATAGAACCTNCAAAACAAGGAGAAGATNGAGTAATTACTAAAACACAAATTNAAGNCCTNATCGAAAANAATATAGAGGCTATAGTTATNAGAACTCTNCCTAATNNTGAGGTTAAAAAAACAATGACATATTCCAACACCAACCCTCCCTATNTACAAAAAGAAGCCGCNCAATTATTGAAAGACTTAGGTGTTAAGCATTTACTCATTGACTTACCGTCTGTAGACAAAGAAAAAGACAATGGTNTTTTAGCNGCTCACCACGCNTTTTGGGGCTATCCTCAAAATACTAGAATGAATTGTAGTATCACTGAACTGATATACGTGCCATCAAAAATCGAAGACGGACGTTATTTGCTCAACCTCAGCTTCGCNCCATTTCACAATGACGCTAGTCCTAGCAGACCTACGCTTTACGCCTTAATATGATTGAAGAATTAAGAGATTATTGCTTAGCAAAAAAANACGTTAGTGAAAGTTTTCCTTTTGACGAAAGTACTTTAGTCTTTAAGGTACATAACAAAATNTTTGCNCTNATTTCCTTAGANCAAGACCCCTTGAAAATGAACCTCAAGTGTGAGCCTGAAAAAGCCATAGAATTAAGAGAAGAATTTTGGCAAGTTATAGCNGGCTACCANNCCAATAAAAAACATTGGAACACNATTATAATTGATGNACTNTCCTTAAAGCAATTACAAGAATGGATTGACCANTCTTACCAATTAGTTTGGGANAAANTNCCTCGAAAGATCAAAAATTAATACAAAAAACTGTTGTAAGGAAATCGTTTGGCGTGGATTTCTTTNGCNATNTNGTATAATTTATCCTTAAAGNCATCAAAATTGTCCTTATGTAAAGCCGATATAAAAATGCTNTCTCCACTTTTTGCCATCCAAGTACGTTTCCACTCCTCCAATGAAATATTGGCTTTTGTAGCAGGTGTCAAATCGTCTTCGTCTTTCTTTTCGTAAGTAAAAGCGTCNANCTTATTGAAAACCATAACGCTTGGCTTATCAGCCGCATTAATTTCATCTAGGGTTTTATGTACTATGTCNATTTGTTCTTCAAAATTAGGGTGTGAGATATCTACCACATGCAATAAAANATCGGCTTCTCTAACTTCGTCTAAAGTCGATTTAAAGCTTTCGACTAATTGATGGGGNAANTTACGAATAAAGCCTACGGTATCAGATAATAAGAATGGTAAATTGCCAATAACCACCTTTCTTACNGTAGTATCTAAAGTGGCAAACAATTTATTTTCNGCAAANACNTCNGANTTNGANAANCNATTCATTATGGTNGATTTNCCNACNTTNGTATAACCNACTAAAGCCACNCTTACTAAAGCNCCTCTATTGCCTCTTTGAATGGCTTTNTGTTTGTCAATCTTAATTAACTTCTTTTTAAGGAGGGCTATTTTATCTTGAATGATACGTCTNTCGGTTTCTATCTGCGTTTCACCNGGNCCACGCATTCCGATACCTCCTTTTTGACGTTCTANGTGNGTCCACATACGAGTCAGTCGGGGCAAAAGGTATTGGTATTGAGCTAATTCAACTTGTGTGCGAGAATGAGCAGTTCGTGCTCTAGAAGCAAAAATATCAAGAATNAGATTACTCCTGTCTAATATTTTGCATTCNAATTCCTTTTCAATATTTCTAAGCTGAGTTGGNCCTAGCTCATCATCAAAAATAACNAATTTAACATTTTCATCTTTGATAAAACGNTTAATCTCTGTAAGTTTTCCTTTACCAACAAATGTTTTAGGATTAACAACAGCTAGTTTTTGAGTAAAATACTTGACTGCAATTGCCCCTGCAGTATGAGCCAAAAAGTCTAGTTCTTGCAAGTATTCATTTGTTTGAATGTAGTTTTGTTCATTAGTGATTACTGCTACAAGAGCTGCTTTTTCTTTCAAACTTTANAAAATATTTATTATTTATCTATTTTTTTTCTAGCAGCAATNAAACTTCTAACAAAAGNTATCATAGAAAAGATACATGTTATAAGCATTAAAGTAACACGAAATACTGACAAGCNTCTAGAGTCCGAAATAGCAGAGGTNAGTGGTTTAAATAATCCAACTAAAGCTAATAAAGTGAGAAATACTGCAATATGTGCAANAATTTTNTTCTGATTTTTTATGCCATTGGTACAAAACAATAAAANANTTCCTATAAACATTGGAATTAAAGCTGTTATNGATTGNGTAGAATTAGNATTACTACTTTCATAGCTTAAATATGCCCAAAGTGGCATTACNATTAAAATTAAAGAATTTATTAGGTTTGCTTTTGATGGNTGCATNTTANTTTTTTTAAAATAGAGTTGTAACTTTACAAAATTAATTAAATAATCAAACTAGACTCATTAATTTATATATAAATGAAATCGGTAATCACTTTATTGCTATTATTATTTGCTCAATTTGTATTTTCACAAATTACATTTCCTNTAAANGGAGTTGCCAATAGTTACGAATCTACTCATGCTTTTATAAATTCCACTTTAATTATATCTCCTCAACAAATTATCCAAAATGGGACNCTNATTATTAAAGGTGATGAAATTATCAGAGCAAATGCNGACACTACTTTNCCAAAAGGAGCTATCGTACACGATATGAGAGGTAAATATATTTACCCATCATTCATAGATCTTAATTCTAACTACGGTNTGNAAGAACCAAAGNAAGTNAAGTGGAAACCCTCACCACAATATATGAGTNAAACTAAAAGTGGTGCCGGNTGGAATGAAGCCATACATCCTGAATTTAATGCTAATAGCANTTTTGCATACGATGAAAAGGAAGCCGACANCTACCGTTCAGCAGGTTTTGGCGTGGTGNTAAGTCATCAAAGTAATGGTATCGCCAGAGGTAGTGGTTTAATTGCCACACTAGCAGACGGNACTGAAAACAAAAGTATCTTNAAAGGCAAAGCAAGTGCNCATTATTCACTAAGCAAGGGAACATCAANACAAAAATACCCNAGTTCATTAATGGGGACTCTAGCTCTACTTCACCAAAGCTATCTTGACGCCGAATGGTATGCTCAAGGGCAAGAGANAGAATACAACCGTTCTCTAGAAGCTTGGAACGAACTTCAAGACTACCCGCAATTTTTTGAAGTTAGGGATAAGCTAGATATTNTTAGAATTCATAAGATAGCNGATGAATTTGAGATAGACTATTATGTCGTAGGTAATGGCGATGAATATCAGCGCATAAATGAGCTATTCANNACTAACTTTTCTATGGTTATTCCATTAAATTTTCCAGCTGCTTATGACGTTAGNAATCCACAAGCTGCAGATATGGTNTCTCTCAAGAAAATGAAACATTGGGAATTAGCCCCAACCAANCCAGCAGTACTTTTTGANAACGGTATATTTGTGGCATTTACTAGCTCTAAGCTGAAAAAGAAAAGTCAGTTTTTAGATAAAGTAAAGACCGCNATTGAGCACGGCTTGAGTGAAAGTGAAGCCCTNGCAGCACTGACAACCAATCCCGCTGAAATGATAGAAATGAGCCATAGAATAGGCACACTAGAAAAAGGAAAGTTAGCTAACTTCATNNTTAGCTCNGCCCCCATCTTTGAAGACGCTGAGCTCATTAGTAATTGGATACAAGGAAAAGAGTACGCNATCAATACGCCAAAAAGTATTGATTTTAGAGGAAAATACCTCNGCTCTGAAAAAGATACACTTAAAATTAGTGGTTCTTTAGAGGAGTATAGTGGAAAANTATATATTGACTCCCTAGATTTTAAAGTAAAATTAACACAAGAAGGGCCTCACCTCAACTTACAATTCGAAACTGACGAGGGGATTTATCGAATTAACGCNNTGATAGAAAAGCAAACACTTATTGGCACAGGTGTGAATCCTGAAGGTCAAACATTCGATTGGTCGGCGCAACTCATTGAAGCCTTTGAAGAACTAGACAAAGNCGAAGAAGACACCCCANATGTTCNCTCANACGGCGAAACATGGTTTCCAAATATGGCATACGGTTGGCAACAACAACCAACACAAGACAACATTATTTTTAGAAATGCTANGGTTTGGACNAACGAAGATGTGGGTACAATTGACCAAGCTGATGTAGCCATTTCACAAGGTAAAATTGTCAAAGTAGGAGTCGGTATAGTTGCTGAAGAAATATTCAAAAAAGAGAGTTTCCAAGAAATAGATGCTAAAGGCATGCACCTCACCTCTGGTATCATAGACGAACATTCTCACATAGCCATTAGCCGAGGTGTCAACGAAGGTTCTCAAGCTAGTAGTGCTGAAGTAAGCATCGCTAATGTGATAAACTCGGACGACATTAACATTTACCGCCAACTTTCTGGAGGTGTAACTACAGCTCAATTACTTCATGGTTCTGCTAACCCCATAGGTGGACAGTCTGGTATTATCAAATTTCGTTGGGGTAGTAGCCCTGACCAAATGAAGTTTGAAGGTGCTGATGGTTTTATCAAATTTGCCTTAGGCGAAAACGTTAAGCAATCGAATTGGGGGGATTACGAGCGTATTCGATTCCCACAAACACGAATGGGAGTAGAACAAGTGTTTTACGACCACTTTATGCGAGCAAGGGCATACGAAAAAGAGTGGCAAAACTACAACGCCTTGTCCTTGTCAGAAAAAAGAAGAACCCAAGCCCCAAGAGAAGATTTAGAGATGAATACCTTAGTAGAAATCTTAAATAGCGAACGCTTTATCACTTGCCACTCTTACGTACAATCGGAGATTAATATGTTAATGCATGTAGCCGATTCTATGGGCTTTACCTTGAATACTTTTACCCACATTTTAGAAGGCTATAAAGTGGCTGATAAGATGAAAGAGCACGGTGCCGGCGCTTCTACCTTTTCTGATTGGTGGGCTTATAAGTTTGAAGTCAATGACGCTATACCGCATAACGCAGCTATACTTGCCGATATGGGTATCATTACTGCCATAAACTCAGATGATGCCGAAATGGCGAGACGCCTTAATCAAGAAGCGGCAAAAGCCGTTAAATACGGAGGCGTTAGCCAAGAAGAAGCATGGAAAATGGTTACACTTAACCCTGCTAAATTATTACACTTAGATCATAGAATAGGTAGTATTAAATCAGGTAAAGATGCCGATATCGTCCTTTGGACTGACAATCCTTTATCGGTTTATGCCAAAGTACAACAAACCTATGTTGATGGACGTTGCTACTTTGATTCTGAAAAGGATCTAGAATTACGACTACGTAATTCCAAAGAACGNGCTCGACTCATACAAAAAATGCTGAGCGATAAAAAAGCAGGTAAGCCTACCCAAGTAGTAAAAGAAGAACAACGCATACACTACCATTGTGACACTCTTGAAGAAGGTAAACATGACAATCATCAACACTAAAAAATATAAAATGAAACAATTTCTTATAACGCTAATTTTTGCACCAGTCTTTTGTTTAGGTCAAAATATTTTGTACTTAGGTGGCAAAGCTCATCTTGGCAATGGAGATTTCATCGATGTATCGGCTATATCAGTCAATAATGGTAAATTCGAAATGGTAGCTGATGCTAAAACTATACGCATAAATCCGCAAGCATATGATACTATTATACATATTTATGATCACCACGTCTATCCAGCATTTATAGCCACTAATACAACTCTAGGTATTACTGAAATTAGTGCAGTCAGGGCAACTAACGATTACCGAGAAACAGGAACGTTTAAACCACATGTGCGCTCATTGATAGCCTATAATGCAGAAAGCGTTATTATACCTACAATAAGAAGTAATGGTGTTTTATTGGCCCAGATAGCGCCAAAAGGTGGGCGCATTACAGGTAGTTCCTCCGTGATGAAATTAGACGGATGGAACTGGGAAGATGCTGTACTAAAACCCGACGATGGTATACACCTCAATTGGCCGCGTTACTTCGTACAAACTGGTTGGTGGGCTGAGCCTGGCGATATCAAAAAGACTGAAGAATACAACATACAATGCCAAGAAATAGAGTATTACTTTGTAAAAAGCAAGAGTTTTTATGAAAGCAAAAGTACCGTTAATGACCTACCTATGATGGCTATGAAAGGACTATTTAACGGAGAAAAAAGACTTTATATTCATGCCAATTTGCAAAGAGAAATGACTGATGCTATTTTATTTGCCAAAAATATGGGGGTCAAAGATTTAGCAATTGTTGGGGCGCGAGAAGCTCATAAAATGGCTGCTTTACTAAAAGAAAATGATATCCCAATTATATTAGATCGTATCCATAGACTACCTAGCACTGAAAGTACTGGCGTTGATATACCTTATAAACAGGCGTCTATTTTACATAAAGCTGGTGTTAAATTTGCGTTTTGCTATCAAGGAGATATGGAAGCTATGGGACAACGTAATTTGCCATTTTCTGCCGGAACTGCTGTAGCATACGGTTTACCATACGAACAAGCTATTAAAGCATTAACAATGAATACGGCCGAAATTTTGGGAATTGACGAACATACCGGTCAAATCAAAGCTGGTATGGATGCTACCTTCTTTATCTCTAAAGGCGATGCTTTGGATATGATGGGCAATGATGTAAAACACGCTTTCATTAAGGGACAAGCTATTGACTTAGATAATAAGCAAAAAGTCCTAAACAGAAAATACAGAAAGAAGTACGGACTCGATGTTAATTAATAAAATGTTAACTATACTAAAAATATTTTTATAGCTAAACTTTAATAACCTAACTTATTTCTTACTCTGTCGAGTACTGACTTGGCAATAACTTTTGCTTTTTTTGCGCCCTTTAACAACTCCGTCTCAATCTCATCAGTATTATTTATCAAATAATCAAAACGTACTCTCTCTTTTGAAAAGCGTTCTAAAATAAGCTCATATAAAGCTTCTTTGGAATGACCATAACCGAAGTTGCCGCCTTCGTACTTTGCTTTAAGTTCATTAATTTGAGAATCAGATCCTATTAGCTGATACAATTTAAACACATTACAAGAAGACCAATCTTTGGGCTCTTCGAAAGGTGTGCTATCTGTAATAATCCCCATTATTTGTTTACGCAACTTCTTTTCTGGCAAAAAAATATCTATAAAATTATTGTATGACTTACTCATTTTTTGGCCGTCAGTACCAGGAATAGTCATAACACGCTCATCAATTTGGGCTTCTGGCAAAACCAAAACTTCACCATAAGTATGATTAAAAGACCCCGCAATATCTCGTGTTATTTCAAGGTGTTGTTGTTGATCTTTTCCAACAGGTACAATTTCTGCATCGTATAACAAAATATCTGCTGACATAAGAACAGGATAAGTAAACAGACCGGAATTTACATCTGACAATCTGTTAGCTTTATCCTTAAACGAATGAGCATTAGCCAACATAGGAAAAGGTGTAAAACAATTCAAATACCAAGTCAATTCGCATACTTCATTACAATCTGATTGACGATAAAAAATATTTTTAGAGGTATCAAAACCAAAAGCTAACCAAGTAGCTGCCGTAGCATAAGTGTTGTATTTCAATAGCTTAGCATCTCTTATAGTCGTCAAAGAGTGTAAGTCCGCAATAAATAGCAAACACTCATTATTAGGATTTCTAGATAATTCTATAGCGGGTATAATTGCACCAAGAATGTTACCCAAATGGGGAACTCCTGTACTCTGTATGCCAGTTAAAACTCTTGCCATGCGTTAAATTTTAGATTGTAAAAATAAGAATTGCTGTAAATATGCCATCTAAATAGCTATTTTTGTTTGCACTTATGAAAATTATAAAAGGAATACTTAGTTTATTTTGGCGATTATGGTTCGCTCTTTGTTTTGCCATACCCTTTATTGTCCTTTTACCGATTACTATTTTTATGACGTTAAGCCCTAAGTTTTATCCTGTTCTATATTTCTTTTTGCACCGCATCAGTAAATTTATGATATATGCTAGTGGAATTTTTCCAAAAATAAACAAAGAACACAAACTAGACCCAAGAAAACAATATCTATTTTGTAGCAATCACACTTCAACAATTGATATTCCTATGATGTTTTTTTTGAGTAAAAAACCAATATCATTTATTGGGAAAGAGTCTATCAGTAAATACCCTATCTTTGGCTACTATTACAAACGCTTTAATGTTTTGGTCAATCGAGCAAGTTTGAGAAATTCTTATGCTGCTTTTGAAAAAGCCGGACAGAAAATAAAAGCCGGACAGAATATGGTTATTTTTCCTGAGGGAGGCATTGTTGAAGATAGTATCCTCTTAGGAAAATTTAAAAATGGTCCTTTTAGATTAGCAATAGAACAGAATGTTAGCATTATTCCTATTACATTTGCAGACAACAAGCAAATTTTTCCAATTAAATATACAAAAGGAAAACCACAAAGAGCTAGAATAACCATTCATAAACCCATTGAAAATTGTTCTGAATATAACATAAAAGAATTAAAAAATAAAGTATTTACCACCATCGAAAAAGAATTAATTAGATATGAAAATTGACCAAAAACTGATTGAAAAAATAGCTAAATTAAGTCAACTGAATTTAAATAAAGAAGCAAAGATTAAAATGGAAAAGGATTTAAATAAAATCTTAGATTTTGTTGACAAGTTAAATAACCTTAACACAGATAATGTAGAACCTCTAGTATACATAAATGAAGAAGTTAATAAATTAAGAAAAGATGATTTTGTCAATCATCTTGAAAAGGAAAATGCACTTAAAAATGCTGCAGACAAAGACTCAGATTATTTTAAAGTCCCAAGAGTTGTAAAAAAATAATTATTACTACTACTTTCCTTTGATAAATCAAGCGGAAAGTTCAAATTAAATATTTCTTTTCTTAACTTCTTATTCAATATATCAATATCCTGAATATAGGTACCAGGTGTTCCTATTTCACCATGTTTTTTAATAAGCCAAGATTTAAACTGTTATTTATGATTTGTCATTAATCAATAATTAACAGTTTTCTTCAAAAGCCTGTATTAAATTTTCAGCTATCATTTCAGCTGGTCGACCCTCAATATGATGTCTTTCTATAAAGTGAACTAACTCACCGTCTTTGAATAAAGCTATTGATGGTGAAGATGGAGGATAGGGTAAACAATAATCTCTTACTTTAGCTACAGCCTCTTTATCTTGTCCCGCAAAAACAGTAGTTAACTTATTAGGCACTTTAGTGTGTTTTGCCGCCATCTTAACAGCCGGACGGGCATTTCCTGCAGCGCAACCGCATACTGAATTAATCATTACCAATACAGAGCCACTCTTTTCTGTGAGTACAGCTTCTACTTCTTGAGCATTGCGCATTTCTTCAAAACCTGCTTGGGTCAAATCTAAGCGCATAGGTCTACAAATTTCTTCTGGATACATAATTTTTTATTTTATGCTGCAAAATTACTTCAGTTGACGTTTAGTAACAAAGAAATCACGAATTATTTCACTACACTCTTTTTCCATTACACCTCCTACTAGTTCTGTTTTAGGGTGTAATACCTGTGCCGCCATCGCTCTAAACCCTCGTTTTTCATCACTTGCCCCAAAAACTATCTTTTTGAGCTGAGTCCAATAAGAAGCTCCTGCACACATTAGGCAAGGCTCTAAAGTTACATAAAGAGTGCATTCATTTAGATACTTTCCCCCTAAATAATCGGCAGCGGCAGTAAACGCTTGCATTTCGGCATGAGCCGTTACATCGTTTAGACGCTCAGTAAAATTATGCGCTCGTGCAATAATTTGATTATCACAAACAACTACCGCGCCCACCGGCACTTCATCTAATTCTTTAGCTTTTTGAGCTTCTACCAAAGCCTTTTTCATATAATAGTCGTCAGAATGATCTTGTAACATCTAGCAAAAGTAGCTTTTTAATTCAAAATTATCGTAATTTTGGCGCTTTGTAAAACAATTATAATGTTAAGAACACATCATTGCGGCGATTTACGTCACGAAAATATTGGAGAAAAAGTAACCCTTAGCGGATGGGTGCAAAAAACTAGAGATTTAGGGGGAATGACTTTTGTCGATTTGAGAGATAGATACGGTATAACTCAACTAGCTTTCAACATAGATACGAATACCGAATTGTGTCTTCAAGCAAGAAAATTAAGTCGTGAATATGTGATTCAGGTTCGTGGTAAAGTCATCGAACGCTCTAGTAAAAATAAAAAAATTCCTACTGGTGATATAGAAATAGAAGTACAAAAATTAAATGTGCTGAATAGTTCCAAAACACCACCATTTACGATTGAAGATCAAACCGATGGCGGAGACGATTTACGTATGCAATACCGTTATTTAGATATTAGAAGAAACCCTGTCAGAGAAAACCTTATTCTCAGACACCAACTATCTACAGAAACGAGAAAATATCTTGATTCTCAAGATTTTATAGAAGTAGAAACTCCTTACCTTATCAAATCTACACCTGAAGGAGCTCGTGATTTTATTGTGCCATCTCGTATGAATGAAGGTCAGTTTTATGCACTTCCTCAGTCGCCACAGACCTTTAAGCAATTACTAATGGTAGGAGGTATTGATAAATACTATCAAATCGTAAAATGCTTTAGAGATGAAGATTTGAGAGCTGATAGACAACCTGAATTTACTCAGATAGACTGCGAAATGTCTTTCACTGAGCAAGAAGATATCCTAAATATGTTTGAAGGATTAACACGACACCTTTTGAAAAAAATAAAAGGTGTTGAGTTGGATAGTTTTCCTAGAATGACCTATGAAGATGCTATACGATTGTATGGTTCAGACAAGCCAGATCTTCGTTTTGAAATGATCTTTTTTGAAATGAATGAGGTAACTCAGCAAAATAATTTTATGGTATTTGATAGTGCTGAATTAGTAGTTGGTATTTGTGCTAAAGATTGTGCCGAATGGAGTCGTAAGAAATTAGACGCTTTGACGGACTATGTGAAGCGACCACAAATTGGTGCTAAAGGACTTATCTATTGTAAATATAATGCCGATGGCACTTTTAAATCTTCAGTGGATAAGTTTTTCAGTCAAGATGACCTTGCCAAGTGGGCTAAACAAATGAATGCCGAGCCAGGTGACTTAATGTTCTTATTGTCTGGTGAAACCGATAAGGTACGTAAGCAAATGAACGAATTGCGTTTGCAAGTTGCTGAACAATTAGGACTAAGAAAATCTAATGAATTCGCACCACTATGGGTGATCGATTTTCCTTTGTTGGAATGGGACGAAGAAACCGAACGCTATCACGCTATGCATCACCCTTTCACATCGCCAAAGCCAGAAGACATTTATAAGCTGGAGAATAGTCCTGGTGAAGTACGTGCCAATGCTTATGATTTGGTTATAAACGGCACAGAATTGGGCGGCGGCTCAATACGTATTCACGACAAAGAATTACAGCAATTAATGTTTCAGCACTTAGGCTTCACTGAAGATGAAGCTAAAGACCAATTTGGATTTTTGATGAATGCCTTTGAATATGGCGCACCACCACACGGAGGTATAGCCTTTGGTTTTGATCGACTATGCTCACTCTTTGGTGGGCAAGAAAGTATAAGAGACTTCATCGCTTTTCCAAAAAATAATTCTGGAAGAGATGTCATGATAGATGCCCCGTCAAAAATTGATAATGCTCAACTTGAGGAGTTGAACATAAAATTAAAATAATATCAAATTTAAAGTATAAAAAAAGCCCAAATTTTGGGCTTTTTTTATGTCATATATTAGTAGTTTTTATAATGTTCCTCTATTACCTTGCTCTCTTTCAATAGCTTCAAATAGAGCTTTGAAATTTCCTTTACCAAAGGATTGAGCACCTTTACGCTGTATAATTTCGAAGAACATAGTAGGTCTATCCACAACAGGCTTGGTAAATAATTGTAATAAATAGCCCTCATCATCTCTATCGATAAGAATGCCGTGTTGCTTAAGAATTTCAACATCTTCATCAATATCACCTACCCTTTCTAATAAATCGTCATAATAGTTATCGGGTACATACAAAAATTCTACACCTCTATCACGCATAGCCGAAACGGTAGCTACAATATCATCGGTAGCTACAGCAATATGCTGAACACCTGGCCCATTATAAAAATCAATGTATTCTTCAATTTGTGATTTTTTCTTGCCTTCAGCAGGTTCGTTAATCGGAAATTTAATTCGTCCATTTCCATTGCTCATTACTTTACTCATAAGCGCCGTATAATCGGTAGAAATATCCTTATCGTCGAAAGATATAATTTGAGCAAAACCCATCACTTTGGCATAAAACTCACACCAAGTATTCATCTCGTCCCAATCGACATTACCGACCATATGGTCAATGAATTTTAAGCCTGTAGGTTCAGGGTTATAATGACTCTCCCATTTTTTATAGCCTGGTAAAAAAGCTCCTTTATAGGCTTTTCTTTCTACAAAAATGTGGACAGTCTCGCCATAGGTGTGAATACCAGATCGAATTACTTTGCCAAAGTTGTCTTCTTCAAGTGTTGGTTTCATAAAAGACTTTGCACCACGCTTAGTCGTTTCTTCCCAAGCCTTTGCAGCATCTTCCACCCACAGAGCAACAACCTTAACACCATCACCGTGCTTATTAATATGCTCATTAATAGGTCCTCCTTCAGTAAGCGGAGTAGTCAATACCAATCGTATTTTGTCTTGTTTTAAAACATAAGAAACACGGTCTTTAAAACCTGTTTCTAGACCAGCATAAGCTTCTGACTGAAAACCAAAGGCTGTTTTGTAGAAATGTGCCGACTGCTTGGCATTACCCACATACAACTCGACATAATCTGTGCCAAGTAAAGGCAAGAAATCTTCTGCGTCATCGAANAACTTTTTTAAACTGTATTCTGTGTTTTGAAGGTTTTTTAAATTTTTAATATCTGCCGACATAATTACAAGTTTTGTGATTTTTTAGTCTAACCAAGATTGATGATAATTTCCGTCTATCAAATCCATAGCTGCTTGAGTTACTTTTAAGGGTCTAAAGGTATCCACCATAACGGCTAATTCATCTGTTTTTGTTTGTCCGATACTATTTTCCGCTGCCCCTGGGTGTGGGCCATGAGGGATGCCTGCAGGGTGTAAGGTGATTTGCCCTTGTTCTATGTGGTTTCTACTCATAAAATCTCCGTCTACATAATACAATACTTCATCGGAATCAATATTGGAATGGTTATAAGGAGCGGGAATAGCCTCAGGGTGGTAATCGTACATTCTAGGACAGAAAGAACAGACTACAAACCCCGCCGCTTCAAAGGTCTGATGGACTGGTGGTGGTTGGTGCACTCTACCTGTTATGGGCTCAAAATCGTGAATAGAAAAAACATAAGGGTAGTTATAGCCATCCCATCCAATAACGTCAAAAGGATGTGAAGCGTAAACGTACTCGTGTAACATGCCTTCCTTTTTTATCATCATAGTAAAGTCACCCAATTCATCGTGAGTTTCTAAATCTTGAGGCTGACGTAAATCACGTTCACAAAAAGGAGAATGCTCTAACAATTGACCAAACCAATTACGGTAACGCTTTGGTGTATACATTGGACTTGTAGATTCGACTATGAAAAGTCTATTGTCTTCTGTGTCAAATTGAAAAGCGTATATCATACCTCGAGGTATCATAAGGTAATCGCCTGGCTCGTACTTTAGGTTGCCTACAATGGTTCGTAAAGTCCCTGTTCCTTTATGTACAAATATCATCTCATCGCAATCGGCATTTTTATAAAAATAATCCGTCATAGATTGCTGAGGTGCAGCCAATGAAATGTGACAATCGTTGTTGATAAGTACAGCGACTCTGCTTTCTANATAGTCNGATGTAGNCTTTACATTAAAGCCTTTAAAACTAAGCGACTTCANNTTTTTTTCAACTGCAATTTTGGGACTAATATCTTTTGCTCCTCTGATATCTTTAACCATTGTCGGTCGGTGAGTATGGTATAACANAGAAGACATACCGTCAAAGCCGACNGTCCCAAACAATTGCTCATAATATATCCCNCCCTTTGGTTTAGAAAANACGGTGTGTCTTTTGTGNGGTATCGTTCCTAATTTGTGATAAAATGGCATACTTTAATTTTTTTAGTAAGTTATAAAAATTTTTACTTTTTAAACGATTTTGACAAATCTACTNGCTTATGACTATGAAAGCGTTTTTTATTTTCCTTTCCTTGTCTTANCTTTTGCTGTTGNTCTTCAGGTAGTTGAATAATCATCAAACAATCNGAAGAACAACATTGCTGATNTTTTTCTTGACAACTATGNCATTGAATAAACAATAAGTTACAATTAACATTGTTNCAATTAACGTGTGTATCAGAAGGNTTACCACACTGNTGGCAACTACTAATTATATCNTTACTTATGCTTTCAGACAAACGTTCATCAAAAACAAAGTTTTTACCTTTAAATTTATTCTCTAAGTCCTCATTTTCATCTAACTGTCGAGCATAATCAATAATACCTCCATGCAATTGATTNACATCTTTAAANCCGTGATGCTTGAGGTATGCCGAAGTTTTTTCACAGCGTATACCACCAGTACAATACAGTAAAACTTTTTTATNCTCTTTCCCTTTCAACATNTCTTTCACCTCTNGCAATTCTTCTCTNAAGGTCTCCGNTTGTGGACAGATAGCATTTTCAAAATGNCCAATTTCACTTTCGTAGTGATTACGCATATCNACAACTATCGCTCCTTTTTCTATGGCATCATTCCATTGTTGAGCATCAAGGTGCTGACCAACATCAGTCACATCGTATTCGTNNACAGATAAACCATCAGCTACAATTTGTTNTCTTACTTTAATNGTGAGCTTATAAAAAGATTTACNATCATCTTNGACAGCAATTTTGAGGGGAATATGTTTTAACTCCTCATANTTATTCAGTGTCGCAATAAATTTTNCCCAATGTTGCNNAGGCACATTCATTTGGGCATTAATGCCCTCTCTAGCAACATAAATNCTTCCTAANCAATCCAAATCGCCCCAGTCTTTAAACAATTTATCCCTAAANTGCTCGGGGTTTTCTAGNATTACATAGCGATAAAAAGAAAGCGTTTTTCTNAAAAAATTTTCAGATTNNAGCTTCTTTAGCGCTTGTTCCTTANTCAGCTTGTTCCGCAAGCCTTTTTTATGTGCATTAGGNTCCATTAAAGAAATCATTTATTANATCAAAGGTACATAAAGAAATAGTAAATGAAAGTTAAATTGAATTATAGATATGCACTAAATGCTATATTTGTAAATTAATATTTCCAAATGAAAGATACTATACTAGTAATCGGTTCATCTGGCCAAATTGGCACTGANTTAGTAAATAAGCTACGANGTGTATATGGCAATTCAAACGTAATTGCTTCTGATATTAGACAAAAANAATCTGATATTTTGGTTGAATCCGGTCCGTTTGAGCCCCTTGATGTTATGGACAAAGAATTACTTTATAAAATTGTCAAAAAACACCAAGTTACTCAAGTATATTTATTAGCTGCGTTATTATCCGCCAAAGCAGAACAAAACATCGAGCTAGCATGGAAATTGAATATGANCTCACTATCTNATGTTTTAGATCTTGCAAAAGAAAAATATATTAAAAAAATATTTTGGCCNAGNTCCATAGCAGTATTTGGAANAACAACTCCTAGTATTATNACTCCACAGCACACCATAATGGAACCAAATACAGTTTATGGTATTAGTAAATTAGCAGGTGAACGTTGGTGTGAATACTACCATCAAAAGTTTAAAGTTGATNTAAGAAGTGTTCGCTACCCAGGACTAATTGGNTGGAGGTCACAACCAGGTGGTGGCACAACCGATTATGCGGTTCATATTTTTTACGAGGCCATAAAAAATAAAAGTTATACGAGTTTTTTAAGTGAAAACACTACACTGCCTATGATGTATATGAGCGATGCTATTCGAGCAACCTTAGAAATTATGGACGNAGTAGCAGAGCATATTAAAATACGNTCATCTTACAATATTGCTGGTTTGAGTTTTAGCCCAAAAGAGTTAGCACAAGAGATAAAAAAGCATATTCCAAAATTTGAAATGCATTACAAAAGTGACTNCCGACAAGCTATTGCNGANAGTTGGCCACAAAATATTGATGATTCTGCAGCTTTTAAGGATTGGAATTGGAAAAGTTCCGTTAATTTGCAAGAAATGACTTCGGANATGCTGAAGAACATTGAAAAACTAATTACCGAATAGCCCATAATGAGTTTGGATTTACACATTTACAATACACTTAGNCGTCAAAAAGAAGTCTTTGNTCCTTTAGTNCCTAGTCACGTAGGTATGTATGTCTGCGGACCTACCGTTTATGGCGAACCTCACNTGGGTCATGCTAGACCGTCTATAACTTTTGATATTGTCTTTCGTTACCTTCAGCATTTAGGACTTAAAGTTCGTTATGTGCGNAACATCACTGATGCCGGACACNTAGTAGNCGATGCNGATGATGGGGAAGATAAAATTGCTAAAAAGGCACGATTAGAACAAATAGAGCCTATGGAGGTGGTGCAGTTTTATACAATAAAATATCACAAAGCTGTNGAAGCNTTAAATTGCTTACCGCCATCTATAGAGCCACGCGCTACAGGACACATAATAGAACAAATAGAGATGGTCAAAACTATTNTCAACAACGGCTATGCTTATGAGGTCAATGGCTCGGTTTATTTAGATGTCAACAAATACAATAAAGATTTTGCTTACGGTAAATTGTCAGGAAGAAATTTAGAAGACACTTTAGAAAATACAAGAGCTCTAGAAGGACAAAGTGAAAAGAAAAGTCCNGTGGACTTTGCAATTTGGAAAAAAGCTCCTCCNGANCACCTTATGCATTGGCCCTCTCCTTGGGGAGATGGCTTTCCGGGTTGGCACTTGGAGTGTTCGGCTATGAGCAGCAAATACTTAGGTGNNACATTTGATATTCACGGTGGTGGTATGGACTTAGTCTTTCCACATCACGAAGCAGAAATNGCCCAATCTAACGCTTGTAATAAATGTGANCCCGCTAAATATTGGATGCACAANAATATGATTACCATNAATGGACAAAAAATGGGTAAGTCCTTAGGCAACTTCATNAACCTTGAAGAATTTTTTAGTGGTAGCCACGACTTATTAGAACGTGCCTATAACCCTATGACGGTGCGTTTTTTTATTTTACAAGCACATTATCGNAGNCCCTTAGACTTTTCAAACGATGCTCTACAGGCTGCCGAAAAAGGNATGAGTAAGCTATTGAATGCGACAACNTCCTTGCAAAGTCTNAAGGCAANTACCAAAAGNACAGTGGATATTAATGCATTAGAAGAAAATTGTTANAAGGCTATGAATGATGATTTCAANACACCTATTCTAATTGCTCATTTATTTGAAGCAGTGCGTATTGTCAATNCAGCAAAAGCAGGTGACGAACAACTTAAAAAAGAAGATATACAACAACTCAATCAATTATTTGACACCTTTGTATTCAATATTTTAGGCTTACAAAAAGATCAAGATACCAAAGGTAATGACTTGACTAAAGAGGTGATGAATATCATTCTTCAGCTNAGAGGAAATGCCAAAGCCAATAAAGATTGGACNAGTGCAGACCTTATTCGAGACGAGTTAAAAAAGCTGAATATAGAAGTCCGTGACGACAGTGATGGNAGTTCTTGGGAAGTGAAAAATTAATTCAAATGACTNTAAAACAATTACCCCAATATTTTGTATGCCTTGTATTTTTATGGGCATGTTCGGACAATANCCCCACTCAATCNGTAAAAAAGCCGGAAAAAGAAGCGGTTNAAGTACCTGANTTCAATGCCGATAGTGCTTATCTTTACATACAACAACAAGTCGATTTTGGCCCTCGTTTTATCAGNAGTAAAGGATGGCAACANTGTGGTGATTTTNTGGTNAAAAAACTTAAAACCTATACTCNGTATGTAGAAGAACAAAACNANCCNATCAAAACATACGATGGCAAATCACATACTTTAAGGAATATAATTGCATCATTTAGTCCTAAAAAAAACAATCGAATATTATTGTGTGCCCATTGGGATACACGCCACGTAGCTGATCATGATGTAGAACGACAAAATGAACCTATATTAGGNGCTAATGATGGAGGNAGTGGTGTTGGTGTNCTGATAGAATTGGCCAGGTTATTGTCAAAACAAGAAAGTCGTATTGGTGTTGATATTATTTTATTTGANGCTGAAGATTACGGNAACCCAAATGGAGATNGTAAAGGACCTATAAGTTGGTGTATCGGCTCTCAATATTGGGGCAANAACCCGCACANNACAGATTATTATGCTCAATACGGCATATTGTTAGATATGGTGGCTGCTAAAGATGCCCGTTTTACCCACGAGGGTTTGTCTAGAACTTATGCTCAACGTATACTCAAGAAAGTATGGTCTGAAGCACACCGATTAGGCTATGGNAGTTATTTTGTGTACCAATCNACACCACAAATTATTGACGACCATTANTTTGTGAATACACTAGCTAATATTCCTACNATAGATATTATTGAGTACGATAACAATACCGCAACAGGCTTTAATAANCATTGGCATACCCACGGCGATGACATGAGGAATATCGATAAAAACACCTTAAAAGCTGTTGGTCAAACNGTTACATCTATTGTCTTTAAGGAATAAAAATAATAAAGTTAGTATCAATACTTTATTAATTTATNCCGACCTTTGTACCNGNAAACTAANCCTNTAAATTTTTGATATGGAAATTTTTTTATTCATCGTAGCACACTGGTATTTATCNCTTTTTGCACAATCCTTTTTNCACCACCGTTATTCGGCACACCAAATGTTTNCTATGCCTAAATGGGTAGAAAAATTCTTTTTTGTCTTTTCTTTTATTGCTCAAGGCTCCTCCTATATGAGCCCAAAAGTTTACGGTATTTTACACCGACTACACCACGAACATGCCGATAAGGAAGACGATCCNCATTCGCCATTATATTCTAAAAACTTCGTTAGTCTAATGGTAAAAACCTACCATAAATTCGCCGGTATTCAAANTGGTGCTATCAAAGTNAAAGAAGCTATAACCAAAAATTTACCCGACTGGAAATGGTTCGATAAAATGGCAGGTTCTTTATTGGTTAANGTCCTTTGGTCCTTATTCTATATTTGGTTTTACTANACTTTTGCAACGGNTTGGTGGATGTATTTATTTGTACCNATGCACATTGTTATGGGACCCATTCATGGTACTATTGTCAATTGGTTTGCACATAAGTTTGGCTATACTAACTACGAGGTAGATGACACCTCTAAAAACCTTATGCCATTTGATATTTTTATGCTAGGTGAAGGTTATCATAACAACCATCACGCTGANGGAGGTATGGCAAATTTTGCAAGAAAATGGTTTGANATTGACCCNATTTACCCCATAATAAGAATTATGGACTGGNTTGGACTGATAAAAATAAATCCGGTAGCATTACGNAGCTAATCGTCGCAACCTTCAGGAGCAATTTNTAAAGTGTGAATTTCTAGTACCTTGCCNTTCATTTTGGCAGTAATAATGACTTGAACAGGCAAACCCATTTCAGGCACTAGNTCAGAATAGTATTCGTCCATACCCCATAGTTCTTCTCCTACAAAGCGAACAGCCANATTTTCTTCATCTTCAAAATAATGTTGACCTTCACTCATCGTCCACCAACCCTCCATACTAACTAANGGGTGATCNNGTNNNCAAGAGAGCATAGAAATACCGAAAAAAACNGATAAGATTAAGCGTTTCATCTTACAAAAATAAGCATAATCTCGTATCTTGCAGCAAAACAATTCCATTATGGCNCAAGTCAAAAAACTGTTTCTTATTGATGCCTTTGCGCTAATNTATCGTTCTTACTTTGCATTTAGCAAAAATCCTCGTATCAACTCCAAAGGTCTTGAAACTTCTGCTGTTTTAGGCTTTGTAAATAGTTTAGTGGAAGTNATTAAAAAAGAAAACCCTACTCATATAGCTGTTGTTTTTGANACTCCCGCCGCAACNGTTAGGCATAAAGAATANAGCGAATACAAAGCTAATAGAGANGCTATGCCTGAGGGTATATCCGTAGCTTTACCCTATATCGANAAGCTACTTGAAGCCTTTAANATCNCTAAACTATACGCCGATGGCTACGAAGCCGATGACGTGATAGGAACTTTAGCNAAAAAAGCCGAAAAGCAAGGTTTTATAACCTATATGATGACTCCTGACAAGGATTTTGCTCAGTTGGTTNCAGAAAANATATTGCTNTATCGACCCGGTAACAAATGGAAACCTACCGAAACNTGGGGNGTACAAGAAGTGCTTAATAAGTTTGAAATAAAAGACGTTTCTCAAGTNATTGATTTCTTAGGNATGATGGGNGATGCNGTTGATAACATNCCAGGCTTACCGGGTGTTGGTGAGAAAACAGCTAAGAAGCTATTGGCAGANTATGGCAATATGGAAAGCTTATTGGAAAATGCTCACCTAGTCAAAGGTAAATTGGGGGAAAAAATACAAGCCCATAAAGAACAAGGNATTTTATCNAAACGATTAGCCACCATTTTATTAGANGCTCCAATAGAAATTGATGAAAGCGCTCTAGCCGTCAAAAAATTTGATGCAGAAAAAGTACAAGCTCTTTTCGAAGAATTAGAATTTAGAAACCTCGCTAAACGCCTNATNGGTCAAAGTGAGNTTCCAGAGAAAGTGGAAAAAAGCAAAAGCAATGCAAATCAAAAAACAAGNTCTAATGANGGGCAAATGGATTTATTTGCCATAGGNTNTGATGATACACCTCCNGNCCCGTCCTATCAAACAANTGAANACCTAAAAACTAACTATACTTTAGTAGAAANTAGCGAACTAAGGGCTGCTCTGTTAGANCAGCTATTANAACAAAAATCGGTGTGTTTTGATACAGAAACTACTGGCTTGAACNCTCTTAAAGNAGATATTATAGGCATNTCATTTTCTTATCAAAAAAATGAGGCCTATTACGTACACATAGCAGAAGGTCAAGAAGAAGCTGTAGTTAATGAGTTTAAAGGCTTTTTTGAACATACAGAAATAGAGAAGATTGCCCAAAATTTAAAATACGATTATAAGGTTCTCGCTAAATATGGTGTGCACATCAAAGNTCCTATTTTTGATACNATGTTAGCNCATTACTTACTAGANCCTGACCAACGACACAACATGGACGTATTGGCACAAAATTACCTCAACTATTCACCCATTTCTATAGAAACTTTAATAGGTAANAAAGGGAAAAACCAGCTCAGTATGCGACAAGNCCCTTTAGAACAGCTGTACCCATACGCCTGTGAAGATGCTGACATTACTTTTCAGTTAAAAGAAATTTTTCACAAAAAATTAGATGGNAGTAAAAGCTATGATGTGTTTAAGAAAATAGAAATGCCTTTAATTNCNGTNCTATCAGCTATGGAGATAGAAGGTATTAAAATTGATGTCGATGCTNTAGCAGACTTTTCAAAGAAGTTGGAANAACAGATTGTTGAGTTAAACGATAATGTACAAAAATTAGCGGGGANACCCTTTAATTTAGCCTCNCCCAAGCAANTAGGACAAACCCTCTTTGAGCATATGAAATTAGTGGATAANCCAAAGAAAACAAAGACTGGACAGTATTCTACTTCAGAAGATACGCTAATAAAGTTGAAAGGTAAACATGACATTATTGACGATATTTTGGAGTTCCGTCAGTTACAAAAGCTTAAGTCTACNTATGTNGATGCCTTGCCGGAGNTGGCAGATGCCGACACACATCNTATTCACACGACNTATCAACAAGCCGTGGCTNCTACGGGTAGATTAAGTTCAGTAAACCCCAACTTACAAAACATACCAATAAGGAGTGAAAAAGGTCGAGAAGTNCGTAAAGCCTTTGTCNCTAGAAATGAGGCCTTTANCTTATTGGCTGCCGATTACTCTCAAATTGAATTACGTCTTATGGCNCACCTGTCGCAAGATGAGGGTATGTTGTCAGCTTTCCAAAATGNAGAAGATATACACGCCGCNACGGCAGCTAAAGTATATCAGGTCGAATTAGAAAAAGTNTCTAGAGAACAGCGTTCTTATGCTAAAATGGTCAATTTTGGTATTATTTATGGCATATCGGCATTTGGATTAGCTCAACGTTTGGGNATTAAGAGGGCTGANGCTAAAGAAATTATTGACAATTACTTTATGCAATATCCCAAAGTAAAAGACTATATGGACTTAAGTATAGAACNAGCCCGAGAAAAAGGATTCGTAGAAACCATNNTGGGAAGAAAGCGAATGCTAAATGACATCAACTCTAGAAACGCCGTAGTAAGAGGCTATGCTGAGCGCAACGCTATTAATGCGCCTATACAAGGNTCAGCAGCAGATATTATTAAAATGGCTATGATACACGTNGATGANGCTTTAAAAGNANAAGACTTCAAGTCTAAGATGTTGTTACAAGTGCACGATGAATTGGTATTTGACGTACATAAAAGCGAAATTGATATTTTCANAAGNCTAATTAAGNATAAGATGGAAAATGCCTTACTATTAAGCGTNCCATTAAAAGTTGAAGTAGGNCNAGGTCCTAATTGGCTTGAAGCACATTAAAAATTTATTTCTTGTTTTTGAAGATTGAGTATAAAACTAAAAGNGCTGCAACACCAATAAAGCTACTTTGACCCATAGAACCAATAGCCTTAGAAATATTTCCAACNACGTTCCACCCAAATAAAGGCTCGCCAATAATTAACTGAACAGTAATCCCTAAACATAAAATAACAATAGTAAATGACGTTAGCTCACTAGCTAAATCCTTTATTTTTTCTAATAAATCTTTCATNATGACAGTATTTAAAAATTAAATTTAAAAAAAGCCCGCCAATATGACGAGCTTTTTTAAATTATTTAAAGGTCATCTTATTTCTTAATTAAAGAAAATAAAATTAAAATAGCTAAAAATCCGGCAAAACCAGAACCTGCTAATGAACCTAATACGTTAGTTACATTCTCAATAACTGTAACTCCAAACATTGCGCCGGAGCCAAAAAGAATTTCAACAGCTACACCTAAACCTAATAAGGTAATAACTAATGCTGTTAATCCTGTAAAAAAATCACCGAAGTATTTAAATACTTTATCCATTTTTTAAAAAATTTGATTAATAATGTCAACAAACATATAAGGCTGATTGATACGTGTCAAATTATTTGTTGTAGAAATGTCAAAATGAAGCNAACAGACTAAAAAAAGAAAANTTAATAAAAAATTTTTGANAAATANCTGATTTACAATGNNTTACAAGAATTTATAATTTTAAATTTTAATCAAAAAAAAATCATTACTAACAGATCAATGTTAAAAAAGTTAAANCNACANAATTATNTGAATTACANCTANTTACAATTTATAATTTTAAATTTTGATAGTAAAATGGTNAAAAATTATAAATCTCGTAAAGAATAAAGTGTATNGCTGTATTTAGAACAATTATTTAGGAAATCGACATACTTTTGNGCAACTATCTCAGCAGAAGCTAGCTCGCCATCTTCTTTATANGATATGAAACGGTCAACGTCGGGGAAGTCTNTTTTATCTGCTTCTCTTATCTCCTCCTGCATAGCAGTATCTACAATNCCAGGAGCTACAGAATATANTTTAAACTCAGGATATTCTAATTTCAAAACTTGAGACAACATATCCAATGCAGCCTTTGAGGCACAATAAGTACTCCAAGAATGTATAGGATATTTTCCTGCTCCTGAACTTATATTCAAAATTATNCGCTCCGATTTACTCTTTTCAAAACAAGAAATAAACTGATTACACAAAATANTTGGCGCAGAAATATTCAAAAAGTAATTTTCTGAAATTTCTTCTTTTTCATATAAACTAAGTGGTTTTAAAGGACCTANAGAGCCTGCATTGTTGATAAGTNNTATTTTATTAGCATTAAAAGAATTTGNTTTGAATATTTTATCTGGCCAAGGTTGTGACAAATCAACATANTGGTGTTGGTATCTATCGTGTTGTATAGTTCTTGATCTTGCAATACCTATNACNATATTATTGTTATTTTCTAACAATAATTCTGCTATTGCCTCGCCAATTCCACTACTTGTTCCAGTAATAAAAAATACGTCCATTATATTTGGTTTAGTGCTTTTTCAAGATCNNTTTTTANGTCTTCAATGTCTTCTACACCTACACTAAGTCTGATGAGAGAATCTACTANGCCNGTTTTTTCTCTTTCTTTTTTAGGAATGGCCGCATGAGTCATNCTCGCTGGATGTCCACATAAGGATTCTACTCCCCCCAAAGACTCTGCTAAGGTAAAATAATTAGTTGAGGACACCACTTTAAANGCATCCTNTAATCNGTTGCCAACTAGTGAAAAGGATAACATACCACCGAAATCTTTCATTTGCATCTTAGCTACTTTATGATTTGGATGAGTTTCAAAACCCGGCCAATAGACATTGTCTACTTTAGGATGAGATGNCAAAAAGTGAGCAATAGCTCTGCCATTTTCACAATGACGTTGCATTCTTAGGTGTAAGGTTTTTATACCTCTTAANACCAAAAAACTATCCATAGGACCTGGAACAGATCCACAACTATTCTGAATAAAGTAAAGACGATCGGCCAAGGCATCATCATTAAGCANTAAAGCTCCCATTACNACATCGGAATGACCNCCTAAATATTTTGTTACNGAGTGCATAACAATATCTGCTCCTATATCAATAGGGTTTTGAAGATAAGGAGANGAAAAAGTATTGTCTACGCCTAATANAATACTGTTAGCCTTTGCTATTTTGGCAACAGCTTCTATGTCAATGACATTGAGCATAGGGTTAGTTGGAGTTTCCACCCAAATTAGCTTGGTATTATCGTTGATATAATCAGCTATCTTATCGGNATTTTCCATNCCAATAAAATGAAATTTAATACCATAGCTTTCAAATATCTTAGTAAAAATTCGGTATGTGCCGCCATATAAATCGTTGGTAGACACCACTTCGTCACCAGNGTTTAGAAGTTTGATTACNGCATCAATAGCTGCCAGACCACTGCCAAAACATAGGCCGTACTTAGCATTTTCAAGAGCTGCCAAATTACTTTCTAAAACCGCTCGAGTTGGATTTCCTGTTCTNGAATATTCAAAACCTTTATGATCACCAGGGCTGTCCTGTACATAAGTAGATGTTTGATAAATAGGAGTCATTATTGCTCCTGTTGTAGGGTCAGGCTCAAGACCTGCATGTATGACTTTGGTNTTGAATTTCATTNNATNTAATATGTTTGTGCTAAGTTAAACATTTAGAAACAAAAAAAAGAGAGTGTGGGCTGTCTTTTACTTACGTTTTTNAAAAACANTTTTTTTTAAAAAATATGTTTTGGTGTATTNCACNGATTTCCACTAGCACCATCANNAAGATAATTTTGTTGGTATATTTACCTCATAATTTTAATGAATAATGAAAAAAGCATACTACCTTGGACAATGCAGTACCTGCCANCGCATCTTAAATGAGGTGAATTGGAAGGGCCAATTNCAAGACATACGAATANAAAAAATTAGTGAAGAACAATTGGATCAAATGGCAAATATGAGTGGCTCTTATGGGNCTTTATTTAGCCGACGTGCCATAAAGTACAAAAGTATGGGATTGAAAGACAAAGCCCTTAGTGAAAGCGATTATCGACAATTAATTTTAGAAGAAGATACTTTCCTTAAGCGGCCAGTATTTATCGTCAACNATAANATATTTGTTGGAAACAGCAAAAAAACTATAGAAGCACTTAACTCTNCACTAAATGAATAAACGACTTCTTGCCCATTTAGCNCTTTTTTCTGCCAACCTCATTTATGGCATCAACTNCACNCTTGCCAAAGAAGTGATGCCCGATTATATTGAACCCNTAGGATTTATTTTAGTTAGAGTAACAGGAGCTGTCGTTTTATTTTGGTTATGCTACACTTTATTTTATTATGAAAGAGTAAAAAAAGNAGATTTNCTGAANCTNGCTATCTGTGGTTTGTTTGGAGTAGCTATCAATCAAATGTTATTTTTTGAAGGACTGAACCTCACTACACCCATCAATGCTGCCGTAATTATGGTAAGCAATCCCATNTTAGTTTTACTATTCGGCATCTTCTTGGCAACCGAGAGATTTAGCACTAAGAAAGGAATCGGTGTANCCTTNGGAGCACTAGGTGCAATAGTACTNATTACTAATGGTGGTCAAGTCAGTATGAACAACGAACATTTTTGGGGTAACATTATGGTTTTTATCAATGCCNCCTCCTANGCTGTATATCTAGTATTGGTNAAACCCCTCATGCAAAAATATAAACCCATAACAGTAATTAGCTGGGTGTTTTTGTTTGGTNTTNTATTTGTTATTCCATTTGGTTGGTCAGATTTCCAAGCCATANAATGGGCNACTATGCCCNGTGGTATTTTATGGCGAGTAGCNTTTGTAGTANTAGGNACTACTTTTTTAGCTTACCTTTTTAACATCTATGGATTAAAAACCCTCAACCCNTCAACNGTAAGCACATATATTTATTTGCAGCCGGTTTTGGCAAGTATAGTCGCCATAATTGCTAGTAGCGATANCCTNGACATAACCAAAATAGGCTCAAGCATTCTTATCTTTTTAGGNGTTTATTTGGTTAGTCACAAAACAAAANCAGTACAAGACTAGCAATTTATTACCTTTGCTAATTAATTCANGCACTATGATTCTATCGATGACNGGCTACGGAAAAGCCGAAACCAATGCTNACAACAAAAAGTTTACTGTTGAGATTAAATCCTTAAATAGTAAACAAATCGATATGAACGTTCGTGTNCCTNGCNCTTACNGAGATAAAGAATTGAANATACGCAAACTANTGAGCNCNGCCTTGAGTAGAGGCAAAATTGACTGTTCTCTATTTGTGGAATATACNGGCACAGAAAAGACTGCTAATATTAATGCTGAGNTAGTCAAAAAATATTACCNTGACTTGCAAAACATAGCTAAAGAACTNGATAACAATGATGAACTAATGAGTACTGTTATGCGTATGCCAGAAGTTATGAAAGNAGAAAAAGAAGAAATAGACCCACAAGATTGGNAAACTATAGAAAGNCTAATTCAACAAGCGGCTAGTGCCTTGACTCAATTNCGAAAAAATGAAGGNCAATCCTTAGCNCAAGACTTTACACTNCGTATAGAAAATATACGTGGCTTAATGCTTAGCATAGAAAAGGAAGAACATCAAAGGGTAGCTAATATTAGAGCNCATATTGTTGANAAACTTNGCGAACTGAAGTCTAATGTTGACGAAAGTAGGTTGGAACAGGAGCTNATATACTACCTTGAAAAACTNGACGTAACAGAAGAAATTGTCCGTCTATCCAATCACCTNAATTACTTTTTAGAAACTATGAATTCNGATATTTCTGAGGGNAAAAAATTAGGTTTTATCTGTCAAGAGATTGGACGTGAGGTCAATACCATAGGNTCTAAGTCCAACAATGCCGAGATGCAANAANAAGTNGTNCAAATGAAAGACGAATTAGAAAAAATAAAAGAACAAATACTCAATGTNCTCTAATAAAGTNATNATTTTTTCTGCCCCATCAGGTGCTGGTAAAACCACTATTGTCAAAAACCTACTCCAAAACTTTACCTCTCAATTATCGTTTTCTGTATCGGCATGTAGTAGAGCTCCTCGCCAAAACGAAGTAAATGGTAAAGACTACCATTTTTTATCAGTTNAAGACTTTAAAAAAGGTATAGAAAGTAAGCTATTTTTNGAATGGGAAGAAGTCTATCCCAATTTATTTTACGGCACTTTGCTAGANGAAGTTGAACGCATATGGTCCAATGGCAAAGCCATTATTTTTGATGTAGATGTNAAGGGCGGNATCTCTCTCAAACNACATTTTGGCGAAAANGCATTATCTGTTTTTGTAGCGCCACCGTCTTTTGNTGTTTTAGAANAAAGACTTCGTAATAGAGGAACAGAAAGTGAAGAAGACCTTCAAAAACGTATTGGNAAAGTAGCCCAAGAAATGATANATAAGAGTGATTTTGACAAGGTGTTGGTCAATGAAAATTTAGAACNGGCTTGTCAACAAGCTCTNGAAATGGTACAAGATTTTTTAGCTGAATAAGATGAAAACAGGTTTATTTTTTGGTTCATTTAATCCCATTCATATTGGNCATATGGNAATTGCTCAATATATGNTCGAACATACTGACATAGANAAAATATGTTTTGTNGTATCGCCTCAAAACCCTTTTAAAACAAAAAGTACATTGCTCGANCAACAACACCGTTTAGTTCTTNTTCGTATTGCCANCGAAGACGATCCTAAGCTNACGGTATCAAACATAGANTTTTCCTTACCTATTCCCTCNTACACAGTTGANACTCTAACACATCTTAGAGAAAGTTATCCTAAGAAAGATTTTGCGCTTATTATGGGACAAGATAACTTGACAAACTTTCACAAATGGAAAAATTATGAAGCTATCCTNGAATGGCACGATATCTATGTATATCCTAGACCTAAGGNTAAAAGTTGTGAATTAGAAAATCACCCTAAGATACNCCTTACCCAAGCGCCAATGATGGATATTTCTGCTGAATTTATCAGAAAATGTATTCAGNAAAATAAAGCGGTCAGCTATTTNTTACCTNCCAAGATTATGGAATATATCGACGAAATGAATTTTTATAAATAGGTCNTTAAACCGGCTCTAGAACAGANATAATGCTTTCAAAAATAAAGCNTCCGTCNGTATTGCTAAGCTCTTGGTCGGCAGCACGTTCNGGGTGTGGCATCATACCAAATACATTACGACCATAATTGCAAATNCCNGCAATATTTTCTACTGCACCATTAGGATTGGTTTCTTCTGAAATATTACCNTCTTTATCGCAATACCTAAAAATAACTTGTTCGTTATTGTTCAGCTGTTTTAAGGTTTCTACATCTGCAAAATAACGCCCCTCACCGTGAGCTATAGGAATACATAAGGGCTCATCAAGATTAACTCTATCAGTGATNCAGCTTCGATTCGTTTGTGTAGATAAATAAACGTTTTTACAAATGAATTTGTGGCTGTTATTATGNAATAATGCACCGGGNAACAATCCAGATTCGCAAAGAATTTGAAAGCCATTGCAAACGCCCATAACATANCCGCCATTATTAGCAAATTCAATAACTTTTTCCATAATAGGAGAAAAACGGGCAATNGCTCCAGANCGNAGGTAATCACCATAAGAAAAGCCNCCAGGAAGAATGATAAAATCACAATTCTGAAGGTCGGTGTCTTTATGCCAAAGACTAACNACTTCTTGNTTATACAGNGTNTCTAAAACATAAATCATGTCTTTATCGCAATTAGAACCAGGGAATACTACAACTCCAAANTTCATTTATTAATAGGTTTATGTTGANCAAACAAATTTAAAAAANTTTATTCCTAAAACAGTGGTGCTAGTTGTAAATATACAGTACTTATTAAGATAAGTATAAACAAGCTTTCATACCACCATCTTTTTTCAATAAAAATGAAGTAGTTNGCCGTCAGTACAGTAAATGGAAGGGTAAAAAATAAGAGGTAATTCCAACTATCTTGTACGAAAAANAAGCCTATAAAAGNACAAACAGAATAAGAAAAAAAAACATAAAAAGCTTTTCGAGACCTTAAACTTTTCATAGTCAGCCACTGAGCTAATTCGCGAATGGCAAAAAGGAAAAGTAATAATAATANTATCGACCANANAAGAAAGGACAATGAATACTCAATATTAGGTGGTGACCATTTAATAGAGGTNAAGTAATAATCAGTTAAGATAGGCAAACTATCGAAATAAAAGCCATACAACCAAGCGAATAAAAAAGGTGTAAATAAGCCAATTATAGGAATTAGAAAATTACGCCAATTGATGGTACTGTAAACCACGATAGCCACAAATGTAAGTANNAAAAANANTATACAAATTGGGTTGATAACTGTTGCNAAGCCAATGAGAAANCCACTATCAAATAATAAACCGTAAGGTCTTTCTTTTTGAAAACATAGCATNAANTTATTTATANCAAAAAGTAANATAAATGAACATATCCAAAAAGAAGATAAAGAGAATACTGAACTTAAGATGATNAANAAAAAAGCAGGTATGATAGTAGCATTTTTAAAAACACCTCNTTCATTTAGGGCGTTATTCCACCCCATAGCCATCAATAAACCAATAATGAANAGTAATACATTCGACCATGTGTAGTGATGAGCAAAAAAAGATGCTAAACTAGAAAATATAGGGTGATTAGAGNCGAATGAAGGNTTTGTGNTNNTGATAATATCTAATAAGAAAAACAAAGTCGCTGAAACAAAAAAAGCTATATAGGCACTNGGACGATTTGTTTTTAATGTTTTTACTAGCATTTTTTTAAGAATGTTCTAATTTTGTAANAATAATNCTTCTCAAACTATGTGGTCAACTTTTTGGAACGGACTAGGTGATNTATTTTCAAGTATTTGGACAATTATGCCAACCCTTGGAAACATTCCTAATGTGTTAGCAATAGTAATTATTTCTATTCTNTTCATATATTGGACTGGCAAATTAGTCGCTTNTAAGAAAAACGGNGAGGCCTAAACCTGCTCTTGTTTTAAGTCAAAGCCTATATCCTTGCGGTAATATTTNCCTTCAAANTTTACTTTTTCNGCATTATCAAATGATTTTCTCAAAGCTTCNTCTATGGTTCTTCCAAAAGAAGTAATTGCCATCACTCGACCGCCATTCGTTATTAACTTATCCTCCTCCNTTCGTGTTCCAGCATGNAATAAAATACTNTTCTCTACTTCTTCTATGCCGTTTATACATTTTCCCTTTTCATAACTATTAGGATAACCGCCAGAAACTAGCATAACNGTAGTTGCCACATNCTCATCGACATAAAAATCTTGCTCNCCAAAAGTTCCGTTAGAAATNCCTTTAAAAAGNTTGAGCAAATCCGATTTTATGAGAGGTATTACAACTTCCGATTCTGGATCACCCATNCGTACATTGTATTCTATNACTTTAGGNTCACCATTGACGTTCATTAANCCAATAAANATAAAGCCCTTATATTCTATTTCTTCTTCTTGTAAACCTTTAATCGTAGGCTTAATGATTCTATCTTCTACTCGTTCNATAAAGAATTTATCGGCAAATGGAACGGGAGAAATAGCACCCATGCCNCCTGTATTCAATCCTNTATCGCCCTCACCTATTCGTTTATAATCTTTGGCCGATGGTAATATTTTNTAATTGGNACCGTCTGTTAAAACAAAGACCGANAGCTCTATACCATCAAGGTATTCTTCAATAACTACTTTAGAACTTGCAGCGCCAAACTTAGCATCTGCTAACATAGCTTTAAGCTCACGCTTAGCTTCTTCCAAATCATCNATNATGAGCACCCCTTTACCAGCAGCCAAACCATCGGCTTTNAGGACATAAGGGGGGCTTAGTGTTTCNAAAAANTCATAGCCATCGTTTAAANAGTNCTTAGTAAANCTATCATANGCTGCCGTAGGAATNTTGTGGCGTTGCATAAATTGCTTAGAATATTCTTTACTGCCTTCCAATTNNGCCNCCTCTNGCGATGGACCAATGACGCATANTTCAGANAGCNCCTCATCGTTTTTGAAAAAGTCATAAATCCCTTTTACTAAAGGGTCTTCTGGGCCAACTACTAACATATCAATTTCGTTGTCTATGACAAAGGTCTTCAAAGATTCAAAATCTGTTACACTGATATTTACATTTTTGCCAATTTGTGCTGTTCCTGCATTACCNGGGGCAATGAATATCTTTTCGCANAAACTACTTTGGGCAATTTTCCANCTTAAGGCATGTTCTCTGCCTCCAGAACCTAATACTAATACATTCATTTTATAATGGAATATTTCCGTGTTTCTTTTTNGGNAAATTATCTACCTTGTTTTNGAGCATCTTAAAGGCCTTGATGAGTTTTTCTCTTGTCTTGGCAGGCTCTATTACCTCATCAACGTACCCTCTTGNTGCTGCATTATAAGGGTTAGCAAAAAGCTCGGCATATTCNGCCTCTTTTTCTTGCCATTTAGTTTCTGGNT
Organism: Flavobacteriales bacterium; assembly: GCA_002714805.1. Lineage (GTDB taxonomy): Bacteria > Bacteroidota > Bacteroidia > Flavobacteriales > UBA7312 > UBA8444. The sequence goes on from PAYK01000011.1 coordinate 61,196, forward strand.
CTTTAGCCTTTTTAATCTCTTTTCTAAAAATTATCTCGGCAGCNCCTTTAGCTCCCATTACTGCTATTTCGGCTGTAGGCCAAGCGTAATTCAAGTCAGCACCAATGTGCTTAGAATTCATTACATCGTAAGCNCCACCATAGGCTTTTCTAGTAATCACCGTTATACGTGGTACGGTTGCTTCACTAAAGGCGTACAACAGTTTAGCNCCATTGTTGATAATACCGTTCCACTCTTGGTCAGTNCCAGGTAAAAAGCCAGGGACATCTTCTAAGACCAACAAAGGGATATTGAAAGCGTCACAAAAACGCACAAAACGTGCCGCCTTGTTGGAAGCGTGGTTGTCCAATACACCCGCTAATATAGCCGGTTGATTGGCAATAATTCCGATAGAACNCCCTGCCAATCGAGCAAAGCCACAGACGATATTTTCAGCATAATCTCGNTGTACTTCGTGGAAAGTATNGGCGTCNATAATACCATTTATAACCTCATGAATATCGTAAGGCTGACTTGCACTNTCTGGAATAATACCGTTTAGCACATCTCGTCTTTCCTCAGCCACTTTATAGCTAAGACTAGGNGCTTCNTCCTCACAATTTTGAGGAATATAACTCAATAGCTTTTTAAGGTTGTTTATGAGCTCGACTTCATTAGCATAAGTAAAGTGAGCAACACCTGATTTACTAGAGTGAGTTACTGCACCNCCTAATTCTTCAGCGGTCACTTCTTCGTGAGTAACAGTCTTGACCACGTTGGGTCCAGTCACAAACATATAAGAAGTATTTTCTACCATCATTATAAAGTCNGTCAAAGCAGGTGAATATACTGCGCCACCGGCACAAGGTCCCATAATAGCCGAAAGNTGAGGAACCACCCCACTAGCTCTNGTATTGCGATAAAAAATATCGGCATAGCCTCCTAATGAAACCACCCCNTCTTGAATACGCGCGCCACCACTNTCGTTTAATCCTATAATNGGTGAGCCATTTTTCATAGCCATGTCCATAATTTTACAGATTTTCTCGGCATGAGCTTCTGCCAAAGATCCNCCCATAACGGTAAAGTCNTGAGCATAAACATANACTAANCGNCCATCTATAGTGCCGTAGCCAGTCACAACGCCATCNCCTAAAAACTGCTGTTTGTCTAAACCGAAATTGGTAGAACGGTGCNTAACCAACATACCTATTTCTTGAAAAGANCCTTCNTCCATTAAAAAGTGAATGCGTTCTCTAGCGGTTAGCTTNCCTTTGGAGTGTTGGGCGTCGATTCGTTGCTGACCACCACCCAATGANGCTTGAGTCTTTTTTTCTTCTAATATTGTGAGTTTATCTTTCATCAGCTATCCATTTGAGATATGACTTCTTCAGTCATTTCCATATTATGAAAAACGTTTTGTACGTCTTCGTCTTCTTCCAANTTATCGATTAGNTTGAGAACCGATTTAGATTCATCNCCAACTAGNGTTTTGATGCTGTTNGGGAAACGTTGNAAATCCGATCTTTCTAACTCTATGNTCATACTTTCNAACTTCTTTTGCATGTTGCTAAAGTCGCNAAAATNAGTCGTTACCGTTAGTGTACCTTCNTCGNTTTCTAACTCNTCNAGCCCAAAGTCTATAAGTTCCATTTCCAATTCTTCCAAGTCCATTTCCACTTGANCTTCANAAAANATAAACACAGCTTTTCTATCAAAGATAAATTCAAGAGAACCGTTNGTTCCNAGGTTGCCNTCACATTTGTTGAAGTAAGAGCGGACATTAGCTACCGTACGATTATTGTTGTCAGTAGTACATTCCACAAAGACGGCTACACCATGTGGNGCGTAACCTTCAAGGGTCATCTCNACATAGTTAGCTGAGTCTGCTCCGGATGCTTTCTTGATGGCNCGCTCTACATTATCTTTGGGCATATTGGCCGNCTTAGCATTTTGAATGACAGCTCTTAGTCTAGCATTAGTATCTGGATTAGCGCCGCCTTCTTTAACGGCAATGGAAATATCTTTACCAATACGAGTAAAGGTTTTGGCCATAGCNGACCAACGTTTCATTTTTCGTGCTTTTCTAAATTCAAATGCTCTTCCCATAGTTGTTGAATTTTAAGGCAATATAATAAATTAGTCGTCTAGTTTTAAAACNGCCATAAATGCAGACTGAGGNACTTCAACACTACCAATCTGTCTCATTTTCTTCTTTCCTTTTTTTTGTTTTTCTAATAGTTTACGTTTTCTAGTTATATCACCACCATAACAACGAGCTGTTACATCTTTTCTTACAGCTTTAACCGTTTCTCTAGAAATTATTTTAGANCCGATTGCTGATTGAATTGCTATGTCAAATTGTTGACGAGGTATCAGCTCTTTCAACTTCATACATATTTTTTTACCNAAAGAATAAGCATTATCCCTGTGTATTAGAGCAGATAANGCNTCTACTTGATCACCATTTAGTAANATATCTAATTTAGCTAAATTAGATNGGCGATACTCTAGNGGAAAATAGTCGAAAGAGGCATAACCTCTAGAAATACTTTTTAGTTTATCATAAAAGTCAAANACGATTTCACCTAAGGGCATCTCAAANGNCAGCTCNACTCTATCGGTAGTTAGATAGACTTGATTGGTCAGTGNCCCACGTTTTTCTATACACAAAGACATCACAGCCCCTACATAATCCGACTTGGTAATGATTTGAGCGCGGATAAAAGGCTCTTCTACATANTCCATAGTAGAAGGGTCTGGCAAATCCGAAGGGTTGTGTATAGATAGCTTTTCTNCCTTTGTNGTGTAGGCAAAATAAGATACGTTAGGNACAGTAGTTATGACAGTCATATCAAATTCACGCTCCAAACGTTCTTGTATAATTTCCATATGCAACATTCCTAAGAAACCACAACGAAAGCCAAANCCCAAAGCTGCCGATGATTCCGGTTCAAAGGTCAAAGAAGCATCGTTAAGTTGTAACTTTTCCATAGAATTTCTCAATTCTTCGTAGTCTTCAGTATCAACAGGATAAATACCTGCAAATACCATAGGCTTCACNTCTTCAAANCCCNTAACTGCATCTTGNGAAGGCTTATCCTTTAGGGTAATTGTATCTCCTACTTTAACCTCTCTAGCATCTTTAATTCCTGAAATCAGATANCCCACCTCTCCAGAAGACAAGGTATTCATAGGCTTTTGCTTTAACTTCAAGGCGCCTATCTCATCAGCATANTAGGTTTTGCCGGTAGCCATAAATTTTACCTCATCNCCTTTCTTCATTGTTCCGTTAATAATTTTGAAATATGCCTCTATTCCTCGAAANGAGTTATAAACAGAATCAAAAATCATAGCTTGCAAAGGAGCTTCTGGATTACCTTCAGGAGNAGGAATACGCTCTATAATAGCTTCTAAAATNGCCTCTATTCCNNCCCCTGTTTTTGCTGATGCTGGAATAATTTCTTCATCTTNACAGCCTATTAAGTCAATGATTTGGTCNTTAACCACTTCGGGGTCAGCAGATGGTAAATCTATCTTGTTTAGTACAGNAATTATTTCTAAATCATTCTCTAGAGCAAGGTATAAGTTAGAGATCGTTTGGGCTTGTATACCTTGGGCAGCATCGACAATNAACAAAGCTCCTTCNCAGGCCGCTATAGAACGAGATACTTCATAAGAAAAATCNACATGCCCNGGTGTGTCTATGAGGTTCAAAATATAGTCTTGACCATTNAGNTTGTATTCCATTTGTATGGCGTGACTTTTTATCGTAATCCCTCGTTCTCTTTCCAAATCCATATCGTNTAACAATTGNTCTTGGGCCTCNCTCTCAGTTACTGTACCTGTGACGCCTAGTAGTCTATCTGCNAGAGTACTTTTTCCGTGATCAATATGCNCAATAATGCAAAAATTTCTNATATTTTTCATTANAGCGAAAGTAAGNAAAATTCATAGTGTAAGAGATGTCTCGAGCTAAGAATTTTTANCTTTGAATAATGGAACAATNTATACNTACGCTGACGCTACTATTNNTTAAACTTTTTTGTTTNTNGCCAACATTCTAAANTCAACAGCNAAATAGAATTGAANGTTATATGCGCTAATAGATGGGAAATAGCGNNCTTTGTCTGAGNCTTGTCGAATACAACGCTAACTCAAATACTTTTTATCTATGTAAANNGTNCCAAAAGGAATAATAGAAGCTAAACAAACGATAAGTNTATCTCGTCNGTTCCACTNATAATAGTCTTTAAGTATAAATGCCAAAACAAGATATAGCATAAACAATACACCATGAGGCATCCCNAATAGCTTNACGTANGCGTCATNACCGAACCCATACTTTACAGGAACAGCAACAAACAACAGAAGTATATAAGATAATCCTTCTAAAANGGTGATGAGTCGAAAAAACTTTTTCATGAATTCATTTTAGCTATGTACTTNCCAATAATATCAAATTCTAAATTGACTGTACTTCCTACTTTTAAATCATGAAAATTAGTGTGCTCGAAAGTGTAAGGTATAATAGCCACTGAAAAACTATTTTTTTGAGAATTGACAACCGTCAAACTCACCCCATTGATACATACAGAACCTTTCTCTACGGTAATATTTTGAGAAGGCGTGTATTCAAAGGTATANGTATGCCAACCCTGTTCTTGCCCAATATGTGTGCATTGAGCGGTTTGGTCCACATGCCCTTGTACAATATGNCCGTCTAGTCTATCGCCCAACTTCATGCATCGCTCAATATTNACTTTATNCCCCACTTCCAACTGCCCTAAATTGCTTTTGTCTAAAGTTTCTTTAATGGCAGTAACGGTATAAANATCATCGTTTATGGCTACCACCGTTAGACATACGCCATTGTGTGCCACGCTTTGGTCTATCTTNAATTCTGAAGTAATGGGNGTGCGCATAGAAATATGCAAATTNTCTTGCTCTCTCTCCAAGGCTACCACCTCTCCNATATGTTCTATAATACCTGTAAACATTAGTAATTAATGATTTGTTCTTCTATNCCTTGGGGTATTTCCCTAAAGGTGTAATCTTGTCTTCTTAGCTGAGGCTCAAANCCTGCTTTGANAATCGATTCTTGTATGCTTTTGTAGGTAAAACGATNGGGTGCTCCTGCTGCCGAAACAACATTTTCTTCAATCATTATAGAGCCAAAATCGTTAGCACCGCCGTGCAAACACAATTGAGCNGTTTCCTTACCAACCGTTAGCCAAGAGGCTTGTATGTTTTTAATATTGGGCAACATAATTCTACTAATAGCANTCATACGCAAATATTCNTCAGCAGATACATTATTTTTTATACCTCGAATACGATTAAGNAAAGTGCCATCGTCCATAAAAGGCCAAGGAATAAAGGCTAAAAAACCNTCTGCATCTACTGGTTTTTCTGACTGNACCTGNCGAATCCANACCAAATGTTCAAAGCGTTCCTCTAAAGTTTCTATGTGTCCGAACATCATAGTGGCTGAAGTGGTAATGTGCAATTGATGACAAGCACGCATGACATCTAGCCACTCCTGACCAGTACATTTTCCTCNTGATATAAGCCGTCTGACTCTATCGTTAAGTATTTCNGCNCCGGCACCCGGCAAGCTATCCATNCCCGCTTCTTTCAATGCCGTCAAAACTTCGGTGTGACTTTTGCCCTCTAGCTTACAAATGTGAGCNACTTCTGGCGGNCCTAAAGCATGTAAGCGAATTTGTGGATAAAGGTCTTTGANCTCACTAAACAGATTGGTGTAAAAATCTAAGCCTAAATCGGGGTGGTGTCCACCTTGCAACAGCAATTGATCNCCNCCATAACGTATNGTTTCTTCTATTTTAGGCTTATATTCTTCTATAGACGTAACATAGACTTCCTCATGACCCGGNGGTCTAAAGAAGTTGCAAAACTTACAATTGGCAATACAAGCATTGGTAGTATTGACATTTCTGTCAATCTGCCAAGTGACTAAACCATCGGGCTTTTGTATTTTCCTCAACTCATTGGCAACATACATTAAATCNGCAGTAGGNGCATGCTCAAAAAGATATTGACCTTCTACNGCCGATAAAAATTCAAAAGNTAAAGCTCGTTGTAATAANGCGTCTACATTCATCTAAATTGTCTAATTTTGGAGGTACAAAAATACGACATTATAATTATGGACTTACANCTCTNTCTATCAAAAGATTTTTCTAAACAACAATCCTTAATATTGCTGTGTAAATCATTAGATGATCTTACGGATTTNGGNCTAACTACAGACGAAAAGANATACCTTGAAAAAGCCCTCAANAACGAACAAAAAAGTATNCTTATCAACCGATACAGNCATTGTATTTTTGTNGTGCTTNCCTCCNATAATTTGGAAAAAACACGCTTGTCTGCCAACAGTTTGCACCCTCTAATTATTAAAGAAAAAATAGNANATATCACAGTGGTTGACTGCNGCAAGAATTCAAACGAAAGTTTGGCATTTGTNGAAGGCTTGGCTTTAACCAATTATCAGTTTCTTAAATATTTTAAGGATAAAAAAGCCCATAGCTTAAAGTCCATAGGGCTACANTTCNATGGCTCTGAANAAGACATTCAGCATTTACAATCNGTTGTGCAAGGGACTTATGTGGCTAGAGACTTAGTCAACGAGCCCTTTTCATANCTGACCGCANCCCAATACAGTAAGGACATCGNNNNCCTAGGAAAGGCATCAGGCTTTAGCGTAGAAGTCTTTCATAAAAGCAAAATNGAAACTCTGAAAATGGGAGGACTTCTAGCTGTCAATAAAGGAAGTATTGACCCCCCTACATTTAACATTATGGAGTGGAAACCCAAAGGNGCGACTAACAACAANCCCATCNTATTGGTTGGTAAAGGCATNGTTTATGATACNGGTGGCTTGAGTCTTAAGCCTACGNCCAACTCTATGGATATTATGAAATGNGATATGGGAGGTTCGGCAGCCGTAGTNGGTACAATGTACGCCATAGCCAAAGCTAAATTAAANGTACACGTAGTCGGATTAGTTCCTGCTACNGACAACAGNCCGTCTGGTAATGCCTATGCCCCNGGCGATGTGATAACTATGCACGACGGTTCTACGGTGGAAGTACTCAACACTGATGCTGAAGGACGATTGATTCTTGCTGATGCNCTAAGCTATGCTAAAAAATATAAGCCCGAAATTGTGATTGACCTAGCCACCCTAACAGGTGCCGCNGCTCGAGCTATCGGNAAACAAGGTATTGTAGCTATGGGCAACGACCAAAAGACTNTATCTGATNTGAAAGAAAGTGGACANAGAGNNCACGAAAGGTTGGCAGAATTTCCCTTTTGGGANGAATATAAAGAGGANTTAAAATCGACCATTGCCGACCTCAAAAATCTAGGTGGNNCCGANGCTGGNGCCATTACTGCTGGTAAGTTTTTAGAGCATTTTACTGACTACCCTTACACCCACTTAGACATCGCTGGACCAGCATTTACCCAAAGCCCNTNTAACTACAGAGGGCAAGGAGGNACAGGAGTAGGCGTNCGCNTATTNTTCGACTTTCTTAAAACTAAAAGCTAATGNGTAAANCCATCAAATTAGGCATATCCATAGGNGACACCAANGGTNTTGGANTAGANGTAATCTTAAAAAGCTTTAANGATAAACGAATACTAAACTTTTGNACNCCCATAGTTTTNGGNGATTANAATTTAGCCAAAGACANCATAAAACAATTAGNATTAGAAGATATAAACTTAAATAAAATACAGTCCATCAATGAAAGTAAGCTCAAAAAATTAAATNTCCTAAATTGCTGGAAAGAAACACTTGTNCCCAATTATGGNAACCTGGAAAATGGCGGCAAATATGCCTTGAAATCTCTTCAAAAAGCTTGTCAAGCCCTACAAAACGGAAGTATTGATGTTCTNGTAACAGCCCCTATCAACAAAGAAAACATACAATCCNATANCTTCAAATTTCCCGGTCATACTGAATTTTTAGAACAACAATTTGAAGGTCAAGCTTTNATGTTAATGCTCAACGAGGAACTGCGTATAGGGCTAGTAACNGGTCATCTACCCATAGAACAAGTNTCNAAACACATTACCCAAGAATTAATNCTGCAAAAGCTAGAGTCCTTTAATCATAGTTTAATTCAAGATTTTGGTATTCGTAAGCCAAAAATTGCTGTTTTGGGACTGAACCCCCANGCAGGAGATAATGGTTTGCTTGGGCAAGAAGAANAAAAAACCATAATACCAGCATTACAAAAAGCNGAAGACAAAGGCTTNTTAGCCTTTGGCCCATATCCCGCTGATGGTTTTTTTGGCTCAAATCAATTAAAGGCCTTTGACGGAGTNCTAGCNATGTACCACGACCAAGGCTTAGTGCCTTTCAAAACATTATCTTTTGGAAATGGNGTGAATTTTACCTCCGGATTGTCAGTAGTTAGAACTTCNCCTGACCACGGNACTGCCTNCGNTATAGCTGGTAAAAATATAGCTTCTGAAAGCTCTTTCATACAAGCCATATACACCGCATGTGGCATNTACAAAAAACGCCAAGAATGGCAAGAACTAAATAGCAATATTTTNCCGNCCCAACCCAAAAANGAAAAGTCTAGAGAGCGTTAGTCCGTATTCATTGTTATTGCAAAGGATAGATTTAAGGAATTTTATTACATTTGCAGGCTACTTTGAAAAAGTTCTGAATTTATGGTTAAGTCTAAAGATTTTGAAATTCAATTTTCGGCTTTAAAATTAGGCAGCCACCAATTCAACTTTGATATTGAAGATTCGTTCTTTACACTGTTTGATTATTCTGAGATAGAAAAGGCTAACATTATCACAACTATTAATCTAGTAAAAAAGGCAACATTNCTGCAATTGGATTTTGTCATTACTGGACATTTAACTTTAGCTTGTGACCGATGTANCGAAGACTATCAACAAGAAATAAATCAACACTTTGAATTGATTGTTAAGTTTTCTGACATTATGGAAAGCGTAGAAAGTGATGAGATTCTCATTCTATCGAGCAACGAACATNCNCTATCTTTAGCACGNTATATTTACGAATTTGCTCATTTATCGCTACCCTCTAAACGAACACACCAATCANTNNACGAGTGCAACCCCGAAATGTTAGAACACATCGAACAGATGGGATTGACAGAAGATATTGACGAAACAATTGACCCANGATGGGAAAATTTAAAACAACTTAAGACTAAATAAATTTANATTATGGCACATCCTAAACGTAAAATCTCTAAAACAAGAAGAGATAAAAGACGTACTCACGACAAAGCTACAACNCCACAATTAAGCGTATGTCAAACGACTGGAGAGACTCATCAAACACACAGAGCACACTGGGTAGATGGTGTACTTTACTACAANGGTAAAGTAGTAATGGAAAAATAATTTATCCCACGTGATTTAACAATCTTGTGTGTATTACTATGTAGATTTAAAAACTTTTTAAAAGCTTTTTAAGTCTACTTTTGTTTTATGACTAAAGTTCGAATAGGTATAGATGTAATGGGTGGGGATTTTGCCCCATCAGTGACAATTGAAGGAAGCGTATTAGCCTTAGACAACCTTGGCGATGGCATCGAAATAGTTCTTATTGGCGACCAAGACCAGATAACTAACGAACTTAAAAAACGCCAAGTCGATTCATCTGCATTTAGTATCGTTCACGCCCCCGATATCATAGAAATGGGCGATCACCCCACCAAAGCATTTGTTCAAAAACCCAACTCTAGTATTGCCGTTGGCTTCGGTCTGCTCAAAAAAGGCCAAATAGATGGCTTTGCTAGTGCTGGAAATACTGGAGCTATGTTCGTCGGCGGCTATATGTCTGTAAAACCAGTTCCCGGCATATTACGCCCTTGCATTTCATCTGTATTACCAAAATTAGATGGTGGGGTTAATGTTATACTTGATGTTGGCGCAAATGCTGATTGTAAAGCTGATGTATTGTACCAATTTGGTATTCTTGGATCTCTATTTGCTGAGCACGTTTGTGGTGTACAAACACCACGAGTAGGACTACTAAACATTGGCGAAGAAGAAAGCAAAGGGAATATGCTAACTATCGCCGCTCACGAAATGATGAAAGATAGCACAGACTTTAACTTCTATGGCAATATCGAGAGCAGACACCTCTTTGATGACAAATGTGACGTTATAGTATGTGACGGTTTTAGCGGAAATGTTATACTTAAACAAGCAGAATCGGTATATTCTCTCATCAAACAACGCCAAATAGAAGACGACTATTTCGATAGATTCAATTACGAAAACTATGGCGGAACACCCATTTTAGGACTTAACAAAACCGTTGTGATAGGTCACGGTATCTCAAATGCTATTGCTATCAAAAACATGATAGTACTTACATCAGATGTGGTTGATGCAGACCTCACAACAAAAATTTTAAATAACTTCAATAATGACTAAGCTTAGAGCTGCAATAACTAGCGTTCATGGATACGTGCCCGAATACGTATTATCTAATCAAGAGTTAGAAACAATGGTAGACACTAATGACGAGTGGATAACCACCCGAACAGGTATTAAAGAAAGACGAATATTAAAAGGCGAAGGCTTAGCCTCATCAGACCTTGGTGTAGGTGCTATTGAAGGATTACTTCATAAAAGAGGTATTGCTGCTGAAGAAATAGACTGCATCATCTGCGCTACCGCAACACCCGATATGATGTTTCCATCTACAGCTTGTATTATAGCCGATAAGATAGGTGCTAAAAATGCCTTTGCGTACGACCTAATGGCGGCCTGTTCAGGTTTTTTGTTTTCTATAGCAACTGCATCAAAATACATAGAAACAGGGGATTACAAAAAAATTATTGTAGTCGGCGCCGACAAGATGTCATCTATAGTGGACTATACCGACCGACAAACGTGTATCATCTTTGGGGATGGCGCTGGTGCTGTTTTACTAGAACCCAATAAAGATGGTTTGGGTGTACAAGACTCTATTATGAAAAGTAATGGCGAAGGGCGTCACTTTCTACGTATGACAGGTGGAGGTTCATACCGCCCAGCCTCAAAAGAAACCATAAAAAATAAAGAACATTTCATACACCAAGAAGGTCAAACGGTATTTAAATTTGCTGTAAAAGGCATGGCAGATGTTTCTGGTGAAATTATGGAAAGAAATAATCTCAAAGGTGAAGATATCGCATGGCTAGTACCTCATCAAGCCAACAAAAGAATCATTGATGCTACGGCCAATAGAATGGGCGTTGGCATGGATAAAGTCATGCTGAATATTCAGCGATATGGCAACACCACTAACGGCACAATACCATTGTGTTTATGGGAATGGGAAAATCAATTGAATAAAGGGGATAATCTTATCTTAGCAGCCTTTGGCGGAGGCTTTACGTGGGGCTCTATTTATTTAAAATGGGCATACGATAATAAATAATTATATCTTTGAAAAAATTATAATATGGACATTAAAGAAATTCAAGAATTAATAAAGTTTGTTGCAAAATCTGGTGCAACAGAAGTCAATTTGGAAATTGATAATGTAAAAATATCCATTAAATCACCAGCTAAAAAAGGTGCTGTTCCAGAAACGACTATCATTCAGCAAATTCCTGTGGCGCAAAGCCCAGCGGCGGTAATNCCTNCTGCTNCTCCTGCATCTGCCCCAGCTCCAACAACAACTAAACCATCAGAAGATACTCCAATTAAAGCTAAAATTAATGATGATGACAAATACATTACTATAAAATCACCTATGATTGGAACTTTCTATAGAAAACCANCTCCGGACAAAGATACCTTTGTAAATGTTGGCGACAGTATAAAAGCAGGCGATGTACTTTGTGTGATAGAAGCTATGAAACTTTTTAATGAAATAGAATCCGAGCTGAGTGGAAAAATAGTTAAAGTATTNGTAGATGATTCTACCCCTGTAGAATACGANCANGCCCTATTTTTAGTTGANCCTTCCTAAAGCAGTATTATGTTTAGCAAAATTTTAATAGCCAATAGAGGTGAAATAGCACTCAGAGTAATTCGTACNTGTAAAGAAATGGGTATCAAAACGGTCGCTGTTTATTCCACTGCAGATGCAGATAGTTTACATGTTAGATTTGCAGATGAAGCGGTTTGTGTAGGCCCTGGGCCATCCTCAGAATCATATCTCAATATTCCTAATATAATAGCTGCAGCAGAAATTACTAATGCCGATGCAATACATCCTGGATATGGATTTCTTTCAGAAAATGCAAAGTTTTCAAAAATATGCAGTGAAAATGGCATCAAATTTATTGGAGCTTCTCCTGAGATGATTGAAGCTATGGGTGATAAAGCAGCAGCAAAAGAAACTATGAAAAAGGCAGGAGTGCCTACCATACCCGGCTCTGATGGTCTAATCAAAGACTTTCCACACTGTAAAAAACTAGCNAAAGAAATAGGTTATCCTATAATGCTAAAAGCCACTGCAGGCGGTGGTGGTAGGGGTATGCGATTGGTTTGGAAAGCAACTGATCTTGAAACCTCTTGGGATTCTGCAAGACAAGAATCAGCAGCTGCATTTGGCAACGATAGCATGTATATGGAGAAATTCATAGAGGACCCGCGGCACATAGAAATACAAATTATTGGAGATATCACTGGCAAAGCTTGTCACCTTTCAGAAAGAGACTGTTCGGTACAAAGAAGACATCAAAAGCTAGTCGAGGAAACACCATCGCCATTCATGACAGATGAATTGAGAGAAGCTATGGGAAAAGCCGCTGTAAAAGCCGCCGAATCAGTTAAATACGAAGGTGCAGGAACTGTAGAGTTTTTAGTGGATAAACACCGTAACTTCTATTTTATGGAGATGAATACTCGTATTCAGGTTGAACACCCCATAACAGAAGAAGTGGTTGATTATGATTTAATCTGTGAACAAATCAAAGTAGCTGCCGGTATAAAGATATCTGGCAAAAATTATTACCCTCAATTACATGCTATTGAGTGTCGTATAAATGCTGAGGATCCCTATAATGATTTCAGGCCAAGCCCGGGCAAAATCACTAATTTTCACGCACCTGGAGGTCACGGCATACGTATTGATACTCATGTTTATGCTAATTATATTATCCCGCCTAATTACGATTCTATGATAGCTAAACTTATTACAGTAGCTCAAACTCGAGAAGAAGCTATAGCAAAAATGAAAAGAGCTCTAGAAGAATTCGTTATTGAAGGTATTAAAACAACAATCCCTTTTCATTTACAACTTATGAGCAACGAAGACTTCATAAAAGGAGAATATACCACTAAGTTTATGGATGGGTTCAAACTAAAATAAAATCTGAAGAATTTTGTAGTTTTTAGTAAATACAGATTGTTATGCTATAGTAGCAACTTTCTTGACTCCTATAATTTTTTGAATATTCTCAATAATAGCTTGTGTGTCATATTCACACTCTCTCCATAACTCAGCTTGAGTACCATGTTCTATGTATTTATCAGGAATACCTAGGCGCTTGACATTCGCTTGATAATTATGATCAACCATAAATTCTATAACGGCACTACCAAAACCTCCTTGAATACACCCATCTTCCACAATAATAATTTTGTTGTACTTTTTAAAGATTTGATGTAACAAATTTTCGTCTAATGGTTTCACAAATCGCATATCAAAATGAGCAATGCTATAAGTATCCAATTTAGATAAAGCCTCTTGGGCAAAATTACCCACGTGGCCAATTGTTAAAATAGCGGCTTCATTTCCTTTACTTATTTGACGTCCTTTACCTATTGGGATTTCTTTAAATGGGGTTTGCCAATCTATCATAACTCCTTTACCTCTAGGATATCGAATAGAAAAAGGACCTTTGTTTGGAAGCTGAGCAGTATACATNAGATTACGTAATTCTTGCTCATTCATTGGTGCAGATACTACCATATTGGGNATACATCTAAAATAAGCCATATCATAAACTCCATGATGTGTTGGTCCGTCNGCACCAACCAATCCACCTCTATCTAAGCAAAAAACTACATTAAGATTCTGAATGGCTACATCNTGTATTACTTGGTCATAAGCTCNTTGCATAAACGAAGAATAGATGTTACAGTAAGGAACCATACCTTGGGTTGCTAGTCCCGCAGAAAAAGTAACAGCATGTTGCTCAGCAATACCAACATCAAAAGCACGTTTTGGCATTTCTTCCATCATAATTCCTAAAGAACAACCAGTAGGCATAGCTGGGGTAACACCCATTATTTTATCGTTTNCTNTTGCTAACTCGACAATAGTCTTACCAAATACATCTTGGTATTTTGGTGGCTCTGGANCTGAAGATACACTTTTAATAATTTCTCCTGTATTTTTATCAAATAATCCTGGAGCATGCCACTTGGTAGGGCTGCCTTTTTCTGCTGGCTCGTAGCCTTTTCCTTTCTTGGTAAGACAATGTAATATTTTAGGGCCTGGAATATCTTTTAAGTCATTGAGCACCTTGGAAAGNTGTACCACATCGTGACCATCCACGGGGCCAAAATATCTAAAATTCAAAGACTCGAAATAGTTACTTTGCTTAAGNAGTACCGACTTCATAGCATTTTCTAGCTTNGAAGCAATTGCCTGTGCGTTAGGCCCAAACCTACTTATTTTTCCTAATAATTTCCAAACATCATCTTTTACTTTGTTATAAGTGTGTGAAGTTGCTATATCGGTTANGTATTCTTTCAACGCTCCAACATTTGGGTCAATAGACATACAGTTATCATTTAAAATAACAAGTAAGTTTGAATTTTCAATNCCTGCATGATTAAGNCCTTCAAATGCCAAACCTGCCGTCATAGATCCATCTCCAATTACAGCNATATGTTGTTTATTTTCATCTCCCTTGTATGANGAAGCTACAGCCATCCCAAGTGCNCCTGAAATAGAGGTAGAAGAGTGACCCACACCAAAAGTATCATATTCACTTTCCGAACGCTTTGGGAAACCGCTAATTCCTTTATAAATTCTATTAGTATGAAAACGGTCTTTTCTTCCNGTTAGAATTTTNTGTCCATAGGCCTGATGNCCAACGTCCCACACTAATTGATCGTGCGGGGTATTGAAAATATAATGTANAGCAACTGTCAACTCTACTACTCCTAAACTAGCNCCAAANTGNCCTCCTTTAGAAGAAACAACATTGATAATAAACTGTCTAAGTTCATNACAGACCTCAGGTAAGTCTGATGACTTGAGTTTTTTGAGATCTTGTGGAATATTAATATTTTCTAGTAAAGACAAAGCTTTTTTTTTAGGGGTACAAATATACAAATTTTAATATCTACAGCTTATCGANTTCACTATTGAAGTTGNAAGTTTAATTAAANCTTAACTATCTTTCTTTTTAGCTGATCGAACAATAAGTANAATACGGGCACAATTACTAATGTNAAAAAGGTTGCAAAAGTCAAGCCGAAAATAACTGTCCATGCCATAGGCCCCCAAAAAATAGCATTATCGCCACCAAAGAAAATTTTNGGATTAAATTCTGTCAATAATGTNTCAAAATTAATATTCATACCCGTAGCTAAAGGCAANAGNCCTAGTATAGTCGTTATAGCNGTTAACAATACGGGNCTTAAACGTTTTTGACCTGCCTGCTTGATACACTCTACTGTTAAAGAAGTGTTTAAACTAGTATTTTCTTCNAATCCTAATGCCTTTCTTTTACGAATCTTTAACAAATCNATATAATCTATCAATACAATGGCGTTATTTACCACAATACCCGCTAAAGAAACAATACCTATACCTGTCATAATGATGACAAAATCCATATTGAAAATGGCTAANCCTAAGAAAACTCCTATGGTACTGAATAGTACCGTCATAATTATAATGATAGGCTTGAAANCCGAATTGAATTGCGATACTAATATCAAAGTAATCAAAGCAACGGCAATCATTAAAGCTTTGGATAAAAAGTCTTGAGTTTGCTCCTGTTCTTGTTGTTTGCCAGTAAACTGTAAGTCGTAACTTTCAGGCATAGGGTAGTCTGCTAATAGTTTCTTCAACTGATCNTTGATAACATTCTCNTTGTATCCCTCAATCACATTAGAGNAAATGGTCACTTGACGTTTCATATCTTTTCTGTTNACNGAACCGTAGGTGTTATTGTAGNTATAATCGGCAACTGAAGAAACAGGAATTTGCATAATCTTACCGTTGGATTGACTTCTAAANGTTATGCGTTGGTTCATCAANGAAGATACATCGTAGCGATATTTGTCTGCCAATCGAATCGTAATGGGGTANTCGTCTTCACCATCTTTAAATTTAGACACTTCTTTACCAAATAANGCNGTACGAATGGTTGAGCCGACTTGAGCCGTAGAAATTCCCATACGACGGGCCATATCACGGTCAATATTNACCAATAGCTCGGCTTTATTCATTTCTAAATCTACTTTTAAGCCTTCTATTCCTGCAATATTTTCCTTTTCTATAAGNTGTTGAATATCTTCAGAAATCAATAGNAATTGGTCGAAATTATCTCCTGTAATTTCCATATTAATAGGACGCCCCATTGGAGGTCCATCTCTATTTTTNTCAACGCTAATATCTACCCCTGAAATACCTTCCAAAGAGGCTGAAAGTTCTTTCATNACATCTCCCGTAATGACACCATCTCTATATTTAAATTCTACAAAATTGATTGTAATTCTAGCTTTGTTAGGGGTAATNCCATTNGNTCCTCCCATTTCGTTGGGGTCGGAAGTTCCNGCNCCTACATTAGTCAATANCGAAGAAACGGCATGCTGATAAGGCTCCAAAATAGTGGTGACTTTTTGCTCAANAATTCGAGCCAAAGAATCGGTTGCNACAACATCTGTCGCCTCAGGCATTTCTAAAAACACATTNATGTACTTAGGCTCGTTGACAGGAAAAAATTCTACATTAGGCTTCATTAAAGCAAAGAATACAATTGAAAAAATCAACAATCCAAATGTTCCAGCTAATAACTTTAGCGGTTGTCTAGNCTTAAGAGCCCAATTTAAAATTCTAGAATATCGNCTTTCTAAACGCACCAAAAACTTGTCTTGGAANGTATGTGATAAAGGNGTTAGGTACAAGCCATTTACTAAGTTCAATAAAGCAAAAACTAGAGATANAGAACCTAACATTNTGAATCCTATAATATAAAATANTATAGCTAATACAGCTNCNTAAATNGAGNTCTTTTTAAGTTTCTTATTGTTCGGTGCAGAACGCTCATCTTTTTTCACAAACTGAGAAGCAAAGACCGGATTTATGACTAATGCNACAAACAAAGATGAGCCTAAAACTATTATTAAAGTCATAGGAATATANCCCATAAACTCTCCCATCAAATCTTCCCAAAATAAGAGTGGGAAAAAGGCCGCTAGAGTNGTTAGGGTGGAAGAAATNATAGCGACTGCTATTTCACCAACACCTTGTTTGGCAGCCTCCAATCTGCTAAGTCCTTCTTGTCTATACAGACGGTCGATATTTTCAATAACCACAATGGCGTTATCTACCAACATTCCTAANGCCAATATAAGAGCAAATAGGACCACCATATTCATAGTTGTACCCATACCNCCTANAGNNACAAAGCTGATAAACATAGATAGTGGTATGGCCATACCGACAAATAAGGCATTGCGTAAACCTAAGAAAAANAGGAGCACTAAAACTACNAAAATCACACCAAAAATGATGCTATTCTCTAAGTTGCTAAGCTGGTCTCTTGTTTGCTCAGACTGGTCGTTAGTAATAGAAATAGTTAAATTTTCAGGTAGTATCTTAGATTGTCTGGCAGTCGATAATAGGGATGTAATTTTTTCCGTAGCCTCTAGCAGATTCTCCCCACTTTTTTTGACTATATTTAAGGAAACTACTGGTTGAGTATTTAATCTAGCATAACTTTCTATATCCTCGTAGCCATCAGTCACCAAAGCAATATCTTTCAAATAAACAATATTACCCTTCTCGTGTTTAACTATGATGTTGGCTATTTCTTCGGCTGAAGTAAATTCAGCTGAAGTACGTACCATTCTTCTAGTATCTCCAATTAGCACATCTCCTCCTGCAATAGAGGTGTTTTCAAAAGCAATAGCATCTTCTATATCTCTAAAGCTAACTTGACTCATTTCCATGCGAGGCAAGTCCACTTCAACTTTTATTTCTTTATCTAATAAACCTGTTATTTCAACTTTAGAAATTTCAGAAAATGCTTCTATCTCATCTTGTAAATATTCAGCATAGATTTTTAACTCATCTAAACTAAAATCTCCTGAAAGGTTGATGTTTAAAATAGGGAACTCCGAGAAGTCAATGTCCATAACCATCGGATCCATATCTAAGTCNGATGGCAAATCACTTTTGGCTTTATCCACTGCATCTTTAACATCTTGTAAGGCAACTTTTAATTCTACACCGGTATTAAATTCTACAATAACAGAGGAATTGTCTTGTACAGAGGTCGAATTTAATTTTTTTAGGCCTTTGACCGACTTGATCTCTTTCTCTAAAGGTCGAGTAATGAGGTTTTCTATATCGGCAGGCGAATTACCTGGATATACGGTTTGTACCATTATCGTTGGCATAACGATATCTGGATACAAAGACTTGGGCATAGATTTGTAAGAAAATATCCCAAACAGTGTCAAAAGTGCAGTGAGAATAAAAACGGTGGTTTTATTCCTTAGCGATAGGTTAGTAATTTTAAAATATCTTTTACTCATCGACCAAATTATTTGATGTCTATTTTACTCCCATTGGATATACCGTCATAGCCTATCACTATTACTTCTTGACCAAAGTCTAAGCCTGAAGTAATGTGTGTCATATCGTCTTGAGAAAGTCCTGTCTCTACGTATTTTTTGATGGCTTTGTTTTTGTCAGCTGCAAAGACAAAAGAACCACGCATATCTTTTTTGATACATGCCGACGGCAAAACCATAGCATTCTCTAGATTAAAGTCTTGTAATTTTACAGAAACCACCGCATTTGGCTTAATATCGTCTGAGCTGTTGTTGAGGTTTATCTTTACTTTGAATGTTCTATTCTGTGGGTTTATAACTTGCCCTACAAAGGATACTTTTTCTTGACGGTTTATTCCTAAAGCATCAAATGAAAGATTGACCAAGTCTCCTTTTTTAATAATCGCTGAATAGCGTTCTGCTACATCTACTTCGACTTGTAACTTTTTAGAATTGACAATACGGAAGGCAGGCATTGCTGGAGCAGCAAACTCACCCACATTGATGTAAATCTCGTCCAATCGACCACTGATAGGTGCTACCAATTCTAACTTATCGAGCTGAGCCTCCATTGCGGCTAACTTTTTCTGCAAAGAAACA
Source organism: Flavobacteriales bacterium (assembly GCA_002714805.1). GTDB lineage: Bacteria > Bacteroidota > Bacteroidia > Flavobacteriales > UBA7312 > UBA8444. The sequence goes on from PAYK01000011.1 coordinate 80,546, forward strand.
TACTGGGTTTTGGCTTGTAAGTATTGCATCTCTGAACCTATACCTTGTTTCCATAAATTATCTTGACGCTCGTAAGTGGTCTTTGCTAATTCTGTAGATTGTCTTAAATCTTCCACTTGATTGGATAAAATACTGGCATCGAGCTTTATGATAGCATCGCCTTTATTGACCCAACGCCCTTCTTCTACCAAACGATTAACGACCATACCACCCATCTCAACGCTAACCAATATATTCTCCTTAGAACTGACAATGCCCGGCTGACTGATATAGTGAGTAAAATTGATGCCTTCAACAACTTGTACATGTACAACCACCCCGCCTTCAACAAGCGTATCTGAAATAGCAATTTCTTTTTCTAATGAAGAAATTTGAGATTTCAAATCCGCCATTTGCTGTTTAAGCTCTTTTAAAGTTTCTTTCTTTTGAATTAATTCATTGACCTCTTCGCTACAACCAACAATTATAGCAAGGGCTAATACTGATAATAATTTTACTGTTTTCATTAGTTTCCGACTGAACGATTATAATTAGTTTTTGCAATAAGNAGGTTATAAATAGCCTGGGCGTTATCGGCTTGAGCCTGACTGTAATCAGCCCCTGACNGNGATAGCTCCATACTACTGACTAAACCCTCTCTATATTTAGCCATAGTTTTTAAATAGATTTTTTTACTCAGCTCCAAGCTTTCAGATTTTTGCATTTGAGTATGATAGGCTGTAAGATAATTGGATAAAGCTACCTTATGAGCTAGNTTCAAAGATTCTGAAACTTGAGATTGANTATTTTTAGCTTTTTCGAGCTCAATTTTAGCTTGTTGTACTTTAGATANTCTAGAAAAACCATCGAATAAATTNATTGTTGCTTTGACGCCTATTACNTGTGTGGGNTACCAGCTTAAATCCTCAACAAAGAAGTTAAACTCATCACGAAAGGCATTTTTACTGTATGTNCCAAATGCAGATATACTCGGTAAAAANTGAGATTGGTAACGCCTTAAATCTAACNTNGATAATTTTCTCTGTGTTTCAGCCAATTNAAACTCTAAGCGATTTTCAATATTGGGCTCTTGTATTTTTAGTNTTTNGTTTTGACTTAATAAANTAGGTAAACTGTCCANAAGTACTANNTCTTCNTCTAGTGAAATNCCTAATAATAACTTCAAATATAAATAAGCGACTTNCGTCATTCTTTCCATATTTTCAGATTGAATTTCCATATTTGAAAGAGTAAGTGCCATTTTATCAACATCTANATCCTCNACCATCCCCAAATCATAACGAGCTTGTACCTCATCTAAAATACCCTGATGTATTTCGGCAATTAGATTCAAAAAGTCTTTTCTTTCTTCTGCNACCAANACATTGTAGTATGCTGCCGCTATACTGTCTTGTATTTGTTGTTCAGTCAATTNTAAAGATTGTTGTGATAGGCTCTTGTAAATGGCAGANGCTTTAAGCCCAACTATATAACTGCCATCAAACAGAAGTTGNGAGGCCGTAACGGATNCTGTTGAATTATGCTCTGTNCCAAACTGTAATTCTGCATATTCGCCATCTGGTGCTGTTGGCACAAACATATTAGCAGGAACAACCGTAGTTGGAATCTCTAAAAANTGTTGCCAATTCACTTCGCCATTTATCTTGGGCAAACCAATACCAATAGTTTCCAATACTTTTTTCTTAGCAAGAGAAACNTCTAGCTTAGCATTTTTGACCTTAATATTATTTTNTAAGCCTAACTCTTGCGCTTCTNTAACTGATAAGTGTTGTTGAGCAGAAGAANTAAACGCTAAAAGAATAGCGATTAGTAATAAATTAATCTTCATTGATTTTTTGTTCTAAATAGTTGATGCCTTTTAANGTAGNAATTCCTCGTATGTGATAAATTCTATTTTCTGTCAGTAATTTTCTAAAATCGTAGTGCGTTAATGGGAAAAGTTCGTCATTGACCAAAGCATCTATTCTACTAATCATTANCTTNGCAATGATATCCACATCAATTTCCTTTCTGTAAATNCCTTGTTCAACNCCTTTAATTAGGTTATTTTTCATAATATTGAACAGAACCTTTTGTTTTAACTGTTCAATTAGAGCCCATGTATTNGAATAATATCGCTTTAAATCACCCAACAAATAAGGNTTNGTTTGTTTCATCACTANNGAACAACTNTCATCGATAGCAAAAAGCTNATCAATAGCATTTTCAAATTGAGCTGCTGAGNTATTTATCATTTCAGATACTAAATCNTTGTGCTTTTGNAAACAATGGTGAACTAAGTCTTGTTTGTTCTCAAAATGAACGTATAAAGTCTTTTTAGAGATNCCTAAATTAGTAGCCACTTCGTCCATGTTNACTTGCTTAACGCCCTTTTTCAAAAAAAGAGAAAGCGATTGCTGAATAATATGTTCTTTAACTTCCATAATGGNGGGTGCAAATATAGACATTAAAAAACTAAAGAAACGTTTTTTATTNCTTNTTGTTTCCTAAGTTTAATTATCTTCTTAAATAAGNTTNTAAANTTTTAAGATTTAATATCTTTGTTNGAATAAATTTGAAGATGAAACATACAAAAGTTAAAACNTTATTGTTGGGTGAAGNCGTTAATGAAACGGTTTGTGTCAAAGGNTGGGTGAGAACTAAACGAGGAAGTAAAAATGTATCCTTTATAGCAATNAATGATGGCTCGACAATTAATAATATTCAGGCTGTTGCGGAGAGCGATTGTTTTGACGAAAGTCTTATGAAGCAAATAACTACTGGAGCGTGTCTTTCCATTATTGGNACTTTGATAGAGTCACAAGGTAGCGGTCAAAAGGTAGAAATTGCAGCTAAAGAGATTGAAGTTTTAGGTGAGGCAGATGCTGATTTATNCCCGCTTCAGCCCAAAAGACATAGTCTNGAATTTTTAAGGGAAAAGGCTCATTTACGTTTTAGAACTAATACTTTTAGTGCTGTATTTAGAGTACGNCACNCTCTATCTTTTGCTATTCATCAATTTTTTAATGATTTAGGTTTTGTGAATTTACATACGCCNATAATTACTGGNGCAGATGCTGAGGGTGCAGGTGAAATGTTTCAAGTCAGTGGTTTGGATTGGAATAATCTACCCAAAGATGACAAGGGTAATGTAGATGAATCACAAGATTTTTTCGGNAAAAAAACTAACCTTACCGTATCGGGNCANNTAGAGGCGGAATTAGGCGCTTTAGCACTTGGTCAAGTGTACACATTTGGNCCTACATTTAGAGCTGAAAACTCCAATACTTCNAGACATTTATCCGAGTTTTGGATGATAGAACCTGAGGTGGCCTTCGCTGACCTCAACGACAATATGGANTTGGCAGAAGACTTTTTAAAGTATTGTATTCAGTATNTTTTAGACAAGTGTTCTGATGACATTGCCTTTTTAGATAAACGCNTGNNAGATGAAGAAAAAANNCTACCNAAAGAGCAAAAATCCGAAATGGGGCTAACTGAACGTCTNCNATTTGTAGTAGAAAATNATTTCGAACGCTTGACTTATACNGAAGCTATTAATATTCTACGCAACTCAAANCCCAACAAAAAGAAAAAATTTCAATANCNTATCGAAGGTTTTGGTNCTGACTTACAATCCGAACACGAACGCTATTTGGTGGAAAAAAAGTTCAAAAAGCCCGTNATTCTTACCGATTACCCNAAAGGTATTAAAGCATTCTANATGCGTNTGAATGAAGACGGNCAAACGGTNAGAGCAATGGATATACTATTCCCGGGAATTGGGGAAATCGTTGGNGGCTCACAACGAGAAGAAAGAATNGAAATTCTTAAGTCTAGAATGGAAGAAATGGACGTTGACCAAGAAGAATTGTGGTGGTATTTAGAAACACGNCAATTTGGTAGCTGTCCACACAGTGGTTTTGGGCTAGGCTTTGAAAGACTTATTATGTTTGTTACTGGCATGAAAAACGTTAGAGATGTTATNCCCTTCCCTCGCTNCCCTCAAAATGCCGAATTTTAATCGATGCAAAAACAGAGACTAAAACAAGAGATAGGACTTAACCTTAGNCCACAACAAATACAGTTTATGAATTTGTTGCAAATNCCTCTTATGTCTTTGGAAAAACGCATAGAAGATGAGCTAGAAAGCAACCCCGCATTAGAAGAAACTAGTAAGGATAAAGATAAAAACGAGGATACNGAAACTAGCTGGGAAAGTACCAGAAACNATAACCAAAATACAGAAGAAAAATACAGNGNAGTAGCTCGAGAAAGAGAGTTGAGTTTACAAGANTTTCTATTACAACAGTTGCCTATGCAAAGCCTCGATGATGATNAATCCGTACTAGCACAATTCATAATTGGCTGCCTTGATGATAATGGTTTTTTAAGCCGTTCATTACTATCTATCTCCGATGACTTATTGTTTAANNTGAACNTAAACATCAGCGAAACCGACCTAATGCCCATTTTAAAAGTCGTACAAAATCTNGANCCCACNGGAGTTGGTGCTAGAGANTTAAAAGAATGTTTACTCCTTCAATTAGAAAACAAAACGCAAACAGAGTCTATTAAATTNGCTCAATCTATACTCCAACATCAGTANACGGCATTCGCTAATAAGAACTATGAAAAGNTATTAAAAGAATTTGAAGTTGATGAANATCAAATCAGACAGGTTTACAAAGNAGTNGAGCAATTGAACCCTAAGCCCGGTTCTAGTTTNACAAATAGTCAAGAANTAAATACATACATAACAGCTGATTTCTTATTAGAAGCTGATAATGACGAACTAAACGTCATNCTCAATAAGAGTAGAAGNAAATCATTAAGAAGTAGTCAGTACTACAAAANGATGTTAGAAAACTTGGAGCAAGAAAAAGGTGATCAAGAGGCTGTCCAATTTCTAAAAGAAAAAATAGAAGGCGCTGAGTGGTTTGCTAATGCTCTCATACAAAGGGAGCAAACCTTACTCAAAACCATGAATTGTATTGTCAGTATTCAAGATGAGTTTTTTAAAACNGGAGACGAGAAACTACTCCAGCCAATGAAACTGATGGATATTTCTGAAAAGATAGATTTAGATATTTCTACCATATCACGAGTCACTAACAGCAAATACATAGAAACGCCTTACGGGACTTTTTTACTGAAAGAGTTTTTCTCAGATGCTTATAGCAAAGAAGATGGNACTGTTATTTCTAATAAGGTTATAAAAAGTCATCTGCAAGACATTCTAGAAAATGAAAACAAAAANAAACCTTATTCTGACGAGGAGCTTTCGGAAAAACTAGATGAATTAGGCTTTCATATTGCCAGACGTACTGTCGCAAAGTACCGAGACCAATTGGGNGTGGCAGTAGCTAGATTAAGGAGGGAGTTATAATGCNATTGGCTAAAGTAATTTCTNTTTTGGGACATCCTCTGTTTATGCCTTTATATGCTTTTGGCTTACTCATTTATGCCAATCCTTACATNAATATGATGNNNCCTGAGGCNAGNAAATATTTTACACTTGGNATACTTGTANTTTTTACCATTATACTACCCATACTTACTGCTGTCGTGTTCAAGCTGTTTGGTCTTATTGATAGTCTTTTTATGAAAACTGCNGAAGAAAGAAGGTGGCCTTTTCTACTAACCCTTATTTGGTATTATATAGGCTTTCAATTACTNAATAAAATATATNTGCCTCAAAGTTTTTTACTNCTTATGATAGGCGCTATTAGTNCTATAGGTATTGCTCTTGTTATTACAAGTCGTTGGAAAATTAGTATTCATATGCTNGGTATTGGTGGTGTGATNGGTGCTATAATAGGTATTTCTCAACGCTTTCAGTTTGACCATAGCATNCTATTAGTNNCCTTAATTCTTTTTGCTGGATTGATTGGTTACNCTAGATTAAAAACCAACTCTCACAACTACCGACAAGTATATGCTGGATTTATTNTTGGTTTAGCTATAGAATGGATTTGCGTGATGAATTTTTAAAAAAGAGTTATCTTTAAGCTTCAATNCTAAAAGCATAAAAAACCCCATGAATTGGTANCTAAAAGTTTTAAATCAATATTCTGACTTTAACANCAGNGCTAGANGGAAAGANTATTGGATGTTTGCCTTGGTTAATTTTATTATTTCAATGCTTATCGTTGGAGTCGATAATGCCTTAGGTTTTTCCTTTAATTATACAGGAAATGTATCAGGGACAGGTGTTTTTAATTTATTATACAACCTTTTAATCTTAATACCNAGCCTTGCTGTTNCCGTCAGGCGACTGCATGATGTTGGTAAAAGTGGTTGGATGCTATTANTNGNTTTAATACCCCTANTTGGAGCAATTTGGCTCTTNATATTGTTGTTAAGAGATAGCGAGGCTNGAGAAAACAAATATGGNCCTAATCCAAAGAGGCTATNAAACCATTNGTAAAATTTACTTTTAGTTCTTCTCTTNTTCTTTGTATTNGTAGGTGTATGNTTGTTCTTGTTCTTCCAAGAGNTCATCTATTTCATACTGATAAACTTGCTTAGGAGGCCCNTTGTCTTTAAACCAATAAGCTAGTNTAAGCCCCGCCAAAGCTCCTGCCAAATGACCTTCCCAAGATATGTGTTTTTTCATAGGGAAAATGCCCCATACCATACCTCCATAAAGGAAAACGACAAACATAGATATAGANATTAACTTGGTGTGCTTTCGGATAAAGCCACTAAAAAATAAAAAGGAAGCTAGAGCATATANCAAACCACTTGCACCAATATGAAAACTAGGTCGGCCTATTGCCCAAAGCCATAAGCCACTCATAAGCCACGACCATAAAAAAACTTCTTTAGCAATCCCTTTATAGAAAAAGCCNAGCGTAGCGNTTAATACAAATAANGGTAAAGCATTATTAGTAAGGTGTTTCCAATCGCTATGAATAAAGGGCGATAANAACACCCCTTTCAAACCTTCTAANGNACGAGGTAAAACACCGTATTTNGCAAAACGCATGCCATATGTNTGCTCTATCCATTCGACAACAAACAGAACGAGNATAAATAAGGCTGGTAAGATAAATATAGAGTANTTCCTTTGTGTTGACATCTTAGAATTTATATNCCATTCCAAGTCCTAAAATATGTAATTGTTTGGGATTATTGGTATTGAATGATTGTTGTAATCTGTAGAAGGCATCTATGNCAAATTCTTTTAGNAATGGATGAGATACCCCTAAAGTATATCGCCACTTCTTAAATTCCGAATCNTTGAAAAANAACTCAAAGGTAGNAAAAGGNTCTAAGGGTGTCTTTCTAATATTATACTTTAAGAATATTTTATCTCTTAATGTGAAATTTTCTTCTTGGTATTGATAACGGANTCGGTTTTTAATTCGCCAACGCTTNTNCTTTTTACTGTAATTGATATCGGTATATATACGNTNGCTAATAGAAGTNTTTTGAGANAAGTCAAAATCAGTAATNTAACGATAACCAATAGCTACAGACCATTTTTTAATAAGGTCATATTTTAAGGATAAATTGCTAAAGNTAACATCTGCTAAAGAGGCGTTTTCTCTAAATCGGAAAGCTTGATCTAAAGAAACACTCAAATCCTTATTAAAGTCATAAGAAACACCAATTTTGGACCATTGCTGAAAATCTTGTTCTTGTGCAATAAGTAAAAAGGGGCAAAATAAGAATAGTANGAANCTACTTTTGTTCATCTTCAAAATAGAATATTCTTANNTTAGCNGTATCTCTTAAAAAGTCAACATTGCGAATTTCAACTCTTGTAATATTAAGCCCNGTTCTCTCTTTCAAGTCTGCCAATAANTCTTCTTTTCTTTCAGGTANAATAAGTTCAATCTTTTCAAAGGTTATNTTTTTTCTAGATTCATGTTTTAGTAGCCATATTTTCTCTAANCNATAAGTGATAGCGATAAACATCACATTAGTAAAAAGTACCTCGGCGTGGCTAATCTTTTTATTCACTAAAGCATTCATTACTGAAATACCTATAACAATGAATAAATAGGTCATTTCTTTTATGGGTATGGGATCGGTACGGTATCGAATTATCCCAAAAATGGCGAAAAGACCAAGAGCAAACCCTAGCTCTAACTTAACATTTTCTAGTAAAAAACAAAGGAAGAAAACCGTTACACTGATTAGTAGATAGGTAAAAAGGTAATCTTTGTTTTTGGTAGCGGGATAGTAAAGGTATCTGACAATATATCCAACGATTAAAAAGTTAAAGGCTGAACGTACTAATAACTCAATAAAGTCTTTTTTATCAAAAAAATCAGAGCCGAAAATCTCAACATCTGCCAATATAAATAGTAAGTCGTTAATCATCTTTTAGTTTGTTTATTTTTAAGAATTTTGGTTTAAAATTATTACTTTTTAAATTAGGAAAAAGACTAGCTGTTGCCATACAGTATTTACTAATTCTAAATGGTCTCACTCCGTGCTTTTTAATAACACGCATGAAAGTTGAAGCGTAGTTTACTTTTTCTTGTTTAACCTCAGCAATTACCATATTGTCTAATTGGCTTTGTTTTTCCTCAGCCTCAAATGTAATGCCTAGATCTATGGTTAGTCTTTCTTTAATGTGCTTGTTGACTAAGGTTATGCGACTGAATTTATTCCAATGCTTAGGTACTAATGCATCGTCTGCACCTATTATTTGCTGAACGAAGCTATTACCTTCCTTTGTCAATCTAGCTGGAATTTTAGCGACTTTTATACGTTCCTTAATCGTCTTACCCTTGTTATTTTTTTTCTTTATCTCTAAAAAGCATAGTCCAGAGTCAATGTATTCTCTATAACGAACTTTATTTCGGTTTTTTTTACCGTTATGATGTTCAAAATAGAACTTGAAGTCTTCGGTATCAAAGTATAAGCAGCGATAAGCATTTAGGCGAATACCATTTATATCAAGCGCATAGTAGTGGGCTTTGATTTCTTCCATCACCTTATTCAATAAACTGTATTCGAATACAAATTTGGTATCCGTTCGGTTCATTAGCTTGACTTCATCCATTTGGTTGAGTGAAATGGGCTCGAAAGAAGATAGTATGTTATTAATTGCTTTCAATTTTAAATCGTGTTATATCACCTAAATTATACTGCTGGTTATTTTCAGTTATTTCTATGTCCATTTTTACAGCAACTTCTCCACTAACACAATCGCTTTTCCAAATGGTACTTGCTAACTGTTGAGCATAAACAGGATTGCTTTGATTGATAACTGCCAAGCCTGTGGTATCGGACTCACAGTCCGAATAAATAAATACAGTATACGTTCCTTTTCTTAAATTTTCAAATCGGAAAGAACCATCAAATGAAGTTTCGTAACTATCGTCATAATAATTGTCCTCATCGCCATAAATAATATATACTTCTTCATCTGCGTGATAATAANATCCGAGCGTATCTATACGCTGATTGGAGCCGGGCACATCAAAATGACTAAGTTCGTAGGTAATGACTTTGCCAGTAANGGAAGATGTCCCTCCNTTTCCGGCTTCTTTTTGACAAGCTAAAAANACACTTGCAATAGCTGTNATTAGTAAAAATTTTTTCATCTTATTGAATAGTTATTTTTCGACTTTCATTATCAATTAGAAATATATAAATNCCCTTTGGCCAAGAAGATATATTAACGTTAGCACTGCCTCGAATATGACTAAGGNTTAGGTGTTCTNTTCCTAANAGGTCGTAGGCTTTTATACGCTGTGCATAGGGAATTTGAATTGTCAGATTATCACTAGTGGGGTTGGGATATAANTGCAATTGGCTATTTATGTTTTCTANTATTGATGTTCCTAAACCATTATTAGCGTTAAAGGTATGAGTCTGTACAACAAAAGGACCTTTACCATTGGGCAATCTGGCATAGCCTAAATCNGAAGGTAAAGAATTGTAAAATAAAGCGTCTATTATAAAATTATTNGCTGTTGATAGAAAAAGTTCTTCTCCATCGGCAGCTAACCGAAAGCTAGTATGTATNCCACTACTAGCGGCATCGTCTTTNTCTAACCATACAATTAAATANTCATCGGCTTGTATTTCTACATCTGGGAAAGTCCATTTATCTAAAACGTTTTCATTGTCTGATAAATGATAGCCTCCTAAATTAATAGCAATATCNCCACGGTTATACAGTTCTACCCAATCGTCGTATTGTACGAAACCCGAAGACGTATCTTGAACTGATNATGTATTAGATGCCATAAACTCATTGATAACAAGACTACCAACAATAGGTAGNTTGTGGTATTCGTGCTCAGCCNTTTCTGGCGAGAAAATCCCTGCTTCGCTATTTTCAGCATAGATATAATACTGCATATCTAAAGCGTCCACATCAACAGACACACCATATGTACCGTCATTGGCTGNACCATCATTATGGTTGNCATCGTCAAACATTTGTACTTTTACAAATCTATCTTGTGGTCTGAAACGATAAGCAAGATATACGTAAGAGGCATCCTCTACATTGACAATTAAGTTTGCTGTAGAATAACTGGACACTACGCTAGGGGTTGTACTTATAGTACTNATTGTTGGTGGTGTTTTGGTTAGTTCAACATGTGTAGATAAAAACTCTGAACGGGCATTCATTAGATTGATAATACCATTGACATTACCTCCACCTGGACCTCCACCTGGACCTCCACCACCTACTTCTACGTTATTGTTGAGGTTAGCAATAAAATCATCGTAATTATAAGGCGTATTGGGGTCGGCTTGTACANCTGCTTTTATTAGGTTTTGCAATTCGAGACCTCTTTCAGCATACCAATCGTTGGCGAAGTTTTCGTTAAGTATAGTGCGCATGTGAGCAACATACATTTTTCTATAGGTTGAATTGCTANAAATTAAATTCAANAAGGGCCAATCATCATCCCCTTCTCTTAGCATTGGATCAAGCTNAGTAAGATCNGTTTGGCTACCTCCTCCAGGTCCTTGATTGACCATTTTAAAGCCTCCTAAACACTCGTTTAAGTCCCATATTACAGTATTCATTCTATTATTATCATCNTTTATAAGGTAATAGTTTTGACGAAAAGGACCGCTATAGCTATCAAGATTTACAAGAACATTATTGAATGCTGACATCCAAATGGCTCTATCTATATCCATACTGTTTTCTATGNTNTTGGCTGAATTCTGAATGGTATTGGTTAAGTCAATAAGATCTTGCCAACTTGCATCAGATTTCATTTCGTAAAAGTCGTAATACAANGAAGAATCTNCNCCTAAATACTCTAGAGATGAACCTCCNTTGAATACATTTTGAGGATTACATTTTATACGAGTATTATCTTTATCAGAATAAAGATAATTGTTTTGAAAATCTGAATTTACAGATTCTGAATTGGTATACAAACCATGATATGAACCGTTGATATACACTTTAGCATAATTAGAACGAGGTGCTTGCATNTATTTTCTAGCAATTTCATAGGATAAGGCTTCTCTTAAAAANGAAGGGTCTTTTTGTCCATTAGAAAGTTTTATTGTTTCATGACCTTGATAGTCTTGATTGGANTTGATATAATCAATAGATATGTTTAGAGGGTTTTTATCGTTACTTTCTGAAAATGTACTATTGCCTTTATATTTGACACCNACACTATCTTTCATCNTACCATTAAAAATTACTGAATCTGCTAATAGATATTCTTCTATATAATAATTATCAATCATCAACTCNTTCCAATTGTTTTGAGANAAATATATTTCAATATTTGAAATATTNTCCATATCAAAAATACTCTGGGCATTAATATTTGCAATTACACTAAATGAAGTTAAAATTAGTCCGNTTAGTCTCATCAAATAACAATTCATGTCAAATATTTAATAGATTATAATAATTAGTTAAATTTTACCTTTTTTATAATTTGTTCGGTTTCATTTTTTAGTTTTAAAAAATATAATCCTGAGGCTAATTTATTTCTATTAATAGTGAGATTATTGGCAAACATCCCGCTACATAAAATTTGTCCATTTAAGNTAATTAAATCGTAAGCATAAAATCTGTTAGTTTTAATTTTTATGTAGTTAGTNGCAGGATTAGGATATATTGAAAATGATGATGACTCTTGNATGTTGACTAATTGTTCATATGAGATATATAAAATATAGACGCAATTATTTTGATCATAAACATAAAATAAATAATCACCTGAAATTTCTGGNNTGAATAAGGAATCTGTTGACAGTACGACATCCATCTTGTCAGTCCACTCATATGTATATGGGGGTGTACCTCCAGTTATAGNGGGTTGCAAAGTAGTNCCATTTTGAATGACATCAGCCCAAAGTATATTAAAGTTTATAAATGCATTTTGAATTGTAATATTACCAGACTCATAGCTTAATGAATTATTAATATTAAAAACAGATTGTTGGTTGGGACTTACATATTGACCATCAATATAGCCATCGGAAAATGATACGCTTAATGGAGCTTTATTACAGGCATTTATCTTTTTAAAAGGAAGGTATGCTAATACCCCATATCCATTGTCATATTTGTCTTCGGTAAAAGGTCCGTTAAGACTAGAATAATAAATAGTAGCAAGTGCCTGGGTAGGTGAAATTTCATAAATATCAGCTCCAAAATTTGCCTGCCCAGTAGATAACGCGCCTAATACATTATATAGATCTGTGTAATTATGATTATTTATTTCTTCAATTATCTCTGTTTCTAATTGAATTAATTGAGGGTTATACAAAACATTGAATGTATATTGATTGATAGGNACAAAATCATTAAAAAAACTAATTGATAATGGAAGTGCAAAAAATGTATTCTGCTGGTATGTCCAATTATCATACTCTGGATTTTCCTGTAAATCGAAATCATCTGGNAAAGTAACTGTTATTTCTTGTGAGCTAACNAATAACGGTAAGNATAAAANATAAAAAAGTATAATTTTTTTCATNTAAATTAATTNTAATTANGTTANTCCGANAGGATTTAGGGCTTGATCTGTTNTAAAACAAANATAANAAATTATATTTTTNTNANTCAGAAGANANGTTTAGTATTACNTCTTCCCACNTTTTAATTTTNAATTTCCAATCATAAGANATTCCTAATTTNNTAGCATTAATAGAAATTTGGTCGAGTTTTNTTTNATTATNTAATAANTCTTCTATTACTAATTTAATCTCATNTATNTTTTTAACTANAAATCCATTTTGATTATGATCAATCCATTGATTTGCNCCATAATCATCATAAACNANAGATGGNATTCCAGCGCATGCTGTTTCAAGNATAACTTTTGGGAANCCTTCTGATCNAGATGGNAAAATGTGTANTTGCATATTNTGAAGTAAATTAGCTAACTCTTCNTGACTTATTAAGCCGTGATANAATGTATTTTTTAAATTANNCCTTTGTATTTCTTTATTTACATCAATTTTATCATTTCCAGAGCCNACAATATGAAACTCCAAATTAGAAAATAGTTTNGCTAGTTCGAANAAATCATCAANNCCTTTNAGCATCAAGTCATTTCCAATCATTATTAACTTATTTAATTTAATATTTGATGGTTTTGTNTTTAGAAAANTTTCACTTTCTGTTCCTAATAAAAGAACTTCNTTTTCTGTTTNNAATTGATGATTTNNATAATTATAATTCTTAATAAAACTAGTTATTGAATACAATTTACTGTAACGATTNAAATATTTAGNAAAATTTTTGCCTCCTTTTGAAATCATACTCNCAGTAGAANTTTTACTTAAAATNCCTTCNATAGTTGAAAAACTTTTTTTTTTTAAAAANTTTACATAAAAANGAATTAAANCCAAGTAGNTCTGCCTTTGGCAGATAAACAACATCAGATTTAACAATATTCCAAAAGTAAGCCCAATACACTAATATCTTNTGTGGCCAATAACATTTGAATATATTAACTCCTTTNATTTCTATTTCTGAGCCAGAATANAGGCTTAATATAGTTATGTCAAACTTTGATTTATCTAAATTTTTAGCNATNGNNANGCAATTAANATTTTGAGCATTAATNATATTTGNGTATGCTCCNAGAAATATTTTNACCTTTCTTGACATAGTGGTAAAATTAGTAAACTGTTTTTATTAAAAATTAATAGTTGATAATAAACTTTCTTTTTGATTTAATAATCGCTCTAAGAAAAAAATGTCTCGCTATTTTATTTTAGTAATATTTTTTTATGAATTGTTTCTAATTTAGAATGAATCTCTAAAAAGTATATGCCTTTTGAATAATTTGATAAATCGATTTCTTTTGAGAANTTNCCTGAAATATTAAAGAATTTATAATTATATACTTCATTAAATAATACACTNTAAACTTTTATTNTAAAAGTTTGNTNCTTNTNNGAAGTAAACGTAACATTAAAGACATCCCTAGATGGGTTAGGNTACACATCTAANTTAGCTACAGANCTNTTCTCTAATTTCGCACCACCTAATATATATGTCACAGGCACAGAGAATNCCGTAGCCCATGATGTTCCATCANTACCACATGCACCGCGTATCTTCCANGAGTATTCACCTGNTTCTAAATTATACTTAGTTTTAGAAGTAGCATCACCTGGAATATTATTCCACGCATACACNTGACCTGTTGCTAAGTTAGTAAGNTGNAAGAAGTAATGATCAGGTTCTCCACTTAATGGCGTATNCCATGACATAATAATTGCTGTCTGTGGATTATTNGATGTAGTTGTAAAGTTATACGGCATCTTATCACAAGNCGCTTGAGTTGAGAANGGATAGAAATCACCCCATCCTGATGTATACATNTGATCTGAGTTGCCNTCAGAATCAACGTTACCCGTACACCATGCTTTAGTGTGCCATTCGTAGTCTGTACTAGGCTCGAAGTTACCTTTTGTGACATTGATGTTTNCATCAGAATCACCAAATACGTAACGGTAAGAGTTAGTGCCTAACTCTCTCATCTTACCTCTAGACTGCCATACATCTCCTGTAGTAGGAGCGTCAGCGCTGAATGTAGCCCATATCGCTTCTGTTGAAACAGACAAGTTTTCTAAATTAGGACAAGCGTCTAAAGTGGTAAATTGACTTGGAGTTGACCACGCAGACTGACAATTCGTAGAACCATCTTCTTCTAATACTCGAGCTCTAATATTCCACTCGTAAGTAGTGCCTGCTTCCATCCACCAACGTGTTCTAGTCGTTCCAGTAAATGGATTAGTATTAATAGTACCCGCGGTCATCACCGTCCAATTTGAATTAGAAGTGCCTACTTCACGATAACGAATCATATAATGTGAAGGCGCTACGGTTGGTGAAGCCCAATTAAATGTAACCCTATTATGTATGATATTATCAACATATAAACCAGTTGGAACATAATCACAAGGATCTTCAGAAATAGCATCGTATTCACAAGAACCATCATCTTCAGTAGCGAATGGATTAAAATTAGTTGCAGTTGCATCAGTACAACCAACAACCTCAAATTCATCACAAACACCATCACCGTCAGTATCAGTAACACAATTACCATCACAGTCATAAACTACATCAGCAAATGTACATGATCCATCATCATTAGTTGCTAATTCAGAGTAATTACATGCCGCTATATCGGTACAACCATCAACTTCAAATTCATCACAAACACCGTCACCGTCAGCATCAGCTAAACAGTTACCAGAACAGTCATAACCTGCGTCAGCAAATGTACAATCACCAGCATCTGTTGCTGTTGCATCGTAGTTACATGCTGTAGCATCTTGACATCCAACAACTTCATCGNCATCACATACACCGTCACCGTCAGCATCAGCTAAACAGTTACCAGAACAGTCATAACCTTCAGCTGCAAATGTACATGAACCATCGTCCGTATTAGCTGCCTCATCGTAGTTACATGCTGCCATATCAGTACAACCAGGTACTTCTACAAAACATTCTCCGAAAGTGTAAGTAGAACCCAGTGAAGTAGTTGCTACTGATAGTAATTCACTATCATCACCACTAACTACATCAAATGAAGCTTCATATGATGCACCATAGCTATCATCACCTGTTACTGTTACAGTATAGCAAGCCGCTGATAGATCTAAACAAACAGTCTCTGAGTAAGAGGAACCATCATCGAACGGCTGACCTATTATCATGTCTTCCATACCATCAGCTGATAGGGTTAACTCAACAACTTGACCATTATAGTCCCAACCGTCACCATAAGAATCAGCAAGGTTAAATGTTACAGCATCTCCTGATAAACAGTTGCCATCACAATCGAAACCTGCTTCAGGATAAGTACACGAACCATCATTTTGTTCAGCAGCAGCATCATAGTTACATGCTGCTTCATCAGTACAACCTTGAACTAATGCATATGTACACAGATCATTATCTGCTATATCAGCATCAGCATTGTAGTTTTCAGCATTAGGATCCATACAATCAGTTATACAAGTACCTATTAACATATCAGACAATGTTACGTTTTGTCCAAATGAAGAGTTAGCGTAACCACCACCTGAAGCTAAAACAGCTCCAACAGCATCTGTTACTTCCCACGATAATTCGCTAGTCCAGCTATCACCACCAGATGAGAAAACAATATTACCACATGTAGCTAAATCTACACATGCAGATACTGAGTTTGTGCTTATCGCATTAGGGCTAACATCAGCAACACCATCAACCACAACTTCGCCATTAAAGCTTAAAGTAGCTGTTGAACCATCACCGTAATCTTCAGTTATACTGAATGTTAGTAAATCGCCAGACAAGCAGTTACCATCACAATCTTGACCATCTGCGGCAAATGCACAAGAACCATCATCATCAGTTGCTGATTCGTCATAGTTACAAGCTGCTTCATCTGTACAACCAAATACTGGCGCAAGAATAGTAATCTCAAGTGAAGAAGTACAACCAGACGTTACATCAGTTACAACAACTGTGTAATCACCCACAGCAAGTCCAAATGGATTTGCCGGAACACCGTCTGCATCTACAACACTTACATCATAGTTATTTGAACCACCTGCTCCTGTTGCTTGAACACTTCCGTCAGTAGCATCTGATGAACTAGCATCTGATGTACCAATTAGTACAGCAGTAAATGCGTCACAATAAGTACAACTTCCGTCATCCGTAGTTGCAGTTGGATCGTAGTTATCGGCAGATGCATCAGTACAGCCTGGAATAGCGCAAGGAGTACACTCACCGAAACATACAGTTGGTAAATCAATTACCTCACCACACTGTCCAGAGAAATAGAAGTTTGGAGCAGGATCACCAGTTACTGGATCAACACCTAAAGCACATGCTTCACCGGCGTATCCAACAACACCCCATCCAGACCAGCCATCACCAGCACCTGTTAAAGCGTGTACATATTGATGTTGTACGTTACCTGCAACTTGAGCAGATCCAGTATAAATACCATCACCATCATCATCAGTTAGAGTAACACCCCAACCAAACCATGGGCCAGCAAATGAACCGTTGATGACTACATTATCGTAATCACTTGATACAACGTTACCAGCATCAACACTAAAGTTAACCGTTACTTGGTCACAGTATTCACAAGAACCATTATCCACATTTGCATCTGGATTGTAGTTACTTGCAGATTCATCTGTACAGCCCTCAACAATAGCATCACATGCTATACAAGAACTATAAGTGTCATCGTTAGTTGAGCCTGCAGAAGTTAAACGATTAGCATAACTGAAATAATCAGTTATTGGAGCACAAGTGCCACCGTTTTGCATATCATCAATTAAGTCTTCTTGACCTGCCCAATAATCAACCATGTACTTGTACTCGATTGAATCTCCTGAAAGACCTTGCATAGTAACGCTATAAATACCGTCACCATCTTCGTCAGTCATAATAATATCAGTTGTCCAGCCCCATAGAGGACCTGTTAAATGAACAGTAGTAAACTCAACTCCAGAACAACTCATGTCAACATTAAATACTGTTTGAGAGAATTCACACGAACCATCGTCCGTATTAGCATCACCATTAAAGTTTAATGCCGTCTCATCAGTACAGCCTTCAACAACAGCTACACAAGAGCCGTCATCATAAGTTGCATCAGGATTAAAGTTAAACGCTGTCGTATCTGTACAACCTAATGTTTCACAAGCTAAAGGATCTGAACCAATGATAACATCAGTATAAGTTCCTGGAGCTGCTTCAACAAATAAGTCGCCAAGAGTAA
The DNA here is from genome assembly GCA_002714805.1 of Flavobacteriales bacterium. GTDB lineage: Bacteria > Bacteroidota > Bacteroidia > Flavobacteriales > UBA7312 > UBA8444. The sequence continues at coordinate 98,740 of PAYK01000011.1, forward strand.
AGGTAATTTCATATTCGTATGATCCACCTCCTACTGTAATTTCGTAGCAACCATCTGGTACACATAAAGANTCAGAGTATNNAGAACCTGTTGGATAGAAGTTCGGAGAAATACTATTCTCACTACTTACCATAGTGAATGTATTTCCAGACCAACCNTCACCAAACGAGTCAAACATACCTAGTAATATACTAGNAGACTCACAAGCTANACATGAACCGTCATCNTCAGTTGCAGATGGATCGAAGTTAGTCGCTGTAATATCAGTACAACCAGCTACTTCAAATTCATCACANACACCNTCACCATCAGCATCAGCTAAACANACACCATCACAATCNTANCCAGCCTCTGCAAAAGAACATAGNCCATCATCAATTGTAGCNGTTGAATCGTAATTACACGCTGTTACATCCATACATCCTGCCACTGGACAAGAAGCACCATACTGAATAGTTTCAGTNNCAAAACNNTATCCATANNCACCGCCGTTNATTACAACGACTGAATCAACAGTTACAGTCCAAGAATCCTCANNAGTNNAGTACTCGCCGTTACCATTATAAGTAAATGAAGCACAACCATCTAAATCAATACACGCAGAAGAAGTTCCNACGCCATTGATAATTNNATCNCCNTTTAATGAGATNGATGCTNCTGTANNNTCACCATAANNTTCNGTAAGNNCNACAGTTACAGTGCTAAACNCACAGTTACCATCACAATCAACGAATTCATTTGCTGGATAGAAACAAGAACCATCATCAACAGTAGCTGTNTCANCATAGTTACATGCTAANGAATCAATACATCCGTANACAAAGTCAAACTCACAAGAGCCATCATCNACAGTNGCAATTGGATNNAAGTTCATAGCTAATGAATCTGTACATCCCGTGTAAACNTGNGTNAGNGTTAAATCATATGCATAACATCCCCAAGTTGCTAAGTGATCAACAACCACATAATATGTAGTACTGTCGTTAGATTCAAACGACATTGTAATATCACCACCAGAGAATCCAGTTTCTTCAGCTACTAATGTTGTTAATGTATCTAATGGATCACCATCAAAAACAAAAACACCAGGTTGTCCTGATCCGCCTTCTTCTTGAATTAAAGAAACTTGAACAGAACCATTTTCAGCAGTAAAGTAATATGCATTATCCTCACCACCCATATAAGTACTAGTACCATTAGTGTTTGTTTCATCATAATCATTTACATGATTACAAAGATCACCACTTGTTGAATAGTCTAATTCAACAGCAAGAGAAACTACATATTCACATGATCCGTCTTCCAAAGTTGCTTCAACATTGTAGTTTAATGCTGTAGCATCCATACATCCGTACACTCCACATGTTCCAAATGAACCTGATTCGTTACCGGCAGATGTAATAATATTACCTGAACCATCAGCAATAGACCATGAATTTTCAGAAGACCATGAGCCTGCTGTGTAAATAACNTCATAACATTCAGAAGCATCAAGACAAAGAGTAAAGNATTCCTCCTCATATTGTTGGAAACCAGGNNTTGAATTAGCTTGTGCATAGTCATTACCATCAATTGTTAAGAAACCACCGTTCCAACCGTCACCATAGTCATCACCTAATGTCAATACATAAGTATCACCCACTAAACAATTTCCATCACAATCAAAACCTTCAACGGCATAAGTACAAGAACCATCATCNACATCNGCNGTATCTGCATAATTACATGCTAAAACATCAATACAGCCGTAAACAAAATCAAATTCACATAAAGTTTCATCTGACATGTTAGCAGTAGAATCGTAGTTTAATGCTAATGTGTCCATACATCCATAGATGAAGTTAGCACAATAAACATCCCAAACTAGGTTNCCAAATGTTTCATCACCGTTAANAGAACCNTCAGAAGACCATAACATTGTNATACCATTACCATTACCAGTCACTGATTGACCAGGTAAATTNTCTTCAATTTCAGTAATAAGGTTATCAAAGTTAATNGCNTCNGGTCCAACNCCATCATAAATAGCAAATTCNTCCCAGTTNTTTTCNGTATCNCCACTTGTCCAAGCNATACTCACAGGAGTAACNCCATCAGANGGATANACATAAACTTCGTACATNTTATTTGCATAACCACCTGTACCAACTACAATGCTGTCAGAAAGAACATTNTCTGTTCCACATCCAGAGCCNGTGAAGTTACCATCACAGTCAAANTCTTCAAATGGATATACACATGTGAAGTCATCATAGTCAGCAGNNTCATTATAATTACAAGCAAGCTCGTCAGTACATCCACCAACGCCAGACAATGAATTAATAGAAAGTTCATACTGGAAACAATCAAAGTTNTCAGCATCGACAATCACAAAATAAGTACTNCCTGAGTCTGTTTCAAAGATTGTACTAAGTGTATAATCATCGGAAGAGTTGCCACTTTCATTAGTGACTAAAGTTCCAGGACTAACAGAATCTAATGGGTTACCATTATAGATATTTAAAAATCCATTAGTAAAATTGCCTCCTGTTGTTACAGATAATGAAGCCGANACCGAGTTTCCATCAGAAACAAAAGCATAACCAATGTCACCTCCGTCGTTATTCCAAGAGAATGCTGGATAATCAGAACCGACAGAAGTTTCATTATAATCATCATCAAACACACATAAATCACCATTTGTAGTGTAATCTAATACAACGTCATAATGAACAGGATATTCACTTCCATCACAAGCAAAACCTACTTCAGCAAATGTACATATACCTGAAGGCTCATATGTAGCTAGTGAATCATAGTTACATGCAAACTCATTCATACAACCCCATAAGGAAGTATCAGGTAATTCTGTTACAGTAGCAACAATTGTACCGACACTATCAGTATTGAAAGCATCTAATGCTGCAAANTAAACAGATACACCCGCTTCAATATCTAATGATAATGTAGCAGGACTGAAAGATGTTAGCTCAGCAGAATCACAATCATAAATATAATAAATCATATCAGCAGGAGCTACTTCCTCAAATGTTACAGTAGCACCAAATCCATTAGAATCAGATGTTACATATGAGAATGGTGCAGATGCAGCATCTTCTTCAACAGAAGCAGTGTCTGATGCAACAGCAAATTCACATTCATATGCACAAGACCCATTATCATAAGTTGCATCNGGATTATAGTTGTCAAAGGTTGCATCTGTACAACCACCGATAGGGTTATCAGTACAAACTGCTCCACCAATTGAAACTACTTGTAAATCTAAAGAACCACCGTCAACTTCAAGGAAGAAGTAATCAGCAGTTAAATCATCTAAAATCTGTAATTGAGAACCATCAGTCCAACCTGCAGNTGTTGTAGCTCCCATCGAAATTGTATAACAACCAACAGGAACACATGTTAATGNATCCTTTCCTGCCCATGTTGCTAGTTCAAATGGCTCAACAGAGAAAACTGTATCGTTTGTTTCTGAATTGTATACATAAACTTCATCAGAAGTTACATTTTCTTGATTGAAAGCAAATGTTACATCAACAGAGCCTTCTTCACAAAAAATACAAGATTCATCATCAACAGTAGCGTCAGCATCGTAATTTGATGCTAATTCGTCTGTACAACCATATGTCTCACAACTAGCTTCACCAATTGAGAAGTAAGTTGCCAATTGCTGTGGATATGAATTGTAACCCATTCCATCTTCGTCGTAACCAACGTTTGGACCCATAACAGTTGTAGGAACTAAAACAGAACCAAACTGATTTGTAACACCAAACGAACCATTATTATTCCAGCCGTCACCATAAGTGTCATAAGTAACTAACTTATAGCAACCATCAGGTAAACATCCAGTAGTTCTTGTATAAACTTCGCCATCAGAATAATCACCGCTAGCAAAACCACCGGCATCAGTATTACCGACTGTTAAAGCATTACCACCATAAATAAGTAATTCATTTAAATTGTTGTATAGCTCCCAGTGAATCTCACCAGAATACGCAAATGGAGGATCTCCAGCAGTTATAGTAATTGTAATTACATCATCAGGTAATTCCCCTAATGGAAGATCAGAAGCAGGAACTTCTTCGCCATCAATACAAACAATACAAGAGCCATCATCAAAAACAGCTTCAAGATCAAAGTTATTTGCTAATGCATTTGTACATCCTTCTGGACAACCAACATTTGATGGTTCACCATAACCAGCATCTACAGTATAAGATGTGCCATCAATACTAAGGGTACCACCGTTCCATCCATCACCATAATCATCTGATAAAGATACAACGTATGCATCGCCTAAATCAACACAACCACTAAAACCATCAGTACCTGAAGACATTTCTGCTAATACAGTGCCATCACAACTAGTGATAGTGAATGAATTTTCATAAGACCAGCTACCTGCTGTATAAACAACAGACACTCCACTTAAGCAGTTGCCATCACAATCAACATCAGCACTTACTGGATAAGTACACGAACCGTCTTCTTGCTCAGCATCAGCACTATAATTACATGCCGTTGCATCCATACATCCTTGTACAAGTGAGTATGTACACAAACTATTATCACTAATATTTACAGAAGCGTCATAATTGTCAGCGTTCTCATCAGTACATCCGACTGTACAACCAGTACCTATGGAAATAAAGTCAGTTCCTGTCTCGCCCGCATTACCTGGCGTTATATAAGTAGTTCCACCATCTAAAGAATAAGAGAAAGAATACCCATATACAGCTGAACCTGAAATACCACTAATTTCGTAGCATCCGTCAACTAAACAGCCTGAGAAGTTATCTGTTTCTGTTGAACCAACTGAAACGCCAGTATTAGCGTCAGTTAAAGTCCAAGAACCACCATAACCTACAAGAGTGTAAGTAATAAAATTACCGCTCCAAGAAGATACTATTGATTCTACAAC
>PAYK01000012.1 GCA_002714805.1 Flavobacteriales bacterium
ATTTGAATTATATAAAAAATGGAAAAAAATACATGCTCAAATGGAGTTAGGACTTGGAAAATACCAAGATCCAATTCTGAAATTAGACTATGGAGAAGCTATCCTATTAAGTATTAAAACTGCAAAATCTACTAAAGTTCCACTTCATTTACAACTATATAGAATTTCGCCACAATTTGTAAATGTTACGGGTAACTTTTTGAATACCTCAGTTCTTGAAGTATTTCCAAATATTCAAGGAATAGGAACAACAGTTAGAACTCCATATCAAAGTCCAATGGTAGGACTTGGCTACCCAGTCAACAATAGACAAGGAGGATCCATAAATGCTGATATTGATCTAGGAAAACTGAAGCTAAATGGAGGAATTGGAATATTTGCAGAAATTGACACCTCAAATGCAAAACTATCTTATATACACAATGTAAACAGTCAGACACTTTCTAGAATATATGTATTTGCACAAAATTGGGGACCATATAATGCTCTAAACTCAACCTATAGAGGTGTATTTGAAAATGTAAATATCAGTGATACAACATCTAACGGACTTGCAAACTTCAAAAAGTTTTTTAATAACATTGAATTTCAAGCTAAATACAATAATAAAATATTCGGCAAGAACTATTATATGTTCTACTTAACACGTCTAAATTCATGTCAAAAATATCTCACACCAACACCCATAATTGGAAAGAAAGCACTAATTAGCCAATTTAGCCAAGAAATAGACTTCAGTCTTGAGATTAACAAGAAAACCTCTCTTATTTTAAGCTATGGTATAGAAAAAATATTAGGTAATGGTTCTACTGACATAGGAGATAATCTAGAAGCTACATCTACAAATTCTTTTTTTGAAAAATTAGGCTTAAAAAATCTTTATAGATATACATATGCTAGAAACCAAAAGAATTCGCTCCTTGGCCTAGGATTTGACTATAAAATCGCTCAAAATGCAATGGTATTTTTTCGTTTAAATAAGTACCAATATATTGACCCAAATTTTATTGAAAATCATTTAAAAGGTTGGGAATCTATTCTTGAATTAAAAATTAATTTTTAATATATGAAAAGAAGCTTACAATTATTACTTGTTGTTTTTATAACGTTTTTATCGTCCATTAATCTTTGTGCACAGATGAACGAAAATATTTGGTTTGACGGACTCTACCGAACATATTTTACTCGTGATGCAATAGAAAAAAATACGACAGATACACTTTCAGCTCAAAACATATCTAATGGATACAATTTATTAGATTTAAATACTCACTTAAATCCAATAAAAGATATTGAAATTTTTGCACAACTTAGAATACGAAATTCTTTTGGAAGCTTTTTCGGATCTGGCACAGAAATTGATGTCAGACAACTTAAAGTAAAAGGTGTAATAAATAATAAGGTACGTTTTAGTATTGGCGATCTTTTTCTCAAACAAACTAGGTTTACTCTACACAATTACCAGGAAGAATTTTCAAATTACAAAAATGATATTTTGAAGCCATATCGTGATATCATTCACTATGAAAACTTTTACTATGATAATAGGTGGCGTTTGCAAGGGATTCAAACTGATTTCTCCTTTGAATTTGATCGATTTATAAGAAGCTTAGACTTTGATTTATTTGTGACTAGACCTCGTGGATCTAGTCAAATTAACGAAACTAATTACTCTAGTGACGTTATGCTATCAGGAGGATCCATAGTTTCAAAAATTAACAAAAGGCTTACATTTTCAACTAACTACATAAATTTATTTGAAGTTGCATCAAGTGGCACGCAGAATATCTCAGTACGAAACCCTGTTCTTGATATGTCAATACTTCACGATTTTAGTAATGAAAATCATTTCTTTGAACAGAAGCTACAAACTGGTTACTCTCATAGATATTGGCTTCACTCTGAACTAGAGAATGGAATGGCTGATTCAATATCATATCACACAAAAGGAATGTACTTAGAATTAGATAATAAATATATTAAGAAAGATTCTACAATCTCATTAACAGCAGGCTATAGATACGTAGACCCTAATTTTAGAAGTTCAGGTGCCCAAACTAGACGCGTAGATTTTTTTGAAGGTAATAGTAACACAACTTACCCAATTTATACCAATATGTCAATGTTCAGGCCAACCTCTATGTTTGACCTTTTATCAGATTATAAATTATACAATCAAAATCTTTCCAGTACTCTAATGAGTTTCAATCCAATTTATTCTAATGTACTTCCATATGGTGAAGCTACACCCAATAGAACTGGTATTTATTTAAAAGCAAGAATTAATAGCAAAAATAAGTTGTTACTTGCTAAAATCAACTCAGGATTTTTTAAAGAAGTAATAGGTCAAGGTACTTCGGAAAAAAGAAAATTTGGTCTAATTAAAGGAATTTTAAAATTAAATTTACATAACTCATTAAATTGGAAAAAAGAACTTAGTCTTTTTACTTCTAATGAAAGTGAACTTAGCAATAGAGGTGGTAATAAGATTTCTTCATTAAATCTATTTAGCCACAAATTGAATTTATCAATTAACGCCGAATTAGTAAAAAACTTTTTCATTCAAACATCATACAGACAGTTCAANGCAAATGGAAANGAGTTCNTNANACAACGTGATAATTATGGAAATATCACTAATTACACTTTAACAGANGTAAATCAAAAAGATTATGTAATATCNATTGGTACCCTTTATAAACTTAGAAAAAATATATATGCTAACATCCAGTATAANGGATGGGGTTCTTTATTTTCCAATCANAATAATTTAGATTANAAATACAATAGACTAANTTTAATTTTATCCGTAGAATTATGAACATAAAAACAANACATATTNTTTANTTANTNTTAATATCCTTTTTANANANTTGTACTAAAGANGAATTNGAAGGACCATCCATTGAAAATCTNTATGGTGAATTTGAGATTATTNAATCACTTAAANTTACAAATAAAAACCCCAATTTTTTAAACAATGAAAAAGTTGGTTTTAATTGTGAGTTTAACAAACCTGTCGAATGGAAAATTCATATTAATGGCCTAAGCACCAATGCCTATAGAGAAATTACAGGATTTTCTAATCTTATTGACTCCAATATAGTCATTTGGGGCGGCGGACCATCACAGGTTCCATTCTTTTCAGAAGAAATATGTACTATCGAATTGACATTTGAAAATGAAATCGATACATTAAGAGATACGATAAATATTGTTTCAGCAAAAACCTATCAAGATGGTATCTGGATTGAAGACTTTGAAAATGGATTTCCTGAAGATGGACTTGTATATTTTAATTCTGATGGCGGAGGTATGACCTTTTCNTTAGCATATGATAATTCATTACTAGGAAATAGTTATTTTAAAATGGGTGGTCGAGTTAATTGGGATTGGGCTTTAGGAAATATTGACATGCCTGTGAATATTAATAATGTTACCCAAGATTCAGACAATATGTATATTAATATTGGTATTCTCTCTGATCTTGAAGATTTACATACCGGACAAGTAATTAACATTTTAATTTCGGAAGAAAAAAACACTCCTTTTAATGACAATCTTAACAACAATGCCTCAGATCTATTTGAATCAACAATGGAAGTTTATAAAATAAAGATTCCCGTCGATTGGAATGGATGGCAAGTAAAATCATTTAGGTATTCAGATTTTGAACCAGTTTCACCTAATAATCAGGATATCAATTTTAATAGGAATCCAAACGATATAAGTGCAATTCGAATCGCTTGTCAAGCATGTCCCTCCTCATCAGGAAATCCAATTTGCCCAGAAAACTTTGGAAAAGATGTAAGAACAGACATAGATCATATTATTTTCACTACAAATTCTAGTTTATTAGACCAGTAATGAAGTTAACTTCACAAATAGCTTTAGGAATTCTTACAAGCTGTATTATATCTTGTAGCTTTATGCGTGAAGTGGATATTTATGAGCCTTCAAAATCCATTTCAGCATTTGAAAAATTTCCTTATAAAACCCTTTTTACAAATTCTGAAGAGAATGCTTTGTGGGGAATAAAAAACAACAAATGCAAGGAAATATCATTTGACACCACAAATAACTTTATTGGTAAAAATCACCTTCATATTAAGTGGGATGCATCTAAATGTAATTATATAGCTATGGGTCTAAAATGGGGTAATTATAAAGCTAAAGATCTTAGGCCAATTATAGAAACGACCGCCATTGAGCTTCGAGTTCGCATAGATTCAGGTATACTTTCGAATGTTCCTATGTTTTTTGTTCTAGTAGATTATAGAGGAAATCAGTGCAGAGCAAAAATAAATTACTTGGATCTTGAAGGAGGAAAAATTGATTCAAAATGGAGAAGAATACGCATTCCTTTGCAATCATTTAACTATAAGAAAAGAAGCGTAAACATGGGAAATATTAAAGAGCTTCGTCTTGAATTTCAAAGAAAGGGAGAACTTCACATTGACAATATTATTATTGTGCCGCACAATCATAATTATAAAAAGACAAAGGATACTTTTACTAAAGTATTTGATAAACACCCTATACAAATTGGTTTTGGTAAAGAATATTGGTGGGGTATAAATGAAAAATATTCATCAAGCCTTAAATTCGGTAACGCATTTGAAAATGAAAGCGTAATTGTTGACCTTGATTTATCTGAAAAAAAACCTTGGAATATATTTGGCTTTTCTCCCTATAAATGGATGCGTACAGACCTATCCTCTATTTATAAAACATCAGCACTTACNTTTAAGCTTAAAGCAACAGAATTACCAAAGATTCAAGCATTTTTATTTGCCTATACAGGAAAGAAAAGAAGATTACAAAAAACATTAAATAAAAGTAATTTTATAAACAAAGGAAATAATATATATGAAGCATACATACCTTTAAAATCATTAATAGATTACAGCGAATTTAGATGGGATGAACTCAAGGAAATTAGGTTTAAAATTCTTGAAGGTAATCAATTTGAAATAGGAGATTTTCAAATTATTGAATTCCGAGGTAATCCTCAAAAACCAACTGAATGGAAAGGATTATAAAACTTTTTACTTGCCTTATATTTACTTTGGTCTTCGTAATTACTGGCCATTCACAGGTAAGTAAAGTTGAAGTTACGAAAAATACTAATGGATATTTTGAGTTACTAAGAAATGGAGAACCCTATTATATTAAAGGTGCAGGTGCTAAAGATCATTTTGATCTTTTAGTTAAATCGGGAGCAAACTCAATTCGTATTTGGAGTACAAACAATAATGCACTACTAGATTCTGCTTATCATCATAACCTCAGCGTCACACTTGGTTTATATGTAAGGCCAGAAAGAAGTGGTATGGACTATAATGACGAATACGCAGTTAAAGGTCAAATAGAGCAACTTAAGAATGAAGTCTTGAAGTATAAAGACCACCCTGCATTGTTAATTTGGGGCATTGGAAATGAAGTTGATCTAAGATATAGTAATTTCAAAGTTTGGGAAACAATAGAAACACTTGCAAAATTTATTAAGGAAGTTGATCCAAATCATCCAACTATGACTGTAATTGCTGGGGTTGATCCTTCAAAAGCCTATTACATAAAAAAATATTGTCCAAGTATCGACATATTAGGACTTAATGTTTATGGTTCGATTGAAAATGCTGGAGCTAATCTGCGTAAGTTTAATTGGAATAAACCCTACATCGTTTCTGAATGGGGTGTAAATGGACCATTTGAAGCTAGAANAACATCATGGAAAGCTAAGATTGAACCTCCAAATGGCATAAAAGCAGACCAACGAAAACGAAGATATCTCGATTTAATTGAAAAAGATAAAGAACTTTGTCTAGGCAGCTATTGCTTCCTTTGGGGTCAAAAACAAGAATCAACAGCTACCTGGCATGGGATGTTCCTCAATAATGGTAATCCTACAGAAGCAGTGGATGTGATGCAATATTGTTGGACAGGAGAATGGCCACAATCGCGTGCCCCATCAATTAAAAATATTTCATTAGAAAATATAGGATGGCAAAAAGANCATATATTTACCCCATCTAAGAAAGTAAATTTGAATATTGAATACCTCAAATATAATAACAAGAAAATAGTAGTTGAATACGCATTATTTCCTGAAGCCTTCAGCGATAAAATTGGTGGTGATATACAGAAATCACCAAAACCAATAAAATTTGAAATTATCAACAAAAATGATAATGAAATTACATTTTTAACTCCAAAAAAGAAAGGAGCCTATCGAATATTTGCCTATGTAAAAAACGAAAAGGGACAAAGCTCAGTTGCTAACATTCCATTTCTAGTTAAATAATAAGCTTTAATATTATTTTACGAAGGATTTAATTAACACCTCATATCCTGGNCGAAATAGTAAAACCTCAAAATCATTTTTAGGCTTTATCGATTGATTTTGAGTATATATTTTCCAAGTTTTTTCATTCTTATTTCGCCAACCAACAGATGTATACAAATTATTAGACTCAATAATATAACCATCACGATTAGTAATAAGAGTTGGTATATTCAGCTTAGGTATTGACATATTGTCTCCAAACATAAAATTCAACATGCTTGATTCACTTAAATTACCAAAATCAGAATTATCTATCCATGAGAATAAATGTTGCTTTAATGTTTTATAAATTTGTTCGTATTTTTTATCTAATATAAGGTTATTAAACTCATAAAAATCTTTCGAAACTTCATATAACTCAAAACGATCTTTATTTTTAGAAAACCAATTCAAAAAATAGCTGTGTAATTCCTTTTTCTNTTGAAGAGAATCTAATACCTGCATNGNTTTCATTTGTTGACGNTAANCTACTGGCTTATAAACTGGNGTTAAAGTATCNGCGTTAAAAATTAACTTAAAATCTNTTCCTCGAATACTTCGGCGCATATCAATACNTCCNTCAAAACGATCNGTNGCTGCATAAACATATTGNCGTTGATCCTTTTTAAAAAAAGAAACACCTTCAAATGGNAATTCTCTTTCAATNTTTANAATATCNAGNATAGTAGGNGCAAAATCAACAAAACTAATTAGTTGATTATTATTTANTCCAGAATTATCATCAATCCACTTNACTACAAATGGAATTTTTANACCTGTTTCGTAAATGGAACGCTTATAGCGTGGAAAAGGTCCTCCATGATCGCTAAAGAAAAATATAATCGTATTTTCATATAGTCCTTCAGCTTTAAGTTGGTCTATAATTACACCAATCTGTTCGTCAAGTTTTTCAATATTCTTGTAGTTGGTAAGCAAGTCACTTTTAATCCCATCTTCATCCGGAAAATAAAACGGAACCTTAATATTATCTAATTCATTCTTTGAATATAATATCTTATTCTTCCAAATGCTAGACTCATGCGTTACATTAAAATTAAAAACTGAAAAAAAAGGCTGACCATCTTTCCTATTCCTCCAATGAGCAGTTTTGCCACTTTCGTCCCATGCTAATGGCGAGGTAAGCATATTGTAATCCTCTTTAGCATTGTTTGAACAATAATATCCATTTGCCCTGAGGTCTTCAGTAAAAAAACGAATTGGCTTCTTCGGTTTAGCGCTGTAATATGGAAGAAGATTATGCATATTAATAGCACTATTTACTTCAGCCTTTTTATAAGCACGCATATGGTGAGTACCAAGTGTTGTAGGATACATACCTGTAATTAGGCTACTTCGACTAGGCGCACAAACGGGAGATGGTGTATAACAATTTTGATATACCATACCATCATTAGATAATTGATTGATATTTGGAGTATTTGCGCTTGAGTCACCATACATTGAAAAAAACAAAGATTGGTCCTCACAAATTAGCCATAAAAAATTTGGCGAATCTTGTCCGTTACAATATTTAGAAACAAACAAAATGATAAAAAAGATATATATTTTCGATTTTAACATTTTTATAAGTCACAAATTTATTTAATTAATTATATTAGTGTCTTTAAAACACTAATTATAAGGAATAATAACTTAAAAACAATTATTTTCTACGTTTATATACAATCCTTTACAGTATATTTATCTAAAATCTATTTTAATATGAAACATTACAGTCTTTGTAGAATATTCAGCTTCGTTGGTCTTATTATAATTTCACTTTGCGCATGTAATTCAGTAAATAAAAAACAAAAAGACAATATCAAAAACAAAGAGCCGCTTAATATTATTTATATTATGGCTGACGATCATGCTTATCAGGCAGTTAGTGCTTATGGGTCTGAAATCAGTAAACTTGCACCAACCCCAAATATAGATCGTATAGCTGAACAAGGTGCGCGAATGGACGCCGTATACTGTACAAACTCTATATGTGGTCCAAGTAGAGCCTCTATATTAACTGGAAAGTTTTCACATATTAATGGATTTTATAAAAATGTTGATGGAGGAGATTTTAATGGAGAACAACTTACATTTCCAAAAGTTTTCCAAAAAAATGGTTACCAAACTGCAGTCATTGGAAAATGGCATTTAGGAACAACACCAACAGGATTTGACTATTCAAAAGTTTTGATTAACTGGGGTGGACAAGGAACCTATTTCAAACCTCAATTTTGTATCAATGGAACAGATACTATAACAGAAACTAAACGTCATTCAACAAAAGCAATTGAAGACGAATGTTTGGATTGGCTATCAAAAAGAGATACCACAAAGCCATTTATGTTATTATATCAATTCAAGGCTCCACATAGAGATTGGCGACCAGATTCAATGTATCATGAACTTTTTAGCGACTTTGACTTCCCTCTTCCAGAGACTTTTAACGATGACTATGAGGGGCGACTTGCAGCAAGTGAAAACATGATGGAAATTGGAAGACACCTCAATAGAAGAGATATGAAGCAAATACCTCCGCCAGGATTATCAAGAAGAGATTCAATGCGTTGGCTTGCATATGGAGATAAAGGTCAATATTGGTCTCCAAATGATACATTAAAAGGAGATGAGCTTAAATATTGGAAATATCAAACCTATATTAAAGACTACCTAAGATGTGTTGCTGGTATTGATCGAGCAGTTGGAAGTGTTTTAGATTATTTAGAAGAAAATGGATTAAGCGAAAATACTATTGTAGTATATACTTCTGACCAAGGATTTTATCTTGGAGAGCATGGGTGGTTTGATAAAAGATGGATGTATGAAGAATCATTCAAAATGCCTTTCGTGATTAAAAATCCAAGAATAATTGAACCTGGAACTACCTCAGATGCAATGGTAATGAATGTTGATTTTGCACCAACACTTCTTGATATGGCAGGCTTGGAAATTCCATCACAAATGCAGGGAAAAAGTTTCAAAGAGGCATTTGAAGGAGGAAAAAATATCAAGAATAGAAAATCCGTATATTATCATTATTATGAATGGCCGATTTGGCACAAAGTNCAACCACATTATGGTATTAGAACNGATCNATACAAACTAATGCACTTTTATTATTCAATGGATGAATGGGAATTATACGACTTAAAAAAAGATCCTAATGAAATGAATAATATATATTCGGAAGCACCAGCAGAATTAATTGAAAGTTTAAAGAAAGAACTNCAANACCTTAGAAAAAAATATAAAGATGATGGCTCCATTGAAGAAATGAGAAGAATGACAGATACTGTTATTCGGAGAGTTTACAATGAGCCCAACAAAATCATGAAATAAGTTTTAAAAATTTTTTAAAATTAGAAAGTCAAATAATAGATTATGAAAAAAAATTTACTAATTATATTTGGGTTATTAGCTAACCTATTTGCCTTTACTCAGTGCCCAGTTTTTGTGACTGATACTCAAGTGGCATGCGAGGGCTACATTTGGACGGATGGAATTTCTTATAACTCTTCTAATTATTTTCCTTTAACTTCAATTGGTGAGCAAACTCCGATATTATTTTCAACAACTACAAATCAAACTTGGACAAATGTTTATACTTCATGTGTTATAGGTGACGGGAATAATGGAGAAGAACAAACATTTGTTATTAACGTTATTGAAATGCCTGAAAATGGAACAAATTATAGGGTAGTTAAAACTATGGCTAACGGAAACTTCTTCAATGGTAATGCACAGCCTTTAGTACTTGGATTGAATACAATAAACGTTGCTCCACCAACAAATCCGTGGGGAGATCGAACAGTAAAATTTCAATTTGACAGTGATGATGTTAAATTCAGCATGCTCTCTTCAAATGGAAATACTCTCTATGAAAGCACAACACAAACTTTGACAAATCAAATAGGTTGTGATACTTTGATAATATTAGACTTGATATTCGATGGTAATCCTGGTTCAAGTACAGAAGTAATATCGGCATGTAATAGTTATACTTGGTCAAATGGTGTAACTTATACAGAAAGTAATTATCTAGCTACAACGACGATCGAAGCACAGACACCTGACCTATTTACAATTGCAGATTTACCCGACACTTCTTGGACAAATATTTACACTGCCTGTATTTTAGGAGATGGAAATAATGGTGCACAACAAACACTAGAAATTAATATAACTTCACTTCCTACTGAAGGTGTTAATTACAGAGTTGTTAAAACTGTATCAAATGGAAACTTTAACATTGGAGAAGCTCAGCCGTTATTATTAGGTTATAATACCATAAATGTAAATGCTGTAGAAAATCCTTGGGGAGATAGAATTGTAAAGTTTCAATTTAATAGTAACGCAGTAGAATTTGATGAACTTTCATTAAATGGCAATCTTGATTACTCTGGCATTCCATTTCAAGTCCTAACAACAAATACAGGTTGTGACTCAACAATAATACTTGACCTTTCATTCTATTCTAACTCATCAGGGACTGATTTAATTGAGGCGTGTGATAGTTATACATGGATTGATGGAAACACCTATACTTCATCAAATAATACGGCAACACATACATTGATAAATTCTGTTGGTTGTGATAGTATAATTACTTTAAATTTAACTATTAACGAGTCTAATACTGGAACGGATACTCAAACCGCAGTTGATTCTTATGTTTGGATCGATGGAATCACCTACACCATGTCAAACAATACAGCAACATATACTTTGACCAATAGTAACAATTGTGACAGTGTAGTTTTTCTTAATTTAACAATTAAAAATTCTTCATACATTGATGTAAATAAACAAAATGAAATTAAACTCTTTCCTAATCCTTCGTCAGAAAAAATTACAATCGAATTAGAAGGCATTGATGCTATGGATGTATTACTTTTAAACACACAAGGAAAAATATTGTTACAAAAATCAGGTCAATATGAAAAATATGACATCAATCTATCTAGTTATGCTGCTGGAACATATTTTCTCAGAATAATTACTTCCGAAGGAAATAAAAATATACGCTTTATTAAACAATAAAATCATTTTACCTTTTTTAACATATTTAATTTAAAAAAGTTTTTTTTAATTCCTTATGAAATATATTCTACTTTTTTTCTCTTTCATTTTCATATCCTCTTATGCTCAAAAACAACCTGATTATTTAAATAGTTCATTTTCTATTGAAAAGAGAATTGATGACTTAATGAGTAGAATGACTATTTATGAAAAAGCATGTCAAATGAATCAGTTTGTTGGACTAGAGCATATGAAAAAAGCAGAAAAAAAATTATCTTATAAGGAATTAAAAAAAAGTGATGCTCAAGGCTTTTACAAAGGCATTTTTTCTGAAGATGTTAAACAAATGATTATTGATGGAAAAATTGGTTCTTTTTTACATGTATTAACTGCTAAGGAAGCCAATTATTTACAGAGTTTAGCATATGAATCTAAATTAAAAATACCATTACTTATAGGAATTGACGCAATACATGGAAATGCTCTTTACAGGGGTGCAACTGTCTACCCTTCCCCAATTACTATTGCTTCAACCTGGGATGCAAATAACTCATACAATGTTGGAAAACAAACTGCTTTTGAAATGAGATCTACAGGTTCTCATTGGGCATTTACCCCAAATGTAGATGTTATGAGAGATGCAAGATGGGGAAGAGTTGGTGAAACCTTTGGAGAAGATCCATATTTAGTTACTCAAATGAGTTCAAGTATGATAGATGGACTACAGCAGGNTGATTTTACTGGACTTAATAAGGTTATCGCNTGTGCAAAGCACCTTNTAGCAGGAAGTGAACCAATCAATGGACTAAATTTATCTCCAATGGATATTTCTGAAAGAACACTAAATGAGATTTATTTNCCACCATACAAAAGTGCTATAAANGTTGGAGTATTTTCAATTATGGCAGCTCACAATGAAGTTAATGGCATACCTTCTCATTCAAATAAAAAACTTATGTCTGATTTAATCAGAAATCAATGGGGTTTTAATGGTTTTTATGTAAGTGACTGGCTTGATATTGAAAGGCTAGAAACACTTCATAGAGTTGCTAGAAATTTCAAAGAAGCAGTTTACCTTGCAGTTGATGCAGGAATTGATATGCATATGCATGGTCCACACTTCCCTGAACTAGTATCCGAATTAGTAAATGAAGGAAAATTATCTGAAGAAAGAGTTAATTTTGCGTGCTCAAAAATATTAGAGGCTAAATTTAAATTAGGTTTATTTGAGAATCGTTATGTAGATGAAGATAATATTAANNAAAAAATATTCAATAAATCTCACCAAGATTTAGCTTTAGAACTAGCAAGAGAGGGCATAGTNTTATTAAAAAATGATTTTGTATTACCACTTCAAAAAGCTAAAAAAGNAAATAATAAAATACTAGTTACTGGTCCTAATGCTAATAATCAATCAATATTAGGTGATTGGCATAATCCACAACCAGATNAAAATGTATTTACCATATATGAAGGCATCAAAAAAATTGGTGGTGAAATGGGTTATTTAGTTAACTATCACAACTCCAATGAAAATATTAAGAAAATCTCTAATGAAGATATTAGTAAAACAATTGAANTTGCAAATCAACATGATATTATTATTGTAGTTGTTGGAGATAATTCAATGAGATATAAGTGGAATCAAAAAACTGCAGGAGAAAATACGGCAAGAGCTGAACTTAATTTAGCTGGAAANCAATTAGATTTAGTAATGAAATTAAAAGAAACAGGTAAAAATATTATTGTTGTATATGTAAANGGACGACCAATTTCAGAGCCTTGGATTTCAGAAAATATAAATGCAATNATAGAAGCATGGGAACCAGGAAGCTTTGGTGGTATAGCGGTTGCTGAAATTATTTTTGGAAAAATAAATCCTAGNGGAAAACTACCTCTAACCGTTGCAAGATCAGTTGGTCAACTAAAAATGTTTTANAATCATAAGAATTCAATGTATTTTAGAAACTATGCTATAAAAAGTAATAAACCTTTATATTCATTTGGATTTGGCCTTAGCTATACAAAGTTTCAAATTAGTGAACCAAGAATANATGACTCAAAATTAAAAAATGATATTNTTAGTGTTTCAGTTGATGTGAAAAATATTGGAAAAATTTCCGGAGATGAAATAGTACAGCTATATATTTGTGATAAATATAGCAGTGTTACANGACCNATTAAAGAACTCAAAGGATTTAAAAGAGTAAGTCTAAAACAAGGCGAATCAAAAGTAATTACATTTAATTTAGATAAATCTGCCTTTGCATATTATGATTCTGAAATGAAATATATTATTGAGGCTGGNGAATTTGATATTTTNGTAGGCAATTCNTCAAGAGAAAAAGATTTAAAGAGAGTTAGTTTCTTTGTTGAAGAAACAATTCAAATGCAAAAAAATTAAATTATAGGGAATTTATTTTTAATAAAATAAGCAATAACATTTGACGAAATTTTACAACAATATTTCTATCAAACTAGAAATGATTATTATAACTTCAATATTTATTTAATCAATTATTTTTCCAATATTAACTTTCTATTAATAATTCCATTATTAGTTGTTAACTTGAGAATATAAACAGCATTTGGATATTGTGACATATCGATACTTGAGCTATAATTTCCGTTAAGATTTCTGATTGTTTCATTAATAATAATTTCACCTAACATATTGTTGACTGTTAAATCAATATCTTGTTTTGTATAACAATTAAACATAATATTAAATACGTCAATTGATGGATTTGGGTAAATAGCTAGATCGTTAATATAATTTTCTGTTAAAGAAGTATGTGTCCAATCAACGATAAAAAAGGAAGTATCAGATTCACAAGAATTTATATCATTAATAATTACCCAATATTCGCCGTTATTTAGTGGAGTTATTGTTTCTGATGTTTCACCGGTACTCCACTCAAAACTATAAGGGCTTGTTCCTCCAATCGTATTGGCTATAATATCACTTCCACTTTGTACAATAATTGATATAATATCAGAATATATAGTTAAGTTCGTTGTAACTACAGAATCACAGCCATTAATACTAGTTAAAGTATCAATATAAGTTCCTGTTTCATTATATGAATTTATTCCTACATCAATACTTTCACCAAAACATACACTTACATTGTTATTTAAATAATAAGTATTAATAATGGTCAAATCTATTGTAACAATTGAATCACAACCATTACTGTTTAATCCAACCCAACTGAATGTACCACTCTCGGTATATGTAATACCGTTCCAGTCGTAACTATCGCAAGCAGTAACTTCATCAAATGATGTCGATGAATTGTTAATCGTTAATGTTAAAGTAGCAACATTAGTACAACCCTCGTCATTAGTAGACTCAAATGTATATGTGCCACTCTCAGTATATGTAGTACCGTTCC
>PAYK01000013.1 GCA_002714805.1 Flavobacteriales bacterium
TTGTAACTGATGTAAATGGTTGTGCAAAGACCACACAAGTAAATATTGATCAACCTAATGAATTAGTTTATACAATTACTAAACTTAATAATGAAAGTTGCTCTGGGCAATTCTCAAGTTGTGATGGTGTTCTTCAATATACAGCTTCTGGTGGATCAGGTGCATATAGTTTCTCAACTTTTGATTTAAACGGAAGTTTAATTTCAGAAAATTTTTCTGATAGTTTAGTTATTGATTCATCACTTTGTTCTGGATTTTACCAAGTTTTAGTTGAAGATGATCATGGTTGTATTGGAAATCTAAGTGGTAATGGTTTACCATTACCTGTTGAAATTATTGCCGGTAGTCCTGTTACATCTGCTATTAATACCTCTCCTGGTTCTATTACAAATAATATTTTGTGTTTTGGAGATACAGCTGCATCTCTTTCTGTTTCTAATCCAAATCCTTCATATTTATATGATTGGTATGTTAATGGAGAGATATATACAAATGGTTTAAATGTTATTTTGCCAGCTGGTAATATTTATGTTCAAGCAGTTTCGTCATCTTCTTGTTTTACTAACTCAGATACTATAACCATATTTCAACCTTCTGATATCAATATAAGTCAAGAAATAGGTTTTGTTAGTTGTAGTGGAGGTACTGATGGTTTAATAAGTGTAGAAGTTAGTGGTGGTTTCCCATCATATTCATATAATTGGACTATAGCGGGCACTCCTATTGTAGGAACTACAGATTTAACAGGTTTGAGCTCTGGTGTGTATAATTTAATCATTACGGATGCTAATGATTGTCATAAAAACTTTGATATTGAGGTGCAAGAGCCTTCTGAATTAATAGTTAGTTCTCTTGTTCAAGATGTTAGTTGTAATGGAGATAATGATGGTAGTGCATCAATTTCTATAAGTGGTGGGGTTGATCCTTATATGATAAATTGGCAGGGTGCAGATTCTACTTCTTTAGCAGCGGGTATTTATGAAGTAATCATAACTGATGGTAATAATTGTATAGAAACTATAGATATCGAGGTTACTCAGCCAACTTCTGTTGTGGCAAGTTTTAATGTAAATCAAATACCTTTTACAGCTTCAGCAAGTGGAGGTACACCGCCTTATTCATTTGAATGGTTATATTTTGGGAATTATCAGTCAAGTGGTACGATATTTAATCCTGAAGAAAATGGAGAGTATACATTAGTTGCAACTGATGCTAATGATTGTGAGGGGCGTAAATTAAATACATATAGTAATACGGTTGATCTTTTAGAATTTGAAGATTTAGATTTTTTAATTTATCCTAACCCNGTGGTAGATTATTTATANATTAAATCAAAATCTGAATCTATTGCTGAAAANTATATNTTTAAATTATTAGATTANAGAGGAAGAGTTNTTGAAGAAGANTTTATNAATGGATTAATAAAAATTAATACTAATAATTTTACACCAGGTGTTTATTTTTTAGTGATTGAATCNCATNANAACAAATTTCAAAAAAAGATATTTATTGAATAATTTTACAATACTTAAATAATTTATATTTAATTATGAAAACTCATTTTTTATTTATTTTACTTTTTTCATATTTATCCGTTCAAGCCCAATTAACAGTNAATAANGATCCTCCCAATGATAGTCCTATTTATTTAGTAAATGACATTCTNTTAGGAGATGGTGTACAAGCCTCTAATCATGTATATCAAGGAGATTCTATTCAAATTGGNTTTTTTGATGCTTCTGCATCTAATTTAGGATTAAATAGTGGAATTGTNATGAGTACAGGAGATATTTCTATACTAGATCCTAATTTCGTTGGTTTTGGTGATTTTATAAATATTGATCCTCCNGTTTCTGATCCTGATTTATTAGATGTAGCTAATAGTGTACCNGCTTTAATTGGACAGAATTTNATAGTTCAAGATATAAATGATGTAGCAGTTTTAGAATTTGATTTTATNCCAAGCAGTGANACTGTTACNTTTNAATACGTTTTTGCTTCACAGGAATATTTTGCTTTTGAAAACTCTCAATATAATGATGTGTTTGGATTTTTTATTTCNGGCCCAGGTATTGTTGGTCCATATGCTAGTCCTCCGGGCTTTCCTAATGGNAGTATTAATATTGCAACAATTGAAGATAATAATGGTGTNGTTATGCCTGTNACNATATCTTCTGTTAANGCAACTGTTAATCCTGACTATTTTGTTAATAATCAGGNTTTAGAGACTGTTGATGATGCTGATGGATTTACTATTCCATTAACTGCAGTTGCAGCTGTTCAGTGNGGAGAAACGTATCATATTCGCTTGGCTATAGCGGATGGATCGGACGGAGGATTATCTTCCTATGTTTTTTTAGAAGAAAATAGTTTTTCATCTCCTTATTTAGAGGTAACNAATAATATTGGTCANGACTCTAGTCATATTGAAATTCCTTGTGGAACAGATGTAACACTTTCAGCAGAGATGTCTGTTNCGGGAGTTTACCAATATCTTTGGAGTAATGGTTCTAACGAACAAAATATNACTGTTGGCGAAGGTGCTTATACNGTTGAAGTTACNAGCAATATAAATTGTNTTACATTGTCAGATACTTTTTATGTTGAAGAATTAAACACAATAGAAATTGANTTAGGTGATGATATTTCGGTTTGTGAAGGAGAAGAAGCTATNGTNGANATAGAAACTTTAAGTGCAATTCCNCCAATATCCTATAATTGGAGTAACGGACAGANTACTAATCAAATAACAGTTCCTGAGGGTATATATTCTTTAACGATTTCTGATGCAAATGGTTGTATNGGTCAAGATGAGATTACTATTTTTTCTNTTGATAGGCCTTCAGCTATACTAAANGGTGGAGGTGCTATTTGTGAGGGACAACCTTTTGTTTTGCCTCTAAGTGTAAATNTAACTGGACAACCTCCATATTATATTAGTTATACTAATGGAGAACAACAATTTATAGACACTGCTATGTTTTCAAACCATACTATTGATGCTACTTACACTGGNAATTATACAATTACNTCTTTAACAGATAATAATTGTTTAGGATCATCAAGTGGATCTGCATTGATNACATACAACACCTTGCCGAAATCATTGATTACGGGNGGAGAAACTATGTGTGATGGTGATAGTACACTAATTAGAATTGACGTTGAAGCAGATGCATTGCCGTACAGTATATTGTTAAGCAATGGTAATTATTCTATAAATTTTAATTCTCTTTTTGATAGCTATGTTACAACATATGTAAAAGAACCTGCGTCTTATTTTGTAAGCAAAGTTATTGACGCTAATGGATGTCANTCTATTGAAAATGATGGCATTGCTATTGTTGCTTTCAAGGANTTTAAAAATCCTGAAATTATATCTNATTTTGACGATATTATATGTCCAGTTGANAGCGCTTTTCATATATCAACTATGGAGCCAAATGGTTTGTGGACAGGNAAGGGGATGGGTTTAAATAGTTATTTTTATCCTATTGATGCCAATATTGGTGACAATTGGATATATTATAGTTTTCCAGAAAACTGTAATGAAATGGACTCTATTTTGATCGAACTAGGATGTAATTTACAAATTTTTATACCCAATTCATTTACTCCAAACGGTGATGATGAAAATGAATTTCTTATTGTTAAAGGAAATAATGTNCTAACATTTGAAATGTCAATTTATAANAGATGGGGAGAGTTNATGTATTATTCAGATAATATTAATGATTTTTGGGACGGAAAGTATAAAAACAATATCGTTCCTGAAGGAGCCTATTCTTATTCATTTAATGCNTACGGAAAAGATGCTCAATATGTTACAAAAATGGGANTTATAAATATTATTCATTGATTTAATTTTAACACAATTATTTTTAATCACTTTTTANCTTTATATAAAAAGTAGCTCTCTTTTTTGTAAAAGTCATTTTAAAATACACTTTATCTGCCTAACTTATTTCTCATTTCTTGTGGATTATTCTAATCAATTTTACATCTTTGTAGGGAGTGATTTATGTTGACGTCATATTACCTTTACCTCTTCAAAATAGATTTACATATGAAGTTCCTTCTGAATTTGAATCTATTAAAGAAGGAATGCGTGTTGTTGTACAGTTTGGTCAAAAAAAATTCTATNCAGCNGTTGTTTTTAAAATACATAATGAAACTCCTAAAAACTATAGAGCAAAGCCGATAATTAATNTTTTAGACCATCAGCCAATAATTTCAAATCAACAATTTGANTTGTGGGAATGGATAGCTAACTATTATTGCTGTAGTTTAGGCGATGTTATGCATTCTGCATTGCCCTCTGTATTGAAACTTTCTAGTGANACAAAGTTGAAAATCACAGAAAATGAGGTTGATAAAACTACATTAAATGATAAAGAGTTTTTAGTAGTTGAGGCTTTAGAAATACAAAANGAATTGAGCTTAAATGAGGTTTCTAAAATATTGAATCAAAAAACCATCTTTCCAACCATTAAATCATTAATNTCTAGAAAAGTAATTTTNTTAATNGAAGAGTTAAACGAACAGTATAAGCCAAAATCTGTTCGTCTTGTATCTTGTTTGAATAAAGATNTCGATTTTANAATTTTTAAGAATGCTAAAAAGCAAGAGCAAGTCTTTCGTTCATTCATTGATTTAACTAAAGAAAACAAAACACCTTCAATTACTGTCAAAGAATTGTTAGAGGTTTCGTCATCTTCTCATCAAACGCTTAATNCTTTGGTAACAAAGGGTGTGTTNTCTGTAGAAGAAAAAGAAATTTCAAGAATAGAATTTTNCGAGAATGAAGATTTAATTTCTTTTGATTTAANTGATGAGCAACAAAATGCTTTAAATCAAATACAAGAGTCNTTTGAAAATAAAGATGTTGTATTACTTCATGGTGTGACATCTAGTGGTAAAACAGAAATTTATATTAAACTTATACAAGATGTTATTGCTAGAGGCGAACAAGTACTNTATTTGTTGCCAGAAATAGCATTAACTACACAAATTATTAATCGTTTACGAAAACATTTTGGAGATAAGNTCGGNGTATATCATTCTAAATTCAATAATAATGAAAGAGGTGAGATATGGTCTGAAGTGTTAAATGGTAATCGTTTTCCNATTGTTTTAGGTACTCGTTCATCCATATTTTTACCATACCAAAATTTAGGATTAATAGTTGTTGATGAGGAGCACGAAAGTTCTTTTAAACAAAAACAAAGTTCCCCTNGATATAANGCAAGAGATACGGCTNTTATGTACGCCAATATACTTGGAGCAAAAGTATTGTTAGCTTCAGCCACACCCTCATTAGAAACGTATNATAATGCTTTATCTCAAAAATATGGATTAGTAACTCTATCAACTAGATATGGAGGAGTAAAAATGCCTGATATAGACATTGAGGATATCAAATACGTTACTCATAGAAAACAAATGAAAGGTGCTTTTTCACCNCGTCTNTTAAAAGAGATTGAAAAATCTTTACTNAATAAACAACAAGTTATTTTATTTCAAAATAGAAGAGGTTTTGCTCCAGTTTTTACTTGTAAATCTTGCGGTTGGACTGCTAANTGTCAAAGTTGTGATGTAAGTCTAACCTATCATAAGNAACAACAGATGTTAAAGTGCCATTATTGCGGATATTCAGAAAATCTATTNAAGAAATGTAAAGCATGTGCAAGTANGGATNTTCAAATCANAGGATATGGTACAGAAAAACTCGAAGAAGAATTACAGCCTTTTTTTNCTGATGCTATTATCAAGCGTTTGGATTTAGACACTACTAGAAGAAAAAATGCCTATCAGAACATAATTAATGATTTTGAAAATAGAAATATNGATATACTTATAGGTACTCAAATGCTAACNAAAGGACTTGATTTTNATCACGTTTCACTTGTCGGNATAATAAATGCTGATGCCTTATTGAATTTTCCTGATTTTCGCTCTTATGAACGTTCTTATCATTTAATGGCTCAAGTNGCNGGTAGGGCAGGCAGAAAAAATAAACAAGGTAAAGTANTTATACAAACCTATTCTGCCAATCACGATATAATTCAAGCAGTACAAGCAAANGATTATCTTAGTATGTATAATGCCGAATTGNTTGAGAGAAAAGCGTTTAATTATCCTCCTTATTGCAAATTAGTTTCAATNATTGTTTCTNATAGAGATTATAATCTAACTAATCAATCTGCTAGAGAATTAGCCTTNGTTTTACGTCAATCATTTAGTCANAATGTTCTTGGNCCAGAATATCCACTNGTGTCNAGAATCAAAAACCGTTACCTTAAGAATATTTTAGTGAAAATAGGTGCNNACTTNTCATTACATCAGTCAAAAAAGCATATTTTAAAAGTGATAGATTCGGTACATAAAATACCCCAATTTAGATCGGTACGNTTNACAATAGATGTCGATCCTCAATAGCTTTTACAACTTTTCCACANCACATCTTTNGGAGTTGGAGCNGTTATACTTATAGNCCCCTTCTTTACAGGGTGTATAAAATCTATTTTTCTAGAGTGTAGGTNTATNCTTTTATCCTTATTAGTTCTGTNAAAACCGTATTTTATATCACCTTTGATTGGGCAGCCAATTTTGGCAAGTTGAACTCTTATTTGATGGTGTCTACCAGTTTTTGGACTNACTTCTAATAAATGATAGTTTTCNAAGGAATGAATAAGTTCATAACTCAATTCTGAACGTAAAGCATTATTTNCTTCTCTGTTAAATGCTAGAGATTTATTTTTAGCCTGATTTTTCAATAGATAGTGNACTAATGTNTCGNTAGTATTTTGAGGTTTGTTTTTCACAATGGCCCAATAGGTCTTTTGTANTTTCTTTTCTCTGAACATTTNATTTAACCTNCTTAGTGCTTTGCTTGTTTTTGCGAAAAGTATAACACCNCTAACAGGTCTATCTAATCGGTGTACTACNCCTAAAAATACCTCTCCTGGTTTNTTATATTTTTTCTTGATATAATCTTTAACGTATTCNGATAGGGGTTTATCTCCAGTCTTGTCNCCTTGTACAATGTCAGACGATTTTTTATTGACTGCAATAATGTGATTATCCTCGTAAAGGACTTCTAGCATTTAGTATTGTTCTTTTTCGTTAGGAAAATCAGTAGTTTTCACATCAGANACATACTGAGCTACAGCACCTTTTATATCNTCGTATAAATTAAGATATCTTCTTAAAAAACGAGGACTAAATTCNTGTGTCATACCTATCATATCATGAAGTACTAGTACTTGTCCATCAACGCCACTTCCAGCACCAATTCCGATAACNGGAATNCTTAGCTTTTCGGCAACCTTANTCGCTAANTTGGCAGGTATTTTTTCTAACACAATAGCAAAACAACCNGCTTTTTCAAGAAGCAATGCATCTTCTATGAGTTTTTTAGATTCAGCTTCTTCTTTNGCCCTNACGGTATATGTNCCGAATTTATAAATAGACTGTGGCGTAAGCCCAAGATGACCCATTACAGGAATACCAGCAGTAAGGATTCGNTCAACAGATTCTAATATTTCACTACCACCTTCCATTTTTACNGAGTGTGCGCCTGANTCTTTCATAATTCGAATTGCTGAATTTAGAGCTTCNTTNGAATTACCTTGGTAAGTTCCAAAAGGCATATCAGCAACTATTAGAGCTCTATCAACAGCTCTGACTACTGAGGCAGTATGATATATCATTTGATCAAGAGTAATAGGAAGTGTTGTCTCATTACCAGCCATTACGTTAGAGGCAGAGTCTCCAACTAATATTATATCGACACCACCACAATCAACAATCTTTGCTAAAGTATAATCATAAGCTGTAAGCATTGATATTTTCTCTTTNTTTTGCTTCATTTCTTGAAGCGAGTGGGTTGTTATTTTTTTATACACTTTTTTANTNACGGACATTTTTAAAATTATGAGCTTAAATATTTTTTCATTTTTTNATGAATTTCACACAAATGTACTAAGTGTTAATCACAATTAAAAGTATAAATTTGCCACTATGAAAAAAAGTTACTATTTGTTTTTGTTAGCATTGACTACTTTATTGGCTTGTGAAACTGATTTTGANGTTAATGCAACTTGGAAAGAAACTGCTGTAATCTACGGTTTNCTAGATCAAACTGTAGATACTCAACGAATTATTATTTATAAAGCTTTCTTGGGTCAGGAAAGCGCTTACACAATGGCGCAGGAAGCTGATTCCTTTCATTATGCTGAAGGTGATTTAGAGGTTTTTCTTTATGGTTTAGATAATAATGGAGATACTGTCCAAAAAATAGANCTTGAATATCAAATTACAAATAATAGATTCAGTACTGGTTTNGATACCATATTTTCAACCGAATATTCAGTTGAGTATNTTACAGCAGAATCTCTTAACCAGTCCTTGACTTATCATTTGTATGTACGNAATGTNGTATCNAATTATGTAGCTCGTTCAACAACNAACCTAATAGAGCCTCTTGATATAAATCCAGGTTTTACCGATGAAATTACATTTTTTAAAAATAATGAATATAGAANACACAGGTTGAGATGGTCTTCTTCAACTTTTGGCAAGATTTATAAGCCTTTTATGCGCTTTTATTATTACGAAAAAAACATTTTAACTAATGAGGTAGTTCGAAAATATATAGATTTAAGTTTTCCTCAAATGTATTCTCAGTCAATAAGTGGTAATCAGAATATGGAGTTAGCTATTACNGGAGANAACTTTTTTTATTTTATTAAAAATAGTATTAATGAAAATTTAAATGTTTTAAGGATAAATGCAAAAGATTTAGAAGATGGTTTTGTAGGATACGATTATTGGTCAGGAGGAATCGACTTTTATTTTTTAGTAGGTGGAGAAGCAATATCCCAATACATTGAGATTAATAATTTGCCATCTATCATTTTTCAAGATCCACCAACTTACACTAACATTNAAAATGGATTAGGTGTGTTCTCTTCAAGACTCAATGCTGAATCAATTGGTAAGTTTTTAGATATTCAAACTTTAACTGAGTTGTCAANTGGTGAAATAACTAGTGANCTCAACTTTATCGAGCCATAATACTGTCATATTGTCTTTTTCTTATGAATATATGTCATNAATTATAAAAAATCANTNTTGGCATANAATTTGCTNGAAACANANTTAAACNAATNAAATTTAAATAAAATGAGTAAAATTATTGGAATTGATTTAGGAACTACCAATTCATGCGTTTCTGTAATGGAAGGTAACGAGCCAGTAGTAATTCCTAATAGTGAAGGTAAAAGAACAACTCCATCTATAGTNGCTTTTGTTGATGGAGGAGANCGAAAAGTCGGTGACCCCGCTAAAAGACAAGCTATAACAAATCCTGAAAAAACTATTGCTTCAATTAAACGTTTTATGGGAGAATCATTCTCNAAACTTCAAAAAGAAGCGAAGCGAGTTCCTTACAAGGTTGTTAAGGGTGATAATGATACACCTAGAGTACAGATAGACGATAGAAAATATACNCCTCAAGAAATATCAGCTATGATTCTACAGAANATGAAGAAAACAGCAGAAGATTATTTGGGNCATGAGGTCAAGGAGGCTGTAGTAACTGTACCNGCATATTTTAATGATTCACAACGTCAAGCNACTAAAGAGGCNGGAGAAATNGCAGGTTTGAAAGTGAGTAGAATTATAAANGAACCTACCGCAGCAGCTTTGGCATATGGNTTAGATAAAGCCGATCAAGATAAAACTATTGCAGTTTTTGATTTGGGTGGAGGTACTTTTGATATATCTATTCTTGAATTAGGTGATGGAGTTTTTGAAGTTAAATCAACNAATGGTGACACTCANNTAGGAGGAGATGATTTTGATCAAGTTTTAATCGATTGGATGGCTGAAGAATTTAATTCTGAAGAAAATATTGATTTAAGGCAAGATCCAATGGCTTTNCAACGTCTTAAAGAGGCTGCTGAAAAGGCAAAAGTNGAACTTTCTTCTAGTTCCCAAACTGAAATTAATTTACCTTACATAACCGCAACATCTTCAGGTCCNAAGCATTTGGTAAGAACTCTTACTAAAGCACAATTTGAGAAATTAGCTGATAAATTAATTCAAGCAACAATATCTCCTTGTAAACAAGCAATCAAAGATGCTGGGATTACTCCAGGTGATATTGATGAAGTAATTTTAGTTGGAGGTTCTACACGTATTCCTGCNATACAAAACGTTGTAAAAGANTTTTTTGGAAAGGAGCCTTCAAAAGGAGTAAATCCTGATGAGGTAGTTGCTGTAGGAGCAGCCATTCAAGGTGGTGTACTTTCAGGTGATGTAAAAGATGTTCTTTTATTAGATGTTACNCCATTATCTCTTGGNATTGAAACTATGGGAGGAGTAATGACAAAGCTTATAGAATCTAATACAACTATTCCAACAAAAAAGTCTGAAGTTTTTTCAACTGCTGCTGATAATCAACCTGCAGTTGATATTCATGTTTTACAAGGGGAAAGACCAATGTCAGCAGATAACAAGACAATTGGAAGATTTCAATTGTCAGATATACCACCATCACCAAGAGGAGTGCCTCAAATCGAAGTAACNTTTGATATTGATGCTAATGGTATATTAAATGTTTCTGCTAAAGATAAAGCAACAGGTAAAGAGCAAAATATTAAAATTGAAGCTTCTTCGGGTCTTTCAGATGAAGAAATCGAAAGAATGAAAAAAGAAGCTGAAGCCAATGCTGATGCAGATAAAAAAGTTAAAGAAGAAGTNGANAAAGTTAATGCGGCAGATGCAATGATTTTTCAAACTGAAAAGCAGTTAAAAGATTATGGTGATAAATTATCTGATGAAAAGAAAAAACCTATAGAAGATGCTCTTGAAGTTTTGAAGAAATCACACGAGAGNAAAGATATTAATGCNATAGATTCTGCNATGGAAACTATCAATACAGCTTGGACTGCTGCTTCAGAAGAAATGTACAAAGCTACACAAGAGCAACAAGGCNCTGAAGGCGCCGCCCAGCCNAATGCTGAGGGTGGTGGANCCGATGATGTTACNGATGTAGATTTTGAAGAAGTAAAAGAAGATAAATAANATTAACANATTAATTATTNTTTAGTAATAAGCCCTTCCGTAAGGTTGGGCTTTTTTTGTATTATTTAATTGTTCTGTCTATATCTCTTTGTATATCTCTGTTTTTGATAGTGTTTCTTTTGTCATAAAGCTTCTTACCCTTGGCCACTGCGATTTCTATTTTAGCCCAACCTTTATCGTTAATGAATAGACGTAATGGTACAATAGTTAGTCCTACGTCTGCAATTTTTTTTCTAATCTTATCTAATTCATANCTATTTAGAAGAAGTTTTCGTTCTNGTTTAGGATGATGGTTAGCATAATTGCCAAATTCATACTCATCAATATGCATNNCAATTATATACAACTCATTGTCTTTAAACGAACAAAAGGAATCACTCAAGTTTACTTTGCTATTACGTATGGATTTAATTTCTGTACCACTAAGTTGTAAACCAGCCACGTACTTATGAAGTATATTGTACTCAAATNTTGCCCTTTTATTTTGGATGTTNACCGCTTTCATAAGTTTACGAAGTTAATGATTTTATCCTAGTGCCACGTCAAGTATCATCATAACAATAAATCCTGCAATTAGCCCCATTGTAGCTAAGTCGGTATGTCCACCACTTTGACTTTCAGGAATAACTTCTTCTACTACAATGAATATCATAGCTCCTGCAGCAAAAGCTAGTGCATACGGNAGTATTGGNAATGCATAAATTACAGTAGCNGCACCAATNATAGCAAAAATAGGTTCTACAATAGCTGATAATTGTCCCCATTTCCAACTTTTCCATTTACTTACTCCTTGTCTCCTTAGAGGCATTGAAACAGCAAAACCCTCAGGAAAATTTTGAATNCCAATACCAATAGCTAAGGCAATAGCTGCTCCTATTTCAAAACCTGGAATTCCATGTGAAATAGCTCCAAAAGCTACACCTACAGCTAATCCTTCAGGAATATTATGNAGNGCAATAGCTAATACTAGTAAAATGGTTTTTTTCCACTTAGTAGGATAACCTTCAGCTTCTTCAANTTTTTTGAATAAATGTAGATGAGGTATAATTTTATCCAAACTATATAGAAATAAAGCGCCTAAGAAAAATCCAATAGCTGGTGGNAACCAAGATGGTAAATTAGAACTNCCCATTTCATTTTGCATTTCTACATATCTTATGGCNGGGGAGAGNAAAGACCAAAAACTAGCTGCTATCATAACACCTCCAGTAAAGCCCAAAGAGGTGTCTAAAATTTTTCGATTAGTTTTGTTAAAGAATACTACCAATCCTGCACCTGATGCAGTCAAGCCCCAAGTAAATAGACCTGCTAATAAAGCTTGTAANACAGGGTGTTNTTCTATAAACCAANTGTATAAATCTGTCATTTTTGTTTAATTAATAAGTTTCTTGCAACATCAATGCTAATNTGTGATGCTTTGTTGTCTATGGTTATTTCTAATGAATCGTCAAAGTCAATTTTTTGAATAACTNTNATTGATGTTCCAAGTGTAATATTTAACGAATTGAGGTATTGTAAAAAGGATTGATTNTCTTGAGAAACACCTACAATTTGTCCACTACCTCCNTTTTCTAATTCGCTAAGTCGTTTTGAAAATGATTTAGGAAATTTACCATCTTTATTNGGAATAGGCTCNCCATGTGGATCGTGTTGCGGATAACCTAAGTAAGCNTCTAAAGCATCTACTAATTTTTGTGATTTTATATGTTCTAATTGCTCAGCAATATCGTGAACNTCATCCCAATTAAATTTAAGCTTTGTTACTAAAAACACCTCCCAAAGTCGATGTTTTCTGACAATTTCAATGGCTTTCTTAACACCAGATTTACTAAGATATACACCTCGATAGGGAACATAATTAATTAATTCTTTATCTGTTAACTTTTTAATCATATCTGTAACNGATGATGCTTTTGTNTCAAGTTCATCAGCAATAGAATTAGTAGAGACTGAATCTTTAGAATTTTTGGAAAGCTTTAGTATAGCTTTTAAGTAATTTTCTTCAGCTAATGTAATCATATTACAAATATATAATTTTATATGTCTAATTTAATTTTTAGATTTGTCTAAATTTAAAATANCAAAATATTTTTAGTGTTTAAAGNNATTATAATGAAAATNATAATTTATCTAATTTGCTTTTTAGCTCTGCAATTTCAAGTTTATTCNCAGGTTTTAAATGGAACTATTAAATCAAATGCACCAATTCCTTTTGCTTCAATTAGTGTAAAAGGTAATTCTANTGGTACGGCTTCGAATAANGATGGTTTTTTTGAAATCAATGATATAAAGGAGGGAAGCTATGAATTTGTTTTCTCTGCTGTTGGTTTTAAGANGCTTGAGAAGAATATTACAATTCAAGCTGGAAAAAATACAGTAGATGTTATTTTAGAACCTTTNTCTTATGATATTGATCAAGTTGTGGTGACTGGTACTATGAAGGAGACATTTCTNAGTGTNTCTCCAGTAAAGGTAGATATTGTTACTCAAAAATTTCTTAAAAAGATTGCTACTTCCAACGTTATGGAGNTTATAGATAATGTAAATGGTGTTCAAAAACAAATCAATTGTGGTGTATGTGGTNCAAATGATATACANATTAATGGTATNGAAGGTCCTTACACTTTAGTTNTGATAAATAGTATGCCNGTAATGAGTTCTTTATCATCTGTATATGGATTAAATGGCATTCCAACTTCATTAATTAAGCAAATTGAGATCATAAAAGGGCCTTCTTCAACGCTCTATGGTACTGAGGCTGTTGCTGGTATTATAAATATTNTNACAAAAGACGCCTTAGATGTTTCTATGNTTGAACTTGAAAGTTTTATAACTTCTCATTTAGAAAAAAATATTGATTTTNCTTATGCTCCAAAAATGCAAAAAGTGGATGTATTAATCTTTGGAAACTACTTCAANATGGATAACTTTATAGATGATAACAAAGATAATTTTACAGATATTCCATTTTCAGAACGACTTTCTTTATTTAATCAATGGAACTTTAAAAGGAAGAGCCAAAAAAGTTTATCNCTTTCTGCTAANTATTATCAAGAAGATAGAAGTGGAGGCGTAAAAGAATGGAATGAAAACCTNAGGGGGAATGATAGTATTTATAATGAATCNATTTATACTNATAGAATAGAATTNGCAGCTTCTTATGAGTTGCCCTTGAGTGAAGATATTCGAATTGACGCATCATATAATTTTCATCACCAAGANAGTTATTATGGAAATACTAAGTATGAAGCTTTNCAGAATATTTATTTTACTAACCTGATATGGAATAAAAGCGTTGCTAACAATCATNATTTTATTTTTGGACTAACCTATCGTTTTCAAACCTTTGTGGATAGTACCTTGGCTAATATTAATGACCGTCAATTTATACCAGCATTTTTTATTCAAGATGAAATAANTTTAAATAGAAAATGGACTTCTCTTTTAGGAATTAGAACTGATTATCANAAAGAACACGGTTTTATTTTTTCACCGCGATTAAATCTTAAGTTTAAACCCGAGACATACACGACTTTTCGTTTGAATGCAGGAACTGGATTCAGATTGGTTAATCTATTTACTGAAGATCATGCCTTTCTATCNGGTAGTAGGGAAGTAATAGTTGTGGAAGATTTAAAACCCGAAGANTCTTANAATATAAANATAAATGCTAATCATATTTTTTCTTTNGGAANAACCGCAGGAACTATAGATGTAGATGCCTTNTATACCTATTTTACCAATAAAATNATTCCTAATTATGATGTTAATCCTAACCAAATTGTNTATGCCAATTTGGACGGCTTTTCNGTNTCTAGAGGTTTAGCATTTAATNTTCAACAGAACTTTGAATTNCCTTTAAGTGTCAAGGCAGGAGGAACNTANTTAGATGTCTATTCTGTAGATTATAACAATAGAAGAGAAGACGAATTGTTTGCACCTTCTTTTACANGCGTANTCTCTTTGTCTTATAATTGGGATAAAATAAATACTTNTATAGATTGGACANCCAAATTTACTNGCCCTATGTCATTNCCTACTTNCCCTTATCCGTTTGAAAGANCAGAGGAATCCCCTTGGTTTTCTCAACACCATTTGCAAATCAAAAAGGTATTTAGCGAAAGCTTAACTGTTTTNATGGGAGTNAAAAATGTATTCAATTACACACAAGAATCACCTTTGGTAGATTGGCAAAATCCATTTGGTGATGATTTTGATACCTCATACGCTTATGGTCCTTTACAAAGCAGACGTTTTTTATTTGGGTTTAGTGTGAAGCTTTAATTTTTTTTAAATTTACACTATGGATATTGAGTGGAGATTTAAGTCTTTTGAGGATTTGACAAAATCGGAATTACACGAAATGATGATTTTGCGTCAGCAAGTGTTCATAGTAGAACAAGATTGCCCCTATCAAGATGCCGATGTAAAGGACAAATATTCCCACCATTTATTGGGCTATATTAATGGGGGGTTAGTAGCTTATTTACGTTTAGTAAAACCAGGGATAAGTTATGAGGAAATGTCTTTTGGACGCATAGTTATTGCTCTGACTCATAGAGGATCAGGTTTAGGAATAGCACTAATGAAAGAAGGCATAAAGCAATCTATTATACTTTATGGGACATCCAATAATCGCATTTCTGCTCAATCTCATTTATTGCCATTTTATCAAAAATTTGGCTTTGTATCTACCGGAAAAGAGTACTTAGAAGATGATATTCCACACACCGAGATGATAAAGACGATTTAGTTTAAATATACAGCTTCTTTTTTGCCTAAATCTACATTAACGTGTTCTTGTAAGGTTGTCGCTAGTGATAAGCCAACTACATCGGCTTTTATGGGGTAGTTTTTATAATTTCTATCAATTAGTATAGCAGTCATTAATTTTTTGATAGGTTGATTCAAAAAGTATTGAGCACCATACATCAATGTTTTGCCTGAATTGAGTACATCATCGACCAATACGATCACTTTATTATTCAATTCGCTGTGTGCGCTAACTTGAACAGATGACGATAGGGGATTGACTTTATCTAGCTTGACCTCTATGACTTCAACCGAAATAGAAGAAATATCGCTTAAATGTTTGCTTAAACGCTGAGCTAAAATACTGCCTTTAGGACTTATACCAGCAATAACAATATGGGACTCTTGATGATTTTTTTCTAATACTTCCCACGCCATACGACATAGCTTTTGCTCCATCTGTTGTGCGTTAAGTACTAAAGTTGTTGATGAATTCATTTTCATAGGGCTAAGTTAAGCAATCTTGTTTTTTTAAAGAAATAAATAATTCTCTTCCTTTTCTGGCCTCAATTGAGTTACTGGCAATATCCATATGTTCTATGTTATAATGAGAAGAAAAGAGCTCTAAATATTCTTCTTTTGTCCCACCAAATGGTGGGTGGTCTTTTCCAAATTCTTCAGCAAATAACAAGCCCACAACTTTTCCATTTTTATTAAGTAAATCTGAAGTGTGCTTCACATAATCCTTTCTTAAATTATGTTCTATAGCACAGAAAAAGGTTTGTTCTAAAATGAGGTCATATTGTCCTTGATGTTCAAAGAAGTCTCCTTCTATTAATTGACTTTTTGGAAAGCTAGGGAGTCGCTTTGAAAAAGCATCTAAAGCTAAAGGAGATAAGTCAATGATAGTTACCTTTTTAAAGCCTTTTAGGTGAAGGTATTCGGCCTCATAAGCTCTTCCACAACCTGGTATAAGGATGCTTTTGTCTTTATTTTCTATGTTATCAATGAATGTCTTTAGAGGGGTAGAAGGAAAGCCAATATCCCAACCAGTTTGTGCTGTCTCATAAAGATTATTCCAAAATTCTTTGTCTAGCATTTATCGTTTTTCTAATAAAACTACATTTTCAACGTGGAAAGTTTGAGGAAACATATCAACGGGCTGAACTTTAGTCACTTTGTAGTGTTCATTCATTAATGCCAAATCTCTAGCTTGTGTAGCAGGGTTACAACTTACATAAACAATGCGTTTAGGGTTTACATCTAATAGCTGTCCAACTACTTTTTTATGCATGCCATCTCTAGGTGGGTCGGTGATTATGACATCTGGCTGACCGTTCTTGCGAATAAAATCATTGGTGAATATTTCTTTAATATCACCCACATAAAATTTACAATTGTCTAAACCGTTGTTCTTAGCATTTTCTTTGGCAGCTTCAATAGCTTCAGGAACGGATTCCACACCAATCACCTTAAGGGCATTTTTACCAACAAATTGAGCAATAGTACCTGTTCCGGTGTATAAATCGTAAACAATATCGTTTTTTTCTATTTGGGCAAGTTCCCGAGTTACTTTATACAGTTTGTAGGCTTGTTTGGAATTAGTTTGATAAAATGATTTTGGTCCAATTTTGAATTTTAAACCTTCCATTTCTTCGTAGATACATTCAGCGCCACTAAAAGTTATTATCTTTAAATCGAATATGGTTTCATTACCTTTATCGTTAATGGTATATAATAAAGATGTGATTTCGGGAAATTTTTCTTTAATGTAGTTGAGTAAACCTAGCCTTTTCGATTCATCTTCATAAAAAAATTGGAAAAGAACCATAATTTCTCCTGTGCTACTCATTCGAATAGTAAGAGCTCTTAAAAAACCCTCTTTGTCAGCTATATCAAAAAAATCGAGTTCGTTTTCAATAGCATAGTCCCGAGCTGATTTGCGTATAGCGTTGGAAGGTTCTGATTGAAGATGACATTCA
This sequence comes from Flavobacteriales bacterium, assembly GCA_002714805.1. Classification (GTDB taxonomy): domain Bacteria; phylum Bacteroidota; class Bacteroidia; order Flavobacteriales; family UBA7312; genus UBA8444. The sequence goes on from PAYK01000013.1 coordinate 17,826, forward strand.
TTGAGGTTGATGACTTTGTCCCAAAATCCAGATACTCTAAAACCAGCACCATTTCGATTTATGATTTCTTTGTCTTCCGCACTTTCTTTATCTGTTATCCAACGTCTATTTGTAAAGGCAAAATCCATTTTGTTTCGATAGCGAAACTCGTTTTCACAACCCATAATAGGATTAACTTCAGGTAAGTTTATACCACCAATTCTACTCAATGAGTCTACTACCTCTTTTTGTTTGAATTCTAGTTGATGCTCATAGCCCATGAATTGCCATTTACAACCACCACAGAGACCAAAATGTTCGCATTTAGCTTCTCGTCTTCTTTCAGAAAAAGAATGAAATTTAACAGGCTTACCTTCCAAAAAAGAACGTCTTTTTTTGTGAACTAAAACATCACATACATCACCAGGAACTGCTCCTTCAACAAAAAGAACTAATCCATTTTCTAGACGAGTAATTGCTTTTCCTTTAGCTCCTGCATCAGAAATATGAATATTTTCTAAAAGTATCTTTTTACGCTTTCTTCCCATAGCACAAATATAGAATTTTAGGTACTGCATTTTGATTTAAAATCATTGATTTTTCTAACTTTGCCTTTTAAAATTATAAGATATGTACTCATCACATGAACTTATTGAAATAGAAGAAAAATATGGTGCTCACAACTACCATCCACTACCTGTCGTCTTGTCAAAAGGAGAAGGCGTTTTTGTTTGGGATGTTGAAGGAAAGCAATATTTTGATTTTCTGTCTGCTTATTCTGCTGTCAATCAAGGTCATTGCCACCCTAAAATTATAAAAGCACTTACGGATCAAGCCACAACCTTGACGCTTACTTCTAGAGCCTTTCACAATGATATTCTTGGTCAATATGAAAAATTCATTACCGATTTGTTCGGCTATGATAAGGTACTACCAATGAACACCGGAGTTGAAGGTGGAGAAACAGCTAATAAATTAGCGCGTAAGTGGGGTTATATGAAAAAAAGAATTGCTGAAAATAAAGCACGTATTATATTTGCAAAAGGTAATTTTTGGGGACGAACACTAGCTGCTATTTCCAGTTCTGACGACCCTATTTCTTACATAGGATTTGGGCCATATATGCCGGGCTATGATTTAATCCCATACAACAATTTAGATGCTTTAGAAACTGAATTAAAAGACCCTAACGTTTGTGCTTTTATGGTAGAGCCTATTCAAGGTGAAGCAGGTGTTGTTGTTCCTGACGAAGGGTATTTGGCAGGTGTTCGTGCTTTGTGTACAAAGTATAATGTTTTGTTTATAGCGGATGAAGTTCAAACGGGTATTGCTAGAACAGGTAAAATGTTAGCTTGTGATTTTGAAGATGCAAGACCTGATATTTTAATACTTGGAAAAGCCTTGTCAGGAGGTGTATTACCTGTTTCTGCTGTTTTAGCTGACGATGATGTTATGATGTGTATTAAGCCTGGCGAACACGGTTCTACATTTGGTGGAAATCCATTGGCATGTAAAGTAGCTCAAGCAGCTCTTGAAGTTGTAACTGATGAAAAATTAGCCGAAAAAGCAGAGCATTTAGGACAAATTTTCAGAGATGAATTAGAGCAATGTTTAGGTCATTTGAATATTGTTTCAAAAATTAGAGGAAAAGGGCTTTTAAATGCCATTGTTATCAACGATACCGAAGATAGTTCAACGGCTTGGGATATATGTATGTCTTTGAGAGATAATGGACTTTTAGCCAAGCCTACACATGGAAATATCATTCGTTTTGCTCCTCCATTGGTCATTTCAAAAGATCAACTTCTGGAATGCATCAGTATCATAGAAAATACTATAAAATCTTTTGAAAAATAAAATTTTGTAACTTTACATAGTGAATAAGTTTGCAAAACATATTATTAGCCACCTTTTTTGCCTGTTTATGCTGGTTGGTGCTATTGGTATTCCAGTAATCTTAAATCATTCTCATAAATCAAATTATATTTCAGAACAAAGTCAGCTTGAAACTGTTAGCTATGAAGAAGCAATATCTTGTTGCGAGACAGATCCGCTTGAACAAGAAATATTCGTTTGTTGCGCTTCAGAATTTGCAGAAGAAGTAGCGCCTATTTCAACTTGCGAATGTAATTTTATTTCTTCCTGCTGCTGTTGTTTTATTGATGTTCGTTTAGTATCGTTTGTTTTTGATACTCCTGTCCCTGAACCTGTATCTATTCCATCATTTGTGCAAGCATTTATTAGAGCTATAGGCATTGAAGAACTTCAAAGTTATTACTCACATATATCTTGGAACAATTTTGATTTACCACCTCCCAAAACCTATTCTCAACAATTAGCACTATTTCAAGTATTTCGAATTTGATTTTTTATTAACCCAAACCTTATTATGGAAATGGTTAAGTAATAATCTCAAAAATTAAATTATGAAATATATAGTTTTGATAGCCTTTCAATTTATTGCTTTGTTTATTTACGCACAAGGGCATCTCGAAGGAAAAATAAACGATCAAAATGGGTTACCTCTTATAGGAGCTAACATAGTTGTAGAAAACGCAACAATAGGAACAACTACTGATGCCAACGGTAAATTCTATCTAGATTTTAATGGTGAATTTCCCTTTGATATCAAGGTGTCTTTTATAGGTTTTCAGTCAAAAAATGTAACAGTCAAAGACAATTCTTTTTTAACGGTTTCACTAAGTGAATCTGTCGAGATAGAAGAAGTTACTGTGGAGTCAAAGTTAAGTACTACAGAATTATCCATGGTAAACCCTCTACAAGTACAAGAAATTTCTAGTAAGGAGCTTCAAAAAGCGGCTTGTTGTAATCTTTCAGAAAGTTTCGAAACGAATGCTACTGTTGATGTGACTTACTCTGACGCCGTTTCAGGAGCTAAACAAATACAAATGTTGGGTCTAGATGGTGTTTACACTCAAATCACTCAAGAAAATGTGCCTTTGATAAGAGGGCTCTCTTCTTCTTATGGTTTATCTTATGTGCCTGGTACATGGATTGAGTCTATACAAATTATAAAAGGAGCTGGTTCAGTAATAAACGGTTTTGAGTCTTTTACAGGCCAAATTAATTTGGAATATTTTAAGCCAGATAATTCAGATAAGTTGTTTTGGAATTTTTACACCAATTCAGAAAGTAAATTTGAAAATAATTTACAATATGCAAAGAAAAAGGGTAAATGGCAAAGCAATTTATTTACTAGTATCAATTATCATGATAAAGAGATTGATAAAGATAAGAATGGCTTTTTAGATATGCCTCACATGAAGTCTTTTAATATACTAAACAGATGGTTAAGAGAGGATGAAAGATATCGTTTTAATTTTATTGGGCGCTTTTTAACTGAAAATAGAGAAGGCGGACAATTAGATAATATTATCAATCCGTACAAGATTAATATTAATAATACATTAATGGAATTTAGTACTAAAACGGGTTTTAAAATGCCAGATACTCCTGGCAAAAGCTTAGGTATTCAAACTGCATTTAGAAGACATCAACAGGATATAATGTTTGGTCCAACAGTTTATAATGGCTTGCAAGAAAGTGCCTATTTAAATATAATTCGTCAAACTTTCCTTAAGCATAACCACCATATAATAAAATACGGTCTAAGCTATTATGCCGATAGATACGATGAGAGTTATCAGAATAAAGGTTTTGATAGAACAGATTTAACTACAGGTTTGTTTTCTGAATATAGCTATACTTCTCCTTCGCAATTGGTTTTAGTTGCCGGCTTACGTGCTGATTTTCATAATGTACATGGACTAAACTATACGCCTAGGTTTAACCTCAAACTTAACCCTACAGAACAAACTGTAGTAAGACTTTCAGTAGGGCGAGCAATGCGAATAGCAAACCCTATTGCTGAAAATACCAATTATTTTGCTTCTTCTAGAACCTTTGAAATAGAAGATGATTTAGACATAGAGTTAGCCTTGAACTATGGTATTAATGTAACGCATTGTTTCAAGTTGTTTGAAAGAGAAGCGACTTTTAATGCTGATGCTTACAGAACACAGTTTACCAATCAAGTTGTTGTAGACTTAGAAGACCCTTCAAAATTGAGATTTTATAACCTAGATGGTGAATCTTATTCCAACAGTTTTCAGTTTGACTTTAACTACGAGTTATTTGAGCGTTTTGATATTAAATTAGCCTATAAAATAAATGAGGTTTATTCTACATTTGATGGAATGAAGAAGTTATCTCCATTGGTTCCTAAAAATCGATCTTTGGTCAATTTAGCTTATGCTACAGATCACCTAAACAAATGGATGTTTGATGTTACTTTGAACTTCATTGGTAAGAGCCGAATTCCTGAACATCAATTGGTAGATAAAACAACTTCAGAACCGTTTTATGTTATCAATAGTCAAATGACTAAGAAATTCAAAAACTTTGATTTTTATTTAGGAGGTGAAAATTTATTGAGTTATAGACAGGAAAATCCTATATTAGGAAGTAATAATCCGTATGGTGATGACTTTGATGCGTCATTAATTTGGGCACCTGTTATGGGTAGATTAATTTATGCTGGAATACGTTTAAAAATCAATTGATGAAACTAGGAATAATAATATATAGCACAGATGCAGAGCTTGTTTTTAACGCTTTTCGTTTGGCTAACTTCTCATTAAAAGAAAAAGACGAGGTTCGTCTTTTTCTTTTAGCTAGTGGGGTAGAGTATGAATCCCTTCATTCGGAAAAATTCCCGATTAATGATTTAGCCCAATCTTTTGTGGATTATGGTGGTCAGATTTTGGCTTGTGGTACTTGCCTCAATCTCAGACAACAGGACAGTTCGGAATTATGCCCATTATTTACTATGAAAGATTTATATGAGTTAATCAATGACTGCGACAAAACCGTTACTTTCTAGATGTTGTTTGCCAAATAATGATTGATTTAATAGCTATTTTATAATGATAACCTTATTGCTTTTTTTGGAAAAAGTCGATAAACTAAGATGATTTAATATGTTCTTTGGCGCTATAAATGCTAGCATTGAGCTCAAAGCCAATAAGCATTACAATAGCATTAAAGTACATCCATAACAGAATGATAATTAGCGTACCAATTGATCCATAGAGTTTATTGTATTGACCAAAATGATCAATGTAAAATCCAAAGCCAGTTGACGTTAAAATAATAAAAAGTGTAGCTAAAATAGACCCAGGTGAGATTAAAATCCAATGTGTTTTTTTAGAAGGACCGTACTGAAATAATACCGATAATCCAACGAATAAAAACGCCAATATTATAATCCATTTTCCAATTACCATAAGAGTAACAGCACTTTGTTTAACAATGCCTAATTCTACAAAGTAGTTGCTAGCAAATTGTGTAAAAACAATGAGAGCTACGGCAACTATAAGCATGAATGATAACATTAATGTTAGACTTAAAGCTATTAGGCGTTGCTTCCACATGCCTCTATTTTCAGAAATATGATAGGAACTGTTAAAGGCTTCCATCAATGAATTTATACTATTAGTAGAAAAGTAAAGAGCAAACAAGAAGCCAAAGGAAAGTAAGCCACCTCTTGGATGATTAATAATATCAGTTATAGTGCTAAATGCAGTTTCGTTAGTGCTTGGCGGCAATACTTCTTCTAGAAGGCCTAATAGTATTTCTTGAAAGTTTTCTACAGGAATGTAGGGAATTAGAGTGAAAAAAAATATCAAAGCCGGAAATAAAGCTAAGAAGAAGTTAAAAGCTATTGAAGACGCTCGAGTAGTGATAGCACCTTTTTCTAGTCCTTCAATAAAAAAATATGTCACATCGTAGAGATTCATACCACTAAAGCCAGGTAAAACAATGTGTTTGCTCCAATCTACTAGAAATGATAGACGTTCTTTAAGTTTCATTTAAAAGGCTTTTAGACTTAAATCTAAGCTATTGACAGAATGTGTTAATGCACCAACAGAAATAAAATCTACTCCACAGAGGGCGTGGTCTCTTATATTTTCTTCAGTTATTCCTCCAGAGGCTTCAGTTTCAAAACGTCCTCCAATTTGTTCTACAGCAATTCGTGTATCGTCATAACTAAAGTTATCCAGCATGATGCGTTGTATGTTACCAACTCTTAAAATTTCATTGACTTCTTCTAAGTTTCTAGCTTCTATCTCTACAGGTATATTTATTCCCTTATCTTTTTGGTACTTTATGGCTTTTTCTATAGCTGATTCAATACCACCAGCAAAGTCGATGTGATTGTCTTTTATCATCATCATATCGTATAATCCAAAACGGTGATTGACACCGCCACCAATTTTAACCGCCCATTTTTCGAGCAAACGAATACCCGGTGTTGTCTTTCTAGTATCTAGTACTTGTGCTTTAGTGCCCTTTAATAATTTTACAACATCCTGTGTTTTGGTGGCAATACCACTCATACGTTGCATACAATTGAGAACGAGTCTTTCAGCAGTCAGAATTGAAGAAGATGGCCCTTCCACAATAAAGGCCACATCGTCGATAGTCATACTTTCACCATCTTGCATCAGAGGAAAAAATTGAATATCTGGATTGACTTTTTCAAATATAGCTTGAGCAACTTCCATTCCAGCAAGTATTCCATTTTCTTTGACAAGGAGTTGAGCTTTGCCAATAGATGTTGGGGGTATACATGCTAAAGAAGTATGATCGCCCTCTCGGACATCTTCTTTTAAGGCGAATTCTATGAAGGCATTTAATTCTTCTTTCATGTGGGTGTTTTTCTATCCAACAAAATGACTAATATTGTGGCAAATTACAAAACTTTTTTGGTGAAAATAGTAGTATTAGCAATAGGAAAGACCGATGAAAGTTGGGTGCAAGATGGAATAGACAAATATTCTAAACGTTTGAAACACTATGTCTCTTTTGAATTCGTGATTATTCCTGACTTAAAAAACCGTAAAAACTTATCTGAAGTTCAGCAAAAAGAACAGGAGGGTAAGTTAATACTAAAGCAAGTACACAATACCGACGCACTTATTTTGCTAGACGAAAAAGGTAAAGATTTTGATTCGATATCTTTTTCTAATTTCTTGCAAGAGAAGATGAATTCAGGTATAAAACGCTTATTATTTGTCATTGGAGGTCCTTATGGTTTTAGTTCTGAAGTTTAT
>PAYK01000014.1 GCA_002714805.1 Flavobacteriales bacterium
ATTTCAATAAAAAGATTTCCCTGACAATTATTATCATCCTTAACAATAACGTTATACAATCCTGAATTCTGATTTAATAAAACTGAACCTGAATCACCAGTAGTCCAACTATAACTATACATTCCGTCAGGATTTAAAAACCCGCCAGAAGCTACTACTGATGCTTGTCCAGTAGGAATGTTTTGACAATAAGCAGGAATAATTTCACTTATTACGACATCAATTGCTGGAGGTTCATCAATAAATGCATATGAGGTATGGTTACAACCATTGTAATCAANAATATTTAANACATATGGAAATTCAGATGAAGATATTGAATTTAANATATAATAATTATAACCAACAGTATCATCATTTAAAGTCCAAGTACANGTNTAAGAACCGTTAGGAAAAGGATTTCCACCAGTGATNGATGCTTCAATTTTACCGTCCGTTCCGGCATAGCATAATACGTCAGTAGGAGATAGTTGTACTTTTAAAGGCTTGGCTTGATTGATTGTTACTGTATCAATTATGAANCAACCGATTTCGTCTTCAACTTTTACCCAATAATCACCAAAGGATTGATTAAAAATTGTTGTATTTGTACTACCATTAGACCAANTATGAGTTAANNNTCCTGTACCACCTGAACTAATCGCAGTTGCACTTCCATCAGAACCAGCATAACAAGAAACNGTTTGAGTATTTACAGTATTTAAAATTTGATCATTTTCATTAATAATTAGAGAATCCGAAANAANACATCCTTTTGCNTCAGTAACATCAACAAAATAATTACCTTGACTTAATTGTTCNGCTATATCAGTGACGTGTCCACTACTCCATTGAAAAGAATAAGGNGGNGNTCCACCATAGGCTANAATTTGTGCTTGACCATTAGATTCTCCATAACAACTGATNGTTGTACTTTCAATNTCTAANNATAATGGAGTTGNAGATTGATCGAGTTCAAAGCTTGTAGATATTACNCAATCATTCGAGTCAGAAATTTCTAAATCATAAGTACCTACAGATAAATCNTAAATAGTTGATGAATTTATATTACCTTGATTGGTCCAATTAAAATCATATGGAGGAGTNCCACCACCATTTATTGAAACCTGTATTTTCCCATCTGAACCTCCAAAACAATTAATATCATCTATTTCATAAGAGAAAGTTATCGGATTACTTTGNTCAACTGACACTTCATCTGTTCCTTGACAACCATTTTCATCCTCAACAACTAAATAATAGCCTCCTGCAGGAACTTGANCAGATTCAGTAGTTGCTATTAACTCATCTGTNCCTGAATTAAACCAACTGTATTGGTAATTAGAATTTTCAATATTTCCTCCAGAAATTGAAGAAATAGAAATTAAAGCTGAACTATCACCAAAACATAACACATCTGTTGCAGCTGCTAAAACATTTATTTCAGGGGCAGCTGATAGCACTTCTATTGTTGAATCAGTTATACATCCATTTCCATCCTTTACAAANACATTATATGTNCCGTACTCTAAATTTTGGAACTCATTGAAAATCGAAAATGTTGATCCTCCATCAATTGAATATGTAATTGGTGATACAGTATTATTATTTGCAAATAATACAATTGTTCCATCTTGATATCCATTACAACTGACTGGTGTTGTATAAGTTTGAATCTCAAATCCTTGTTGATAATCTATGTAAAGAAATTGAGAATCTGATGGGCATGCATTAACTCCTTCAACTACATATGTGTAAGTACCTACTAATGAAGAATTAGGATTAAAATAACTATCAACATTTAAATCATTGGGATTATACCATANTCCTCCAATTTCTGGNCTTCCATTAAGTTCATCTAACATATTAAAATTTGGATCTCCAGAACACACTAATTTATAACCTTCAACTCCAGCATCAGGTAATTTATTTATATTTAAATTAATAAAAGACGTATCATTACACTGATCATTAACACCATAGGTTATATATGAATATTCTCCAGATGAACTTTCAATAATNTCTTGTTCATTGGATACAATTAAATTATTATTAAACCAACTACCATCATCATCATATTGACTNCCTAAATAANTAAATAGATTTAATGTTTCAAGACCGTCGCTTACATCACATAAAAAAATTGTACTGTCATTAGAATCGCCTCCAACTAAACCGGCATTTGTTGNTGCAAATGTTTGTACAAATACAGAATCAACATTATTAATTATCTCTTCAGTACATACGTCAAAAACAGAAATATAATAATAGGTGGATCCTGTATCGGGTTGCACCGTTATTGATAAAGAATCGCTTAAAATATTTCCATATTGNTCTGACCAAACTACNGTTCCNGTAGCAATTGGACTATAGTCAATAGAATTAATTGAATAATTAACAAAATCAAGGTCAGGAATAAATTCCCATCCTTCATCATCTGCTGTCCAATTTAAAGGAAAATTACGNGGTTGCATAAGTAATGGATCATCTACAATTTCAAAAAGAGTACTATTTTCATTAACAATNCCTTGAATAGCAGCTCCTCCATTCCATCCAGCGCACAAAGGTTTATTATTAATNTGCATTTCAATTTTATTAGAGCCTTCANATAAAAGAACATATTGATCAACAATCAAATCATTACATTGAAACATTGGCATATTNCACCAAACAACATAAAAAACTCTATTTGGNGAGGCNCCATAAGTACCATATACTACACTTCCTCCAACACTCGGATCTATATCATGCCAAGGAGCCATAATAGCATTTTCGGGTAATTGACCTGCATTGGGTANCGCATTNTTAATAGTCCAAGGTGAATANACACCAGATTGAGCTAGATCAAATGTTATATATCCATTAGCTGACAGAACACACTGATTATAGGTATTTCCATAAAAGTTAAAATTAAATCCGATATCAATAANATCAGAATGTATATCATCGGTATTNATAAATGAAGAGCTAATATTTGCTCCAGATGCAACTAATGTTACATCTTCACCATAACAAAGAATTGTATCAGAAGATGTAATAAATTGTGATTTAACATCANCAAATAAAAATAAAAAAGCTAGGAGTAATAATTGGTATCTCATAAGCAAATTTTTAAATCAAATTCCTAAATTTTANACTTATCTATAAATAGTAACAGAACCTTTTTCATTATATGAAGTACCATCTTCACCAGTGGCAGTTAACACGTAGNAGTAAACTCCTTCTGGGACTTTCAAACCATTCATNGAAACACCATTCCAGGAATCTNNAGGACTATTCATTTCATAAATTTTATCACCCCATCTGTTGTAAAAAATNGCGTTCAAATCAGAAATCCCATAATTTTCAAATGAAAAATAATCGTTAATNTTATCTCCATTTGGAGAAAAAGCATTAAANTCAACTATNCCTTGAACAGATAAANCAAATGATATTGTATCAAAACATATGCCNTCTGTTACTTGCAAAACTACNTCATAATCACCTATTTCAGTAAATGTGTACTGATATGAATTTNCAGCAAAGCCTTCATAAAAATTAGATGTTAGATTATTNCCATTTATCCACCATTGATTCAAAGATGAATCAGAATTTTGACTAATATCAATAAACTCNACATTAAATGGAGGAGGTTGTGAAACTATTGAATTTAAACCATTTGATCCTGGAGAATTAATTATCCAATTAGCAGTAACTTGNGCCGGATCAACTAATATTTCGCTTGCAGAAATCTCACAATTATTTTCGTCAGTAATAATTACACTATAAGTTCCNGAATTCAANAATCCTATATCTTCAGAATTTTCACCATTTGACCATTCAAAAGTATATGGTAATGTNCCACCAGTAACNGTTAAATCAATACTGCCGTCAGAAAAGCCNAAACAACTTGGATTNGTAATNGTAAGAATAGGNGNTGAAATTGAAGTTGGCGATGAAACTATTTCATTAATTGTTTTAGTACAATTNTTATCATCTACTACTCCAACNACATAATTACCTGAAGGTAAATTAACAAATACTCCATTGCTGCTGTTAGACGAAGAAGCACCAGCCAATGTATAATTAGAATAAGGTTGAGTTCCTCCACTAGCAACAACGGTTATTTCTCCGGNATTTTCACCATTACAATCAACATCTNATAAAGAAACTAGNTCTANANTTAGTGGAGCAGGTTCAGANAGTATAACATCGTATGGTAAAGANGTACATCCATTATTATCCTGAACATAAACTGTGTAGTTACCAGCTGAAAGACCATTAAATACNCCTGAAGAATTATTATTAGTTGATGATATATAATATGTATCATAAGGAATACTACCTCCTGAGGCAAGAACTGTAATATTGCCATTTGAAGCACCGTTAGTANTGTGACAATCTGGATTAGATNTATTAATAGTAGTTGTNACTGGCAAAGGATTGATTAAATCAATAGTAAAAACAGAATCGCAACCATATCTGTCTACCACCTCTATGAAATATGATCCTGGNTCTAGATTTGTAATATTAAATTCAAGTGATCCATTATCATTNACAAGACCTAAGCCATTCAAGCCACTTGGAAACCACGAANAGTTATAGTCTGNTANCTGATCATTATTAAGAAAGGGTGAAGCTCCATTAANTAAAATTGAAACTGAACCATCTGAATCATTATAGCATGATGGATTTGTACTAAAATCATTTAAAACATAAGGGTCTCTTTCAACTATAGNTACAGATGNTGATGTTGCCTCACACAGNCCAAGAAGATAAGANGCTGTTACTTGAATATTTCCTGCTGGNAGAGNATTAGTGGACGAGCCTANATCAATNACATCGGANGANCCTTCAATATGCCATGAATAGTCAAAAGAAGGATTTGANTTTAAAACAGAGGCGATTGCATTACTNGAGTTAAAACAATTTATTGTGTCTGTCAAAAACAATTCATTTGTGTTTATTTCAGCAGTAACTTGTACACCATCATCAATAAAAAATGGGTTAGGATAAATTGAAGTTAAATCAAAAACACCATTACATCCNGAAGCATCTTCAATTTGAATTTCCCANGTACTAGANTTTAATCCATTAATATTTATGGAATTAAAAGTTTGAGAGTTATTAGTATTNAAATTATTAACATCTGTCCAACTCACANTATATGGGGCAACACCACCAACAATATCAACAACTACAGAGCCGTCATCAGAAGAACCNAAAGAACTAAAACATGATTGATTAATTAATTCTGATATCTGAAAATCAACTCTAGTTGGACCATCNACTGTNAGCGAATATACACCTTCACACCCAAATTCATCAGTTACAGTAACTGAGTAATTTCCTTGTTGTAATTCATCAACAGTTGGTANATTATTTCCTGTAGAAGCCCCTCCATTCCACTCATAAAAAAATTCACAACTATTATCAACATCACCACAACCACCTTCCATAGTTATTGANACAGATCCATCATTATATCCAAAACAAGTGGCAGGAGTTGATGAAGTAAATTCTTGCCAAGTNGGATCTAAACCAATCTCNACTGANAGTTGATTAGCACACAACCTATCATCGACAACAGTNACATCATANACTCCAGAATTCATATTATGAATTGAACTGTATAGTACATCTTCATCAGTNTGACCTAAAACAGACCAAACGAAATTATAATTATCATTAGNATTNGGGGTTCCTCCNGAGGCTGAAACTTGTGCCCANCCTGTNTTGGAACCTAATAAATTATTNTTACAATAAGCCGGGTTNGTTGGTTGTGTTAAAAATAATTCTAATTGAGGGGGNTCNATCAAATANACTTCTGAAATTGATTGACATCCATTTTCATCTGTTACTGTCACGCTNTAAGGATCTGAATATGTTTGGTAATCGGGATTTAAAGCTATATCGTCAGCTCCTACACTAAAAGGAAGATTTGAAAGTATTTGCAAATTATATGGAGNATCATCAACCCAAGGGTAGTTAGGATGANTCCATACATAGGAATATTCTCCTGTACCACCGTAAACGTTAGCTGAAAGCTCACCATCAGATAAACCATAACAACTAATTTGATCAGAAATAAATGCATCCACAATTAATTGGTTNGGTTGACTTATTTCAACGGTAAAATCTTTNGAACATCCCANACTATCACTAATAACAACCGTNTAGGATCCTATTGACAAGCCTGAAACTGATTGTTGCTCACCNTATCCTCCCCAATCAAATGTATANGGAGCTATTCCGCCTGATGGATAAGCCATAGCAGTACCATCAGCACCATTATAACANGATGTTGAATCTGAAGTAAAAGTATTTGTTATAGAATCATTAGATATAATNANAATAGAATCTAATTCAGGAATATTACAAATTGCATCCAAAACTGAAACAAAGTATTTACCTTCACACACATCTGACAACACCGAAGTAAAATTATTTANAACAAAGTTTTCAACTCCATTATTTATTGGATTCATCAANGAATCCATCCACTGAACGGTATANGAACCATCATTTTCTGGAGTACCATTAATAACTTCAAGTTGAAGTTCTCCNTTNCAATCTCCATAGCAAGGAATACCAACNCCATTAATCTCACCGTTAACAATTAATCCAAGATCAGCTCTTTCATTTTGNACAAAAATGNTAATACTATCTTGTACCGAACAAAATTCATTAGTTGCAGATATATAAATTGTTGTATCTTGATTTACTACTAGAGATANACTATCTGCAAAAGATCCTGTACTCCAAGCAAATGTTCTATACCATGTTGTATCAGCATTAATAGTTGTGGTCTCACCGGAACAAACTGTATAATCATCAGGAAGTTCAAATTCGCAATCNGAAATCAAACGAAAATCATCCAAACCAAATCCAATNGGATCAATAAGATTTTCATCAAACTGATTTTCAAGAGTGTTACTAAAGACAAAAGCAAAACGAATATTTGAAAGATTATCAATTGAATTCTGCATATCTATGTATGATTGTTGCCANGNNTTATTAAATGACAGTGGCCCATCAATTANAGTCCAAGTCGTTCCAAAATCAGTAGAATAATATAATTCNGCACCAAATTCAGTATCAGATAAAACACTNAGCCACCAATATGAAACATCAACACCCTCAAAACCTAATGTACTGTAATCAGGAGTCATCGCNCAAATTAATTCAGGAATACCATTAAATGCTTGATCAATATAAGTTGAATTTAACACAGGAGCNAAACCTCCATTNCCATTTAAAGCGTTAAAAGATGCAGTGTGCAAATAATTACTATTTGGCTGATATCCTTGATCAGCAGTATTAGGAATTGTAAAAACAAAAAAATCATATAACACATCTCCACCATCATATACATCATTAACAATGAAGGTNTTATTAATGGAACTAACAGTCCCTAAAAATGGAACTATTTCATTCAATGACCAATCCATTGTAGCAGGATTTTCAAAATCTTGACTGATGAAAACTTGTTGAGCCTTAGTAGAATGGGTAAAGGCTAAAAGAAAGCAAAGCAAAGCTTTTGTATAAATTTCTATGTTTTTCATTTTTAATGCTTGTTAAAAAAGTAANTTTACTAACANATAATAGATATTTACAAAAATATAATTTATTATTATAATGTAGCCAAATATAACATTTATACTACTACCCAAAACAATTATGTTTAAATCTACTTTAACAAAGTTGTTAACACTCTAGAAAAACAAATTAATTGAACCTNTTTTTTCATACAATTTACCATCTTGACCTTCAGCNTTCATTATATANAAATANACACCTTCTGTCAAATTATCACCATTAAAACTTNACCCATACCACTTGAAATTTGGATCAGTCCAACTATACACTAAATTACCCCATCTNTTAAATATTTTAACATAGAAATTAGAAATAGCGTTGTTTTCCTCAAANGAAAAACTATCATTTATACCATCTCCGTTTGGACTAAATCCATTTAACATTTGTTCCCAATTATTAATTGATAAATNAAAACCCTGAACCTCAATATTTATACTTTTCTCATCTTCACACAAATGATCATCNATTAATTGTAAACTAATNCTGTAAGATCCAACCGATTCATATTCATGNATTGGATTTAAATCATTAGATGTATTTCCGTCATCAAAGTCCCAATAATACATTCCTTCACTACTATTATTAAAAAGTTCAATTGATAATGGNACATCGCCAATTAAAGTATTAACACTAAAATCGGCAAACAAATAAATACTNTCTGTCAATTGACAACCTTTATTATCNAAAACTTCAAAATTAAAAACTTGACCNGAATTATANTCAACCAATGAATCATNTGAAAAAATAATATTTGACTCATCTCGCCAAAAATAAGAATATGGCTTAACCCCTCCCCTTACTGNTGCAGTNANATTATTTTCNNTACANTTCAAATTTAATGTTAATAATGAAGGTTCTTTNAACTTAATTTCAATGGAATCANCACATAAATCTGCATCTGTNAGAATTATTTCGTAATTACCCGCAGATAAGCCAGAAAAACCATTACCATTAACTGAAATTGATCCATTACTAAGACTNANTANATAGGGCTTAACTGNATTAANAACATTAATTTCTAATGCACCAGAATTATCACCAAAACAATTAATGTGTGTTGTATCTGAGATTTCTAAACTACATTGACCAAATGAAAAGCTTGAAATNAAAACAAATAATAATGAAAAATTTTTCATAAATCAAAACACGAAATTAATCAAATTTTATCGCTTAGCAATATGTTGAAAAATGATTTAAATAATTAGTAAATATAATATTTAATAAAATTAATTTTGGAAAAAATTTTAATCATAAATGACTACATTTTGAATGATTTTATAAACGATTTAAATCAACCNCAAAAACAAGCTGTCTTACACACTGAAGGACCATTGATGGTAATAGCAGGTGCAGGCTCTGGAAAAACTCGAGTATTAACTTACAGAATAGCTAATCTTATTAGAAATAATATTGATCCNTTTAATATACTCGCCTTNACGTTCACCAATAAAGCAGCTAAAGAAATGAGAGATAGAATAAGNGAGCTTATAGGCANCGAAGCACAAAATCTTTGGANGGGAACATTTCACTCTATTTTTTCAAAAATCCTCAGATTTGAATCTGATAAATTAAATTATCCACAAAATTTNACAATTTATGACTCGGCAGACTGNAAGAATCTTATCAAAAGTATCGTCAAAGAACTCAACCTAGACAAAGATATTTATAAANCTAATATTATNTTAGGGCGTATAAGCTCACTTAAAAACAACCTAATATCACACAAAGCCTATNTNAGCGACTCTAATTTACAAGCTGTAGATGCAAGTAGAAATCTAAATGAAATGGCTATGTTGTANAGAACCTATCAGAATAGACTTTTCACTTCTGGTTCAATGGATTTTGACGACCTTCTATTTAATACANATGTATTATTTAGNGATTTTCCAAAAACACTTAATAAATACCAAAATAAATTCAAATACATTCTNGTAGACGAGTATCAAGACACCAATCAAGTACAATATATGATTGTAAAACGTCTCGCCGCAGATAATGAAAACATCTGTGTGGTGGGTGATGATGCNCAAAGTATTTATGCTTTTAGAGGTGCAAATATTCAGAATATTTTAAATTTTAAAAATGANTATCCTGATTTTTGCAATGTTAAACTAGAACAAAACTATCGCTCTACACAAAATATTGTTAATGCCGCAAATAGCGTCATTAAACACAATAAAAACCAAATTAAAAAAACTNTTTTTAGTAAAAATAGTGCTGGCGACATCATCAAAGTTNGCAAAACNATGAGCGATAATGAAGAAGGGCAAATNGTNGGGCAATCTATATTTGAAANNCAGATGAATAATNAATGTTTNTTTAATGANTTTGCTATACTTTACAGNACAAATGCCCANTCTAGNTCNNTNGAAGAGTCGCTTAGACGNAGAAATATTCCNTATAAAATCTANGGNGGNTTATCNTTCTACCANCGNAAAGAGGTAAAGGATTTATTAGCATACTTCAGGCTTCTAATTAATCCAAGTGATGAAGAATCTTTAAAAAGAATAATNAATTATCCAGCGCGTGGTATTGGAACAACNACAATTCAAAAACTAATAGTCNTNTCCAGAAAAAATAAAATAAGTATTTGGGAATGTATTGAAAATCCANTTTACCATNCTAAAATAGGTGTTAATAATGGAACTCTGCAAAAACTNAANGCCTTTGCTCTTATGATTAATAGCTTTAAAGTTCAACTNCAAAATGATGCATTTAAATTAGCAGAATCAATAGCAAAAGATAGCAAATTTCTAAAAGAACTAGATAATGACAAAACACCAGAAGGTATAAGTCGTTATGAAAATATACAAGAACTTTTAAATGCAATTAAAGAATTTGTTGAAAAAAACAGAAAAATAGGTGATCCAATAACATTAGATTACTTTATGCAAGATGTGGCATTAATTACAGACCAAGACAATGATAACAAAGACAATTTTAATAAAGTCACTATGATGACTATTCATGCTGCAAAAGGATTAGAATTTGCATATGTTTATATCGTTGGCTTGGAGGAAAATCTGTTTCCATCACAATTATCAGTAAATTCTAGAGAAGATTTAGAAGAAGAAAGAAGATTATTTTATGTAGCCTTAACTAGAGCAAAGACAAAAATTCAGCTTTCTTATGCTACAAGCAGATGGAGATGGGGTCAATTAACAGATTGTGAGCCTAGTCGTTTTTTATATGAAATTGATGAAGAATTTTTAGATTGGCAATACCAAACTAAAGTAAATTTCCAAAACAAAATAATACCATTTAGAGACAATTCAAAAAAACTATTTGAAAAATCTATTCCTCAAAAAATAAAATTTACACCAAAAAAAGCTCCTAAACAACTTACTAAAGCTAATACTGCAATGAGCAAAGTGGGAAGTGAAAACACTAAAAACAAACAACTAAAAGTTGGAATGCTNGTGAAACATAATCGTTTTGGACAAGGTAAAATTTTAGAAATTGATGGACTAATAGATAACAAAAAAGCTATTATTCTATTTAATAAATCAGGT
Organism: Flavobacteriales bacterium; assembly: GCA_002714805.1. Taxonomy (GTDB): domain Bacteria; phylum Bacteroidota; class Bacteroidia; order Flavobacteriales; family UBA7312; genus UBA8444. The sequence continues at coordinate 11,070 of PAYK01000014.1, forward strand.
CAAAAAACATTACTACTTAAATTTGCTAAATTAGAAATAATAGAATGATTTAATATTCAAAAAAAGCGTACATTCGAACATTATAAAATTATCTTTTATGGATTTAGAATACAATTCGTCTCGAAACAAATTAGTCATCTCTGAATATGGTAGACATATTCAAAAATTAGTAGAACATGCTATGACTCTGAAAAATAGAAACGAGAGGCAGAAAATGGCAAATGGAATTATTGAAATTATGGGTGAATTAAACCCTCAGTTCAGAGATATTGTTGATTTTAAACACAAACTATGGGATCACTTATTTTTAATTTCAAACTTTCAACTCGATGTTGATTCTCCTTATGAAAAGCCAGTGATAGAAAAACTATTTGAAAAGCCTGAACCATTGGCCTACCCAAAAAATAAAATTAAATACAATCATTATGGAAAAGTTATTGAATTGATGATTGAAGAAGCAATTAAAATGCAAGACAATGAGCTAAAAAATAAACTTATTGTAGCAATTGCTAACCAAATGAAAAAATCTTATGTAAATTGGAATTTAGACACTGTTGATGATGAAATAATCTTTAACCAGTTAGCTAAATTATCAAACAAAAAACTACATATTCCTGAAGGAACAGAATTGTTTAAGTTTATGCCGAATCCAAAACAACAATATGCTAGAAAGAAAAAGAAAAATAATAGAAATCATAGAAATCAAAAAATTAAATGAGTTCATTTATAATTGAAGGCGGAAAAAAATTAAGTGGTGAAATAAAACCACAGGGAGCAAAAAATGAAGCTTTACAAATACTATGTGCTGTCCTTCTTTCTCCTGAAAGAATAACAATAAACAACCTTCCTGATATAGTCGATATCAATATATTAATTGATTTATTATCTGATTTAGGTGTTAAAATTCAAAAATTAGGTCCAAGCAGCTATACTTTCCAATCAGACGAAATTAATTTAGATTACCTGACATCAGACAAGTTCAAAACTAAAGGCACAAGAATAAGAGGCTCTATTATGATTGTAGGGCCTTTACTAGCACGTTTTGGAAAAGGTTATATTCCTAAGCCAGGTGGTGACAAAATAGGAAGAAGAAGATTAGACACTCACTTCATAGGATTTGAAAAACTTGGAGCTATTTTTACCTACGACTCAAAAGAAAGTTTCTACAGAGTAACAACAGACGGGTTAAAGGGAACATACATGCTGCTAGACGAAGCATCAGTAACTGGAACTGCTAATATTGTTATGACTGCTGTAATGGCAGAAGGAACTACTACAATATATAACGCCGCATGCGAACCATATCTCCAACAATTGTGCAAAATGCTAAATAGTATGGGTGCAAAGATTACTGGAATAGGCTCAAACTTACTGACCATTGAAGGAGTTGATTACCTTGGAGGATGTGAGCACACGATTCTCCCTGACATGATAGAAATTGGATCATTCATTGGATTAGCTGCTATGACACAATCTGAGATAACTATCAAAAACGTAAAATACGATGAGCTAGGAGTAATACCAGATGTCTTTAGAAAACTTGGTATTAAACTTGAAAGACGTGGTGATGATATTTTTGTGCCATCACAAAAAAGTTACGAAATAGAAAACTTTATCGACGGCTCCATACTAACCATTTCTGATGCACCCTGGCCAGGCTTCACTCCTGATCTTTTGAGCATTGTTTTAGTCGTAGCTACACAAGCCAAAGGAAGTGTACTTATTCATCAAAAAATGTTTGAAAGTAGATTATTCTTTACAGATAAACTCATAGATATGGGAGCGCAAATTATTCTATGTGATCCTCACAGAGCATCAGTAATAGGACTTGATAGAAAATCACCCCTAAGAGCTACTCGAATGACATCACCAGATATTAGAGCTGGTGTATCACTTTTAATAGCAGCATTATCAGCAGAAGGAACTAGCACAATTGATAATATTAATCAAATTGACAGAGGTTATCAAAATATTGATGAAAGATTAAATAAGTTAGGAGCCAATATTAAACGCATTAATTAAATGAAAAGATTTAAAAAAATTTTAATTATATTTTTTGTAATTTCAAACATTAACATTGATGCACAATCATTAAATATAGGAGATAAAGCACCAGAATTAGCATATAATAATCCTAAAAATGAAGTTTTAAAGTTATCTTCTTTAAGAGGAAAATATGTAATAATTGATTTTTGGGCATCTTGGTGCGGACCTTGTAGAAGAGAAAACCCAAATCTTGTTAAGACATACAATAAGTTTAAAAATAAAAAATTTATAAATGGTAATGGATTAGAAGTTTATAGTATATCCTTAGACAAGAAGTTCAGTAGCTGGATAAAAGCTATGACTAATGACAAACTGTTTTGGGAATACCATGTTAGTGATTTAAAAGGGTGGCAATCAGATGGTGCTGCAATTTACGGAGTTCGGTCAATACCTCAAACATTCATAGTTGACGGAGACGGCATTATTATAGCAAAAAATTTAAAAGGTGAAGATTTAAACAAATTCTTGAATTCCAAAAAAATTAATTAATACAAAATTTCAATTATACTAAGCATATTTTCTGACAAAATGTCTAATAATTAGCATTGGCACTTTTTTTGTCTTAAAAATTGTAAGAGATTAATTTCATTGAAAAATGGCAAAGAAAAATAAAAAAAACAAAAAAGAAGAAAAAGCCAAAGAAGTAAAGCAAGAAATTTCTGCAGAAGAAAAAATTGCACAACTTAAGGATAAACATTTGCGTCTTTTTGCTGAGTTTGAAAATTTTAAAAAGAGAACAGCCAAAGAACGTATGGACCTTTATAAGACTGCCGGAGAAAGTGTACTAACAGCTTTGTTACCTGTAATAGATGATTTTGAACGTTCAATAAANGCCAGTAAAAATCAAGAAGATGAAGGTGTTGCTTTGATTTATAACAAATTAAAAAGTATTCTTGAAACAAAAGGCCTAAAAGCTATGGAAGACGCTGTAGGACAGGAGCTTAATACAGACTATCACGAAGCTATTACTAATATACCTGCTCCATCCGATGATATGAAGGGTAAAATAATTGACGTAATAGAAAAAGGATATTTTTTAAATGAAAAAGTAATTCGCTATGCCAAAGTGGTTGTAGCCAATAGCTAAATAATATGAGTAAAAGAGATTATTACGAAGTACTTGGGGTTAACAAATCATCTAGCGAAAGTGAAATTAAAAAAGCTTATCGTAAAATGGCAATCAAATATCACCCTGACAAAAATCCAAACAATAAAGAAGCTGAAGCAAAATTTAAAGAAGCTGCTGAGGCTTATGATGTCTTGAGTAATCCAGAGAAAAAACAAAGATATGATCAATTCGGACACGCAGGTATGGGTAATAGAGGTGGATTTGGTGGTGGCATGAATATGGATGATATTTTTTCTCAGTTTGGCGATATCTTTGGAGGCGGAGGTGGATTTGAGAGCTTCTTTGGTGGTGGCGGACGAGGTGGTCCAAGAAGAAATAAAGGCTCTAACCTAAGAATTAAACTTAAACTCAATTTAGATGAGGTTGCTAACGGTGTTGATAAAAAAATAAAGGTTAAAAAATTAGTACAAGCAGAAGGTGTGACTTATAAAACTTGCAGTCAATGCGGTGGCACTGGACAAGTAACCAGAGTATCTAATACCATACTTGGACAAATGCAAACCACCCAAGCATGTCCTGCCTGTCAAGGAATGGGTAAAATCATTGATAAAAAGCCAAGTGATACAGACGCCAACGGTATGCTTCAAAAAGAAGAAGTTGTTAGCATCAATATACCTGCTGGTGTAGAAGATGGCATGCAATTAAAAGTAAGTGGTAAAGGAAATGCAGCACCATTTGACGGATATTCTGGAGACCTAATCGTACTTATAGAAGTAGAAAACCACAAAGAACTTAAAAGAGAAAATAACAACCTACATTACGATTGTTACATAAGTCTTATTGACGCAGTACTTGGCAATGATGTAGTAATACCTACTATTTCAGGAAAAGCAAAAATAAAAATTGAATCTGGAACACAAAGTGGTAAAATCTTAAGACTTAAAAATAAAGGTTTACCGTCTTTAAATGGCTATGGAAAGGGTGATTTACTTGTTCACATCAATGTTTGGACCCCTCAAAACTTGACTAAAGAAGAACAAAAAATATTCAACACTTTTAAAGACTCTAAAAGTTTTACTCCTAATCCAACAGCCTCTGATAAGTCATTCTTTGAAAGAGTAAAAGATATGTTCAACTAAAACAATTAGAACGATATGGCGTTAAAAGTAACAATGGTAAGAGCTTTAATCTTAATTTGTTTTCTATTTAGCGTAAAAGTATTTGCTCAACAAAAGATATCTCTTTCTATAGGAAAGTCCATAACAGTACCTTTAATGGGATACAATTCTGACATGTCTAACACGCCAAAATGGAGCGATGCAGAATTTAGTCAAGCTATTAAAAATTTACACACCTCGACACTCAGATATCCTGGCGGGAGTAATAGTTTATATTGGGATTGGAAAATAGGCTGGACTTTGTCATATCAAGAACTTGTGCCAATCCTCCAAAAACAAAATTTCTCTTTNAATAGTAAATACATCACCAACGCAAAGCAGTTAAANGAATTAACCCAACAGAACAGAAAAAGTAATTCATTTTGGAGGCAACTGTATCGCTACAACAAAAAAACTCCTAAATACAATACAATTAGNGAGTTTAATAAAGGCTTAAAAGCAACACAATCCATAGGAGTTTATACGCTAAATGTTATTAGTAGTAATCTANAGAAAGAATTAGGAATGTTAAAAGCTATTGAGCAAAATGGAATACAACCTAAATTNATCGAACTTGGAAATGAAGTATATGCTGAAAACTTATTGACTAAACACATTTACCCTANTGTNGACAACTACATAGATACTTGTATAAAATGGTCAGAAGCTATTTGGCAAGAATTTCCTNATGTGCATATCGGTGTTGTAGGTGGTGATAAAAATAGAAGAACAAGAGAATGGAACAAAAAACTNTCCTTAGCCTTACAGAATAAATTTAAATATAAAGAATCACAACTTCACTTTATTCTACATTATTACAGTCATTTTAAGCATCCTGAATACGACTTCAATACGACTAANGGATATANACTACTNGTAGCTTANCCTAAGTTAGACTTAGATTTTAAACTTAAAAACTGGAGGTGGAATACCACACAACCATTCACNACATGGGTTACTGAATTCAATATGATTGAACAAAAACCCTACACCATTAATAACACTTGGGCACACGGGCTACTNGTTTCAAGTCAAATCAATCAACTGATAAGAAGAACAAAAGCAGAAATNTTTCATTTTCATAGTATAGGTGCAGAAAGCTTTCCAGTATTTTCAGCNCTTCANTTGATGANTAAAGATAGTACTTACCTACAACCAACGACTAGTGGTATAGTAACAGCTATGTGGAATAAACTAACCCATAATGCTGAGCAACTTTATCAAATAAATGTAGAAACTAAAAGATGGAACCTCAACTACAAAGCAAAAAGCAAAGAAAATCCCAATAATTTAAGAGAAGAAAAAAACATTACTTTTACACCAATTCACGCCTATATCAGTTATGAAAAAGTAAAAGCTAAACTTCTCATTGTCAATTTATCTGAAGAACGTATTTCTATAGATTTGAGTACAATAATAGGTAATTGTGAAATGACTCAATACTATGGAAAGCCTAGCAACAAAATAGTCAAGGTAAACAAACAAAAATTAAAAGGAATGGTAGAATTAGAGCCCTACTCCATTAGTTTACTTGAGGAATGAATATACTAGAAATCAAGCAGGTAATAAAAGAGTATGAAAATAAAAAAGCTCTGGATTCTATTTCCTTAAATGTTAATGAAGGAAAAATTTTCGGACTGCTAGGGCCGAATGGTGCTGGCAAGACTACACTAATAAGGATAATCAATCAAATTACAGCTCCAGACAAGGGAGAAATTATTTTTAGTGGCGAACGTTTTAAAAGGGAACATATACAAAATATTGGATATTTACCTGAAGAAAGAGGCTTATATAAAAGTATGAAAGTAGGCGAACAATGCCTATACTTAGCTCAGCTAAAAGGTCTATCTAAAAACGAAGCTAAACAAAAAATCCATCACTTGTTCAAAAAATTAGATATGTTGGATTGGATTAATAAGAAAGTAGAAGAACTTTCCAAAGGCATGGCTCAAAAAGTACAATTTGTTAGCACCGTATTACACCAGCCAAAACTTATCATTTTAGATGAACCTTTTACAGGTTTTGACCCGATTAATAGTGAAATCATTAAAAATGAAATTATTGCACTAAAAGAAAGTGGAAGCACCATAATTTTATCTACCCATCGAATGGAATCGGTAGAAGAACTGTGTGACGACATTGCCTTAATCAACTCGGGACAATGCATTCTTAAAGGAAGTGTCAATGAAATAAAAAACAACTTTAAAGAACACATATTTGAGGTTCAATTTGAAGGCACTATACAAAACGAAATTCAACACTTTGATACACTAGTGATAGAGTCAGGGCGCGGAATATTTAAGGCTAAGAATAAAAAAAACACCCACACATTAATCAAACAACTCGTTGAGCAGGTTAATGTCACTAGCTTTAATGAAAAACTACCTACAATAAATGATGTGTTCATACAATCAGTAAATAATGAATAAACTATTTCTAATTATAAAAAGAGAATACCTTTCTAGGGTTAGAAAAAAGAGTTTTATCATTATGACTCTTTTAACTCCTTTGTTTATGATTGGAGTATTCATTGTTCCTATACTACTAGCTTCAAGTAGTGAAGATAAAACCACAATAGCAATTATTGATAATAACAAGTTCAATGAATTTCGATTGACTTCAAGTCTTAATCTAGAGTATACCTATCTCAATGAATTGAACTTAAAACAACATAAAACCACATTAATTGAAACCTATGACTTTCTGTTGCACATTCCAGAAATTGATTCAATACATAAGATAGAAAGTAGCATAGAAGTTTATTCGATTAATCAGATGAGTTTGTCCATCAAACAGAATGTAGAAAATCAAATCGACAAAAAATTAACGAATATATACCTCTTACAAAGTGGTATAAATCCTGACCAAATAAAAAAATCTCAAAGTAAATCAACAATCAAAACTTATGTTGTTGATGATCAAGGAGAAAACACAAAAGGTAATTCCGAAGCTAGCTTTGGANTTGGTCTAGTNGGTGGTTTTTTAATATACATATTCATCTTTATGTACGGCACTATGGTTATGCGAAGTGTGATTGAAGAAAAAACNAATAGAATTGTTGAAATTATTATATCATCGGTAAAACCATTTAAACTGATGTTAGGCAAAATTATAAGTGTTGCCCTTGTTGGCTTGAGTCAATTTGCTATGTGGATAATACTAGGNTTTGTTTTTCTTTTAATAGCTAATGGCTTCATTTCTNCAGACTTAGATGTGACGAACTTAAATNCCAACGAAGCAGTTTTATCATCNGAAATCGGCTCATCTCTNATGGCATTGCCNATAAAATCTTTATTCNTTGTTTTCCTCATNTATTTTCTTGGGGGATACTTGTTGTATGGTTCCTTATTNGCCGCCATAGGCTCNGCATCAGATCAAGAAACGGACAANCAACAGTTTATTGTACCTATCACTATACCACTTATTNTATCCTTTGTAATAGTACAAGTAGTAATTGACAATCCTCATGGTGGCTTAGCATATTGGCTATCCATGATTCCGTTTACATCGCCTATTATTATGATAGCAAGAATTCCCTTTGGAGTACCACTGCACGAGTTATTNNTTTCAATAAGTCTATTGATAGNTGGATTCNTACTAACCACNTGGGTGGCAGCAAAAATTTATAGAGTNGGTATTCTTATGTACGGCAAAAAGATTAGCTACAAAGAGTTATGGAAATGGTTAAAATATAAAGATTAAAAGATGCGAATTGCTATCATTGACTTAGGAACGAACACATTTAATTTACTGATTTGTGATAAAAAAGGTGAAAATCAAAAAACCATTTTTAAAAATAAAATTGCTGTTAAATTAGGAGAAGGAGGGATAGATAAAGGTATAATTGCTCATGCTCCTTACCAAAGAGGCATTAAAGCCTTAGAAGACCACCTGAANACCATAAAAGAATATGATGTGGATAAGGTAAGAGCTTTTGCAACATCTGCTATACGCTCAACAAAAAATGGTGCTGATTTTGTCAGTGAAGTATTTNAAAAACTAGCTTTAANAATAGAAGTNATTGATGGNGATAAGGANGCAGAACTGATTTATCAAGGGGTNAAAAAAGCAATACCATTTGATTTAGATTATAAGCTAATTATGGATATTGGTGGTGGTAGTACTGAATTTATAATTGCCAATGCAGAGGGTGTTCATTACAAAAAAAGTTATCAATTAGGGGTTTCAAGACTTAAAGAATNATTCAAACCTAAAGACCCTATTACTAAANAAGAAATACAAANGATTGAACATCACTTNAAAAGTGAAATAAAGGATTTGATNGATAATATNAAAACTATTNCNTGCNAAAAATTAATTGGCTCATCTGGCTCATTTGANACATTAGTTAAAATGATTCNATTTAAATTCAATAAGATAGAATTGAAAAACAACACATCTTNTGAAATCNATATGNAAGACTATAAATGGGCGCAAGATTTTCTAATTCAAAGTACACTTTCTGAGAGATTAAACACCAAAGGTATAGTTACAATGCGNGCTGATATGATAGTTCTATCAGTTATATTTATCAATTTTNTATTAAGAGAATTTGATATTAAAGAAATGATTTGCTCAAAATATGCCCTTAAAGAGGGTGCTATGCAATACTATTTTTAAAGGTAATTTTCAGCCTTTTCNAANACAGNAGGAATTCCTGAAGCATCTTTACCTCCTGCTGTAGCAAAAAATGCTTGACCACCCCCACCACCTTTAATTTCCTGAGCTAACTCNTTTACCATATTACCNGCATGCAAGCCTTTAGCTTGAGATAACTTTTCGGAGAGTGCGATAGTAAGCGTTACTTTACCGTCAGTTTGTGAAGCTAAAACTAAAAGAAGATTNTCATTGGACTNGATTAGCTCAAAAGCTAANTTTTTAATGGCCTTAGCATCAAGNTCTACCGATTTNGCAATAAAATCTACTCCATTAATATCTTTGGCCTCTTTTAACAAATCAGCTTTTAAATCTCCNNCCTTTGCATTATTCAATTCTGCAANCTTTTTNTTTAGCTNTTGATTTTCTTCTATCAGCTGACGAACAGACTTTATCACGTCCTGTGTTTTGAGCATAGTTCCTAGCTCATTTATTATGCTTAGTCTATCCTCATAAAACGACATAGCTTGTTCAGCAGAGATTGCCTCTATCCTTCTTATTCCAGANGCNACAGCACTTTCAGAAACTATTTTGAANAAGCCNAAATGGCTAGTAGATGGAACGTGAATACCTCCACATAATTCTNCCGATGTGCCAAACTTTATTACACGNACTACATCGCCATACTTTTCACCAAATAATGCCATAGCACCCATTTCTTNAGCTTTTTCAATGGGTAAATTACGGTGTTCTTCAAGTAATAAATTCTGACGTATTTTTTGATTGACCTTGTCTTCAATAAGCTTTAATTNCTCAANTGAAACTTTNGAGAAATGNGAAAAATCAAAACGCAAATATTCAGCATTAACTAANGAACCTTTTTGACTAACATGTTCTCCTAAAACTTCTCTAAGNGTCTCATGNAAAAGGTGTGTTGCTGTATGGTTATTGGCTGTTCTATTTCTTTTNTCAATATCTACTTTAGCAACAAATTTTGCAGAAGTATTCTTNGGTAATTNAGNNCAGAAATGAACGATTAAGTTNTTTTCCTTTTTAGTATCTAAAATCTCAATAGTCTCATTGTTACTANAAANAGTTCCNGTATCACCAACCTGACCNCCTCCCTCTGGATAAAACGGTGTTAAATTAAAAACCAATTGGTAAAATACATCGCCTTTNTGCTTAACCTTTCTGTGTCTTACAATCTTAACNTTAGATTCTGTTAGNTCGTAACCAACAAACTCCTCAACTTCGTCCTCGTAAATTACCACCCAATCCTCAGTTTCTAAAGATGAAGCTTNACGTGAACGGTTTTTCTGTTCTTCTAAATATGAATTGAACTCATCAATATTGACCTGAAAACCTTTTTCATTNGCTAGTAACTGAGTAAGGTCAATTGGGAATCCGTAAGTATCGTATAACTCAAAAGCATCTTTTCCTGAAANACTATCATTATTTACNTNAAGACTTTCAAATCTAGCAATTCCCACATCTAATGTTTTAAGAAAGGAATTTTCTTCTTCTTTAATGACTTTTTGAATAAGCTCAAATTGTGAATTGAGTTCNTCAAACTGACCGCCCATATTTTGNACAAGAACCTNAACCAGTTGATACATGAATGGTTCTTTAGCATCTAAAAAGGTAAAGGCATAACGTACAGCACGTCTTAAAATTCGTCTAATAACGTAACCAGCACCCGTATTTGATGGCAATTGACCATCGGCAATAGAAAAAGATACCGCCCTAAGATGATCTGCAATAACACGCATAGCAATGTCGTCATTTTCATCTTTTCCATATGTTTTGTTTGAAAGGGATGCTATCTTTTGAATCAAAGGTTGAAAAATATCAGTATCATAATTTGATTGCTTTCCTTGTATAACCATACACAAACGCTCGAAACCCATTCCTGTATCGATATGTGTTTTAGGTAGTTTTTCTAAATCTCCATCTGACTTACGATTATATTGCATAAACACCAAATTCCAAACCTCAATAACCTGAGGATGGTCAGCATTAACTAAAGTTTTACCATCTACTTTTTTACGTTCTTCATCAGAACGAATATCCACATGAATCTCTGAGCAAGGACCACAAGGACCTACATCACCCATTTCCCAAAAATTATCTTTTTTGTTCCCATAAATGATTCGACTACTATCTATTAATGTTAACCAAATATTAAAAGCCTCATTATCTTTTTGAAGATTATCTTCCTTACTTCCTTCAAAAATAGAAACATAAAGTCTATCCTTATCAATTTGATATACTTCAGTTAATAATTCCCACGCCCAATTGATAGCATCTTTTTTAAAATAATCGCCAAAAGACCAATTACCTAGCATCTCGAACATAGTATGGTGATAGGTGTCATAGCCAACCTCTTCTAGATCGTTATGCTTTCCAGAAACTCTCAAACATTTTTGAGTATCACAAACTCTAGTATATTTAGGATTAGTATTGCCTAAAAAATAGTCCTTAAATTGGTTCATTCCTGCATTGGTAAACATTAGAGATGGATCATCTTTTATAACCATTGAAGAAGATGGTAAAATATTATGATTTTTACTTTCAAAAAAATCTAAAAATTTTTGACGAATTTCTTTCGACTTCATTATTTTGAATTTCAAATTCACAAGATTATGTTAACAATAACTAACTTCAAATCGTATAATAACTGCGAATTAATTACTTTTGTGACAAATTTAGCCAAAATACCTTATGAAAAAGGCAAAGTATTTTTATGACAAAAAAACACTTTCTTTCAAGAAAATTGAAAAAAGTTGGAAAACAAGGCTTAAAAATATCATCATTTTTCTTTCTGCAAGTAGCTTTTTTGGATTAGTTATGCTTTTAGTTTCATTTAATTTTTTTGATAGTCCAAAAGAAAAAATTTTAAAGAGAGAATTAGATAAATTATTACTTGAATATGAATTAATTAATAAAGATTTAGCGCAATTAGAAGCGGTGCTCGATAACATTAAAGATAGGGATGATAATATTTACCGTGTAATTTTCGAGGCAGATCCTATACCTAACTCTATAAGAAAAGCAGGAATAGGAGGTGTAAATCGTTACAAAGATTTGGAAGATTATGATAATTCTGATTTATTAATATCTACATCAAAGAAAATTGACCAAATTTCTAAGCAACTTTACATACAATCAAAATCATTTGATGAAGTAATAGATATGGCTTTAAAAAAATCTGAAATGATGGCTTCAATTCCTGCTATTCAACCTGTTAAAAATAAGGAGTTAAAACGAATAGCATCAGGTTTTGGTAGAAGAATAGACCCGTATTATAAGAAACTTAAATTTCATTACGGAGTAGATTTTTCAGCACCAAAAGGCACTCCAATTTACGCGACAGGTAATGGCAAGATTTCTAAGGTCAGAAGAAGCAGAAGGGGATTTGGTAATCATGTCATAATAGATCATGGTTTCGGTTACGAATCATTATATGCTCATATGAAAAAATACATAGTTAAAAAAGGACAAAGAGTAAAAAGAGGAGACATAATTGGATATGTTGGTAGCTCTGGTAAATCTACCGCTCCTCACCTTCATTACGAAGTACATAAAGATGGTAAAAAAATTAATCCTGCGTATTACTTTCATAATGACTTATCACCTGAAGAGTTTGATAGAATGCTAGAACTTTCTTCTCAAGAAAACCAATCATTTGACTAATGCCTTATAAAGAAAAACCAATAGAAAAATTATATTACTCAATTGGTGAAGTAGCAAAAACACTAAATGTCAACGTTTCTCTAGTAAGATTTTGGGAAAAGGAATTTGATATCCTTCAACCAAAAAAAAACAAAAAAGGGAACAGAATGTTTACAGTAACAGACTTTGAAAACTTGAAGTTGATATATCATCTAGTAAAAGAAAGGGGATTTACTTTAGAAGGCGCTAAAAATAAACTCAAAGAAAATAAAGAAGATACTATAAATAATTTTGAAATTGTATCAAGACTAAAAAAAATAAGAAGTTTCTTATCAGATTTGAAAGAAGGGCTTTAAATAATCTCTAAATCATTTTTAGAAATTTTATTACAATCAAATAAATAATAAATAGCCTTCCTACCCTTATTTCCTAATTCTATCGAATAATCATTAACATACAATTGAATATGACTATTTATCACATCAATATCCATCTCCTGAGCGTGTTGTTTAACATAGTCGTGTGATTCTTTTGGAAACTTTAAGGCAAATTCTATAGAACGTCTTAACACCCGTTGTATCTTTTTCTGTATCGAACTATCTAAAGATTTCGAAACTACGATGCCACCCAAAGGTATAGGTAATTGTGTTTGCTTTTCCCAATATTCTCCTAAATCCATCAGCTTTTTTAAGCCCTTTTCTTGAAAGGTAAATCGATTTTCATGAATGATAACACCAGCATCAACCTCCTCATCCAATACAGCATCTTCTATTTCTGAAAACAACATTTCTTTTGTATTTGTATTGTTTGGAAATGCCAATGAAAACAAACTATTAGCTGTAGTATATTTTCCAGGAATAGCCACTAAGGATTGAGCATTAAATGACTTAATCTTATCATTTTTAGCAATCAGTAAAGGACCACATTTTTCACCCAAAGCAGAACCTGAACTGAGTAGGGCGTACTTTTTATAAAGATATAAAAAAGCGTTGTAAGATAGTTTAGTGACATCTACCTTATTATCAAAAGCCATCACATTCAAAGCTTCAACGTCGTGTAACTGAACTTCAAATTCTAAACCTTCAGTATCCACCTTATGATGTACCATTGCATCAAAGATAAAAGTATCATTAGGACAAGGAGAATATTTAAGTGTCAACTTCATAGTGTTGAGATAAAATTTTGCAGCTCTTTGTTCAAGTTAGTTATGGCCTTAGTCATGTCCCATTTAGACTTATTTCTTTTCTCTACATAATTGGAAATGGAACGAATTTGAACACAAGGTACGTTAGCTTCTTGGCAGGCTAGCATACATGCAGCCCCTTCCATACTTTCTACTTGTGGGTTGAGTCTGTGCACAATTTTCATAATGGACAACTCATTGCCATGCACCGTATTTACAGTAATGCCTCGCGCCGATTTTAATTGTGTTCTTTTGGGCATTTGCACTCGATTTTTCATCTCAAAATTCATTTCCTCTGGTGTTAGAAATCGACTACCATCTTGAGCTCCTAATTCCGATAAATAGTCTTCATTGACTTCAACAACATCACCGAGTTCTAGAGACCTATTAAATGAGCCTGCTACACCTGCATTGATTACCAAATCATATCGCTTAGATTTAAGTGCATTAGTTACGGCAATAGCAGTGGAAACCATACCAACACCACTCACAAGATGGTTATCTAAAGCTAAGCTAAGCTCTTCTTTTGTAGCCGTAACAACTAATACATTCATAGTGCAAAGATACCAATTCCTTTGTGTAAAAGGTCGTATATTTGCCGAGCTCAAAAGTAAAATATGATTTACATTACTCGAAGAGAACGATTTAACGCCGCTCATATGCTTTGGAACTACAATTGGAATGAGCAGAAAAACATTGAAGTTTTTGGAAAATGTGCCAACAAAAACTGGCACGGCCATAATTTCGAATTATTCGTTACAGTCAAAGGAGAAGTTAATAATGACACTGGTTTTGTAGTTAATTTAAAAGATTTAGCGAAAATCATACAAGAAAAAGTAATTGATAAATTAGACCACAAGAATCTTAATCTCGATGTCGATTTTATGAAAGATAAAATGGCATCTACTGAGGTTCTAGCTATAGCTATTTGGGAAGAATTAGAAGCAAACATTATGCAGTTAGGAGCTAAATTACATTGCATCAAGATTCAAGAAACAGAAAATAACTTTGTTGAATATTTTGGAAAATAAGAAATGGGATTATACAAAAAAGAAGAAAAATACGAAAGTAAAAACATAGAATCGCTAAAAGAACATTATTCTAAAGTTTTGGAATTGATAGGTGAAGACCCCTCAAGAGAAGGCTTGATAAAAACCCCTGAGAGAGTAGCTAAAGCTATGCAATTTCTTACTCAGGGATACGAAATGAATGCAACAGAAATATTACAATCTGCTATGTTTTCAGAGGATTACAGCCAAATGGTTCTTGTTAAAGAAATTGAATTTTACTCATTATGCGAACACCACCTTCTTCCTTTTTTTGGGAAAGCTCACATAGCTTATATTCCTAATGGCAATATTGTAGGTTTAAGTAAATTGCCAAGAGTCGTGGATGCATTTTCAAGAAGACTACAAGTACAAGAACGCTTAACCAATGAAATAAGAGATTGTATTCAAGACACACTTAAACCTAAAGGGGTAGCTTTAGTGATGGAAGCACGTCATTTATGTATGCAAATGAGAGGGGTTGAAAAACAAAGCTCACTAACTACTACATCAGCATTTTCTGGTGCTTTTCTAGAAAGCGAAAAGACAAGGTTAGAATTTATGAATTTAATAGGTTAAAAATACGATTATGAAAGCATATGTTTTCCCTGGTCAAGGGGCACAATTTACAGGAATGGGCAAGGATTTATTTGACAACTCTGAACTAGCGAGAAGTCTTTTTAAACAAGCTAATGATAGTTTAGGATTTGATATTACTCGTATTATGTTTGAAGGTGAAAAAGAAGAACTTACCCAAACAAAAGTTACCCAACCAGCTATCTTTTTACACTCTGTTATACTTGCTAAAGTATTAGCAAGTCAATTCAAAGCCGATATGGTTGCCGGACATTCCTTAGGCGAATTCTCTGCTCTTGTTGCTGCCAACTATATGACTTTTGATGATGGTCTAAAATTAGTCTATAATCGTGCCTTGGCCATGCAAAAAGCTTGTGAGCAAAACCCATCTACAATGGCGGCAATTTTAGGACTTGAAGATAAAATCGTAGAAGAGGTATGCCAAAACATTAATGGAGTGGTGGTTCCTGCTAACTATAACTGTCCTGGTCAATTGGTAATTTCTGGATCAAATGAAGCCATTGCAGAGGCTTGTCAAAAATTAACGGATGTTGGTGCAAGAAGAGCATTACAACTGCCTGTTGGAGGTGCATTCCATTCTCCACTTATGGAACCCGCCCAAATTGAATTAGCAGCAGCTATTGAAAGCACACCATTCAAAGAAGGTGACTGCCCAATTTATCAAAATGTTACTGCTAAAGCAGAGACTAATCCTGAAGAAATAAAAAGCAATTTGATAAAACAATTGACAGCTTCTGTTAAATGGACTCAGACCATGCAGCAAATGCAAGAAGATGGATTAACTTCTGTAACTGAAGTTGGTCCGGGAAAAGTATTGCAAGGTTTATTCAAAAAGATTGATAGAGCTTTAGAGACCAAAAGCGCCCAAATACTATAACATTTGATTTTTAAGAGTTCCACGATTTACTAACATATGCCAATGTTTGTTAGTAAAGCACTTAGAATATAAAGAGGATTGATGAAGGTTATGACAATCAGTACCGACATAATCAACCATATTGTTTTCAATTAATTTTTCAGCCATTGCTTTGGCTTGTGGTCCATAATAGCCTAATAGAGAAAGTAAATTCAATTGAAGACATAAAGAACGTGTTTTATAGCTTTGTAAATCTTCAAAAGTCATAAAACCATAGCGTTCTGGATGTGCCAAAATAAGCTTGTAACCAGCGAGTTGTAATTTAAAAATAATATCTCCAAAATTGGGAGGCGCGGACAAAAAAGATGTTTCTATCAAAATCTGATTATTTCCCATTGTCAAAAATTTATCGCCAGAATCGACTTTGGCCTCAAAATCATAATCAATGTAGTACTCTGCTGCTGCCGATATCTCAACATCAACAGATTGTTTTTTTAACTCATTTTGCAAATCTTTCAATCCACCCAAAATAATGTCAGGCGTATTTCTATAAAAATCGTGCATTATATGAGGAGTCGTAATAAATTTCTTAAACCCTAAAGATTGTAAATTCTTAATAATTTGAACTGAAGTTTCTAAATCAGGTGAACCATCGTCAATACCTGGAATCAAGTGGGAATGCATATCGCAAACTAATGAATCAAAATTTATAGTTTCAATATTTTTATCATTTCTTTTAAAAAATGAAAACATTATTGGTATTGGTTTTGATAGTAGTTTTGGTACTCTCCAGAGGTAACATTATCTAACCAATCTTGATTATTTAGATACCAATCGATTGTTTTTTCTAGTCCTTCAGCAAATTGCAAAGAAGGCTCCCAACCTAGTTCAGATTTGATTTTTGTGGCATCAATAGCATATCGCTTATCATGTCCAGGTCTATCTTTAACAAAAGTGATTAGCTGTGCAGAACTGCCCTGCTCTCTTCCTAATTTCTCATCCATAATACCACAAAGTAGTTTGATTAAATCAATATTAGTCCACTCGTTAAATCCACCAATATTATATGTATCACCTACTTTACCATTATGGAATACTATATCAATAGCACTTGCATGATCGACAACATATAGCCAATCCCTGGTAAATAAACCATCTCCATATACTGGTAAAGATTTATTATTTCTTATGTTATTAATAAATAATGGAATCAGCTTTTCAGGAAATTGATTTTCACCGTAATTATTAGAACAATTAGAAATAACAAATGGGAGACCATAGGTGTTACCATAAGCCCTAACAAAGTGGTCAGAACTAGCTTTGGATGATGAATAAGGAGACTGTGGGTCATATGGCGTTGTTTCTAAAAATAAGCCTTCAGTTCCTAAAGAACCATAAACCTCATCTGTAGATATATGATAAAATAATTTACCGTTGAAATTTTCACTCCAAAGTTTTTTAGCTGTATGCAATAAGTTAAAAGTCCCTACAACATTGGTTTGAATGAACTCTAAGGGATTAGAAATAGAACGATCTACATGAGATTCAGCAGCTAAATGTATAACGCCATCAAATTGATACTTGTCAAACAAATCGTTGACAAAATTAGAATCAACAATATCACCTTTTTCAAATATATAATTGGACTTGCCTTGTATATCTTTAAGATTTTCTAGATTTCCAGCATATGTCAGTTTATCTAAATTGACAATCTGTGTATTAGGATATTTGTTTACAAATAACCTAACAACATGAGAGCCAATAAATCCTGCACCACCTGTTATTAGAATTGTTTTCATCACACAAAATTTATCTTAACAAATGTAATCAATAAATCTATCAAATCTTCGTTAGTAATTGCGTTGATAATATTTAACTTAGCATAAAATTATTTAAATGAAGTTTTTACCTGTTTTACTAATACTGTTAACCCCTCTAAAGATATATGCTCAAAGTGAAGATGCTAAAGAAAAGGTAGTTTTTATTTCTCCTTTCTATGAACTTCAGTTTCCTTTTGCAGACATGAAAGCTGACTTTGGCATAAACTCAAATTTGGGTTTAGAACTATCTTTAATAAATGACAACAATATCTATTTATCTATAAGTGGTTCTTTTTTGTTTGGTAGCCAAGTCAAAGACACGACTATTCTTGACCATCTAATGGATGATAATAATAACATCATTGACGAGAACGGTCAAATAGCAGAAATAATACTCAACCAAAGAGGTTTTAATACTAATTTAAAACTAGGTTATCTATACCCAATTATTCACGAAAACTCTGGACTATTAGCTTATGGCAGCATCGGATTTCACCAACATAAAATACATATTGATGTCAAAAACTCTACTGTTCCTCAATTGGATACTGAACATAAAAAAATGTACGACCAATTAGCTAGTGGACTGAGTTCATCAGCATTTGTGGGCTATTTAAGTATCAGCAAAAAAAGTGGAATTCATTTTTATTCTGGTATTGAATTGATGAGAGCTTTTTCATACAATCAAAGAAGTTACAATCACCTTGTCGGCGGCCCAATAGAAAAAATGCGAAACGATTCATTCTTAGGTTTTAAATTTGGATGGATAGTACCTATTAGTAAGCGGTCAACAAAGGAGTTCTATTATTTTTAATAGATGAATTTAATTTATCAAATAATCATTCGACTTTATGGGGCAATTATTTATTTAGCCAGTCCCTTTTCATTAAAAGCTAGGCAATGGCTGAATGGAAGAAAAAATTTAGAGGATTGTTTACCAGACGGCACAAAACATAATGTTATTTGGTTCCATTGTGCTTCATTAGGCGAATATATGCAAGCCAAACCTCTTATTAGGGCTCTAAAAGAAAGACATATAGAACATAAAATTTTACTTACATTTTTCTCTCCTTCCGGCTATTTAAATGCTGGAAAAAATGAATATGTAGATTACAAAGCTTATTTGCCATTAGATACTCCAGCTAATGCTCATAGATTTTTAGAAAGAACAAAACCTAAAATTGCTCTTTTTATAAAATCAGAATTGTGGCCTAACTTTTTCAAAAAAATGCATCATAACACAATTCCAATATATGTAGTTTCGGCTATTTTTAAGTCCCAAAACTATCTTTTTAAATTTTATGGGAAATGGCACCTTAGAATACTAAAAGGTGTTAGTCATTTCTTTGTTCAAGATGATGAATCCAAAACTCTACTGAATAAGAAAGGAATTCATCAAGTTACATTAAGCGGAGACAACAGGTACGACAAAGTATTTGAAGATAGTATTCAATCAAAAGAAATTCCTTACATCAAATCATTTAAAGGTTCTCGCCCTCTGATAGTAGCTGGAAGCACCTATAAAATTGATAGTAAAATGCTGATAAACATTAGCAATAGAATGCCAAAAGTAAAATTTATTTTAGCTCCTCATGAAATAAAACTTTGCGATGATTTAAAAAAATATGGTTTACTATACAGTCAAGCTAATAATGACAATATCAAAAATCACTCCATATTAATTATAGATAAGATTGGGATTTTATCACAATTGTACCAATACGCAAATCTAAGTTACATTGGAGGGGCCTTTGGAAAGGGATTACACAATATTCTTGAAGCAATAGCCTTTGGCTCATATGTACTTTTTGGTCCTAAATTCCATAATTACGAAGAAGCAAAAGAAGTGATTAGAAAAGGTATTGGTCAAAGTATCAAAAACGAAGATGACTTAGAGAAAGTCATTAAACAACTTATTGAGAATAAACACAATAAAAATGACGCTTTAGACTTTATTTCAGAAAGAAAAGGTGCTAACAAAATTATAGTTAATACTATAAATTACTAGAATAACATAATAAAAAATTTCCATTAAGATAAAGGGTAAAAGTATAGGCAGTGAAGGAGGCTATAGAGAGCTTTTTAAGACCTAAAAACCTTCTATACAACAATGTATTATCCTGTTATTGGGAATATAAATAGAAAGCCCCTTATTCTAATAGAGAATAGAGGGGCTTTCTAAGTACCCAGGGCGGGACTTGAACCCGCACGGACATTACTGTCCATTGGATTTTAAGTCCAACGTGTCTACCAATTCCACCACCTGGGCATTGTGGTTTAAACAATAAAAACCTCTTAACAAAATTAAGAGGATTTTGAGCGAGTGATGGGATTTGAACCCACGACCCTCACCTTGGCAAGGTGATGCTCTACCCCTGAGCTACACTCGCAATTGGAGGGCAAATTTAATACATTTTGTAGATTACACAAACCCTCTTTTGTTTTTTATTTACCGGTCATCTTTTTTATTTCATTCAATTTCATCAATGCCTCAACAGGTGTTAATGAATTGATATCTAAATCTTGAATTTCATCTCTGATACACTCCAAAATAGGATCATCTAATTGGAAGAAACTCAATTGCATTTCATCTTCTTTGGCTTCTTGGACTTTTGACTTATTCTCTTGGGAAGCATGCGCTTTTTCTAAGCGTTTCATTATGACGTTAGCTCTATCAACTACTGATTGAGGCATACCTGCCATTTTTGCCACATGAATACCGAAACTATGTTCACTGCCACCTTCAACAAGTTTCCTTAAAAATAATATCTGATTACCTATTTCTTTTACTGACACATTAAAGTTTCTTATCCTTTCAAATGATTTAGTCATTTCGTTCAACTCATGATAATGCGTCGCAAATAGTGTTTTAGCTTGTGTGCTATGTTGGTGCAAAAACTCAGCAATGGCCCAAGCAATAGAAATACCATCATAGGTACTCGTTCCTCTACCAATTTCATCAAGAAGGATTAAACTTCTATCCGAAACGTTATTTAGAATACTGGCTGTTTCGTTCATTTCTACCATAAAAGTAGATTCCCCCTGGGAAATATTATCTGAAGCTCCTACCCTAGTGAAAATTTTGTCTACTAGACCTATTGTAGCACTTTCGGCTGGAACAAAGCACCCTATTTGAGCAAGTAAAACTATTAATGCTGTTTGTCTTAAAATAGCTGACTTACCTGACATATTAGGACCAGTAATCATAATAATCTGCTGTTGATCTCTATCCAAATATATATCATTGGCAATGTATTCTTCTCCAACAGCTAGTTGCTGTTCAATAACAGGATGTCTACCATTTTTTATAATTAGACCATAATCGTCTAAAATTTGTGGTTTAGAGTAACGGTACCTTTTAGAAAGTTCGGCAAAAGAATGTAATACATCTACTTGAGCAATTCGCTGAGCGTTAATTTGTACGTCAGGAATGAAATCTATTAAACTTAATACCAAATCATTGAACAGTTGTGTTTCGAGAACTAGTATTTTTTCTTCAGCTCCTAAAATTTTAACTTCCAATTCTTTTAACTCCTGAGTTATATAGCGTTCTGCATTTACTAGTGTTTGCTTTCTAATCCAATCTTCTGGAACCTTATCTTTATGGGTATTACGTACTTCTAAATAATAACCAAAGACATTATTAAACGCTATCTTAAGAGAAGGTATAGCAGTACGTTCTGTTTCTCTTTCAAGTATTTTTTGAAGTAAGAAGTGGCTATCTTTAGATATAGAGCGTAAGTCATCAAGTTCTTTAATCACTCCTTCAGCAATAACTTGCCCTTTATTTATGGCTATTGGTGCATTGTCATCAATTTCATTTTCAATTCGGCTTCTTATAAACTCACATAAATTAATTTGGTCAGCGATTTGAATAAGTGCCTTATTATTAGAATTTTCTAAAAATTCTTTAACTGGCTCAATAGCTATTAAAGCACGTTTTAGCTGAACAACTTCTCTAGGGTTTATTCGAGCAGTAGCTACCTTAGAAATAAGTCGTTCTAAATCTCCTATCTCTTTGATGTAATTAATAATATCTTCTTTTTCAGAGCTTTCTTGCATCAAAAATTCAACAGCAGACAAACGGTCTTTTATAAGTTGTTTTTCTTTTAATGGAAATGCTACCCATCTTTTCAATAGTCTAGAGCCCATAGGAGTAATGCTATGGTCTAAAATATCTACTAGAGTAGTCGCTCCTTCATTAGAAGAATGAAACAATTCTAAATTTCGAATAGTGAAGCGATCCATCCAAACGTGCTTTGATTCTTCTATACGATGAAGGTTAGCGATATGCTTTATATGGTGGTGCTGTGTTTCGGATAAATAGTGTAAAACAGCCCCCGCAGCTACAGTCCCTTCTGTCAATGTTTCTACACCAAAACCTTTGAGTGATACTGTATCAAAATGAGATAAAAGCTTTTCTTGTGAATATTCCGAAGTAAACACCCAGTCTTCTAATGTGCTGATGTAAAATTTGTCACCAAATAAATTTAAAAATTTCTTGTGATACTGTTTTTGAAAAACAATTTCAGAAGGATTAAAACTTTGCAATAACTTACCAATGTACTCGTCTTGTCCTTGAGCAACTAAAAATTCACCCGTAGAAATATCTAGAAAAGATAGTCCAATATCTTTGGCACCAAAATGAACAGACGCTAAAAAATTATTAACCTTTTGGTCAAGTACTTTATCGTTATAGGAAACACCCGGAGTTACTAATTCGGTTACACCACGTTTTACAATTTTCTTAGTCGCTTTAGGATCTTCTAATTGATCACATATGGCTACCCGCTGACCCGCTCTAACTAACTTCGGCAAATAGGTGTCTAAAGAATGATGTGGAAAACCTGCCAAAGCATCGTTAGACGAACCATTAGATCGTTTAGTAAGTGTAATACCTAAAATCTTAGATGACAGCACAGCATCATTACCGAAAGTTTCATAAAAATCTCCAACTCTAAACAATAACATAGAATTAGGGTATTTAGCCTTAATACTATTGTATTGCTTCATAAGTGGTGTCACTTTAGATAGTTGTTGTATTTTTTTTAGCCGCCAAGANTCTATTTTGTATAGTTTTGTACTTTTATTAGAAAAGATGCGTAAGTTAAAAAATAAGGAGCTAAATAGACTCAATTTAGAAGAATTTAAAAATAAAAAAAAAGTNCCTATNGTAATTGTACTTGATAATATNCGTAGNGCACACAATGTAGGCTCTATTTTTAGAACTTCTGATGCATTTTTGATTGAAAAAATTATACTTTGTGGAATCTCCCCAACTCCACCCAAAAATGAAATTCGAAAAACAGCACTTGGAGCAACTGAATCGTTAGATTGGGAATATTATTCAGATAGTTTAGAAAGCATTAATAAACTCAAAAACAATGGATATACTATTGTGAGCATAGAACAAGCTAACAAATCTGAAAATTTAGAAGATTTTAAAGCAAAAAAGTCTCTAAAGTTAGCTCTAGTTTTTGGCAATGAGATAAATGGTGTTAATGATAAAATAATAAAAGTAAGTGATAAAGTTGTTGAAATACCACAACATGGCACAAAACACTCATTAAATGTTTCTGTTAGTGTAGGAATAGTTCTTTGGGATATATTTTTAAAAAATAGATAATCTTTCTTATTTATAATATAATTTACATTTATACAGTTATTAATGTTAACAAATAGATACTTAAATTAATGATCAGTAATTAATATATTATACTAATAAATATATATTTGCATAAATAATATTTAATCGTTTTAAAATGAAAAACTTACGCCTTTACAAATTCTCTTTTTTATTATCTTTTATATTTTTATTAAGTTCCTGTGGATTAGATTCTATGGTTTCAAAATTTAATACTTTAGAGTTTAAAGTAACACCAAAACAAGTTGAAGTACATGCTGGCAATATTGAAATTGAATTAGAGGTAAAAATTCCAGAAAAATACTTTCAGAAAACAGCAGAAGCTGACTTTAGAGCTGTTTTAGCTAAATCCAATGACAGTGATTCTAAGGTATTTTTTGATCCAATAAAACTTCAAGGTGAAAAAATATCTAGTAATGGCAAAACTATTGGATACGTTACCGGTGGCAGCTTTATTTATAAAAGTTCATTAAAATATAATGAAAAAATGGCTGATTATAGTTTATTTGTTACTGCTAATGCATCTATAAACAATAATAGCAAAAATTTAGGTACTATTAAAGTTGCAGATGGTGTAATGGCAACGTCTACAAGAGTTAAAAGCGATGAAGTTCCTGCATTGGCTGACCATACATATGAAAAAATAACTGTCTTAGAAGAAACTGCAACAATTTATTTTACTGTAAATCAGTCAAATGTTAGATATTCTCAAAAAAGTTCAGAAGACATCAAGCGACTAAAAGAATTTGCTAAACTAGGATATGAAACAAAAAATATAGAAATATCTTCTTATGCATCTCCTGAAGGATCGTTAGATATAAATGACAAGGTTTCAGACAATAGAAGTGAATCAACTTTTAACTACGCAAAAAGATTAATGAAAAAACTAAAAATTGAAGGGGCAAACAACAATGATAAATATATTAAAACATCTAGAGGCGAAGACTGGGCTGGTTTTAATAGTCTTGTTAATACTTCAAATATGAAAGACAAAAACAAAGTTTTGAATATAGTAAGAAATCAAAAAGATCCTCAAAAGAGAGAAGAAGCAATTAGAGATATGGCTGAAATATATGATGCCATTGAAGATGATGTATTACCAAAATTAAGAAAAGCAACAATAACATTAAGATTGTATGAACCAAAGAAAAATGATGAAGAAATTGTTTCGCTTGTTATTGATAATCCAATTCAACTTGACATCAAAGAAATGTTATATGCAGCAACACTAATTGAAGATATTGCTATAAAAAAGACAATATATAATACAATAATTAATGCATTTCCNAATGATTTCAGAGCTTATAACAATTTAGCAACCCTTTACATTAATGAAAAAAATATCAATATGGCAATTGATATGTTGGGTAAAGCATCAAAATTAAATGAAAACTCTTATGAAGTAATGGAAAACAAAGGCATAATTGCCGCAATGGAAGGCGATTATAGCAAAGCAAGATCATTATACAACACATCAAATGCCTCTTCAGTCAACAAGGGTATTTTAGACATTAAAACGGGTGATTATAGTTCTGCATCATCAAAGCTTACAGGAAATGATTATAACTCAACATTAGCAAAACTAATGAATGGAGAAAATCCAGATGCAACAACAGATATGACTGCAGATGGAGCTTATCTAAATTCTATAGTTCATGCTAGAAATGGTGATTTCGACATAAGTATTCGTTTTTTGTCAAAAGCTATTCAAATGAATCCAAGTTACAAAAAAGAAGCAGCCAAAGATTTTGAATTTAAAAACCTATCAGTAAATGATAGATTTCAAAAACTCGTTAACTAAAAAAAAATTGATTTAAAAAAACCTGATAACTATTTATCAGGTTTTTTTATGTAATAGAAATTCTATTTATTCCCTTTTGATGTGATTTACTAGTCAATGCTACTAATCGTTGAAAAATATCTTTTTGATTGACAAAATCAACTTCGCTGACATCAACAATTAAAATAGGAAAATCGGGGTGTTTTTTAAAAAAATCAAAATACTTATTCTGGATATCAAAAAGATAATCGTTCGAAATATTTTGTTCAAAGCTTCTTCCTCTTTTTTCAATATTAAATTGCAAACGTTTTACATCAGAATGTAAATAAATTAATAAATCTGGCTTGGGTAAGTTTTTTAAAGCTATATCTGATAATCTATTAAACAATAAAAGTTCGTCATCATTTAAATTATTTTCTGCAAATAATTTTGATTTAACAAAAAAATAATCTGAAACTATACCTTTTGAAAATAAATCTTTATCCCTTATCTCGCCTAATTGCCTATAGCGTTCAGCCATAAAAAATAATTCTAATGAAAATGCGTACCTCTCAGGGTGTTCATAAAATTTTGGCAGAAAAGGATTATCTGCAAATTCCTCTAAAATAATACGGAACTTTAGTTCTTTAGCCAACATTCTAGAAAATGTAGTCTTCCCAACACCAATATTTCCCTCTATAGCTATAAATTGATACTTCATAATTTACATACATTAGAATCGTCACTACAAGAATACAACAATTGAGCAATGGTTTTATCAAATTTTGGATGAATTTGATTGGATGCTATTTCTGAAAGAGGTAATAATGCAAATCGTCTATTGTGTAAATGAAGATGTGGAATAATTAAGTCTTTATCATTAATTATTTCTGTATTATATAAAAGTATATCTATATCAATAATTCTTGCTTGATAATTATCTGCTTTTACTCTTATCCTTCCTAACTGTTTTTCCACTAAAAGACAAGCATTTAGTATTTGAATAGGTGACAAATTAGTAGAAACCTTTAAGGCTTGATTAATAAAATTATTTTTATGTTTAAAGCCCCAAGGTTGAGATTCATATAATGATGATGAATGACTTACAGGACCAACGGTTATCCCCAACATTTGAATAGCATGTTTAAATATCTTTTTGGAATTTCCCAAATTACCTCCTAAAAGTAAATACACTATATTCATAAAACTAAAATAAATAAAGGTATTGAAGTAAACGAAATAATCTGAATAAAAAATGTAATTTTGTTTTTTTCTAAATATAAAAAAGCTATGGTTAGATTTCTCTTAAGTGTTCTAAAATCTGTTTTGGTTACACTAATCTCACTTTCAATAATTGTATCAATATTTATTGCAATTGGTATATCTTCAAGTGTGGAAGAAGTTGAAAAAATTAAAGATAACACCTTGTTAGAGATAACACTTTCTGAAAGAATAATTGACAGAACATCCGAATTTGATTTTGACTTTAGCTCTTTGAATAACGAATCGTCTTCTTTAGGTTTAGACGATATCTTGAATTCGATTGATAAAGCTAAATATGATGACAATATTAAAGGGATTTATTTGAATATAGATATGGTCAACGCCAGCATGGCAACATTAGAAGAAATTCGTGACAAGCTACAAGAGTTTAAAGACTCAACAGATAAATTTATTATATCATATAGTGAAGTATATTCTCAAAAAGCATTTTATATTTCTTCTATTTCAGATAAAATTTATCTTCATCCTGAAGGCTTTTTAGAATTCAAAGGAATTAGCTACGAGGGTATGTTTTTCAAAGAGGCTCTAGAAAAATTGGAAGTAGAGCCGCAAATTATACGACACGGAAAATTTAAAAGTGCAGTCGAGCCATTTATACTTGACAAGATGAGCGATTCTAATAGAGAGCAAGTTCAACGCTTTATCAGTTCAATTTGGGAAGATGTAAAATTAGGGGTTTCCGATGGTCGAAATTTGTCTGATGAAGAGTTAAATAATATTGCAGAAAATTTTTTGGTAAAATCTGCAGAAGATGCTGTTGACTACAAATTAGCTGACGCCTTACAATATCAAGATCAAGTTGATGATTCATTGAGAAAAAAATTAAATCTTAAAAATGACAAAAAAATTGTAAAAATATCACTCAAAGAATACGCTAATGTACCAGCTAGCATAAAGAAAAAGTTCTCAAAAGATAAGATAGCTATTATTTTTGCACAAGGTGCTATCAATAGTGGTGAAGGAGACAATGAAAATATTGGCTCAGAAACAACCTCTAAAGCTATTCGTAAAGCTAGAAAAGACAAAAAAATTAAAGCCATTGTGTTAAGAGTTAATTCCCCTGGCGGTAGTGCCTTGGCATCTGAAACTATTCTCAGAGAAATGGAGTTAGCTAAAGAAGTAAAGCCAGTTGTCGTATCTATGGGAGATGTTGCAGCTTCTGGGGGCTACTACATNGCATGTAAGGCTGATACCATAGTTGCCAATCCCACAACNATTACCGGCTCTATNGGTGTATTTGGTGTCTTGATGAATCTTGAAAAAATGATGAAAAATAAGTTAGGTATTACTACAGANAGAGTAAAAACCAATCAGTATGCTGACTTAGCCTCACCAACACGTTCATTAAATGAATCCGAAAGAGCTATCATTCAAAATCAGGTNGAGATGATTTATGATAAGTTTATTACGCACGTTGCAGAGGGAAGGAATATTACNAAGGAAGAAGTTGACTCTATTGGTCAAGGTAGAGTATGGACAGGNAAAGATGCTGTTGATTTAGGATTAGTAGACGTTTTAGGAGGCATGGAAGATGCTATTACTATTGCTGCAGATATGGCTAAGCTAGAATCATACAGAATCACTAAATTACCAATCGANAAAAATCCTTTTGAAAAAATCCTTGAAGATTTAGGTGGTAAGGTTAAAAGTAGTATAATCAAAAATGAACTTGGCAAGACATATCCATACTATAAAAAATTCAATGAATTGATGAATATGGAAAAAATACAAATGCGAATGCCTCATCAATTTGAAATTCACTAATCAAACATTCTTATTTGAAATCTAAGGCACAATCACTTTTCCTGATACTAAGCGGTCTTTTTATTGCCGCCCTAGTATGCTGTAATCTTATTTTTCAAAAATTTTTTACTTGGACTCCATTAGGCATTTATACCTTTGAGATATCTGCAGGTATCATTCCCTATCCCATCACCTTTTTAGTGACGGATATAATTTCTGAAATATATGGCAGAAAGAAAGCTAACTCTGTAGTTTTATCAGGCTTATTTGCTAGTATTTTTGTTCTTGGTATCGTCATGGTTGCAAATAACGTATCAGCAACTGAATGGTCACCAATTAATGATGCAACTTTTTCCAATGTTTTTGGATTGACAGGCATAGCAGTTGGCGCATCTATGTTAGCTTATCTACTAGCTCAATTTATTGACATTAGAATATTTCATTTTTGGAAAAAACTAACAAATGGCAAACACTTATGGTTAAGAAATAATGCTTCTACATTTAGTTCACAACTTGTTGACACTGCAACAGTCTTAGTACTATTATGTTTAGCTGGTGGTATTGCTTGGGATAAATTTTGGGTATTATTATTGAATGGATTTGTGTTTAAAGTAATAATGGCATTAATTGATACACCTATTCTCTACATTGTAATAAATTTAATAAGAAAAAGATTTAAGCTCGAAGTTGGTGAAGAAATTGAGATTTAATATTCAATACTTACTACATAGCCTTGATGTTTTCTAATATTTAAGACTTTCAAATAATCAAACATTAAATATTGACCTTTAATACCTGTCAAAGTTCCTTCTACTACGCTTAGCTTATCAAAGCTCATACTCTTTACTTTTTTAGGATATTCAAGAACAGGATAATTCAAATCTAGTAATTGAGAATCATTTACAACAAATTGTTTTAATTCTGAAGGTAAAAAACTTTTCATTTCTTCTTTTAGTGCAATTAAGTCAATACTTGTATTGATTTCATTTTTTAACATTTTTTGCCAATGCGTTTTGTCTGCGATAAAATCCTTTAATGTTACCTCAATAACACCTGCTAAATAACGATTTGGTGTTTCTGCCAATATTATAGTCTGTACTGCACCTTGGTCAATCCAACGAGTAGGAATTTGAGGTTTTCTAGTTATACCCACTTTGGCATTAGCTGTTAAGGCAAGGTATACGATTTGGGGGGTTAAATGGTATTTCTTTTCCCATTCCATATCCCTACCTATTCCCAAATGGGCTTGACACTTTTCTGGGTGTAAGATACATTCTGACGCTAATGGAGAGGACTGAAAACATGGGTAGCACAGACCTTGATGAAATGATTTGTAAGTTTTAGAACCACAATTAGTGCAAAAAATTTGATTTTCAAAAGTAAATCTAACGGGCTTATTTATCAGTAAATTCATTTCAACAATTTCACTACCTATAGGCAAATAATACTTGATAGGTTGTGAAATTTCCGATTTCATTTTTAACAAAGAACCTGTTATTTTCATTTCAAAATAGTATTTTTAAATTCGAATATTTCCTGTGTACAAGATATGATATTTTCTATAAANAATTCTCTAATGTCGTGGGTAATGCGAAAACGCATTCATCAAATAGAGCTCTTTGTAAAATACCCTCATGATGTACAAAAAGATTGGTTAGAAAANCTANTTAGTACAGCACGNTTCACCGAATTTGGAAGGAAGTATNACTTTGATGAAATAAGCTCCTACTCTACTTTTAGAGAAAGAGTCCCTTTGTCAAATTATGANGATTTATCANCNTTTATTGAAAGATTAAGAAAAGGAGAAGAAAACATATTATGGCCAACCNAAAGTAAATGGTTTGCNAAATCTTCAGGNACAAGTGGTCANAGNAGCAAATACATTCCAGTCACCAAGGAATCCCTCAAAGATTGTCATTTTAAAGGGGGTAAAGATATGCTATCGATTTACTGTTACAATTATCCTGAAACTCAAGTCTTCAANGGCAAAAGTNTTATAATGGGAGGCAGCCACGAACCCTCCCTTAGCANCAATAAAAAAGATGGCGATTTGTCAGCTATTATAGTCGACAATCTTCCTTTGTGGGTAAATATTCACCAAACCCCTAATAAGGATATTCGTTTAATGAATAACTTTGAGAAAAAGATACAACAAATGGCAATGATTACTGCCAAAGAGGATGTCAGAACAATTTCAGGTGTACCCTCATGGATGCTTGTATTACTCNAAAAAATTCTAGAANTCAAAAGAGTAGAAAACATNAGTCAAGTTTGGCCAAANCTTGAGCTTTATATGCATGGAGGAGTAAGCTTCNCNGCTTATAAAAATCAATTTGAAAAGTTGATACCTAAANGCATCAATTATTTAGAAACCTACAATGCATCAGAAGGATTTTTCGGCATACAAGATCAAAAGAATAGCGAAGAAATGTTGCTNATGCTAGACTATGGGATTTTTTACGAATTTATTCCTATNNAAGAAATTGATAAACAAAAGGCCATACCTCTNTGGGAAGTAGAAATAGGAAAAACTTATGCTATGGTCATTTCTACTAATGCAGGATTGTGGCGTTATCAAATTGGAGATACAGTTATTTTTACTTCTATAAATCCATACAGAATCAAAATTAACGGTAGAGTAAGTCAATTNATTAATGCATTTGGAGAGGAGCTCATTATTGACAATGNAGAAAAAGCAATACAAATTGCATGCGAAAAGACAAATGCCAATGTGAATGAATATACGGCTGGACCTAAGTATATGTCAAATNTAGGTAAAGCAGCACACGAATGGATNTTTGAATTCAATAATATGCCTANCGATATANATGATTTTACAGAAATACTTGATGAAAATTTAAAAAAATTAAACTCTGATTATGCTGCAAAAAGAAATAAAGATTTAGTTTTACAAAAACCAATAATNCATATTGTGTCATCNGGTTTTTTTTACAAATGGATGAAGTCTCAAAATAAGTTAGGACGTCAATTTAAAGTTACTAGACTTTCAAATAATAGAAATTATTTGGATTCTATTTTAAATTTTTTNAAAACAATGTGATATATTNGAATTTAATTTAAATTAGTAGCAAAAAANATTATGCATGTAGCTATAGCAGGAAATATTGGATCAGGAAAAACAACATTAACAACACTTCTTTCTAAACATTATGGTTGGGAGCCCCAATATGAAGATGTTGACGACAACCCNTATTTAAATGACTTCTANAAAGANATGCAACGTTGGTCTTTTAACTTGCAAATCTATTTTTTGAATAGTNGATTCGGNCAAGTACAAGAAATACATAAAGGTGATAAAAATGTAATTCAAGATAGGACAATGTATGAAGATGCCCACATCTTTGCACCTAACTTACATGCTATGGGATTAATGAGTACAAGAGATTTTGAAAACTACCAAAGTCTTTTTAAACTTATGAATAATTTTATACCTGCTCCAAATTTAATGATTTATTTACGTTCTTCCGTATCTAACCTNGTTGACCANATTCAAAAAAGGGGTCGTGATTATGAAAACTCAATTAGAATAGATTATTTATCTAGATTAAATGAACGTTATGAAGCTTGGATTTCATCTTANAACCAAGGGCAATTACNAATTATTGATGTTGACGGACTTGACTTTCAAGAAAACAAAGAAGACTTAAATAGCATAATTGAAAAAATTGACATTAAAATAAAAGATCTATTTTAAATAAATGCTAGCAAAAAACNACTCTGTTAATTTTGTATNTCATTTATTNCTCCATAAATTAAACCATCAGCATTAATTGTCAANANAAGAGNTGCAGGCTTTTTAANTATTTTATTGGTCAAAANTCCCTTAGCTNAATATTCTCTTGANTTACCATTTTTTTCAATTTGTTTTGCTTTATTAGATTTAAAAATTAAACTCTCTGCAGANATAAAATCATCTTTTGATGAAAGATTTCTTGAATTNAGATTTTTNATTAAANAAACNGAAATAGATTCAATATTATCTCCATTCATTAANTAATTTACTTCAGCATCAAACTCAGTTTTTTGATCTGCTGATATAAGACCTATTTTAGCATTTGCTGTATATGAATCACCGATTATAANATTCTGATCTGANGTATTTGAAATAATTTTACCATCAAGATTAATAGAAATTGATGGAGCAATTACAAGAGCTACTACTGACATTAATTTTAATAAAATATTTAAAGAAGGACCTGANGTATCTTTGAATGGATCACCTACTGTATCACCTACAACTGCAGCTTTATGAGCCTCGGTTCCTTTCTTTCCTTGTTCTTCAATCATTTTCTTAGCATTATCCCAAGCACCACCAGCGTTTGACTGGAATATTGCCATAAGAACACCACAAGTNGTAACACCTGCCAAAAGACCTCCTAACATCTCNGCACCACCGATAAATCCAATAAGAACAGGNACAATAATAGCTAATAAACCNGGTAATACCATTTCTTTNATAGAAGCTTGAGTAGAAATTTCTACACATTTGTCGTATTCAGCAACACCATCAGCAGCATCAAATATTTTTCTATCTGCAGCAGAAGCTTTTGACATATCTGAATTGTTT
Source organism: Flavobacteriales bacterium (assembly GCA_002714805.1). GTDB lineage: Bacteria > Bacteroidota > Bacteroidia > Flavobacteriales > UBA7312 > UBA8444. Next base: position 44,130 of record PAYK01000014.1, read on the forward strand.
TTGCGCATAACCTCTAAAGCAGCTTTCAAAGCAGGNATGTCCCTAAATTGTCTTCTTACTTCTTCAATCATTGCCATAGCGGCACGACCTACTGCGTTCATAGACAATGCAGAGAATACAAATGGNAACATNCCTCCTATTAATAAACCTGCCATAATATCAGGTCTAGAAACATCAATAGCTGTTACGTTAGCAGTCTTCATAAAAGCAGCAAATAAAGCTAAGGCAGTTAATGCAGCAGAAGCAATAGCAAAGCCTTTNCCTATAGCAGCAGTAGTATTNCCTACAGCATCTAATTTATCTGTTCTTTCTCTAACTTCAGGGTCTAACTCAGCCATCTCAGCAATACCACCTGCATTATCAGAAATAGGACCATANGCATCTACAGCTAATTGAATACCTGTATTAGCTAACATACCTACAGCAGCGATTGCAATACCATAAAGACCAGCGAATTTATGAGAAACGATAATAGCNGCAGCAATTAANATGATTGGAATAGCTGTTGACATCATACCAACACCCAAACCAGCNATAATATTTGTTGCAGAACCTGTTTCTGATTGCTTAACAATAGAATTGACNGGTCTAGTTCCNGTACCTGTATAGTATTCTGTAACCTTNCCTACTAATAAACCTGCAACNANACCAGCAATAGTAGCCCAAAAGACCCCCATTGAAGTGTACTGTATACCGCTTTCTACCCAAGACTCTGGAAGCATAGCTTGAATNATAAACCAAGAAGCTACTAACATTAAGCCTGCAGANCCNAACTCTCCNATATTAAGAGCAGTATGAGGTGAACCATCATCTTTTACTTTAACGAAAAATGAACCAATGATTGACATGATAATACCAACAGCAGCTAAAGCTAATGGAAGATAAACAGCACCTAAACCATCAAACTGAGNTTGAAANTCTGGTAATGTAGCATAAACAGCACCCAATACCATAGTACCAATTATAGAACCNACGTAAGACTCGAAAAGNTCAGCACCCATACCAGCAACATCACCTACATTATCACCTACATTATCCGCAATAGTTGCAGGATTTAANGGGTGATCTTCAGGAATACCAGCTTCTACNTTACCTACAAGGTCAGCACCGACATCGGCAGCTTTAGTGTAAATACCACCACCTACACGAGCAAATAGCGCAATAGAAGATGCGCCAAGAGAAAAACCTGAAAGTACGTTCAACACCTCACCAATTTCCCAGCCTTGACCACTATANAAAAGGAATAATGAACTAAGCCCTAAAACACCAAGACCTACNACACCTAATCCCATAACTGCACCNCCTGCAAAAGCTACCTCAAGTGCAGCGCCTAATGATTTTCTNGCAGCATTAGTTGTTCTTACGTTGGCTTTTGTAGCCACACGCATTCCAATAAATCCAGCTAATGCAGAACAAATTGCACCTACTATAAAGGAAACCGCAACCATTCCGTTTGAGCCTTCTTCACTATTTCCTTTGAAGTAAAGTAAAATAGCTACTGCTAAAACAAAAACTGATAATATTTTGTATTCAGCTTTCAAGAATGACATTGCACCATCAGCGATGTTTTTTGCAATTCTTGACATTTTTTCTGTACCTTCTTCTTGCTTTGAAACCCAAGCATTCTTCCANAAAACGTAGCCTAAAGCTAGAACACCGAAAAGAGGTAAAAAGTCTACAATCATTTTCATAATTTGAATTTTTTAGTTAATTTAATTAATTTTTAAAATTGGTTAATTATTTTGAATAAGTTACATCTTTGACAGCTTTTATCAGCTTGTCTTTGTTAGGTAAAAACGCCTCTACTAGNGTAGGAGCATAAGCCATTGGTGTATCTAGACAAGTCACTCGTTTAATTGGAGCATCTAGAAAATCAAAAGCATCTTTTTGTATTTTAAAAGCAATTTCNGTTGCTATCGAACCTAAAGGCCAAGACTCCTCNAAAATNACAAGTCTATTAGTCTTTTTCACAGATTCTAAAACGGTATCATAATCTATAGGTCGAACNGTTCTCAAATCAATAACNTCTGCTTCGATACCTTGNTCAGCCAATTCATCAGCCGCCTTGTAGGCTTCTTTAATTATTTTTCCAAAGGATACAATAGTTACATCATCACCNATTCTTTTCACTTCTGCAACACCCATAGGAATAAGGTATTCNCCNTCAGGCACTTCTCCTTTATCGCCATACATTTGTTCCGACTCCATAAAAATTACAGGGTCNTTATCTCGTATAGCAGATTTTAACAAACCCTTAGCATCGTATGGATTAGAAGGAACGACAACTTTCAAACCGGGACAATTGGCATACCAACTTTCAAAGGCTTGAGAATGNGTTGCNCCTAATTGTCCAGCTGATGCAGTNGGACCTCTAAANACAATAGGTATTGGAAATTGACCACCAGACATTTGTCGCATTTTAGCTGCATTGCTAATTATTTGGTCTATNGCTACAAGAGAAAAGTTGAAAGTCATAAATTCAATAATAGGTCTTAANCCGTTCATAGCTGAACCAACACCTATTCCTGCAAANCCTAACTCAGAAATGGGCGTATCAATTACTCGCTTATCACCAAATTCATCAAGCATTCCTTTNGATGCTTTATAGGCACCATTATACTCTGCTACCTCTTCACCCATNAAGAAAATNTTAGAATCTCTTCTCATTTCTTCGCTCATNGCTTCGCAAATAGCCTCTCTAAATTGAATTTCTCTCATANATTANTAAAAACAAAGGATTGCAAAAATAACATTTTTTACAAATTAGCAAAGAAGATAATAACTATTAAAATCTTGTTAATAGTATTGTTGATTNATTGTTCAATAATNATTCAAATTAATTAATTTTGTCTAAAACAAATNATCANTAAAATTATGAAAATACTAGTTTGTATTAGTAATGTTCCTGATACTACCTCTAAGATTGAATTCAATGATGATTCATCAGAATTTAAAACNGAAGGNATACAATTTATTATTAATCCNTACGATGAGTTTGGNCTTACAAAAGCTATTAGATTAAGAGATAAANATGGNGGTAAGGTAACTGTTGTTCATGTAGGAACATCNGNAAGTGACCCTACATTAAGNAAAACTNTAGCAATAGGNGCAGATGAAGTTATTCGCATTGATTCAAAACCTANAGATAGTTATTCNGTNGCTAAAGAATTAGCAAAAGTAATTTCNGAACAAGAATTTGACTTAATTATAACAGGAAGAGAATCNATAGATTATAATAANGGAGCAGTCCCCGGTATGTTAGCAGCAATTCTTGACTTACCTTTTGTAAATGCTTGNACTGGTTTTAGTTTAAATGAAGATTCTGCCACTATGGAAAGAGAGATTGAAGGAGGAAAAGAATTTATTAAAGCATCNNTNCCANTAATTATTGCTGGTCAGAAAGGACTAGTCGAAGAGTCAGATTTAATTATTCCTAATATGAGAGGCATTATGTCTGCTAGAACAAAACCACTAATTACANTTAAGACAAATGGAACACCTGAAAAAAGCGAGTCTATTAAATTTGAAAAACCTGNAACTAAACAAGAATGTAAAATGATNGATGCGGGTAAAGAAAAAGAATTAGTAACATTACTTCATANTGAAGCAAAAGTAATTTAAAATATGTCAGTATTAGTATTTGCAGAAAGTTGGAATGGATCCTTTAAGAAAGGAACATTTGAAGCATTAACATTTGCACACGACACAGCTAAAAAATTAAATTTAGAATGTGTTGCTGTTACACTAGGAAATATTAAAGATGATGTAANCAAAATATCATCATTTGGTGTTGATAAAATAGTTTGTGTTAGTTTTGATTATAATAATTGTGANAACAAGGGCATATCTTCTGCGTTAGCACATGTTGCAAAAAAAGAAAATTCAAACATAATTATAATTTCTAATAGCAATACTGGTAAATCTATAGGNCCTAGATTATCAATTGATTTAGATGCTGCCTTTATAAGTAATGTTGTAGATATTCCTTCTAAAAANACACCCATTACNATTAAGAAAAAAGCGTTTTCAGGNAAAGCCTTTGAAATAGCTCAAANCGANTCGTTNAAAAGTNTTTTAGCTATCTCTCCNAACTCTTACACAATCANTGAAAATTCNAATCCCAATTGTCAACAGGAAACGTTTAATTTCTCATCTGAAACTGCAAATGTAATTTCTGAAAAAATAGAAAAATCGACTGGAAATATTAGTTTGGCAGACGCTGAAGTGGTAGTTTCTGCAGGAAGAGGTCTAAAAGGCCCTGAAAACTGGGGAATGATTGAAGAACTTGCTGATTTATTAAATGCAGGAACAGCATGCTCAAAACCAGTTTCTGATTTAGGATGGAGACCTCACGGNGAACATGTTGGNCAAACTGGCAAAGCTATAGCACCCAATTTATATATTGCTGTAGGNATTTCTGGAGCTATTCAACATTTAGCCGGAGTAAATTCATCTAAAATAATGGTAGCTATAAATACAGATCCGGATGCTCCCTTCTTCAAAGCCGCTGATTATGGTATTATTGGAGATGCATTTGAAGTGNTTCCAAAACTTATAGANGAAATAAAAAATTTCAAGGCAAATAATTAATGAANCTGATTCAACTTGATATAGTTGGACTATCNAATAGTCAAACTCAATCTGGAGCTTTTGCTTTAGTGTTAGGTGAAATTAGTGGAAACAGAAGATTGCCAATTGTTATAGGTAATTTTGAAGCAAAAGCTATAGCTATTGCATTAGATAGTGAATATAAAAGCCAGCGACCAATTACTCACGACTTATTTAAAACATTAGCAGATGGATTTAAAATCACAATTAAAAAAATCGTAATAAGTTCAATAAATTCAGATGGAATATTTTCATCAATTATTTANTGTATAGATAAAAATGGCAAAGAAATTGAATTAGATTCCAGAACCTCAGATGCTGTTGCTATAGCTATTCGTTTTAAAGCGCCTATATTTACTTATGAAACNATTATTAGTGANTCAGGAATNATTCTTGAAAAAGATGTNATTTCAAATCAAAACTTTCAAAATGAAGATAATCAAAAANACTCCAATGACTTTCAAAATTTATCAACAAAAGAGTTAGAAAAAATATTGAATGAATCCATCGACAATGAAGATTATGAACTTGCTTCAAAAATAAGAGATGAAATAAAGAAAAGAAGCTAACGTATTAGAAATATGATTAATTACATNACCTCAATACTTTTATTCTTATTTACTTTGACAGCACATAGTCAAGAATTAAGNAAAAAATGGCAATTTGATTATATTAGAAATTTTGATGACACAACAAATCTTATAAAGGTTGACAAAATTGATTACTTGNAAATTAATAATGATGGNACATTTAAATATGAAATCAATTCTATTGCCTTAAAAGCTTATGGAAAATGGNAATTAGATGAAAAAACATTAAGCTTTCATTATATTTCACCCTTAGATACAATTCGTTNCTACTCTATTAAACTTAGCGAAAACAAACTCNTACTTCAAGAAAATNACATTNANTATNCATTCAAGACAGCTAGTNANACCCAGNCCATAGATTCTGACTTTGATATTANAACCATTCTCAGAGGTTTACTAGGGATTCTAGTCCTCATAGGAATCGCTTTTATTTTCAGTAGAAANAGAANTGCAATCAATTGGCCACTNGTATTCAAAGGATTAATGATACAAATTGTTTTTGCAATAGGGATTTTAAAAGTTCCNTTTATACAATCGGGCTTTGAATGGCTAAGTTCTNTTTTTGTNACAATTCTTGGATTTACTAGNGATGGATCTCTATTTTTATTTGGCGGANTAATCGATAATGTGGATTCTTTTGGCTATATATTTGCCTTTCAAGTACTNCCTACAATTGTTTTCTTCTCGGCACTAACTAGCGTTTTATTTTATTATGGGATTCTACAAAAAATTGTCTATTTCTTTGCCCTTTTAATGAAAAAAACTCTGAACCTTTCCGGTTCTGAAAGTCTNGCAGCAGTAGGAAATATTTTCTTGGGGCAGACTGAGTCACCATTATTGATTAAGCCCTACATTGAAAAAATGACATTGTCTGAATTACTCTGTTTGATGAGTGGTGGTATGGCAACTATTGCAGGAGGAGTGTTAGCAGCATACATAGGCTTTTTGGGTGGTACAGACCCGGCCGAACAATTGTTTTTCGCCAAGCATTTACTAGCAGCATCAGTGATGTCCGCNCCAGCNGCCATTGTAGCTGCCAAAATACTTTTACCAGAAACGGAAGCCGTCAATAAAGATATGAGTATTTCTGATGAACAATTAGGCAGTAATGTCNTAGAAGCTATTAGCATAGGAACCACTCAAGGTATCAAATTAGCCATTAATGTGGGAGCGATGCTTTTGGTATTTATAGCNTTCATNGCTATGCTAAACTACATACTAACTAACTTCATAGGAGATTTTACAGGNATAAACGCTTGGGTCAANAACATTACCGNNGGGCAATACANAGGATTAAGTTTAGAATTTATTTTAGGCTATACTTTAGCTCCATTNACTTGGCTATTGGGTGTTTGTAAAGAAGATATTGTTCTGATTGGTCAATTGCTAGGTGAAAAAACAATTTTGAATGAATTTGTAGCTTATGTATCGCTAGGTGANTTAAAAGCTAGNGGTAAATTCTTCCAAGAAAAATCAATAATAATAGCTACCTATATTTTATGTGGATTTGCTAATTTCGCATCTATAGGTATTCAAATTGGAGGCATTGGCGCTATTGCACCGTCACGAATGAAGGATTTATCTAGATTAGGAATTTTAGCTTTGATTGCAGGCACATTGGCATGTTTGTTTACTGCTGTAATCGTAGCAATGATAATATAATTTATGCAACAATATTTAGACTTAATGACNAGAGTGATGAATGATGGCACTCTAAAATCTGACCGNACAGGAACAGGNACTAAAAGTGTATTTGGTCANCAAATGCGTTTTGATTTATCTGANGGATTTCCTTGTATAACAACCAAAAAACTTCACCTACGTTCCATTATTCACGAATTGTTATGGTTCTTGAAAGGCGATACTAACATCAAATACCTTAAAGAAAATGGGGTTAGAATTTGGGACGAATGGGCAGACAAAAATGGTGACTTGGGCCATGTATATGGATATCAATGGAGAAGTTGGCCAACACCAGATGGTANGCACATTGACCAAATCACACAAGTCATAAACCAAATCAAAAATACGCCAAATAGTAGAAGAATGATTGTNAGTGCTTGGAATGTTGGTGAAATAGATGANATGGCTTTACCACCTTGTCATGCCTTTTTTCAATTTTATGTAGCCGATGATAAATTGTCTTGCCAACTCTACCAAAGAAGTGCAGATATATTTTTAGGTGTTCCTTTTAATATTGCCTCTTATGCCCTTCTNACAATGATGGTAGCCCAAGTCTGTGACTTAAAAGTTGGAGAATTTGTCCATACNTTAGGTGATGCTCATATTTATAGCAATCACTTTGAACAAACTGAATTACAATTATCTAGACANCCTAGACCGCTACCTAAAATGATTATTAACNAACAGATAAAGTCAATTTTTGATTTTAAATACGAAGACTTTCGGTTAGAAGATTATGATCCNCACCCTCATATTAAAGGAAAAGTAGCAATATAATGGCGAAAATAATTGTTTTAGGTGCCGGATTAGTAGGTGGTGTAATGGCTAAAGACTTAGCTAAAAATCATCAAGTAACATCAGTAGACTTTAAGGAGGATGCTTTAGTTCCATTATCAAAATTAGGNATACATACTATNCACGCCGATTTATCTGTCGACTCAACTATTGAACGTCTAATTAAAAATTACGATTTAGTNATAGGCGCTGTACCTGGATTTATGGGTTATCAAACTTTAGAAACCATTATTAAAGCAGGAAAAAACTGTGTAGATATTTCTTTTTTTNCTGAAGATCCTTTCGGGCTTGACGAGTTAGCTAAAGAGATGGGTGTTGTNGCTGTTATGGATTGTGGCGTGGCACCTGGGATGGGCAATATTATTTTAGGATACCACAACAATCATATNAANATTTCTGACTACGAATGTCTAGTAGGAGGATTACCAGAAATTAGAGAATGGCCCTATGAGTATAAAGCTGTTTTTTCACCTATAGATGTCATTGAAGAATACATACGACCTGCACGATANGTTCAAAATGGGCAAGTTGTTACTAAAGAAGCTTTGTCNGACACCGAACTAATAAAATTTGAAGGAATTGGNACTTTNGAAAGCTGGAATTCTGATGGTTTAAGGTCNCTAATNAATACTATGCCACATATTCCAAATATGATAGAAAAAACATTACGTTACCCCGGATGTGTAGAGTATCTTAANGTACTTAGAGCAAGTGGTTTTTTCTCCTATGAAGAAATTGAGGTNAATGGTAAAATGATACGACCAATTGATGTAACTTCAAAACTACTATTCCCAAAATGGCAATTGAAGGAAGGAGAAAAAGACTTTACGGTAATGCGTATTCATATTAAGGGTAAAGAGAATGGNAAAAAAGTCAAATACAAATATTACCTTATAGATAGATATCAAGATAATACAATTTCTATGGCACGAACTACTGGNTTCACTTGNACAGCAGTAGCTAATTTAGTTATTAATGGNCAATATAATCAAATTGGAATTTCTCCTCCTGAATACTTAGGGGAACATTTTGAATTTGTAAAATCTTATCTCGAAGATAGAGGTGTAATTTATAATGTAACAACAAACTAATGGTAGTATCTTTGATAGTAGCCGTTTCAGAAAATAAAGTCATAGGAAAAGACAATGATTTAGTATGGCACTTACCTGCTGATATGAAATTCTTTAAGNACACTACCAAAGGGCATTTTGTAATAATGGGTAGAAGGAATTACGAATCCATTCCTCATAGATACCGTCCATTACCAAAACGTACAAATGTTATCGTTACAAGACAANATGACTATAAAGCAGANGGTTGTNTAATCGTAAATTCAGTTGAGGCAGCTATAGAACTCGCTCAAAAAGCAGGTGACAAAGAACCTTTCGTAATTGGAGGGGGTCANATTTANAAATATGCTATTAAGAACAATCTTGTGGATAGAATATATCTAACAAAAGTACATACAGAAATTGATGGTGANACCTACTTTGANGATTTAGATGGGAGTTGGAAACTTGTTAATACTGACTTTCACCCTTCTGATGAAAAGCACATATATGCTTTTACTTTTCAAACTTTTGAACGATAATNTTAAGCAACTTTTAACTTTTGAAGTGTAGAATTTTCTATCTTATTTTGGGCATATTCAAGAGTTANCTTAAACTCTTTATTTTCTGANTTTGAAGGACCATCAAACATTGCATCTATCATTATGGTTTCGCAAATAGAACGAAGACCACGAGCTCCNAATTTAAAATCAATGGCTTTTTCNACAATATAATCAAGCACCTCATCATCAATAGTTAAATTTATACCGTCCATTTCAAATAACTTAAAGTANTGCTTTGTTAAAGAATTTTTTGGTTCGGTAAGTATTTGACGCAAAGCCTCNTTATCTAAAGGTTTAAGGTGTGTCAATACAGGCAAACGCCCTATTAATTCTGGAATCAAGCCAAAACCTTTTAAGTCTTGTGGACTGATGTATTGCAACAAATTGTCCTTATCTACTTTCTCTTTTTTATCNGTAGCATAACCAATAGCCTGNGTACTTAAACGCTTNCCTATTACTCTATCAATACCATCAAAAGCACCACCACATACGAACAAGATATTTTTGGTNTCAATNGAAACCATTTTTTGCTCGGGGTGTTTTCTNCCNCCTTGAGGTGGCACTTGTACCACTGCTCCTTCNAATAATTTCAGCATNGCCTGCTGAACACCTTCTCCAGAAACATCTCTTGTAATAGAAGGATTGTCACTTTTACGAGCTATNTTATCNACCTCATCTATAAATACAATACCTCTTTGTGCGGATTTGACATCATAATCGGCTGCTTGTAATAATCTAGAAAGTATNGCTTCAACATCTTCACCAACATATCCTGCTTCAGTAAGCACAGTAGCATCGGCAATACAAAAAGGCACATTCAAAACCTTAGCTATAGTTCGTGCCAAAAGNGTTTTACCGGTACCAGTTTGTCCTACCATTATGATGTTCGATTTTTCTATCTCAATTTCTTCATTATNTTCNGAAGGTGGCTGAACAAGTCTTTTGTAATGATTATAAACAGCTACTGAAAGTATTTTTTTGGCATTATCTTGGCCAATAACATATTGATCAAGATGGTCTTTAATATCAATCGGTTTGAGTAAATTCATCTGAGCAGCAATNATTTGCTGATCTTTGCCTTCTTTTTCNGATTGAACTATACCAACAGCTTGCTCAATACAACTGTCACAAATATGCGAATTAATACCCGCTATTAGGACNTTGGTATCTTGNTTATCTCTACCACAAAATGAACAATTAATATTTTTCTCTTCTGACATNAGGNACAAAAATAAAGAAAAAACCACATACTTTGTAGGATGTGTTTTTTANAAGATTAAACTATATTTTAATTNTTCTTAATGAGAACTTCATCAATCATACCATAATCCTTAGCTTCTTCAGCAGTCATCCAATAATCTCTGTCGCCATCTTTCCATACCTCATCAAAAGATTTACCAGTGTGACTTGCAATNATTTCATACAGTTCATTTTTGAGTTTCTGTATTTCTCTAGCAGTAATTTCNATATCTGAAGCTTGACCACTTGCTCCTCCCAAAGGTTGATGAATCATCACTCGTGAATGTTTCAAGGCTGTCCTTTTACCTGTTGCTCCAGCACATAATAACACTGCACCCATAGAAGCAGCCATACCNGTACANATGGTAGCTACATCNGGATTAATGTATTGCATAGTATCATAGATACCTAATCCAGCATAAACTCCACCACCTGGNGAATTTAAATAAATCTGAATACCCCTTTCAGAATCTACAGATTCTAGAAATAATAATTGGGCTTGTATNATATTAGCTACATAATCGTTGATNGGCACACCTAANAAGATAATTCTGTCCATCATCAATCTTGAGAAAACATCCATAGAAGCCACATTCATAGAACGTTCTTCTATAATAGTTGGCGAAATATAGTTAGCATAAGCGGACTGAAATCGGTCTAAAGTAGTGCTACTNATACCACGGTCTTTANTGGCAAACTTTTTAAACTCTTCTGATGGATCAAACATATCTTTTNNTTTTNTTTTTCAGATGCTAATTTAACAAATTCATCGTAAGTAACCTCTTTTTCTTTGAGAGTAAACTTTTCTTTATANAATNCCATTGTTTTTNCATCATACAGTTGATTATATATTTTTTTACGTTCTTCTTCGTTACCCAAAACTTTAACAGCTATTTCTTCTANCTGTTTATCTTCAGGTGCTGGTTGTCCNTACTGTGCAAAGTTTGAAACGATTATCTCTTTAGCATGAGCTAAAACATCTTCATTTTTCACTTCCAAATTATGCTCCTTGATAATTTTATTCTCAATTAATTGCCATTTCAAACTTTTGGAATATTGCTCGTACTCAGCTTCTACTTGCTCTGCANTCAAACCTTTTTCATTANTNGTNACTAGCCATTTCTTCAAAAAATTATCAGGNAAACTCATTTTAATTTTTTTGATAAGATGAAGAATAACNTCATTTTTNAATTTGTTATCACTTTCGCTAATGAAAGATTTTTCTACTTCTTCTTTTATTTTGGCTCTAAATTCTTTTTCATTTTTTACGGTGTCTTTGCCAAAAGTCTTATCAAATAATTCTTGATTCAATTCTGCAGGATCCATTCGACTAATTTTGTTCACTTTAAAATTAAAATCAGCATCAAGATTCTCTAATTCTTCTTTCTTGATGTTTAGCATATGATGTGCGTCGTTAGAAAAATCCTTGTTTATACGCAATTTAACTTGATCACCTTCTGCTAATCCAATTAAGGCTTTTTGAGCTTTTTTATCCTTAATAATATCTAATGCTACAGATGCGGCATGATTGATGCCACCATCCAAAAAATTACCATCAACATCTAATTGATTAAACTCACCCATCATTAAATCTGTTTTTTCAGACTTAGTTGGTTGTGTCATCTTTCCGTAACGCTTAGCCATATCGTTCACATAGTGTTCCACCATTTTTTTATCAGCTATAATTTTTAAAAAGTCAAATTTGTCTTTTTTATCCAGATTTACCTTAAATTGAGGAGCTAAGCCCATCTCATATTCAAAAGTAAATTCTGTAGCATTATCCCAATCCACCTCTGAAGTTAATGGCAAAGGATTACCTAACACTTCAACTTTATTTTCGGTAATATGCTTATATATAGCTTCTTGAAGAAGTTTGTTTACCTCATCGATTAAAACAGATTTACCAATCATTTTTCGGACTTGACCAATAGGTACCTTACCTTTTCTAAAACCAGGAATACTAGCTGTTTTACGGTAGTTCACAATGACCTCTTCAACTTTATCATGGTAGTCTTCACTAGTCAACTTTAACTTTAATTTAGCGTTTAGAGCATCTACTTTTTCTAATGTAATATCCATATTAATCTGAAATTCTTTTTTTATTAATGGGATGCAAAACTAACTATAATTCTTCTTTAAAATTAGCTTACTATGTTTTATTTTTTGTGACTTAGCACCAGCTTAAATAACAATTACTATCAAAAAATATTAAGCATTATGCATTCAGAAAATAACACCTTAGTTCATATCAGCCAATTCCGCTTTTATAAAATCCGCTAATTCTTTGACGTATTGCTGTGAAAAATTAAATTCTATACCTGCTGTTTGATAAAGTTCTCCAATCGATTTTGTATAACCCAACTTCAAAGCTGCATCGTAATTATTTAGAGCCGTTTCACCCAACTGCTTGTAACTTCTCCACATAGCGATTGCGCCCAATTGTGCCATTCCATATTCTATGTAATAGAAAGGCACTTCAAATAAATGCAATTGACGTTGCCAAATATTCTGATGAGCTTTTTCATAACCCTCCCAATTTACCACAGAACTACCCAATTCTGACATAATATTTTGCCATTCGATACGTCTTTCGTCAGCAGTGTGCGGAGTAGTATATATCCATTGTTGGAATCTATCAATAGCAGCAATCCAAGGTAAACCTTCCAAAACCTTTTGCATTTGTTCTTTCTTTGCTCTTTTAAGTTCTTCATTATTGTCATAAAACTCATCCCAACTATCCATTGATATTAATTCCATAGACATAGAAGCTAATTCCGCTACTTCTGATGGCACACTTTTGAAATCGGCCAAAGGCAAGTCCCTACTCAAAAATGAATGAATAGCATGTCCACCCTCATGGACCATAGTAACTAAATCTCTTTGTGAACCTACAGCATTCATATAAATAAAAGGAACACCAATTTCATACAATGGGTAATTAAAACCACCTGGTGCTTTTCCTTCTTTAGATTCCAAATCTAAATGCTTCATAGCCTTCATAGTACCTAAGCATTCACCATAATAAGGACGTATACGCTCAAAACAACGGATGGATTTGTTGATTAAATCTTCGCCATCTTCAAAAGGTTTTAGAGGAGCTTTTCCGCTTGGATCAACTGAGGTGTCCCAAGGTCTATAATCTTGTAAACCCATTGTTTGCATACGATGCTTATCAAATCCTTCAATAATGGGCATTATCTCTTTGGCTATGGATTGGTGAAAGGCATAACAATCATCTGGCGTGTAGTCGAAACGTCCCATAGCAGCAAATTTATAATCTCTGTAATTATCAAAACCAGCATTTTTTGCAATCTTTTGACGTAGTGCTATTAAATCATCAAATAATTTATCAAGAATATCAACATCTTGTAGACGTCTATTATTAATCTTGTTATATACTTCTTCCCGTTTTTCTCTGTTAGTATCTTTCAATAATTGAGCCGCCTTTTGCATAGTCATTTTTTCACCATCTATCTCTACACTCATTTTAGCAGCAATAGCACCGTACTCCTGTTGCTTGGTTTCCATTTCAACTATCAAAGGGATATTTTCATCTCTGTATATCTCAATTGCTTTTTTTAATCCTCTAAGGTATATACGGTATTTTTCATTATCCAATTCCTTTAAATATGGACTGCAATTGAGTTTAATATTTAACTGATGAGAAAATGGAGCTACTTTAGGAGAAATTTCTTGTATCCAAAAAGCAAAATCTTTAGCCAATTTTTCATCTGTAGTATCAATATTCATCTTGATATAGCGCCAGGCTTGTTCTTCTTCCAAGACCGATTCTAACTCGCTCCTATCTAGCAGCCATTGTTCTAAATGCTGAATAGATCTTATACTTCTATCCAATAAGGACTTGAAATAAACTTCAATTTTTTGCCATCTGTCAACAGTTAAATTTTCATCAACAAATTTTCTTTTAGGTCGTGTTGGGATATTAGCAGTTATAGTATCCATATTAGTCTTATTTTTCTTCTTTAACTTCTTTTTTAGCTGAATCTTTTTTAGGCATTTCTATCAATCCTTGTTCTTGTAAAATATTGTACCATTGAGCTAATTTTTTAATATCAGAATGGTAAACTTGGTCTTCATCAAATTCTGGTAAAATTTCTCTCATCCAATTAAATATTTCATCTTTTGGAGACTTATGGTTTATACAAGCACCTCCACTCTCTTTGATAGCAATAGCATCAAAAATATCACTTAATGGTACTGTGTCAGAATAAGTATATATGCCAATATCTTCTAAGGCACTAACTTGATGAGAAGCGTAGAGCGGTATTCTCTTTTTATCAATTAATGACTCTACAACAATGGTGTTTTTGGCTTGACTTATAACCTTGAAAAGACCTGGTTTTCCTGCAATGGATAAAATTCCTTCTAAGTTCATAATATTAAAAATTGACTGGCAAAGCTACACTTTTCACATTAGGGGCGCAATAATTAAACCTAATTTTGATATTCTGGAATTTCCTCTAAGAAATCAAAAGATGCTANATCATAATCCATTTGACAACAATAGTGCTCTATACCGTTAGAAACCATCAAATAGGGTACTTTTAAATCAAAATTATAACGAGCTATTTGCTCAAAAACTTTTTGGCTAATTTTTACACTAGGAGCTTTACACTCTACTATAACTTTAGGTTTGCCTGATGTATCAAAACAAACGATGTCGGCACGTTTTTTCATACCGTTATACACTAATGCGTGCTCTATAGACATCAAGGAAACGGGATATTTTTTATAGTTATTCAAGTAATGCACTAAATTTTGTCTCACCCACTCCTCTGGAGTCAGTTTAATGTATTTTTTTCTAACTTCATCAAAAATATATTCGGAACCTTCAATCCGTTTAAGTTTGAAGTCGTATTTTGGCAGGTTTAAATTAAATAGCATAGNAATAGTACAAAGAAATGAATTTTGAAGCAATCCTTTCGGACTTAAAAGCAAAAAAATATAAACCCGTGTATTTTCTTATGGGTGAAGAAAGCTATTANATAGACTACATTAGTGACTACATTAGTAGCGAAGTACTTAATGACACAGAAAAAGAATTAAATCAAAAAATATTGTATGCTAAAGATACAGATATTCAAACCATAATCTCTTCTGCTAAACANTTTCCATTTATGGGTGAGCGNATGGTAGTTATTGTCAAAGAGGCTCAGCAGCTCAAAAAAATAGAACAGCTAGAAAACTACCTAAATAACCCTCAAAAATCAACTATTCTTGTTTTTTGCTATAAATACAAATCTNTAGATAAGCGCAAAAGTATTTACAAAACCNTAGCTAAAAATGCGGTNCTTTTTGAAAGTAAAAAATTGTACGACAATCAAGTTCCTGCATGGATAGTAAAATACGTCTCATTCAATCAATTTAAAATTGGACACAAGGCTACTCANCTAATNGCTGAATATTTAGGCAANGATTTAAATAAAATCAGTAACGAATTGGATAAACTGATGATTATCACCNAAGCGAANAGTGAAATAACAGCNGAAATTATTGAAAAAAATATTGGNATCAGTAAAGACTATAATAATTTTGAATTGACTAATGCACTAGCTAAAAAGGATATTTTAAAATCTAATCGTATTGCAAANATTTTTGCTCAGAACCCCAAAGATAATCCCNTAGTTGTAAGTGTTNGCGTTATATTCAATTTCTTCCAAAAAGTGCTTTTGTNCCANACTCTAAATGACAAGTCANTTAATAATGCNGCAAGANTGCTCAAAGTAAACCCTTTCTTCATTAAAGATTATCAAATAGCAGCAAGGAATTACAGCAAAAGAAAATTAATGGAAATTATCGGACTGTGCAGAANATACGATATAAAATCTAAAGGCATTGATAATTATTCCATAAATCATGGTGAATTGTTAAGAGAATTTTTGTTCAAAATTCTGCATTAAAAACAATACCTTTACCCCCTCAAATTNNTTGATGAAAACTAAACTAATTTTTCTACTATTACTTTTTNCTCATCTTACGCTTTTTGCTCAAAAAGGTAGCGTTAGAGGATTCGTATACGACAAAGAAAATGGAGAGCCNATTATGTTCTGTAATGTGATTATAGAAGGTAAATCTATAGGAGCATCTACGGACGTTAATGGTTTTTTTAACATCACNAATGTACCAACAGGAAATCACACTTTATTCGTTACCTACATAGGTTACGACACCCTTCGTCAAGANATCACACTAAAAGACAAACAAATACTTAACCGAAAGTTAGAAATTTCACCCTCATCGGTAAAAATAGAAACCGTGACGGTATCTGCCGATAGGCAAGAAATGAAGACTGAAGTAAAAGTATCTGTTACAAAGATTACCCCAAAAGATATTAAGTTAATTCCTGCTATTGGTGGCGAACCCGATTTAGCCCAATACCTACAAGTTTTGCCTGGAGTAGTATTTACTGGAGACCAAGGAGGACAACTTTATATTAGAGGTGGATCTCCAATACAAAACAAGGTTTTACTTGATGGTATGATTGTTTACAACCCCTTTCACTCCATTGGTTTATTCTCTGTATTTGACACGGATTTAATTAGAAATGCCGACATTTATACTGGTGGCTTTGGAGCACAATATGGTGGACGTATTTCTTCTATTATGGATATCACTACAAAAGACGGTAACAAAAATAGATTGGCAGGTAAAGTATCAACTAATAGCTTTGGTAGTAAGATAATGTTGGAAGGTCCTTTCTTTAAAAAAGGCGGCAATGCGTCTTTCATACTATCAGCTAAAACATCTTATTTAGATAAAAGTTCAAAACTACTTTATACCTATATAGATACAGCGGGTTTGCCTTACAGTTACACCGATTTATACGGTAAAATTTCTGTCAATAGTAGTAACGGAAGTAAGTGGAGTATGTTTGGCTATAACTACAGAGACAAGGTAAGTTATAGAGACGTATCCAATCTAGGATGGAATTCAGGGGGTATTGGTAGTAGCTTTATACTAGTACCCTCTGGAAATTCAACAATAATAGAAGGTACATTTGCCTATTCCTCCTATCTTATTCGTTTGGAAGAAGCTATATTAAACCCTAGACAAAGTGGAGTGAATGGCTTTAACTTAGGACTGAACTTTACGAGTTTCAATAACGAGAATGAATTGCAATATGGACTTGAAGTTTTAGGCTATCAAACTGATTTTGACTTCACCAATGCTACAGGTTTAAAAACGGAGCAAAAAGAAAATTCAACTGAATTATCAGGATTTCTAAGATATAAAATCAAAACCCAAAAAATAATCATAGACCCTGGGGTTAGAATTTACAAGTACAATTCTTTAGGCGCTACATTTGAACCTAGACTAGGTGCAAAATTTCTAGCTACTGACAATCTGCGTTTAAAATTAGCAGCAGGAAGATATTCTCAAAATTTGGTAAGTACCAACTCGGATCAAGATGTTGTGAACTTATTTTATGGTTTCCTTTCTGCTCCAGACAATTTACCCGATGAATTTAAAGGTGAAGAAGTCGTTAATGGATTACAATTGGCAAATCACCTTATTCTTGGTTTAGAATATGACATCTCATCAAAGATTGACTTTAACATAGAAGGTTACATTAAAGACTTTACCCAACTTACAAACATCAATAAAGAAAAATTAACATTAACAGATCCAGACTTTATTATTGAGGAAGGATTAGCAAAAGGGGTTGATGTAGTGCTAAAATATAACGACCCTAAATTCTATTTTTGGCTAGTTTACTCACTTGGTTACATCACCAGAAACGGGGAAGACATAGAATATAACCCTCATTTCGACAGAAGACACAATATAAACTTAGTCAGCACTTACAAGTTTGGTGCAGAAAAAAATTGGAGTTTTGATGCCCGTTGGAATATCGGTTCGGGCTTTCCTTTTACCCAAACACAAGGCTTCTACCCCTCACTTGACTTTTCTGATGGCATTAATACCAACTACATTTCAGAGAGTGGCGAGTTAGGAATTATCTATGCTGGACTAAATCAAGGCAGATTACCTTGGTATCATCGCTTGGATATTGCATTAAAAAAACAACAGAAATTGAGTAAATACTCTACTTTCGAATGGAATGTTGGGGTTACTAATGTGTACAATAGAGAGAATATATTTTATTTCAACAGAATAGAATATAAGCGAGTTAATCAATTACCATTTATGCCTAGTGTAGGCTTAAGTTTAACTTTTTAAAAAAAATCTATTTTCATCTTAGTTTTTCTTTTAATTTCGCAAACAAATAAATTTACATCAAACACCTAATTCTAAAATGAGTAAATCCTCCCAAACTAAGTATATTTTTGTTACAGGCGGAGTTACCTCTTCACTCGGAAAAGGAATTGTATCAGCATCTCTAGGAAAGTTATTAGAAGCAAGAGGTTATTCAGTAACCATTCAAAAACTAGACCCTTACATCAATGTAGATCCAGGCACTATGAATCCCTATGAGCATGGCGAATGTTTTGTAACAGATGACGGTGCAGAAACAGACTTAGATTTAGGTCATTACGAACGTTTTTTATCTTCTACCACTTCCCAAGCCAATAATGTTACTACGGGAAGAATTTACCAATCTGTTATCGATAAAGAAAGACGTGGCGATTACTTAGGTAAAACTGTTCAAGTTATACCTCACATCACTAACGAGATAAAAGAACACATTCAAATTCTTGGTGAAACTGGTCAGTATGACATTGTCATCACAGAAATTGGTGGTACAGTAGGAGATATTGAGTCTTTACCATTTATAGAAGCTGTACGACAGTTAAGGTGGGAAATGGATTCCAATGCCATTAACATTCATTTAACCTTAGTGCCATACCTTTCGGCAGCTGGGGAATTAAAAACAAAGCCTACTCAAAACTCAGTTAAAAAGTTAAGAGAATTAGGGCTTCAACCCGATATTTTGGTTTGTCGTACTGAACACCACTTAGGCTCTGAAATTAAAAGGAAAATAGCTCAATTCTGTAATGTAGAAAGAGATGCAGTTATTGAGTCTTTGGACGCTGAAAGCATTTATCATGTGCCTTTACTTATGCAATCGGAAATGCTAGATAAAGTAGCACTAAGAAAGCTAGGTCTAAAAAACGAAACCAATGTTTCTTTACACATCTGGAACGACTTTTTATCACGACTAAAAAATCCTACTTCAGAAGTAAAAATTGCTGTTGTAGGAAAGTATGTCGAACTACAAGACGCTTACAAATCCATTGCTGAGGCATTCATACACAGCGGGGCTGCTAATCAGTGCAAAGTTAAAGTATCTTGGATACAATCCGAGGAAATTGATTCCTCTAATGCTAAAGAAAAACTAGAGCAATTTGACGGAATATTAGTAGCACCAGGTTTTGGTGATAGAGGTATAGAAGGAAAAATTGAAACTGTTAAGTTTGCCAGAACTAAAAAAGTGCCATTTTTCGGTATTTGTTTAGGAATGCAATGCGCAGTAATAGAATATGCTAGAAATGTACTGAATTTAGNAGATGCTCATACGACAGAAATTAACCCTAATACATCAGAGCCCGTTATTGACTTGATGGATCATCAAAAAAAGGTTATTGATAAAGGTGGAACAATGCGATTGGGAGCTTATCCATGTCAAGTTGAGGAACATTCAAAAGCTTTTGAGTGTTATCAGAAAGTATATATTAAAGAACGACACAGACATCGCTATGAATTCAATAACGATTACAAAGAACAACTAGAGTCGTTAGGCATGAAAACTACAGGATTAAATCCTGAATCTAATCTTGTTGAAATTATAGAAGTTGCTGAACACCCATGGTTTGTTGGTGTCCAATTT
The DNA here is from genome assembly GCA_002714805.1 of Flavobacteriales bacterium. Taxonomy (GTDB): domain Bacteria; phylum Bacteroidota; class Bacteroidia; order Flavobacteriales; family UBA7312; genus UBA8444. The sequence continues at coordinate 64,468 of PAYK01000014.1, forward strand.
CACCCAGAATACAAAAGTACCGTAGCAAGTCCACAACCCTTATTTGTAGGATTTATTGGTGCAGCAATAACATATTCAAAACAACATTAAAAATGGACAGAAATTCCATCACAGGCGTAATTTTAATTGTACTAATAGTTATCGGATACAATGCTTTGTATCCTCCTTCAATTAATGTAGAAAATGACAAATCATCTAGAAATGATAATATAACGACTATAGAAGAAGAAGAAGAAGAAGAAGAANATAAAAGTCAAGCAAACGAAATTATTGCTTCAGACTCAAGCAAACTCAATATTAAGTACGGAGTGTTTGCTACATCAGCAAAAGGAAGTAATGAAGATATATTAATTGAAAATGATTTATTACAATTGTCTATTTCTCCTAAAGGAGGAAGAATTGTATCAGCCATCTTAAAAAAATATCAAACTACTGATTCATTGCCTCTTAATCTTTTAGATAGAGACTCTTCTAAATTTAATATTACATTCTTTTCTGAGGGAAATCGAATAATTAATACTGAGGATTTATATTTCATATCTGTAAACAAATCCAATCGTTCTGTATCGATGCGAATGATGGCATCAAATGGTGGTTATCTTGAATATATCTATCAACTAAATGATGGTGATTATATGGTGGACTTTAAAGTAAACACTGTAGGGCTTCAAGAAATTATCCCATCCAACCGCAATGATTTAGAATTAAAATGGTCAATAAATTTACCTAGTACTGAAAAAAGTATTGAAAATGAAAGAATGTATTCAACAGTTTATTTTAAATACTTAAATGATGAAGTCGACTATCTTTCAGAAACAAAAAACGACGAAGAAATTTTAGAAGGTAAAGCACATTGGATTGGTTTAAAACACCAATTTTTTAGTTCCGTGCTTATTAATAATGATGGTTTTGAAAAGCCAACATTTGTAAAAACAACAACTAATGAAGCCTCTACAAGATTTGTAAAAAATCTTGAATTAGAAACTCAGCTAGCATATAATCACAACTACAGAGAAAGTATTCCATTAAAAATTTATTTGGGCCCAAACCACTACGAAACACTATCCAACTATAATTTAAATTTAGAAAGAATGATCCCTTTGGGTTGGGGTATATTTAGATGGGTCAATAAATACGCTGTTATTCCAATCTTTAATTGGTTAGACAATAGTATTGCTAATTATGGGATAATCATTTTAATTTTAACATTTATTATTAAAATGGCTCTTGCACCCTTTACATTGAAAGCTTACAAATCACAAGCTAAAATGAAAGTTCTTAAACCAGAAATTGATAAAATTACCGAAAAACATAAGGATAAAGATCCAATGAAAGCTCAACAAGCGACTATGGCATTATATAAAAAAGCAGGTGTTAATCCTCTAGGTGGTTGTATTCCTATGCTTTTACAAATGCCAATATTATTTGCTCTATTCCGATTTTTTCCTGCTAGTATAGAGCTTCGTCAAAAATCTTTTTTGTGGGCAACAGATTTATCAACATATGATTCTGTATTAGATTTGCCATTTGAAATTCCATTTTATGGTGACCACGTTAGTTTATTTACTCTTTTAATGACTTTATCAACATTACTCTACACAAGAATGAATAGCCAAATGAGTGGTCCACAAATGGCACAAATGAAATGGATAATGTACTTAATGCCAATTATGTTTTTAGGCTTTTTTAACAACTATGCTGCTGGATTGAGTTACTACTACTTCTTAGCTAACATGGTAACNTTTGGNCAGCAGTATATTATGAGAAAATATTTCATTAACGAAAATGCAATTTTGACTCAAATAGAAAATAATAAGAAAAAGCCTATTAAAAAATCTAAATTTCAAAAACGATTAGAAGAAATGGCTAAGAGACAACAAGAAGCTGCCAATAAAAGAAGGTAATTTAGGAGATTAAATCTAAGAATATCTTCATCGATTTTCTTTTCTCATCAGTCAAATCGTAATTTATCACTTCTGTNAGGTAATTCATTTTATCAATTTGAGTATCAAAAACATCTGACTTTTTTGATAANGCTAAATCCAAATTATTAATTCCGTATTTTAAAGCTGATGAAAAGTCTTGTTTGAAAGACGAAANTAAGGGTTTATTACTCACCCAACAGGCAAATACGAAAGGCATGCCACTGAATTTTTTCCATTCTAGAGATAAATCATAAACAAAAGTAAAATCATCTNTATAGTTGTAAGCCCTATCTCCTATTATAACACCAGCCGTATTACCCTGAATATTGGACTCAAAATCTATATAGNNTTTTTTAAACTTGGGTTGTATTTTCCAAAATTGCTTGCATAATAATTGAACNAGTGCATTTGAAGTANTGGAATGATAATCTAATAATATAGTGTCAATCTGTTCTAAAGGCACATCACTAAATAAACAAACAGTCTGCACAGCACCATCANAAGAAATACAATAAGGGCTTANAATATCAGCATAATCTAAATTAGGAATAACTGCAACAGGCAATAAGGCTAAGTCAACCTCATTNTTTANTAGCTTTTGTCCACATACTGAAGGAATTTCTAATGATAAATCTANTTTTAAACCACTATTTTCTAAACCATAAACAAATGGAACACTATTTAAGTACGAAACTGAACAAACTTTCAAAATATAGTTGTATTGTTAAATAAAATTCTCGNATAAGATAAAAGCAAACGACTAGNTTTAGAACTAAACCACCAATAAAACCAATCAAAGCACCAGATGCAATTTTAATGACTTTTATAATATCATCTTTTTNATCTAAATAAGCGCCAATNAATGCTCCAATAAAAGGACCAATAATAAATNCCATAGGNATTGGCGCAAATATCCCAANNAATAAGCCTATCATCGATCCATTAACTGCTTTTTTAGTCCCTCCGAATTTTTTGACGCCATATATCTGTAACCAAAAATCAGCGATAGTTACTAAAACCACTANTCCNGCCCACTGCCAAAGAAATTCATCTGNACATTTATAATCTGTAAAAGCAGTAAGAATTAATAACGCAATATANGCTAGTGGAGGACCAGGAATAACAGGAATAAAACAACCTAATAATCCAAGTAATAGTAAAATAGCACAAATNATGATTATGAGAGTTGTCATANTGCAAAAATACGAATTTACAATCGTAAAAAACATAAATTAAAGCTGCTTATATGACTATATTTTATTNATNTTGCTAAAGTATTCACAAGATTAAAATTTACAATGAAAAAAATAGCATTACTATTGAGTCTATTTTCTGTTTTCACAGTCAATGCTCAATTCAGTTTTACAGATGATTTTGAAAGTTATTCTGTTGGCAACTACATCGCTGCAGCAGATACACTNTGGGTAGTATGGCCGGCTGCAGGTGCTGAAGACGTTCAAGTTACCGATAANAATGCCTTTAGTGGCTCAAACTCCATATACCTTAATTCTACTGCAGCTACAGGTGGCGGCCCACAAGATGTAGTACTAGAATTCGGAGAACTTTTTGATGAAGGNGANTTTATGCTTTCTGCAAACTTTTACGTCAATAACAATACAGGAGGNTATTTCAATTTTCAAGGTGAAACTACTATTGGAGANACTTGGTCTATGGACTGCTTTATGAATGATGACGGNAGTATAGAGTTTTCAACAGGTGGTGGNGGTACTGTATTTTTAGANNGCAATTACCCCTTTGACACTTGGTTTAACATAACAATGAATATAAACTTAACNTTAAATCAATGGCANGTTATGATTGATAATCAATTANTAGGCACTTTTGAAAACACNATTAATCAAGTTGCTTCATTAAATTTATACCCTCTTAGTGGNAATCAATATTATATTGACGATGTCAGTGTATCGCACGTACCATTCAANCCTATTGGAATTAATGCTATTCTTTCAGATTTAAATGTTCCTAGCTACGTACAATTCCCTGCTGATATTGATATTTCTGGGACAGTATTAAACTATGGAGCTGAAACGATAGAATCTATGGACATCNTATGGACTGATGGAACAGACACATATACGGATAATATCACTGGTNTATCAATAGNAACTCTAGANANATACGACTTCACNCATTCANATCAATNGTCCTTCACTANTGCNGACACAGCCAATATTACGGTTAGNATAGAAAANATTAACTCTGGCACAGATNTTGACGATAGTAACAACAGTCTAAGTGNAGAAATCTATTCGGTAGAATTTGTAGCGCAACGCTTACCATTATATGAACATTTTACATCTAATACCTGTGGGCCATGTGCTTCTTTTAATCCTGGCTTTCAAAACTTGCTAGACGCTAATGACGTTAATCAAATTGGCAATGCCAAAGTTGCATGTATTAAATATCAAGTTAATTGGCCAGGTACAGGAGACCAATCGTTCAATGAAGATGTTGGCACTCGTGTAANTCATTATNGTGTTTCNGGNGTTCCAAGCGCTCATATTGATGGTACTACAACCTCTAGTTCGCAAGACGAAATTGATGAACATAGAAATATACCNTCATTTCTAGATATTACTGCTACTGCAGTNGCAACAGATGGTACTGATTTAGCTGTTGATGTGANTGTAAGNTCATATTATGATTATCCAAGTGCAACAATCCATATTNCAGTTGTTGAAAATGTATATAGCAATACAGCTGGTTCAAATGGCGAAACTGAATTNNATCAAGTATTGAGAAAAATGCTTCCATCGGGAAATGGTACTAGTGCCAACCTAAGTAACGGAAATTCAACAACAGTTTCCGAAAGCTATACTTTCGCTATGGGTAATGTCACTCAAAATTCTTTTAGAATATGGNAAGACTTAAGTAATTGCGTGGTGGTAGTTTTTGTAGAAGATCAAGGNACGAAGGAAGTGCTAGATTCTAGAATTTTTGAAATTACAGGAAATACTAACGTTACGCCAACTTGGGAATGTCAAGCAACAGGCTGTGTAGAGCCNGGAACTGGCGANGGAGAATACAGCACTTTAGCNGACTGTGAGGCACAATGNGTCTCTGATATAGCCTTTTGGAATGCTATTGACATTAAANTCNTNCCTAACCCAGCGCAAAACAATNTCTTAATAGAATTAAATCCATCATCACAAAATGTNCTTGTAAGTATTTATTCTATTACTGGCAAACGAGTCAGCGAATTTGATTATGGNTCACTAGAAGGCAAGCATAGCTTACCTATNAATATAAGCACTCTGCAATCTGGAATTTACACNGTTAAAATTCAATTAGATAATGAAGTGTCCATTCATAAACTGATTAAGCAATAAATCAGATTATCTATTAAATAAAAACTTCTAAAAAGATGTAAATTTGCAGAAAGAAAACAAGCTANACAATATGTCATTNTACGCTTTAAATGCAATCTCACCANTAGATGGTCGATACCAATCNAAAANTAAGGAACTAAGCTCCTATTATTCAGAAGCGGCTCTTATCAAATATAGACTTCGAGTAGAAGTTGAATATTTTATTTCACTTTGTGAACTACCACTNCCACAATTAGAAAAATTTGATNCNAAACTATACGAACCTTTAAGGAAAATTTACCTTGAATTTAGTGATGATGATGCTCAANAAGTTAAAGAAATAGAGTCTACAACTAATCATGANGTAAAGGCNGTAGAATATTTTTTAAAAGAACNCTTTGATCGTTTAAAAATCAGTGAATACAAAGAATTTATTCACTTTGCTCTGACTTCACAAGACATCAACAATACGGCTACACCACTACTCATCAAAGAGTCGGTAGAAGATATTTTTCTACCCAACTATTTACAAATGATGGAAAAGCTAATAGAACTCAAAGACNAATGGGCAAATATTCCNCTNCTAGCAAGAACNCATGGTCAAGCTGCCTCGCCAACTCTTTTAGGCAAAGAAATTATGGTATTTATCGAGCGTCTTGAACGTCAAATGGGCTTATTGAATATGGTGCCATTTTCGGCTAAATTTGGTGGTGCAACAGGAAATTTTAACGCTCACCACATTGCCTANCCAGAAGTGGATTGGGTTGCTTTTTCCAATGAATTTGTANAAGAAACATTGGGATTAGATCGTTCTCAGGTGACTACTCAAATTGAACATTACGATAATTTAGCAGCACTTTTTGATAACTTCAAAAGAATCAANACCATTCTTATCGATTTAAGTCGAGATATATGGACTTATATATCTATGAATTATTTCAAGCAAAAAATCAAAAAGGGCGAAGTAGGCTCATCAGCTATGCCACACAAGGTTAATCCNATAGATTTTGAAAACGCTGAAGGAAATCTAGGAATTGCAAATGCTATTTATGAGCATCTATCNGCAAAATTACCCATATCAAGATTACAAAGGGATTTAACAGATTCAACAGTNCTTAGAAATGTAGGTGTGCCTATGGCACATTCTATCTTAGGCTTTAAATCCATTTTAAAAGGTTTAAATAAACTCATCTTNAACGANGAAGCTATCCGTGCCGACCTAGATGATAATTGGGCTGTAGTCGCAGAAGCTATTCAAACTATTTTGAGAAAAGAAGGCTACCCAAAACCTTATGAAGCTCTTAAGGCTTTAACTAGAACTAACGGATTAATAGAACAGCNTACACTNAGTAATTTTATTGACACTTTACAGNTTAGTGATGAATTGAAAGCGTATCTGAAAAGTATAACACCTTTCAACTATACTGGAATAGAAAAACTCTAGTCTTCTATAACCTTATATTTNGATAGATAATCCGACCAATTCCAAATGAANTTACTCATTAGNTCAGTCAATTCTTGTAGGAAAACAGGATTAGGTTCATTCTGATTTTTCAGAAGATCTCCTTGATATTCGTTTAAATTATATTTGACAAAAATACTTTTTGCCATAGCTTTTTCTATGCTAATATCATCGCTGTGTTGCTCTTTGAAGAAGTTTTCATAATCNATAAACATATCTCTTACAACATCTTCTTCTAAATCAAGNTATTGAATAAGCTCATTGAGACTAGCATGNTGCAGATGATGTACTGTNGAATCCTCAAAGAAATCAGATAAATAATGATTATTGGCAGCAAAAACAATCATCAAAAACCAATTGGCATCTTCCATTTTAAGGTTAGGTGATTCTTCNAATTTTCTGTTATCATTAACAAATTCAATGATTTCTGAAAAACCTAAATCNATAACCTCAAAGAGNGTCCTAGAATAAATCGAGGCTAAATCCTTTACGGTAATTTTTTCTTTCTTACTAAAGCCAAATATTTTTAACATTNTTGCTAAGGTAAACTAAAATTTTTCTTTGCGACTGCCATTACTTCATCTCCTATCGCCAAGCAGGCAGTCGCTGCTGGTGAAGGNGCATTCAANACGTGGATACTATTGCCTTTGCACTCTATTTTNAAGTCGTCAAACACTTCGCCGTCTTGTCCTAATGCCATAGCTCGGACACCACTTCTTCCGACAACAATATCGTCCATTTTTAACGAAGGTATTAATCTATTTAATTCTTTCAAAAATAATCGCTTAGAAAATGCTCTTTTATATTCATTTANACCAAAACGCCAATGTTTAAAGAATAATTTCCACGTTCCTTTATACATTAAGGCTTCCAAAGTGTCTTTTAAANTAAAGTCAGTTTTACCATAACCTTCACGTTTGAAAGTAAATACAGCATTAGGACCACACTCAATNCTNCCATCTACCATTNTAGTAAAATGNACACCTAAAAAAGGGAATTCTGGATTGGGAACTGGATATATCAAGTTATTAACTTTAGACTTNCCCTTTTCACTTAAATCGTAGTAATCGCCCCTAAAACCTACTATGCGTACATCTGAATGGACTTTATCTTTTTGAGCTAACCTATCTGAAAACAAACCGCCACAAAGGATTTTTTTATCNGACTTGTATTGTCCTTTAGTGGTATTGATAAGTCCACCATCATCAAAAGATTTGACTTCACAGGAATAGATGATTTGACTGTTTGGGTTTATTTCTTTTATAAGTTCTGCTAGTTTATTAGTCACACCGACAAAATCAATAATGCCAGATTCGGGCACCCACAAGGCAGCAACACCTTCAACATAAGGCTCAATTTCTTTTAAGCGAACAGCATCTATCTTCTCTATACCTTCTAAGCCATTTGCCTTACCCGTTTCACAAATTTTATCTAGTCGTTCTTCTTCATCNGGATTNACAGCTACGACTACTTTACCACAAACATCGTGTTTGATGTTGTATTTTTTTGCAAATTCAACTAATTGCTTTCTACCATTAACGCAGTTTTTAGCTCGGAAAGAACCGGGTCTATAATATAAACCTGAATGAATAACCCCTGAATTTCTACCCGTTTGATGAGCAGCTAAGGTTTGTTCTTTCTCAAAGAGCACTATATTGAGCTTTGGATATTCGACTTGAAGTTTGTAGGCGCAAGATAAACCTACTATACCCCCTCCTACTATTGCAAAGTCAAAACTATTGCTTGTTTTTACCATGAAAATACTCTTGAAATATTAAAGCCAAAGTAGATATCTCCTTCTAGCCATTGGCCAGTAGTTTGTGTTAAAAAAGCCTGTTCATTCATACCACGTGAATTGCTTAAATGTAAGGAAAAAACATGTCCTCCTGTTTCTATATCAACACCTACAGACAACATATTTTGATGTAATTCTGTCATTGTGCTTAGAGCATAGAAATACTCGCCGTTGACCGATACTTTTTTAGTGACTTTATAACGTCCTCCTACTCCCATAAATAAAGGGTCGGCAGATGTACCCGCTNAAAAGCGATTGAGGTGAATATGGGTGGGCAACAACACCAAAGAAAGCTCTGAAGTGAATTTTCGTGCTATAATGAGTTGATTAGAAAAGCTAAATTGATTAAGTAAGTCGTAATCGGNTTGTTGCCTATCATTTTCTGAAGGGTGAGCAAAGAATATAGCCGAATAAGTCGATAATACTANTGGGCATAAGTTCGTTTGCTTTAAGATATTAAGTTTGGCAGAAGCATCAAACTGCTTGCCATTAGAACTTCGTCCGAGAGCTAGAGCTAGACGTTCAGACACGCCATAATCCAAACCAAACCTAACGTGTGAATTATCGATGCCCCATAAATTATAAAAACCCGAGTTGAGTGTGCCAAAACGGTGTTGTATTAAAAATTTAAATTCTCCTTTGGAAGTCTGTTTAGAAGATTGGGCGTTGACAATTCTATTGTCCTTAAAAATGGAAGTTGTTAGTTGNACTTCGTTGTCATCGNTTTCTAGCATACTCAGTAAGTCTTGAGCATAAGTTGACTGAAAACAGATAAAAATTACAAATACTAAAAATCTATTCATCGGTTCTGTTTTGAAGTTTCATATCAACCACTACTTTTATGACTTCAGCAATTTTATACATCATAATTTTGGGAATATCAATATCGTAGTCCNCAAGAGCAACATCAAAAGTAGAAGAAATATGCAATTCATCATTTATCATTTGAACAGTAGCTTTCATTTGAGCGTCTTTACTAATACCGTGCATCGCAAGACTTCCATTTGCCATAAGGTTTTGCTTAGTACTCAAATCTAAATTAGAAAAATTATCTATAACTCCCGTAAAAGTAGATAAAGGATACTTATCACTTTCTAAATAACTTTCGTTGAAATGTTCTTGCATAAGCGAATTAGGAAAAGTAAAGTCTTCTATTTTCAGTCTAAATGCAAAACCTCCCGTTTGACTATCGACAATAGCCGAGACATCTTCATTTANAGCCGATATATTTTCTATGGGTGCTTCAGAAAAGAAACTGACTTTTCCTTTATTAGAATAATATTGCTGTGCTATAAGCTGAGTGCTAAACAGTAAACAAATCAAGATTAGTCGCATACAACAAAGATAGTAATTTAGTGGGGTTTAGAGACGCTTCATCAACTTGTATCCTACAAAGAATAAGATAAAAATTATGATAAGTCCAGCTTGTTGTGTGTCAAAATAACGTGTTGCCAAACCAAATAAAAACGGCCCTACAAAAGCAGTCATTTTTCCCGAGAAGGCATAAAATCCAAAAAATTCATTTCTTTTTTCTGCCGGAGTAAGACGAGCCATATAGGTTCTACTTGCCGATTGATTAGGTCCTGAAAACANGCCAATTAAAATAGCCGCCACCCAAAATAAATTTTTTGAATTGAACCAATCGGGAATGGCATTACCTCCAAAAATAAATTGAAATAAGCCAGGCAACTCTGGTGCTAAAAAGGCTATGAGACAAGCTATCATAAGAAAAANAATACTCCACAAAATCACTTTTTCACTTCCTTTACCATCTTCTAAATAACCAAAAACAAAAGCTCCAATTCCTGCCATAANATTGAGNACNATACCTAGAATAANGATTTCCTCAAAGCTAAAGCCTATGGTCGTAGCGGCATAGATACCTCCAAAAGCAAAAATGGTTATCAAAGCATCGTTATATACCAAACGAGCCAACAAAAAATGAAATATTTTTCCGTATNAAGAAAGTTCTTTAAAAGTGGTTTTAAGGNTGTCAAAAGAATTTTTAACTANNANTGANAAAGGCTTCTTAGCNGTATTGTGCTTNTCTTTAATCCAAATAAAAATAGGTAGACTAAAAATCAAAAACCATAATGCNACAAGTAAATTGGTAGCCCTTATATTTTCTCCATANTCAGTACTAAAACCCAAAATAGGCTGTTCTGTTTGNACAAAAAATACTAATGCTANTACTAAAGCCAATAAGCCCCCTATATAACCTAGACCCCATGCCATACCAGATACTTTACCTATNCGTTCCTCAGANCTCAATTCTGCCAAGTAAGCNTTACAAAATACAGTCCCTATTTCAAAAGCAATGTTTGCTATAATGAAAAGCGTAAGTGCCAAAAGAACTTGTCCTTGTTGCGGAAAAAANAGTAGAGCAGTCGCTGNAACACAGACCAAAGTACTCACCAACATNATTCGTTTTCTTGNCCCCNAATTGTCAGCAATAGCNCCTAAGATTGGNGANAACAAAGCCACCACGATAGCTGTAAAAGAAATNGCCNATGACCAATATTGNGTTCCTAAAATTTCATTATCGGCTATAGATTTAGTAAAGAAAGTCCCATAGATAAAAGTCACTANNAAAGTAGTGAAGGCGGAGTTAGCAAAATCGTACATGGCCCAAGACCAAATTTGTCGTTTATCGTCTTTTTGTATCATAAAAATTTAAATAATAAATTTTCGGTAAGTTAAGGTATTAAAAAAAAATTCAATATTTTTATGCAATAATGAAAAGAATATAAAAATTACGCATAAAATCTCTTAATAATTATCATATCCTTTTTNAAAAAACCCTAACCTTTTATGAGTTTATTTAAAAAATATCTTCTAGAAAATAAAAAAAGAAAAGTACTTNNTCTTGATCCAAAACCGATAGATGAAAAAGAATTATTAGATGAAATAATTGAACAAATAAAAATAATAAATCACGAGCACAGAGANATTTCTCTTGATTTTTTTATTTNCAACGTATTNCCTGGCACTACTGAAGCAGCAAGATCAAAATCTAATTTTCTTAAAGAAATAATACTTTCAAATATTAAGGTCAAAGAAATATCAATAGACTTTGCTTTTGAATTATTGTCACATATGAAAGGTGGCCCATCTGTTGAAGTACTTTTAGATATTGCATTAGGAAAAAAAATACAAATTGCTAAAAAAGCNGCATCAGTATTAAAAAAGCAAGTTTTTCTATATGAAGCTGATATGTTAAGACTTGAAAAAGCTTTTANAGCNAAAAATGATATTGCACTTGATATTTTAACAAGTTATTCTAAAGCTGAATTTTATACAACTTTACCAGAAGTACCTGAAGAAATTAAATTAGTTTCNTTCGTAGCAGGAGTTGGTGATATATCAACTGATTTATTATCTCCTGGAAGCGATGCTCATTCAAGATCAGACAGACAACTTCATGGACAAAGTATGTTTGAACATAACAAACAACAACAAAACGCTTTAATTAAGTTACAAAAAGAACATCCTGACAAAACAATAATGCTTGTAGCAGAAAAAGGAACAATGGGTGTTGGTTCATCTAGAATGTCNGGCGTTAATAATGTTGCTTTATGGATAGGTAAAAAATCAAGTGATTATATTCCTTTCATCAATATTGCTCCTGTAGTTGCAGGAACTAATGGTATATCTCCAATTTTTTTAACAACAGTTAGTGTAACAGGAGGAATAGGAATTGATCTAAAAAACTGGAAAAAAAAATATGATTCAANAGGTAATTTAATTCTTGATAAAAACGGGGACCCTATTTTGGAACAAGTTTATTCAGTTGACACTGGAACAATCTTTACTATAAATACAAAAAAGAAAAAGCTATATCATAATGACAAAGAAATAATGGATATTTCNGAATCATTTACTCCTCAAAANTTAGAGTTTATGAAAGCAGGAGGCTCATATGCAATTGTTTTTGGNAAAAAACTCCAATCNTTTGCTTCTAAACTATTAAGANTCAAAATTCCTGAGATATATCAAAAATCTAAAGAAGTATATATAGAAGGACAAGGACTAACCGCTGTTGAGAAAATATTCAATAAAAATGTAGTTGGTAATTCTAAAANTATTTTACATGCTGGATCATATACTAGAGTAAATGTGAATATTGTTGGTTCACAAGANACAACAGGTCTTATGACATCACAAGAACTTGAAATGATGGCAGCAACCACAATATCTCCCATACTTGATGCAGGTTATCAATCAGGATGTCATACAGCATCTGTTTGGGACTTAAAATCACAGGAAAATATACCTAAACTTATGAAGTTTATGTTTGATTTTGGACTNATNACNGCAAGACATCCTAACAANANATATCCTCCTATGACAGATGTCATTCACAAAGTCCTNAATGATATTACTATTGATGATTGGTCTATNATTATTGGAGGNGATTCACATACAAGAATGTCAAAAGGAGTCGCATTTGGNGCTGATTCAGGCACTGTAGCNCTTGCNCTTGCAACAGGTGANGCNTCAATGCCTATTCCAGANTCTGTGAAGGTTACCTTNANAGGCAAAATGAAAGATCATCTTGATTTTAGAGATGTAGTACATGCAACTCAATCTCAAATGCTTAAAAAATTTAAGGGAGAAAATATTTTTCAAGGAAGAATTATTGAAGTTCACATTGGGACGCTTCTAGCAGATCANGCATTCACATTTACTGANTGGACTGCTGANATGAAGGCAAAAGCATCAATATGTATTTCACAAAAAGATACTTTAATTNGCTCGTTAAAGATAGCAAAAGGTCGAATTGAGAATATGATTGCAAAAAAGATGGATAACGATAATCAAGTATTAGCNGGCTTAATCGATAAAGTTAATTTACGCATTGAAGAAATTAAATCTAATAAAAAACCNCCATTAACCCCCGATNNTAATGCAAAATATTATGCTGAATTTGAAGTAGATTTAGATAAAATAGACGAACCAATGATAGCTGATCCNGATGTAAATAACGAAGATGTTTCAAAACGATATACTCACGACACAATTCGTAAACTATCATTCTATAATGCNACAAAAAAAATTGATCTAGGATTCGTTGGTTCNTGTATGGTTCACAAAGGAGATATCAAAATTGTCGCGAAAATGTTANGAAATTTAGAAGAAAAGACTAAANGTGTAAAATTTAATGCTCCATTAGTTTTAACTGCNCCAACATATAATATAATTGACGAACTAAAAAGTGAAGGGGACTGGGAAATTCTTCAAAAATATTCAAGTTTTGAATTTGATGATTCTGCGCCAAAAAATATTGCAAGGACCAAATATGAAAATGTTTTATATCTTGAAAGACCNGGGTGCAATTTATGTATGGGAAATCAAGAAAAAGCTGAAAAAGGTGATAGTGTAATGTCAACATCTACAAGATTATTTCAAGGAAGAGTTGTAAAAGATTCAGATCGTAAAAAAGGCGAGTCATTACTTGCATCAACTCCAGTTGTAGTTTTATCTGCAATTCTTGGNAGAACACCATCACTCAATGAATATAAATTNGCTGTGAAAGACATAAAACTTACTCGATTTTCTCCACCNTTACAAAAAATGACATCAAAACCTAATCACCTTCTTTCATATTAGNTTTGAGTAAAAAAATGNCTTANAATACAATAATAAATTAAAAAAAATACTTGAAATTATTTGTATTAAATATTAAGATTGCTCTNGATTCAATTCAAACGAATTTTCTTAGAACNATACTAACTATTTTTATAATTGCTATTGGAATTTCTGCTCTTATTGGAATACAAACAGCTATTGAATCTATAAAATCTTCNATTAATGATAACTTTACAAGTATGGGAGCTAATACATTTAATATAAGAAACAAAAGCTCTTTTATTAAGATTAACCAAAAGGGTACTAAAGAAAAAAAATATCCATCAATTACTTATTTAGAAGCAATAAAATTTAAAAATGGATTTCCAATTACTACATCGATTTCCTCTAGANCTAGCTCTACCTCAACTATCAAATANAAATCAAAAAAGAGTAATCCAAATNTAAATGTTTTTGGTACGGACGAAAACTANATACTTACGGCAGGATACAAATTAGCTGAAGGAAGAAACTTTACATTAGAGGAAATCCAACNAGGTAAACATGTAGTTATTATTGGAGAAGAAGTTAAAAAAAGTATATTTGGATCGTCTGTACCTATAGGTAAAATTATATCTATAGGNGGAAATAAATTTANAGTCATCGGCGTTCTAAAAGCCAAAGGNGCAAGTATGAGCTTTGGAGGTGACAAAACATGCCTTATACCACTTAATAAAGCTAGGCAATACTATGGATNTGCAAATCAATCTTTCACNATAAGTATATTATCGATAAATGCAGAAAAATTAAATTCAACAATAGGTCAAGCAATTGCTCATATGAGAATCGTTAGAAAACTAGCTCCTATTGATGAAGATAACTTTGACATTATTCGAAGNGATAATCTTACTCAGATAATGTTTGAAAATATAAAGCAAGTTACTATTGCAGCTATTGTNATTAGCATAATAACGTTGTTAGGATCTGCAATAGGTNTAATGAATATTATGTTAGTTTCTGTNACTGAAAGAATAAAAGAAGTAGGAATTCGAAAAGCTTTAGGGGCAACCTCAAAAATCATTCGTTGGCAATTCCTCATTGAAGCTATAGTTATCTGTCAAATTGGAGGAGTTATGGGTATAGTCTTAGGAATNTTAATTGGGAANCTTACCTCANTAATTGTGGGAAACGAATTTATAATTCCTTGGTTTTGGATTTTTNCTGGAATNACNATCTGTGTAATTGTAGGATTAATTTCAGGTCTACTTCCAGCGGCAAAAGCGGCACNGCTTGACCCNATAGAAGCTTTNAGATATGAATAAAAAACTCTTAAATTAAAACCTTAAATTATATTTTGACTATATTTATTTAGCAACTACNTCAACAGTTACANTAGCTTTAACTTCTCTNTGCAAACGTACTTCAGCAGCATAACTACCAATTGTTTTGATATTATTCAANTTAACAAATTTNCGATTAACANCATAACCTAGCCTTTCCAACTCATCAGCTAAATGATTAGAAGTTACTGAGCCAAATAATTGGTTACCCCCTTCAATAGTCTTTGCAGCAATTGTGACAGTCAAACCATTAATNCCATCAGCTAATTTGTTAGCATCTTCAATTAATTTATTTTCNTTTTTAGNCTTTTGTCGTAAATTTTCAGCTAAAACTTTTCGAGCAGAATCAGTGGCTAAAATAGCGTGACCAGCTGGNATTAAGAAATTTCGACCATATCCGTTTTTGACTTTTACAATCTCATCTTTAAAACCTAGTTTTTCTACGTCNTGTAATAATATCAATTCCATAGCTGTAAATTATTTTAGCATATCGCCAACATATGGCATTAAAGCCAAGTGTCTGCATCTTTTTATTGCTTGTGAAACTTTTCTTTGGTATTTTAATGAAGTACCTGTAATTCTTCTAGGAAGTATTTTACCTTGCTCATTGACAAATCTCATAAGGTAGTCAGGATCNTTGTAGTCGATGTATTTTATACCTGNTTTTTTAAATCTGCAATATTTTTTNCTATTTCTATTATTTACATCAACTGGTGATAAATATCTAATATCATCTGCCATAATTATGCCTCCTGTTTTTTAANATTATTTAATCTTTTTCTTCTGTTTTCAGCATAAATAACAGCATGCTTATCAAGCTTTACTGTTATCCAACGCATTAAACGCTCATCACGNTTAAAAGCTAATTCCAGTTTGTCAACAATCCTAATATCTTCAGAAANAAATTCAATCAAATAATAAAAACCTGTTCTTTTTTTCTGGATACTGTAAGCCATTTTTTTTAGCCCCCAATGCTCCTCGGAAACAATTTTTGCCTTACTTTCTTTCAAAAGTTTAGTAAACTTTTGAACCGTCTCCTTCATCTGATCTTCAGACAAAACGGGATTTAAAATGAAAACGGTCTCGTAATGGTTCATAATTTTAATTTTATAAATTATTTTTTCTTTTAANCTAATCTGTAAAAGGGTTGCAAATTTAGAATTATTTTTAACATAAACAAAGTATTGTTTTCAATAGCATATTTACATTTTAAAAACTATAATTACAAAGCATATATAAGTAAATATATAAATANGCATTACAAACATTATATTATATTTGTTTTTCTAAAATAATCAGATGGAAAATTTTGTCGTTTCTGCTCGAAAATACCGCCCTGCCTCATTTAAATCTTTAGTAGGTCAACAGTCCATTGTCAATACGCTTAAAAATGCTATTAAAAACAACCATTTAGCTCATGCTTTTTTGTTTTGTGGNCCTAGAGGTGTTGGAAAAACCACATGCGCTAGAATATTTGCAAAAGAAATCAATGAATATAACTCATCAGAGGAAATTGACGATTATTCATTTAATATTTTTGAATTAGATGCTGCATCTAATAATTCAGTTGAAGANATAAGAAATTTAACTGAANAAGTGNGAATCCCTCCTCAAAGAGGTAAATATAANGTGTATATAATTGACGAAGTTCATATGCTTTCTAATCAAGCTTTTAATGCTTTTCTTAANACTTTAGAAGAACCACCAGCACATGCTAAATTTATTTTAGCAACCACCGAAAAACATAAAATTATNCCTACAATATTGTCACGTTGTCAAATTTTTGATTTTAANAGAATACAAATCANCGACATNGTAAATCATNTAGCATACGTTGCAAAAAGCGAGGGAATTAAAGCTG
The DNA here is from genome assembly GCA_002714805.1 of Flavobacteriales bacterium. Classification (GTDB taxonomy): domain Bacteria; phylum Bacteroidota; class Bacteroidia; order Flavobacteriales; family UBA7312; genus UBA8444. Next base: position 81,748 of record PAYK01000014.1, read on the forward strand.
AACAAGAAGCCTTAAATATGATTGCTCAGAAAGCTGANGGAGCANTNAGAGATGCTTTATCAATTTTCGATCAAATTATTAGCTTTAGCGGTAATGAACTAACATACAAAGATGTTATTCAAAATCTAAATATNCTNGACTATGAATATTACTTTAGAATCACAGACGCATTATGNAATACAAATATTTCAATGGCTTTAAATGAATTAAATGAGATTTTAAATTATGGTTATGATGGCCATCAATTTATAAATGGTTTGGGCTCACACTTTAGNAACTTATTAGTNTCTAAAGATGCTGAAACACTTTCATTATTGGAAGTTGGAGATAAAGTCAAAGATCGTTATTTGNAACAAAGTAAAAAATGGGATCAAAAAGACTTATTACATAGCTTAGAATANTGTAATAAAGTTGATATAAATTATAAATTGAGTAAAAATAAGCGATTACTAGTTGAAATTACTTTAATGCAAATTTGCAGACTAANAGAAGACAACACTACAGAAGAAAAAAAAACTTTAGTAGTTAAACAANAGCAGTTAAANGAAGCAAAAACTGCTTCAACAAAGGAAACTCAAGAGAAAAAAGTANTTACTTCTAAAAAAGCACTTCCAAATGTTNATGAAAAAGAAAGCGAAGAAGTGAAAATTGATTTACCCAAAATTTCNAAAAAAGCCATTAAAATTGTTAACTTTAAGGATAATATTCAGAAAAAAACTATTTCCATNAATCCTNNTTCTATAACAGAAAAACAAGATGATGAAAANAATAATAGTNTANCNAAAGAAGAAAAGNGTAATGAACAAGANTTTTCACAAGAAGACCTTAACGAAAAATGGGANNATTNCGCCAATAAAATAGAGAATNTTCGAAAACATAATTTACTATCTGTTCTAAGAGANAANAAAGCCATACTTAAAGAAAACTTTAATGTGTGTATAACATTAGATAATAAAGTTCAAGAACAAGTGATAAAAGATGAAAAGAGTAAANTTTTAGGNTATCTTAAAACNCANCTTGAAAACGATAGNATCACCTTAACAGTTGATGTTATTCATCTNAAAGAAGAAAAAATGAAAGCTTATACNGCTGAAGATAAATTTAAAAAAATGGTCAAAAAAAATTCCAAATTATTGAGTTTAAAAAATAAATTTGACTTAGAAATAGACTATTAAANTNAAAGAAAAATCAATGAAACATAANTTAACCATAATTCTAATTCTAGCCGCTTTAGCTTGGATAGGATATAACGTNAATAAAAANATGAATAAATTAGAGAATAGTTACGATAAGGTGCAGAACGATCCTATGAATNCTAGAATTTATACTTTAGATAATGGACTTAAAGTTTATCTTTCAGTATATAAAGACGCACCNAGAGTTCAAACTTATATCGCTATAAGAGCTGGCAGTAAAAATGACCCTGCTGATGCCACAGGATTAGCTCATTATNTAGAACATATGTTNTTTAAGGGNACGGATAAATATGGTTCTTTAGACTATTCTAAAGAAGAACCTATGCTTAAAGAAATAGAAGCTTTGTATGAAGAGTACCGTCAGATTGATATGGATGATACTGAAAATAGAGATCGTTTATGGGCTCAAATTGATTCTGTTTCNGGAGAAGCTGCCAAATATGCTATTGCTAACGAATACGATAAAATGGTTTCTAATATAGGAGCTAAAGGTACTAATGCATANACCTCTGCCGAGGCTACCGTTTATGTAAATGATATACCTTCCAATCAATTAGAGAAATGGTTAGANATAGAGTCTGAACGATTTCGTATGCCTGTTTTCCGACTATTTCATACAGAACTTGAGGCTGTTTACGAAGAAAAAAATAGAGGTTTGGATAGCGACGGTCGAAAAATGTTTGAAGCATTACTAGAGGGGCTTTTCCAAAAGCACACTTATGGCACCCAAACTACCATAGGTACTATTGAGCACCTTAAGAATCCTTCCCTTTCTGAGATTAGAAAATATTTCAACAAAAACTATGTGCCAAACAATATGGCTATATGTATGTCTGGAGATTTTAATCCTGATTCGGTTATCAATTGGGTCAACCAAAAGTTTGGTGCTTATAAAAGAAAAGATGATCCAAAATTTACTCCTAAAATTGAAGAACCCATAACAAAACCAATCATAAAAGATGTCTTCGGCCCTGAAACAGAAAGAGTTTACTTAGGCTATCGTTTTCCAGGCGTCAAAAACAGGGATACACAAGTAATGCGAATTATTGATATGGTGTTGAGTAATAGTCAAGCAGGTCTTATTGACCTTAACTTGAACCAACAACAAAAAGTACTTCAAGCCAGTTGTTTCCCATATATTCTATCGGACTACAGCACGCATATCTTGTATGGCTCACCTAAGCAAGGGCAATCTCTAGACGAATTAAAAGACTTGCTTACTGCCGAAGTAGAAAAAGTTAAAAATGGAGATTTCCCAGATTGGCTTTTACCAGCTATAATTAGCGATATTAAACTTTCTAAAATTAAAGTTTTCGAAAGCAACTCGAGTAGAGCTAATGAATTTGTACAAGCGTTTATTCAACGTATCGAATGGAAAGACTACGTTAAAGAAATGGAAGTACTAGAAAGTATTACTAAAGAAGAAGTCATAGAAGTAGCTAAAAAATACTACCAAGACAATTATGTCTATGTCCGAAAAAACTTAGGTGAAGACAATGGAGTTATTAAAGTTACTAAACCTGCTATCACTCCTGTTGAAGTCAATAGAGATTATCAATCGGAGTTCTTGTATAAAATTTTTGAAAAAGAAGTGCCAAATATTGAGCCTGACTTCTTAGATTATGAAAGCGACATAAAACAAGCAGACATCGGCGTACCATTATTGTATATGCAAAACAAAGAAAATAGCAGATTTAAACTATTCTACATCAGCGATAGAGGTAAAAATCACAGCAAAAAACTGAGTATGGCTATTGAGTATTTCAACTTCTTAGGAACTGAAGATATGAGTCCAGCTAAGAAAAAAGAAGAGTTTTATAAATTAGGTTGCGAATTATCGGTAAGTAGCCAAAACGAACAAAGCTATATCTCTTTGACAGGTCTTGACGATAATTTTGAAGAGTCTGTAAAGCTTTTCGAAAAATTACTTGCCAATGTANTTGCTAATGAAGAAGCATTAGAAAATCTCAAAATGAATACCNTNAAAAAGAGANCTGATGCTAAACTCAANAAACAAACTATTCTTTATAGTGGTATGAGCAATTATGCCAAGTATGGNCCANTNAATCCGTTTACNAATACGCTTNCTGACGAGGAAATAATGGCAATNACTTCAAGACGANTTAATTGATATTATCNNAAANATGACTTCTTATNAGCATCGTGTTTTATATTACGGGCCAAANTCATTCGAAGAAACAGAAAANANNNTNNCTGAATTACACCCNATTCNTTNTGAATTGAATNCAATNCAAGAAGNAGAGGANTTTAAAGAATTGGACATCAACAAAACATCGGTTTATGTNATNNACTACGATATGAAACAAGCCGAAATATTAATGGTAGCTAAAGGTCAAGGATTCAATGCTGAAAAAATGCCTCTTATCAAACTTCATAACGAATATTTTGGCGGAAGTATGGGNAGTATTGTTTTCCAAACTTTACGTGAATCTAAGGCTCTAGCTTATTCGGTATACAGCACCTACAGTACACCTAGAGAAAATGATAAATCGCATTATGTAACAGCCTATATAGGAACTCAAGCCGATAAATTGGCAGAAGCTATGGTGGGTATGAACGAACTGCTAACAACTATTCCTGAAGTTGAAGCTAATTTAGAAAATGCTAAAGAGGCAGTCATTCAAAAAATTCGTACTGAACGTATTACCAAAGACCGTGTGCTTTTCAACTACGAATCGGCTAAACGATTGGGCTACGATTACGACTCTAGAAAAGATATTTTTGACAATATCAATAAGTTTGAAATGTCAGACTTAACCAATTTCCATAACGAGCATATGAGCGGTAACGATTACACCATTTTAGTACTCGGAAATAAAGATGAATTAAANATCGATGCCTTNAAAGAATATGGCGATGTAAAATTCTTGTCTTTAGAAGATGTNTTCGGATACTAAATANTACATTTNCAAACTTAAAAATCGAATAAAATTATCATGAGTAAAATAAAAGTTGACAACCCANTAGTAGAATTGGATGGCGATGAAATGACGCGCATCATTTGGAAATTTATCAAAGATAAATTAATNCTTCCTTATCTTGATTTGGATATCAAATATTATGATTTAGGAATGGAAAGTCGAGACAATACAGATGACCAAATAACTATAGATGCTGCTAATGCTATNAANAANTATAAAGTAGGNATNAAATGTGCTACNATNACNCCAGATGAAGCTAGAGTGGAAGAATTCGGACTTAAAAAAATGTGGCGTTCTCCTAACGGAACTATTAGAAATATNGTAGGTGGNACCGTTTTTAGAGAGCCCATCATCTGNTCTAACGTACCNCGATTAGTNCCNAACTGGACTAAACCTATNTGTATTGGACGTCACGCTTTNGGTGANCAATACAAAGCTACNGATACCGTTATAAAAGGAAAAGGTAAACTNAAAATGNCATTCACTNNTGAAAATGGAGAAGAAGTCAGCTGGGAAGTTTATCAGTTTNAAGGCCAAGGNGGTGTAGCTATGAGTATGTANAATACNGATGAATCTATCTATGGATTTGCNCGTTCTTGCTTTAATCAAGCACTAGCTAAAGGNTGGCCATTATATCTTTCTACCAAGAATACTATCCTAAAAGCTTACGACGGNCGCTTCAAAGATATCTTCGAAGAGGTATATCAAGATGAATTCAAAAGCGCTTTTGATGANGCTGGACTAACTTATGAACATCGNCTTATTGACGATATGGTTGCAGCTGCNTTGAAGTGGAATGGTGCTTTTGTTTGGGCTTGTAAAAATTACGATGGTGATGTACAATCAGATACTGTAGCACAAGGCTTTGGTTCNTTAGGATTGATGACNTCGACACTCGTAACTCCTGAGGGCGATGTAATGGANGCTGAAGCTGCTCACGGAACAGTAACTCGTCANTATAGACAACACCAGCAAGGTAAAAAGACTTCTACNAACCCTATTGCATCTATTTTTGCATGGACAAGAGGCTTAGCNTTTAGAGGNAAAATAGATAACAATCAAGCACTTATTAAATTCTGCCAAACTNTAGAAAATGTTTGTNTAGATACTGTCGAAAGTGGTGTAATGACAAAAGATNTGGCACTTTGTATNCATGGCAAAGACTTAAATGAGAGNCATTATGTGGTCACTGAAGAATTTTTAGAAGCCTTAGACAACGNTCTNAAAGNTAAAATGGCTTAANGNAANNNTNCTTAGATGTTATTNAATATATACCATCAAAATTGATGNTGTATTTTTTTTGAAGTTATAAGACNANTGATAGCGTTTTTTANTAAATAAATTAATTTTCNTAAATTGTGTTAAATTTAANACGCAAAAAATTCATAGCATTATGAAACANCNTAACAAAACTTTACTAATGATATTTACTATGTTGTTCTTATTTTCATGTGAAAAAGAAACAGAAACAGTAATTATTCCTTCAGATATAAACTCCAATCCTAGTTTTAGTCAAATCAANAAATTCTTTGAGGATAATTTAGATGAAGCTACACAAANCATTAATGTTAATAGCTCTGTATCTAACCAAAGTATAACCTCNGACAAGGGTATTGTCTACNCCTTTGGTTCAAACACTTTTATAAANNCCCTTGGCANTCCAGTAAGTGGAANNTTTAACATTGAGTTAGTTGAAGCATTAACTAAAAAAGAAATGATGCTNTTAAATCGCCCAACATTTACTCATAGTGGACAACTACTCGTTTCNGGCGGTGTTGTTTACCTNAATGCNACTCAAAATGGCCAACAACTCAGCATCAACGATAGCGAACCAGTAATGGTANGNATTCCTACTAACAACTATATNCCTATGGATTTCTTTGATGGNAGTTTTGACAATCAAGGTGGATTNGGATGGNACGAAAGTGAAGATGATACAGTTACTATCANTACTAACGATAATGGACAGGACACTACATGGCTAGAAAATTTCTTCAGCTATGACTTTGAAATAGATTCAATTGGTTGGATAAATTGCGACTACTTTTATAACTCTNCCGANCCATTAACACAAGTTGAGGTTGTTTTACCTGATACCTTTAACGGAAACAATTCTGCTGTTTTCATCTATTACAGTGACATTAATTCAGTTGCAAGTCTTAGTGATTACGATGCAGATGGTACGTTTAATTTAGGCGCTTCCTACTCTACACCAATAGGTATGGACGTTACCTTTGTCGTCATTTCAGAAAGTAATAGCACATTTTTTTACACATTTGTAACAAGTACTATTACACAAGATCACGTGGAAGTTATTAACTCTCTTACATCAGTAACTGAAGCTGAGTTAGAAGTTCTAATTAACAACCTGTAAATTGGTTAAAATATTTTAGAATTGTATTTGTCTGAATATTTAGGAGAAATATTTTTATAAAAATCTTCTATTTTTTGAAGGTCTTTGTGAATTTCTCCACTCGGATAAAACATCTCTAATATACCAGCTTCTTTTTTTGCATAATCAAGATAAGCAAGTGCTATAGGTATTTTAGCACCCAATGCAATATGATAAAAGCCAAGCTTCCATTTTTCTACTCTTGATCTACTACCTTCTGGCGCAAGCCCTAAAACTAATTTTTCAGAAGTTTTAAATAAATCGATTGCATATGCGACTAGATTATTATATTTAGATCTATCTACAGGAATACCACCCAACAGACGAAAAATCCATCCATAGGGAAAGCGAAACAATTGACTTTTGCCAAGATATTTTGCTTCTATTTCAAGCATATATCCAAAGCATCTACCAATAATAAAATCCCAATTACTAGTATGAGGAGAAACAATTATGACGTACTTTTTTAATTTTGGTATATCACTAACAACTTTCCACCCAATTACATACAGGATAAATTTAGAAACTATTTTTTTCATATCAATTATTCAAAAAATTCTTTTTTAAAATTTATCAAATGTAACTTTTTTGTTGTTCTTGTAATTGCGGTATATAACCATCTAAAATATTCTTTACTTAACATATCTGAAGTATAATATCCCTGATCAACAAAGACATTTTCCCATTGTCCACCTTGAGATTTATGACACGTAATAGCATAAGCAAATTTGACTTGTAATGCGTTTAAATATGGATTTTGTTTAATCTCTTTAATACGTTGAGCTCGCTTTATAATATCAGTATAATCTTTAGACACCTCGTCGTACAATTTTTTATATTGCTCATAAGTCAAAGCAGGATTCTCTGATTTTAAAGTATCTAAAAATACGATGCATTCAAAATATTCTTCATTTGGATAATCAATTAAACGAACAGATATTCTTGCAAATTTATAATCATATAATTCATTGATTTCATAAATTCTCATAACCTCGACCATATCACCATTAGCTATAAATCCTGCTTTACTTCCCTCAGGTAACCAATAATAATTATTTCTAACAATCATCAGAAAATCACCGGTTGAAATATCATTTTCTAGACCTCTAATAAGCGCTCTTATTTGTTGATTGTACAAATTAGCTCTTTTATTGGATCGACAAATTACGACTGTTCCTTCAACCTGGCTAATAGAATAAGCATCTTCAAGCGCTTCTTGAATTTCCATNCCGAGATCTAATCTAACTACCTCGCTACTACACTTAAAACTTGGCCTATCAAAATCATTAGCGGTAATCTTGTCTCGTAATTGAGTAGCATTTTCCAAAACCATAGAATTTGATTGTTGACGAACAACTTGGGTCAATTCTACAGAATAAATATCTTTTCTATATTTCAGTCTTAATAAATTTTCGTCTAAAGCAGGACTAATTTCAAGGTGTACTGGAGGTAATTGTGCAGAATCACCAATTAAAATCAACTTGCACATTACACCAGAGTAAACATATTCAATAAGGTCATCAAGTAGCACCCTCCCTCCAAAGCCTTTATCAGAAGCATCAGGGATCATTGAGGCCTCATCTACCACAAAAATAGTATTGGTATGCTTATTTTCTTTTAAAGTAACATAGTTATTACCTTTAGAATTTGTACGCATCCAATAAATTTTTTTATGAATCGTAAAAGCACTTTTCTTTGAGTATACAGACAAGACTTTAGCTGCCCGACCTGTTGGCGCTAGTAAAACTACTTTTTTACCTACTGACCATAAACTATTAATAAGTGAACTTACAATAGTTGTTTTGCCTGTACCTGCATATCCTTTAAGTAAAAATAAACTATTAGATGATGAATTTTCAATAAAATCCGACAATTGTTTAATTACCTCTAATTGTTGAGAAGTTGGATCAAAAGGAAATTTTTTAGTTAAATATTGAATTAATTTAAAAGTATTCATAAGTAGTATGAAGCAGTCACAAAACTACCAAAATATCCTTAAAAAAATTGTAGATTTGTGAGAGATAAATTTTATTAAATCATGAACAGAAAAACTATACAATTGATACTTTGGCCTATAATAATAATATTAGCCTGGCTAGTTTACAGAAGTCCAATAAGCTTGAAAGAATTTCAAGAAGAAAGTAACTATCGTAAATCAGCAGTTATTCAAGATTTAAAAGATATTCGAACTGCTCAAATAGCTTTTAAAGACAAGAATAGAGTTTATGCAAGTGATTTTAACTCCTTATTATCATTTATTAAAAATGATTCATTAGCAGTAATTAAAGCCGTAGGGGAAACCCCCGATAGTTTAACTGAAGAGCAAGCGCTTAATGCAGGTATTATTAGTAGAGATACTATATTTGTACCAGTATATCAGACTATTTACAATACAAATTATTTAAACAATAGAGATAATAGGTTCCCATTTGCTCTAGATAAGTTACCAAAAGTACCTTTTTCAGATGAGACATATAATATTGAATCAGGATATATAGAAAAAGGCAAAGTTGTCGTTCAAGTATTTGAAGTATCTACAACTTTTGGCACATTTCTTAAAGGATTAGACGCTAAAAATAAAGGAATTGATTTAGATAAGTTTATAAAAGTTGGTTCTATGTCAGATGCATCAATAAATGGAAACTGGGGCGAATAAACCATATCATTCTTTTATTGATGTAATAGCCTTAAAGGCACAATCTCTTGAAAAAGATTGTCATTTATCCATTCAAATTGGATTAAGTGGATTTTCTTTTTGTATTAGAAATAATAAAGAAATTTTAGCTTTAGAATCATATAATTATTCATTATCACAATTAGAAGAAAATATTAAAAAAAATAAATGGCTATCTAAAAAATATGCTTCAACTAATATCACATTAAGATCTAAAAAATATACTATAATTCCCAATTTAATTTATAAAAATAAGGATAGAAAAAAATATCTTGAATTAAATCACGTCAAAACAGAACAACTAGATCATTTATCTGATGAAGTCAAACCAATAGAAAGCCATGTTATATATGCAATAAGCATAGCTGAACAGGACATTATAACAACATTTTTTCCTAAAAGTAAAGTCAAACATTTTAGCTCTATATATCTACCCAATATACTAGCAAAATATAAAAATAATAATGGCAAAACTATGATTGTCAATATTGATTATATGCAAATGCACATAACCGTTATTGACAATTCAAAACTTTTATTTTTCAATATATTTGAATTTAAGACAGCACTTGATTGTATCTATTTTATATTATTCGTTTGCGAACAATTAGAAATTAATACTGAATACCTCCAATTAGAATTTATGGGCGATGTAAAAAAAGATTCCAAATTATATGATCTAACCTACAAATATATACGACATGTAAAATTTGCGACACGAATTGTCAATTTAAGTCCAAATATTAATTCACTCTTGGAACACGAATATTATACACTTTTACACCAACACCTGTGCGAATAATTAGTGGAAAATATAAAGGTAGATTCATAATAGCACCAAAAGGATTACCTATTAGACCTACCACAAATTTCGCTAAAGAAAGTCTATTTAACATTTTAAGTAACAACATTAATTTTAATGAAATTAAACTTTTAGATCTTTTTGCTGGCTCAGGCAACATTGGCTTCGAATTTGCCTCAAGAGGATGTACTGACATAACTTCTATTGATATTAATTTTAATTGCATTCAATTTATTAGAAAAATGAATAAAGAATTAGACTTAAAACACAAAGTTATTAGATCTGACACATTTAGATTTATTAAAACTACCAAGCATAAATATAATTTTATTTATGCTGACCCCCCCTATGATTTAGACAATATTAAGGATATTCCTAAGCTTATTTTCTCACAAAAAATATTAGAAAATAAGGGGATTTTAGTAATTGAACATGACAAAAAAACTAACTTTAGTAATTCTGATCATTTTAAAAATATTCGTCAATATGGTAGAGTAATGTTTAGTTTTTTTAACTTTAGCGCATGAGTAAAAAAATAGCAGTTTTTCCAGGTTCATTTTCACCTTTTACTAAAGGACATCAATCGATTGTAAATAGAGCATTACCATTATTCGACGAAATAGTAATTAGTATAGGTATCAATTCTTCAAAAAATGATTGCTTTTCAATTAATGAGAAAGTTCAATGGGTTAAAAATGTATTCTCAAAAGAAAAAAAAGTAAAAGTTACTATGTATGAAGGACTTACTATTGACCATTGCATCAAAGTAAATGCTAATTATATTCTTAGGGGACTTAGAAACTCTCATGATTTTAAATATGAAAAAGGAATTGCGCAAATGAATCATTCAATGCAAAATAATATAGAAACTGTATTTATTATAACAGAAGCTAAATACTCACATATAAGCTCAACATTAGTAAGGGATATTATCCAAAATGGAGGCGATGTTAGTCAATTCATTCCAGAAGAAATCAAACTTTAATTTATTTCTGAATAAATTACTTTTTTAATACTAGAAAAAGAATTTTTCATCAATTCAGGAATATCTTCTTTACTTCTCCACTCTACTTTTTCTATTCCCTCCTCTATTTGCGGCACAAATTCTCCCGAATAAGAAGAATTCATTAGATACCAGTGAGTTTCTTTCAGCATCATTTTACCATTAATAGAATATGTATGATAGGTTTGAATAAGCTTTTGCACAATGATTAAGTCCTTTATACCACACTCCTCCTTAACTTCTCTTTCGGCACATTCAACAACATCTTCATTATCTTCTAATTTTCCTTTTGGCAAATCCCATTTGCCATTTCTATATATTAATAGATAATTATGGTTTTTTTTGACTAAACCACCAGCAGCTACAATAAATTCAAACTCAGCTTTAAAGCTAAGCCAAGATGACTCAATATCATTAGATTTAATCCATAATTTTAAAGCCCCTTTTTCAGGAATATTATTTATAAAATCAGCCCAATTAAACGATTCATTATAATCAAATTGGGTATATGAAGGTTTGGCATTAGAATTTGATAAAATTAAGGAATGATGATATATAAAAACTTCATACATTAGCGCTATGATTTTAGATATTGAAACAGCTAAGCAAGTTGCAAAATCATTATTGCAAATCAAAGCTATTATTCTTAATACTGAAGATCCATTTGTATGGGCTTCTGGCTGGAACTCTCCTATATACTGCGATAATAGAATTAGCCTTTCGCATTCTGAGGTAAGAACCTTTATACGTCAACATTTGGTAGAAGGAGTTATCTCAAGATATGGCAAGCCTGATGTAATTGCCGGTGTAGCCACAGGAGCTATTGCACATGGTGTTTTAGTTGCTCAAGAATTAGGAGTTCCATTTATTTATGTAAGAGCATCAGCTAAAGAACATGGTCGTAAAAATCTTATCGAAGGCAAATGGGAAAGCGGGCAATCAGTTGTTGTTATTGAAGATTTAATAAGTAGTGGCAATAGTAGTTTAGCTGCTGTTAAAGCATTAAGAGATAGTGGCTTAAAGGTAAATGGAATGGGAGCAATATTTAGCTATGGTTTTGAACACGCTAAAAAAAGTTTTGAAGAAGCAAGTTGCGAATTATTCACACTTGGTAATTATGATATTTTAATTGACAAAGCGTTAGAGACAAAATATATCTCAAAGAATGATGTTAAAATGTTAAAAGAATGGCGAGAAGACCCATCAATTTGGAATAAATGAGTTTAATAAAAAGTCAAACCGTTACAATCAATAAATCAAATAAAGAAGTTTTTAACTTCATTAGCGATTTTAACAACTTTGCTTCTTTAATGCCGTCTCAAGTCGATGACATCAAGATTACGCAAGATAGCTGCTCATTTAGTATTCAAGGTATGCCAACTATAAAACTTAAAATATTTGAAAGAAAACCATATTCTAGTGTTAAAATGAAAAATGAAGATGGAAAGTTACCTTTTAACTTATTATGTTCCTTGAAAAATATAAATGAAACACAATGCATAGCCCAATTTCATTTTGATGCAGAACTAAATTCAATGATGAAAATGATGTTAGCTAAACCTTTAGCTAATTTTTTAAACCTTCTAGCTGGAAAACTAAAAGAAATTAAATAATAAATTTTATCTNCCCCATTACATAGTAATTTAAATCATTATTAACTTCAACAACTAGTTGACCTTTTTCGTTTACTGAATTTATAATTCCATCAAAAAACTCTCCATTCACAGAAAATTTTTGTAGTTCACCAATTTTAAATAGATTGTTGTGGTAAAGCTTATTAACTAAGCTTGGATTTTTCTTTAATAATTCATAATTAACTTCAATCCTCACACAAATAATCTTTATTAATTCATTAAGGCTTGGCGTGATTTTTAAATGATTTTTTAAAGTTGTAGCATAAGGCAAATGTGAAATATTATTACTAATATTTACTCCAATACCAACAATACTTTTTTCAATTTCATTAGATCGAATTGAGTTTTCAATAAGTATTCCTGCTATCTTTTTGGTTTCAATAAGAATATCATTTGGCCATTTTATAACTGTAGGTATATTATATTCGGCAAGTGCTTGACATAATGACAAAGAAATAAATTTATTAAATAAAAATTGTTGACTAACATTTATGCGAGGCCTAAGCAACAGGCTAATACACAATGACTTACTAGGTTCAGAGGACCAAGAATTTTTTCTTTGACCTTTGCCTTTTGTTTGTTCATATGCTATAACAATAGTACCTTCGTCTAATTCAATATTTTGAGATAAATTAATTAAATAACTATTTGTTGAGTCAATTGATGAAAGTTCAATTATTTTTTGTGGAATAAACAAGCGATTCATAAAACAAATTAACGGATAAAATTCTGTATTTTTGCCCCATAATAAAACCACAATTTCTTTTTTTTTAATGAAAATAAATAAAGTGCTCAAAACATCTGAAATTCTTTCAAGTATAATTATCAAAGGAATGCAGGAAGTAAAAGCTAAAGAAATAGTGAGTCTAGATTTAAGAAATATTGAAGTATCTATTTGTGATTTTTTTATTGTATGCCATAGTACTTCTAACACACACTCATCAGCTATTGCAGAGTCAGTCATAGAAGAAACATTACTTTCATTCAAGGAAAAACCTTGGCAAAAAGAAGGATTAACAAATGGTGATTGGATACTTTTAGATTATGGAAATGTAGTTGTTCATATCTTCCAAAAAGAAATTAGAGACTATTATAAAATTGAAAAATTATGGGGAGATGCTAACATTGAGGTTATTAAAGAAACTGGATAAAAAATGAAAAATAAAAAAGAAGAACCTAAAGGGATTAAGTTCAATTTTTATTGGATTTACGCTATTATAGCTATACTATTTTTTGGAATTCAAATTTTAAATGTGAATACAACATCAGAGACCTCTTGGCAAGAGTTTAACAGAAAAATGCTACAAAATAAAGAAGTAGATAAAATTGTAGTTGTTAATAGAGATATAGCTCAAATTTACATCAAAAAAGAGTTTCTTAAACGAGAAAAATATGAAGATGTTAGAAAAAAATCTTTTGGAAATTCTATAAATGAAGGACCGCATTACTTTTTTCAAATTTCCTCACCTGATAATCTTGAGGAAAAATTGAAAGAAGCGCAAAAGGATTTTCAAGAAAAAGAAAGAATAGAAATAAAATACACAACAAAAAAAGATGTTATTGGAGATGCTTTTAGTTGGATCTTTCCAATACTTATTATGATCGCCATATGGATATTTTTTATGAGAAGAATGAGTGGAGGAGCTGGTGGACCAGGAGGTCAAATATTTAATATTGGCAAATCAAAAGCAACTTTATTTGACAAAACTAAAGTTAATGTATCATTTAAAGATGTTGCTGGTTTAGAGGGGGCTAAAGAGGAAGTTGAAGAAATTGTAGATTTTCTAAAGAATCCAAAAAAATATACTGCTTTAGGAGGCAAAATTCCAAGAGGTGCCTTATTAGTAGGTCCACCAGGCACAGGCAAAACCTTATTAGCAAAAGCTGTTGCAGGAGAAGCACAAGTTCCATTCTTTTCACTTTCTGGTTCTGATTTCGTAGAAATGTTTGTTGGAGTAGGTGCTTCTAGAGTAAGAGATTTATTTAAACAAGCTAAAGAAAAATCACCTTCAATAATTTTCATTGATGAAATTGATGCAATTGGAAGAGCTAGAGGTAAAAGCAATATAACAGGCGGCAATGATGAAAGAGAAAATACTCTAAATCAATTATTGACTGAAATGGATGGTTTTGGAACAAATTCAGGTGTTATCGTCATAGGTGCTACAAATAGAGCAGATGTTTTAGACAGAGCACTATTAAGAGCTGGTCGATTTGACAGACAAATTTTTGTAGATTTACCAGATTTGAACGAAAGAAAAGCTATTTTCGACGTTCATGTGAAACCATTAACACTAGCAAAAGATGTTGATATTGACTTTTTATCTAAACAAACTCCAGGTTTTTCAGGCGCTGACATTGCTAATGTTTGTAATGAATCAGCATTAATAGCTGCTAGAAAAAATAAAAAAATAGTAGAAAAGCAAGATTTTCTTGATGCAGTAGATAGAATAATTGGCGGTCTAGAAAAGAAAAATAAAATTATTTCTAAAGATGAAAAGAGAACGGTCGCTTTTCATGAAGCTGGGCATGCCACAGTAAGTTGGTTTATGCAATATGCTTCACCACTTGTTAAGGTAACTATTGTTCCTAGAGGAAGATCTCTTGGTGCAGCATGGTATTTACCTGAAGAAAGGCAACTTACAACAACGGAACAACTTAGGCACGAAATTTGTGCCGCGCTTGGAGGAAGAGCTGCTGAAAAAATTATTTTTGGTAAAGTTTCTACCGGCGCGCTAAGTGATTTAGAAAAAGTTACTAAACAAGCCTATTCAATGGTTTCTGTATATGGGCTTAGTGACAAGGTCGGAAATATTAGTTTTTATGACTCAAGTGGTAGAGAAAGCTTCAACAAACCTTATAGTGAATCAACAGCAAAACTGATAGACGATGAAGTAAGTAAACTTGTAGAAGATTGTTATCAAAAAACTATAAAGTTGCTAGAAAAACATAAAAGCAAACTCACTAAACTCGCTGAATTACTTTTAGATAAAGAGGTTATCTTTAAAGAGGATTTACTGGATATATTTGGACCACGACCTTGGGACAAAGAAGAAATCAAGGAAGAAAAACCTAAAGCGAAAAAAAGAAAAGCTAAATCTAAAAAAGATGAACCAAAACAAGTGGACAACGCTAGTGAAGACAAGTAAACTTTACAAAGTCAATCTATTAAAAGGCAAATTATCGCAAAATAAAATTCACGCTGTAATCATCAACAAAATAGATTCATCTTACTTAAACTTTGGCGAAGCAGAACTTAAAGTTTTAGCATCTGATTTTGAAAGAGCTCAAGAAATATTAAACCATGTCGAAAAGTAATCTAATTACTAGAACCATAACTGGTTTAATTTATGGACTTGCATTAATAGCAAGTCTTGTAATTAACTATTATACTTTCTATATCTTTTTCTTTATAGTATTAGTACTAGGTCTCAAAGAATTTTATGAATTAGCAGAAAAAAAAGACATAATACCTCAAAAATTTCTAGGATTTGTTATGTCTATAGGTCTATATGTTTCGTCATATTTAATAAATGTAAATAAAAAAATGAGCTTCTTAACATTAATTCTATTTTTGGGCTTTACATTTCTATTATTTGTGATGGAAATTTTTAAAAATAAAAAAAATAGTTTGCCTAATATTGGATCTACAATTTTTGGAGTAATTTATATAGCGTTGCCACTATCATTACTGACTTTTTTAGCTTTTGACTCAAACATTCAATATAATTATAATTTAACTCTAGGCATGTTTATATTAGTGTGGCTTAGTGATATTGGCGGTTATATTGTTGGGGTTAATTTTGGAAAACATAAATTTTTTGAACGTATCTCACCAAAAAAAACATGGGAAGGTGTTGGCGGAAGCTTAATACTATGCATTGCAGGATCATGTTTTTTATATCAATTTTTACCTATAATGAACATTTATATGTGGGTAGTATTTGGAGTACTAGTATTTTTAGGCTCAGTAATAGGAGACTTGATAGAGTCTAAGTTAAAACGTTCAGCCAACATCAAAGATAGCGGGAATATACTACCGGGTCATGGCGGTATTTTAGATCGTTTTGACAGTGTATTATTCGTTATACCAATAGTTTATATATTCAAATTTTTCATTTTATGAAACTCATTCACAAAGAAGGATACAGAATTATTCTCACTACAATTATAATACTCTTAGGTTTAAACTATGCTATTGCCTATTTTGGCATAGAATGGCTCAATACTATTACACATATAGCTTCTATAATTTTCTTTTTCCTAATCCTACAATTTTTTAGAAATCCAATAAGAAAAGTCACTGCATTAGAAAATGAAGTCGTAGCACCAGCAGACGGGAAAGTTGTAGTTATTGAAGAAGTCGAAGAAACAGAATACTTTAAAGATAAGCGTCTTCAAGTATCCATTTTTATGTCACCAATTAATGTCCATGTTAATAGATATCCGATAAACGGTAAAGTGCAGTATGCAAAATATCATCCTGGCAAATATTTAGTAGCCTGGCACCCCAAGTCTTCAACTAAAAATGAACGCACTACAGTAGTAGTTGAAAACGATAAAATAGCCGTGCTATTTAGACAAATAGCAGGAGCTCTAGCTCGTAGAATCGTTATGTATTCTAAGGAAAATGATATTGCTAATAAAGGTGAAGATTTTGGATTTATAAAATTTGGCTCAAGAGTAGATTTATTTTTTCCTTTAGGCACTAAAATTGAAGTAGAACTCAATCAAGTGGTTAAAGGAAATAAAACTATAATTGCTAGTTATTAATTAATAATTCGTACCTTCGAATAAACAAAACAATCACAAATGAAGAAGTTATTATTAGTATTACTCATAGGTTTTCTATGTAACACTGTAGTTGCACAAACAACAAATGAAAAAACCGAAAATGTAAAAGTTGAGAAAACAGTAAAAAAGTGTTCTGATGACAAAGCAAAAAAATGTTGTAGTAAAGACGCTAAAGCTGACAATAAAACAGAAGCCAAGTCTTCTTGTTCAGAAAAAAAATCAAGTTGTTCTAAAGATAAAGTAAAAGAATCAACATCTAAAAAATGTTCTAAGGGCGATGCATGTTGCTCAAAGACAGGTAAAAAAGTTGCAGATTGCGATAAGAAAAAACAAGGATGCTGTAAAACAAACACAAAAGCATCTAGATAAAATTTATCTTATTTTATAAAAACTCGAATGGTTAAACCATTCGAGTTTTTTTTATTGAAACTTACTTAAATAAAATGAGCTTTTATCATCATCAATTAAAAAATGGCATTAGAATTGTCCACAAAAAGACCTTTAGTGCTGTAGCTCATTGTGGCATTATTATAAAAGGAGGTTCTCGCAATGAATCTGATAAAGAACAAGGACTAGCCCATTTTATAGAACACGTTATTTTTAAAGGAACATCCAAAAGAAAAGCCTACCACATATTGAGTAGAATGGAAGATGTTGGCGGAGAGCTTAATGCCTTTACTACTAAAGAAGAGACATGTATATACTCATCGTTTATGCCTGAGTATTACAATAGAGCATTAGAGTTATTAAGTGATATTACCTTTAGTTCGATCTTTCCAAAAAAAGAATTAGAAAAAGAGAAAATAGTAGTTCTAGATGAGATTAATTATTATAAGGATAATCCATCAGAACTCATATTTGATGAATTTGAAGAACAAGTATTTAGCAACCATCCACTTGGAAGAAATATTTTGGGTACGCCTCAACACATACAATCGTTTAATAAAACTATGATTGAAAAATTTATTCAGAAAAATTACCTTACCAATGAAATCATAATAAGTTCAGTAGGTAATATAAGTATGAATAAACTAATAAAGACGATTGAAAATCATTTCGAAGATTTACCTAAAAGTAATTTTAAAAGGGAAGAGGAACCATTTTCTAATTACCTCAAAAAAGAAATTGAAATAAAAAGAAATGGCTTTCAAGCTCATTGTATGCTAGGTGTTGAGGCTTATGGCATCAACCACCCTAAAAAAACAGCGATGATTTTACTTAATAATATTTTAGGTGGACCAGGAATGAATTCAAGGCTAAATCTTGCTATTCGTGAAAAATATGGTTTTACCTACTCTATAGAATCTAATTACATTCCGTATAGTGATACAGGCATATTTTCCATCTATTTAGCATCAGATAATGATAAGATAAAAAAGAGCATTAAGCTTACAAAAAAAGAACTTGTTAAATTTTGTCAAAAACCTTTGGGTACACTTCAACTAAAAAAAGCTAAACAACAGCTTATTGGACAAATTGCAATTGCACAAGAAAGTGAAGTAAATTTGATGTTAGCAATGGGAAAAAGTATGCTTCTTTATAATAAAGTTGATACCTTTGAATCTGTGAAAAATAAAATTGAAGCCATCAACTCTAAACAACTTTTAGAGGTAGCGAATGAAGTGTTTAACTTAGATAATTTATCTTGTCTGATATATAAAGTATAATGGAGTTTTTACCTGATAAAATAAAGCAATACGTACGTAATCATACTCAAAAAGAAAATTTTGTATTAGCTGAATTAAACAGAGAAACATGGGCAAAAGTCCTAATTCCTCGAATGATATCAGGACACCTTCAAGGTCGTGCATTAAGTATGTTTAGTAAAATGATTAAACCAAAATATATTTTAGAAATTGGCACNTATACAGGATACTCTGCTATATGTCTTTCTGAAGGACTGAAAAAAGGGGGTAAATTACACACTATTGATATTAATGAAGAGTTGAAATTAATGTCATCAATTTACTTCAAAAAGGCAGGAATATCAAAAAATATAATTCAACATGTTGGTAATGCTTTAAAAATCATTCCAAATATTAAAGAAGATTTTGATTTGGTATTTATTGATGCTGATAAAGAAAACTATAGCAATTATTTTAAAATAGTTATAGAAAAAATACCAATAGGCGGCTTTATTATTGCTGACAATGTACTCTGGAGTGGAAAGGTTGTAGAAGATGTTAATGAAAAAGATCAAGAAACAAAGGCTATCAAAGAATTCAACAACCTNATTCAAAATTCTGAAAGAGTAGAAAATATTTTGATGCCAATTAGAGATGGGCTAATGATATGTCAAAAAATTAAATGAAACCACTTTCTTTTGAAAATACGGAAATTGCTTTTCAAAGTAAAACAAGAAAAGAACTAAATAAATCATATTGGATTTTTAAACTTATTAGTAATAATACTCTTGTAAAAATTTCTACAACATTATTAAGAATTGCCTTTTTCTTAAAACTTCCAATAAAAAATCTAATTAAACATACTATTTTCGAACAATTTTGTGGAGGAGAATCAATAGAGGATTGTAATAATAGAATAAAATTACTCGCTAATTATAATATAGGAACTATTTTAGATTATTCTGTTGAAGGAAAAAAGAGTGATGAAGATTTTGAGAGAGTAACAAATGAAACTATTCGAACAATTTTAAAAGCAAAAGATGACAAAAATATTCCTTTCGCTGTATTTAAAGTTTCTGGAATTGCACCTATAGATCTTCTTGAAAAANTAAATAATTCCAACAATGATCTTAATGAACAAGAAAAAATACGATTCAAACAATTAANAGAGCGNGTAAATAATATTTGTAAANCTGCACATATAAATAATGTACGTGTATTTATTGATGCAGAGGAGAGCTGGATACAAAATACAATTGATNATATTGCTATTAATATGATGAGAAAGTTTAATCGTAAAAAAGCAATAGTTTTTAANACTATTCAAATGTATAGATGGGATAGGCTTGCTTATCTTAAACAATGTTATGCTGATTCAGAAAATGCTAATTATTATTTAGGTCTAAAAATTGTCAGAGGNGCATATATGCAAANTGAAAGAGAAAGAGCCAAAAAAATGGGTTATNCTTCACCAATTCAAAAANATAAGGCAAGTTGTGATAAAGATTNTAATTTAGCNTTAAATTTTTGTNTTAAGAATATTGATAAAATTACATTTTGCGCTGGNACTCATAATGAAGAAAGNTCGATGTTGTTAACTCAACTTATGTCTCAAAATAATATTAATAAAAACGATCAAAGAGTATATTTTTCTCAACTTTTGGGAATGAGTGAACATATTAGTTANAATCTTTCNAAATACAAATTTAATGTTGCAAAATATATGCCATATGGTCCCGTAAAAGATGTTATTCCNTACCTTATTCGAAGAGCAGACGAAAATACTTCAATAACTGGACAGACAGGTAGAGAATTAGGGCTAATTGTTAAAGAAAAAAAGAGAAGAAATTAATCACAAATACAACTATCTTGGTTAAGAGAAANTTTTCTCAATGTGACTTTTTTATCACAAATNTCAAANCCAACATTAAGNCCNTCTTTCTCAACAATATAAAATTTGCAAGGATTAGAACGTTGATCACTTTTTTCAAAATTTATTTTACCACCATCTAANACATCNAANACTTNATCTTTACTTANATTGTAACAATCTAAATAACATTGGGCACNAGAACTTAAATAAATTGTATCGCTNTTGAGATGATATAANACNCTATAATTCATATCAAAGTACTGAGTATATTCTACAAATCTTCCAGGAAAAGCAAAACGAATAACCATCACACCAATTAATACGCCAAAGAAAAAAATTGAAAATCTTCTTGCCATTAAATAGATGCAATTATTAAATCAATTTCTTTATAGTCCAATTNGAACCACTCACCCACCATTTTATTTGTAACCATACNATGANAAATATACACTCCTTNACGAAGTCCAACATCACTAACAATCACATTATCTAANCCGCCAAAATCTCCTGTTTTTAAAATAATAGGAGTTAATAAATTACTCATTGAATATGAGGCTGTTCTAGCNACTCTTGAAGGTATATTNGGAACACAATAATGAATTACACCATATTTATTAAATGTTGGTTTAGCATGNTTAGTTATCTTTGAAGTTTCAAAACATCCTCCCTGATCAATACTTACATCAATAATAACTGAACCTTCTTTCATTTGTGAAACCATTTGCTTAGAAACTACACAAGGTGTTCTTTTATCATTTGAGCGCAAAGCACCAATAACAACATCAGCTCTTCTAAGAGCTTTTTCTANAACTTTAGGCTGAATTATAGAAGTAAATACTCGAAAATTTATATCATTCTGAAGCCTTCTTAATTTTGTTAAGGAATTATCAAAAACTTTNACTGATGCTCCTAGTCCAATTGCTGATCGCGCNGCAAATTCACCAACAGTTCCAGCACCAATTATTACAACTTCGGTTGGCGTAACTCCTGCAATACCGCCAAACAACAAACCTTTACCTANATTAACATTACTCAAGTATTCTGAAGCAATAAGGACTGAAGTATTTCCAGCGATTTCACTCATNGAACGAATAAATGGCATCATTCCAGAGTCGTCTTGAATAAATTCATAAGCCAAACAGTTTATTTTTTTTTNGGCTAACTTTTCAACAAAATTTTTAGAACGAGTTGTTATTTGCAAAGCTGANATTAATGTTTGTCGGCCTTTCATCATATCAATCTCTTCTTTAGTAGGNGGCTCTACCTTTAAAATAATATCAGCCTTGTAGATTTCTTTTGTGTCGTAAATAATTTTAGCACCTGCCTCGNTATACTCTTCGTCACTAAAATTAGCGCCATCACCTGCTTTAGATTCAATATAAACTTCATGCCCATGACTNACTAATAATTGNACNGCATCTGGGACAATTGCTATTCTNCTTTCCTGAAATGTTATTTCTTTGGGAACGCCAATAAATAAAGATTTGGCTTGTTTTTTTAGTTCTAACTTTTCCTCTTGCGGAATTAAATCTCTACTGCCNATAGATGAAATATTAGTCATNTGATACTAATTTAATAATTCTATTATTATTTTCTAATTCAATATAAACATGGTCAAAGTCAAAAGNTAAATCATTAATCATTGTAGGCCACTCNACAAAACAATAAGCAGAACTATCAAAGTAAGATTGGANACCTATATCAATAACTTCTTGTTNATCAATAATNCTGTAAAAATCAAAATGATAAACTTTGCCATTTATTTCACTAATATACTCATTTACAATTGAAAAAGTAGGACTTTTAACAACATCTATAACATNTAACATTTTACAAATTGATTTTATTAATGTTGTTTTACCAACNCCCATATTCCCATGAAAGGCAATTTTTTTTTTCGACAGCATTAAAATTTCAGAGCTAATCTTATCAATTTGAGATAATTCTTTACAAACCCATTTCATATTACTTTGGAATAAGNGTTACTACAGGAATTATCATTTCTTCAAGAGATATACCCCCGTGTTGAAAAGTTTCTTTGTAATGATTAACATAATAATTATANTTATTTGGATAAGCAAAAAAGNNATCTTCTCTNGCAAAAATATATTTACTACTAATATTCATAGTAGGCAAAAANACATCTTTAGGGTTGTTAATTTCAAAAACTTCTTTTTTATCATATTTCATNTTTTTACCNTGCTTATATCTTAAATTTGTTGTCAAATCTTTAGGCCCTAAAATCTTGGTTGGCTTCTTAACTAAAACTGTACCATGATCAGTNGTTATCACTAANTTAAACTTATTTTTAGAAATATAAGACATCATATCTTTCAATGGAGAATGCTCAAACCAAGAAGTAGTTAATGAACGATACGCAGCATCNTCTTCTGCAAGTTCTTTAATNACTTTCATATCAGTTCTAGCGTGCGAAAGCATATCCACAAAATTATATACAACTACATTTAAATTATTATGAGATAAATTATGAATNTTATCAACAAACTTTCTTCCTGAATCTATATTAGTAATTTTATTGTAAGATATTTTCATATTACTTTTCCCNAGTCTTTCTAGCTGAGCAATAAGAAATTGTTCTTCATACATATTTTTGCCTCCTTCATCATTTTCGTTTCTCCACCAATTTTTATGAATTCTTTCCATTTCTAANGGCAATAAACCTGAAAAAATAGCATTTCTTGANAATTGAGTTGAAGAAGGTAAAATACTAAAATATAAATACTCTTCATCAACTCTAAAATCTGTTGTTAATGAAGACTCAATCATTTTCCATTGGTCATATCTCAAATTATCAATTACAATAAAAAAAGTNCANGTGTNGTCTTTAATTTGCGGAAAAACCTTTTCGCGAAATACTTTATGCGACATCAATGGCGATTCATTTTGATTTAAAAACCAGTTTTGGTAATTAGAGCTTATAAACTTAAAAAATTGAGCATTAGCTTCAGCTTTTTGCATCTCTAAAATTTGCTTCATACCAGAATCNCCAGAACGCTCAAGTTCTAATTCCCAAAATGTAATTTTTTTAAACAATTCCTTCCATTCTTCTATATTCAAAGAGCCTCCCAACTTCATTCCAATTGTCCTAAACTCTCTTTGATAATCAGTATTAGTTTTTTGACTAACTAAACGNTCGCTATCAATATGCTTTTTAATTGACAATAAAATTTGATTAGGATTAACAGGCTTAATTANATAATCTGAAATTTTTGAGCCTANAGCTTCTTCCATAATGCTTTCTTCCTCACTTTTGGTTATCATTATTACAGGAANATCAGAATGCTTATCTTTAATTAAGATAAGCGTTTCTANNCCTGATAAACCAGGCATATTTTCATCTAAAAAGACCAAGTCAAAATACTGATTTTCTAAAAGTTCAATNGCAGTAACTCCATTATTGGCTGTAACAATTGAATAGCCTTTGTCTTCTAAAAATATTATGTGTGGCTTTAAAAGATCAATTTCATCATCAACCCACAAAATAGTTATCTTTTGATTTAAATTCATATATTCATCNAGAATTAAAGAGATTAAAATTACAGTTATTTTTTAAATGAACGNATCATCTAAAATAATAAACGATCCATTGTATGGTTTTATTAGTCTTGAAGGTGGAATAATTCTNGATTTAATAGAACATTCTTATTTTCAAAGACTAAGAAGAATCTCACAACTAGGACTTACCTGNTTAGTTTATCCTGGCGCTTTACACACACGTTTTCATCATGCAGTTGGNGCTATGCATTTGATGCAAAAAGCAATAAGTGTATTACGNAAAAAAGGTCACANCATCAGTGATGATGAAGCTGAAGGTGCTAAAATTGCAATACTTCTTCATGATATAGGNCATGGNGCNTATTCTCATGCNTTAGAGCACAGTATTGTAGAAAATGTTTCTCACGAAGATTTGTCATTATTCTATATGAAAAAGCTTAATAAAGAATTTAGTGGAAAATTAAATNTNGCAATAAAAATTTTTAAAGGAANTTACAATAAAAAATACCTTCATCAATTAGTCTCTAGCCAACTTGATATGGATAGAATTGATTATCTAAACAGAGATAGCTTTTATTCTGGNGTACAAGAAGGTGTTGTTGGAGTTGAACGNATAATAAATATGCTTAATGTTGTCGACAACAAATTGGTAGTTGAAAGTAAAGGAATCTATTCAGTAGAAAAATTTCTTATNTCTAGACGTTTTATGTATTGGCAAGTNTATTATCATAAGACAGTCGTTAGTGCAGAACAAATGCTAATTAAAATTTTACAAAGAGCAAAAGAATTAAGCCAAAANAATATAGAATTATTTGGAACTTCTAGCTTACAGCTATTACTAAAAAATAATTTTAATCTAAATGATTTTGAATCTAATCCAAAAGTTTTAGAGGCATTTACAAGTCTTGATGATTTTGATGTTATNTGCGCAATAAAGGAATGGCAAAATCATTCTGACAAAATTTTAGCTTATTTATCNAATAAAATTGTAAAAAGAGAGTTNTTTAAGGTGANAATATTGGANAAACCAATGGATAAAATTAGTANTTCAAGAATTAAAAAAAAATATAATTAAAAATTATAATATAGATACTAGAGANATNCATTACTTTTTTTTAGAAGGTATAATAACCAATAATGCATACAAACTAAATGATTCNGAAATTAATATATTATATAAAGACAATAAAATCAAAGACTTAATAGCTGCCGCAAATAAAACAACCATTTCAGCATTAGCTAAAACCGTCCAAAAATATTTCTATTGTCTACCAAAAAACCAANTCATTTAAATTAGATTTGTAAAATATGAATTTCAGTTTAAAAGAAATAGCTAAAATTATTAATGGCAAAGTNATTGGTGATAGTAATATCAAAATAAANGCTCTTTCAAAAATTGAAGAAGGAAAAGAGGGAAGTCTANGTTTTATAGCCAATATGAAATATGAACAATTTCTATACTCCACAAAAGCAAGTGCAGTAATTATTAGCTCTAATTTANANCTCAATTTTTCAAAAATATCAACGAATTTAATACTTGTTAATGATCCATATCAAAGTTTTGCTTCATTATTGAAGATAGTTGGCAATTCAAGAAAAAATATTNAAGCTATTCATCANAGNTCTATCATTCAAGAATCTGCTACAATTGGATCAAATTGCTACGTNGGNTCAAATGCTTACATTGGCAATAATGTTGTAATTGGAAATAATGTTAAGATATTTCCNAATTGTTATTTAGGNGATGATAATATTGTAGGNGATAANACAATTTTATATGCAGGAGTCAAAATTTATTATAATTGTTCTATAGGAAAAAACTGTATCCTTCAATCCGGNTCAATTGTAGGATCTGATGGCTTTGGCTTTGCCCCNAATAATAAAAAAGAATACACAAAAATTATNCAAATTGGAAATGTTATTATTGAAGATAATGTTGAAATTGGCGCCAATACAACAATAGATAGNGCAACTATGGGCTCGACTGTCATAAGAAATGGTGTGAAATTAGACAANCTTATTCAAATTGCCCACAATGTCGAAATTGGAAAGCATACAGTAATAGCAGCACAAACAGGNATTGCAGGNTCAACAAAAATTGGAGAAAATTGTATGATTGGTGGCCAAGTTGGAATAATTGGTCATNTAAATATTGGANATAATGTTAAAATAGCTGCTCAATCCGGAGTNCAATCTGACATTAAAAATAACGAAATCGTTCAGGGCTCACCTGCATTCCCCATTTCAGAATATAAAAGATCATATGTATTATTTAAGCAACTNCCTAAATTAAATAGCTTAGTTAATAAGATCGAAAAAAAANTTATTAAAATATTTGATAAATAAATGTCAAATTTTCAACAAACAATATTGTCACAAGAGTCTATTAGTGGATATGGACTACATACAGGCAAGGAAGTCAATCTTACTTTGAAGCCNGGGCTAATAAACTCAGGTATAAAATTTATTAGAATTGATTTAATTGAAAAGCCTGTGATTGAAGCAAGTTTAGATAATATATTTCTTACAAAAAGAAGNACANAACTCAANAAAAATGATGTAATTATACAAACAACAGAACATCTACTAGCTGCAATTTTATGTCTACAAATTGATAATATTATTATTGAAATTGATAGTGATGAACTACCAATATTGGATGGGAGCTCAAAAATTTATACTGAATTATTAAAAAAATGCGGAGTTCAANAACAAAAGGCNNACAAGAAAATTTTTAAAGTCAATAAAANATATAAATATTTTGACAAAGAAACAGAAAGCGAATATATTTTGGAGCCATCTGATGAATTTAAGCTAGATGTNAAAATCGATTATAATTCTAAAGTTCTTGCTAAATCTAANGCNCAACTAAATAGTNTTTCTGATTTTTATGACAAAATNTCTGATGCTAGAACGTTTGTATTTTTGCATGANATTAAAGAACTTTATGANCAAGGCCTTATTAAAGGCGGAAGTTTGAATAACGCTATTGTTTTTGTAGAACAGGAAANAAATTCTAAAGATCTNATTAAATTAGCAAAAATTTTTAATAAAAAAGATATTAAAGTTAAAGAAAAAGGAATTCTAAACAATGTAGAATTAAGATACGAAAANGAACCAGCTAGACATAAACTTTTAGATGTTTTAGGAGATTTAGCTCTTTGCAAAAGTCACATTCAAGGACATTTAAAAGTTACTAAACCAGGGCACAAATCCAATATTGCATTTGCCAAGAAACTAAATAAAATTATGAAAAAAGAAGCGCCTATTTACGATCCTAATCAAAAACCTATTAANGACATACAGCAAATAATGGAAATGTTACCACATAGACCGCCATTTCTTTTAATAGACAAAATTATAGAGCTTAGTGATAATCACGTTGTTGGANTCAAAAATGTTACAATGAACGAAGAATTCTTTAATGGTCATTTTCCGGGATCACCTGTGATGCCAGGAGTTTTGCAAATAGAAGCTATGGCACAAGCTGGNGGTATTTTATTATTAAGNACTGTATCTGATCCTGAAAATTATCTAACTTATTTTATGAAAATNGANAAGGTTAAGTTNAAACAAAAAGTATTACCAGGAGATACTATTATATTCAAATCAGAGTTAATTAGNCCTATAAGACGAGGCATATGTCATATGTTCGGTCAAGCATATGTTGGGGAAAAACTCGTTATGGAAGCTGAGTTAATGGCTCAAATGAAAAAAGTAAACTAGATTTAATGTCGAATAAACTTTCAAATATTTCTCCAAAAGCTAAAATAGGAAANGGGGTAAAAATAGAATCNTTTGTNAATATTNGTGAAGATGTTGAAATTGGAGATGGCAGTTGGATTGGNCCAAACGTTACAATNATGGATGGAGCTAGAATTGGTAAAAATTGTAAAATTTTTCCTGGAGCNGTAATATCAGCTATTCCCCAAGATTTAAAATTTGAAGGTGAAAAAAGTATTGTAATTATAGGTAATAACACAACTGTCAGAGAGTTTGCTACAATTAATAGAGNAACAAACTATAGTGGTGTAACTTCAGTNGGAGATAATTGCCTTATAATGGCTTACGTTCACATCGCNCANGACTGCCAAATTGCTAGTAATGTAATATTNGTTAATAGTGTTCAATTAGGTGGCCACGTAGAAATTGATGAGCANGCGATAATCGGAGGAATTAGTGCTATTCATCAATTTGTTAAAATTGGGTCACATACNATGATTTCNGGTGGGTCATTAGTTAGAAAAGATATTCCGCCNTACATAAAAGTCGCTAAAGAACCTTTATNCTATNNTGGAGTAAACTCANTNGGTCTTNNTAGAAAAGGATTTAGTGAAGAAAAAATATTAGAAATTCAAAATGTCTACAGAAATATNTTTCAATCTAATNTGAATTACACCCAAGCATTAGAAAGTATAAAAAAGAACTTCAATTCTAACAAAGAAATCAACAACATAATTCAATTTATNAGTAAATCAGAAAGAGGGATTATTAAAGGATATAAATAATATGGCAACAACAGCAGATTTTAGAAATGGACTTTGTATAAAACACAACAATGACTTATGGCAAATTGTAGAATTTCAACATGTAAAGCCTGGTAAAGGTCCNGCATTTGTAAGAACTAAGTTAAAAAATCTTACTAATGGAAGACGACTAGACAATACATTTACTGCAGGAGTNAAAATAGAAACTGTAAGAATAGAAAANAGAAAGCATCAATTTCTTTATGCACAAGGAGATACATATCACTTTATGAATTTAGAAAACTANGAACAAGTAATTGTAGATATAGGNCTTATTAATGCTCCTCAATTTTTAAAAGAGGGNGAAAATGCTGATATACTTTTTCATGCCGAAGAAGAAAAAATATTAGCATGTGATTTACCAGCATCNGTTGTATTAGAAATTAGCTACACAGANCCTGGAATNAAAGGTGATACAGCTACTAATGCTCTTAAATCCTCTACAGTTGAAACAGGTGCTAAAGTAAATGTACCACTTTTTATAAATATTGGCGATAAAATAAAAATCGATACAAGAAGCGGAACTTATTCNGAAAGAGTTAAATCATAAATGCTAAAAGCATATTATAACAAGGAACTGATTGAAGCTGGTTGTGATGAAGCTGGNAGAGGATGNTTAGCNGGACCTGTAGTTGCTTCTGCAGTAATATTACCAATTAATTTCAAGCATAAATTNCTTAAAGATTCTAAAAAATTAAGCAATAATCAACGCAAAATTATAGANCCCATAATAAAAGAAAAAGCNCTATCGTGGGCNGTTGGCGANGCATCTGTNGAAGAAATTGACAAGATTAATATTCTTAATGCTTCATTNCTTGCAATGCATAGAGCAATTNATAAACTTAAATATAAAATTGACTTATTACTAATNGANGGAAANCAATTTAAAACATATAAAGACATTAAACATTTATGTATAGTTAAAGGAGATTCAAAATTTGCATCAATAGCAGCAGCNTCTATACTTGCGAAAAACTACAGAGATAAATTAATGAATGATTTAGATCTAAAATTCCCAATATATGATTGGAAAAATAANAAGGGTTATCCAACACCAAAACACAGAAAAGCCATCCATCAAATTGGCATAAACAAACATCATAGGAAAAGCTATAAATTGCTTCCTACNCAAATTAAAATTGAATTTTGAAACAAGTTATAATTATTTAAATTTGAATTATTAATTTGAATNACAATATGAAGCTAAATAAAGGCATAATCANAATCACTTTAAGTCTTTTAGTTGGATTAATTTTCTTTTTNCTTTTNAAGAAATACCANGAACTTAATANAACAACTACAGATGCTATTCAGTCTATCCCCATAAGTGCTGCTATTGTAATAGAAAGTGAAAATTGGAANTCTACCCTAAAAGAATTAGAAAAAACAACAATATGGAAATCAATATCAAATTCTGAAGATTGGTCAAAAATTAATAAATCAATACAAAGTCTTTCACAGAAATTTCTTGCCTCAGAANATCAAAAACATTTCATTAANAATCAAAAACTTTATTTATCTATTCATTACTCNACCAACGATTTTTATATATTTCTCGCAACANCNTGTAGCAATGAAGATTTTCAATCAATTAAAATAGCAGATACTCTAATTGGAAATTTTAAAACTAGGCNGTATGANGAAGTTGAAATTTTTGAATTCAATAATAACTGGAATTTATGCNATCACAAAAACATATTGTTCATGAGCTCCTCGTCATTACTTATAGAAGATGGAATAAGACAATTAAACAACGANGTGAGCTTATTGGATAATTCTAAATTTAGAAAAGTACAAAATACAAAAAGCACATTTGCAGGAGCACATATATTTATAAACTATTCTAATTTATCAAAGCTACTTTCTCAAAATACAACACTTTCAAAATCTCAAGTTAAATGGATTAGNAGATGGGCAAATTGGGCAGAACTAGATTTAGAAATATCTGATAATAATTTAACATTCTCAGGCTTTACTCTTGTTCAAGATTCATCGTCAAATTATTTAACATCTCTTTTTGATCAACAAGAACAAAAAATAGAAATAAGTAAAGTTGCTCCCACAAATACATATACAATCAAAGCAATAGGAATAGATAATGTAAATTTATTTTATAAAAATTATAAAAANTTTTTAGCAAAACACAATAATTTATATGATCANAACAAAAATCTTTCTGAAATAAAATCAAAATATAATTTAGACCTTGAAAATTACNTTAANGGAATAGTATTAAATGAAATTGGAACAATAAGTACATATTCTTCATCGGGNAAATTAGATAACTTTATTTTTGTCAAATCAAAACAAGAATCAGAAGANCTACTAAACTATATTAATCCTAAAAAACAAAGTAAGCCATTTAACGAAAATTATCGTGGGTTTAAAATATCTAAATTTGAAATCAATAACGTATTCTCAAAATTATATGGNCAAATTTTTGANGTTAT
This sequence comes from Flavobacteriales bacterium, assembly GCA_002714805.1. GTDB lineage: Bacteria > Bacteroidota > Bacteroidia > Flavobacteriales > UBA7312 > UBA8444. Next base: position 113,175 of record PAYK01000014.1, read on the forward strand.
TGAAGAAAATTACTTCACCTATATTAATGGCTATCTTATTTTTGCTAATTCTGCNTCATCCTTAAAAACATTCATTAATAACTTTATTTCAGAAAAAGTGCTAGACAACAATGCTAGCTTTATTAATTTCAAGGACCAAATTGGTTCAAGATGCAACTTCTTATACTATAATAATCCATCAACATTAAATTGGGAAAAATTACTAAANAAAAAATTAAAGCCTATGATTTCAAAAGAAAATTGGNCAAAGGTAGGAGGNTTTGTTTACCAATTAAGCTCTAAAAATGAATTATTCTANAATAATGTTGTATTACAATANGATTTAAATNTAGACAAGGAATCACAATTAGATTGGCTAGTCAATTTAGGNCATAATATTTCTATATCTCCTCAAATAGTGTTTAATCATAATACCAAAAAGAATAATATAATTCTACAAGATGAAAATAAGATAATTTATTTGATAAGTTCAAAAGGAAATATATTATGGAAAAGGCAATTAGGAGGAATNATATTAGATAATATTAATCAANTAGATTTTTATAAAAATCAAAAAAATCAATACGTATTTAATACAGAAGACAGTTTATATATTATTGANAGACTTGGACNAAATGTNGAAGATTTTCCCTCTAAGCTTAGGGCAAAAGCTAAAAGAGGACANACATTAATTGATTATGATNAAAACAGAAAATACAGAATTTTAGTCCCATCTGAAAATGGAATGGTATATAATTATAACAAGGAAGGAAAAATTGTAAAAGGTTGGNAGTTTAATAAAATGGATTTCCCCATTAACCATCAAATTAAATATACAAATGTAAAAGGAAAAGATTATATTTATGTGGTAGATAATAATGGAAATACCAATATTGTTGGGCGAAANGGNAAAAAACGTGTAAATATTAAAAAAATTCCTATTAAATCATCATTCTANNTAGANCAACAAGACGGCAGTATTTATACTTCTGATAAAAATGGAAATATTTGGCTAACAACATTAAAAGGAANTCAAACTAAAATCAAAACATCTCAACTTGAAAACTTCAACTTTTTTGCAGCAAACATCAATAATGATGAAATAATGGAATTATTCATTTCTAATAANTCAAGTGTAAAATGCTANAATTTTGAAGCAGAAATNTTAAATTTTGATGTTNAAAACGAGTCAACACCAAAACTTTTTAGATTTAANAATCAATCTTTAATAGGATTTTCTAGCAAAGGAAGTTGTTATTTATTTAATTCTGAAGGAGAGTTATTTTCTGACAGCCCATTATTTGGCGGTGGTTTGTTTGAATGTGTAGANCTTGATAGAGATAATAAGATTAATTTAATTGTTGTCAATGACAAAATTTTATATAATTATAGCTTAGAATAGAATTTATCTCAATAATCCAATGCTTATGACAGGATTGAATTTACTAGCATCAGTTGTTGACAATGANAACCTAATACTGATTTGATTATTTTTAAAGGGTATNAAAAAATGNGACGACAAAGAATAATTAGGCTTTATTTCTACATTATTTATATCACNAGTTGGAGTTATAAATCCAAAATCNGTNCCTAATCCAATCTTTNTGGTNAGAAGTTTCCCGCCTCCTAACATTAAAGCTAAATTATCAANANCAGCAGTTGCTCTNAGATGCAAATAAAATTCTTTCTTATCATTCTTNTAAAGTAGTGACTGACTAATTAAATCAGTCCAACCCAAAGAAAAACCACTAAAAAAATACTTATTTATTAATTCATTACTTTCCNAATCAAATTGATCTAAATCGTTTTCTTTTATAATTTTGATCAAAAGTTTAGCATAATTAGGATTTGTTGCGTANCCTGCCTTCTTTAATCCTCTNGCCCAAGATTTATANTCAGTTAATGGATATTCAAANAAAGCAGCATATCTTGGTTTAAGTAAAAATTCTGANTGATCATCAAATGAATCTTTTACTTGATTGTATTTTCTAAAACATTCATTTTTTTTATCATCATTATGATAAACCCTATCTCCCTCCCAATTAGAATGACATTTAATNCCAAAATGATTATTTGATTTTTTTGCTAATTCACTATTACCATCNCCACTTTCTAGAATCCCCTGAGCAAGCGTTATACTAGCGGGGATTTTATATTTTATCATNTGATAAATAGCTTCATCTTTATATTTAGTAATATACTCATTACGAGTTATATTTTGAGCAGTAAGCTGAAAAGAAAATAAGAGCAAAAACAGAACTATTCGATTTTCCATTTTTTTGAATTTAANTGTTGATTCATTCCCTCAATTCCTTGTAAACCTCCAGTATGGATAGCTAAAATAGTACTATTTGAAGTAAACATATCATTCATTANCATATCAAAAATACCGTAAAACATTTTAGCTGTATAAATAGGCTCTAACTGAATTGAAAAATNATGTTTAAACTGATTCATAAANTTTACCAATTGCTTATTAACTTTAGCATAACCACCAAAATGATAATCATATTTAATAGCCCAATTAGANTTATTCACATACTTTTTNACTTCAGTATTCAAAAAATTACCACCTTTTAATGCAGAAAATCCCAAAGCAAATTGACAGGGTTTTAGACTTCGTATGANTCCAGATAATGTTCCTCCAGTGCCTACTGGAANACAAATAATATCAAAATCTTTGTAAGAAACCATTTCCTCACATGATTTNACAGCAAGTTCATTTGTTCCNCCTTCGGGAATAATGTAACAATCACCGTANATTGATTTCCAATCAATATTAGTTTTATTTCNATAGGTTGTTCTATNAACAAATTGCAATTGCATTCCCTCTTTTTTTGCTTTTAGAAGAGTAGGGTTCAAATTAAAATTTGGTTCACCACGAATAATACCAATGGATTTTAAACCTAATCTATTACAAGAAAAAGCTGTAGCAGCAATATGATTGGAAAAGGCACCACCAAATGTTAAAATTGTACTTTCATTTTGACTTATAGCTTCCTTTAAATTAAATCTCAATTTCCACCACTTATTACCCAAGNTATTGGGATTATTAAAATCTTCATGNTGGACTAATAGTCTAATTTTTTTTGAACTTAGGTTGTCATCANAAATTTCTGATATATGATGTTTGGTAACTTGAGAAAACATCCACTAATATAAGCAATGAAAATCGTAAATTTGTACTTTTATAGTAATCATATGTTAAANTCCGCAAATGCAAATTAAATTACTTAATGAAGATTTTTATAAAAATAAAGATGGTNNAATTATTTTTACAGAAAGATATCATTTAAAAAGAGGTTATTGCTGTAAAAGTGGCTGTAAACATTGTCCTTATGGATTTAAAANAAAAAATAAATCTTTAAAGAAAAAATAAAATGACATCATTNAAAAAAAGTTTATTAGCAGGTATANCNAGTGAAATTCCTCCAAAAAAGGAATATGANCCAAGAATCAATCATGCGCCAAAAAGAAAAGATATTCTTAATANANCTGAAAAAAAATTAGCNCTTAAAAATGCTTTAAGATACTTTCCAAAAAAGCATCATAAGATTTTAGCANCTGAATTTGCATATGAATTAAATGAATATGGNAGGATATATATGTATCGATTCCGACCAGATTATGAAATGAAAGCTAGAAGCATAGAAGATTANCCTGGAAAATCATTACAAGCAAAAGCCATTATGTTAATGATTCAGAATAATNTAGACTATNCTGTTGCCCAACATCCTCATGAGCTAATCACATATGGCGGTAATGGAGGTGTATTCCAAAATTGGGCTCAATATTTATTATNTATGCAATACTTGTCTAATATGACTGATGAACAAACATTAGTGGTGTATTCAGGCCATCCAATGGGCTTATTTCCATCTCATAAANATGCACCAAGAGTTGTTGTAACTAATGGAATGATGATACCCAACTACTCAAAATCNGATGATTGGGAAAAATTTAATGCTTTAGGAGTTACTCAATTTGGTCAAATGACTGCAGGATCGTATATGTATATTGGCCCACAAGGCATTGTACATGGAACAACTATTACCATATTAAATGCAGGAAGAAAAATAAGTGATNATGGATTAGCTGGAAAACTATTTTTAACTGCTGGATTAGGTGGTATGAGTGGCGCTCAACCAAAAGCGGGAAATATAGCNGGTTGCATTACAGTAGTAGCAGAAGTAAATCCTAAAGCAACAANAANGAGACACNCACAAGGATGGGTTGATGAAGTAATTGANGATTTAGACAAACTNAGCAACAGAGTTANAAAAGCAAAAGAAAATAAAGAAGTTGTTTCAATTGCATATCAAGGTAACATTGTTGAAGTTTGGGAGAANTTTCTAGAGGAANACATTTATNTTGATTTAGGATCTGACCAAACCTCACTTCATAATCCTTGGGCAGGNGGTTACTACCCNGTTGGACTATCNTTAGNAGANTCAAATGAAATGATGGCTAATAAGCCTGAAGAATTTAAAANTAAAATCAAAGAGACGCTACGNAGACATGCCGAAGCGNTAAATAAACATACNTCAAAAGGCACTTACTTTTTTGACTANGGAAATGCATTTTTATTAGAAGCATCTCGCTCTGGTGCAGACGTTATGTCTAAAGACGGAATACATTTTAAGTATCCATCTTATGTACAAGATATTATGGGNCCTATGTGCTTTGATTATGGNTTTGGACCATTTAGATGGGTTTGTGCTAGTGGCAAAANGNAAGATTTAGANAAAACGGATAAAATAGCNTGTAAAGTATTAGAGAAGTTAAAATTAAACTCTCCTAAAGAGATACAGCAACAAATGTCTGATAATATTCGNTGGATTAAAAGTGCTAATGACAATCAATTAGTTGTTGGTTCTCAAGCAAGAATATTNTATGCCGACTCCATNGGGAGAATAGAAATCGCTAAAGCCTTTAATGANGCAATAAAAGAAGGAACTATTGGTCCAATAATATTAGGAAGAGACCACCATGATGTTTCTGGAACNGACTCACCNTATAGAGAAACTTCTAACATATATGATGGCTCTAGCTTCACAGCAGATATGGCTATACATAATGTAATTGGAGATAGTTTTAGAGGNGCAACTTGGGTGTCCATACATAATGGTGGTGGCGTTGGCTGGGGAGAAGTTATTAATGGTGGATTTGGAATGCTAATTGATGGCTCAGAAGAAAGTGNTAATAAAATACATTCTATGNTTCACTGGGATGTAAACAATGGAATAGCNAGAAGGAGTTGGGCAAGAAACAAAGAAGCAATTTTTGCTATTAAAAAAGAGATGAAACGNACACCTGAGTTAAAAGTAACTTTACCCAACCTAGTTGATGANANAATAATTGATGATTTAATTTAAAAACAAATTAATTAATCAAAAATTTATTCCAAAAAAAATGTTTANNTATAGCTTTTCTGCTTTTATCATAGGNTTTTCGATAAAGTNTTCATTTCCTAAACGTTTAGTTTTTGATGTAATATTTTGAAGGTGATAACCTCCAACTAAATCAAGAGTAAAATTCTTAACAACTTTAAACTGAAACCCACCACCTATTCCCCTTCCTANATTCTCATATCTTTTTTCTTCAAATACTTCATTACTAACTAAAATGTTAGTATAATTTCTTACATAATTTGTATAACTACCAAATACATTGATATAAAATCCCATAGGAGCATTCCAGGTAAAATAATATTTTAATTCTGGTAAAATATTATANCCTTCAAAAATATATGCNTCTTCGTCNAAAAAACTTTGTGAATTGATAGTTGTAAAGACAGCTTTATTNTTATTTGAAATTATAGATGCATTCAATTTATACGAAAATTGAGCCACATTTANGCTATAACCTGGATCTAACATACGTTCATAAGATATACTATAACCAGCTAAATCNGTAAAATGATTAAATAAACTAGTACTTAAAACATTCTTTGAAACTTTAAAACTTTGAGAATGAACNAAAGTTATAAATAAAACAAAAANAATTGTAGTTAATANTTTTTTCATTTAATTATAAAAAAACAAATATCGTCATTATTTTTATAATCATTTTAAATGTNTAATTGTAAATAGANTTTTGTNTCAAAGTTTAATTATTAAGTTTAAATTTCAAATAACAAATATTAATTAATATCCTATTTTTATTATTAAATTTGCATTAANTAAAANAATATGGCTAAAAAAATTACAAAAAGCACCTATGTAAAATGGTATAGAGATATGCTATTATGGAGAAAGCTTGAGGANAAAGCNTCTGCACTATATATTCAACAAAAAATTAGAGGCTTTCTGCATTTATATAATGGTCAGGAGGCTATNCTTGCTGGTTGCACACAAGCTATNGATAAATCGAAAGATAAAATGATAACTGCATACAGAAATCATGTTCAACCAATTGCAATGGGTGTTGACCCTAAGCATATTATGGCAGAGCTNATGGGAAAAATCACTGGATGCTCNAAAGGAAATGGTGGGTCNATGCACATGTTTAGTAAAAAATATAATTTTTTTGGAGGTCATGGAATTGTAGGTGGTCAGATTCCCCTTGGAGCAGGACTAGCTTTTGCTGATAAGTACAATGGAAGTGACGCAGTTACTCTTTGCTTNATGGGCGATGGTGCAGTTAGACAAGGATCTTTACATGAAACTTTTAATCTAGCNATGTTATGGAAACTACCAGTAGTTTTTATAGTTGAAAANAATGGTTATGCAATGGGAACCTCAGTTGANAGAACAGCAAATCATACAGAAATATGGAAATTAGGACTAGGATATGAAATGCCAAGTGAACCNGTAGATGGCATGGATCCAGTAGCCGTAACTAAAGCCGTGGAAAAAGCTGTAAAAAGAGCAAGAAAAGGTAATGGACCGACATTTTTAGAAGCCAAAACTTATAGATATAAAGGNCATTCAATGTCTGACGCNCAACATTACAGAACAAAAGATGANGTNAAAGAATATCAAAAAATAGATCCTATAAACACAACACTTGAATATATTAAANAAAATAATTGTGCATCTGATAAAGAAATAGAATCGATTAATGAAGAAGTTAAAAAAACTATTGCGGATGCTGTTAAGTATGCAGANGAATCCCCATTTCCAGTAATTCAGGATTTATATGATAGCGTTTATGAACAAGAAGATTATCCATTTATTAAAAATTAAAAGATGGCTGAAATAGTGAATATGCCAAGGCTCAGTGACACCATGACAGAAGGTGTTGTTGCTAAATGGCACAAAAAAGTTGGTGATCAAGTCTCNGAAGGTGATTTATTAGCCGAAATTGAAACNGATAAAGCCACAATGGAATTTGANAGCTTTCAAGAAGGCTTTTTATTGCATATAGGAATAGAAGAAGGTGCTAAAGCTCCAGTAGATAGTATATTAGCTATTCTTGGCGAAAAAGGTGAAGACATTAGTTCTTTACTTNAACAAGACAAAGCAAAGACCGAAGACGAGAAAGNAGAGATTAAAAAAGCTGAAGCCCNNGTCAAANAAGTAAAAACTGAGGNANTAAAAGAAGCTCCAAAAGTAGAATTTAAATCTACTCCAAAACAAGAAAAATCTACTCCTAATAATGGCAAAAATATCGCCTCTCCTCTAGCAAAAAAATTGGCTGACGAAAGAAATATTAATCTTGCTTTAGTCAAAGGAACAGGTGATTTTGGAAGAATTATCAAGAGAGANATTGANAATTACTCTGGTAGTTCATCAGTCCCTACTGTCGAAAGTTATACAGAGGTCGAAGTTTCTCAGATGAGAAAAGTNATTGCTCAACGACTAGGTGAAAGTAAATTTTCAGCTCCACACTTCTATCTAACNTGTGAAATNAACATGGACAAGACTATAGAAGCAAGACAAGCGATAAATACAATTTCTCANATTAAAATATCATTTAATGATATGATTGTTAAAGCATGTTCTATGGCCNTAGANCAACACCCACAAATNAATTCTAGTTGGTTAGACGACAGAATTAGATTCAATGACCACATTCATATAGGTGTAGCAATGGCTGTTGAAGACGGTCTGCTAGTTCCTGTTGTNAGATTTGCNAATAGCAAAAGACTTTCTGAAATTTCTAGTGAANTAAAAGACTACAGTGTAAAAGCNAAAGCAAAAAAATTACAACCAGAAGATTGGCAAGGTAATACATTTACCATTTCTAATTTAGGAATGTTTGANATTGAAGAATTCACAGCAATCATAAACCCNCCAGACGCTTGTATTCTAGCTGTCGGTGGAATAGTTCAAAAGCCAGTTGTAAAAAATGGTGAAATTGTTGTTGGTAATACACTCAAAGTAACACTTTCTTGCGACCACAGAGTTGTTGATGGTGTTGTAGGTTCAAAATTCTTAGGAACATTAAAGAGTTATTTAGAAAATCCTGTTCTTTTTATGGGAGCCAATAATATTTAACNTTTTTCACAAACTATTTAAAAGNCCTATCAGATTTGATAGGGCTTTTTTTTATNTTTATGCCATGCAAGAGTTGTTCAATTCAATAGAATATTTGAAAGGCGTTGGGCCCAAAAGAGCTGAACTCNTAAGNAAAGAACTAGGTNTTCACACATTTGGTGATTTACTTCACTATTTTCCATTTCGATATGTTGATAAAACTAAATTCTATAAAACAAATGAAATAAACAGCGATTTACCTTATGTACAACTTGTTGGTNACATCAANAATCTACAAGAANTAGGNGCAAAACATAGTAAACGATTAACGGCAAAGTTTNANGATGAAAATGGTGCTATCGAATTAGTGTGGTTTAAAGGCACTAAATGGATAAAAGATAGTATAAAGGCTAATAAAAAGTATGTTGTATTTGGCAAACCTAACCTTTACAATGGNAAAATAAATATCGTCCACCCNGAATTAGAGTCCATTGACGAAAAGCATCAAACAAAACTNAATGTACTTCAACCTGTTTACTCNACGACCGAATCACTATCAAANAAAGGGTTAACCANTAAAGCAATTGGTAAACTCACTTTAGTATTATTACCACAAGTAATAAAGAATATAAAAGAAAANCTTTCNAGTGAACTAATACAAAAACTNAATTTAATTCCTCGTTGTGAAGCTTATANGAATATTCATTTCCCAACGAATACCAAAACTTTACAACAAGCACAATACAGACTTAAATTTGAAGAATTATTTTTCATACAATTACAACTTATAAGAATGAAAATAGTTCGNCAACAAAAACTNAAAGGATTTAAACTTTCTCAAATTGGTGAACACTTTAATAATTTTTTCCACAATCANCTGCCCTTTGAATTAACAAACGCTCAAAAAAAAGTTTTGAAAGAAATTCGTCACGATTGCGCCAAAGAATCTCAGATGAATCGTCTACTTCAAGGAGATGTTGGGAGNGGNAAAACACTTGTTGCTTTAATGAGTATTTTAATGGCTATAGATAATNGCTTTCAAACCTGTTTAATGGCNCCTACTGAAATTTTAGCTCAACAACATTTTGAAACCATCTCTAATTTACTANNTGAATTGCCAATAAAGATTTCACTTCTTACTGGTTCAGTAAAAAAATCTCAACGAAATTTANTNCATNAAGGTCTAGAAAACGGNCAAATACATATTCTGATTGGNACNCACGCTTTACTAGAAGANAAAGTAAAATTTAAAAATCTAGGNTTTGTAGTAATTGATGAACAACACCGTTTTGGTGTAGCTCAACGCGCTAAAATGTGGCGGAAAAATATCAANCCGCCACANGTNTTAGTGATGACAGCTACTCCGATTCCTAGAACATTGGCTATGACTCTTTATGGAGACTTAGACGTTTCNGTAATTGATGAATTACCCCCAGGNAGAAAAATTATAAAAACCATCTGGAAATCTGAAAGTGGCAGACTAGCTATGTTAGGCTTTGTTCAACAAGAAATTGAAAAAGGAAGACAAGCCTATATAGTTTATCCTCTTATTAATGAAAGTGAAACACTAGACTATAAAGANTTNATGGACGGCTACGATAGTATTTGTAGAACTTTTAAAGNACAGCAAATAAGNATCGTNCATGGACAAATGAANNCAGAAGACAAAGATTTNGAAATGAATCGATTTGCNAGAGGAGAAACACAAATAATGGTTGCTACAACCGTNATTGAAGTTGGTGTAAATATTCCTAATGCCNCAATNATGGTTATAGAAAGTGCTGAACGTTTTGGNTTATCTCAACTTCACCAATTGAGAGGTCGNGTTGGNAGAGGAGCTGAACAATCTTATTGTATNTTAATGAGTGGAAATAAAATAAGTNCTGAAGGGCAAGAAAGACTAAAAACTATGGTTCGGACAAATGATGGCTTTGAAATTNCAGAGGTAGACCTAAAACTAAGAGGTCCAGGCGATCTTATGGGTACGCAACAGAGCGGAATGCTAGAACTAAAAATTGCTGATATAATTAAAGATAATGCTATTTTACAATATGCAAGACAACTTGCTNTAACATTATTAGAAGAAGATCCAGAAATAAAACTCTCTAAGAATAAAGACATTCTCANCTATTATAAAACTATTAGCAACAAACAAATTGAATGGAGCAGAATATCTTAGTGTGATTAGCTATATCATACCTCATTCTTTTTCTTACTTTTGCTATAACAATTACACACTNNATGAAGATTTCATATAANTGGTTAAAAGAATATATTGATATTGATTTAGATGCAACAACAGTTGCTCGATACTTAACGAACACAGGACTTGAAGTTGAAGGAATAGAACACGTAGANAGTGTTAAAGGNGGACTGNAAGGTATTATTATTGGNGAAGTACTAACAAAAGAANNACATCCTAATGCCGATAGACTTAGTATTACAACAGTAAATATAGGGNAAGAAAAAGTTCTTAAAATCGTATGTGGCGCACCAAACGTTGAATCAGGACAAAAAGTTCCTGTTGCAACTATNGGTNCCGTNTTATATTCTGATAACGAGTCGTTTAAAATCAAAAAAGNAAAAATTAGAGGTGAAGTATCGGAGGGTATGATTTGTGCTGAAGATGAAATNGGTCTTGGAGATANCCATAAGGGCATTATGGTTCTCGANTCAAATGCAAAAGTNGGTCAATTAGCTAGTGATTACTTCAATATAGAAACTGATATTATTTTTGAAATTGGATTAACTCCAAACCGATCAGATGCGATGTCGCACATAGGAGTAGCTAGAGATTTAGCNGCAGTACTTAACCACAATAACATNAAATGCCAATTAAATTTTGCAGATACAAGTGCATTTAAAGAAGGTGTAGAAGCTCCTNTTTCTATAGAAATTAAAGATGAAAAGTCATGNCCTAGATACGCAGGCATAAGTATTAAAAATATAAAAGTNGAAGACTCACCANCTTGGCTACAAAAAAGACTTNAATCTATTGGATTAACTCCAATAAATAATGTTGTNGACATTACAAATTATGTCCTNCACGAAACNGGTCAGCCTTTACATGCTTTTGACGCTNAAAAAATTGNAGNNAATACTATTATTGTNCAAAAGCTTCAAGATAAGACAAAATTCACTTCTCTTGACGATGTCGAAAGAGAANTATCNTCTGAAGACTTGATGATATGTGATGGNAAAAATCAGCCAATGTGTATTGCTGGAGTTTTTGGNGGCAAAAANTCAGGNGTTGATAAAAANACAANAGAAGTGTTTCTAGAAAGNGCCTATTTTAACCCTNTATGTATTAGAAAAACATCTAAAAGACATAGNCTCAGCACAGATGCTTCCTTTCGATTTGAAAGAAGCGTTGATCCNAATCTAGTAATTTATGCTTTAAAAAGAGCATCTNTACTAATAAAAGACATTTGTAAAGGCTCTATTTCTAGCTNTATAANTGATTTATATCCTAACAAAATAAAAGANACAANNATAGAACTCAACTTTAATAANGTNGATAAGTTAATTGGTGAAAAAATAGATAAAAGTACNATCANATCNATTTTAAAAAGTCTAGACATTAAAATAATNAAANAAGNNAANATTAAATTACACCTTTNAGTACCTCCNTACAGAGTTGACGTCACTAGACAAGAAGATGTTGTAGAAGAAATTTTAAGAATATATGGATATAACAACATTCATATTCCAACTCAGCTTAAATCATCAATTGTATANTCAGANAAATTAGATGAGGACTATTTACAAAATATTATTTCAGANCTTCTCTCNAACAATGGTTTTAATGAGTGTATAAATAACTCTTTATCTAAGTCTAGCTATTCAGAACTAATGACTGAAATTAAATTAGATGAACAGGTGAAACTNCTCAATCCATTGAGTCAAGATTTAGATGGGATGAGACAAAGNTTATTATTTTCTGGATTAGAAAATNTTGCTCATAATTTNAATAGAAAAAACCATAATTTAAGCTTTTATGAATTCGGCAAGACCTACCAAATTATCAATAGTAAATATATTGAGAAGAAGAAACTTATTTTGCTTGCTTGTGGAAATGAAAAATCTGAAAGTTGGAACGAAAAGAATAAGAAAAAAGATTTTTTCTGGATAAAACAAAAAGTTGAACACATTTTAAAACGTTTAGGATTAAATAATTTTACAGNAAAAANTAATAAATTATCCTATCTATTCGATGCATATTCTTTTNATTTCAANAAAAATAGAATTGCTGATTTTGGTTTTGTTAATAAAAACACNTTGAAAGCCTTTGGTATTAAATCAGATGTTTTNTATGCAGAGTTAAATTGGGATTTAATAGTTAAACATATTCNCTCTAAAACTAAATATTCTGAANTCAACAAATTTCCAAGTGTAAGAAGGGATTTAGCACTTTTACTAGACAAAGATATTGAATTTTCAAAACTNAAATCATTGGCGATANAAACNGAAAAAAAATTACTTAAATCAGTCAATTTATTTGATNTATATCAAGGNNATAAATTACCAAACAATAAAAAATCATACGCTTTAAGTTTTATTCTTGAAGACAAANAAAATACACTAACCGATTNGCAAATTGATGAGGTNATGGACAAATTAATTAATGTATTTAAACAGAAAGTAGGNGCTGAACTAAGAAAGTAAATTCAATTTCTTATATTTGACATCACTAATTTAACAGAAAACACTTAGCTAAAATGAAAAATATTACCATAGTACTAACTATGATGTTTATTGGAGTAATTTCAAAAGCACAAGAAAGCGTAGTAAAAATTAGCGGTTTGGATGCCGCTTTTGGTATGTATGAAGTTTCATATGAACGTACATTTAACGAAGGAATTAATAATATAAAGCCNGGAGCTAAAGCTCGAAAACAAGGAAAGTGGCCAAATATTTTAACTAANGGTTCAATGCATTATTCACTTTCATTCTTTTCATCAAAGCACAATCAAACTTTTGGTGGNGGNATGACTGCTNTTATTGACACTAACAGTAATCACGATCCTGGCAATTTANTTTCTGGAACACAAGTTGTTGAAGACCCATTAGAACATTCTGTTTCNAGNTTAGCAACAACAACTATTTCAGGTTTTGGCTTAGGCATTGAATACAGAAGTTATATTAAAACATACAAACAAAAAATTGGGGATCCGCCAAGAGGTTGGTATNTAGCACCATTCGTAAATATTCAATCTAGAGTAATTGATTTTGANGATAATACACCTCTTGAAACAAATCAAGCTATGAATTACCTAATGTATCCTTTCAATCCAACTTACGTCGATGCGGTTTTTGGCAGCTATNCAGGACCTTGGAATGGNACAGAAAGTANNGNTNCTACATCANCTNACTTTGGCTCAGCAAGTGTTANTGGNGCAAATNCTACCAATCCAAACGGCTCNAATGTTNCNGTTAATAGTAATGATCTCAGTTGGCACGANGTTTCATATAAACATAACGAATTTGGATTAATGGCAGGTATNGCNATNGGCAGGCANTGGCTATTTTATGACAAAATNTCTTTAGATATTCAAATAGGNCCCCAATATAGTATAGTTAATAGNAGTGAGAGAGTTTTCAATGGAAACGATGATTGGAATTTAAACCAAAATGTAGATGACGTTAATCTAGTTGCAACTGCGACNGGAAATACTGCTGACTTTTATTTACAAACAAAATATGGTGATGTATATGCATTTGATGGGATTGCNNCNGACTCAGATGTTGCAAATGGATATTTTGGTATAGTTGATGAAAGNGGNACTAATGTAGTAATAAAAGCTAAAGGAAATGAATCATTAAAGTTCTCTTCTGGATTTTACAGAGANTTACCAGGATTAACTGATTTTGCTAAAATAGAAACTTACAGAATAAAAATTAGATTAGGATACGCNTTCTANTCAAGAACNNATAAACCCTAAATTTATAATATGAACATTAAAATTATTTTTGCTGGATTATTAACAATCATGTTCTCGTCATGTATGGACTGNATGGATTGTCAAGTAACAACAGANATNAACTTGTCAGTTGAGTATTATTCATTAAATTCTAGTGGAGATATGAGCNTAGACTCANCTACTAANTTTACATANAACGTACAAGGATATATTAATGCGACACTTCCTGACAATGTTAATGCAAGCACTGACATGNCTCCGTACATTAGCCCAATTAATGTTAAAGAATCATGTGGTGATGAATTAAAAGACATTAACAATTCNACATTAAACTTTGAAACAGNATTAGGAGATTCNATTACAGGCCTACATAAATATAATTGGTCAGAAACTTGGGATTGTAAATAATTTAAAACTAAATAAGCATATCATCATTTTGNNATATGCTTATTAAATAACGCTATCTATTTATTCTAATAATCAGAGGCAAAGTCAGTTCTAACACCATCTTTAAATGCTATTATGAATGCATTCTTATAACGATTAGAACTCACTTTAGCTAAATAAGCTTCTGCNTTATTATAGCTATCATAATTTCCNCAAATAAAGGTATAGAAATTATTCCCTAAAGGGAGAGTAATTAAATCATNATGTAAATATATATCTATTGGCATATTAAATTCACTGAAGTTTCCTAAAGCAACTCTAAAAATAGCACCATCTAAAAAAGATAAATCTACATTACTATTATTAACTCCAGTTTTAACGAATTTTTTATAAACTTCTGTTAATTCATTTTTATATTTTTCATGATTTCTGAAAGCTTTCTTAGCACTTTTTAAATCATTTAATTCATTGTGAATNGCTATTTGATTCTGATAAGATAANAAAAAGTATTTGTCTAATGAATTACATTTTTGCAATAATTCAATTGCTTTATCAACATTTCCTAAGCCATATTGCATTACTGCAATATTGTATGTTAAATCTCTATCATCANATATTTGTTTAGANAGCATTTCAATAATAGGTAAAACTTTCTTTTTATCTCTTTTCTCTGAACTCCTAAAATAAGACATTGCTAAAAANGTATTTACATAGCTTANGGTTAATTGTGAAACTTTAGCCTGATTAAATTTCTTTAATGAAGATTTAAATGCTTTAATAGCTAACGGAAATTCTGATGAATTAAATAGTACAATACCTTGATCATATAGCTCCTGACCTTCTCTAAGCTTTTTTCTTAGTCGATCATCGAATTCAGTGATTGTTTCATTTTTCAAAACAGTTTTTGCATCTCCTTTAGCAGTCAATGAAATTGGATCTATATTAATTCCTTTAGGAAGCTCTAGTTCTATATCAATATTCGAAGGATTATTTGAATTGNTAGCTTTTTCTTTTTTCTTAGCTAAGGCTAATTGTTCTTTTCTTTTTTTCTCAGCTAAATCATCCTGAGCATATTGTAAACGATTNAGAACTTTATTAGCTTTCTTTGTTTGATTTAACACTTGGTATATTGCTGCCAAATTTCCATAAGCCTTAAAGAAATTTCTATCTAATTTAATAACNGCTTCAAGTTGTTCTGCNGCAATTGACTCCTTGCCGTTTAAATAATTTAAAATCGATAAATTATAAAGCCATTCCTTTTCTTTTTCTACTGACTTAGTTATCAAATCCAAATACCTTGGAACTTTCTTTTGATTTCGAGNATCGNTACTAATTTGATGAGCTAGTGCAAGTTGTAGNTTTGGGAAGTTTAGAGCGTCATCGTTAATTTTTGCTCTTTTATAGTTTTTAAATGCNGTTTTAAAAGATNATATTGCTTGAGCATTTTCAGATTGCTNTAACAACTGAACTCCCTTTAAATATGCTTCATCTGCAAGCCTNACTTGATCTGCAGCTCTATCACTAAGATCTTTTAACTTAGCATACTTTTTAATTTTTGANACATCTGAGACAATAATCAAATCATTTTGACTAATTGAAACAACTACATTATCTTGGAAAGATANAGATTTAGCAATACAAGAATAAATNTTTGCAAAAACAAAAATTGATATTAAATAAATATTTTTTTTCATCTAAATTAAANNNTTTAGTATTGTACGAAAGTAATGAAAATTTAAAAACTATTTATTATTGTTTAACAATCTTATAAATAAACTCTTTTTTATTCTTNATTAATTTTAAATAATAAATTCCGTTTGATAATTCCGAAGTGTTTATTTTCCAAATAAAATAATCATTTCCATACTTTAATAATTTACCTCTTAAATCAATAANCTCCCAATATATATTCTCATTAGTNNCTGATGAAACATTTAAAAAGTTATTAAATGGGTTTGGAAATACNTCAAACTCTTTAATTTCCANGTTTAGCATTTCTAAAACTTCTATATTNTAAGAACTAGATTCTCCAATACAATTAAATTTATCAGTAACCTCAACGTAATATTCTCCTATNAAGCTNGGTTCGAATATACTATCAACTGCACCGACAATTAATCCATTTGAATCATACCATTGATAAAAATATGGAGGAATNCCAAAAGTAGGATTTGCTANTGTTGGTTCTACGACAAATAATTGACTATTATTAANATCAATAATTGGATAAATTACATTAGGCTCTAATAAATCTATTTCTTCAATTATTAAACATCCATTTGCATCAATCATTTTAATAGCATATTCATCAGCACATAAATTATCAAAAATTAAATTGGTATCACCTAAATTAATACAAACTAAATCGTATGGAGAAGTACCNCCATTTANTTGACTTATACTAATCAAACCATTACAGGCTCCATAGCATGTTGGATTTGATAAATCATATGAAAAATCCAGTGGATCCTTGTCAAATATTTCTACAGNTTCACTATATGAACAAATATTTGAACTATTNGGAATAAAGTAATTCGCTGAAATTGTATAAATACCTTCATCAAGTTGTTGAGAAATATTATTATCTAATATATTTTCATTTAAAGTAATCCAAGTGTTGAATTCAGAAATAACTGTATCAATATTAATAATTCCGTCATTAAAACCTGGNCAAGAGATATTATTCANATCGAAATCAAAATCCAATGAATAAAAAGGNATATACAAATCAAACTCTTTAATACAATCATTTAAATCAATAATATTCATCGAGTAATAACCAGAATCTAAATTTTCAAACAAACCAAAATTTTGATAAAGTGNACTATCTATTTGATCTAATGAATAAAAATAAACTCCGCTAGAACCACCACCTGCAATTGCATNTATTGCTCCAATATCTGATTCATTTGAGNCACTATTAATAGAAGGTGCACCACAAAATATTGTGTCAATTGTTAAATCAGAAATTANAATAGGNTCNGGCTCATCGACAACAAACGATAAAGTATCTAAACAATTTAATTCATCTTTTACAACTATATAATGAATTCCCTGAAACAAACTATCGAATATTATTTCATTTTGTGATATAAACGAACCAAAGTCTATTGAAAATGAATAATCACCTTCACCTTCAAGTGCTGAAACATAAATAANGGCAGTGCCATCTTCTTTACAAATATCGTTACTAATAAGTGCNGGAAGATTTGCATNAATATANTTAATNGTATCNACAACTAAACACGGTTTGTTTAAAACTATATAAGAACTATCNTATTGACATCCATAATNATCTAAAATTTTAAAAGTGTATAAAGAATCNCCGCANAATTCATAAAATGAACTTTCTGATTGAAATGCATTATTTTCAAATCCATAACTATATGGAGTCACTCCACCNGATCCTGACAATATTAATTCTACATCACAACTGTAGCAACATGTCGGTAAGCTACTTGATTCTATTTCTAAGATTAATTCATCGGGAGATGTGCATTCAATGGTAATGGTATCAGAAAAACAACCCATAGAATCAATAACAAAAAATTTATACTCTTTACCACCCACTAAATTATCAATATAAGATGATGGAAATGTATCCGTTTCATTTAACATAANATATGAATAATTTGGAGTTCCTCCTGTTATNNAAATATCTATAAAGCCTGTTGTGTCACCATANCATAGAGAACAAAACCCTAAAGTATCGGACAACTCATAACTATCAATAAATAAATTCAAATCAGGTTGNGTNAGTGTTACCGTTATTGTATCANAACAACCTAAACTATCAGTAACTTCAANTAAATAANTATCGGCTAATAGGCCTGATATAATATTTGTATTTTGATAAGATTGNCCTAAAATATCNAATTGATATGGAGGTAAGCCACCGCTTACATCTAAAGCTATTTGNCCATCATTATTACCAAAACATGAAATGTCNAAAGTCAAACTATCTATAATTGAAATNTCTAAAACATTAGGCTCAAATACTATAAAACTAGTATCAACAGTACANCCATTAGAATCTATAATTTGTAGATTAAATGAACCTGCGTATAATTGTTGCGATAATATGTTATCATCGTTNTTATATAAATATGTGTAATTAGGTGTACCTCCNGAAATGTAAGCATTTAAAGCTCCTGAACTATCTCCANTACATAAAACATTTGTAACTAATATAGAGTCAAGAATAAAAGTATCTGGCTCTAAAATTTCTANATCATAAAAATACGGACAATCGTCGGTTAAAGAACTAGCTATTTCAATTGTATAAATTCCTNCTGATAAATTATTAAATAAATGAGGATGATTAAACCAAGGATTGAAGTTATTTAAAGTATCNACAAGTCTAACAAATATTGTAGGATAAATACTTTCTATATTTAACATAAACTCTCCATCATCTGCNNCATAGCAACTAACATCTTGATGCATATATAAACTATCTTNAATTATAATTTCATCAGCAAGGATATTAAANAAAATTTCTTGATTACANCCTTCGGCATCAGTNAAATATAATGAGTAATCACCAATAGCTAAGTCATTAAAAATATAATTATTTTGAGCAGNTATTGTATCACCTTGGCTTACTAAGTTAAATAAATATGGTGGAGNNCCATTTTGGACTCCTACCTCAACAAATCCTGATGAATCAGTATAACATGCTAACGTATCATTAATCTCTAAGATTTCAAAAATAAGNTCGGTATTATCAAGNATTTCAAAATTTACGGTATCGACACATAAACTATCTTCAATAGTTAGTTGATAAAAGNTCGATTCTAAATCGCTTAATNNAAATTGATTTTGAGAATCTAAATTTATTGNAATAATTTCACCATTNAGTTTAAAAANTAATGGCTCAATTCCACCTAATAGCTGAAAAATAGCACTACCTAAATTTTGGCAATCAACGTTGTTACTAGAAACATATACTANCTCAGGTGATAATGGATTAGAAATTATTTCAGAGTTAAGTGTATCTGAAATACATCCGTTAGNATCAAAAGCAATAAATGANTATTGATCAACATTTAAATTATTAAANTGATGTGGATANCTGAATAATTGATCATCTAAAATTCCAACGCTATAAGGTGGCAGTCCNCCTTCAATAATTGGCGATATTACACCTAGATCTGACCCATTACATAAAATATCCTGATGCAATTGCAAATTCTCATTTAATAATAATTGCGAATTTCCTATAATTGAAAATAATAAAGTATCAATACATCCTAGAGAATCCTCGGCTGNAATAATATAATTGCCNGCAACTATATTTNCAAAGAACGGAGATTGCTGATTAGAAATAATAATTTCATCTTCTGTAAATAATGAATAAATTAAATTACNAGATAANNCAACATCAACCTCTACAAATCCACTACTGTCACCATAGCATAATAATGTATCAGAAATATTTAAAATATTTAAATTAAATGTAGTTTGATCNANAATATTGAATTCCAACGAATCAATACAATTATTAGCATCTGATAAATAAAAGCTATANGTATCAGCACTTAAATTATTTAAAATAACAATTTGATCTTCAGATATTAATTGATTGTTATCTATTGNATAAATTGAATAATTATAAGGTAAAGCCCCACCAAGAACTTCAATTTCAACATTNCCTAAAGGGGAAAAACAATTGATATTTTGCAATGAANTTAAAGATAATGAAATTTCTNAAGGCTCTGNAATTTGAATGCTATCAATTGAAGCTGTACATNATAAACTATCAGTAAATGAAAAAGAATAATAACCAGANACAAGATTATTATATGTCTGATTAAATGANGTATTTTGNGTGAAAAAATTCCCNCCTTCTACAGTTAATGATATAAAACCTGAACTATCACCATTACACAATATATCTTGATGTTGATTAAGATCTTCAGAAATTTGNAACATAGGATTTTGATAAATAATTATTTCNAAAGAATCTTGACATCCTAAACTATCGATAACATAANCAACATAGTTATTAGCAGGTAAAGAATCAAATTGATTTAATATTTGTTGAGAATACAATCCATTAGAATCAAATAATTGAAAAAAATAATTGGGTGTNCCACCTGATNCGTTTAAACTTATAAAAGAAGTAGAATCGCCATAACAACTAATTGTATCTAAATAGCTACTGATTGAAAAAAGCAATTCAGGTGATTCATTAATTTCAAAATCTAATGAGTGAAAACAACCATTAACATCAATTATATTCAAATTATAACTATTTTGAATTAAATTTTCTATANAGTAGTAACCATTATTTTGANTTAAATTAATGGTATCNTCATTCAAAATAAAAATATCAGGATCTACATTGCTATTTATAGAAAATANAATAGANCCAAAGCCTTGTTCAAAACAATTAATATTATTNACGTAAACAGAATCAAAATATATTGAATCAGGCTGTAGAATTTCTATTTCTTCACTAACNGCACATAAAAACTCATCTTTCAANTCAACAGTATAGAATCCAGCAGATAAATTTTCAATCGTATCCATTGGAATATTTGATGAATTAAAATAAATNANATTACTTGATGAATCAATTAATGTATAATTAATAATAGATGAAGAATCNGTGGATATGTATATTACAGCATTCGTGTCACCATTACATAATAAATTAGTATGTTCAACATTCAAAGCTGGCGATGGGTAGAAGTTAANATAAAAATCAAATGAGCAACTTGAAATGTTTAATGTNTATGCGGTATTTTGAGTAGGATAAATATTAATTGAAGGATTTTCACTTAANAGAATAGAATTTACACCAACTACCTGTCTCCATTCAACTGAATAATTTCCAGAAATAAANTCACTAATGTCAATATTTATAAATGTNTCTGAACTACATAAAACGTACACATCTTCAATATACTCTTCATTTGAATTANAGGTNGTGAAATTTACATAATCAGANACAAGTGAAATAAAAATTGAATCNGATGTTAGAANNCAATTATTAGTATCTANAGCNTCTACTTGTAAAAAAATATTTGANGTGTCGATTAAAATCTGTTGANTTTGAAGATAATCTAAAGATGTGCCATAGTTCCAAGAATAATTGAAATAGCCACTATCTGCAACAACATAACTATTTAAATCACATACTTGNACAAAATAAACACCATCTTGTTCTGAGTATGATATCAATGAAGGGTCNCCATTTAAAGATACGCCTATNTCATTATTACTAACNGATATNACAAAAGTAGTATCGAAAATAANATTTTGACCAAANTNNACCTGAAGATTATAATTNCCATCATATAAATTATAAATTGAAGTATCNGAAGAGTTAAAGTTGTCAGGNCCTTGCCAATTAAAACTATAATTATTTTCTGAAAATAACTCAAATTCAATTTGTCCAGAATTTATNCCATTACATGTATTAATAATNCTATAATTATAATNTTCAATTGGTGTTGTAAAGAAATATGACTCTGANGACCAACCTTCTTCACANCCAGTTAAAGAATTNACTTTNACTTGTACTTCATAATTGGAAGCAGGATTTAAGTTTGATAATGTTTTAAAAGAAAACATTTCTGCAATAGAATCNGAATANAAACCTGATGCTACTGGTCCTTGCCATGCTTGNCCTAATATTCTATATCTAAACTTATAACCATCTACTAATGAATCGATATTCCAATATATATTAGCNCTTGAAGGAGTAATTTCATTAAACCATAATGAATCNGGCAAAACAGGATCTGGNCCAATAATNATAGTATCTAAATTTTGACATCCATTCGCATCTTTTACTGCAGCTAAATATGTTCCATATGTNAGTGANGTAAAAGTACTATCATAAGANAAAGGACTATTTGACAANGAATATTGATACGGAGGATCGCCATTTATACCAGCTAAAATTATTTGACCGTCNTTNGNNAATGAACAACTTGCATCAGANACATTATTNGNAAAAGATAAATNTTCACATATCGTATCAATTAATGTTAAAGACACAAAAGNATTTTCAGAAACAATAGAAATTAAATTACCATTATTATCCACACTCCACAATCTTAATGTTGCTATATAGTCCCCNATGGGTGCTGTTGGATTAAATTGATTAAACTTTACTCGAACTGGTCGTACTTGAAAATAATCACAATTGGCTACTTCACCATTTTGGCTTCCCCAATAACCGATTGCATTACCAAAAGCATCAATATTATAAGCTATAGATTCCCAATTAGATTGAGCATTATAGTATTCNATAATAAAATCNCCCTGTTCAATTGGATCAGTTTCATGAGAAATTATAAACTCAGGCTTAAANTTCAATTGACAACCTAAATTAATTAGTTGTACATTACATTCTGAATATTGATTGNAACCCACAGGATTNAAATTAAATTGATCTTGTACTTCTATATATGCAGAATCCTCTTGACATGAAAAATCAGTAAAAACATATGAAATTGAATCATAACAATTAGTAATATTATCAGTAACATATNCCCAATAAATTTGATTCACTGTTAAAAAACTTAATGTTGTTGCATTTGNTTGTGGCCCACCAGGAATAAATCCACCATTATCATTCAACCATTCATATGAATAACTACCAGAACCTGAAGNAACGTTTACTTTTAATTGTCCNCCGTTTACACTCCCTTGACAAAAAGGNTCTTGCAGAACCTCAATCTGTAAATNAAGACAACTAATNGAATCTTGAACNAAGTAATTTGCAAATGCNTTAGTATAAATTGAAACTAAAAAAAAACAAACTATTAAAAANAGATTACTTAANAAATAAGCCTTNAATCTTAAATAAAAGAGATGTATGTATTTACCATTATACAGCATTATCACTTCCTTTTATTAGATTTATGATTGTTAAAAAAATTAATTTAACATCTAATAACAAGGTCCAGTTTTCTATATACCATACATCATATTTAACTCTGTTTTGCATGTCCTCCANACATNTTGTTTCACCTCTAAAACCGTTAACTTGAGCAGAACCTGTTATTCCTGGNAGNACCAAATGACGAACCATAAAGCCATCAATAATTTTGGCATAATCTTTAGTATGTTTAAGCATNTGAGGTCGGGGACCTACAACAGACATTTCNCCAAGAAAAACATTGAAAAATTGCGGCATTTCATCAATACTAGTTTTTCNTAAAAATCGTCCAATTGCAGTTGTTCTNGGATCATTTTTAGTTGCTTGTTTAATATCAGAAATATTATTTAATTCCATACTTCTAAATTTTAAACATGTAAATTCCTNATTATCTAAACCAGAACGAGTTTGCTTAAAAAAGATTGGCCCTTTAGATGAAATTTTTATTAAAAATCCAAGTAATGGNACCAACCACGTCATAATAAAAATGATTATAAATAATGAAAATAGTAAATCAAAAATTCGTTTAATTATTCGATTTAATTCATATTGAAGCGGCTCTTCTCTGAGAGTTATTACAGGAGTNCCTCCTAAAATATCAGTCTTTATTTTTCTTTGTTTAAAAGAACTAAAGTCAGGAACAATTCTTAAACGNATCATTTTATCATCNCAAAAAAGAATCATTTTACTTAATGCATCCTCATCATCAATGGGNTCTGAATAATAAATTTCNTCAATTAAATTTTTTTTGCAAAAATTTTCTAATTCATCTATGGGATAGCATGGACAATTAAATTTTTTNTGATCAATNTTTCCATTAAAAATTGCNNCNAGNCTGTATCCATGTTCTTTTTTTGAAAAGAACTTATGTAGTTTTGAACAAACATCTCCTGTACCAATTATTACAACATTTTTATAATTATATCCTAATTTTCTATAATTTTTAATTAAAACAAATGAAATACTACGCCAAATTATTATAGATATAAAGGCTAAAAACAAGGTTACGTAAAGATAATCTGAAGAAAATGAGTTTGATTTTAAAGTATATAATAATGCAGCAATCATAAAGCCATTAACAATAAAGGCTTTAAAAAAATTTGANAATATTATTTCTGTNCGAGATGCTCTATAATAATCAAAAAGTTTAAAAAAAGATCCAACTAACAACCAACTTAAACATAGTATNACAAAAAAAAATANATGTTTCTCGGAAATGTCAACTGATTTATAAATCCATCTATATGAAANAACAAAAGAAAAACATAAAACNAATATGTCTCCTAAAGCGAAAAATAGAGGTAATTTTAATGCTTTTACTTTCATCAANAAATGATTTATTATATAACCCTATAAATATAATAAGAAAAGAAAGTAAATCAAAATTCACTCAAAAGNTGTTCATAGCTANAAATAATCTTGTNCCAATTATAAATGTTTTTTATTTTATTGTAATTATTAGAGGATAGATTTTTGTAGTGTGCTTTTTTGCAACTTTCGATTATTTTGATCAATTGATTTTTATCTGAAAAATAAATAGCATCATTTTGTAAAATTAATTTATTAAAAACATTTTGATGTGAACAAATTAATGTNTTTGAAGCCATAGCTTCAATTAAAGATGGATTGGTTCCTCCAACTGAATGTCCATGNAAATATAAATTTGAATAATACCTCAGATTATTAAGCACATNTAAATCTGAAATATANCCTAGAAATATTACTCTANCATCAATAATGTATGATTTTATTTCTCTTGCTAATTTAGTATTCATATTACCTATAACTACAAGCTTTCTNGATACATTTGATTTTACAAATGCATCNATAATCATTTTTATATTATTTTCAGGTTCAATTCGAGCAATAATAATATCATANTCATATGATTTAAGATTNTATTTACAAAGAATTTCTTTATTTGGCTTTTCAAAGCAATTAGCNCCATACGGAATATAATGTGACTTTAGAGAATATTTGCTGTTTATATANGATTGAACTGCTAATGAATCAGCTATTAANACATCACTATAATNTANAGCTAATTTTTCAGCTAATTTTAAAAATTGNATCGTAATTTTAGAAAATTTTTCACGCTTCCACTCAAAGCCATCCATATTTGTGAATAATTTTATGTTTTTCTTAAAAAGCCAATTCCANATGGAGCTACTAGTATAACCTAATTGTAAAATAATATCAAANTTCCTTTTACGTGAATCTAATGAACAATTTAAATCATAAATAAACTGGCCTATTGTACCTAACTTAAACTCTGGGTCATAACAATGAATAATATTTACATTATTCCATTTATTTGATTGGTANGGATGATTATGAGAATTATATACATAAACCTCATGCCCNTTTTTNCATAAACCTTCTGATAAAAATTGTGCAATCTGTTCGAAGCCTCCATAATGATTAGGAATTCCTCTGGTTCCAAAAATGGCTATTTTCATCAAACTAGTTNTTTACTGGTTTATATCCTTCAACTTTTTCAATAAGAAGTTTCTTTATTTCTTCATCATCAAGATTTTTATGATNTTTTATTATAGAATTAATAGCTTCTTGAATCTCTGNCCAACTAAAACTTGCCTCTTTAGCTTGCATTATTTGAGGATGTTGAGATTGTATAACATCATTACCTATTAGAAGCTCTTCATATAATTTTTCTCCTTGTCTTAGTCCAGTAAATACAATCTTAATATCACCTTCCGGGTTNTCANTAGTTACAGGACTTANACCACTGAGATATATCATTCTATAAGCTAAATCTAAAATTTTCACTGGCTCTCCCATATCAAGAACAAAAACATCNCCCCCTCTTGCCATTGCACCAGCTTGTAATACAAGCTGAACTGCTTCTGGGATAGACATAAAATACCTAGTTACATTGGGATTNGTAACAGTAACAGGGCCACCTTCCTTAATTTGTTTTCTAAATAATGGAACAACTGAACCAGCAGAATCTAAAACATTACCAAAACGAACCATNCTAAAACAGGTTTTTGTCTTTTCAGAATTTAANGCTTGAAGAATTAGTTCTGAAAAACGTTTAGAAGCNCCCATTACATTAGTNGGTCTTACCGCTTTATCTGTGCTAATCAGAACCATATTTTCTACTGCATAATTATTAGCACATAAAGCTAAATTATATGTTCCGACGACATTATTAAAGACTCCCTCNACAATATTTTTTTCAACCATAGGAACATGCTTATACGCNGCTGCATGATATATAGTATGAATATTATTTTTNGAAATCACTGANTCTACCATATTCATATTNGTTACATCAGATAAAACTGTTATTATCTCACANTCTATATATTGTAATAANTTTAACTCATGATCNATACTNTAAAGATTAAACTCACAATGATCAAAAAGAATNATTTTTTTTGGCTTTAAATTAATAATTTGCCTGCACAACTCTGATCCAATACTGCCCCCAGCNCCCGAAATTAAAACATTTTTATCTTTAATATTTTTCTTTAAAAGTTTAGATTTTGGTGCTACAGGTACTCTTCCAAGAATATCTTGAACNTCGACATGTCTTATACTTTCTATAGAAACTTTTCCTTCAACCAAAGAGGATAAAGATGGTAACAATTTTACCTCTATCGGATACTTTGATAATTTTTTAAGTAAGTCTCTTTTACCATTAGCGGTCAAAGAAGGAATAGCAAGTAAAACAATCTTAGCATTTCTTTTTAAAATTAAATTTTTTAAATTTTNAAACGCATAAACTTTAGTAAAATTAATAAGAGTTCCGTGCTTAGATTCATCATCATCTATAAATGCCACAGGNGCATAATGATGATTTTTTCTTAAACTTTCGACTAGTTGAGCACCTGCACTTCCTGCACCATAAATAATAGCTGGAATTCTGTTATTAACAAAATTGTCCCAAGAATAAAGCAATCCTTTAAACATAACTCTACCTACAACTACTAAAATACTAGAAACNAACCAAAAAATTAGAATAACNGTTCTAGGCATATCAGCTTCTCTAAATATCATCATNGCGAATCCTAAAATTAGACTAGCTACAGTAATGGCTTGAAAAGCAGTAACAATTATTTTNGTACCCATAAACTTTAGTACTGATCGATATAGTCCAAGTTTAATAAAAATAGGTATAGAAACTAAAGGAATAAAAACGAATATCCAAAGATTTGATTGCATCTGATCTGACCANATAACTCCAAGTCTTAATGCAAAAGACAACCATATAGCAAAAACTAAAAAAAATANGTCAGCGCTAATCATTATGGNTTGTTTTTTCTGACGAGAAAGCCTAGTTAATTTATCTTTCATTTAAACTATTTTTAATCAAATTATACATAAAAATTGNCAAAGTTGTTAAAATAACAAGCCAAAAAATTGAATTTCCAATTTTAATTAGGTGAAAANTAATCAAATAATTAATAACTAACTGAAGAAAAGAATAGAATAAGGAAACATTTAAATGAGAGTAACCTTTTAGATGAACCAGTTGTTGGTATAAATGTGATCGATGCGGTTTAAAAACATTTTCTCCATTTAATTTTCTCTTTACTAGAGTAAAGCCNCTNTCNACNGCATAAATAATTAAAAATAAAGCATATAAAGGCTGAGCTGTAAANACAATTAATTTAAATAATAAAAACAAAATAAGTAATGCTAACGATAAACTACCAACATCACCAGAAAAACAAAGTGCTTTAACTCTAAAATTAAAAAATGAAAAAACTAATACTGATAATAAGGGAAAANTGATTAAACCTGGATCTACAAATAATAAAGATTCATTNANATAATACAAAGTCGACAATATNACNAAACTATATGATGCNGTCATTCCATTAATTCCATCCATAAAATTATATGCGTTTAATCCTCCAAGCATAATAAATAAAACAATTANNGAGTAAAATAAAGACAACTCTGTAAATAACTGCAATAACACAANTAAAANAGCTATAATTTGTACTATGAGCCTTGTTAAAGGTTNCAATGATTTTANATCATCTATAAAACTAATTACAGATATAATAAAAATAGCTAACATAAATAGTGGATACTCAAANCCACTATANACAAAATACATAAAAACAGANACNGGAAANACTATACCGCCTCCTCTTATTGTTACTATTTTATGAGAGGATCGATTATTNGGAATATCAAATATTTTATATCGCTTCGCTAACTTCAGATAAATTAGTAATATTACTACTAATANAATTAAACTAAATAAATAAATACTCATATTGTTTGGCTAATTTTTCATACGAATGATACTTTTCTACATACTCTCTTCCATTATTACCTAANTNATTGCGTTTNGATNCNGGCATTTTATATAACTTTAAAATAGCATTAGCAATTTCTTTAGGGCTTTCTGGCTTTATTGAAATTCCAGCTTTAGCTTCTAAGACAGGNTCATTGCCTGCATCAACAGAATGGATAATTGGTTTTGCTGATGCTAAATAATCAAATAACTTGTTAGCTGAAATTCCAAATCTATATATTTTAGAAAAATGCCANCCAATATATAAAACNTCCATNTTTGAAAGAAAAANACCGACTTCGTTCTTTGGGACAGCATNNTGAAAATAAACATTTGAGATATTATTATCATTTACAATTCCCATTAATGCNTTCTTTTCAGGACCATTTCCAAGNAAGTGAANTTCTATATTACTTTCTTTGACAAGATTAGCCGCATAGATTAANTATTTTAATGCATTAGCGATNCCTAATGTACCNGCATAACCAATTTTAAAAACATNNTTNTTATTTATGTCTGTTTTAATCAAATTTTTAATTTCAATACCATTAGGAATATACTTAAATCTTNGCAAGTCTAAACCGTGATGCTTCATATGTTCAAATGCTTTTGGCAATACAGAAACTACATAATCCGAAACCNNATANGCAAAATTCTCAGTAATCTGTAANAATACTACCAATGGATTTATTTTTTTAAAGCCTCCTAACTCNATTATAGACATAGGCCAAATATCTCTGACTTCAAAAATTAATTTAGCGTTAAATCGTTTAGCCCAAAAATAGGCCTTCCANATAGGTAAAGGAGAAGCTGAAGANACAATAATTANATCAGGAGNANAATGCTTTTTTACATTTAAAAAGAAAAGNCGATATAAAAAAATAAACATACTAATTAACCTNCCAAAACTTTTAGATTGTTTGTAAACAGGCACTTTTAACCAAAAGTATTTTATACCATTAATATTTTCTTCGGTATATTTTTTTGAAACAGATGGNGGATTACTCATAACATGAGAAAAAGAAGCTGAAAAAATAGTAACCCTATGACACTTTATAAATTCTTTGGCTAAGAAATAACTCCTAAAAGTCATACCATGATTAGATGAACCAGCATACTGATTAATTATCCAGATATTTTTATTATTTCCTTNCAANTTATTCCAANATTGTACGGTATAACTTCAAAAGCTTTTTTTCTTCATTTTTCCAAGAATAATTTGAAGATTGTTCAACNGCCCTTTGACTAATTTTATCANTAGTTTTTGTGTTAATAATTTTAATTAAAACGTCTGCGATATCAGTNGGCGAATTAGGGTCAACACACCATCCAACNTCATTATNTTCAACAATTTCTTTGTATAAACTGAAGTTTGAAGCTACTACTGGCAAACCAACTGCCATATACTCAAATATTTTTGTNGGATATGACTTTACATAATTACCTATCGGTTTTAAAATAGCTAATCCAGCTACACATTTTCTAGAAATTTCATATCCATCTTCAAGATTCTTTCTTCCGTAAAAAATGACCTTATCNATAAGATTAGGATACTTTACAAAANTAGGTTTATCAGAAATAGATCCAACAAAATGCATTTTAAAGTCAATATTCTTTCTATCTAAAATATCAAAAGCTTCGAGAATTGTATCTAANCCTCTATTATTACTTACACCTCCAATGTAAAAAAACTCATTACCACTTCTNTTACAGTTTTGATAAGATTTAAAGAAATTAAGNTTTGGATAATTCAAGATTGTTGTCAATGGAAAATTTAAGCTTATTTTATCATAAATATTACAATAAGATTTTTCAGCNATGATTGTGTAAAATGTTNTTGCAAAAAAANTGTTCAATGAATTGAACAATCTANTTAAAAATTTTTTCTGAAAATTACCAAGCCACGGCTTATCTTGTATTTGTTCAGCAACGTTTTCATGAACATCAAAAATTACTTTTTTACCAANTAAACGATAAACTAAACAAAATAGNGCTAATTCTGGATCATGAAAATGATAAACATCTGCTTTAATTGTTGCACCNTTCATAACAACTTTAAGACTTGATAAAAACATNCGAGTGTATCGATGTTTAAGTTTACCTACATCAAATATTTTAATAGTGTGAATTTCNTCATTTCCTAGACCATCAGCTACAACATAACTAAGATCATATCCGGCATCTTTAAGTGATATACACTCTTTGAGGAATATCCTAATATCATTTCTTGGATGTACAGATGAAAGNTGACATACTTTCATTATTTACGTAAAATAGCATTAACATCTCTAAACATAGCTATTACAAANCCCATTAAGAAGAATANNCCTGAAANAANACCAATTCTAAACCATGTTCTATCTTTTGGCTTTTTATAAACAGGGAAATTTGAAACATAAGAAAGCGGTTTTAATAACTCTATATTTCTCTCTATTGCTTGTCGTTTTTCATACAATTGAATGATTTGATTCTGAAGGACTTCACTTTTATCATTAGCTATAGAAAT
This sequence comes from Flavobacteriales bacterium, assembly GCA_002714805.1. Taxonomy (GTDB): domain Bacteria; phylum Bacteroidota; class Bacteroidia; order Flavobacteriales; family UBA7312; genus UBA8444. The sequence continues at coordinate 144,559 of PAYK01000014.1, forward strand.
TGAGCTCAATTCAACTTCAGACTTAGCTAGCATACTATTTCTGTAGGCTTTTAAATCAACAATTTCATCATCTATATAATTCAAAAACTCTGGAGATTGTTCCTGAAATAACTGGTAATTCTTATTTGAATAACCGTTACGATTAAAGAAACTTAAAAGCGCATCACTAAAAATACGAATTGAATTATTGTCCGTTATTCTAGCAGTTATTAAAAACTGTGATAATTTTTGTCTTCTATTTTCCAAATCCAACTCATAAAGTTGCTCGGCTTCAATAAACTTTATTGATTGGGCAACCTCGAAATCAATATTTAATTTTTTGGCTAAAATTTCATATTCATTCTTATCTACTATTTCAGCTAAGGCATTGACCATATTTATAGCAATCTTTTGATCAATGATTGGATAATCTAACTCATTAGGATCTATTATTCCTTCGAAATAGGATAGTCCAGAAGTTACAGTTGCTGAGGTTTCATAATATGGCGTTTTAACCATATCATAAACAAAGCCTAATATAGCACCTGAGAGAAGTAAGATTAGAATAAACTTCCATTGTCTTTGGTAAAAGTTTAATATAGATTTCAATAAATTAAAAATGTCCATAATGTTATAATTTAAAAACTTATTTTTTATGTTGTTGATTTATGTGACGTTTTGCAAATGTAAACAATAAAAAATAGGTAAATCGGCCACAAAAAAATAGAAGAACTTGAAGAAAATAGTAACAAGTTATAAATAATGATTTGAACAAATAGATCATAGTTTTTATTACTCCAATTTCTTACTAAAAGTATGGCATTTATTGAAATGTTGAATAACACCACTAAAACACCACTATTAATTAATAACTCGAGTATATATGAATGAGGATTTATAATGTTATGTAAATTAGCATCATTGATAGTTCTAAAATATTCGGCAGAATAGTCTATTCCAAATCCTAAACCGAAATTTGATAATGGCGAAATTAGGGCGTATTTGTAAAGATACAATCTAACCGAGGTTGATTGCCTTTCACTAAATCTTAAATCATCTTTTAATGCGACAAAACTATCTAACGTTTGCATAAATGAAGAGTCATTAGAAAATATCCAAAAGAATAAAACACCAAGTAAAGACAACCCTATTAATTTGAATATATTATACGGATAGCGATAAATAAAAAACAATAGTGACATAATCAAAGCTAAACGGCTTTGTGAATAATAAATAATCAGAATATGAACTGTAAAAATTGCAAGTATAAAAAATGCTTTTTGTGTTTTATCCTTGTCAAAAGAAGACAATAAAAACATAAACATCATTGTAAATACGGCTGCAAAATCATTAGAATTAAAATAAACCACCGTAGGAACATGACGCATCCACCAAGGAGCGTCTACTAAGTCAGAAGTCGATAGATGATGGCCAGATATAATTTCATAAATAGCATAGAGGGTATAAGCAAAATAAAAAAGTAATATTGAGTATTTAATCTGTTTAAAGAAAAGGTCTTTTTTCGTTATTATAATAAGATAAATAGTAACTGTAAGACCAGCTAAAAAAGCATAATTTAAAATAGCATTCAACTCATAATGTGCCCCAAAAAGGTCAAACCTTAAATAGCTAACTATTGAAGTTTGTAAAAAACTATACAAGAAAAACAAAATGGATAATAAGACAATAAGGTTAATCTGCAACTTTTCTCTTAATAAAATTGTCTTTTGAAAAAATAATACTGAAAAATAAAGCAGTGTAACGGGTAAAATAAGTCTTAGCGGATATAAATTTGGACCTAGACCAAAGGCTACATTACAAAAGATTGAGGTGAGAAAAAGGAATATTAATAAATAACTCATCATTTAAAGAGTATTCAATTTATTTTCAACTAAAGTTATCATAACAACAAATAATGGCATTAATTGATAACCCGAAAAAAAGTTATTTGTTATCATTAATATAAAAATCATTAAACAAGAAAATAATGAAGTTAATGCAATACGTTTGTGAAATAAATTTATTGAACTGAACTTTCTTCTTTTTCTAAAAAGAATCCAAATGAACCCAAAAATAAAATTCACAACAGCTAGATAACCCAAAACACCATAACGCCTTAATAATAATAAGTGTTCACTATCTACAATCGTTGTATGAATCTCTTTAGCCGGCCCCCAACCAATTATAGGTGATTTTAAAAATAAATTGAACGCTTCAGCCCATTGTTGATATCTCAACAACATAGAAGTGTTTTTTCCTTCACTAAAAGTACTAAATCCAATAATTATGTAATCAAAGAATTGTATTATGGGTAATACTAAAATTAGACATAAGCCTAAAACCATAAAAGAGAAAAACTTATTATTTTTAAAATGATGGAATAAACTTGCAAATAGTATAACGACAAAAACTATCAATAAAGTTCTTGAAGATGTCATAAGTAAAACAACAATTAGAAAAAGTAAAATAAAACTATTTCTTATCTTGTTTTTAGTCATTAACATAGTTTGTAAAATATATGTCACAAAATAGATAATAAGTGCGGCAGCGATATTAGGATCTCCAGCCATTAATATTGTTCTTATTCTATCTAAATTTTCAAACCTGTGACCACTATACATCAATGAAATTAATTTTCTATAGCCAAGCACATCAAAAAATTCCAAAAAACCTATAAGGATGATAAATATCGCACCATATTTAAAAAATGAATGCATTTTTTTTAAAAGCTTTTCCGAATCACAATAACTTACTGCTATTATAATTAAGAAAGGTTTTAATACTCTAACAAATTCGTTTAAATCTCGAAGAGAGTGTGGAACGCCAAGATATAAGTATCCGAAAAGTGTAGATACAAAGAACAGAAATAAGATTAATGAGTAAGAAATTATTAACCTATTTATTTTAAAATTAGGTCTTACCATTAGCAATAAAGGGATTAAAAAAAGTGCCATTAAATCGTCTATCCTAATGTCAATTCCAATTGGTAAGGTTGGAAAAAACATTGACGTAATAATCAGTACAATAATGAAATTTTCAGTAAAGTGACTTGAACTAATCATTGTATAGCTGAATTAACTTATTTGCAATAATATCTTCAGAAAAATGGTCAAGAACGTAATCTCTTATAAGTTTAGAATCAAACTTCTTTTTTGTTATCTCCATCAATCCTTTTTCTAATTCCTCATGTTCACACAATATACCAAGTGCATCATTAGCTATTATAGACTCAGGACCACCTGATTTGGTAGACAAAACTGACAATCCACACGACATAGCCTCTATTAAAACAACTCCAAATGTCTCAAATTTACTAGCTAGAACAAAACAATCAGAGCTATGGATAATTTTTTTTACTTCTTCTCGCGATTTCTTACCTAATAAATGAACTTGATTATTGATTTTTAATTCATTAATTAAATTTTGTAGTGCGGCAAATTCTATACCCTGTCCCACAATATTAAGTTGATATTTTTGATTCCCATTGAATAGATTAGAAAATATTTTTATTAAACCAGCTTGATTTTTTTTCTTATCTAAATGTCCAATGTTTAAAAAAATAAACTCATCATTATTGCTTTTTTGCTTTAGAGTAAAAAAAGATGTGTCTACAACATTAGGTATATATTGAAAGGGCATATTAAATAAATCTGACATTAGATTACAAAATGGCTCGCTTACAGCAATACAAGCTTTACTATTTACAAAAACTTTTTTAGCAAAATTTACTGTTTTTTTAGAGTATATCCTTCTTGAAAATCCTGTTGAATGTTCTGTTATTACAAAAGGTATTGAATAGTTTTCTTTAATCCAAAGTGCTAATTCTCCAATTAAAAAAGAATGAACATGGACAATATCTGGCTTACCATTATTGGCAATATATTTTTTAAACATTTGCTTACCTAAAATAAGCCTAATTTTTTGGCTTCTCTCAAAACACTTAGGTATCGATAAAAAAGGACTGACATGTGTATAAATACCATTGTCATTATACACTTCATCATTAAAATTAATGGATTTTCTTTGCCATACTGCCTTAAGAGATATTGGCAAAGGACAAATCACACCAACTTGCATTTTATTATTTTTCAATGCTAATGCTTGGTCTCTAAAAAATAATGCACTAACTGTATTAAATTCACTTTTATAGGAAGATGTCAAAAGTAAAATGTGCATATTATCTTTTTAAGTATTTATTAATTTGATTTTTATACAATGTCAAATCAGAAAATTTAATGATATAAAACTCACTAAATGAGATATTATTCTTGAATGAAAAGTAGCAAGACTTCATTAGGGTGTCTAATAGGTAAGATGCAGTTGTAGCGATTGCTGCACCTTTAATGCCATATTTTGGAATGAGCCAAAAATTAAGCCCTAAGTTGCATAATGCTGTAACGATCGCTATGTAGGTGTTTATCTGTGGATATCCTCGACCTATGAAATCATTTGCTAAGACTTTGCTCATTGAAAATATAACTACACCTGGAATCAAATATAAAAATGGAATAACACTCTGAGAATATGATTCTCCAAAAAACAAGTTTATAAACCAATTACTAACTAAAGCCAAAATAAGGCCTCCAACAAATGTTATCAGTAAGGTATTTCTTGATGCTAATGATGTAAATTTATTTCGTTCTGCATCATCTGACAAATTAGCTACTCTAGCAAATAAAACTGAAGAAACAGATTGGGATACTAGCCATATTCTTTCTGAAATTAAAACTGCAACAGAGTAAAGTCCAACGGCAATATCATCTAAAAAATAGGCAATAATAAAAATATCTATTCTGTAATTAATGAAGGATAAAACATTACTTATATGCCCCTTTAATCCAAAGATCAAACTATCCTTAGCATAATTCATAGATACCTGACTAGGAAGTAATAAGTTATAATTAACCTTTAAAAAATAAAAGGAAGCTAATAACATTAAGAATTGTGACATAGCAAAACTCAAAACAGCACCAAAAACTCCCATATCTAGTAATAAAACAAAAAGTATAGCAAAAAGTAAAAGACCTAATTGATTTAGTATAACAATCATATTAAATTTCTCAAAATCTTCTTTTCCTTGAAAAATAGTTTGAAGATTTTTTTGAGTGAATAGAAGAGGTATTATGAGTAAAGTGTATAATAACACCTTTACAGTCAAACTTTCAAAAAAATAATCTTTAAAAAAAAATATAATTATTAAGCCAATGAAAATTGATGCAATACTTAACAATAATGATGTAAATAAATTAGTGGAATAAATTTGGCAATCAGAATATTTTTTTTGACCGATATAAAATACTGTTGAAATAGATAAACCAGAGTTTAATAATGTGTAAAGTAAGTTGGGCAGAAGTATTGCTAGTGTATATTGGCCTTGTCCAGAACTTCCTAAAACCCTAGCAATTATAATCATTGCAAATAAACCAAAAATTATGCTTAAAACTTGTCTAATGACTGTCAAAAATGAATTATAGAATACGCCTTTACTCATACAAACTCATATTATTTTTAGAAATTCTTAAAATTATTGCAATTCTGAAAATATAAAAAATTGACATCAACACGCTAAACAACAGTAAATAATGCTCAAAAATCCACAAATTAATATATGCATATAATAAACTCCCCATAGATAAGACAAACATAATCAATTGTAAAGTGAAACTTAATTTTTGCTTTTCAAATGCAGTATGAATACTCGTCAAAGGAGAGGCAATAAATTTGAACATAAAAAAAGGTATCAAATACTTAGCATAAACCCCTGACATTCTCCAATCTTCGCTAAATACAAAAGCAAATAAATCTTCAATTATAAAATAAGCTGTCCCAAAAAATATTACAGATACAAAAGTCAATTGTATTACCATACGTTTTGTTAATTTATAAGCATGACCTAATTCGTTCTTTTGACGAACAGCATCTTCCAAAAAAACTTGATTGATGGCATTGCCTAAAAATACAAAAGGAGCCCCTAAAACTTTATACATCAATGAATATAGACCTAATAATTGGGTTGAATATAAAACAGGTATTAATAAGTTAATCGCATTTATACTAAGGTTATTCAATAAAATTGAAAAATTTGTGTATTTAGGAAAATCAATAAATCTTTTAGCTAGAGCTAATAGTAAAGAAGTATTCACTTTTCTTATTTTAAAATTTGAAGTTTTGCATAAATATATTGGAGCAATCAAAGAAGAAATTAACTTTCCAATTAGCAAACCAAATATCCCGGATTTTATTAATGGAAAGCTTAGTTGAATAGCTGCAAAAGAAGCAGAGCGATAAATTTCAGAATTAGATATCTTTTTAAAATGCTTTTTTCTTAATTCATAATAATTCAATGTGTTATAAGCACCTATTGAAAATATCACAACAGGAATTAAATAAATCCAAAATGCTAAATCTGGTTCATTAAAGAAATTTAGTAATTGAGGTGTAAAAACAATAAAGAAAAGAAAAAGTAAAAGACTCACAACAAGGCTTAAAAACAAAGATAGTATAGTTAAATGATTAGCTTCGTTTTCAGTTTTTACCAATACTAGCGCCTGTTCATATCTACCATTTACTACTGAGCCTAGAATAACTGAGATGGATGAAAATAAGGCCAATACACCTAATTCTTTAGGAGAATATAATCGTGTTATAAAAGGTGATATTATTAAAGGAATTAGCTGCGCTAAAACAGAACCTTTCAATAGGGTAAGTATATTCTTGTAGAATACGGTACCATTGTAAGTTGTTTTAAAATTAAACATAGGTTAAATACTTATCAGATTTAACCCACTTATAATAAATCAACAATAAAATCTTGTTGTTTTTCAGTTAAAAATGGGCTCATTGGTAAAGAAAAAACCTCATTAGCTGCCTTTTCTGAAATTGGGAAATCTCCAACTTTATAATTTAACGACTGATAACATTTTTGTAAATGTAATGGCGTAGGGTAATGAATTGCTGATGGTACATCCTTATCTTTTAGGAGTTGCATTAATTTCTCTCTTCTATCAGTTTGTACTGTAAATTGTGCAAAAACACTAGTTCTGCCTTCTCTAATTACTGGTAATTTAAGTTGTTTATCCTTAAGTAAATTAATATAGCGGTTTCCAATACTTTCTCTTTTTTGAACTTCATCATCGAAGTATTTAAGCTTTACTCCTACAATAGCTGCTTGAATGGTGTCAATTCTACCATTTAAACCAATTACTTCATGAACATATCTTTTCTTTGATCCATGGGCAAGAAACATTCTTGCCTTTTCTGCAAACTCATCATTACTCGTAAATAATGCCCCTCCATCTCCATAACAACCCAATGGTTTAGATGGAAAAAAACTAGTACAACCTAAATGACTTAAGTTACAGCTTTTAATTCCTTTGTATGAAGCACCAAAACTTTGTGCAGCATCTTCTATTACTAACAAATTATATCTATTGGCTATTTCATTAATCAAATCCATATCAGCTGTCTGTCCGTACAGTGAAACAGGTATTATTGCTTTAGTTCTGTTAGTAATCTTTTCTTCAATTTTATTTGCATTGATATTGTATGTATCTTCTTCTATATCAACAAAAACTGGAATAGCACCCAATTGACTTATGACTTCACTAGAGGAAATAAAGGTAAATGGTGTCGTAATAATTTCATCCCCTGGCTTAATCCCAATAGCTAATAAAGCAATTAAAAGTGCATCCGTACCGCTAGCACAGGCGACAGCGTGCTTAGCGCCTGTATATTTTGCTAAATTAAGTTCTAATTCTTTGACAGCAGGTCCCATTATGTATTGAGAAGTATCAAGTACAGCGTGTATTGCTGAATCAATTTCTTCTTTGTAAGATTGATACTGCGATTGTAAGTCAATAAAAGGAATTGTCATATTTAAAGGATTAGTTTAACCATATTCTTCGAAAGCTCGTATTTACTATTATCGAACGAATCTTCAGCTATATTATTTTCATTGAAATTAAGTTTATTTCCCGCAATACTAACCCAACCTTGATGCTTAGCTGGTACACCATAGACCATTTCAAAAGGTTTTACATTTCTAGTAACTACAGTGCCAGCCCCTATCAATGCATACTCTCCAACAGTCAATCCACAAACGATTGTAGCGTTAGCACCAATAGAACAACCCTTCTTTAATAGTGTCTTTTTAAATTCATCCTTACGAACAATAAAACTTCTTGGATTCACCACATTTGTAAAAACCATAGAAGGACCTAGAAAAACATCATCTTCAATTTCAACACCTTCATATATAGAAATATTATTTTGTACTTTCACTCCATTTCCAATCTTTACTCTAGGACCAACAACACAATTCTGACCAAATGAACATCTCTCACCAATAATAGTTTCAGAAAGAATATGACTAAAGTGCCAAATTTTTGTATCAACTCCTATTGATACATTATTGTCAATAACGGTTGTTTTATGGATGAATATACTCATAACTTACAAAATGGATGGTAATCACCCTTAAGACCAATAGGCTCAGAGTTTCTAATATCATGAACAATTTTAATTGATGTTTTTGCCTCTTGTAATCCAAAACCATTACCATCAATTATAGCCTCGTAGCTTTTTGTGTGTAAATCAGTAAAGCCTCCACTAAACTCTATTTCATCACCCTCAACAGTAATTGATCGATAAGTTCTTTGACCATTTTCTTTTATGTTTTGTGGGATTAAATCATAATTAACGCTTAAAAACCACCTTACCCTAGCTCTCTCTAACTCTAAAAATCCCGAAGCTCTATCTTCTTTTGATAAGTGACATTGATTAAGTTTTACATTCCCAAAAATCCATGTTAGCATATCAAAAAAATGTATGCCTATATTAGTTGCAATACCACCCGATTTAGTGACATCACCTTTCCAAGAAGTAAAATACCAATTTCCTCTACTAGTTAGATAACTTAAGTCTACATCATATATTTTATTTTCAGGCCCCTTATCTACTTTGTTTTTTAGCGCAATAATAGATGGATGAAGTCTTAACTGAAGAATATTATTTATTTTTTTATTGTAATCTTTTTCAACTTGCTCTAATGAATCAATATTCCATGGGTTCAATACTAACGGCTTTTCACAAATTGCATGAGCACCATTTCGAAGAGCTAATCTGATATGAGCATCGTGTAAATAATTTGGAGAACAAATACTTACGTAATCAATAGATTTTTTAGATTGCTTAAGCTTATAAATATGTCTATCAAATCTTTCTGGCTCTGTAAAAAAATGCGTGCTTGGAAAAAAACTATCAATTATCCCTACACTATCAAATCTGTCCAAAGCAGCAACTAAATTATTATTAGTTTCCTTTATAGCTTTCATGTGGCGAATAGCAATATATCCGGCGGCACCAATTAATGCAAAGTTCTTATTCATTACAATCTCCAAGTTGGTTCTTCTACAATTCCTTTTATATCTATTATAATTGGTTTACCAATCGAAATAGATCTATATTCCTCGTTTTTTATATTTATAAATTGATTGTGCGAAACACAAACTAAAATAGCCTCGTATTTCTTGGAAGACTCAAACGGATTTGAAATAATTTCTCTTTTATGCGATATATTAAGTTCAGATGAGTCTACCCACGGGTCATAAATGTCTATCAAACAACCATAATCTTCTAATTCTTCAATAATATCAAACACTTTAGTGTTTCTAATGTCAGGACAATTTTCTTTAAATGTAAGTCCTAAAATTAGAATATTTGATCCTTTAATATTCTTATCACTATCGACTAAAAATCGTATTGTTTTTTTTGCAATATAAGCAGACATTCCGTTATTAATTATTCTAGATGAAAGAATAAGATTTGGTTTATAACCCATTTTCTCTGCTTTAAATGTTAGATAATAAGGATCTACTCCTATGCAATGACCTCCTACTAAACCAGGTTTAAAATTTAAAAAATTCCACTTAGTTCCTGCCGCTTTGAGCACTTCATTAGTAGGAATATTCATAGTATCAAAAATCAATGCTAATTCATTAATTAGGGCAATATTAACATCACGTTGAGTATTTTCAATTACCTTAGCAGCTTCAGCTACTTTAATTGAAGGTGCTTTGTATGTACCTGCAGTAATAATTGATTTGTATAAATCATCAATAAAATCAGAAATTTCTGGAGTTGAACCACTCGTAATTTTCAAAATTTTAGTTAATGTTTTTTCTTTATCCCCGGGATTGATTCTTTCTGGACTATAACCACAATAAAAATCAATATTAAACTTCAAACCAGAAACTGACTCAAGAATTGGAACGCACTCATCTTCAGTCACCCCTGGGTAAACTGTAGATTCATAAATTACAACATCATCTTTTTTAAGGACTGTTCCTACTGACTCACTTGATTTAATCAGTGGAGTTAAATCAGGTTGATTTTCACTATTAATAGGGGTAGGGACAGTAATAATATAAATATTACAATTTTTAATGTCATTAATATTAGTAGTATATTCTAATTTTTTTGAAGAAAATAAGTCTTCCTTTGACATTTCAAGAGTTCTATCATAGCCAGATTTTAACTCTGCAATTCTTGATTTATCTATATCAAAACCAATTGTTTTTATTGATTTACCAAATTCTACAGCAAGAGGTATACCAACATAACCTAAACCAATAATTGCAATTTTATTATTCATTTTAAATAATAATTTTTAATTAAAAAAAGTCTTCAAAGGAAGACTTTTTTTAATTAATCAGAAAATACAAAGATTAATATTCCCATAAATCATGTTCTAAGTTAAAGATTTCTTCTTTAATCTTTTCAGCTTCTAACAACGCGTCTATGCCTTCTTTATACTCAGATATTTTTCGATCATATTTATTGGATTCCTTTACAATTCTACTACTAAAAAATCTTTTATGAAATATGTCATCATACGTTAAGCGCGCAGCATCATTTTTTCTATGATTAAAAACTTCAGCCTTAGAAAGAATTTTTCTTGCTTCAGGAAAATATACCCAAAATAAAGATGTTTCACCAGTATAAATCCCATCTTCATCTCTTCTATCTATAACTGGACAAATTCCTATAATTCTAACTTCCATTACGGATCTCTGTTTATCAAAAAACCATTCTTCTTTGACCCTATATTTTTTAACATCGTGTGCATAGTCAGAAAAATCATTATATGTGGTATCTAAAATTGCATCTCCTGTTTCAGGATCTTCTATTTCTTCAACAAACATTGGCTGTAAACCAAGCTGATTTAATCCAATATTTTCAACTTCAGATGGTGACATTGGTGATTGAAATTCATCATCATTTGATGCATTACCATAAGCTGTAAGTGTACCTTCTTTGATAGCTTGAACTAAAACATCTATTAAATTTTGTCTATCATTTATAGGTCTTAAGGGATAATAAAATACCTGATTCATTTTTTCTCTTAAATCAATAACTCTTTCAATTTTTGTAGACCACATAACATCAGCTTCCCTGACGTGTTGATAGGGCTGAATTAATCTTTCATTGCTTCCGTCTCTAATATCTTTTTTATATGCTCCATCAAGAATATCTTGTGCAAAAGAGAACTGTGTAAAACAAATTATTGTAATAATAAATACTAAATTCTTCATAATAATATCTAAATTTTAATTGACTGTTAGTTTGATAGATGGAAGTGATTTTGGGGCACCATCAGGTCCTTTACAAGAAATATTGTTAAAATATATTGGAGATCCAACAGGTAAAGCTTCAAAAAGCTCCTTCATTTCAGATGTAACTTTATTTCCCTTAGCATATCTAGTCACTAATTCTCCTCTTTGATTAACATCAACTGAGAATCCTGTAATGTTATATTTAATATCAAAAACAAAGTTATTCAACTCGGCATATAATTTCGCATTACTCGATGTTAACTTACCTTTTTTAACCTTGTTGTTGGAAGAGCCAAAAAATTTAGGCTCAGGCTTTGGTGTTCTCATTACTCTGTACTCAAGTGAACCCATATTTCTTCTTTTTCCTTCAATTTGAGCTGAAACACTAATTTTTGCCTTACCGGGTTTTTTTGGAAAAACTTCCCAACCTCCACTAACTTTTTTGACTATACCATTATCACAACTCACACTTAATTTGTCTTTGGGAACACCAGGAACAGAAACATCAATAGGGTTTCCTAATGCACCATCTTTTAAAGGATGACTAGCTAAAATGTAAAATACATTCATTTTAGTTGGGGAGACAACTAAACTAGTTTTTGCAACTTGATATTCACCATTAAAAGGATAAAATTTTGTGCCGGCATCAGTTTTCATAGAAATTAAACCGCCCCATTTTTTATAACCTTCGGAATTTGCTTTAATAGAATATTTTCCTTTTCCTGAGACAACCGGGATAGAATCATAACTACCCACCATATAATATTGACCATTTTCGTCAATATCATATTCACCTACAAAAATCAAAGGATTTTGAGTTGTATCTTTAGCGGCTAAAAAAACATCTGCTTTAAAAGAGTCACCTAAAAAAACATAATTAGAAGTTGCAATTTGTATTGCATCAGCTGATGTAAACTTCAAAGAACCCTCATCAATTTCCTGCTTTAAGTAATTAATAACATCAGATTCTGTATTTCTAATATCAGTTTGAATTTTTGATAAAATTGTAACAGCCGCAACTAAAGGCATATCAAAAAAGTTTCTTTCAAGCCATGTTTGATTTACATCTTTTGTTGCACCCTTAACTTTCTCGACCTCATATTTTAATGTTTGTTTAATTGAGTTTGATAGAAGTTCATCGTCTATAAGAGAAAGGGAATAGTCTCTGTAGGATTCTAGTTTATCGACAAGAAGTTGACCATTGGGTTCTTTTACAAGAAAATTTCCAGAAGATAATCTGTCTTTTTTCTTTTTAATGTTGATAATATTTTTATTTTTTTGTAAACTATTCAAATCATCAAATTTAATATCTTTTATTGGTTGGGGTTTACCATCAGCATCAAGATTTTCTCCTTCAAGTGTTACTTTTTTTTCAGCTAACATTACTAATCCGAATTTTAAACTTTGAATCAAATCAACTAGTGAATCTGATTTTGATTTAATACTAAAAGCTTTGTCTTTCCAAGGTCCAGCTTTAGTTGGATTTGTCTCAGCTGCTAAATTGAATTCATTGTAAACATCATCATTTTTTAAACTAAAATTTTTAGTTGTCTTAACAATTCCGTTATTAATTTTAGAAAAAGCATCTAATACTTGTTTTGAAACATTTAGTGCTAACAATGCAGTAAGCACTAAATACATCATACCAATCATTTTTTGCCTAGGTGAAAGATTATTTCCAGCCATTATATGAAACTATTTAAAATAAATTTATTTATTTATTGCATTAAGCATATTTGAATACATCTTATTGAGGGCCTCAAGATTGGCACCAAGTTTTGAAATTTCAACCTGAAACTTCTCTGAATCACTAACTGAATTTCCAATATTTTGCATTGTTTTAAGTTGTAAATCATAATAAGTATTCATTTCTGCTAATTTTCGAGCAGCTTCACGCATTTGGTCGCTATAATCACCTGTTGCGGACACTGCATCCATTGACTTATTTACTCCTTCTACAGTATCATTAAAACTCCTAAGGTTATCTCCCAATCTTGTAATAAGAGCTTGGTCAACATTAGCATTTTCTAACATATTATCTAATTCTTGAGTTGGTGTATTAGGCTGATCTGGATCCTTCATATACGCAAGTTGAGGATAAACTAAACTCCAATCAGGTTCTTCATGAGGCTTTTCAAATGCTGAAAAAAAGAAGATTATCGCTTCAGTTGAAAGCCCAATAGTAAGCATAGCACCGGCACCTGGCCAATCCATTAGCTTAAACAGTGCTCCTAAAATTACAATAGCTGCTCCAATACCATAAAGCTTTGCCATTAAATTTTTAAATTTCTTTGAATTAGGATTTATTAATGCCATAAATTTGTTTTTAAAAATAGTTGTTAATTAAATTATCTAAAATCTGATTTATCTCTTCCTATAAATGAAATCACATTTCTAAAGCCAATATATGATTTTGCAGTATCTTGAAATTCGTAGTCTCTTGTGCCAACTTGAACAAAGTGAGAAATATCCTTCCAAGAACCGCCTCTAATAACTTTTCTCTTTAAAATTTCTGGATCTGAGTCATTAGCATCATAATTAAAATCAAAATTCACATCATGAGCAAAATTAAAAGCTGATTCATCATAAGCATTATTTGTCCATTCAGCAACGTTTCCGGCCATATCATAAAGACCAAAATTATTGGGGTTATATGATGCAACTTTAACCGTTCTCAATCCACCGTCGGCAGTATAATTACCTCTTCTTGGCTTAAAGTTGGCTAAGAAACATCCAACATCATTTGTTGTATATGGGCCACCCCAAGGGTAAGGGGATAGATCATATCCTCCTCTGGCTGCATACTCCCATTCTGACTCAGTAGGCAAACGAAACTGATCGTGCAAAGGCTCCTCTCTATCCGTTAAATAATTATCCAAAATATGTGTCCTCCATTTGGAAAAAGCAACTGCTTGTTTCCAACTTACTCCAACAACAGGATAATCATCAAAAGAGGGATGATGAAAATAATTTCTAGATATTGGATCGTTATAAGAATAGGTATAATCTGACGTCCAAACAAGTGTGTCGGGAAAAATATTTATTTCAGGCTTTTCAATAAAGACTGACCTATCTTCTTTACCTTGAATCTTGTTAGTTCTTGAAGATGCCCTAACAATATCAACATTTTCAAATCGGTAATTATATTTTCTAGTATCAAATTGACGTCTAGAATAGAATCGTTCATGTTCAGGAAGATACATTTCATCTTCGAGAACTTCTCTTACTTCAATATCATCCCAACGAATTGGTTTATCCCAATCAATATTTGGAGGATCAATAAAGTTCCCAAACTCATCTTCTTCGATTAATTCATATCCTTCAACACCATTTTCACCTAAAATTTGTCTAGCAATTGAGTCACGGACCCAAGAAACAAATTGTCTATACTCATTATTAGTAATTTCAGTTTCATCAATGTAAAAAGCAGCTACAGAAACTGTTTTGTGTTGAGTAACATGAGCATAAGGCACGTCTTGATCTCCTGTACCCATATTAAAACTTCCTTGAGGAATATAAACCATTCCATAAGGATCAGTAGGATTCCAAATTGGTCTATTCTGAACGCCTATCAGCTCACCGTTACCTGTTGATGAACAACCCGAAATTATAATTGCTAATAAACCAAGTAAAAATAAATTTTTCATAATACTCATATTTTAATATCCTTTTTAAGGATTTTTTATCTAAGCCACAAAATCACCACTAATTAAGTGATGATTAAGATCGAGAAAGCCACAAATATAACAATTTTTAAAGGAATCTAGGATTTTTAAAACCTTTAACAACTTTGTTATAATCTATTTTAAAACTATACCCCAACATAAACTCAAAAGTCCCTGAATTAGAAACACTAATTGTAGGCACATCATAGGAAAATCCAAATCTTAGATCTTCATTGATATTCATACCTAATAGAATTACTGCTCTAGTACTTGGTCTATATGTAACGCCACCCCATAGCTTTTTATTGTATTCAAGCAATGAAGTTAAATCTACGGTTGAAGTAACACCTTCAGTTTTTATCAAAATAGAAGGCTTTAAATCAAATTTATCGTTCAAGCTATGTATATAGCCTGAAGTTAGGTAATAATGTCTCTTAAAGTTAATAATATCTACAGATGTTGATATGGTTGGCTCATTTAAATGTTTAGATGAAACTCCAACATATAATTTTTCTGAACTATAAAATAATCCTAACCCAAAATCTAATCCAGAAGCTTTGTCAACAGAAGAAGGAATCGATGGATCAGGCTCTTGAGTAATGATATTAGCGCCATCAATTTCATCTTGAATAACACCAACTGAAAAACCAATTCCTAGCTTACCACCATAAATTTCATGTTGATATGCGTAAGAAAGATTTAAAGATAAGAATTCATTTTGACCTATTTTATCTGTTAGAATATTAAGCCCAACACCACCATTTAGAATTGATAGTGGACTTTGGACTGAAAAATTTGTCGAGACAGGAGCATCCTCAAAACCAACCCACTGAGAACGGTGTAAGGCTGTAGCTAATATAGCCGTTTCACTTCCTGATGAACCAGGGTTAAATGATAGATTATTAAAAATATATTGACTAAACTGAGGGTCTTGCTGCGCCTTAGAATTAAAAGCGAAAAAAAACAGCAAGAAAAGCAAAAAATATCTTTTCATAAAAATTTACGTAAAAACGTATATCTCAATTAATATTCGGCTAAAATAACTATTTTTTTTTAGTAGAAAAATAGCTTTACTAAGTAATTATTATTCTTGATTCATTTTTTGAAAAGCTTTCCACCATCTTTCTGGAATTTCTCCCTTAACGGCAGTTTTGTAGTCATTGTATGAGCATGGAATAAAATAATTCTCATTTGGAATTTGAGACTTTAAATTAATTAAAGGGATTTCTACCCACCATTTATCTAGTTTTTTATTTTTATAAAAACACGTATTAAATTCTCCATCACTTAATGAAATATGATATTTAACCATATCGTCATCATTAGGCTTAAAACGTTTCATTTTATGAAAAAAGCCTTCAAAGAAACACCAAATCATTTGTGCTATTAATTTTTCAGATTGAAAATTTGTATCTTTAGAACGAACGTAATTAAAAATACCTAATGATTTTAAGCGACTACTAATTCCTGCATAACGCATTATCTGACACGCTTCTTCAGAAGTAAACCCATTAGGTGAGCCAGAAATAACTGAAGGATTATCAGATATACGAACACAACCCATATCAAAACTAACAAAATCTGCATTTCTAAGTGAAGGCTCAACTTCTTCAATATTCTGTCTAATTTCTCCTAACCTGTAAGCGTCAAAATAAAGTTTATCTAATAATTTAATTGAGTCTTGGTTATTTAAATAAGTTTGATAACCCAAATTTGTAAAATTGAATAATACATTTGGTTGAATCTTAATAATTTCTGATAAATACGTGAGTGAAGCTACGCCACTTTGATTATGATCAATATCAAAACGTGAATCAAAGCACACCATATTAGACAATTTGCCTAGCTCAACACAAGATCGATATTGAGAAAGCGTCAAATCTTGACCACCACCAATAATTAATGTAAATAAATTTCGTTGCTCACACTCTACTAATACATCAGTTAGCAACTGATAAGTATCAGTAATTTTTTCGCCTAAAATCAATTGTCCTAAATCCGCTATTCTAAGCCTCTCTTGACCTTCAAATAATTGATATAATTGATATCGTATATTTTCTATTGAATCAATATCACATTCGTGTTTTGTACCTCTATATTCAGGTACACTAAAAACAACCAAATCAGCTTCAGCAAGGTTCGGAAAATCTCCTTTTGTATAAGTCATTATACTTTGTCCTAGCTGACTATTTTGAAAGTCTTTGAATTGATTAATTAAAGGTTGAAAACTTAACTCAAATTCCATTTACTTTTTCTTACTTTTTTCTGCCAATTCAAGGCAAATTTTTCTAGTTAAAGATTTAGGGTCTAAATCTTTTGGTATTTTGATGTTAGTTTTATTTTTTCGGGCACCCTCACCAATTTGAATAAAAGGACCATACCTTCCATTTAAAACTTGAACTAGAGGCTGTCCTTCAAATCGATTTATTATTTTTTCTGCTTCGGCTTTTCTATAAGCCAAAATTAACTCAATTGCCCTATCAATTTCAATAGATAGCGGCTCGTCACCATCGGCTTTTTTAATGGACACAAACTTACCTTTGAACCTTAAATAAGGTCCAAATCTACCTATAGATGCCACAACATCTTCACCTTCAAACTGCCCTACAGTTCTCGGTAATTTGAACAACTCTAAAGTTTCTTCTAATGTTATTGTAGTAATACTTTGTGATGGTAATAAAGAAGCAAATCTAGGTTTCTTTTCATCACTAGCTTCACCAATCTGAGCCATAGGACCGAAACGGCCTATTTTAACGTAAACATTTTCTCCTGATTTTGGTTCAACTCCAAGTAGTCGCTGACCTTTTGCTGCCTCAGAAGTATCTGCAACATCATTGACTGTTTTTACAAAACCGTTATAAAATTGACTAATCATTTCATTCCAAACTTTTTCACCCTTGGCAATAAAGTCGAATTCTTTTTCTACATCAGCTGTAAAACCATAATCCATTACATCTGAAAAGTTAGCTTCTAAAAATTCGGTTACAACTATACCAATATCTGTGGGTTTAAGCTTAGATTTATCTGAGCCTGTCTTTTCAGATTTTTGTGCTTCATTTATTGAATTATCAATTAAAGTAAGACTAATATAGGGCTTGAAAACTCCTTCGCTTTGCCCCTTTTCGACATAGCCTCTATTCTGTATTGTTGTAATTGTTGAGGCATAAGTGGAAGGACGGCCAATACCAAGCTCTTCTAATCGCTTAACCAAACTAGCTTCGGTAAATCGAGGCTTAGGCTTACTAAATCGTTCAACAGCATTTATCTCTTTAAAAAAAACTACTTCGCCTTTGTTTAAATTAGGCAACATACCACCTTGTTCTTCAAATTCATCGTCATCTTTGCTTTCCATATACACCTTCAGGAAACCATCAAATTTTATCATTTCTCCTTTAGCAACAAAATGTTGTGAGGAATTGGATAGTGCTATTTCAACAGTAGTTCTCTCCAATTGAGCGTCTGCCATTTGAGAGGCAATAGTTCGCTTCCAAATAAGCTCATATAATCTCCGATGATTTCGCTCTCCATCAACCTCAGCATTGGCTAAATTAGTAGGTCTAATGGCTTCATGAGCCTCTTGAGCCCCTTTGGCTTTTGTGGAAAATTTTCTACTCTTGAAATATTTACTTCCATAATTTAATTTTATAAATCTACCCGCAGATCTTATAGCATCATCAGAAAGATTCATACTGTCAGTTCGCATATATGTAATTTTACCTGATTCATAAAGTTTTTGAGCTATGCTCATAGTTTGACCAACAGTAAAACCTAATTTTCTAGATGCTTCTTGCTGTAAGGTCGACGTAGTAAAAGGAGACGTTGGTGATTTTTTTGCTGGTTTTTTATTTAATGAAGATATCGCAAATGTAGAATTTGAACAAGTTTTTAAAAAAGAAACTGCTTCTTCTTTTAATTTAAATCGCTTTGATAAATCTGCTTTAAAAACTTTTTGATCAGTGTTTAAAAAAAGAGCTGAAACCTTAAAACTTGATTCACTGATAAAATTGTTGATATCTTTTTCACGCTCAACAATCAATCTCACAGCTACAGATTGAACACGTCCAGCAGAAAGACCATATTTTACTTTTTTCCATAAAATAGGAGATAATTCAAACCCTACTAATCGATCAAGAACTCTTCTAGCTTGTTGGGCATTCACTAAATTAATATCGATCTCTCTTGGATTATCTACAGCTTTAGTAATAGCTGATTTTGTAATTTCATTAAAAACAATTCTTTTAGTATTTTCTGCTTTTAATTTCAAAGCTTCTTGTAAATGCCAAGCAATGGCCTCTCCTTCACGATCCTCATCAGTTGCGAGCCATACCGTTTCCGATTTTTCAGATAGTTTACTTAATTCATCTACAACTTTTGTCTTATCGGCAGAAACTTCATAAGTTGGTGTGAATCCATTTTCTATATCGATAGCCATTCCACCTTTTTTAGGTAAATCTCTAATATGACCAACACTGGATTTAACCAAAAAATCTTTTCCTAAAAATTTTTCAATAGTTTTTGCTTTTGCTGGTGACTCAACAATTACTAAATTTTTTGCCATTAAACAAGTTATTTTAGTTAAAACGCGTGCAAATATAGAACACCTTTTTTTAATTTACCAAATGACTGACAGCATCAATTCAACTTTATATTATAAATAATATAATAATTTTGAAAAAAAGATTTTTTTCTGTCAATTTGTCAGTTTTTATTAATTTTGCATTCTCTTTAGAAGATAAAATTTTATGAAAGACACAGAAAAGTTAATTGATTTTACTAGACAAGGCGAAACCCTAGAGCTTAGCCAAATAAAAGATAGTAATAAGAAAATGTACATTGAAAGTTATGGCTGTCAAATGAACTTTTCGGATAGTGAAATTGTAGCTTCTATACTTACTAAGGAAGGCTTTTCTACAACACCAAACATCGAAGACGCTGATGTAGTATTTGTAAATACGTGTTCTATTAGAGAAAAAGCTGAGCAAACAGTAAGAAACAGACTAAAGGTTTATAATGCCATCAAGAAAAAACAAAATCCTAAAATGCTAGTGGGTGTTTTAGGCTGTATGGCAGAACGTCTTAAAGATAAGTTTTTAGAAGAAGAAAAACTTGTTGACATTGTTGTTGGACCAGATGCATATCGTGATCTTCCAAATCTAATTGATGAAGTTCATGATGGACGTAAAGCAGTTAATGTTATTCTTTCCAAGGAAGAAACCTATGCAGAGATTAGCCCTGTAAGGTTAGGAGGAAATGGCATCACTGCATTTGTATCTATTACAAGAGGCTGTGATAATATGTGTTCATTCTGTGTTGTGCCTTTTACTAGAGGAAGAGAAAGAAGCAGAGACCCAAAAAGTATTGTTGATGAATGCAAACAATTAGTAGTTGATGGTTATAAAGAAGTTACCTTACTAGGACAAAATGTAGATTCTTACCTATGGTATGGGGGAGGTCCAAAAAAGGATTTTGGCAAATTAAGCCAAGAAGAACAAGATAAAAGCATCAATTTTGCAGAACTTTTAGCCATGGTAGCTGAAGTTAGCACTAGTCTAAGAGTTCGTTTTTCTACTTCACATCCTAAAGATATGCAAGATGATGTACTTTATACTATTGCCAAGTATGAAAACATTTGCAATTATATTCACTTACCTGTTCAATCTGGAAATAGCAGGATTCTTAAGCTTATGAATAGAGGATATACGAGGGAATGGTATTTAAATAGAATTGAAGCAATAAGAAAAATTATTCCAGATTGCGGTATATCAATGGATATCATCTCTGGATTTTGCACTGAAACAGAAGAAGATCATAAAGATACATTAAGTCTTATGGAAGCCGTAAAATATGACTTTGGTTATATGTTTAGCTATTCTGAAAGACCAAATACACAAGCACAACGTAAGTTAAATGATGATGTTTCTAAAGAAACTAAAAAAAGAAGATTGCAAGAAATTATAGATCTTCAAATGAAACACGCCTTCATTAGAAATAAAGAACAAGTGGGCAAAATACATAAAGTACTTATAGAAGGAGTTTCTAAGAAATCGAAGGAAGAATTATTCGGCAGAAATTCACAAAATACTGTAATTGTATTTCCAAGAGAACACTATAAGCCTGGAGACTATGTTTTAGTCAATGTTGAAGACTGCACGTCAGCAACTCTCAAAGGAAAAGTAACAAAAATTATATGATGAAACACCAAGAAATTAAACAACGATTTGGAATTGTTGGCAATTCAAGTAAGTTAGATCAAGCCATTAGTATTGCTTTACAAATAGCGCCTACGGATATTTCAGCATTAATTACTGGAGAAAGTGGTGTAGGTAAAGAATCTATGCCAAAAATCATACATTTTAACAGTCAAAGAAAACATAACAAATATATAGCTGTTAATTGCGGAGCTATTCCTGAAGGAACTATAGACAGCGAACTCTTTGGACATGAAAAAGGAGCTTTCACTGGAGCCAGTGACAATAGAAAAGGTTATTTTGAGGTTGCGGACAGTGGCACTATTTTCTTGGACGAAGTAGGAGAATTACCTTTAAGCACACAAGTAAGACTACTAAGAGTTTTGGAAAGTGGAGAATTTATGAAAGTAGGATCAAGTCAAGTAAAAAAAGTTGATGTTAGAGTCATTGCAGCAACAAATGTAAATATAGAAGATGCTATTAGTAAAGGTAAATTTAGAGAAGACTTATATTACAGATTAAATACTATTAATATTAAGGTTCCCTCATTAGCAGAAAGAATTGAAGATATTCATTTATTATTTAGAAAATTTTCATCTGATTTCGCTGATAGATATCACATCCCCCCTATTCGTTTAAAAGAAGAAGCTGTTGAAATATTACACAGTTACTCTTGGCCAGGAAATATTCGACAACTCAAAAATATAGTTGAACAAATATCTGCTATTGAACAAGATAGGAGTATTAGTTTAGAAATTTTGAAAAATTATATTCCAAAACATAATTCAACACCTATTTTGTTTAGAGACGAAAAATTAGAAAATGATTTTTCAGAAAGAGAAATACTTTATAAGGTTCTTTTTGATATGAAAAACGACTTGAACGATTTAAAACGTGTAACAAAAGAGTTAATGAGTAGTAGTCAACAGCAAATTGATGAAGAAAAAACCATAAATCACATAATAGAAAATTCTGATAAGATAATTCAAAAAAACAAAGAAGAAGACTTATTATTAACTCTTCAAGAACAAGAAAAAATTTTAATTGAAAAAGCTCTTAAAAGACATCAAGGTAGAAGAAAAGACGCGGCAGATGAATTAGGGATTTCAGAAAGAACACTATACAGGAAAATTAAAGAATATCTATTATGATAAAATTTCTATACTTATACTTTATTTCAATCTCATTTACTCTGATTTCTTGTGGAATATATTCATTTAGCGGCGCATCCATTTCTAATGAGGTTAAAAATATAACTATAAATACTTTTCAAAATATTTCTAGTTTAGCACCACCTACACTATCAAACTCACTAACTGAGGCATTAAAAGATAAATTTTTATCCGAAACACGCCTTAGTCCAATTGATAATGATGGGGATTTAATGTTTAATGGGCAAATCACTAATTATACAATTAATCCAATTGCTATTCAGGCCAACGAAACAGCCTCTAAGAATCGATTGACCATAAGCATCAAAGTTAATTTTATAAATAATATTGACGAAGAAAGCAACTATAATAAAACTTTTAGTAGATACGTTGACTTCGAAAGCTCAATAAATCTTACAAGTATTGAAGAGTCATTGAACGAAGAAATTGTGTCGCAATTAATCGAAGACATATTTAACGAAGCATTTACAAATTGGTAGAGATAAAAGAAATATATTCGAATTGGCTCAATAAGCCAAACAAAATAAATAGTGATGACACTATTCTTATTAAAGAATTAATTGATAATTATCCCTTTTGTACTACATCAAGATTACTATATTTAAAAAGTCTTCAAAACACAAATAATATTAATTTTAATCATACGTTAAAAAAAACAGCAGCATACAGCCCTGACAGGAAACAACTTTTTTATTTTTTAACTAAAGATAAATCTAAAATTGCAAAGATTATTCCGAATAAAAAAGATTTAATTGATAAGATACCAATTACTAAAAAAAATATTCAAAAAAAGTTAAAAATTGGACAACCACTAGAATTTCAAAAAGAAGAGAAGCATTCGTTTAATGAATGGTTAAAACTAAGTCAGGTTAAACCAATAAACAGAATAAAAGATACTGAAAATCAACTTCATAAAAAAGTAAATCTAATTGAAGATTTTATAGTTAATAGAGACAGAAAAATTAAAAAAGATGCATATAAATTCGAAGATAAAGCCAATGAAAGCATCAAATTTCAATTTGACATAGTAACTGAAACACTAGCAAAAGTTTATTTAGAACAAGGGCATTATGAAAAAGCAAAAGCAGCTTATCATCAACTTAGCTTGAAATATCCCAAAAAAAGTTCTTTATTTGCATCCCAAATTGAATTAATTGATCAGTTAATAAATAAATAACCAATCTTATGTATACAATTTTCTCAGTTTTAATAGTAATAACCTGCATTTTATTAGTTTTGGTTGTATTAGTACAAAACCCTAAAGGAGGCGGTTTATCTGCGACATTTGGAGGCGGAAATCAAGTAATGGGAGTTAAAAAAACAGCTGATTTTTTAGAAAAAGCTACATGGTATTTAGCAATTTCATTACTAGTTTTTTCCTTAGCATCAAATTTCGCAATCTCATCTACTAACTCTTCAGGATTACAAAATAAATCCATAATGCAAGAACAACTTGATGAAACAGCTATTCCAACTCAGGCTCTTCCATCTTTACCATTACAAGAAGCTCCTAAAGATTAGTTTGACAATTTTTCATATTGAACTGCAAAAAAGTCATTATTATACCTAATTAATTTTTTTGGCACACTTTTTGAATCAATACTTTTAAATATTAACAATAAATTAAAAAAAATGAATATAAAACCTCTTGCAGACAGAGTAGTTGTTGAACCTGCATCAGCAGAAACCACTACTGCATCCGGAATTATTATCCCAGATACTGCACAAGAAAAACCCCAAAAAGGTAAAGTTGTTGCTATCGGTGATGGCAAAAAAGATGAGCCGCTAACGGTAAAAGTTGGAGATACCATTCTTTATGGTAAATATTCAGGAACTGAATTAAAATATGAAGGTAAAGATTTTATGATAATGCGTGAATCTGATATACTAGCAATCATTTAAAAAATTAATTATGGCAAAAGAAATTAAATTCGATATAGAAGCAAGAGACGCGCTCAAAAGAGGTGTAGATGCTCTTGCCAATGCAGTTAAAGTAACCCTTGGTCCTCAAGGAAGAAATGTAGTTATAGATAAAAAATTTGGAGGCCCATCAATAACAAAAGATGGTGTTTCTGTAGCTAAGGAAATAGAATTGGAAGATACTATTGAAAATATGGGTGCACAAATGGTCAAGGAAGTTGCTTCTAAGACTGCAGATATTGCAGGAGATGGCACAACTACCGCTACTGTTTTAGCGCAAGCTATAGTCTCAAATGGCCTTAAAAATGTCGCTGCAGGTGCAAATCCAATGGATTTAAAAAGAGGTATTGACAAAGCTGTTTCGGTAGTTGTAAAAGATTTAAAATCTCAATCCCAAGAGGTTGGCGATAGTAATGAAAAAATTCAACAAGTAGGTGCTATCTCGGCTAATAACGATAACACTATTGGTTCTCTGATAGCTGAAGCAATGAATAAAGTAAAAAAAGAAGGAGTTATTACTGTAGAAGAAGCCAAGGGAACTGATACGTATGTTGAAGTAGTTGAAGGAATGCAATTTGATAGAGGTTATTTATCCCCATACTTCGTAACAAATGCGGACAAAATGTTAACTGATTTAGATAATCCACAGATTCTTTTATATGATAAAAAAATATCAAACATGAAAGATTTGTTGCCTATTTTAGAGCCAGCAGCTCAATCAGGCAAGCCACTGTTAATAATTGCTGAAGATGTTGATGGCGAAGCACTAGCTACTTTGGTAGTAAACAAAATGAGAGGATCTTTAAAAATCGCAGCAGTCAAAGCACCGGGTTTTGGTGACAGAAGAAAAGAAATGTTAGAAGACATTGCTATCTTAACCGGGGGTACAGTAATTTCTGAAGAAAGAGGCTTCAAATTAGAAAATGCTACTTTAGAAATGTTAGGAACTGCAGAAAAAGTAACCATCGATAAAGATAACACAACTGTAGTTAATGGTGCTGGCATCAAGGAAAATATTACAGCTAGAGTCAATCAAATCAAAGCTCAAATTGAAAGTACAACATCTGACTATGACAGAGAAAAGCTTCAAGAAAGATTAGCTAAATTAGCAGGCGGCGTCGCAGTTCTTTATGTTGGTGCTGCATCAGAAGTAGAAATGAAAGAAAAGAAAGATAGAGTTGATGATGCATTACATGCTACTCGAGCAGCTGTTGAAGAAGGTATTATTGCAGGTGGTGGTGTTGCTCTTGTAAGAGCAGCCGATGCACTTGCTAAATTAAAAGGTGAGAATGCAGACGAAACAACAGGAATTCAAATAGTTACTCGTGCTGTTGAAGAGCCACTTCGTCAAATTGTAGCTAATGCAGGAAATGAAGGATCAGTAGTTGTTTCAAAAGTTAAAGAAGGCAAAGCTGATTTTGGTTATAATGCCAAAAAAGAAGTGTTTGAAAACATGTTTGAAGCAGGGATTATAGACCCAACTAAAGTAACACGTGTAGCATTAGAAAATGCTGCATCTGTTGCAGGTATGTTACTTACTACTGAATGTGTTTTAGCAGACATTGCAGAAGAAACACCTCCAATGCCTCCAATGGGTGGCGGAGGAATGCCCGGAATGATGTAAAAACTATTTCCTATCAATAAAAAAGCTCAAGAATATTCTTGAGCTTTTTTATTGATAGGAAATAGTTTTTACATCATTCCGGGC
>PAYK01000015.1 GCA_002714805.1 Flavobacteriales bacterium
AACATTATGCCTACAAAAATTAGATTACAAAGACACGGTCGTAAAGCAAAGCCTATTTTTAAAATTGTTGTTGCTGATAGTCGTGCNAAAAGAGACGGTAAATTCATTGAGAATTTAGGTCAGTACAATCCCAANACNAATCCNGCAACTATNGAATTAAACTTTGATAGTGCTTTNAATTGGGTAATGAAAGGNGCACAACCTACAAATACTGCNTTAGCTTTATTAAANTANAAAGGAGTNATGATGAAAAAACACCTTTTAGGTGGTGTNGCTAAAGGAGCATTTTCTGAAGAAGAAGCNNATAAGNGATTTGAANCTTGGTTAGCTGAAAAAGAAGATAAAATNAGTNNNAAGAAAGATAATTTATCNAAAGCNGAAGCTGAAGCTNANANAGCTAGAATNGCNGCTGANAAAGAAATTAGTGATNCNAGAGCNCAAGAATTAGCAAACGCTAATGCTNNCNTAGCTGCTGAAGCTGCTGCTGCAACAGAAGAAGCTGCTGCNGTAAATGAAGAANCNCCTGCTGCTGAAGAAGTACCTNCNNCTGAANAAGCACCTGCTGCNGAAGAAGCACCAGCAACTAAAGATGCAACTGCTGCTGAAGAAGCANCTGCNNCTGAAGAAGCANCTGCTGCTGAAGAAGCNCCTGCNNCTGAAGAAGTANCTGCTGCTGAAGAAGNACCTGCNNCTGAAGAAGCAACTACAACTGAAAAAGCACCTGCTGCCGAAGAAGNACCTGCNNCNGAANAAGCACCTGCTGNNGAAGAAGCNCCTNCNNCTGAANAAGCACCTGNTGCNGAAGAAGCACCTGCAACTGAAAAAGCACCTGCTGAAGAAGCACCTGCTGCTGAAGAAGCACCTGCTNGCGAAGAAGCACCTGCTGNTGANGAAGCACTNCTGAAGAAGAAGCACCTGCTGCTGAAGACAAAGAAGAAAAATCCGCTGAATAAATTGATTATGAAAAAGGAAGAATGTTTCTTTCTTGGAATAATCAGTAAAAAACACGGTTATAAGGGGGACGTCAATATCAAATTTGATGTCAATACCTCTAAAAAATATAAGGAACTAGATTACTTNTTCATTGATTTGAATGGTAATTTGGTTCCTTTTTTTATAAACTCCCTACGCTTTAAAAACAACAACATCGCTTTAGTAAAATTTGAAGATGTAAAGGATGAAGATAGTGCCAATTCACTAATCGGAAAATCGACTTATTTACCACTAGATTTATTGGAAGAAGATGAAAGANCCCAACAAGCATTAATACATTTTCAAGTTATTGATAAAAATCACGGTGAACTTGGTCAAGTCATTGCTATTCAAGAAAATAACCTTCAAGATTTAATGGTCATNGATTTCAAGGGTACAGAACTACTTATTCCATTTGTAGAAAACTACATAGAATCCATCGATAACAAAAAGAAAGAAATTCATCTGNATACCCCTGATGGTTTAATTCACCTTTAACTTTAGAATTTAGCCCACAATAATTACACTTCATCTATAGTTTCATAACTATATATTTGTAAGATGAAAGTGTTAGTATTAATTCTTTGTTTTCCTTTTGTAGCTCTTTGCCAAAAAGATACTTTTCTGATAAAAGAAATGTATTACAAAGATAAAGACACTCTCATATTAGCTGANATTGAAGAAATTGAAATTTTACATTTTAAAAACCTTGAGGACGAAAGGTATTTTAGACGGCTTCAGTACAAAACCCTCAAGGTCTATCCTTATGCTAAACTAGCCGCAGAACAATTGGACAGCATACAAAATCAATTAGAAGTTATCCCAAAAAGAAGAAAACGCAAAGCCTTTATCAAAGCCACAGAACAATGGATCAAAGAAGATTTA
Organism: Flavobacteriales bacterium; assembly: GCA_002714805.1. GTDB lineage: Bacteria > Bacteroidota > Bacteroidia > Flavobacteriales > UBA7312 > UBA8444. The sequence continues at coordinate 1,858 of PAYK01000015.1, forward strand.
GCANCAGAATTAAAAAAATTATCCCGATGGGAAGGGCGCATACTCTCTAAGCTAATTTTTAGAGAAACCAACATCAGCACCTATCAGATAGTCAAAGATTTAAAAGGCGGTTTCCACGCCTTTTTTTGGCAGGGNATGGCAAAACTGTACGACAACAACCTCAAAACACCCTACCAACCCCAAANTGTAGAAGAAGATAAATGGATAGAATACATTATTGAAGATGCAAAGAAAAAAGAGATAATTGAGTAATCTTATCTAGAAAACTGTGCAGATAGCTTTTTGTTTCTAGGTCCTTCAGAATAATCGTAAAAGCCTTCACCAGACTTGACCCCTAATTTACCTGCNGTTACCATATTAACTAATAATGGACAAGGTGAATATTTTGGATTACCAAAGCCATCGTACATCACTTCTAATATAGATAAACAAACGTCTAAACCAATGAAATCTGCCAAATGCAATGGCCCCATTGGATGTGCCATCCCTAGCATCATTACGGTATCAATTTCCTCTACACCAGCTACGCCCTCATGTAGGCAAATAATAGCTTCATTAATCATAGGCATCAAAATACGATTAGCAACAAAACCGGGATAATCGTTTACTTCGACAGGAACCTTATTTAAAGATTTGGAAACTTCCATAATAGTATTTGTCACATCATCAGATGTAGCATAACCACGAATTACCTCTACCAACTTCATTACAGGCACAGGATTCATAAAGTGCATGCCGATAACCTTGTCAGCACGTTTGGTAGCAGATGCAATTTTAGTAATAGAAATNGAGGAAGTGTTTGAACCTAAAATGGTATGCTCATCACACAACTCATCTAATTGAGAGAATATTGTTAGTTTAATATCCATATTTTCGGTAGCTGCTTCAACCACTAAATCCAAACCTTTTACAGCAGAAGACATATCGGTGAAAGTTTCTATATTATTTAAAGTTTTAGTTTTGTCGGCATCAGAAATTTTTTCCTTAGCAACCATTCTATCTAAATTTTTAGAAATGGTAGCCAATGCCTTTTCTAGTGCTGCCTCTGACAAATCAATTAAGCGAACACAATATCCACTTTGAGCAAAAATATGAGCAATACCATTACCCATTGTTCCAGCCCCAATAATACCAACATGTTTCATAATATCTTAATTTTATTTTATACAAAAGTAATAAATACTATTGGCTCTTTTTACGTAGTAAAGGTACAAATGAACAATCATCTAAAATATTTTTTTCTATATCTGTTTCTGTTGTTTTAGTGATTAATACCATTTTCTGAATATCAGTATCACCAACAGGTATTACCATTCTTCCTCCAATTTTAAGCTGATTTATTAAATCATCTGGAATAAATGGAGCTGCTGCTGTTACTATTATTTTATCAAATGGAGCAAAATTAACTAACCCTTTATAACCATCACCATAAAAAAACATAGGATGATAACCGAGTTTTGGTAAAAAATTTTTAGTCTTATAATACAAATCCTTTTGTCTTTCAATAGTGTATATTTGCGCTTTTAACTCTAGTAAAATTGCTGTTTGATAACCAGATCCCGTACCAACTTCAAGGATTTTATCTCTGGGTTTTATTTTTAATAATGATGTCTGATATGCAACGGTGTAAGGATTTGAAATAGTTTGACCTGAGCCGATAGGAAAAGCCTTATCTTGATAAGCGAATTCAAGAAAAGCTTTATCAATAAATAAGTGTCTTGGAATTTTAGATATAGCTGCTAATACTGCTTGATCATTTATATCTTTCTCTCTTAGTAATTCGACTAACTTGAGACGTAAACCTTGATGTCTAAAATTATCATCCATATAATAGATTTCAAAAATACTATTAAGTATGTATTAAATTTCTATTTTAGCATAAATTATATTACTTCAATGTTAAAAATAGGAGTTATTGGCGCCGGTTACCTAGGTAAAATACATCTCAACATACTTTCTAATTTAAAAGATAAATATGAAGTAATTGGATTTTATGATTCTGATAGAGAAAATGCAAAAATTGTAAATCGTTCATTTAGAATAAAATCATTTAAATCAATAGAACTACTAATCGAAGAAGTTGATGTTATTGATATTGTATCACCAACTATTTCTCATTTTGATTGTGCTAGTTTAGCTATTAAAGCAAATAAACACGTTTTTATTGAAAAGCCTATCACTCAAACTGTTTTTGAAGCAGAAAAAATTATGAAACTTGCTAGAGAAGCTAGTGTTAAAGTACAGGTTGGCCATGTAGAAAGATTTAACCCAGCATTTAAATCAGTAAAAGATTTGATAAATAAACCATTATTTATAGAATCTCACAGACTAGCTGAATTTAATCCAAGAGGTATAGATGTTCCTGTAGTTTTAGATTTGATGATCCATGATCTCGATATAATTATTAAAATAGTTAATTCACCAGTAAAGAGTGTTCAAGCTTCTGGAGTATCAGTAATTAGTGATACTCATGACATTAGCAATGCTAGAATAGAATTTAATAATGGATGTATATGCAATCTAACAGCAAGTAGAATATCTCTGAAAAATATGCGTAAAACTCGTATTTTTCAAAAAGATGCTTACATATCTATTGATTATTTAGAAAAGAAAACAGAAATTATTAGAATTAAAAACATTAAATCGACTGATAAAATTGATCCACTTAGTGTTGTTCTTGATGTTGGAAAAGGTAAAAGAAAAAAGCAAATTTATTTTGAAAATACAAATGTAGAAGAGAGTAATGCTATAGAAGATGAATTAATCAGTTTTGCTAATGCTATAAATGAAAATATAGAGCCTGAGGTTTCTATTGAAGATGGATTGAGAGCTTTAGAATTAGCTCATAAAATTCTTGATACGATGAAATCTTCTAATCAATCTAAAATAGTGTAAAAAATAAGTTGAAATTAGTATAATTATGAGATTCTTTTTTTTAATCACAATTTTATTTTTTTTATGTAATTGTGAATCAATTAATATAGAAGAAGAAAATCCTTCTTTAATTACAATAGAATCTATTGAATTAAATGGTAATCACACATATAAAATTTCTGATGCATGGGTATACATAGATAATGAATTTCAAGGTGTATTTCCACTACCTGCAAGTTTTCCTGTATTTAAAACAGGTAATCAAGAAATTATAATTGAAGGTGGCATAAAAAAAAATGGGATTTCTGCAAGTCGTGAAAACTATCCTTTCTTTACTTCATACGAAGTTAACCTAGATCTACTTCAGAATCAAAATAATTTTATTTATCCTAATATTAATTACTCATTAACCAACTTCCCATATAATGAAAATTTTGAAGGTACGGGATTGAGCTTAAGTGTTGTTTCAGATTCAACGAATCATATACTTGAAAAAATTTATAATAATTCTAACGAAAATTTTGGAAATTATCATATTAAAAGTGTGATTTCTGGATCATATGGCGAATTATTTGAATGTACTACACCAAATTTTGATTTACCTAAAAACCAATTAGTTTACTTAGAATTAGATTATAAGTGCAATTCTCCCATTATGGTTGGAATATATGCTAATGGAATATCATTAGTTGAAAAAAATATTATTATGTATCTAAATAAAAAAGATGATTGGAACAAAATTTATATTTCATTAACTGAAGTAATATATAATTATAACGATGCGATCAACTATAAATTATTTTTTGCAATTCCAAGAGACACAACTATAAGTCAAAACGAAATGTATTTAGATAATATTAGATTACTTTATGAAGAATAATTTTTTGCATACAATTAAATATATTATTACAGATATATTTGGCGCATCCTTAGCATGGATTTTATTCATGTACTATAGAATATTTTATCTTGACAAATCTATTTTTACAATAAAAAATGAATATATTTTAAATATGTTTATTATTAGCTTGTGTTGGGTTATATTATATTCATTATTGGGGCACTATAACGCAATTTATCGTAAATCAAGACTAAAAGAAATTAGTCAGATATTTTTAGCAACTATAATTGGCGTAATAATAATTTTTTTTGGTATTCTTCTTGATGATTTAATCATAAACTACAAACAATACTACACATCATTTATAGCTTTATTTTGTTTTCATTTTATTATCACATCAATCTTTAGATTTTCACTAACCACTAGAACAGCTTTGAGAATTCATAATAAAGTAATTGGATTTAATACTTTAATTATTGGCAGCAATAAAAAAGCTGAAGTTTTATATAAAGATTTAGAAAATGAACAAAAATCAAGTGGCCACATTATATTAGGGTTTTTAAATGTTGACGATAAAGAAAATCACTTACTAGAAAAACACATTCCTCATTTAGGAAATTTTGAACAAGCAAATCAAATAATTAAAGATAAATGCATTGATGACATTATAATAGCAATAGAGTCATCTGAACATCATAAAATTGAACGTATTCTTAATGAATTAGAAAATATCAATGTTTATGTTAAAATAATTCCTGATATGTATGATATACTATCTGGAAGCGTAAAAATGAATTCTATTCTTGGAACACCACTTATTGAAATAAAACACAAACTATTACCGAAATGGGAGCTTGTAGTTAAAAGAATTTTAGATTATCTATTTTCATTTTTAGCAATTCTAGTATTATCGCCCTTTATGATTATAACTGCAATTGTTGTTAAAATAAGTTCATCTGGGCCTATTATTTATAAACAAGAACGAATAGGACAATACGGTAAAAAATTCAATATATATAAATTTAGGTCAATGTATGAAGACGCTGAAAAAGAAGGCCCTAAACTCTCTAGTAAAACAGATTCAAGAATTACTCCTTGGGGACGAATTATGAGAAGAATTCGGCTAGATGAAACTCCACAATTTTTTAATGTTTTGTTTGGTCATATGAGTTTTGTAGGACCTCGACCAGAACGTGACTTTTTTGCCAATCAACTTTTAAAAAAAGCACCACACTACAAACATATTTATAGAGTAAAACCAGGTATTACATCTTGGGGTATGGTAAAGTTTGGCTACGCTGAAAATATAGATGAAATGCTCGAAAGATTAAAATTTGATATTCTTTACATAGAGAATATGTCACTGCTTATTGATTTAAAAATAATGATTCATACAGTACTTATTATACTGCAAGGAAGAGGTAAATAAAATTAACTTCTTTTTTTCTTCCAATTACTAAATTTTTCTGTTTTGGTCTCAAAATCATTTAAAGAAGTAGTTTTTGTTTGCAAATAATTAGCAAATAGTGCAGCTATTTTAGCTTCTTCTTTACAACTATTATCTAAAACTGAAGGGTCTGTGAAATGATTTTTAACAAAATGAGTATCAAAATCACCATTAACAAAATGTTTATGATTCATCACAAATAATGCAAAGGGTAAAGTAGTTTTTACTCCAACAATGGTATAATCCATAATAGCTCTTTTCATTCTTGAAATAGCTTCTTCCCTATCTTTTCCATAAGTTATTAATTTAGATAACATAGAGTCATAATAAATTGGGATTTCCATACCTTCCTCAAAACCATTGTCCAATCTAACGCCAACACTATCAGGTAAGACATATCGTTTTAATGAACCAATATCAGGTGAAAAATTATTCATTGGATCTTCAGCATAAACTCTAACTTCTAAGGCATGACCTTGAATGGATAAATCATCCTGAGAAAAAGATAGAGTCTGACCTTGAGCAATTTTAATTTGTTCTTTGACTAAATCAACACCAGTAATCATTTCTGTAACTGGATGCTCTACTTGTAGTCTTGTATTCATTTCTAGAAAATAGAAATCTTTATTTTCATTCAGTAAAAACTCTACTGTTCCAGCACCAACATAGTCACAAGATTTTGCTACATTAACGGCACATTGCCCCATAGCCTCACGAATTTCTGGAGTAAGTACTGTAGATGGTGCTTCTTCGATAACTTTTTGATGGCGACGCTGAATAGAACATTCTCTTTCAAACAAATGTACAACATTACCTTGCGTATCGGCTAAAACTTGTATTTCTATATGTCTTGGCGAACCCACATAACGTTCCATAAAGACTGAGCCATCACCAAATGAAGATATAGCTTCGCTTACAGCCAATTTCATCTGTTCTTCAAAATCTTTGGCTTTTTCTACTACTCGCATTCCTTTACCACCGCCACCAGCAGCTGCTTTAATAAGTATAGGATATCCGATTCCTTCTGCAATAGACTTAGCTTCTTCCAAATCAGTAATCTTTTCATCGGTACCTGGAACCATAGGCACATNAAAGGCTTTTACAGTAGCTTTAGCTTTGAGCTTATCACCCATCATCTCCATAGCTTCTGCTGAAGGACCTATTAAAGTAATGTTTTCTTTGATTAATCGTCTGGCAAAATCAGCATTTTCAGATAAAAAACCATAGCCAGGGTGAATAGCATCTACNTCTAAATTTATGCATATCTCAATAATTTTATCAATATTAAGATAAGACTCTGAAGATGGTGGTGCTCCTACACATACGGCCTCATCGGCATANCTNACNTGNGGAGATANACGATCNGCTTCGGAATATATAGCAACTGTTTTTATACCCATTTCTTTAGCAGAACGCATAACACGTAAGGCAATTTCTCCTCTATTTGCAATTAGTATTTTTTTCATTTTTCTCAAAATCTAGTGTAAATATAGAATAAAAAAAAAGCAGCTAAATAGCTGCTTTAAAGTTTTTATTAAATGTTCTATNNCAAGACTTCTTTTACCTTGTCAGCAGCCTCTTGTAATAAAATAGCAGAGACAACTTTTAGTCCACTTTCATCAATAAGTTTTTTAGCTTCTACAGNATTAGTGCCTTGTAGCCTTACAATTATTGGAATATTTATTTCTCCTATATTTTTATAAGCGTCAACAACACCTTGTGCTACTCTATCGCAACGCACAATACCTCCAAAGATGTTAACTAGTATAGCTTTCACACCTTCATCTTTCATAATGATTCTAAAAGCTTGCTCTACTCGAGCTGCATCGGCTGTACCACCAACATCAAGAAAGTTAGCAGGATTACCACCTGCTTGTTTGATGATATCCATAGTTGCCATTGCTAAGCCAGCACCATTAACCATGCAACCAACATTGCCGTCTAATTTGACGAAGTTTAGTCCATATTCTCCAGCCTCTACTTCTGTTGGGTCTTCTTCTCTTTTATCTCTTAGGGCAGCGTAATCTTTATGTCTATACAAAGCATTGCCATCAAGGGCAACTTTAGAATCTACTGCTAAGATTTTGTCATCAGAAGTTTTTAAAACTGGATTAATCTCGAATAAGGCAGCATCAATACCATCATATGCCGAATATAATGCNGAAACAAACTTAGTCATCTCTTTGAAAGCCATACCACTTAAGCCTAGGTTAAAGGCAATTTTTCTACATTGAAAACCTTGCAAACCAACCTTAGGGTCTATTTCTTCAGTAAANATCAAGTGTGGTGTCTTGTCAGCAACTTCTTCAATATCNATACCACCCTCTGTAGAATACATNATCATATTTCTTCCGGNAGAACGGTTGAGTAATACAGACATGTAGAATTCGGCAGTTTCACTATCTCCGGGATAATATACATCTTCAGCAATTAGTACTTGATTTACTAATTTTCCTTCGGAAGAAGTTTGAGGAGTAATTAGACGCATTCCTAAAATATCATTAGCAATGTTTTTAACATCATCTAAAGATTTAGCAAGTTTTACACCACCACCTTTACCACGACCACCAGCGTGTACTTGGGCTTTGATAACCCACCACGATGTTCCTGTTTCCTCATTCAATTGTTTGGCTGCCGCAACAGCTTCTTCAGGAGTAGAGGCTACAATACCTCTTTGAATACGAACTCCAAAACTATTTAAGATTTCTTTTCCTTGATANTCGTGTAAATTCATAATGAAAAATATTAGTTGAGCAAAAGTATATTAATGTTTGGAATAATGAAACAACAGAATGGCATTATTTGGTAAATTTGTNCCCTAATTATTAACACTTGATGAAGCACCTATTTCTATTACTTTTTAGNCTTCCCCTAATTATTCAGGCACAGACCAAAGCATATCAAATAAAAAGAGCTGAAACAAAGCCTACAACTGATGGTAAAATAACAGCTAAAGAATGGGCTATGCATGNTTCAGCTGGNGAATTTATAAGTTATTACCCCATAAGTGGTGCAACTATGCCAAAAGGCTTTAAAACAGAATGGAAAGCCACTTATGACAATCAATCCATCTATTTTGCGGTGTCNNTGTATGACCCCAGAGCCGATAGTATTATGAGTCAATTGTGCAAACGAGATAGAATTGAAGGAAGTAACAACGACCACATTATTATTAGAATAAACCCTTATCAAGATGGACAAACCGATTTTGGTTTTAAGCTATCGCCTTTGGGTGTTCAAGAAGATGTAAAATTCACCACNAACAGAGAAGANTCCAATTGGGATATGGTTTGGAAAAGTGAAACNTACCGAGATGATAAAGGTTGGTATGCTGAGTTTGAAATCCCCTATTCTGCTCTGCGTTTTCCAAAAAGCGAANTACAAGATTGGAGTGTCAATATCGTTAGACATATCAGAAGATACCGAGCATCATATGCTTGGAATCCCATAGATATTACCAATGAGAACATCAGTTCTCAAGCGGGTACAGTTAAAGGTTTCAAAAATATAGAACCCCCTTTGCGACTGTCATTTTTGCCCTATATATCTTCTTATGCTACAAACTTTGATGGAGAAACAGAGTATAGCTTTAATGGGGGTATGGACGTTAAGTATGGTATCAACGAAAGTTTTACCTTAGATATGACTTTGATACCTGATTTTGGACAAGTGGGCTTTGACAATCAAGTACTAAACCTCTCTCCTTTTGAAGTACAATACGATGAGAAAAGACCGTTTTTTACTGAAGGTACAGAGTTGTTTGATAAAGGCTATCTCTTCTATTCTAGACGTATCAGTGATAATCTGTTAAATGCCACAAAAGTAACAGGAAGAACTAAGAACAACTTAGGTGTAGGTATTCTAAATGCTGTAACCAATGAAACAGAAAGCGACCCCTTGAGTAATTACAATATTGTTGTTCTTGACCAGTCCTTTGCTAAAAACTCCTACCTGACATTTACCAATACAAATGTACAACGTAAAAGTGGCGATAAAGCTAATGTAACTGGATTGCTGTCGGTACTTAGAAACAAGAGTAATAACTATCAATTTTTTGGTAATTACAGATTCAGTAATATCAAAGGTTCTGAAAATACAGTACAAGGCTTTGCCTCCTATATGAATGTCAGTAAGGTAGCTGGTAAGTTACAATTTGGACTAGCGAACAACATAGAGAGTGATAACTACAATCCCAACGATATGGGCTTTTTATACAACAATAACGAGTTTAATACCTCGGCAGACATTAGTTACCGCATTACAGAATCTACTAAACGATTGGTCGATTTTAAATGTAATGCATCTATAAGCTATGAACAATTGTATAAACCACGTTTATTTAGTGAATTGAGCTATGAGGCACGTCAAGTATCTACTTTCAGAAACTTTTTGACTTGGGGTATTTCTTCTAGAGGTGATTTGACTGAAGGAAACGACTATTTTGAATCCAGAACTAGCATTGACGATGTCTTTAAGCGTTCTAAAAAATACACTGCTCGTATGTTTTTCTCTAGTGATTATCGAAAAAAACTAGCCCTAGACATTAGTTTTGGTGGTGGTCAAGCTCCTCTATATAACGAGCATACCTTGTTTTTCCGTATGTCGCCAAGAGTGCGTTTTAGCGAGAAACTATTTATGTACTACGTCTTTTCGACCAGTATGACAGACAACGAAACGGGCTACATCACTTCAGATAATGGTAATTCTATTTTCTCAACTCGTAAAAAGCAATTCTTTACTAATGTGCTAAATGCAGAGTACGTGTTAAATACTAAAATGAGTTTTGATTTTAAATTTCGCCACCATTGGGAACAAGTAAGAAACTATTCCTTCCATACCTTAGACCATTATGGTTATTTGCAAGACAGCGATTATATTGGCGAAGACAACGTCAATTTTAACGCTTGGAACATCGATTTAAATTTCAACTATTGGTTTGCTCCTGCTAGTGAGATTAGTGTCGTTTGGAAGAATTCAATTTTAACATCTGGTAGTAGAATAGAAAGCTACTATAAAGATAATTTAGAATCATTATTGAACAACCCTCAAGAGAATAGTATATCTTTGAGACTTCGATACTTTTTAGATTATCAATATTTTAAAAAGAAATGATAGCAGTAAAAGATATATACAAGAGTTATGGCGATTTAGAGATTCTTAAAGGACTAAATCTAAGTGTCGATTCTGGTAAAACCGCATCTATAGTAGGTGCATCGGGTGCTGGTAAAACTACCCTATTACAAATTATAGGTACACTAGATAAAGCCGATTCAGGTCAATTGACAATCAACGGGACGGATTTAACTCAACTTGACGATAAGCAATTATCTCAGTTTAGAAACGAATCCATAGGATTTGTCTTTCAATTTCACAATTTGTTATCCGAATTTACAGCTTTAGAAAACATCTGTTTGCCAGCGTTAATTAAGGGAACAAATCGTAAAGATGCCGAAAAACACGCTCAAGAGTTATTGACTATTCTTAACCTAAAAGATAGAGATCACCACAAACCCAATGCCCTTTCTGGTGGTGAACAACAACGTGTAGCAGTAGCACGAGCTTTAATCAATAATCCTTCAGTACTTCTAGCCGATGAACCCTCTGGAAATTTGGACTCTAAAAATGCAGATGAACTGCATCAATTGTTATTGAATCTCAATAAAGAAATGGGACAATCCTGCATTATTGTTACACACAACACTGANTTTGCTGATATGGCAGACCAAAAACTAACTATCGTCGATGGTATGATTCTATAATTATATTTTACTAGTTATACTTTTTTATTTTACCTTTGCTTTTTAATGAAGTTCCTGTACCCTCAATTTTTGTACGCCCTAGCTCTTGTAGCAATCCCTATCATTATTCATTTATTCAATTTCAGAAAGTTTCGTACGGTTTACTTTTCTAATGTGCAGTTTTTAAAGTCTGTTAAAGAGAAAACTAAATCTCAATCTCAGCTCAAGCACTTACTCATATTATTCTCTAGGATATTAGCCATAACGGCTTTAGTTTTAGCCTTTGCTCAACCCTATATTCCTGTCGATGAATCGATCCAACAAGCCAAAAAACATGCTGTTAGTATTTATATTGACAATTCCTTCAGTATGGACGCTGAAAATGAACAAGGCAGACTNCTTTTAAATGCCAAGCAACATGCTCAAGCCATTGTTGATGCTTATGCTAGTAGCGATGAATTTTACTTGTTAAACAACGATTTTAGAGGCATTCAACAAAGAGCACTCAATAAAGAGCAATTCTCTAAAGCATTGAATGCCATTGAGAGTTCGGCACGTACCCACAACCTCAATCAAATTTATAAACGCCAAAAAAATATTCTTGAAAAGAGCTCATCGGATAAAAAAGATATTTATATAATTTCGGATTTTCAAAACATCATTTCGGACTTAGATATCAATAATCAAGATTCCCTCTATTCTGTTAGATTAGTTGCACTAAAACCTTACACCAACGCCAATTTGTATGTCGATAGCTGTTGGCTCAACACTCCTAATCCACAACTTGAACAAAATATTAGTCTTTTTGCTAGGGTAAAAAATAATAACTCTGAAGAAAAAAGAGAAGTCAATATAGGCTTAGAAGTCAATGGGCAGCAAAAAGCCATAGCTACTAAAGAAGTCGCTAATGAAGGTGTTATTGAAATAAACTTTACAGTCAATACGGTAGGTTGGCATAAGGGAAAATTGAGTTTACAAGATTATCCCATTAGTTTTGACGATGACTTTTATTTTAGTTTTGAGGTAAAACCCCAACTGAATGTTCAGCACATTTATGAGACTACTTCTCAAGCCTCACTAGAAAAACTGTTTGCTAAAGACAAGTATTTCAATTATAGTAAACAAAATATTAAGCAAATCGATTACAAAGATTTAAACCAATCTCAGCTTATCATTTTAGATGGTTTAAAAGACTTTTCCTCTGGCTTTCAGGAAAGTCTTAAAAATATCATAGTGAAAGGCTCGTCAGTACTCGTTTTCCCTAATTCTGACTTAAATACAGAAACTTATAAAAACTTTAGTAAATTGTTAAATATTGACCACTATGAAAAGTTGAACGAGCAAGAAATAAAAATACAATCTCTAGAAGATAAACACCCCCTATTTGACGGTGTTTTCGAAACGATTGATGAGCGTTTGAACTTTCCGAAAATCAAGCAATATTATACTATCGGTAAGCAGTCACAAAGTGTTGGCTTACCCGTTCTAATACTAGAAAATAACCATGGCTTTTTGAACGAATACCAATTGGCCAAAGGCAAGGTTTACCTTTCTTCTATTGGTCTGGATGATAGCTTTGGTAATTTTAGTCAACACGCTTTGTTTGTACCCATACTCTACAACATCGCTTCCCATGCTGGTGGTAAACAAAATTTATCCTATACCATAGGACAAGAAAATATTCCTATTTCAACAAGAACGTTCGAAAGCCCTATGCGTTTGTTTAACAACAAGAGTGAGATAATACCAGAAGTTAGCCCAAGTGGTTTATGGTTAGCTAATCAGATAAATGAGGCTAATCATTACGAACTCAAGGATAAAAATCAAGAAACTAAGGCTTTTGTCAGCTTTAACTATAACCGAACAGAAAGTGATTTGACCTTAGTAGATGAAGAAAGTTTAAGAAGTCTTAGTGAAGAACAAGCCAATGTCTTTTTTCTAGATAGTAAATTGGACAATTTGAGCAATTACCTTCAAGAATTAAATACAGGTATTCCCTTGTGGCTTAGTTGTATCCTATTCACCCTATTCTTTTTATTCTTAGAAACCCTTTTAATTCGATTATTATGAGCATATTATTTCAATCCNTTAAAGTGATAGATTCACAATCCAAGTATAACAACAAAANCGTAGATNTTTTGGTCAACAAAGGTNTCATTGAATCCATTGGTAAAAACATNGAGCCNCCCAAAAGATGTAAAATAATACACGGAAAGGGACTACATTTATCGCCCGGTTTGATGGATTTGCACGTNAATTACAGAGATCCTGGTTACGANTGGAAAGAAGATTTGAATACTGGAATACAAGCCTCAGCAAAAGGAGGNTTTACTTCGGTNCTCTNTATGCCTAGCAANAATCCGAGCACCAATAGCAAAGTACAAGTCGATTANATNCGAAANNCCACCAAAGGTAGTGTAGTAGAAGTNTTNCCAGCNGGAAATGTTACGGTAGACCATCAAGGCCAACAACTCACAGANCTTTATGAAATGAGNCAATCGGGNGCAAAAGCCTTTACTGACGANAGAAATAGTATTCAGAANGCAGATGTGATGAAGCTNGCCCTACTCTACNCCAAGAACTTTGACGGACTAGTNATGAATCAGCCTAACAATNAAACCATCAGCTNTGAAGGTAAAATGAACGAAGGNATAGCNAGTACAAAACTAGGTATTAAAGGAATACCAGCNCTTGCNGAAGAAGTGATGTTAACTAGAGACATCGNATTNGTAGAATATACCCAAGGTAAATTCCACGCTAGTAGAATTTCTACTAAAAAAAGTGTCGAACTTATCCGATCAGCTAAGAAAAAAGGTCTNAATGTAAGTGCCGATGTNGNNATACATAATCTAATTTTACAAGACCAGAATTGCGCCAATTTCGATAGNAATTACAAGGTATTTCCNCCTCTAAGAACCTCAGAAGATATACAAGCCTTGATAGAGGGTTTAAAAGATGGTACCATTGACGCTATTTGTTCNGACCACTGCCCTGAAGATGTAGAACATAAAGTACTTACTTTCGANCAAGCCAATTTTGGTATCATAGGAGCACAAACCGTTTTACCTNTAGCCCTAGAATTGCAAAANGAATTGGGANTCCATACCATNATTGATGCCCTGAGCCACAATCCTAGAAAAATNCTCGGTATNGCATGTCCGACTATTGCAGAAGGCACAGAAGCCAACCTATGTTGTTTTAGTACTAGCGATGAATGGACCTTTAATGAAGAAAGCATCGTATCTAAATCCAAAAATACGCCTTTCCTTAACCGAANTTTCAAAACNAAAGTATGGGGAACGGTTAAAGGTCAATTAAGTACCTTTTAAAAGTCTATACTCAAACCNTCGTATGCCAATTTTATATGCTGTGCTAACTCACCATTTACGCTGTGGTGGTCGCCCATNAGGTGGCTTATGTGAGTCAAATAGACCGACTTTGCACCNACTTTTTNNGACAGTTCAACAGCCTCATCTAAGGTAAAATGTGANANATGTTTTTCTTTTCTTAAAGCACTAACTATAAGTATTTTACAATCATTTATCTTTTGTAATTGTTTATTATTGATATAATTCACATCAGTAATGTAAACTAAGTCATTTATTCGAAAACCCAANACCTTCATTTTGTGGTGCATCAGCTCAACGCTTTGAAAAGGAATATCNCCAATGCTAAAATTAGATTCAGCATCTATGGTATGNAATTGNACCNTNGGAATACCNGGGTATTGATAGGCCGAAAAAACATAATGAAATTCTCGTTTTAGNGCNTNTTGCACCCTATCGCTAGCATAAATGGGCATATCCCTTTTTAACTTGAAATTAAAAGCTCTAACATCATCTAGGCCTGCAATATGATCTTTATGTTCATGTGTAAATACTACAGCGTCTAATTTTTGAATATTTTCTCTTAACATTTGTTGCCTAAAATCAGGACCTGTATCAATAACAACAGCGGTATTATCACTTTCTATTAATACTGATGCTCTAAGACGTTTATCTTCCTTATATACTGATGTACACACCTCACACTGACAGCCAATAACTGGTACACCTTGAGAAGTTCCTGTNCCTAAAAAAGTGATTTTCATNAATTCNAAAAATTTTTGTCTAAAAATAACACTATTATAGTTGTTATTTAAGATTCTGTTTTTACATTTGCTAAAAGTATCTAAGCATGACAAAACCAGTAGTTTTATCACCTACCCAAAAAGCNCTTCAAATTAACTTAGACAGTACNATTTATGGAACTTTTGCTGAGATAGGAGCTGGACAAGAAGTTGTAAGGCACTTCTTCAGAGCTGGNGGTTCCTCTGGAACAATAGCTAAAACAATGTCTGCTTACGANAAAGACTTTAGCGACGCTATTTACGGAAAAGAAATTGACGGACGTTACGTTTCGCGTTCTCGACTNAAGAAGATACTNAATCAAGAATANGGTCTAATAGAGAGCCGTTTAAAGCGTAAAGAACACCCCNACAAAAAATATTTCACCTTTGCAAACACTCTAGCTACAGTCAATTATTCTAAAACAGTAAAAGGCCACGGTTGGATGGGTTGTCGTTTTCAAACTGATCCNAATAAAGGTTTTAACGAAGTTATTTTTCACGTTAGACTAAATGACAATGATGCTAAACTACAACAAGAAACNATTGGCGTAATGGGTACAAACCTCATTTATGGTTGTTTTAACTATTACAATGAGCCAAAAAAACTCATTCAATCTATTTACGATAATCTAACTAGAGATAATGTGGAAATGGATATGATTCATATGGAAGGCCCTGACTTTGAAGGTGTAGACAATCGAATACTTAGTTTAATCNTNGTCAAAGAGAACATGACAGANGCNGTAATCTTTGGCCCTGATGGCAAAAACCAACANCCTTCTGATGTACTTTATAAGAAAAATATCTTAACNATTAGAGGAAGTTTCAGACCAGTTACNAAGGTAAATATTGATATGATGGAAAACGGGTATAANGCCTTTATCAAAGAGAATAAAGTAGACATAGANAATGTACAATTATTATTTGAAATTACCCTTAGTAATCTTAAGATGGAAGGTGATATAGATGAAAAAGATTTCCTTGATAGAGCTGATATTTTATGTTCTTTAGGNCATTCTGTTTTAATTTCAAATTANAGAAAGTACTACAAACTTATNGAGTATTTTTCAAATTATACCAAAGCACGAATGGGGCTAATTATTGGTGTAAACAATTTAATGGAAATTTTTGACGATAAATATTACCGCAACCTAAATGGTGGNATATTAGAAGCCTTTGGTATTCTTTTTACNNGAGATTTAAAAATTTACCTTTATCCATATCAAGCAGATGCTAATGATATATTACTCAATAGTAAGAATATNCCTATTCATAGAAGATTNCGGCCTCTTTATGACTATTTNCTTAAAAACGNNAGAATAAAAGATTTAAATTTCAAACCAAANGTTTTACAGATTTTTTCAAGAGATATTTTAGAAAAAATTAGAAAGAAAATAGACGGTTGGCAAGANGGTGTACCTGATGGAGTGAGTGAAGTAATTATCAAGAAAAAATTATTCGGNATGAAATAAAATAAAGCNACNTCTGTCGCTTTNTCATTTGTNNCNNNAGCAAANCATANTTTTTATAAATTTNAAGCAAATTAATTTAAAAATAATGCTATANAAAAAGGTACAAGGACATTCCGAACGTCATNAACTGACNTTAGNNTTTTTAAAAAANCATATACCANCAAAATCTAAAATTTTAGACTTAGGCACTAGTTCGGATTTATCTATGCTAATCAATGACAATGAATTTGTTTTAGAAAANACNAAAGGAGAAAATTTAGATACTGANTANCAAGCATATCTTGATACTGGAGCAGATGTAGTCACTGCATTTCAAATTTTAGAACATATGTTTGCACCATATAATATTNTAAAAGATCTCAAAACCAATAAATTAATTGCCTCNGTNCCTTTAAATTTATNGTTTACATCTGCGTACTGGGGATCTGATGATTGGGACAAANACTATCACGAATTTGAGAANAAACAATTTGACTTCTTACTCNAAAAAACGGGCTGGAAAATAAAGGACAGTGAAATNTGGANATCCTATAAAAATAAAATCGGNATACGTCAANTACTGAGGCGTTTATATCCAAGATACTACATCGTCTATTGTGAACGATAGACCATAACATAAAAGACCACAAAAAGTGGTCTATTCTATTATGTTAAATTATTANAATTAATAATTTACAGANGCAGAGAATTGTAACATAACTCTAGCCTTTTCACCATTTTGGTAAGCAGGAAGAACAAAGNTTAAACCTTCTACTGTTTCNATAATCATAGTATTTAGTGTGTTTTCTAAAACAATTTTTTCTTGCTCAGTGTCTGCATTAACAAAAACACCTCTAGGCAACTGAACNTTGGAAACGCTTCCGTCTTTCTCNACAACTAAACTTACAACACATTTAGTAATATTTCCAGTGGTTTCTTCTAATTCAACAGNAGCTTTGATGTAATCAGATAACTGCTTCATAGTACAAGGATATGGAGCATTGACATAGTTTGGGTCTTCACATTGTTGGAAAACAGGCATAACTTCTGCACGTCTTAAAATATCGTCTGAACTNGATTGAGCTAGAGAAAAAAGTGACAAAATTGTAAAACAAAAGGCGAATAATACTTTCATAAATATATTGGTTTAAATGAATTTACAATTTACAAATATTTATTAATAATTCAATAAGTCGTTTAGCTTTNGNTCAAAACCTTTTTTTGCTAAAAAGTTATCTTCTAAATTTTTGGCAAATGGNACAGCAGTATTTAAACTTCCTGAACGTATTACAGGAGCATCTAAATATTCAAAGNAATTTTCACTAATCAATGCTGAAATATCNGCTCCATAACCTCCTATCTCGCAATCTTCGTGGAGTATAATGACTCTNGCTGTTTTTTTAATTGAAGTGAAAATGGCTTCTATATCTAGTGGCACTAACGNACGTAAATCAATAAGGTCGGCGGAAATANGTGGNTTTTTNTCCAACACTTCTAAGGCCCAATGTACACCTGCTCCATAAGAAANAATTGTAACATTATNCCCTTCTTTAAGTAGATTAGCTTTACCAATTTCTTGAGTATAGTANTCGTCGTTAACNTCTTGATAAATACTTCGATATAANGCTTTATGCTCNAAGAACATAACAGGATTAGGGTCTTCAATAGCTGCTGCTAATAAACCTTTTGCATCAGCNGGAAAAGCTGGATAAACAATCTTTAATCCNGGNGTATGTGTAAACCAAGCTTCATTGGATTGTGAATGAAATGGACCTGCTCCTACACCAGCTCCTGTTGGCATACGAACCACTACATCNGCNGNTTGACCCCAACGATAGTGTACCTTNGCTAAATAATTGACAATTGGGTTAAANCCTGAGCTTACAAAATCGGCAAACTGCATTTCCATAATGGCTTTATAACCATTNATGGATAAACCCATNGCAGCACTAANAATTGCCGATTCACATATAGGNGTATTACGTACCCTTTCTTTACCAAATTCATCAATAAAGCCATCTGTAATTTTAAANACACCTCCATATTCGGCNATGTCTTGTCCCATCACTACTGTATTATGNTANTTTTGCATAGACTGTTTTAANGCATCAGAAATGGCATCTACCATACGTATATTGGTAGTANTGGTGCTGGNTGGTGGATNTTCCTCAAAATCAAAAGGACTATACATATCTGCCAATTCTTGCTGTGTATTAGAAGTAATTTCTTCTTCAGCAAAGGCCGTATCCAAGGCATTATTTATTTCTTCATTTATCTGTGTTTTGATTTCTTNTATTAACTTNTTAGTTAGTAGNTTTTCTGANNTTAAAAATTGTTCATAGTTCTCCACTGGGTCTTTNTCTTGCCACTTATNAAACTTCTGTTGAGGAANGTATTTTGTTCCTGAGGCTTCTTCGTGNCCCCTCATTCTAAATGTCATACATTCCAACAATACNGGCTTAGGNTTTTTTTGTATTTCTAANCTCAACTGAGAAATGGTTCTGTANACTTCCAAAAGGTTATTACCGTCTATAGTATAGCTTTNCATACCAAAGCCTTTGCCTTTATCAGCTATTTGTTGNCATCTNAATTGTTCATANNTAGGTGTTGANAATCCGTATCCATTATTTTCTACAATAAAAATAACGGGTAAATCCCAAACTGCNGCTACATTCAAAGCCTCGTGAAAATCACCCTCAGATGTACCGCCCTCTCCAGTAAATACAGCTGTGACTAGTTTGTTATCTTTAAGTTTATTGGCTAAGGCTATACCATCCGCTACACCCAATTGAGGACCTAGATGCGATATCATACCGACTACCTTATGTTCCTGACTGCCAAAATGAAAAGAACGGTCTCTACCNTTGGTAAAGCCGTTCATTTTACCTTGAAANTGAGAAAACAAACGATTTAAAGGAACGCCTTTAGTGGTAAAAACGCCTAGGTTTCTGTGCATAGGTAAAATNTATTCCTCTTGTTNCATAGCCGAAGAAACACCAACNGCGATGGCTTCTTGGCCTATTCCAGAAAACCATTTNGATATCTTGCCTTGACGTAANAGAATNAGCATCTTCTCCTCTATCATTCTNGGCTTAAGTATGGATTTGTACAAGTNCAAAAGTTGCTCNTCAGGNATACCTTTTCTATTNAATACCATAAACTTTATTCATTCATTAAGTGAGTAAAAATAGAATAATTCGTTACTTTGTGCAATAAATTTAAAGCAATGAATTGGGAAAATATCATTATCATACTTTTAGTGTTTTNAGCTGTAGTTTNTCTGATTAAAACCTTGCGAGANCCTAAGNCCAATTGTGGCGACGATAGTTGTAATTGTGAATAAATTATGAGTATTTCTCACTTACTTACTTTTCTAAAAAAGGTCTTAACNTTATGTCTTATCTATAGCTTAAGTCGNTTAGCATTTTATTTCTATAATTTTTCTGATAGTGAAGTAAGTCATNTANTTTTAGCATTNCTAGANGGTATTCGCTTTGATATATCGGCTATTTTGTATATNAACCTACCCNTTGTGTTNCTATTCATTATTCACTACATATTACCNCAATCCAAGATTTANAATCNTTTTATAAATGCTGTTTTCATTCTAGTCAATACNCCTTTTATNCTANTCAACAACATCGATATTGTCTTTTACGCTTTTAACCTAAAACGCAGTACNATAGACTTTTTTAGCTTCATTACCAAAGACGATTTTTTTGGTGTTTACATCAAGTATATCTTAGAATACTGGCCCGTNACTTTGTTATTCATCGCCCAAATGCTNTTNTTGTGTTATACATTAAAGCTACCNAAATNTTTTNANCGTAAACCCATTGACGTTGTANTNCTAGTTTCTCTTNTTTTTAGNATCGTCTTGGGNTTAAGAGGTGGTACTCAACTCAAACCCATAAAAACCATTAATGCTGGNNTANTTTCTTATTGNAACGAGTCTGATTTAGTGTTAAATACCCCTTTTACAATTCTNCATTCTTACCAACAAAATAGCTTANAAAGACTATNCTTACTTTGATGCCGACCAAACTAATTATTACAATACCCNTCACCGTTACAAATCCGATNGATTCAGCAAANAAAATGTCGTTATCATNATCTTAGAAAGNTTCTCCAAAGAATTTGTAGGCTATTATAATGACGGTCAAGGCTATACCCCATTTCTAGATAGCTTAATATCCACAGGATTAGTTGCACAAAATGCCTATGCCAATGGCGTACGTTCTATAGAAGCATTACCTGCCATNACTGCNTCTATACCTTCGCTNATGACAGANCCATTCATCACCTCATCTTATGCCAATAACAACTNCACTAGCATAGCGTCTATCTTGTCNAAAGAAGACTATCANACCTCCTTTTTTCACGGCGGACAAAAAGGGACTATGGGCTTTTATGAATTTTCTAAAAAAGCTGGATTTATNGACTATCACGGTAGAGAAGAATTNAATNACGATANANATTACGATAAGCATTGGGGTATATACGACGAGCCTTTTTTCTCCTATTTTGCTAANCAATTAAATACGATTGAGAAGCCGTTTCTAAGTGTCTTTTTCTCTCTCACTTCTCACCCACCATACCATNTNCCAAAAGAATATGAAAACCAATTTCCTANAGGNGAATTNGATATACACNAAAGTATANCCTATTCCGATAACGCCCTAAGAANATTTTTCCAAACTNCCCAAGAGATGGATTGGTTCGACAACACCTTATTTGTCATCACTGCCGACCATACTTCGCCACTTTCTAATAAACTAGNATANAAAAATAAAATCGGTAGATATGCTGTGCCTATGCTATTTTGGAAAAATAATANCANTCTAAAAGGTTCCGTTGAAAATACTAGCCAACACATAGANATCTTACCCACTNTAATGGACTTNATAGGATATGATCAAGAATTTTTTAGCTTTGGTAAATCTATATTACAAGGACAAGACTTGGCTATATCCTTTCTTAAAAACGAATACNTGATGATAACACAAGACGAATTTCTAGTGAATAAAGACGAAGTCTACACAACNTATAAGGATAAAACATTGAAAGAGAGNATACCCAATTCTCCTGNTCTTGTCAATCAGTTAAAANCTATCAAACAAGNCTTTAATAACTCTATGATTACTAATCAAATGAGCGTCTATGAAAATTAGATTTATTATCAATCCCATNTCAGGTAAAGCCCAACATAAAGGTNTAGAAAGTCGAATTGAAAANCTCCTTGATTTGAACAAATTTGATTTTGACTATCTCTACACAGAAAGAGCAAAACATGCCANCGAATTAGCGCAACAAGCAGNTCACGAAAATATANATGTTGTAGTAGCTGTTGGTGGTGATGGTACGATGAACGAATGTGCTAAGGGATTATTGGGAAGTCAAACGGCTTTAGCAGTACTACCTTGTGGTTCNGGTAATGGTTTTGCTTTTCATTTTGGCATGGAAAGGNATATTAANAAAGCCATTAANCAACTTAATATTTCGGATTTCAAAACAATAGATANCTGCACAGCTAACGGAGTACCCTTTTTTAACGTTTCNGGANTTGGCTTCGATNCTCATATCGCTAACCTTTTTGCAACTACTAAGGTAAGNGGNTTTTCATCNTANATCAAATTGGTCTTGCGTGAGTGTGCCAACTACCCAGCTCAAGATTATTNNCTAGAATACGATGGNAAAAAGGAAGTNTATAATGCCGTCATNATNTCATGGGCCAATGCATCACAGTTTGGAAATGGTGCTCAGATATCACCTGAAAGTAAAGTAGATGATGGTTTAANAGAAATTTGTGTCTTAAAAGACTTTAAACGTTATCTNGTACCTGTNTTGTTNTATCGTCTATTTACNGGCAAAATACATCAGTCTAAATACATGACNATCATCAAAACTAAAAGNATATCAATATTTTGTCAAAATGGNCAAAGCCACCTNGATGGTGAAGGGCAAGACCTTGGCAAAGAAATACNNATAGANACACATCCTAAAACATTAAAAGTATTTATTCCTTATGGCTAAAAAGAAGAAAAATAAAATCGGCGTAATGTATTCTACCAATTCGAATTTTGAGTATAAATATGAAAGTGAANAAGAAACACTAGCTATNNAAAATCAACGCTTAGAAGTTTGGATNGATAAAAAAAATAGAGGCGGTAAAGTCGCCACTATCGTNAAAGGTTTTGTAGGTNAAGANAGTGACTTAAAAGACTTAGGAAAAGCTCTAAAATCAGCATGTGGTGTTGGAGGNACTNCTAAAAATGGAGAAATCATCATTCAAGGTAANGNNCGAGATAAAGTAATGGAANTACTGCAAAATAAAGGCTATAACTGTAAACGTGTGGGNGCTTAATGCTNCACTAGAGAAANATATAACTTCTCATATAAAGGGACTATCTTTCTAAGCTCGAATTTTTTNGAATGTTCNAGGGCATTAGTTTTAAANCGTGCTAAAGTGTCTTTNTCTTTAAGGATNTTCAANACACTAGCTATCATACCCTCAATATCACCCACTTCATTTAAAAAACCNGTTACACCGTCTTCGTTGACNTCTGGCAAACCACCGACATTNGAAGANACTACCGCTACTCCTGATGCCATAGCCTCTAGAGCTACTAAACCAAAACTTTCTGTTTCAGAAGGTAAAAGNAAAACATCCGATATGCTNGTAATTTGTTCTATNCGCTTNGATTTACCCAAAAAGAAAACCTTATCNGAAATTNCTAGTTCTCTAGCTAAATTTTTGACTTGATGCAACTCAGGACCATCTCCAACCAACAGTAGCTTAGCGGACAATTGCTGTTGTACACCTTCAAAAANACGAATTACATCTTCNACCCGCTTTACTTTTCTGAAGTTAGAAATATGAGTAATAATCACTTCGGNCCTTTCAGCAAATTGCGCTCTTAATTCAATATCCTCAGCAAAACGGTATAAAGTAGGATCAATGAAGTTAGGAATTACTTTTATATTCTTCTTGATGTCAAAAAATTTATAGGTATCGTCTTTTAAACTTTCCGAAACAGCTGTNACAGCATTAGATTGGTTTATGGCAAATTCTATGACCGGCTGAAAAGATTTATCCTTNCCCAATAAAGTAATATCCGTNCCATGCAAAGTGGTAATAAAAGGTAANTCTANATTTCTAGTCTTCAATATTTGCTGGGCANAAAAGGCTGCCGAAGCGTGTGGTATNGCATAATGTACATGCAAAACATC
Source organism: Flavobacteriales bacterium (assembly GCA_002714805.1). Classification (GTDB taxonomy): domain Bacteria; phylum Bacteroidota; class Bacteroidia; order Flavobacteriales; family UBA7312; genus UBA8444. Next base: position 25,547 of record PAYK01000015.1, read on the forward strand.
TAACTTNTGATTGATAGCAACATCTACCAATTTACTTGAGAGTAACAATTCGTAAGGGGCATATTCAAATAGTGGATAGTNAGAAACAGATACTTTGTGATAATACATATTTTTAGTAAACCAATCCATACGAACCGGCTTACTGTATGTAATAAAGTGAATTTCATGACCTTTGTCAGCCAAAGCCTTTCCTAGTTCNGTAGCAACAATACCACTACCACCAAAGGTAGGATAGCANACTAAACCTATTTTTAATGATTTGTACATTAATTAANAGTTCTTATAGCATCATAAAAGACTTGCATAATTTTNGTTCTTACATCCATTTCCAACAATTTTTTGTTTTCTGAAGTAGGATGTATTCTATTGGACAAAAATACATAAACAAATTTTTCCTCAGGGTCTGCCCATACTAAAGTACCTGTAAAGCCACTATGNCCAAAGGCTTCTGAAGAAGGAGAACAATCACATGATGGNCCACCTTCTTGCCCTTCTAAAATAGGTTTATCGAAACCTGCACCTCTTCTATTATCATTATTACAATACTGACATTCTGTAAATTTATTGATAGTTTGTTTTTGAAAAAAACGCTCNCCACCATACTCTCCCCCATTTAATAGCATCTGCATAAAAATTCCTAAATCATTAGCATTTGAAAATAATCCTGCATGACCACCTACACCTCCTAGCATAGCTGCCCCCATATCATGAACATCTCCTTGTAAAAGTTGACTNCTGAAGTAATANTCAAATTCGGTAGGCACAATACGACTANGATCAAAACGACTTTTTGGTAAAAATCCCATAGTATTTAAACCTAATGGACTGTAGTATTTTTGATTTACAAAATCATTGAAAGATAATTTTGTTTTATTCTCAATAATNNCNTTNAAAATATAAAATCCAACATCACTATATTTATATGTTTTATCANTTATTTTTGATGCTATAATTTGAGCAAGAATAGTATCGGGATAGCTATTATGTAAATAAATACCATCAGCAACATTAACATTAAAAGTATCTGAATATCTGTTACTATACAAAGTGTCTCTCAGATTACCATTTTTATCNATAGTCTGTTTATAAAATGGTATCCATGATTTCAAGCCTGCCTGATGAGCTAGTATTTCTCGAATAGACAGATTATTTTTGTTAGATGTATCAGATATATTAATATAATTCTCAAGACAACTATCCAAATGAAGATCACCGTTTTCTTCTAGATGCATAATTGCAGGAACNGAAGCAATTATTTTAGTTATTGAAGCTAAATCATATATATCTGAATTCTTTACAGGTTTATTTTTATTGTAGGTATGATATCCAAAGCTTTTNTTATAAAATACTACGCCCTCTTTAATAGCTAAAATTTGACATCCTGGAGTNGNTTCTTTTTCAATAGCATCTAATGCTATACTATCTATTTTTAAAAGTAATTCACTATCNATNCCTAAACTTTCAGGATAATCATATTTAAGACGTGAGGGTTTAGTTATTAATCCAAAACNTTCGTCAAAATGTTTGTTTGAAACGGGTAAAGTTGCATCTGCACCTATTCCGCCAAATATAAGCTGAGCAGCATAAAATTGAGCTATATCAGAATTTTGATATGCCATAATCAAACCATCAAAAGAATAAGTCATTAAAAAATCACTAATAGAATAAGGNTTAGCAAATACACTTAAAACTACNTTAGATTGTAAGGCTAAAGTTTGTAAAAATAAATCCGTATTCTGATGAATTCGGTAGGATTTCCAAGCGTTTTTATTGGATTTGTGAACACTAGCAATGACTAGATTATATTGAGCCAATGAGTCCAACATTTTTTTTCTTTCTTTATCACTGTGCTGCTCATTTAGATAAAAGGTCTTTATAGGGGCGTAATTTGACAATGTTTGTTGGNATTGATTGGACTTTTCACCAATAGAAACAAGGGCGATATTAAGGGTGTCCANTCGTTTTAAAGGCAACAAATCATTAGTATTTTGTAAGACAGTCATAGACTTTTCAACTAACTTTCGATTTAATGTCTCATACCTTTTAATATTCAAATCTTGTATTAAATCACTAGAATTAAGGNGTAACCTTTCATCTAATCCAAACCATTTTTTTGCCATTAAAATTTTTCTACAACGGCTATTGATTTCCTCCTCACTAATAGCTTTATTGACTATAGCTTCTTTTACTTTTTTAATTGCTTTAGGAACATCTTCAGCAAAAAGTAAGATATCATTTCCTGCTAAAAGTGCTTTCAAATCCACTAAACCAGGTTCGTAAAATTGACTAACTCCCTTCATGTTTAATGCATCTGTAATTACTAAACCTTTAAAATCTAATGAATCTTTCAATAAATCCCTNACTATATTAGNAGANAGAGTCGATGCTAAAGAATCAGTATCATCTATTGATGGAATATGTAAATGTGCTACCATAACACTTCCAAGTCCTTTTTTAATCAAATTTTTAAATGGTATTAAATCTACAGTATCTAATCGTTCATAAGTATGATTTATAGTAGGAAGTGTTTTATGTGAGTCTGAATCGGTATCACCATGACCAGGAAAATGTTTAGCACAAGCCATTACACCACCATCTTGCAAGCCTTGCATATAGGCTAAAGACTTTTGAGCAANACGAAATGGATTTTCTCCAAAAGAACGGTTATTTATTATAGGGTTAATTGGATTAGAATTAACATCAACTACTGGAGCAAAATTAATATTGACTCCAAGTCTTTTACATTGCTGAGCAATATCAAAACCCATATTGTAAATAAGACTATCACAACTTAAAGCACCTAAAGTCATTTGCCACGGATAAATAATTGTGCTATCTATTCTCATTGATAACCCCCACTCAGCATCTTGAGCGATCATTAGAGGNACTTTGCTTAAGGATTGATATTTATTAGTCAATTTTAATTGTCTTACAGGTCCACCTTGCATAAACATTAAACCGCCTATTTGATAATTAGTTATTAAATTTTCAATTTCATTTTGATGAGAGATGTCCTTATTTGAATATGCAGCAACCATAAATAGTTGAGCAATACGTTGATCTAAAGTCATTGATGACATTAAATTATCAACCCAGANTGTAGAATCTAAATTATAAAATGGCGGGTCATCTGCATTTGTATTTGGTTTAACTCCAAAAAATAGTAANGAAAATAATAATAAAAGGGAGAATAAAATTTTCATAATTNGCTATTAAACAAAACTAAAAAATATGAATAGTTATNATTCAAGATTTNAAAAAAGTTTATTCACAAAANTTATTGAATGGTAAAAGAAGTAGTATCTTTTTTGATTGATGGTCTAATACTCATAACCGGTATATCAGACTTATTAATTAATTTTCTAGCATTTGAACCTAAGAAATTTAAATCTAAATTATTCTCTCCNTTTGTCATAATCATTATTAAATCGGCATTAATATCTTTAGTATAATTAATTATTGATCCCGAAAAACTAGATGATGCTGATATATTAACAAGTTCAGTTTTACAATTTATNCCTTTGGAAGTTATAAATTCACAAACTTGAGAAAGGGTTCTATTAAGTTTATTTTTAACAGACTCATCATCATTATCATAAGAAATAGAAAATGCAACAATTTCAGAACTAAATAATCTTGCAAATTGAATAGCATTTGTAACCTTCTCTCTTGTTTCTTTATTTAAATCNAAAGGTAAAGCAATTATACCGCAATTATTACTTATGGACTTTCCTTTTATTGTAATAACAGGACATGTTGCTGATCTAACAACTTTGTTGGCATTAGAACCAATAAACTTTTTTTTAATTTCTTTTGGAGTACCCTCTGTACCCATNACAATCAAGTTAGCATTAACAGAATCAGCTAATTCTGTTATTTGCTCATAGATTTTTCCAGATTTTACAAAATACTCNACATTTGAAATTCCATCACAATACTTATTACNTAACTCAATTAAGTTTTCTCTTAACTTTTCCTTAAAAAGTTTTTGTTTTTCTTCAAAATCAGAAAAAATCTTTTGAATTGCAGTTGGCATTTCTACGACAGACAAAAGAAATAATTGAGAGTTTGTAATTCTAGCAATTGTGACAGCTTGTTTTAANGCAACTATTGATTGGTCAGTAAAACCAATCGGAACCAAAATAATATCTTTAGAAGTCATAATTTGTATAGCTTTGTTGTTGCAAAAGTAATTAAAAAGAATATGAAATCTAAAANGAGTATAGCAAAAAGAGTATATCATCTAAATTTAGTACCTGAACATATTTCTAAAGATATATTTTTGGTTGGAGATCAAGGAAGNGTTAGTGAAATTTCTAAGCGCTTTGACANAATTGAACATCAAATTGCAAATCGTGAATTTATTACTCATACTGGATACATTGGAAAAAAAAGAATTAGCGTAATTTCTACAGGTATTGGAACAGATAATATTGATATTGTTATTAACGAATTGGATGCATTAGTAAATACTGATCTTCAAACAGGCAGAAAGTTAAAATCATTGACAAAGTTAAATTTANTCAGACTTGGAACATCAGGAACCATTCATAAAGAAATTAATTTAAATTCTATTGTAGTTTCTTCTTACGGAATGGGATTAGATAATTTAATGCATTTCTACGCTAATAATGATTTCGATCAAGAAATTCAAGAGGCTATAAACAACCAATTAAAATGGCCAACTCAATTATCTAAACCATATATATATGCTGCAAATCAAGATTTATTAAATAAATTTGATGGTTTTATTAGTGGAATTACAGTAACTGCTCCTGGATTTTATGCACCTCAAGGAAGAAAAATACGCATCCCATATGCCTTTAAAAATTTAAATCAAGAAATGATTAATTTTAATTTTAAAGGTATTAAAATAACTAATTATGAAATGGANACTTCCGCATTGTATGGCTTAGGNAAATTAATGGGACATAATTGCCTTACGCTTTGCACAATTTTAGCTAATAGAGCAACTAACAAACGTTCAAAAAACTATAAAAGTGCAATTGAAAACTTAATAAATCAAGCTCTTGATAAATTAGTTTAACAAAAGAAATNAANAATTCTAAACATTAATTAGTTTTAAATATTTTAATGATAAAGTTTAATAATTAAATACCCACATCAAACNATGAGCTAATAAACTCCTTAAAATAATGAATGAGGTAGCTACACAATCGCAAAAGTCCACTGTTCTGTTAAGAAACCATAAAGGTTGAGGCCGGTTTTTGAAGGCATAAGTCAGTCCTCGAATATAAACGTGTTGAGTTTAAAAACTGGATTGAATGACGCGGGTATTATGTAAAGAACATTTTTATAAATGACTATCGATAATAGATTCTATTGCCAATAACTGATCTTCAAGGCTACTATCAACTTTAACCTTTTGCTCATCTCCGAGTACTTTTACAGCCATTTCAAGCAAACACATACTCAGTAAATCTTGAGTGTCTCTTGCTTCNAATTTAGCTTCATAAATTTTCAATCTATCTTCAATAGTTTTAACTGCTTTTCTAACACCTTCCTCATCTTTCCTATTTATTGTAAGAGGATATGACCTGTTAGCTACTTTTACTTTAATTTTAAGCTGTTGCATAAAGCGATTTCAATCATTTATTTAACAAGGCAATACATTTATCTATTTCTCGTAATAANTCGTTTATTTTTTGTTTAGCTGCTTTGTTATCTCCTTGTTCACCCTGAATAGAAGATGAAAGCTTCAAAACTTTATTTTTTTCATTCAATTGTTGGATAGTTTGATTATGCTCATCTAATTGTTTAGATAAAACATCAACCTTCTGATTCGAGGCTTTTAACTCCTCTTTAAGTTGCTGATAGTTAGCGACTAATGACTCTAACTTGTTATGTAATCTCTCAATGGTAGCTTTCATATTCAGCAAAAAATATCCTAAATTGATATGAATAACAAAGGTAACATTGCAATACTTAAATACAAAGTATTACGTTAATTTTTATAGTATTATTTTTGNAAATATTTGTTGNCCTAGTAAAGATTATAATTAATGTATAAAATTTGTTTTGTTGTTATATTGGTGTTGTTTAATTTAGTTAGTTCTGGACAAGAACATCCTCAAGACTTTCATCCTCCTCTAGATATTCCANTNGTATTGTCAGGCACATTTGGNGAATTACGAAGTAATCATTTTCATGCAGGCATAGACATCAAAACCCAAGGGCAATCAGGCTTAAGAGTTTATGCCATTGCTAACGGCTNTATTTCTAGNATAAAAGTTTCTCCTTGGGGCTATGGCAAAGCCATTTANATTACACACGACAATGGCTACAGTTCGGTTTATGCCCATTTGATGCGTTATACTGGTGCCATTCAAGATTATGTTATAAGCAACCAATACAAAAACCAAAGCTATGACATAGAATTATTTCCAANCAAAGATGAGNTAAGAGTAAANAAAGGCGAAATTATTGGACTTTCTGGAAACACTGGTAGTTCAGCAGCCCCTCATCTCCATTTTGAAATTAGAAATAGTCAAAATCAATANCCNCAGAATGNTTTACAATTTGGTTTTGATATTACTGACAACATTCCNCCAGTCATAAAAGANTTAAAAGTTTATTCTAAGGCAAAAAATACAGTTATTGATGGTGANAATNAAGATAAGNTTTNTANAGTAAAAGGNTCNGCTAAGAATTGTTACATCGACAAAACCATCGAGGTCANCGGGCCATATGCTTTGGGTATAAATACTTACGACCTATTGAATAAAGCCAATAATAAAAACGGGGTGTATTCCATNGAGGTCTTGGTAGATAGTCAGTTGATATATTCCCACACCATGAAGGAATTTGGTTTTCATGAAACACGTTACATCAACTCTCATTTGGATTATNCTGAAAAAGTCACAAACAAAAGAAAATTACACAAGTGTTTTCTTGAGCCAAACAACAAATTATCCATTTACGATTATGTTGCCAACAAAGGAATTATTAAGCCTAAAAATGGTACNCAAAAAGTAGTGATTAGAGTAAAAGATGTATATNAAAATGTNTCNGAATTGAATTTTAAGGTCAAGAAATCTGAGCAGATTTTATCCGATAACACTTCCAAAGANACNNTTAAATTCACTTCTGTTTTTCCTTATGAAGAACACAATACTTTTGGCAATGAACTNCTTTCCATAGAAATACCTAAATACTCCTTATACGATACCTTATTTTTNACATATAAAGTCTTTGAAGACTCAAGTGATANTTTTCATTCTCCTATACATTGTGTACATAATGAAGAATCTACTGTTCATAGTCCCTACGCCCTATCTGTAAGAACTACTGTGCCAGATAGTTTGGCCTCGAAATCATACATTTGCAAACTCAATAAAAAAGGTAAACCNAACTATGTTGGNGGCAAGTACAAAGACGGAAAAATTTCTGTAAAAACTCGCTTATTCGGTAATTTCACAGTAGCCATAGACACTATTAATCCANTNGTAAAAGGTCTAAATATATNNNCAGGCAAAANGATGAAAAGTTCAACATTAAAAATGACCATNAAAGACGGAGAAAGTGGCGTTAAGANCTANTCAGCGACAATAAATGACGAATGGGTATTAATGGAATATGAGCCTAAAAGTAATAAGCTTACGCATTACTTTAAAAAAGATTTAAAANCTGGAAAANATATNTTTAAATTGGTTGTTTATGATTCTGTAAACAACGCTACGGAATACCAAGCNGTTTTCTACAGATAAAAAATCAAAGATTGTGAACAGCNNTCGTNCAATAAGAAATTATTTCATCCCTAANCTTTTCATAAACTAGCATTTTTTCTTCGTCACTCCCTTCAGCATCTGCNGGGTCATTAAANGAATGGTGTATTCNTTGNGTNGCATTTTGAAAGTANGGACAATTATCTTTAGCATGGTCACAAACCGTAAAGACATAATCAAAATGTAAATGCGCATATTCATCCATTGTATTGGAAGTATGCCCTTCTAATGAATAGCCTTTNTTCTCCATAGCTCGTTTCATATAGGGATTGATGCCATGAGCCTCTACACCGGCACTGTAAACTTCAAATTGTGACGCACTTAACAAGTCTTTGAGGACAACTTCCATCATCTGAGAACGGCAAGAATTACCAGTACATAAAACCAATATTTTTTTCATAAATACTATATCTAAAAAATTATAAGTTATTCTATTGATGCCAAATTTAAAATAAATGTGTTTATCTAATAATAANGTTAATATGAATATTAATACATTTGCGAATCTATGTTAAAAGNTGTTTTCAGGNATTCATTNNTACTAATTTTATTCCTTTCCTANAATGGTTTTGGACAAAATGTTAATGGTNTAATANGCACTTCTGAAAACTTTTTTCTTCAAGGTGTAAATGTTAGTGTNATTAACCAATCTAAAGGCACAATATCAGATGGAAACGGAAAATATTCTATCGATGTTTCNGCCAATAGAGAGCAAGAGNTAAGTTTTTCTTTTATTGGCTACAAAACCAAAACTATTAAACTNCCTATGCTNAAAAANGGGCAAAATTATGAGCTTGATATTACCTTAGAAAANCTTGGNGTNTCTATAGATAATGTAGANATAGAAGACCAAAAAACACGTTCTAACACCTTTGAAAAGNTAGATGCTAAACACGCTGTNTCAATNCCTACTGCTAGNGGAGGTGTNGAAGGCTTAATTAAAACTTTACCAGGTGTTAATTCATCNACAGANTTAAGNTCTCAATATACTGTTAGAGGTGGNAATTTTGACGAAAACCTAGTTTANGTNAATGGNATAGAAGTNTATCGCNCATTTTTAATACGTTCTGGNCAACAAGAAGGTNTGTCATTTGTCAATTCAGANNTAGTATCATCNATACAATTTTCAGCTGGNGGATATGCCGCTAGNTATGGTGATAAAATGTCTTCTGTTTTAGATATAACCTATAAAAANCCTAAAGAATTTGGGGCATCANCAACCTTAAGTTTNCTAGGCGCAAATTTACATCTTGANGGTGCTANTAAGTCTAAAAAATTATCNTATTTGATAGGGGCACGTCATAAATCCAATNCCTATTTNTTNAATAGTCTTGAANCAGAAGGAGAATACAAGCCAAGTTTNAGTGATATTCAAGCCTTTNTCAATTACCAAATCAGNAATCGNCTCTCTTTTAANACTNTNTTNAATTANTCNAACAATAAATANCAACATATTCCTGCNAATAAAACCACNCGTTTTGGTACAATTAGCGTTCCCTTNGAATTACGTATTTATTTTGAAGGACAGGAAATTGATAGCTACGAAACNTTTTTCAANGCCTNNAACCTNTCCTATCAAGCCAATGAACACNTNAAANCTGACTTGACNCTNACCGCNTTTCAAACNTATGAAAGCGAAACTTTTGATATNCTTGGTCAATATTGGCTATCAGAAGTTGATAANGACTTNGGNTCAGAATCGTTTGGAGAAGCAAGTTTTAATATTGGCGTAGGCTCTCACCTNAATCATGCTAGAAACTACCTNNAAGCTAACTGTTTANAATNTNGANCATAAAGGAGTCTATTTCAAAAATGANTTTGAATTTCGNTGGGGAATAAAAGGACAAAAAGAACAAATTAAAGATGAAATCAACGAATGGACATTAATTGATTCNTCNGATTATTCATTNCCTCATCCAGTAGATTCTATAGGCANAGNNTTNCAAAACCCAACATCTTTTGTTTTGGACGAATCNCTCAGAACATCNATCNATNTNNATTCATANAGATACAATGCATATATGCAATTTGAACAAAAATTAGGTCGATTTAATNTNAATTCAGGAATAAGAACGTCNTATTGGACTCTGAATGAAGAATACCTATTTAGTCCTAGAGNATCACTTTCTTATCAACCCTTATGGGATAAAGACATCGTATTTAGATTTGCAACAGGGTACTACTATCAAACTCCATTTTACAGAGAGTTAAGAGACTTTAACNGTAATTTAAATATCAATATTAAATCTCAAAAATCCATTCATTATGTACTGGGTAGTGACTATAATTTTAAAATTTGGCAACGTCCTTTTAAGTTAGTTACCGAACTGTATTATAAAGATATTACCGACCTCATTCCCTANGAAGTGGAAAATGTTAGAATTCGTTATTACGCTAATAACAATGCTGTTGGTTATGCAAAGGGTATAGATTTNCGACTCAATGGTGAATTTGTCAAAAATATTGAGTCCTGGGCTAGTGTATCTATTTTAAGTACAAAAGCGGACATTCTAGACGATAGTTATANCGATAGTGAAGGCAATACCATAGAACCGGGCTATTATGATAGACCAACAGATCAATTGGTTAATTTTAACCTATTCTTTCAAGATTATCTTCCAAAGAACCCTAACTTCAAAATGCATCTGAATTTGGTTTATGGTTCACGCCTACCTCTTACAGCTCCTGGNAGCTATAAAGGTCAGTANAATTTTACCATTCCAANCTATAAAAGAGTAGATATTGGTTTTTCTNCTATTCTTAAAAAAGAAGGTCAAGAAACAGGAAAATTCAATCCTTTCAAATTTACCAAATCGACTTGGATAAGTATGGAAGTCTTCAATTTACTAGATATAGANAACACCATCTCTTTCTTGTGGGTAAAAGACACCAATGGTTATCANTTTGGTGTTCCTAACAGACTGACTTCAAGGCTAATCAACCTAAAACTTCACATAGAAATCTGATTGATTTTTTTATCTTTGCGACTTAAAATCTAAGACAGTTTTTCATGAGGTTATATTTCATTTTAGCAGCTATTTTATTTAGCAACGCTTCGTTTTCACANAACAAATACAATCCACTTAGCAAACCTAATACNTACAATCAGNCAGACAATCCAAACTACTGGAAAAATAAAGCACCTGCAGGCTATTGGCAACAAGATGTACACTACACNATTANAGCAAACATCGACGAAACCAAAGATATCATTGATGCCACAGAACAATTGGTGTATTGGAATAATTCTCCTGATGATTTAAATGAATTGTATTTTCACTTGTATCAAAATGCCTTTACCCCCAATTCGTATTGTTCTGAACTTCATAATCAAAACCAAAAAGAAATAAATTATGGTAGGTACGAAAAAGAAGGTCTAGGTACAGTAGTAAAAAANCTTAAAGTTGATGGTNAATTAGTAGAGACAATATTAGACAATACCATTTTGAAAGTTATTCTCAATGAACCACTAAAAAGTGGTGATAAGATTACTATCAATATGGATTTCAAAACCTATTTTGATACNGGTTCTTTGAGAAGACGAATGAAAACCTTTAATGCCTTTGGTAATACCCATTACGATGGTGTGTTGTGGTATCCTAGAATTGCCGTTTATGATAAAAAATTCGGCTGGACTAAAGACCAACACCTTGGCAAAGAGTTTTACGGCGATTTTGGAACTTTTGATGTGGAACTAACTTTTGCATCTAATTACATTGTTGAAGCTACTGGTGCACTTCAAAACAGAGATGAAGTTATGCCTGCTAGTCTAAGAGAAAAATTAGATATCAAGAATTTTGCTAATAAACCTTGGAACTCACCCCCTAGCATTATTATTCCTTACGATAGTCTTTCTAGAAAAACATGGATATATCACGCTGAAAATGTTCACGACTTTGCTTTTACTGCCGACCCTACCTACAGAATTGGTGAAGCCGAGTGGAATGGCATTAGAGCGATTTCTTTAGTACAAGAGCCACATGCCTCAAGATGGCAAAATGCTGCTGACTTTGCAGCTAAAGTTATTCAGGTTTTTTCTGAAGATATAGGTATGTACGTTTATAACAAAATCATTGTTGCTGANGCTAGAGACGGTATGGAATACCCNATGATTACACTAGATAGTGGTAGTGACCCTGGCTACAGAGGATTATTAGCTCACGAAATTGGTCACCAATGGTTTTATGCTCAAGTAGGTTCTAATGAAACTTACAGAGCTGCAATGGATGAAGGATTTACTCAATTTTTAACTGCTTGGGCATTAACAAAAATTGATGGGGATTATCTAGTNAGAGAAAAACCAAGTAGTAAATACGGCATACGTTTTACAAAAGATGTTAAAGCTATAGACTCAAGGGTATATTATGCATATTTAAGAGATGCAACTAAATACAATGANCCNGCNNTAAACACNCATTCAGANGATTTTGGTAGCGCACTAGGTCATGGTGGNGGATANCGCCACGTTTATTATAAGACAGGTGCNATGCTTTATAATTTACAATACGTTTTNGGNGATAAACTCTTCTTAGANGCNATGCAACACTATTTTCAAAAGTGGAAAATGGCNCANCCCTACTTTGAAGATTTTAGAGAATCTATAATAGAATACACCAAAGTTGATTTGAATTGGTTTTTTGACCAATGGCTAGANACAAGTAAAACNATTGATTACAGTATTGATAATNTAAAAAANACTANTGANGATAATTTTNAAATTACTTTTGAGCGTAAAGGTGAAATGCAAATGCCTATTGATTTTAGTGTTTATNNTAATGATGGAAAAGAGTANAAATACNATATTCCAAATCATTGGTTTATAAAAAANACCGATGCAACGGTTTTAAACAAATGGCACGCNTGGGGTAAATTGTATCCTAAGTATANAGCAACCGTAAATATTCCNTCTGGNATAGATCNAGTNGTTATTGACCCTACAAACCGATTAGCAGACAANTACATGTTGAATAATGTNAGNAAAGTGCCAATGGAANTNGATTTCGATTCAAGGATTTGGAACATGCCTGACTGGAAACATTATGAACTAAATTTAAGGCCGGATGTATGGTATAACGATTACGATGGAATAAAATTAGGTCTTCATATTAATGGAGATTATATGAACTACCACCATAAATTAGATGCTAATGTTTGGTTAAACACGGCTTTACTTCAGGATTATAATTACTATGATGACTATCAAAATGAATACAATCGATTTTCATATCGTTTTAATTATAATACAGGCTTAGATAAATTCAGTAAGTATACGGACATTACTTTACATAGTAGATTACTAGATGGATTGAATCTGAATAAAATTAAATTAAGAAAATACGATTATTCTAAAAAGAATATGTTTTATGCTTCATTTAAAAGCATGTATAGAGCTAAAGAATCAGACTTAAGATATACCAATTATAAAGTTTGGGAAAGTGATAAATTCAATAATACAGCAATTTTTGGTTGGACACATTCTTACAAGTACAAAGGTGGAAATGGTAAATTAAATTTTGAACTAACTAGCTCTTCTCTAGGAAGTGATTATGATTATTCTAAAGTAGTTTTGACTTCCATACATAAGACTAAATTAGGAAAATTTCAACTAAACACACGCTTATTTGGTCAATATGGCAGTGGAACGAATTGGGCAGGCGAATCAAGACTAAATCTTGCAGGTACTAATTCTGAGGAGTTAATGGAAAATAAGTTTACTAGAGCAGAAGGATTTATTCCTAGTCAATGGCTAGGTTATGGCATTACCACTAATCATTTTCAAATGGGTGGTGGCCTAAACCTTAGAGGTTATACAGGCTATTATGCGCCAGAAATAAATTATGCAGGTAATTATGTGCTTACTTATAATGGTACTTCTGGTGCTTCGATAAGTGTTGAATTAGAGTTTCATAATATTTTTTCTTCAGATAGAATTTTTGGTCTACCATTTAAAAGTTATCTCTTCGTAGACGCTGGTATTATAAATACTACAGAAATAACAAGAAAAAATTATAAAGAAGCATTTTCAAAATTACGCTCAGATGCTGGATTAGGTTTTGCATTAACCATAAATGAATGGGGACCTTTACAAATGGTTAAGCCTATAACATTAAGATTAGATTTACCATTTTTCTTAAATAGATATCCTAGCGTTGAAGAAGATAATATTCAATATAATAGGTTTGTTATTGGAATTGGCAGGACATTTTAAACCTTAGTTTATTATGAAAAAAATATTAGTAACAGGAGGTGCAGGATATATAGGCTCTCATACACTTGTTGAACTGTCTTTACATAACTTCTATCCCATAATAGTTGACAACCTTTGTAATACATCTATTAAAAATATCAAAGGAGTTGAGAAAATTACAGGAAAAAGTATTCCGTTTTATAATGTAGATTGCACAAACGAAAAAGCTTTAAATAATGTATTTGAAAAAGAAAAAAATATTTTAGGCACAATACATTTTGCGGCATATAAATCTGTAGAAGAATCTGTTAAATATCCACACAAATACCACTCAAATAATATTGGTTCGTTACAAGTTTTACTGAACGTTATGAAAAACCATCATGTAGAAAATATCATTTTCTCATCTTCATGTACGGTATATGGGAACCCAGATGTATTACCAATTTGTGAAAATGCCCCTTTCAAAAAAGCAGAATCACCTTATGGTAAAACAAAACAACTCTGCGAAGAATTATTAAATAAGACCGATATTTTAGGTATTTCATTACGTTACTTCAACCCAATTGGCTCACATGAGAGCGGATTAATTGGAGACCGTTCCTCAGATAATCCTAATAACTTAGTTCCAATCATAACTGAAACTGCTATTGGCAAAAGAGAAATAGTAACAGTTTTTGGAGATGATTATGACACGAAAGACGGTACTTGTCTAAGAGATTATATTCACGTTGTTGATTTAGCAAACGCTCACGTAAAAGCCTTGCAATATGTAATGAAAAACAAGGTAAAATCAGCATTCAATATTGGTACAGGAAATGGGGTTAGCGTATTAGAGGCTATTCATATTTTTGAAAAGGTAAATAATATAAAGGTAAATTATAAAATTGGACCTCGAAGAGATGGTGATGTTGAGCAAATATATTCTGACAACACCCTATCCACTAATGAATTAGAATGGGAAGCTAAAAGAACTATAGAAGAAGCAATGTCAAGTGCTTGGCTTTGGGAACAACAGAAGCAGTAACGAAAATAAATATATGACACAGCAAAAAACAATTTTATTTGTTACTCCACAAATGAGTGGTTTTGCATTGAATGACTTAAATATTTTAAAAAGTGAATATAAAATAATTCTAAATGTCTATAATTGGAATAACAAATATCTTACCCCCTTTAATTTAATTCATCAATTTTTCTTTATTGCATTTAACATATTTAAGATCAATAAAATTATTATTGAATTTGGAGGATATTGGTCACTAATTCCTGCAATTTTTGGAAAACTATTTAGAAAACGAACGATTATTATTTGCCATGGAACAGATTGTGCATACCTTCCTTCATTAAACTATGGAAATCTTGGCAAAAAATATATTAAACTATTTTGTAAATTTTCATATGATTTATCAGACTTGATATGTCCAGTAAGTGAGTCATTAATTCAAGTGAAGAATAAATTTCATTTAAAAAATAATGAAGTTAATCAGGGTATTTTATCCTTTTTCCCTAATCTTAAAACACCATTTGAGGTTATTAATAATGGCTTAGATTTAGATTTTTGGACAAATGATAAGTATAATAAAAGAAAAAATACTTTTTTGGCTGTATTCTCTGAAAAACAATACCAACTTAAAGGTGGTGATTTAATATTAACTATAGCCAAACGCTTTAAAGAATGTAGCTTTGAAATTGTTGGATTAGAATATCCTGAGTTCTTATATGATAAACCAAAAAACATTTCATTTTTAGGCAAACTAAATCGTGAAGAGTTAATATACAAATACACTCAATCTGAATTTTACCTTCAACTATCTAGTTTTGAAGGCTTCGGTCTATCTCTTTGCGAAGCAATGTTATGCAGATGTATTCCCATTGGGTCATCTGTAAATATGATACCAGAAATTATAGGCAAAAATGGATATATTTTAGAAGAAAAAAATAGTAAACAATTAGAACTAATCATTAAAGAGGCTTTAGAACTTGAAAACAAAGAGATGGTTGCTAAAAAAGCAAGACAAAGCATAATAAATAGATTTAGTCTAGAAAAAAGAAAAATGAATCTATTAAAAGTTGTAAAATGATTTACCTACTATTTGTAATCTTCAGGAAAACTATCAGTCAAAGCATCTAAATCTATTTTCAAATCTCTACATTTACTTTGACTTAGTAAAAATTCAATTGTTATATCTTCTTGCATAACTATAGGCTTTAATAACTCAGATTTGATAGACATAAAATAATCGTTAAACTTAAAAGATCCTCCCGTTAATTTATCCGTAAACTTAATCCAAACAGATGGTATTTTATAACTATCTGAAATTATTAGTCCATGCAATGAACTAGAGGCTATATGCTCACATGAACATATTTCATCTATAACTTTTAAAGGGTTGGGATTTTGAATATCTATTATTTTGACTCTATCATCATCAATATTTTTTAACCAAGCATGTGACTTATCACTATAATGAGGAAGAATTCCAATCATATATTTTTTAGTTGTTTTGGGTATATAGAATTTACTCATCAACAAAGCAGGGTCGCCATATACTTCAGGACAATTAACTCCTTGCTCCAACAACAGCTTCCTAGTCAATGGCCCTCTAACAGCTAAAACTCGTTTAGGCATAGATATAAAGATAGAATCTTGAGAAATGAAGCCACTTCCCCACACTATTGATTTAGAATTAGAACGACTTAAAATTGAACCTATAACTTGCAAATGATCGTAGTAACAATACTTGGCAGAAACGTTAATAATTTTCTTTTTAGTCAAATAAGCAACAAGTAATGGATTAAGAATATCACCAAAGTTATTTAAGGACTCTGACCAATCTAAAAATATATAGTTTGAATGTAATAATTTTTTAAAGGTATATTTTATATTATGTATAATTTTCTTCAGAAATACAGGGTATCTCATTTTTTAAAAAATTTATTGAATGATGAATTAAGCAAATTAGAAATATCTTCAGAAAGTTTAAAATACTGAACTGTAATAGCTACCAATACACAAACAATAAGACTTCTGATAATAATATTTAACAAAGCCATAGAAGTAAAAGGTATGTAATTCAGACCAAAGTAGATAGCCAACATCATCAGAAAAGTAATTGCAGTTTTCGAGCTAAATGGTTGAAAATTCATTTTTTTATAAACATATATCATCCTTACGGCATTGAATAACAATAATGAAATAAAGGTGGCGAGTGCAGCTCCATTAATGCCATATAATGGAATAAAAATAAAGTTAGTAATGAATGTAATAAATAAAAGAAATAAATTGAAGTAAATGATAGATTTATAATACGAAGAGTGAATCAAAATCAAACCGTGCAAACCAGCAACTAGATTGACTAATTGAGAAACTCCAATAAAAAATACTACAATCTTACCGTGTGAAAATTTCTCAGGTAGCATGCTTAAAATATCATCAATATTTAAAAGTACACAGAGGAAAAGAACAGCCCCTGTAATTAGTAAATTGATAGAACTTTTGGAATAAATCGATTGTATATTATTAAAATTTTTTTCCTCGAAAGATTTAGCTATTAAAGGAGAAGAAATCGAAGAAACGGAGCGAGAAGGTACTATTATAACACTACCAATGAAAAATGCCAATCCGTAATAAGCAACTTGTTTTAAATCAAGATAATGCTCTATCATCAACATATCAAAACGAGATACTAAAATAGCTGCACCACCTCCCGTAATAACATAAAAACCGTATTTCAAGTGTTCTTTAAAATTCGACATACTAAATTGCATGTTGAATGAAAGTCGTCTATTTTTAAATTGAAAGAATAGTAAGATAACTAGTTTAATAAGATATATAGAAATAAAGCTAAGCAAAAACTGATTAAATATAATCCAATCGTAGTGATACAATACAAGTAAAACTAATACACAAATCCTTACAAAAACTTCATTCAAAAAAACTGGAGTTGAAGAATCTAAATATGAACGTGACACGCTAGAGAATAAATCAAAAAAGCTAAGTGCAAATACCAACACTCCAACCCAATAAAAATGGTCTTGTAACAAAGGTGATGAATCGATAAATGATAATAAAGAATTCTTAAAAAAAAGAAATAATAAGGCAAATAGTAAAAAACCAATAATACATAGTGATAAGGTAAAACTCAATAATTCACTTTTAACTTGGGCTTTCGGAAAAAAACGAAGAAAAATACTAGGTGCTCCAAGATGAGAAAAAGATGAAAAGATTACCGAATAGGACACTAAAATCTGCAATAAACCCCAGTATTCTGGATTACTTTCAAAAACAAAAGGATAAATCAAAATGGTGTTTACGGCACCAATAAAAATCCCTACATAGAGGTTAATGGAGTTATGAATACTTTGCTTTCTTATAATTCCCATACATGACAAAGGTAAAAGATTTAATTCAGTTGTTAGAATCTAAAAAAACTTTTAATAAACACTATATTTGTAAGAATTAAACTAATATTGATGAATATTCTAATTTTAGCACCCCATCCTGATGATGGTGAGTTTGGTTGCGGAGCAAGTATCAAGAAATGGTCTGATGATGGAGCAACTATTCATTACTTAGCTTTTTCTCCTTGTCATAAGTCAATCCCTGATGGTTTTGAAAAAAACATTCTTTTTAGTGAATTAAATAAAGCTTGTATTCATCTAGGAATAGCTAAAAATAATATACATACTTTTAATTTTCCGGTAAGAGAATTCACAAAATATAGACAAGATATATTGGAAGAATTAATTGCTTTTCGTAAAAAAATTAGACAAGTTGATATGGTAATACTTCCAAGTTCAAATGATATTCATCAAGATCACCAAGTAATTAACCAAGAAGGAATACGTGCTTTTAAGCACTCTCGTATTTTAGGTTATGAATTGGTATGGAATAATTTATCCTTTACCTCAAACTACCACACCAAACTATCTAAAAATCATCTAGACGCTAAATGGCAAGCTATTTCAGAATACAAATCTCAAGGATTTAGAAATTACAAATCGAAATCGTTTGTGCAAGGATTAGCTCGTGTAAGAGGCACCCAAATAGGATGTGAATTTGCCGAAGCCTTTGAACTTATTCGTTGGATAGACTAGCTTCTTTTAACAAGATCTTTTGCTCATGCGTTAAAATACCACATACCATATCTTGTATCGCCCAATTCATATTATAAGGAATAAGATCGTATAGCTCTTTGTCAGGATTAAAAATCAGAAATGAAGTTCTATTACTATCAATTGTAATAATATTATCATCTACAATTATGGAATTCTGAAGCCATTCCATATCAACTAACTCCAAAGCTTTACCCTCCAACTCATTAGTATAATACCTGTATTCAACACCATCTTTAATAAGTACGACTTCACCCGAGTTTGTACTTGTTGCTAAAGAAATAGTATCAGATTGTTTACCTCCATGAGGATGTTTCATAGATTCAATAACAGTAAGCATACTATTATCTATTTTATTAATTTGTATCATCTTACCTGCATAGAAGAAAGTCGCCAAAATCAGGTTCTCATTATCCATATGATAGGCTACTGAATTGATGAATGCTGAACGCTGAGCAGTTGGTAAACTTTGAGTCTTTGGTTTGTCAATTAATAAAAAATTTTTACCCTCTTTTTGCCATTTTTTAGCTTGGTCATTATCTCTAGTTAATAATACATCAGAATTTGTTACAGGATTCTTTCCCTTGTGAAATCCATTTTCCCAAGCAAACCATTCCCAAATTACATTAGATCCTTTTAATTCGTATTCAAAAATACAATCAAAACCTGATGATGAAACCATTAATATATTGCTATTAAAAGGGCTAAAAGAAACTGTATGTATATAGCTAAAATAATCGTTTTCTAAAACTTTAACTTTATCCGTAATGATAAAAACCTTGTCTTCTGATGAAACTGCTAATTTATTGTTCAAAAAATCAATACCTCTAGGTTCTTTCATTTGACTTAAAACTTGATCGTTATAAAGTTTGCCATTGTTAAGACTTAAAGAAACTACACCGCCAAAGTTTGGTTTTCTACGATGAGTACTTCCAGAGCGTTTATTTTTTTTTGATTCTAAATATCTTTTTCTGATAGCTTGTAAGTCAAAACTCTTTACAGTAATTAATAAATCTATTTGATCATAAAAAAAACTGTCTCTTTGGAATTTACTGATATCTATGCGTTTCATTTAGAAAGTTCGTTAAGTTTATTTGCTAGTTTTTCTGTTAAAACTTTACGTGTAAAACGTTCTAAATCATTGAGAGTAAATTTTGGAGTATTATTATTTTTCCAACACGTGTAAGCACTTTCAATTTGTAGCAAAATATTGTCTTTATCGTTGTACTCCAACATTCTATCTCTTTTAGAATCTGAAAGTAAAGCAGAGGCGTTACCATTAATTGGACCAATAGCTAGTATAGGGTTTCCTGTTGCTAGATATTCAAACAACTTACCTGTTATTATTAGNTGATTTCTTTCAGATACNGGAATAANAAATAATAATAAACTAGCATNTAACATNCGNNGNACAGCAGTNTGNTGAGCAGCAAAACNCTCAATTGANAGTTGTTCTTTTAAGCCATTTTCNTNTAAAGAATTCACAANNGAAGAATCAATATTNCCNGTNANAGAAATGNTTANATCNGNTTTNAATTGGGNGTTTTTNTCACATAATTCTTTTAAACATTCCCAAACTAAGACTNNNTTTTGATTAGGTTTAAAATTTCCTACATAGGCAATCGTAAACTTATCATNTTTAACTTTTTTNAANCCCTTAAAATCANCATCATCAAANCCATTATAAATCAANCTAANATCATTANCTCTATCAGAAAATTCATCATACATACCCTGACTGACTACAGANACAGAATCNGCATTTTTTAGNACTAAATCTTCTAATTNNTTGTCTTTCTTTTTAGTNTTTTNANTTCTAGGAAAATAGGCGTTATAAAAAACCGTNGTCCAAGGGTCTCTTAAATCGGCAATCCANGNTTTATTATATANNTTTTTGAGGGNATNNGCAATAAGATGTGAGCTATGTGGTGGCCCAGTACTNATTATAGCATCNATNTNATGTTCTTTAAAAATAGTTCNNGCTTTTNTNATAGCAAATCTATTCCANCCTACTCTAGCATCAGGAATGAAAAANTTTGCTCTTANATACAATGCNANACGTTGNAAAAAAGAANGACTNTGTAANCCTATAGCACCGACACTAGCATTTTTTNAAGNTTTNCCTTTCAATANATTATACCATCTGAANGGTTCAAAAGATTNACTTCTNTAAANATGCAGACNNTTTGGTATATCTTNNTCTAAAGATTGATCTATCGATGGATAACTACCNTTATCNACAGTNAGAATAACTGGCTCCCAACCAAACTCTCTNAAGTACTTACTAAACTTTAAAAANCGTTGAACNCCAGGTCCTGAACCCGGTGGCCAATAGTAAGTAATGATNAGAACCTTTTTCATTAATCTTTTACCTCTTTNAANACTGCNNNGAANAAGGCTANAATTACAATCAANGAACTGAATANAGTAATATTTTCGGTTGNATAATATGTTTGTGGNTCAAACTTAAATTCAATTNTATGCTNNCCNGANGGTATAGGNAATGCNCTCAANAGATAATTGGCTCNTATATGTGGCACTANCTCTCCATCGATATAGGCATTCCAACCTTTGTCGTAANATATTTCTGAAAATACNGCAAACTGNTTNNTAGNNGNNGAAGATNTNTANCTTAAATGATTGGCTTTATAATTCGTTAATTGAATAGTTGCTGTNCTATCATANTCTANGNTAGNTGGNACATCATAACGTTGNTCTACTACANCTTGATTNGCTGTGTTTATTTGACCTAACTTNTGAATTTCTTCATCTGAATTNTCTACNNTAATTATNTCAGAAANAAACCANGCATTTCCTAAAGCATTAGGNTTACGCTGAGCAATAGGNTGATTNTTTTGNCCTCTNACAATNAAGTATTTTGAATTAAGCATATTCAAGANATTCATATTACCTTTAGAAATATGGAAATCNATNAGNTCTTGATAACGCTTAAGNTTTGCTCCGTGATAACCNCCAATAGACTTATGNAAATACGANGTNGANGCNTCATTNAAAGGGCTAACAGTNGTATTATAAACNCTATAATTTGGGTCNGGGTCTTGNAAAATTTGGCTATCTGCTNNNGANGGNGTNNAAGGTTGTAANATTTTTCTTTTNGCCTTGAAGTTNTCNTCATTTAANTAGCGNTTNTTNACTACCCACATNTCNCCAAGNATAAGCACNCCTATAAGAANAATNAGANGNNTTTTCTTTATCGTTTTNTTTAAATANAGCCAAATACCAANNGCTGANAATAGGATAAANNCTAAAGANCNAAANGCATCNNNNGAAAATAAAGAAGCTCTATCTNNTTGTAANGCTTCAGTCAATGNCTCTNCNTATTGAGCATCGTTTAANCCCTCAAAGTCAAAAAANNNATTTGGCATTAANGCAAATATTAAACATANACCTCCAACAATTCCTAAAGCGTATTTGAAAGANTTNATAATTTCATTNGTCTTTCCTTCNNTAATAATTTTATTNAGTGCTAGNATTCCTAANAATGGAATAAGCAATTCTACAATTACTAANGTNGTAGAAACNGNTCTNAACTTATTATATCCAGGNATNTACTCTAAAAAGAAATCAGTTANTGGCATTAAATTTTTACCCCAACTNAGAGCTAACATCAACAAAAAGGTNGTNAAAATCCACCANCGNAGATAGCCTTTTATNAAAAANAATCCNATTACAAACAAAAANCATACTATAGNTCCAGCNTAAACAGGTCCAGAAGTAAAAGGTTGAGANCCCCAATACAATGGNAANTGTTTNATNATNTTTTTNGCTTGACTTGCTTGTTGNGAGTTTTTAAATANTCGATATGTTTCAGAATCNGTGGTTAAAGCTCCGCCNGANGNACCNCCATGAAAATTAGGTATTAATAAAGTAAATGACTCAGCTTTNCCATAACTCCAAGCAGTGGCATAATCNTTNTCTAANCCTGATGTTTTATTGGATNNGTTGNCNGTAAGTTCAGACTTNCCNCTAATACTTTCTTGACCGTATTCCATAGTNGTAGCAATTCTACTTANNCTAGTCAAAGANCCTATNGTTCCAGCTANTAATAAAATACCAACNTATTTAAAGAAAAGTGGNAAAGCTTTTTCTTTGTAGGCTTCNATAAACTTAACNANACCAATAATAAACAATAANATCACNAGATAGTAAGTAATCTGAAGATGATTGGCATTTAAAATAAGTGANGTAAATAGAGCNGTTAANGCAGAACCNAAAANCACTTTTTTNCCCCTAAATACCATAAGAACNGATGCTANTATAGGTGCCAAATATCCTATNGAGTGAGCTTTAGTATTATGNCCTGCTTCAATAATTATAAAAAAGTACGANGAAAAGGCATAGGCTATTGCNCCAATAATTGCCAAGCGATAGTCTATACCAAGNGATACCAATAAAAAATAAAANCCTAAAAGGTATAAAAAAACNGCACCNNCAGGACCAGGTAAATACAATTTAAATAATTNNGAACAATANGANATAAGATTCTTTTTATANNGNACAGATATTTGGTAAGCNGGCATTCCACTAAACATAGAATTTGTCCAAAGGGGTTCTTCATTATATTCNGANCGATGGTCNACTATNTCTTTNGACATACCAATAAACTGTCTTATATCTTGTTGGTCTATTTTCTTACCNTCCAAAACAGGNGAAAGGTAAATAATAGATATCAANACAAATAGNACAACTGCTGATANATGAGGAATCANCTTTTTCAATTCAAGTNTCTTCATAATTATATTTTTATGAGTTATCGTCTANTTCTTCAAAATCTACGTATTCACCAANTGAAGNATTAGACTGTTTTTNTTTCNTNGATGNCTTNTCAATAGANACNTCNCCTTCTNTNCTTTTAGGTTCATTNGNTCTCATATTTCTACTAGCCTTTTTAACCATNGTTNTAAACAANANAGGNAACAATAGCCNACTAATAAAACGAACAGAATAANAAATTATTAATATGAGTAGTANTGCTTTTAACATACTTTAACGACTCAAATATAAACTTCTTTCAGAATATACTTTTTTGAAAAANGGATCTTTCAAATCATCAATAAAATGAATGGCCTCACCNGTAGATTTCATCTCNGGACCTAATTCTTTATTGACNTTTGGAAACTTGTTNAATGAGAATACAGGTACTTTTATAGCATATCCACTTTTNTGAGGGTCAAAATTAAANTCTGTNACTTTTTTNTTNCCCAACATTACTTTTGTAGCGTAATTAACATAAGGCTCTTTATATGCCTTAGCAATAAAAGGAACAGTACGNGATGCTCTNGGATTNGCTTCTATAACAAATACCTTTTCGTCTTTAATAGCAAATTGAATATTAATGAGACCTACNGTTTTCAATGCTAAAGCAATTTTNTGTGTAATATCAATCATCTGCTNACGTANATNATCACTCAAATCAAATGTCGGTAANACAGCATTAGAATCNCCAGAATGTATACCACAAGGNTCTATGTGTTCCATAATTCCTATNATATANACATTTTCNCCATCACAAATNGCATCTGCTTCAGCCTCAATAGCATTATCNAAATAATGATCTAANANGACTCTNTTNCCNGGAATATCTTTCAAAAGATTAACAACATGATGNTCTAATTCAGATTCATTAATNACAATCTTCATACCTTGACCTCCTAGTACATAGGANGGACGAACAAGAATTGGAAANTTTAAATCTTTAGCTAATTCTAGAGCTTCTTCNGCTGTTTCAATAACTCCAAATTCAGGGAATGGNACATCATTATCTCTTAAAAGNGTNGAGAAACGACCTCTATCTTCNGCNAAATCNAANGCCTCGTAACTNGTACCCATAATTTTGATATCATATCTTTTAAGTTTTTCCGCTAATTTCAATGCTGTTTGTCCNCCNAACTGNACAATAACNCCTTCAGGTTTTTCATGNTTAATAATATCNTAAATATGTTCCCAAAANACAGGCTCAAAATAAAGCTTGTCAGAAGTATCAAAATCAGTTGAAACTGTTTCAGGGTTACAATTAATCATAATGGTTTCATAATCACACTCCTTAGCNGCTAAAACNCCGTGAACACAACAATAATCAAACTCAATACCTTGACCGATTCGGTTNGGNCCAGATCCNAGCACAACAATTTTCTTTTTGTNNGAAGAAACACTTTCATTTTCCGAAAAAGATTCACCATTTGCNAATTNCTTTTTGGATTCNAATGTTGAATAATANTATGGTGTTTTTGCTTCAAATTCAGCNGCACAGGTATCTACAAGTTTATAAACCCTATTAATTCCCATTTCNGTTCTTAATTGATGTACTTCACTTTCNAGGCATCTTAGTAAATGGGCTATCTGTCTATCNGCATANCCCTTCATTTTAGCCTCTAGNATNAGTTCTTNAGGAANNTTACCAACATGNTATNTTTCTATTTCAAATTCTAAAACNACTAATTCCTCCAATTGTCTNAGNAACCAATAATCCATTTTAGTAATATCGTATATGGTTTTTAAAGGTATTCCNAATCGCATAGCATCATAAATCCTAAANACCCTATCNCTACTAGCATGTTTCATAGCGTGNAGAATATCGTCTTGATTNGTCCAATTTTTACCATCNGCACCTAAGCCATTTCTTCCNATTTCTAGNGATTGACAAGCCTTTTGTAAGGCTTCTTGGAAGGANCGCCCNATAGCCATNACTTCACCTACAGACTTCATCTGTAAGCCTANTTCTTTATNAGCACCATCGAATTTTTCAAAATTCCATCGNGGTATTTTNACTATAACGTAATCTAAAGTAGGCTCAAAATAAGCNGATGTAGACTTTGTAATCTGATTATTCAATTCATCAAGTGTATAACCAATAGCTAGTTTAGAAGCAATCTTGGCAATAGGATATCCTGTTGCCTTTGATGCTAAAGCTGATGAACGAGAAACTCTAGGATTAATTTCTATGGNAATAATATCTTCGTTTTCATCTGGAGAAACAGCAAATTGNACATTACAACCACCTGCAAAGTCACCNATAGCTCTCATCATTTTNATAGCCATATCTCTCATTTTCTGAAAAGTGGTGTCAGATAATGTCATAGCTGGTGCTACAGTAATAGAATCACCNGTATGGATTCCCATAGGGTCCATATTTTCAATAGAACANATAATNATAACATTATCATTTTTATCTCTTAGNAATTCTAACTCATACTCTTTCCAACCAAATAAGGCTTTATCAATCATTACCTCATGAATTGGAGATGCTGCCATTCCTCGTTTTAGGAGTTTATCAAAATCCTTGGCTTCATGGACAAATGAAGCGCCACTTCCACCTAGAGTAAAAGATGGTCTTATACANAAAGGAAAACCAAATTTTTGAGCTATTTCTTTACCTTCTAAATANGAAGTAGCNGTTTGAGAGGGAGCGCANGAAATATCTATTGTTTCCATTAACTGTTTGAATTCTTCTCTGTCTTCAGTAATATTAATAGCATCAATATCTACTCCAATAATTTTAACACCGTGTTTTTCCCAAACACCTTTNTCGTCCACTTCTATACATAAATTTAGTGCNGTTTGACCACCCATTGTAGGAAGAACAGCATCTATTTTACGTTGTTCTAAAATCTCCTCAATAGACTCAACAGTCAATGGTTTAAGGTAAACATGATCAGCAACTAAGGGGTCTGTCATAATAGTTGCTGGATTAGAATTTATCAANGAAACTTCTATTCCTTCTTCGGCAAGTGATCTAGCAGCTTGAGAACCNGAGTAATCAAACTCACAGGCTTGNCCAATAACAATTGGTCCGCTGCCTATAATTAAAATGGATTGTATGGAGNTATCTTTNGGCATAATAAAATGTNTATGTGCGAATGTAAAAGATTTAAAACAGGTTAAGACTAATTTGAAATTGAAACTATTAACAAAAANGTANGATTTTTTAACAGAATACCTCAAAAAAAAAGGTGTTACAAAAGTAACACCNTANATTAATTTANANTAACGATTAACGCTTATGTCTTGGTTCGTCAGAAATCGTTAATTTTTTTCTACCCTTTGCCCTTCTACTTGACAAAACTCTTCGNCCATTTGCAGACTCCATTCTATCTCTGAANCCNTGNTTATTTCTTCTTTTTCTGTTAGAAGGTTGAAATGTTCTTTTCATTTTANAAAATATTAATCAAAAAATGAGATGCAAATTTACACATCTTTTTCTTTTAACAAAGAATTTTAAAAATATTATTGAATGATGATTTTTTGNACGCTAAGCCCTAGTTTATTTGTAATCTTTAAAATATAAANACCATNAATAAAATTATTAGTCTTAATTTGTAAATTTTTAATATTNA
The DNA here is from genome assembly GCA_002714805.1 of Flavobacteriales bacterium. Taxonomy (GTDB): domain Bacteria; phylum Bacteroidota; class Bacteroidia; order Flavobacteriales; family UBA7312; genus UBA8444. The sequence continues at coordinate 52,951 of PAYK01000015.1, forward strand.
TTGAAACATAAACTCTCTCGCCTTGAANATTAAACATTTCTATTTTTGATTCATTTGGNAATTCTATATTTAAAATTGNATTAGAAGGATTTGGATAGACNTTATATTTTTCAATTTGATTTTCTATAGTTTTTAATGGATTATTATAATTAACTTCAAAAACATATAAACCTGTTTGCATATCTGAAAGTAAAATATTTCCCGATGGCAAAAATGGATAAACTCCCCATGCTCCCATATANCTATTATGATGATTAGGCTCAAAGGTGTCAAAATATCCAATGAGTAATGGCGAGTAAGGATTCGATATATCNTGCACATATAAACCATCNTGATAATATGCAGTATAAAGATAGTTNCCATTTATAATTTGATTATGAGGAATAGAATTAACATCTACATAAGAACCAATTAGTGCTATAACCTGGATGTTTGAAAAATCTGAAATATCCAACATTTTCATTTTCATTCCCCAAGTTTCGTCAGCCATAACATAATAATTACCATCATCTGTTATCCAACCTGAGTGGTTATATCCCTGATCAACATAGCTAGCTAAGNCACCTAAAACTTCATGAGTNTGATTTTCNAGNGATGTTTGACTAAAATCAATNACAATAAAACCTTGTNNACCGGCATTTATATATGCTGTGTCGTTTTNCACATATATATCATGNCAATTTAATAATTGAGTNGAATAAATTAATTTTGGATCTANAGGGTCTTCCAATGAATATATGTCACCATTTGTTGTNTATAATTTTGCATTTAAAGTATCAATAAAAATATTATGTGCACGTTCAAATAATTCAGAAGAATCATAAACTAAACTNACAGAATCTGGTAAAGTTGAAATATCNATTATTTGNAATGAACTAACNCCTTCATCACAAACGGCATANAGATAGCCATTATAATNATGATAATCTCTATGTATTATCTGCGANCCAATTACTCGACCTTTAACAACAGCTACTTCAAATGAAAATTCGGGATTTGTNACATCAAAAAAATGAGTTCCATAAGTTGATCCAATTATAGCATATTCTCTATTATCAACAACCACACCCCAAATTTCATTATAGATATTATCATANGCAGCAGACCCTACCAATGTATCTTCATTCCAACTAAATAAAAGGTTNACGTTTTCAGCGACTTGAGCTTTTNAAATATTAGCAATTAGTAAACAAATAAAAATTATAAAATTAAAAGTTTTCATTTTAGACTAATGTTTTGATTAGCTCTTCTATAATTAGGGTAAGCTTGGGCTCGGCNACTTCAGCTACCTTTTGTATTTCTTCNTGACTAACCTTTTGAATTTTTCCAGGCACTCCTAAATCTGTTATCACAGAGATAGCAAAACATGGAATACTCATNTGACGAGCTATAATAACTTCTGGAGCTGTGGACATTCCAACAGTGTCAGCNCCAATAATTCTTAAATATTTGTATTCGGCAGGAGTCTCTAAACAAGGTCCAGTAACTGCCGCATATACACCTTCAAAAACACTATATCCCTTATCATAAGCTATTTTTAGTGCCTTTTCTATCATAGTTCGATCATAAGCATCACTCATATCAGGAAATCGAGGGCCTAAAGTGTCTANATTTNNACCAATCAAAGGGCTAGGAATTAAATTAATGTGGTCATTCAAAACCATCAAATCTCCNANTNCATAATTAGGATTTACACCACCACTAGCATTTGATATAAATANATATTCTATACCTAATAATTTCATTACTTTAACAGGTAAAGTAACATCTTGCATNTCATATCCTTCGTAATAATGAAAGCGCCCCTGCATAGCNACAACAGGTACATCCGACAAAAGACCAAAAATGAGNTTACCACTATGACCTTCCACAGTAGAAATAGGAAAATCTGGAATNTCNCTATANGAAAGTTTTAGTTTTATATCAATTTTTTGAATCAAACCTCCTAAACCAGTGCCAAGAATTATTCCTNCCTTGGGNNTTAATGGCATTTTCGTCTCAAGAAATTTTGCTATGGATTCTATTTTGTTCAACATAATTNAATATTAATTTATTAAAGTTAGATTTTGGANAAAACTTAAATTCAACAGGCAAATATGCAACAGATATACCAATAAAATAGCTTTCAAAATTGACTAAACGAGTAGCATCCTTTTCNGTTGTTAAAATTAATGTTTCTTGNAAATCTATTTCTTTATAGTATTTGATTATTTTTTTGATATCATTTTTTTTAAATTTATAATGATCTCTAAATCTAAAATGTTTTATAATTGTTGCTTTGGAAANAACATAATTGAATAAAGGATCACTTNAAGCAATNGCAGTAATTAGAATAATATTTTTATTGNTTAAAGATAAGTAAGAATTAGAAAATAATCCAACAGGATCTTTATAATTTAAATATGAATAACACAATTTTTGATTGAATAATGGTGATATCTNTTTTTTAGTTTTTAGTTTATCGNTTGANAATAATGGATATGGTGCTTTAGAAACTACAATTATATTTGCTCTTGAATAATTATTTTTTGACTCTCTTAAATTTCCATAAGGAAGTAAATAATCATTTNTAAATAAATTATTGTAGGATGAAACTAAAACACTTAAACCAGGATTTACNGNCCTATGCTGATAAGCNTCATCCAATATAATTAAATCACAATTTTTATTTATCAATTTTTTAATNCCAAAATTTCTAGATTCTGACACTGCAACAATTATTTNAGGAAATTTCTGTANAATTTGTAAAGGCTCATCGCCAACATCATTAACACAAGAATTTTTAGTGACGTAGAGAAATCCCTTTGATTTTCTTCCATAACCTCTNCTTAAAACTGCAATCTTATAAGAATTACNAANAAGATTAATTAAATATTCAACNAGNGGNGTTTTTCCGCTTCCACCAGAACATAAATTTCCAACAGAAATTATTGGAATAGAATANTTTTGNGAATTNAAAATTTCNTAATCAAATAACTTATTCCTAATGTAAACAATAAAACCATACANATAAGATAATGGAATAAGTAACAATCTAAAAAATGGCATATTTCAAAATTAGGTTAATAAATTTTCTTTCCCAATTTAAAATAAATAAATATATGCTATTTTTGATTTTATGAAAATAATNNAAATTACTAATTACCTAGAAAGTTTAGCGCCACTTTTTCTACAAGANGATTATGACAACTCTGGTTTTATTACTGGNAATAAAAACTGGAATTTAAAAAATGTATTGGTNTGCCTAGATTGCACCGAAGAAGTGNTTGAGGAAGCAATTNCTAAATCTTGTAATTTGATAGTTGCCCATCACCCAATTGTGTTTANTGGATTAAAATCTATAGTTGGCAAAAATTACATAGAGCGAACCATAATAAAAGCCATAAAAAATGACATAGCTATTTACGCTATACATACNAATTTNGACAATATTAAAGATGGTGTNAATNCTACTATTGCAAATAAAATAGGATTGGAAAATAGAAAAATTTTAAGGNCTAGAAAAGATTTCATTAAAAAGCTNACCTTTTATTGTCCTGTTTCAGACACTCAAAGATTAAAAAAATTGCTTTGGGATTCAGGTGCTGGAAATATTGGAAATTATAGTCACTGTAGTTTTAGTTCGATTGGGCAAGGNACATTTATGGGNANCGATGATAGNAAACCTTCTTTNGGNCAAAAAAACGTATTACATACAGAAAAAGAAGAAAAAATAGAGATGATACTNCCCTCTCACCTTAAAAATATAATTTTAGAAACTCTATTTAGTNAACATCCATATGAAGANGTAGCTTATGAAATACANCATTTAGAGAATTTAAATCNAGATATTGGCTCGGGNTTGTATGGAAAACTAAAAAAACCAATGAAAACAAATGACTTTCTNAAGCAGTTAAAAAAGGTNATGCAAACTGATTGTATAAGATTCACTAAANTAAACAAAGAATATATAGAAANTGTTGCTGTATGTGGAGGTTCAGGTTCATTTTTACTTGATGACGCAAAGAAAGTAAAANCCGATATTTTTATCACGGCAGACTTTAAATACCACGAATTNTTTGATGCTGANGACNATATTATTATTGCTGATATTGGGCATTATGAAAGTGAACAATTTACTAAAGANCTNATATGTGAAATTCTTAAGAAAAAATTTACTAAGTTTGCCACCCATTTATCAAGCATNAATACGAACCCTATCAACTACATGTAACAATGGCTAAAAAGAAAGATGCGACAAAAGAATTCTCAATAGAAGATAAACTTAGAGCATTATGTAAATTACAAATAATTGACTCTGAGATTGACAAGATTAGGACTGTTAGAGGAGAATTACCCCTTGAAGTACAAGATTTAGAAGACGAATTAAAAGGATTAGAAAATCGTATTGACAAGATAAATTTAGATATTGAAGNTAAAGAAAAATTTGTGTCTTCAAAAAAATTATCAATTAAAGAATCCGAAGAGTTAGTAAAAAAATACAATAACAAACTTGGAAGNATCAAGAATAATAGAGAATATGATTCTTTGAGTAAAGAAATAGAATTTCAAAATCTNGAAATTGAGTTAGCAAATAAAAAAATAAAAGATTCATTAGCTAAAATTGAATTTTTAAATGAAACTAAAGAAACTATTTCTGAAAAATTTAATGATAAAAAAGAAATTTTTGAAGAAAAGAAAAAAGAGCTAAATAATATNGTTTCTGAAACTGAAAAAGAAGAAAAATCTCTTNTAAAAAAATCTGAAAANGCTGAAAAANTTGTAGATGAACGATTATTAATCTACTATAAAAAAGTACGTAAAAATTCAAGTAATGGNCTAGCNGTTGTACCTGTAAAAAGAGATGCATGCGGAGGNTGTTTTAGNAAAATTCCACCGCAAAGACAATTAGATATCAAAGCCCGTAAAAAAATTATAGTTTGTGAACATTGTGGAAGAATTCTTGTTGATTTAGAAATGTTCGAATCTNTAGCAGCTTAATNNTTTTAATAGTAAATTTGCAGGGATNCCATTAATTTGGAATCCCTTTTTTTATGCGTTATTTTATTATTANAATATTTGCATTATTAATTTCTAATAGTGTTTTTGCTGATTTTTTATGGAATAAAAAGTGTAAAGATATATATAGTCTAATCATTCAATTAAAGTTTGATAAAGCCGACNTAATATTAGAAGAAGAGAAAAAAGAAAATCCTAATAACTCNCTTGTTTACTTTATTGAAAATTATAGTGATTACCTCAAAACACAAATTGGAGAAGAAAAAAAAGATTTTGAACNACTTAAAAAAAATAAAGANAGAAGGTTAAGCTTCATAATTAATGATAAATCCTCATCTCCNTGGTATTTGTATACTCAANCTGAAATACATTTACAATGNGCAGCTAGCAGAATAAAGTTCGGCGAATTCTTTATTGCAGCTTTTGAAATAAAAAAATCCTATAAACTAATTCAAAAAAACAATAANTTATATCCTGATTTCATTCCTAANAAAAAAACTTTAGGACTTCTTTATNCAACTATTGGCAGTGTACCNGAAAAATATCATTGGATTTTATCAACTNTAGGNATAGAAGGNAATATTAATTCTGGACTAGAATTAATGANTGAAGCNATTCAAGAAATGAAGACCAGTAAAAAATTTAAAATAATGCTAGAAGAAACATATTTTTTGTATTCATTTTTAAAAATGAATTTAGATAATAANAAAGATGATTTAAAAAAATTACTTTCAGAAATAAAAGATAAAAACAACCTCCTTCTCAACTTTGCATCAAATAGAATAGCTAGNANATTGGGACAAAATGAATTAGCTATNAAAATACTTGAAAACAGAAAAGNAGAAAAAGATCATTATCCCTTTNTTTATTTNGATTATTTATTGGCAATTAATAAACAAAATAAGATGGATAATAACTGCATAGAGCATTTTGAAAATTTCATTNATAATTTCAAAGGNAAAAATTATATGAAATCTGCTTTAATGAGAATGAGTTGGTATAGCNACATAAATGGCAATAATGAAAAATACGANTATTATAAAAATATGATTAATAGTTTTGNTGGCAAACAAGTNGATGCAGATAAAGAGGCNCAATCTTATTATAATAACTCCNAANCTCCNCATATTAACCTTCTTAAAGCGCGTCTATTTTTTGATGGAGGTTATTCTAAATTAGCATTAGAAGAATTNCAAAAAATTAAATCCCCAACCTTATTAAATNATTCCAAAAATAATTTAGAATATTATTATAGATTGGGTAGATGCATGGAGCAAATGGAAAATTACGAATTAGCTATTAAACATTATAATAAAACTATAAAATCAGGCTCTAAAGAACATTATTATTTTGCAGCTAAATCTGCTTTACAAATTGCTCTTTTATATGAAAAAAATAAAAAGTACAAAGAGGCTGNAATATATTTCAATATTTGTATTGANATGAAAAANCATCAATATGAACANAGTTTAGAACAAAAAGCTAAAGCAGGACTAAATCGTTTAAACTAAAATTTCCAACCCATAGTAAACAAAAGATTATAGGTTGTTTTAATTACTTTATGTTCTGGNTCAAAATAAGTATTGTATAATGATGCTGAATTTGAATATTCAGAAAATACATAAGCTAAATCAATATAACTNAATTGATTTCTCTTNCCTAAACCAAATGAATATGATTTACGTTCATCCCTATAATTATTAAATATTGAGGAATCNGTATAAGGNGATTTAATTTGAGAATATCCAGCTCTTATAACAAAAGGCGACAAATTTAGCTCNACTCCAAAACGTGCATTGACAACCGATGTATAATTACTTTCAATAATATTTTGTTGTGTATTGAAATAATCAAAATCATCGCCATCCAAGCTCATTGTTGCATAATCTACATACTCTAAATCACCACTNAAAAGAATATTATCCAATACTAGAGCAGCTGAACCTATAAACTTCATTGGAGTAATGATAGAATAATCATATATTCCATACGGTGAAGTATANGTATAAGAATATGCACTATCAGAATAATGTTGNGTTCTAAGAACCATCTCCCANTCATCGTGCATTTCATTTAGGGTTGGCGAATGCCAAGCAACTCCTANTCTTAAATTTTCACTTGCTCTATAAATAGCACCNANTTTAAGATTAACACCGGCTCCAGTTGTATATTGATTCTCATACATATCAAAATATTCAACAGTAGANAAAGTATCGGTAAAGTTTCGNTCGTTATATCTTGATTTTTTAGTATAATCGATAGAAGTTAATCCAATTGTAGCTCCCANATANAATTTCTCCATATAAGATCCAGCGTAACTAAAAGCAAACTCACCCATAGATCCAAATGTATGTGTTTGTTTAAATTGATCTTGACCAGTCTGAACTTCTCTAAAGTAATTACCATCATCAATCCATCCAATTGNATCAACTTGTAAGTCAATTAGATCTGTATCAAAAGCAGCTAATTCAAAGAANGGATCAAGATCATCCAAAAGGTATCCATTAGCAAAAGAATAAAAAACATCTACAAGAGAAGAATTTGGATTGNATGATGATTGAATAGTATTTGATTTGAAAATCNTTGTAGNATTATAAGCAAAGCCTAAATTTATTCTTTTCCAATCTGATTTTGAGCTTGACTTTAATGGTGTTACTAAACCAAAAGAAGGTATATTAAAATTTCCGGAACTATTTGTAATTTTATTACCCAAATAATANGAGGTCATATCAANACCTCCAAAATTCAATGAAAAACCAAAATCATATGATTGATAAATNCCCAATCCTGCTGGATTATTACTTAGTGTANACAAATCTGCTCCAAGGGCACCAAATGCATTAGACATAGCTGCAGAACGGGCTGTTCCAACAACTNCATTTTCAGANAACAACAAAGCATCTTCGTGAGTTTGAGCAGNAGTTGTTATAATAGTAAATAGTGCTAATAAACTTAAAATTTCTTTTCTCATATTGTATNTTATCTAGGTCTTCTACCTGAATTATTTGAACCCCCTCTACTAGGGNAATTTCTTGGTGAATAGTTATGTGAAGGTTTGGAATATGTTNTAGTAGAGCTTGGCTTATTATAACTTTCAGGCTTTTTTTGTTTAATTGGTTTAGAATAAATAGGCTTNGAATTGTTATTCGACGGNTTAACTTTATTTGGATTATTAGACGGTTTTTTTAAAGGTTTAGAAAAATTAGGATTTTTAGAAATGCTAAAGTTTTGATTAGTATTNTTATCANAATTGTTGTTAACTTTATTGCTAATGTTTGGGTTTTTATCATTTAAGACGTTTGAATATTGTAATTTATTATTAGGTTTTTTATTAATATTATTGTCTTTAGATATATACTTAGGCGCTCTATTTTTAATCTGANTTAAATAGCGATTAGCAAAAGTTTCNGGNGTCTTATTTTTATTNTTTTCTCTTGGACCATAATAGATGCTATTACTATCAAATGAATTATAATAAGTAGGATAATGATTATAGGCATAAAAACCATTGTGATGATGGTAATAGTGATGTGGGTAAAAGCTACTGTAAAAATATGGATTATGATAGTAATAAGCGTAATAAGAAGGATTCCAAAAATTATATCCNTAATATATGCTTAGTCCGCAATGAGCAGGGTNGCCTGAATACCAAAATGAATTAGTATANTAATTGTTGTAATAACTAAAACCAAAACTTGGACCATGAAAGCGTCTTAAACGTACNGAATAACCATAATCATAATAATCNTCATACGAATATTCATNATAATAATTTTCTTCATCATTATCTAATTCTTGTANTTGATCATCTTCTAAATATTGTTGATCTTGTTCTGCTTTTTCAGCTACTTNTGTATANTCTTCAGCTGTNTAATATATTTCATCTTTAAATCCTGTNGAAGTAGTTTCAATAGTAATACAAGATGAAAAAATAAAAATTNTANATAAAAAGAGAATTTGAATAGTTTTCATAAAGTTATATTTTAAATGATGTAAATATTATTTAGCAATTCATCAAAAAGTTTAATTTTGTTTTAAAATTTATAACGCATAATTATTTGTAAAATTACAAACAAACTTTCAAATTTAAAAATGGCAAANAATTTTACGAAAAGATCTGAAGATTATTCAAAATGGTACAATGAATTAGTTGTAAAAGCTGACTTAGCTGAAAGTTCAGGTGTTCGNGGCTGCATGGTTATAAAACCTTATGGCTTCGCCATTTGGGANAAAATGCAACAAGAATTGGATAGAATGTTNAAAGAAACTGGTCACTCTAATGCATACTTCCCATTATTCATTCCAAAGTCTTATTTAAGTAAGGAAGCTNAGCACGTTGATGGTTTTGCAAAAGAATGTGCNGTTGTTACACATTATCGTTTAAAAAANAGNGACGACGGTAAAAATGTTATTGTAGATCCAGATGCAAAACTAGAAGAAGAACTTATCGTACGNCCTACTTCTGAAACCATTATTTGGGATACATACAAAGGTTGGATTCAATCCTANAGAGATTTACCAATTTTAGTAAATCAGTGGGCAAATGTCGTNCGTTGGGAAATGAGAACTAGATTGTTTTTAAGAACATCCGAATTTTTATGGCAAGAAGGACATACAGCGCACGCNAGCAAGCAAGAAGCAATTGATGAGACTGAACANATGATTGAAGTTTACGCTNNATTTGCTGAAGACTTTATGGCAATGCCAGTTATTAAAGGTTTAAAAAGTGANAACGAACGTTTTGCCGGTGCATTAGAAACATATTGTATTGAAGCCTTAATGCAAGATGGTAAAGCTTTACAAGCAGGAACATCACACTTTTTAGGTCAAAATTTTGCTAAAGCATTTGATGTTAAATTTACGACTAAAGAAGGNAAGNAAGAATATGTTTGGGCAACATCNTGGGGTGTTTCAACTCGATTAATGGGTGCTTTAGTAATGACACACTCAGATGATAATGGTTTAGTCTTACCTCCAAAACTAGNTCCATACCAAGTTGTTATTATACCTATTTACAAANGCAAAGAACAGCTACTAAAATTAAGCAAAAAGGCATTAAAAATTAAAAAACAGCTAGAAAAAATTGGGATTACAGTAAAATACGATGACAGAGATACACATAAACCAGGATGGAAGTTTTCTGAATATGAATTTAAAGGTGTTCCATTACGTATTGCAATAGGTCCNAGAGATTTAGAAAANGATACTGTTGAATTAGCGAGACGTGATACANTAGAAAAAAATACAGTTAGCACTAGTAGTTTATGTNAAAAAATTACCAACCTACTTCAAGAAATTCAAGAATCTCTACTTATTAAAGCTAAAAAATATCGTGATAATAACACTCATCATGCAAANGATTGGAATCATTTTAAAGAATTGATTGAAAAAGACTCTGGATTTATTTATGCTCATTGGGATGGTTCTGCTGAAACTGAACAAAAAATAAAAGAAGAAACCAAAGCAACTATTCGTTGTATTCCATTAAATAACAATTTAGAAAATGGCAAATGTATTTTCAGNAACAAAAATTCTTCTCAAAAGGTAATATTCTCAAAAGCATACTAAATGGACTCGTCAAAAAAGATTATAGNAAAACTTACTAAAAAAGCTGCTACAAAACAAGAAGTATATAGAGTATGTAGANCATTTTTTGATTTATTAAAAAAAGTAGTTAGTGAAATAACAATAGATTTATCAAAAGATGTATCATCAGTAGATAAATATGTAGAAATAAAATATATTGANAAAGGAGAATTTGAAATTGAACTAAAATTTTCTGGAGACACACTAATTTTTCATATGCANACAAACACCTTTTTATTTGACAAAAACCATCATATTTGGAATTCAAGCTATGTTAAAGAAGATAAATATAGAGCCTACTGTGGTGTAATNAATGTATACAACTTTTTAAGTGATAGCTTTAAATANAATAGAGTTAATGATCTAGGTTTTATGATTGGCAGAATATTTATTAATAAAGAAAAACATTTTTTCACTGAAGGAAATGGAAGAATGAGCTTTTTATTTAATAATTTTCAAAATGATANTTTAAATAAAGAAGTTTTAAAAAATATTGTAAATGAATTAATGCTTTATGCAATGGANGATGAACTTATATCTCCCCCACTTAAAGANGTACAAGTTGTAAGCTTACATCAAATCAACCAAATGAGCCAAAATATGAAACTTAAAACTTCTAAAAAGCTTGGGTACAAATTTAATGACGAATAATANTATCTTTTTTAATCAAGTTCTTTGTAAAAAANCAAAAGATAGTATATTTGCANTCNNAANTTTATCATTTGNNAAATTGGCCCCTTCGTCTAGTGGTTAGGACGCCAGGTTTTCATCCTGGAAACAGGAGTTCGATTCTCCTAGGGGCTGCTAACCCATTCTNTTTNAGAGTGGGTTTTTTANTTTAGTTAATTTAATATANCAGATTGATGTAAATTGCAAATTCATCANCAACTGTTCAAAATGAATAAATTCATAAAAAGTATCCTTTTTATTTTTGCTNNTATAATTNTAATTTCTTACATAGATTTTAATAAAAATAAAGAAGTTGTTNACGACTTCTNTGNNACTAACAAAATCCTATTTGCACATAGAGGATTACCTAAATTTGCNGAAAACTCTTGGAAAAGCTTTAAACAATCTCAAAGTTTAGGTTTAAATTCTATTGAGTGNGATGTGCAATTTACTAAAGACAANAAACTNATCATNTTTCATGATAAAAATGCTGAAAGATTATTAGGAATTGATCAAAACATAAAAGACTTGATATGGACTGATATTNAATCTAAAGNAATCATACACAACAACGNAATCACTNANCAATACGTTCTATCTTTAGATGAACTGCTTAGATTATCGTCANATTTTNAANACCTATATCTAGATTTCAAAANAACTAACAAAACCATTGCAGATAGCCTATTGNTTTTGATGGAAAAACATCAAGCATATGAACGTGTACTTNTTGCTGATGCAAANATCTTATTTTTAGCCTACATNAAGTATAAAACACCCCAGNTTAAAACTGTTNTAGAAGGTTTCAACAAAGGAAANGAATGGACTTATTACCTCATACCATCATCTTTAAAACCGGATTATTTTGCTAGTTTTTTNTCTGAAGTAGATGACAAGCATATAAATTTTTTAAATGAATATAATTTAATGGACCGNAAAATAGTGTATGGTATTAACAAAAGTAATTTCCAACAAGCTGNAGATATGGGATTAAGGCATATGATAATAGATTTTGACTCTAGCTTGACTTCAAAAATTATACAGCACTAGTTTNATAATTATCTNCCACANACCGATTTAAAATCACACCACTGACAGNCATCTTTATTATCAGTAGGATAAAATTNGTTTTCATCTTCTACTATAGTCAATAATAGAATCTTCAATTCTTCTTCAAATTTTTCCATTACTAAAGCGTCCATTTTAAGCGTTGTTTTGTNAAGCTTTACAAAGACAGGTCCATCGTCTAAATTCCTTAACGAATAGTTAGCNGCCGTAAAACTAATGTCATTCATTACACTTTTAGCATACAAATATGCGTATGTCATCAGTTGAAAGGCTTTAGCTTTTTTGGGATTTTCCCTTAGCTCTTCAAATGACTTAAAACTTAGGTCTTTTTGTTCNACTTTTCCCGATTTATAATCTATAATACGCACAGAATCACCTACTCTATCNACCCTATCAACNTTTCCAAATAAGTTAAACTCCATACCNTTAACATTTAANGAGTAAGAAAGAGAACGCTCCACATCAGTAACATAAAGAGTTTTTTCACATTCAGATAAAAAACGGTTTTCAGCCTCAAAGTAATTTGNAGTAAGTCGTTGAGCAACTTGATACAACAANTGGTTTTTACCGTNATTCATACGCTCTCCTANTTCTTTTTGAAAACCTTCTGTTATANNCNTCAAAGNGGNATTCTTAATTTCATCTAACAATTGGGGTCTTANAGGNGNATNCAAATGTGGAGTGTAGGCTTCGCACAAAGCCTCGTGGATAATTGTACCGAAAGAATTGGCTTCCATAAATTCNACAATCTCATCTTGCGGATATATTTTGGCGATATATTTAAAATAGAATTGCAACCTACAATTTATAAAGGTGGTTAAAGCNGTTGGCGACACTCTTTTAGCTGCCCACNCCTCGAGTTTTCGTTTTATANTATCTGACTTATCAATNATAATAGGCTCTATTGAGTTTAAACTATTAACCTTCGACTGCAAGACCNTTTCATTAATCTGAAGNTGNTCTAACTCATTNATAATTTGAGTAATAAATCGNCTTTTTTCACCACTTCCAAAATCGTCGTTTTGGGTGTTATATATCAATGAAATATGTTTGGCACGTTGAAGNAATCTATAAAAGTGATAGCCAAAAATAGCATCTCTTTCTTCGTGTGTAGGCATTTTAAAATGCTTTTTCAATATAAAAGGAATAAACGAATTGACGGACTTACCAGCAGGCAACTTTTCTTCGTTAACGCTCATTATGATAACATTCTTAAAGTCAAGTGTACGAGTTTCTAGCACTCCCATCATTTGTAANCCGATAAGTGGCTCTCCCATAAAAGCAATAGACTCTTTACCTATGATTTGAAAAAAGATGGCTCTAAGCGTCTTTAAATTCANATCTACTTTAAAATCTAANAGATGGTTTTCTAATATCTGAATGGATTTGTAAAAAGAAAATAAAATTTCAGATTCTACACTTGCCTCTTGCTTAACCAATTGATTTTTTAATTTATCTAGCAAAAGTTTGATGTTATGAATGGCTAATTTGGTATCCGACCAATCGNCCAATATGAAAGAAAGAATATTCCATTGACTATCATCGTTAACGANTTTTTTNANANAAGAAGTTGAAACAAAGACAATATTTTTTTTATTCAAATAACGATTGAGTGACATCAATTTGGAGGATTCTATCAGACGGCTTAAATATGGATTTCTAAGAAGTTTTTGAATGTCTTTNGAATGGAATTTATTTTTACCNTGTTGCTGTTTCTTCANCTGAGTTTTAAACAGTAAATCAANCAAANNAAANAAAGGTGTACTANTGATGGGCGCNCCCATAGTAATATTTACACTCTGAATTGAANNAGGTAAATTATTNAANACAGGAAATAGTAAGTTTTCGTCTGCAAGCACCAGTGCTGTTTGACTATCAGTCAAATCNTNCTTAGGAAAGTTGGCTAACAAATGACCAGCAGTAAGTGCTTGTCCTACATTCTTAGCACACCCTATTATATCTATAGTTTTATCGTTTTCAAAAAAGNNACTAAGTNTAGCATTTCCCCATTGTTGAAAATGCTGTCTNAGAAAAAGTCCTGCCTCGTGTTTGTCGTTTTCTACATAATGAGNATCAGCGTCCCAAAAAAGCNTAGCGTTTTTATGAGTCACAAAGTGATTGATTATTNTGTTTTCAGCNNTTGTAAGNGCATTTAAACCAACAAACCAAACCTCATCAAAATTGTGTTTTAAATTAACTATGGAGTCGGCAGCTTGACGATATGCCAAACCTTGATAAGCCAAATTATCTTTGAGTAAAGAAGCCTTAAANGNTNTATACCAATCGTACAAATAAGCAAAAAACTGAACATATTTCTCCTGAAATGGAGTTAATTCAGCACTATTTAAACTCCATTGNTCCAANTCTTTAATATCTCTAAGGTTAGTCAATAGNGCTTGGGGATCNACCAAATATCTATCNATTTCATTGAANTCGTACAATATAGTNTGNCTCCATTTTAGAAATTGCTCAAAATTATCTTCATTATTTTNTGGTCTATTNGNATCAAAAATCTNATANAGGCGAAACTGCAAACTTAAATTNTCAATAGNTTGTAGTCCTGAAAGCTCAGTAATAAAATCTTCNATCGAATAAATCTTNGGTAACCAAATNGGCTTAGAAATNTACTTGGACAAATAATGTTTTAGAAATACTATAGAACGTTTTGAGGGCAATACAACCGTTAATCTATCGGTGTTTCCTTTATCCAAAATTTGTTTGGCGATATGTTCTAAAAAAGGCTTTACCANTGTACTATNTTATCGTTTTNTTCAGTNTAAATTATATATTTAGATATTTCTTTAAAACCCATCTTTTTCAATGCTTTACAATATCCATCTACTTGTTTTTTATGCTTTTCCATNTGAGAATTTGAGCCCGTCTTGTAGTCAATAATTTTTACTTTGTTATTCTTAATTAAAAGTCGATCTGGCACATAANTTTCNCCANTTTCTTGNAAAATAATTTGTTCAGTTTTCACCTCCCAATCTTCTAAAAAGAATGGNATTAGCTGTTCATCATTTAGNAATTCCTCTATACGATTTCTAAGCTTNCTTTTCATCTCTACNGATATTAAGCCGTTACGTTCTAATTTATCAAGTACCACCTCCTTATCNTTTGGATAATGAATCTGAGNCAANCATTCGTGCAACAAACTCCCCCATATTTGNCTATCTAAATTTATATCCCACAATTGATTGGAATTNTTCTTTANACGAATGGTCTTCCTCCAATCAGATAAAGAATAATAATTTAAATTAANCGCCAAGNTATCAATGTCTTTATCANCTGACTTAGGNTCTANCTTTCCAATACTAATTGGGAATTCATGTGTTGTACNTTGAAAGTAATAACCAATTAGCTTGCTCAGTGTATTAAAATCATCTAGGTTTTTATATTCAGCAGTNTAGATATATANCTGATNNTTAGGTCGAGTCATNGCTACATACAGAACATTCAAATCGTCCATTATAGCTTTATNTTTCTCATCTTTATNAATCTCNGCATATTCNGAACGTTCTAATTGCTTACTATTNTTNAANAGTGCTACTTTCATTTTCTTTATTTTNCCTTTGGCATCAACCCATATTTCATCANTTGCCTTACCTACTTTCCAATTAAAAGGAATAAACACTATTGGAAATTCTAAACCCTTAGATTTGTGTACTGTCATTACTTTTACAGCATCAACATCTTCAGGCACAACGATAGCTTCTTTAAACTGGTTTTTTTCCCACCATTCTAAAAAAGCCACTATATCNTTACTATTTTTTATNGAGAACTTATGTATTGAATCTAGAAAAAAATGAAGATAAATATCTNTTGAAGAAAGCTTAAAAACGTGTATTAGTTGTTCTACCAAATCATAAATAGGNAANTCCNNAAGAGCTTGTGGCTTGAAATCAATTCCTAAAGATTTAATAAAAGAATTNAATATANAACTATCGCCTTTTCCAATTGACTCCAAAACTTGGTGTAAGTTNTAATCAGAGCTCTCATAATTATAGTATAAATAACTAANCATATTNGTTTGTGACACTTTATCATAATTATTATATAGATATGCCAATACTGCTAAAATAAAATTAACATCTTTTGANGNGCTTAATAACAGAGCCTCATCTGANAAAACATTCACACCTGCTCGATTTAGACTTTCTGCTGCNAGACAAGCTTCTTTTCTAGTTCTACACAAAATAGCTATATCCTTAAGATCGTAATTCATAGACCTTAACACCTCAATCTGACNTATAACCTTATCCATNACATCAGATTTAAAGCTTTTGGNATCAGGAGTTAAATCTATATGTATATANCCACCATCATTNCCTTTAGGNTTTTGTTCGCTAGATTCATATATTGGTTGTAAATTTGGACTTATGATAGTNTTTAAATTATTAAAAAAAGTATTGTTAAATTGTACTATCTCTTTATCACTTCTCCAATTGTCCGATAATACTTTTTCATTAGCATTGTTCAACAAACTATTTTTCAATTCTTNTGGATTTGGCAATAATTCAGATTGAAATATATATTTTGGNAANTGTACAAATTGTTCTACCTCACCCCCNCGCCATCTGTAAATAGATTGNTTGGCATCGCCAACAATAAGATTCTGATATCCCTCTGACAAAGAGTTATGNACTANAGGCAATAAATTNTGCCACTGCATTACCGAAGTATCTTGAAATTCATCTATCAAAAAATGATGATACCTCTCTCCTAACCTTTCATAAATAAATGGNGTTGGNTCTTTACGGATTATTTCTGCAATAGCATTNTTAAATTCTGAAATATGCTTAANGTTATTCTCTTCTTTAAACTGTTCTAATTCCTTTGACAATTCATTAAGNACNGCTATGGAAAATATATTNTTCAATAAGAGCTTATTGAAAATATAATCTTTAAATCCTATTTTTAAATGCTTTTGTACATCGTCAAAAAGAGCGNTNAGAAAATCAGCNTGATTGATAATNAGTTCTTTTTTATACTCATCTANCGATTTAGNACTCCATTTTCTATTGGCNACATTTTTNTGNAATGNATCNGANGGNAAGAATTTATCTGAAGAAAGTTTTCTAAAATTATTAAAATAATTGTAAAACGTACCNCTTGTAAAGTCTTNTGGTCCAAGATTGAATTTTTTGCAAAANGANAAAAACTCCTTTCTTTTATTNANNAANANCTNTTCAAAANCATCNATTTCTNANAANAAATCATTNTTNACNTCCAAACAGTCAGAAATACTTANANCATANAGTNAANTAATAAACTTTTCAGATTTTTCGATGAATAAATGTNNAGCAAACTGTTCAAGAGAATTTTCTAAATTATAACTCTTNCCCTCATCAGCNTTATTTAAAGCAAATTGCACCAAAGCATCAGATAATTCTTTGTTTGTTCCTATTCGACTNATTAAAAANGATACAGTTGGNTGTATTAGCAAATCTTTATCCATCTCAACNTCAAAGGCTTGAGCNATTTGNAAATCATGAGCNAAAGTTCNNACAATACGAAAAACAAATTTATCAATNGTAGAAATGGATAAATCTGTATAGTTATGTAATATAGACGTAAGAATNTGTTGTGAGCGTTTTTTAATTTCATCATCNCTNANAGAAGTATCCTCTTTAATGTGACTAAAGAAAGAATTAATCTNTCCTTGNCCTANTCCTTTTGANAAATCAGAAATACATNATAATACACGTTCTTTCATTTCAGCAGCTGCTTTATTGGTAAAAGTAATAGCTATAATATGNCTAAAATATCGAGGGTTAAATNTANTAGCATTACCAATTAATGCTAATGANATATAATTACGAACCAATGAATATGTCTTTCCTGATCCTGCNGANGAACGATATATATGTAAATTTTTATTCATTTTATAATTGCAAAATATATAANAATATCTAAAATATATNAAAGTTTTAAGNAACTATTTNAATTAATANACAATTAGNTAAAAAAAATTTTGCTAGATAATCATTATATTTGNACTTATGANTACATANAGAGCATTTCACCTAATTTTATTTATATTATNNTTAAGTATATTTTCTTGCAAAGAACCAGGCTGTACTGATATTAATGCNATTAATTATAANAGTGAAGCCAACAAAGAAGATAATTCTTGTATTTACAATACTAATCTTANTATCAATTTTAGATTAGTTAATGGAAATACTNTACTAAATAANTATGANACTATTTTTAATGATAATTATAGTTTNCGATTAATAAATTTAAAATTTTATTTAAGTGATATTAATTTAATTTCTGACAACAACGATATTTATCTAAAAGATATTCATTTATTTAATATTGATGATCAACANACCCANAGNATGTCTTTTGAAGTAGAAGAAGGAAAATATAATGGATTAAATTTTGGATTGGGTGTAAATAGTGAACAAAACATAACAACCCCAGCTCAATATGAACTTGANCATCCCCTTGGACTTTCTCACAATACATTTTGGGCNATGGANCCTGCTTCATANATCTTTGTTATTGTTGAAGGNAAAATGGATACATTGCAANAAAATAATTTTTACAATCTTACTTATCATTTAGCTCATGATGATTTACTAAAATATATTGAGTTTGATCAATCAAAAGTTGTTAGTATCGATGAAAATAATGAATTTAATATNGATATTAATCTTTCTAGANTCTTTNANAATGTAGATTTTTCAGANAATTTACCTCATCAAAGAACAGCATCACCGNTGGCACAACTATTAATGAANAATTTCGCATCTTGCTTTGAAATTCAGTGATTTTAAATATTTTTTTTTGATATTANTATTCTTTTCATGTCAAAAAGATATTCCATATGTTGAGCCTTTTGNTTTTGACCCANCTTANGTTTNTCTNGAAAAACCNAAAGGCTTCCCTCNACCAAATATNCCATCNGATAATCNTANAACAGAAGAAGGCATACAATTNGGTAAAAAATTATTTTACGATAAAATATTATCAGGAAATAATNCNATGTCATGTGCTNATTGTCATTTACAAACAAGTTCATTTGCAAATAATTCACAATTTAACNTTGGNATAGATGGNATATTAGGAAATAGAAATGCTATGNCTCTAATAAATTTAGCATGGTCAAAAAATTTTAATTGGAACGGAAGCGNATCTGATTTAGAAAGCCAAGCTTTTGAACCAGTTATTAANCCAATNGAATTNCATTCTTTAAATTGGAAAGAAGTAAGCTTGAAGTTAATGCAAAGTNAAGAATANAAAGATCTTTTTCAGTNAGCATTCAACACAAGAATAATTGACTCAACAAATATAGTNAAAGCTATAGCTCAATTTGAAAGAACATTAATTAGTGGTGATTCAAAATTTGATAGATTTCTAGACTATAGATCAAGTTTAACCGCTTCTGAATTAAGAGGAAAAGAAATATTTACAACTGAAAAAGGTGATTGTTTCCATTGTCATTCATANCCATTNTTTACTAGTAATGATTTTCATAACAATGGACTTGATATTGAATCTAATTTAAAAAATGGNAGATACGATATNACAANAGATATNAATGACAAAGGNAAATTTAAAAGTCCTACTTTAAGAAATATAGAACTAACAGCNCCNTATATGCACGACGGTAGATTCCANACATTAGAAGAAGTTNTTGAACACTATAATTTCGGAGGACACAACTCAAGCACAATNGATCCAAATATGAAAAAAGTNGGNATTGGATTAGGATTAAATGAACAANACAAGNTAGATTTAATAAATTTTCTCAAAACCTTGACTGACACAAGTTTCATAAAAAATNCAGAATTCGCACCACAATAATNAATATGTTNAAAATGTTAAAAATACAANTAANTTTATTCTTTNTGATNATTACTTCATCNTTAGTATTTNCTCAAGAAAGATGCGGAACTATGAATAGACTAAANTATGAAATGACAATAGACAATCAATTAAATNNTAAACGTCAAAAAATAGAAAATAAAATNAAAANATGGAAAAATNTTAATTTTCAAAATTCATATGANATACCAGTAGTTTTCCATATAATTTATGAGNACAATAANGAAAATATTTCGCTTGATCAAATTCAGAGCCAACTAAATGTTTTGAATGAAGATTTTAATCGNAACAATTCTGATGCTAATCAAACNCCTAGTGAATTTATTNATTTTGCAGCTNACTGNAATATAAATTTTTGTTTAGCTCAACGNACACCTAACAATGATAGNACAAATGGAGTAACTTTTACACAAACAAATATAGAATCATTTTCTATTTATGATAACCGCATTTTTTATGANTCTTTAGGGGGAAAAGATATTTGGGATCCAAATAAATATTTAAATATTTACGTTTGTGATCTTTCTAATGCTCTTGGATTTGCCTCATTTCCTGGAACTNCAGAAAGTAGAGACGCTGTAGTTATTAATTACAATAATTTTGGAACAATTNATATNCTAGCGCCNTACAACAAAGGAAGAACAGCAACACATGANGTAGGTCATTGGCTNAATTTATTACATATTTGGGGANANGGTGATTGTGGAAATGATCAAGTAGAAGACACTCCAATTCAAAATACAGAAAATTATGGATGNCCGNCTCATCCAAGTCCATCATGCTCAAATGGAGGAGATATGTTCCAAAACTTTATGGATTATACNGATGATGGCTGTATGAATCTTTTTACTAATGGTCAAAAAAATAGAATGCANGCAACATTAAATNCTCANCGTTNTAACATAACTCAATCTCAAGCTTGCAATNAACCATATGAAGATGTTGGAATNAGNGAAAATATNTCTCCNTTCAATTATCANGAATTTTGTGGANATGAATTTAATTTAATCACCTCANTATATAATTATTCAAATTTTCCAATTTACAAATCACAAATACATTTTCAATTTGACAATCNNGAAGCCCAAATGATAGAATGGNTTGGAAATCTTTTNCCTAATTCATCAANAGAAGTTAATCTTGGAAATTTTGACTTAGAAAATGGNGANCATACATTATTAATTTATACATCCAANCCAAATGATTTTCGAGATTTANATCTAACAAACGATTCTTTAGAAATAGTCTTTTATGTGAGAGATGGAATTCCNTNTGAAATAAATATACAAACTGACAACTATGCAGAAGAAAATAGTTGGGCAATTTTNAATAANAATAATGAAATAATNGCTTATGAAAANAATCTTTTAAGTAATCAAATNAATACTTTTAATTTTTGTCAAGACATTGACAGTTGCTATACCCTNTNTNTTTATGATGAATATGAAGATGGTATTTGTTGTGATTTTGGAAATGGNTANATATCAATCAANAANCTTANTTATNCGGGAAATTTTAATTCTGAAATTGAAATTGACTTATGTGCTATTTCNACAACTGATANGTTAAATAGTTTAAATGATGTATTTATTTACCCAAATCCAAATANTGGNANTTTAAATATTAAATCTTTNTACNACATAGATTTTTTAAGAATTTNTGATTTAAGAGGAAAAATTGTATTTGAAAAATATTGTAACAGCAAACAAGAAAACTTAAATTTGCATAATATATTNAAAGGNTCATACATNNTTCAAATAAGAANCAAAGATGGACGTTCATTTTANAAAAAGATAATTATNCAATGAGAAAACCATTTTTATTNNTATTANTATTTNTAAATATTACTTGNTTTTCACAAATAAGCCAAGATGCNATNCCNATAAGTTTTACTCAAACACTTTCAANAGANGTGCCAAATGTAGAAATAATTCCTCCGAANATAAATGCGCTAGAAATAGAGGATNATGAAAATGCTTTAAAAGGAAAACCATACAGATATGCNGTNCAANTTGACACTGATATTGACGCTTCAAAAGACGGATTGTGGGAAANTCTTGAAAATGATATTANAGTTTGGCGTATCAACATAAAGTCTGAAGGNGCACAAGCATTGGGCTTNTATTACAGTGCATTTTGGATTCCATCAAATGGTNAATTATTTGTTTACAATTCTGATAAAACAAAACTTCTAGGAGCATATACAANNTNAAATAATCACGAAAGTGGGGTATTTGCAAACGAGATCATTGAGGACAACNAATTAACTCTTGAATATATTCAAAAAGGTGAAGGTTCACCNATTATTAAAATANATCAAGTNTCATATGCCTATCGATCAATAAAAACTTCCANAATTTCTANNGGTTTTGGTGATTCCGAATCNTGTCAAGTTAATGTCAACTGTTCTCCAGANGGAGATAANTGGCAAGANGTCAAAAGAGCTNTTTGTAGGATTAGNATNAAGATTGGAGGCAACAGNTATTGGTGTAGTGGTTCATTTATTAATAACACTGNACAAAACTGTAAACCNTACNTACTTACTGCAGACCACTGTACTTTTGATGATGATAATAATGCNTATGCTACAGNAAATGATATGAATCAATGGCTTTTTTATTTCAATTATGAAGCATCTGAATGTGAAAANCCAAATAGTAGTCCAAGTTCAAATACAATGACTGGTTGTAGTAAAATTTCCAATAGTAGTGCAACAGGAAGCATTAGNAATACNTCTGACTTTCATTTAGTTCAACTTAANAATGATATTCCATATGATTATGGNTTNTTTGCTGCAGGTTGGAATAGAGCAAACTCTGCATCAACTAATGGAGTAGGTATTCATCATCCTGCNGGNGATATCAAAAAAATATCAAGATACACACAATCAACNACNAGNTCCGGATATGATTGGAGAGTAAAATGGTCTTCNACGAATAATGGNCATGGAGTAACTGAAGGTGGCTCATCAGGNAGTCCATTATTAAATGCAAATAAACAAATTATAGGTGACCTTTCTACAGGAAGCTCGGCCTGTTCTCCNGCATTTTTACTAAANGGATCNGACTATTATGGAAAGTTTTCATANAGTTGGGATCAAAATGGAAATTCTAGTAATAGACAATTAAAACCATGGNTAGATCCAAATAANTCTGGAATAATTTCTNTNGATGGAAAGGTTTGTGGAACCACNCTTTTTTCAAATTTTGAAGCATCTCATACACANGTACTTACAGGCTACTCTACACAATTTACTTANACTGGNACCGGAAATCCAGATTCATATGAATGGACATTTTATGGGGCAGGTGTCAATCCATCAATTTCTAACGAGNCCTCNCCAATCGTAACCTATAATAATAATGGCAACTATACTGTTAGACTTAAAGTAACTGAAGGNAATGATGAAAGTTCAGAAATTAAATCTGCATATATACTTGTANACTCAGAAGGNAGTAGTTTAAATATTAATGAATTCAANAATTCNTTANNTTTTTTTCCTAANCCTA
The DNA here is from genome assembly GCA_002714805.1 of Flavobacteriales bacterium. Lineage (GTDB taxonomy): Bacteria > Bacteroidota > Bacteroidia > Flavobacteriales > UBA7312 > UBA8444. Next base: position 76,620 of record PAYK01000015.1, read on the forward strand.
CANCCGGTATTATTAACATAATTAAANATAATACNGAGATCACCTANGTTACAATTCTNAATNTTTTTGGAAAAAAAATATACTCAAACAACNTATCAAAAAGTCTTAAAATAGATTTNTCATNAATGAAGAATGGTGTNTATTTTATAGAGTTTTCAAANGGTAAGGANAAGATAATAGAAAGGCTAATATTAAATCGATAAATGGATAATAGTTTATCTTACATTATTGGCAANAANTCTCTTNATGNCAAATTCAAAAAAATTGCAGAAAAAATAATAGCTGGCGAAAGAATATCTACCAAAGAAGGTATTTGTCTTTTTGATGCTGATTTATCCTTTTTAGGGTNACTAGCCAACTTTATAAGAGAAAAAAAACATCAAAACTTTACTTATTTCAATAGAAACATACACATAGAACCTACAAATATNTGTGTCTTTGATTGCAAGTTTTGCTCCTACTCTAAATTACTTAAACACAAAACAGAAGGTTGGGAATTATCTGAAGAAGATATTATCCAAAAGATGGAAGANTATAAAGAACAACCTATTACNGAAGTACATATTGTCGGTGGAGTTCACCCTAAAATGGGCTTACACTATTTTGCAAATCTCATCAAGAGAGTAAANGAAATTAGACCCGATATTCATGTGAAAGCATTCACTGCTGTNGAACTAGAATATATGTGTAGAAAAGCTAAAGTTAGTTTTGAAGAAGGATTNAGCATCCTTAAANCGCATGGTCANGATTCTTTACCTGGAGGTGGTGCTGAAATTTTTGATGAANAAATTAGGGCCGAAATTTGTAATGACAAGTGNNCTTCTGANCAATGGTTAGAAATTCATGAAACAGCTCACAAATTAGGAATGCCATCTAACGCAACTATGCTGTATGGACACATAGAAGAACCTAAGCACCTTATTGACCATATGAACAGACTTAGAAACTTACAAGATAAGACTCAAGGTTTTAACACTTTTATTCCTCTAAAATTTAGAAATGGTGACAACCAAATGTCACATATTCCAGAAGTAAGTGTCATTGNAGATTTAAAAGTATATGCTATCAGTAGAATTTATATGGATAATTTTCCACACCTAAAAGCTTACTGGCCAATGATAGGNAGAAACACGGCTCAAATGAGCCTNTCNTATGGTGTAAATGATATNGATGGCACTATTGATGACACTACTAAAATTTACTCTATGGCGGGNGCTGAAGAGCAAANTCCTAGTTTATCCACTCAACAATTAGTTGAACTCATTAAAAATGTAAAGAGACANCCNATTGAAAGAGATACAGTNTACAATACCGTTAAAGACTATAACGATTTTNTATTTGAGAAAGAAGATNNTAAAAGCTANTAAATTTTGTGAATAGCATAGTTTCTCCANTTTTNAATGACACTTTTCATATCATCAGGTAATTCTGAATCGAAACATAACCNTTCATTTGTACGAGGATGAGAAAAAGATAAACTTTTAGCGTGCAATGATTGACGAGGAATNATACGAAAACAGTTTTCAACAAATTGCTTGTACTTTGAAAAAGTAGTNCCTTTTAAAATTTTATCNCCACCATATTCAAAATCATTAAAAAGTGGGTGTTTTATATGTTGAAAATGCACTCTTATTTGNTGNGTTCGNCCTGTTTCAAGCTTACATTCTACAAGACTAATATATCCAAAGCNTTCTAATACTTTATAATGAGTTTTAGCATGTTTTCCGTATTCTCCATNNGGGAAAACAGTCATAACTTTTCTGTTTTTTAGACTTCTTCCAATATGACCTTCAATGCTACCTNCTTCGTCTTTTAACTCTCCCCAAACTAAAGCATTNTATCTCCTATCAATAGTTCTNTCNAAGAATTGCTTAGACAATGANGTCATCGCCAACTCATTTTTNGCAATAACCATCAATCCTGTNGTATTTTTATCTATTCTATGTACTAANCCANGTCGTGTAATATCTCCNCCATTNNCAGGTAAATCTTTAAAATGATAGGCTAAAGCATTTACCAAAGTNCCCGAATAATTGCCATAACCAGGGTGAACCACTATTCCAGCCTCTTTATTTAAAATAACTATATCTTCATCTTCGTAGATAATGTTTAATGCAATATCTTGAGGTATAAGTTCTATTTCCCTAGGNGGGTTTTTAAACATNACCGTAACTANGTCATNGGGCTTGACTTTATAGTTAGATTTTANAGCCTTNTCATTAACGTGTATATATCCATCATTAGCCGCTTGTTGAATTTTATTTCTAGAAGTACCCTCAAGTCGNTTTAGAAGAAATTTATCTACTCTAAGAGGNTCTTGCCCCTTATCAGCAACAACTCTATGATGTTCAAATAATTCCTCCTCCANTTCATTCATCATTGNACTACTAACTTTTTTCTGTNNTTTTTGTAATCGCTTTGTATTTCAAGTATANATATACCTTTAGAAAANGATTGTAAGTCAATATTATGTCGNCTATCAGAAAACTTCTTATAAACTNGCTTACCACTCAAAGTNTAAATAGTTAGAGTATNAGGNTCTTCAAATTCAATACTAACTNAAGTTGATGCGGGGTTNGGAAACANACCAAAAGAAGTAGNNAAAACATTATCTANAGATGAAGTNGTNAAACTTCCAAATACTGGTCTAATCATCCAAGTACCATCNCAATCAGCACAATTAGATTGATTCCAACCNGCCCCAAGATTATAAAACATTCTATCATTATTGATNNTATTTTTATCCAATCCAACATTTATNATTTCGTCATAATATTGTTCCCAACCAATAAATACTGAGCCAGATACACTAATAGGGTTTTCCAATACATANTCATAAAAACCGTTTTTAACATCCATATATTGNGGGTAAAATATTTGACTTTGATAAATTATATCNGATGGAATCCCTGATTCACTATTCCAAAATGTAATACTAAACGCTTGNCCATCAGAATCTTCATAATTTTCTTCAAAATGAATTTGAACAGCTTTTAGGGTNTCGTATTCAGAAATATTAAACAACATTGCAACCATACCTCCTTCAACATTNATTCCATATGAGGCTTCAGCGGAGCCATCATCTAANGCATAATAATTGTCAAAGTNTTGAACATACTTCAAAGTATCATTAGTTTTAAACAAATCGTNATCATCGGTTGCTAGAGACTGAACAACAGTAAATGAGTTAGATTTTAAACCAGCACTAGTTGATGGAAAAGCAGATACNCCCACTGTAATTGCAGCAGGAGAATCATCAGAATANGAAAAGTTATCTGTCTGAAAAGCTGGTATTTCATCATTTCTACTAGGACCNGTAGAAGGATAATGGAAAATTAAGTCGTTATCTTGNNTATAAATATCATAGGCGTAGTCTACACTTTGTGTNGTTAAGTAATTATTCCTAACCCAAGTGTCCATAGTGGAGGCCATATATGCNGCTCTATTCTGATCAAAATGAGTCCAAGGAATAGAAGTATAAAANTTCAACATTTGAGANGTCTCATAGACAAATGCNAAATCTTCTATATCATTNGATAAAGATAAATCATCNGTAAGTAATACATTATCTATATGCCAGTGNTCAAAATTACCAGATAATGTAGCTTCATTATGAAACCTAAATTGAAAGNANTCGTGTAAAAAAGCATTATCANTAAGGNTAATNTTAATCTTTTCAAAATCTGAAAGGCTGTAGCCCGTAGTATCCCAAACCGTTTGCCATATTAAAGCNGTATCTAAGCATTCTAACATAAATATATCATTATATTCTGGCTCATTCCCNANACCTGTTGATTGTAAATAAAAGGATAAATAAACTTCAGATGAAATTGACAAATCTATAGGTCTAGATGTTAAATAATCGGATGGACCATGAACAGTTTCTGATNCTANANTTCTAGGGCTACCTATTGAATCTAANCCATCAAAAGTAGCTACACCAATATTTAATGGNTTTATTGGATAATTTCTATTAATAAAAACATCATTATCTAGCCAATGCGAAGATTTTGGATATACTAGATAGNCAGAAAAATCATCATAAAATGGCAAGTCTAAAGAAGNATTTGACACCAAAGATGATCTTTGTTGAGTNTGNGNTATTTGTGAATTATAAATCAAGGGATTTACAAATTCCTGAGCTANCGAAATTTGACAAATTAATATCAATANAACTATTAATCTATTCATCGGCACTATTNTTTGATGTNAGANATATATCAACATTTCTNCCTAAATTAATCATTGNATTATCTTCAGCTGAAGGACGCTGACGATAAACTACAGCTGTAGNACTATCTTTAACTGAAGAATCATACATAACTAAGCCTAAATTAATAGANTTCATTTGAAGTAAAATTTCAGCGTCTTCTTTTGTCAATCCATTTAAATNTGGGAGATTAACCATAACATCACTAAGNCCATCTCCTAAAACTAGGTCTACTTCAGTACCTACNAATANCTGTGNTCCATATTCTATTTCTTGATTATCAATAAATTGTTTTAAAACAANATTTTTAGCCATATCTGGAATAAANGACAATTTACCAACAGAAAGATCTAATGATTTTAGTTTAGAAATTGCACGACGCAAACTTAAGTCAACTAAATTAGGCATTAAAACTTGTTTTTTACTTTTAGCAACTACTGTCAAATAAATTCTTCTATTTTCTTTTACAAATGATCCTGCTAAAGGATCTTGATCAATAATACTATTAGAAGNAAGTTTTGTATTAAAAACAGAGTCAATAATTACATATCTCAGAGAACTTTNATTTAANATACTATCAACTTTATTAAGATTCATNCCACTAAAATNAGATAATTCAATTAAATCATCATGACGGGTATAAAACCTTAATAAAAGTAATATTGATAAAACAACAATAACANATGTTGNTATTGANAATGATAGATTTTTGTAAAATGATTTAGATAAAAAAAACGATAACCAAGAATTGTTGCTATTTTCCATATTAATCGATAACGAAAAACAAATATAATAATTATGCTGCCCTTGTCGTGATTATATGTATTTAGTTTATTTTTGAATTATGAAGAACATCGCCGTTGTAATGGGAGGCTTTTCTGCTGAGAAAGTAATTTCACTTAAAAGCGGAAAGGTCGCATTGAACTTTCTAGACAAAGATAAATACAATGCCTTTGCTGTAATTATCGACAATGAAAGCTGGAGATTAGAAAAAAACGAAAAGTTATACCCTATTAATAAATCAGATTTTAGTGTAAATATTGACAATCAAAAGATAAAATTTGATGGTGTATTTATGGCAATTCATGGAACACCTGGAGAAGATGGCGTACTACAACGATATCTTGATAATTTAGAAATACCTTACACTTGCTCTGGAGTAAAAGCTTCTAAATTAAGTTTTGACAAAGGAGCTTGTAACGAATTTTTAAGGGATTTTAATATACCTTGTGCTAAGTCTATAAAGCTAAAAAAGGGTGATATAATAAATTCTTCAAACATCATTAAAGAGTTGAAACTACCATGTTTCGTTAAGCCTAATGGCAACGGAAGTAGTTTTGGTATCAGTAAGGTAAAATCAAGTGATGAATTAATGCCGGCCATAGATAAAGCTTTTAAGCACGACGAATTTATCCTTATTGAATCCTTATTAATTGGCACTGAAGTAACTTGTGGTGTTCATAACTTAAATGGAATAATTGAAACCTTTCCTATTACAGAAATAGTTAGTGAAAATGACTTTTTTGATTTCGAAGCTAAGTACGAGGGTAAATCAAAAGAAATCACCCCAGCACGAATTAGTAAAGATCTAGCTAAAAAAGTTTCTGAAAGAACTATTGAAATTTATCAATTACTAGATCTAAATGGAATTGCAAGAGTTGATTTTATAATTATGGACAATGAACCTTACACCATTGAAGCAAATACTGTACCTGGTCTTTCTGAGGAAAGTATTATTCCACAACAAGCACTCTTCAAAGGAATGTCACTTAGTGAATTGTTTAATCAATCTGTTGAACACATGTTTTATGGAAAATAAAATTCGTCTAGTTTGGGATTTTAGAGGTTCGGATGCTTTAAAAACTGCTGAACATCAACTAACACATCTTGTTGAATTTATGATAAAAGAAGACATTTCTTATTTAGATAAGTCAACAGAACGGATTAGTGATTTACATTCTTTTTGCTCGATTATTATTAAAGAAAGTGATTTGGATTTCATTAAAAAAAGACTGAAGCCTCATCGTGGATTTTTAGTGAATTAGTTTTTTAAACTTTCAAGTGCTAAACGATAACTATCCAATCCAAAACCACAAATACTAGCTTTACAATATGGAGCTATTAAAGATTTTTTACGAAAATCTTCTCTAGAGTAAATATTTGAAATATGAACCTCAATGACATCAGTATCAATAGAAGATATAGCGTCAGCAATAGCAACAGAGGTATGCGAATACCCTCCAGCATTAATAATAATAAAATCACAATCAAAGCCATTTTCATGAAGACAATTAATAATTTCACCTTCAACATTGCTCTGAAAATAGCTTATATTTATGCTGGAAAAATTTTGACGTAATTCTATTAAATATTCTTCAAATGATTGATCACCATAAATACTCTTTTCTCTTACGCCTAATAAGTTTAAATTTGGTCCATTAATAATTACGACATTCATAGTGCAAAAGTAATCAATGAGTTGGAAAAATAATATAAATGGCTTTCGTTCTTACTTAATGCTTGAGAGAAATCTATCAGAAAATTCTATTGAATCTTATGTCAGAGACGTAAATAAACTCGTTTATTTTCTAGAAATGAATGATAATAGAGTTAGTGTTAAAAAAATAAATACTAGTGATTTGACCGCCTTTATCCGATGGGTTGCAGAAATAGGAATGAGTGCAAGTTCACAATCTAGAATAATTTCAGGGATAAAGGCTTTTTTTAGATATTTAATATTAGAAAATATTATTAGTAATGATCCAAGCACCCTCATTGAAGGCCCAAAAAAAGGTCTAAAAATTCCTGAAACTTTAAGTATTGAAGAAATTGATCAAATTATAAACGCAATTGATTTAAGCCATCCACAAGGACAACGCAATAAAGCAATAATAGAAACATTATACGGATGTGGTTTAAGGGTTTCGGAACTTATTAACCTAAAGATGTCCAATTGGTATAAAAAAGACGGATTTATAAAAGTAATTGGAAAAGGTGACAAAGAGCGTTTGATACCGATAGGAAATATAACAGCTAAAGTACTGAATATATACGTTAACGAAGTTAGATGCCATCTGAGTATTCAAAAAGGACAGGAAGATTACATATTCCTAAGTAAAAGAGGTAAATATTTAAGTAGAATATCTATTTTTAATATTGTTAAAGAACTTGCTGAAAAAGCACAAATAAAGAAAAATATAAGCCCTCATACATTTAGACATAGCTTTGCAACAGAATTAATAGAAAGAGGTGCTAACCTTAGAGCAGTACAAGAAATGCTTGGACATGAATCCATTACAACTACTCAACTTTACACACACATTAACAAAGAATTTTTAAGGCAATCAATAATATCACATCATCCAAGATCATAAATGAATATTTACTCTAATATTTGGAAGCTTTATGTTATCAAAGGATTGAAATGGTTTATGATAGTCATGCCTATTGTTGTTCTATTTTTTCAAGAAAATGGATTAAGTCTTAAAGAGGTGATGATTCTGCAAGGCATGTATTCCTTTATGGTAGCAACAATGGAAATTCCTTCAGGATATTTAGCCGATGTCTTTGGGAGAAAAAACACACTGATATTAGGGTCAATTTTCTGTTTTTTTGGATTTCTAATCATCAGCCTTTCATTCAGTTTTTGGTATTTTATCATAGGTGAAATCATTTTAGGTATTGGTTCAAGTTTTATTTCTGGAGCAGATTCGGCTATTTTGTATGATTCTCTAGCTGAAAGTAAAAAAGAAAATGAATACACAAAAGTTGAAGGAGTAGCCTATGGTATAGGAAATTTTTCAGAGTCCATAGCAGGAATTTGTGGTGGTTTATTAGCAGAAATATCTTTGCGATTACCTTGGAATGTTCAAGTTGTTGTAGCAGGACTAATTATACCATTAACTTTTTTATTGGTAGAACCAAAAAAACATAAACAAAATAAACTAAAAAAGAGTTTCAAGGCTATATGGCAAGTTGTTAAATTTTCTCTAGTTGAAAATAAAACTCTGAAGTGGTTGATAATTCTATCGTCTTCAATTGGGTTTTCTACACTATCTCTTGCCTGGTTTGCTCAACCTTATTTTAAAAGCATTGATATGCCTTTAAAATACTTTGGATTTGCTTGGGCATTTTTAAATCTAACAACAGGCTTTTCATCTATAAATGCCTATAGAATGCAAGGATTATTTTCTAAAAATAGTTTTTTGATTTTATTAAGTTTAGGTATAAGTATACCTATTTTTTTACTTTCAAAATCAACAGCTATATTGGGGTTAATTTTAATTACGACAGTATATATTGTTAGAGGATTAGCTACTCCTATTATGAGAACATATATAAACGATTTAACTCCTTCCAATATGAGAGCGACAGTCTTGTCTATAAGAAGTTTTTGTATTAGAGTAACCTTTGCTTTAATGGCACCACTTATGGGTTGGATTGTTGATGTTTATTCTTTAGGTCAAAGTTTTTTATTATTAGGAATAATTGTTGGAATTACTACTTTAGTAGCTAGTTTAAAATTAAAATCCTTATTTAACGATTAATTGCTCTACATTCCTTTTTACATCACTTATTATTTCCACAAAATACAAACCTTTAGACAATTTACTAATATCTATACTATTAGAAGGATTTTCTTCAAACAACATCAATTGCCCTTTAGTGTCAAATATTTTAATAGCTTTCACATTTTCAAACATCAAATTCACATTAGAAAATGTAGGATTAGGATAAAATAAACTAACATCATCAAAAGTTGTAATAGTATTTGTGCAATCAATGTTAAAATCAAATTGATTAAACGCATCATCATTTAACTCAGAAAAAACAACTACACTAAATTGCAATAATGATGGATTAGGATTCATAAAGATTCCTAATAAATTTATTTCTAAACTATTTCCTGAAGTATAAAAGTTATTATCAGCAGGAGAAACAATTGACATTTCTATGCCACCATCTGATAAATTTAGTATGCTAAAGGAATATTGAGTTTGCTGATCATTATTAACCAAATCTATTTTAATGGAATTTTCTTCTGAATTGATCTCAGACAATACTAAAGTAAATTCTTCATTTATAAAACCATTAATTCCGGCTATTGCAAAAGCATTTCCTACAGTTTGACCTAATTGTAAATTATCAACAAAAATATATCCTAAATTTGATGTGACAATAGTTGATTGAATATCTGGCTCATTAGATCCCTGCTCAGAAATAAAGTTAATATTAGTAATATCATCACATATTAATGAAGATAAACTTATATTAATTTCTGGAGAAAATTCTTCAGGGATAAAGCTTCCAATATAAAATGTATCTCTTTCTGACCAATCTGAATAATAACTTTGGTTTTGAGAACAATAGGCCTGAACTTTCCACTCATAATAGTTATTGTGTGCTAAATTACCGCCAATTGTTTGATAATTGATTGTACTATCCATATTTGAAATATTAGTCCAAATAGTATCGTTTATATTTTTATAGGAAAGCAAAAAATGATCAACCCCCATACCAAGCATCGAATCCCAATGTGTATCAACAAAACCAGTTACCTCCGTAATAATAATATTATCTGAAAATGTATTAGTAGGTGAAGGACATTCAATATATTCCATTGTTGTAAATGTATCAATTACTGACCATTCAGCCGGATCTTGATAAGATTCAGAACAAAAAGAGCCAACCCTCCAAATATAAGTAGTATTAAAATCTAAAAATGGTATTATCTTGCTAGTTGAAGAACTATCTAAATTTGCTAAATTATTCCATTCAACAGAGCCAAGCTCTTTATAGTTAACCAAAAAGTGTTGAACACCTGTTCCCAGCAATGAGTCCCAATGACCTTCTACAAAAACATAAGAAGAATTAAAAGATGATGTTGAAGTATATAATCCGATTGGATGTGGACAATCCTGAGAAAACAAAAATTGTGTACAACAAATTAAAAAAATACCTAAAAAATAAAAACGCATAATTTTATAAATTTAACCAATCCTTACAAAGTTAATTAAAAAATTAAAAAATGATTTTGATGAATGATAAATGACATATGTAAATTAGTACTTTTGTAAATAATATTTAATTTGTCACAATAATGCCAAAAGTTTCAAATCGTCTAAAGAAATTATCAGAATCAGCAACTCTTGCAATGGCTAGAATTAGCCGTGAGCTAAAAGCTCAGGGACATAACGTAATTGCACTTAGTCTTGGAGAACCAGATTTTGATACGCCAAAATTTATTAAAGATTCTGGCAAAAAAGCTATAGACAACAACTACTCTCACTACACTCCTGTTCCTGGTTTACCAGAACTAAGACAAGCCATTAGTAAAAAATTAAAAAGAGATAATAAACTAGAATATAGTGCTGATCAAATTGTTGTATCAACCGGAGCTAAACAATCTATAGCTAACATTTGTTTAAGTTTATTAAATTCAGGTGATGAAGTTATTTTACCTGCTCCATATTGGGTAAGTTACTATGAACTAGTAAAGTTAGGAGAAGCAATACCAATAGTCGTAAAAAGTAGTATTGATAATGACTTTAAAATGAGTCCTCAAGCATTAGAAAACGCTATTTCACCAAATACTAAAATGGTTATTTTCAGTTCTCCTTGTAATCCAAGTGGAACAGTATATAGTCAACAAGAACTTAAAGAATTAGCCAAAGTATTGGAAAATTACCCAAATATATATGTCGTTAGTGATGAAATATACGAACTAATTAATTATGGAGTTGAGCATTTCAGTATTGCAAGAATAGAATCTATAAAAAATAGAGTAATTACAGTTAATGGGGTTTCCAAAGGTTTTGCAATGACTGGATGGAGAGTTGGTTATATAGCAGCTCCGCAATGGATTGCTAGTGCCTGTAATAAAATACAAGGTCAAGTTACTTCGGCAACCTGTGCAATTGCTCAAAAGGCAACGGAAACTGCTATGTTAGCATCACCATCTGAAGTCAAATATATGAGGATAGCATTTCACAAAAGAAGAGATTTAATGTTAGAAATGTTATCTGAAATACCTGGAATAAAAACTAATAAACCTGATGGTGCATTTTATATTTTTCCTGACATATCACATTATTTTGGTAAAAGTGATGGTGAAAAAACAATTTACAACTCTAATGACTTCTGTATGTTTATTCTAAACGATGCCTATGTAGCCTTAGTTTCCGGCGAAGCTTTTGGCTCGCCTAATTGTGTTAGAATTTCTTATGCTGCAAATGAAGAAAATCTTATTGAAGCTGTAAAAAGAATGAAAAAATCTTTAGCAAAACTACAATAAAATAGTGGATACAAATTGGCATAGCATTTTCAATAATTTTAAGAATATTAAGGTATTAATTGTTGGAGATGCAATGATTGACTCTTATATGTGGGGTATTATAAATAGACAATCTCCGGAAGCTCCTATTCCAATAGTAGACATTGATAAACATGAAAAAAAACTTGGCGGCGCTGCAAATGTAGCCTCTCATATCAAAGCTTTGGGTGCCACTCCTATACTCTGCTCTGTAATAGGAAATGAAGACAAAGGTTTCTTTGATTTAATGAAGCGTGAAAATCTTTCAACTAAAGGCATTTTACAAGAGGAAAGGAAAACAACTGTAAAAACTAGAATAATTAGTGAAAATAAACACCAATTAAGAGTCGATGAAGAAGATAATTTTCCTATAACTAATGAATATAAGTTCATTAAGCATACTACTGATTTGATGAACAATGCTAATGTTGTTATTTTTCAAGACTATAATAAAGGTGTACTTACGAAAGATGTTATTAGAAGTTTAATGAAATATGCTAAAATTAAAAAAATACCAACTTTAGCTGATCCCAAGAAAGAAAATTATTGGGAATATAAAGATGTAACCATTTTTAAACCTAATATTAAAGAACTAAAAGAAAGTATTTCTACTAATGAATCATTAACCTTAGAAAGTATATTAAAAATAGTTTCTAAACAAAGAAAAAAATTAAATGCAGATTGTTTTCTTTTAACCTTATCAGAAAAAGGAGTTTTTATTCAAAGTGAAAAAATAAATAAACACATTCCTGCATTAAGTAGAAATATTGTTGATGTTTCAGGGGCTGGAGATGCTGTAATCGCGACTGCAGCTTTAGCATTATCAATAAAATTAGATTTTTATATTATTGGACAATTAGCAAATTTAGCAGGTGGATTATCTTGTGAAAAGATTGGAGTAAACCCTCTAAAAAAAGAAAAACTTTTAAAAGAAATTAGTTGTTTAGACTAGCACCACAAAATTTACAGTGTCTTGCATCTAAATCATGTCCTTCCCTTGAACAAACACGACATGACTGCGTAGTTATTTTACCAGCAGATTTAGCTATAGCTGCAGATACAATTCCTGTGGGTACAGCAATAATTCCGTAACCTAAAATCATAATGATTGATGCTAAAAATTTTCCAGTTGTTGTTAAGGGAACAACGTCTCCATAACCAACTGTAGTTAAAGTAACAACAGACCAATATATAGATTTAGGTATATTTTCAAAGCCATTTTTTTGTCCTTCAACGATATACATCAAAGTTCCTAAAATAATAACGATTAGAACAACAGATAGCAAGAATACTATAATTTTTGGCCTTGAAGATTTGAGAGCAATTTGCATAATATTTGCACCTCTTAAATATCTTGACAATTTAAAAACTCTAAAAACTCTAATTAATCTAATTGCTCTTATATCAACAAGAACATGAATTGGAGGATATAAAAAAACAAGATAAGTTGGAATTATTGATAAAAAATCAATAATTCCCATAAATGAGAAAATGTATTTAATAGGTTTTTTGATGCAATAAATCCTAAATATATATTCAATGGTAAATAAAATTGTAAATATCCACTCTGAAAACCTTAAAATATTACCATAATCTTTTTCTATTGAATCAACACTACTTAAAATAACTCCAAATACTGAAATTAAAATAGCAATAAGCAATATTATATCGAAAATTTTACCTTTTTTGGTATCAGCTTCAAAAATAATTTCGTGAAGTTTAGCTCTTGTCATATTATTAGCTAAATTAATAACTATTTTTATATCTTAAACTGATTTTAATTTTTTATAAATTTGGGGAAATTTTCATTAATAAATGTCTAGAAAATTACAAAATAATCTAGGTCAATTTGGGACAACTCCGGTCTTTATTGCATCAATTAGTACTATTTTAGGTGCTATTTTATTTTTAAGATTTGGTTATGCTGTTGGAAATGTTGGCTTTTTTGGCGCAATTGCTATTATCATTTTAGGTCATGCTGTTACTATCCCTACAGCTCTAGCTGTAGCCGAAATTGCTACAAATAGAAAAGTTGAAGGAGGTGGTGACTATTATGTTATTTCAAGATCATTCGGATTAAATATTGGCGCAGCTATTGGAGTTGCTCTATTTTTATCTCAAGCAATTAGTGTATCTTTTTATGTAATAGCATTTGCAGAGTCATTTATTCCATTTGGACAATATTTAAACGAAACATTTAACATAGGAAGTTATTTACAAAACAAAAAAATAATTGGTTTAATTTCAATGGGATTATTATCAATTCTTATTTTATCAAAAGGTGCTGAATTAGGCGTAAAAGCCTTGTATGTTGTCGCATCTATAATTTTCATTTCACTAATTTTGTTTTTTTTAGGTAAAAATCAAATTAATTATGAAGAAGTTAACTTTTTTACTAAAGTTGAAAATGCAGATAATTTCTTTTATGTGTTTACAATTATTTTTCCTGCATTTACAGGAATATCTGCAGGACTTGGACTTTCTGGAGATTTAAAAGAACCTAAAAAATCCATTCCAAGAGGAACTATTTTAGCGACTGTTCTTGGTGCAATTGTTTATGTTTTAGTAGCTTATAAATTAACAGTTTCAACAGACATCGATAGTCTAGCAAATAATCAATTAGTTATGAGTGATATAGCGTTATGGGGACCAATAATTCCAATTGGATTAGCATGCGCAGCTATTTCATCAGCACTTGGCTCAATAATTATAGCTCCAAGAACACTTCAAGCACTTGCAAAAGATAAAATTTTTCCCTACAAAAAATTAGATTTTTGGTTGGCCAAAGGAAAAAAAGAAAATAACGAGCCGCTAAATGGAACAATAGTTACGTGTGTAATCGCATTCTTCTTTGTTTATATAGGAGATATAAATTTTGTAGCAAGAATTATATCAATGTTTTTTATGGTGACATATGGAGCAATTTGCCTTATTTCATTTTTAGAACATTTTTCTGGAGATCCATCATACAGACCAGCATTTAAATCAAGATGGTACATTTCATTGATTGGTGCACTATTATCAGTTTGGCTAATGTTTAAAATGGATACTCTGTTTGCTTTTTTATCTATATTAATAATGATATGTTTTTACTACTTTATTAGTAAAAAATCATCTGATAACAGAGAATTTGTAAATCTTTTTAAAGATGTTTTAGAGCAATTAGCTAGACAATTACAAATATTTATTCAAAGAAAAAATGAAAGTTCGATATCAAATAATGGACATTGGCGACCATTTGTAGTTAGTATTAGTGATGCTTCGTTAAAAAGAAAAAATGCTTTTGATATTACTAGATGGATAGCTTACAAATATGGTTTTGGAACATACATTCACTACATAAAAGGTTATTTGAGTAAACAAAATTTTGAAAACTCACAAATTATTAAACACAAACTAATTGAAGGAAAAAAAACTAATGTTTACGTTGACACACTTATCTCTCCATCATACACCTCGGCTCTTGCACAAGTAGTACAACTTTCCGGAATTTCTGGCACGGAAAATAATCTAATATTATTAGAATATTGTGAATCTGACAAAGATTCTTTTAAAGATGTTATGGACAACTTTAATCTTCTTCATACAACAGGATATGATGTGGCAATAATGCGCTCAAATACTATTAGAAAAGATAAAAAAGAAGAAATACATATTTGGATATCACCAACAGATTATGAAAATTCTAATATGATGATTCTTTTAGGTTATATAATTTTAGGTCATCCTGAATGGAAAAATGCGCAAATTAAAGTTTTTACCATCTATCCTAAAAATAAATTTGAAGAATACAAAAATCAAATGTTTGAATACATAGAGGATGGAAGACTACCAATTTCTCCAAAGAATATGAAAATGGTTCCATACGACGAAGGTGTTAATTATAAAGAAACAATAAATAAAAGATCATCTAATTCAGATTTAACAATTATTGGATTTAGAGATGAGCTAGTTAAAAAGCATAAACTTAATATTTTTGAAGGATACAATAGTTTAGGTAATATATTATTTGTCAATAGTATTGATAAAAAAAATATAGAGTAATTAGCTGACTTTGAGAAACACATTTTTAAAGAAATTGAAAAACAAAATTAAACCATACCAGAAAGATAAAACATCTAAAAAAGAACAAATTGCAAAAATGTTTGACAATATTGCTGCTAGATATGACTTTCTTAATCATTTTTTATCATTAGGAATAGATATAATTTGGAGAAAAATAGCTGTAAGAGAAATTGCCAAAATAAACCCAAAAATAATTTTGGATGTTGCAACGGGAACCGGAGATTTAGCTATTGAAATAAGTAAGCTTAAACCAAAAAAAATTATTGGAATAGATATTTCGAACAATATGCTGAATGTAGGTCGAAAAAAAATGATAAAAAAATCATTAGACCATCTTATTGACATGCAATATGGCGACTCTGAAAATTTAAATTTTAATGACAATACATTTGACGCTATCACAGCAGGTTTCGGTGTAAGAAACTTCGAAAATTTAGATAAAGGTCTAAAAGAAATATATAGAGTAATGAAATGTGGTGGTAAACTTGCAATATTAGAACCTTCTGAACCTAAGATATTTCCATTTAAACAATTTTATGGACTTTATTTTAAAGGAATTTTACCTCTACTTGGTAATTTTTTTTCAAAAGATAATTCTGCATATGAATATTTACCAAATTCTGTTGTTGAATTCCCTAGTAGAGAAGCATTTGTTAGAGAACTTGAAAAGGTAGGATTTAAAGATTCTAAATTCAAATCATTGACATTTGGAATAGCTGCTTTGTATACTGCATCAAAATAATTCTCATAATTTAACGATTTTATAGTATGAATAAAATTTTAACAATTACTATATTATTTATTTTCTGCCAAAATGCATTTGGACAGCGCTATAATGTACCATTAAATCTACCAAATTACGACAGAAAACCTTTGCATTTTGGCTTTTTAATCGGCTTAAATACTCTAGATTTTAAAATTACACCTATAACCAATACTGAAGATAACCTCTTTGTTATGAAATCTCAAAATCAAAAAGGATTCAATCTTGGAGTAATTAGTAATAAAAGATTAGGAAATAATTTTGATTTGAGATTTATTCCAACATTATCATTAGCTGAAAGAAGAATATTATACACAATAAAAAATGATGAAACATTAATAAGTGAAAATAAAAAAATTGAGTCAACATTTATTGAGTTTCCTGTAAGCATTAAATATAAATCTTTAAGATATAACAATGGCAAAGCATATGTTTTAACTGGCTTCAAATACTCATTAGACTTAGCATCTCAGAGAAATATCGATGATGAAGGTTTAGAAATAGTAAAAATCAAAAAAGATGATTTTTTATGCGAGATTGGTTTTGGACTTGATCTTTACCTTCCATACTTTAAGCTATCACCAGAATTAAAAGCTAATTTTGGATTAACAAATTTAATTGTAAATGATGGTAATATTTATAGTAATTCAATTAAAGAGATGAAAACAAGAGGATTTACAATTTCACTAACTTTTGAATAATTTTTGAGATGTCTAAAGTAATTACATTATCACTAAATCCAATTGATGCTAATTCTGACGAATCAATTAACAAATACATCTGTAAAAAATTAAATTCAAAAAATATAAAATTAGATAATTGGAAAATTTTAAAGAAATCAATTGATGCTAGAGAAAAAAATGTTAAAATTTTTTTAAAAATTGAAGTTTCTCAAAACAAAATTTTTAAAAACCTAAAAATTGAAAGAAATTATAAAAATGTTTCGAATTCAGAAGAAGTAATAATTATTGGTTCAGGTCCAGCAGGATTATTTGCAGCTTTAACTCTTTTAGAGAAAGGGAAAAAACCCATTTTACTTGAAAGAGGCAAAGATATTAGAAGTAGAAGAAGAGATATTGCTGCAATAAATAAATATCACAAAGTTAACCCGGAATCAAACTACTGTTTTGGCGAAGGAGGAGCAGGAACATATTCAGATGGTAAATTATATACTCGTTCAAAAAAAAGAGGATCAATTATTAATATTTTAGAAACATTAGTATTTCATGGTGCCAAAGAAGATATACTAATTGAATCGCAACCTCATATTGGAACAAATAAATTACCAAATATTATAGCTAATATTAGAAAAACAATTATATCATGTGGTGGTGAAATTCATTTTAATACTAAAGTTGTAGATTTTATAGTTAAAAATAATAGTATAAAAGGTGTTATATTAGAAAACAAACATAAAGTTCTTGCTAAAAATACAATTTTAGCAACAGGACATTCGGCAAGAGATATTTTTTATCTTCTTCATAAAAAATCAATTGAAATCATAAACAAACCATTTGCAATGGGAATAAGAATAGAACATCCTCAGGAATTAATTGATCAAATTCAATATTCTTGTAAAGAAAGAGGACCATACCTCCCACCTGCATCATATAAATTAGTAACGCAAATTAATAAAAGAGGTGTATATTCATTCTGCATGTGTCCAGGTGGATTTATTGTTCCCGCAGCAACCAATAAAGGTGAAATTGTTGTCAATGGGATGTCTCCATCAAAAAGAAATTCATTTTTTTCAAATTCAGGAATAGTTGTTGAAATAAAAGAAAAAGACTTACATAAATATGAAAAATATGGAAATCTAAAAGGCTTAAAATATCAAATAGAATTAGAAAAAAACATGAGTAAATCAAAACCCGATCTACAAATTGCTCCAGCTCAGAAAATGTTAGATTTTTTGAATAAAAAAACATCAAATAGCTTAAATAAAACTTCATATCAACCAGGAGTTATATCGGAACCTTTACATGAAATTTTACCGCAAAATATTGCAGAATCTCTATCGGAAAGTTTTAAAATTTTTGGAAAAAAAATGAAAGGATACCTTACCAACGAGGCGAATATAATTGGATTAGAAAGTAGAACATCATCTCCTTTATCAATTCCAAGAGATAATTTAACACTTCAACACATTAAAATAAAAAACTTATTTCCATGCGGTGAAGGTGCAGGATATGCAGGTGGAATTGTATCAGCCGCTATTGATGGTAAAAAAGTCGCTGAAAAAGTATGAATTTTTAAAATTCAAAAAAAAACATTAATTTCAAATGATGTTTTTATTGGAAATATTTACTTTTTTAGCAATTATCTATCTTTTAATATTAATCTTTTTAAGAATTAAACTTTTCAAATCTAGACTAATTTCTAAAGTGTGTATTAATTGTTGTCCAAAATGTTATCATCCACTAGAAAGGATGAAATCTAATTTGTATAATAAATTGACAAATTTTTTAACTATTGATATTTTTCAATTCATGAAATTTTATTGTAATAAATGTAAGTGGAATGGCTTATTAGCAAAATATTCAAAAAAAATTACAGTTTAGAAAGAATAATTGCTGACGCAATAGATACATTCAATGATTCAGCTTTTGAAAATTCGGATTTTGGAATTGTAATTTTTTGATTTGCTTTATCTAATATTTCTCTTTTAATACCATTTGATTCACTTCCTAAAACTATAATTTTTTTATTTTTAGTTGTAATATTATTAATTGGAGTACCGTTTAAAACTGTTGCTAAAATTTCATGTTCAGGATATAATTTAAATGTATTTAGCAAATTAGCATATTTGATACCTACTCTTAAAAATGAACCCATAGATGACTGAATAACTTTTGGATTAAAATAATCGACACAATCTTCAGAACATAAAATATTTTTCACACCAAACCAGTCAGCAACACGAATGATTGTTCCTAGATTTCCTGGGTCTTTTATAGAATCTAAAGCCAAAATAGTATCGTTAGAAATTGAAGAAAAATTTTCTTTGATTCTAACTAAGGCTAAAACTTTATTTGGAGACTTTTGATTTGATATTCGACATAAATCACTTTTTGATATTATAGTTGCATTTTTACCTCCCCAATCACTAGAAGCATAAATACTATGAATTTGCCAATCAGATTTAATTATTTCATTGACAATTTTCTCTCCTTCTACAACAAACAATCTATTCTTAAAACGATTCTTTTTAGTTGATAAGGAACGAATTAATTTTATTTGATTTTTAGTTAACATTCTCTGTTTAAAACTTTAAGCCTAAATTAAAAAAATATATTGATGAAATAATATAAAAAAAATAGTATTTAATACATTTGTTAAAATAATTTAATATTTGAAAAATGATAAAATCAGGAGTTGCCACAGGAAATGAGGTGCAAGAAATATTTGAACATGCAAAGCAAAATAAATACGCTTTGCCTGCAATTAATGTTGTAAACACAAGTAGTGTAAATGCAGTTCTAGAATCTGCAAGAGATAATAATTCACCGGCAATGATTCAATTTTCAGCTGGTGGTTGCCAATTTTTTGCAGGAAAAGGCCTTTCAAATGATAATTATCAATCTTCAATAGCAGGAGGAATTTCTGGAGCAATGCATACTCATACACTTGCAGAATTATATGGTGCAACAATTATATTACATACCGACCATTGTGCAAAAAAATTATTACCATGGATAGATGGTCTATTAAATGCTAGTGAAGATTTTTTCAAAGTACATGGAAAATCATTATACAGTTCGCATATGATTGATCTTTCAGAGGAACCATTAGAAGAAAATTTAGATATCTGCAAAAGATATTTAGAAAGAATGAGTAAAATGGATATGACTCTTGAAATTGAACTTGGTATAACAGGAGGAGAAGAAGACGGTGTTGACAATTCAGATGTTGATAGTTCTAAACTTTACACTCAACCTGAAGAAGTAGCATATGCCTACGAAGAATTAATGAAGGTGAGCGATAAATTTACTGTTGCAGCTGCTTTTGGAAATGTTCATGGAGTATATAGACCAGGTAACGTTGATCTAAAACCTAAAATACTTAAAAACTCTCAAACATATATTGAGGAAAAGTTCAATACAAAAAAAAATCCTGTTAATTTTGTTTTTCATGGTGGGTCTGGCTCATCAAGTGAAGATATTAGGGAAGCAATTGGATATGGTGTAGTTAAAATGAATTTAGACACAGATTTTCAATTTGCGTTTACTTCAGGAGTAAGAAATTATATGATCGAAAAGAAAAACTATATCTCTAAACAAATTGGAAATCCTGAAGGAATTGATATTCCAAATAAAAAATATTACGATCCTAGAGTATGGCTCAGAAATGGTGAGGAAGCATTTAAAATACGCCTAAATAAAGCTTTTTCGGATTTAAATAATGTTAATACTTTAATTTAAATTATGGGATGGTTTAAAAGAATTCAAGGTGGCATTAAGACTACCACAAATGAAAAAAAGGAGATACCAGAAGGATTGTGGTATAAATGTCCAAAGTGTAAAAACATTGTTCCAAGTGAAGAACACGAATTAAATCTTAGCGTATGTCAAAAATGTGGATTTCACGAAAGAATAAATGCTGACATATATTTTTCATTTCTTTTTGATAATGGTAAATTCAAGGAATTAGATCAAAAAATGGAATCAAAAGATATATTAAAATTTGAAGACACTAAAAAGTATAGAGATAGACTAAAACAATCTAAAAGAAAAACTGGTCTTTATGATGCAATTACTACTGGATATGGAAAAATTGAAAACAAAAATATAGTAATAGCATGTATGAATTTCAATTTTATAGGCGGATCTATGGGTTCAGTTGTAGGAGAAAAAATTAGTAGAGCTATTAAATATGCAATAAATAATAAATGTGCTTTTATGATGATATCAAAATCAGGAGGCGCAAGGATGATGGAAGCTGCATTTTCATTGATGCAAATGGCAAAAACATCTGCTAATCTATCTTTACTTGCTAAGAAAAAATTACCATACATTTCCTTACTAACAGATCCTACAACAGGAGGAGTAACTGCATCATTTGCTATGCTAGGTGATGTTAATATTGCAGAACCGGGAGCACTTATTGGTTTTGCAGGTCCTAGAGTAGTTAAAGAAACTATTGGTAAAAATTTACCAGAAGGTTTTCAAACATCTGAATTTGTATTAGAACATGGATTTTTAGACTTTATAGTAGAAAGAAAGAACCTAAAATCAAAAGTATCTTTATTACTAGATATGTACACTAGCTAGAAATAAAAAAAATTATCTTTATTTATTTATAAAGTTTTTCTATATTTGCAATCCAATTTTAGGATTAAAAAAAATATAATGCATTTAACTGCCAAAGATAAAGACTCCATTTTTAAAAAATATGGTGGTGACTCAAAAAATACAGGCTCAACTGAAGGTCAGATAGCCTTATTTACTAATAGAATATCATACCTAACTAGTCACTTAAAAAAGAATAGAAAAGATAAAAATACTCAACGCTCCTTACAACTTCTTGTCGGTAAAAGAAGAGGACTTCTTGATTATTTAATGAACAAGAATATCGAAAAATACAGAGCTTTAATCAAAGATTTAGGAATAAGAAGATAAAGTATCTTCCAGGCGGATATTTCGCAAAAGGCAATTATTCAATTGCCTTTTTGTGTATAAGTTCGTTAGTATGTAAATAGATGAAAAAATGAATGAAATTGTAAAAAAAATTGAACAAAAAGATGGTAGAATCATCGAAATCAGAACTGGTAAACTTGCTAAACAAGCACATGGATCAGTTGAATTAAGAATGGGTAATTCTGTTCTGCTAGCTACTGTAGTTTCTAATAAAGAGGCGAAAGATGATGTTGACTTTCTGCCATTAACCGTTGATTACAGAGAGAAATTTGCTGCCGATGGACGTTTTCCGGGTGGTTTTCTTAAGCGAGAAGCTAGACCAACAGATCACGAAATTTTAATAATGAGATTAGTTGACAGAATATTACGTCCACTATTCCCAAGCGACTATCACGCTGAAACACAAATTATGTTATCACTTGTTTCTCATGATGAAAATGTATGTCCGGAAGCTCTAGCTGGTTTAGGTGCATCTGCTGCACTTGCTGTTTCAGACATACCATTTAACGGTCCTATTTCTGAAGTTAGAGTTGGTCGTGTCAATGGAGAATTTATAGCTAACCCTAGTCCAATTCAATTAGAAGAATCTGATATTGATATGGTAATAGGAGCATCAGCAGACAGCGTAGCAATGGTTGAGGGTGAAATGGACGAAATTTCTGAAGCAGAAATGGTAGAGGCTATCAAATTTGCTCACGATGAAATAAAGAACCACTGTTCTGTTCAACTTGAACTTAGTAAAGAATTAGGTACAGAAAACAAAAGAGAATATTGTCACGAGATTCACGATAAAGAATTAGAGGATAATGTAATGTCGTACTGTTATGACAAATTCTATGCAGTAGCAAAAAAAGCTTCTGAAAAACATACTAGAAGTAATGACTTTAAAGCTATTAAAGATGCTTTCAAAGAAAAATTTTCCGAAGAAGAATTATCAGAAAAGAGTTTTATGCTTGGTGCTTACTTCAAAAAAGCAGAAAAAAAAGCTGTTAGGGATATGGTGCTAAACGAAAATATTCGTTTAGATGGTCGTAGCCCTTCTGAAATTCGTCAAATTTGGTGCGAAATAGATTATCTTCCAAGACCTCATGGTTCTGCTTTGTTTACAAGAGGCGAAACACAATCCCTTACTACTGTCACATTGGGCACTAAAATGGATGAAAATAGGATTGATGGCGTAACAGAAGTGGGGTCTGAACGATTTTATTTACACTACAATTTTCCACCCTTTTCTACAGGAGAAGCAAGGCCAATTAGAGGGGTAAGCAGAAGAGAAATTGGTCATGGTAATTTAGCTCAAAGAGCATTATCTAGAATGATTGACGAAAACAACCCATATACAGTAAGAGTAGTTTCAGATATTTTAGAATCAAATGGCTCTTCTTCAATGGCAACAGTATGTGCAGGAACAATGGCATTAATGGATGCAGGAGTAAAATTAAACAAACCTGTTTCCGGAATTGCCATGGGACTAATTACTGATGGAAGTAAATTTGCAGTATTATCTGATATATTAGGAGATGAAGATTTTCTAGGAGATATGGATTTTAAAGTTTGTGGAACTAAAGATGGTATTACCGCTTGTCAAATGGATATTAAAATTGAGGGGTTATCATATGAAATTTTAACTCAAGCATTAGAACAATCTCATGCTGGAAGAATCCATATTTTAGAAAATTTAACAGATACAATTAGTGAACCAAGAGCAAAACTTAAACCACACGTACCAAAAATACATGTTATGTATATTCCAAAAGATACTATCGGAGCAGTAATTGGACCGGGTGGAAAAATTATTCAACAACTTCAATCTGATACAGATACTACAATAACTATTGAAGAAATTGACAATCAAGGAAAAGTTGAAATTTTGGGTAGTTCACAAGATTTATTAGACAATGCAATTACTGAGATTAAAGCATTAACATTTACCCCCGAAGTAGGTGATATTTATACAGGAACCGTGCGCTCTATTATGCCATATGGTGCTTTTATAAATATTGGCAAGGGAACTGATGGATTGTTACATATTTCCGAAATAAACTGGGATAGGGTTGAAAATGTTGAAGATTTTTTAAAAGAAGGGGATAAAGTGGAAGTTAAATTAACTGAAATTGACGCTAAGTCTGGAAAACTTAGATTATCTAGAAAAGTACTTTTACCTAAACCTGAAAAAAAATAATCAATTATTGTAACCTTTAATTAATCAAAGCGTATATATATGCTAGTTTAGCAAAGTTACTAATCTTAAATTATATAATGAGACAATTAAAAATTACAAAACAGGTAACTAATAGAGAAACCGCATCTCTCGATAAATATTTACAGGAAATTGGCCGTGTAGACCTTATTACAGCCGAAGAAGAAGTCGAATTAGCACAACGAATAAAGGCTGGTGATGAATTGGCTCTTGAGAAACTTACTAAAGCTAATCTTAGATTTGTAGTTTCTGTTGCAAAACAATACCAAAATCAAGGCTTATCACTTCCTGATTTAATAAATGAAGGAAATCTTGGTCTAATAAAAGCCGCACGTCGTTTTGATGAAACTCGTGGTTTTAAGTTTATTTCTTATGCTGTTTGGTGGATTCGTCAATCAATACTACAAGCATTAGCAGAACAATCAAGAATTGTGAGACTTCCATTAAACAAAATTGGTTCAATTAATAAAATCAATAAAGCTTATGCCTTATTAGAACAACAATTAGAGAGGCCCCCAACAGCTGAGGAAGTGGCAAAAGAATTAGATTTAACCGAAGAGGAAGTGAAGCAAGCGATGAAAAATTCGGGTAGACATGTTTCTATGGACGCTCCATTGGTCGAAGGTGAAGATAGCAATATGTACAATGTAATTGGTAGTGAAGATAGCCCTAATCCAGATGAAGGTCTAATGGTAGACTCATTAAGACAAGAAATTGGCAGAGCATTAGCAACTCTTACTCCTAGAGAAGGAGAAGTGGTAAAAGCGTATTTTGGTTTAAACGGAGCTCATGCTATGACACTTGAAGAAATTGGTGAAGCCTTTGACTTAACAAGAGAGAGGGTTAGACAAATAAAAGAAAAGGCTGTTCGTCGATTAAAACATACTTCTAGAAGTAAAATATTAAAAACCTATTTGGGATAAATTAAAGAGAGCATCTGCTCTCTTTTTTTTTAAAATTTGTAGTAAATATTAAATAATATCCATGTCACATTTAATAGCACCATCGATTTTAGCAGCTGATTTTGCAAATCTTAAAAATGATTGTGAAATGCTAAATAAAAGTCAGGCAGACTGGTTTCATATTGATGTAATGGATGGTGTGTTTGTACCTAACATTTCTTTTGGTATTCCTGTAATAAAAGCCATTAAAAAACATACACAAAAGACTATGGATGTGCATTTAATGATTATTGAGCCTGATAGATATATCAAAAAATTTAAAGAAATTGGTGCAGATATACTAACAGTTCACTATGAGGCGTGTACACACCTACACCGAACATTACAAGCCATTAAAACAGAAAATATGTTAACAGGAGTTGCACTCAATCCACATACACCAATTCAAGTTTTGAAGGATATTATTAATGATATAGATTTAGTATGTTTAATGTCAGTAAATCCTGGTTTTGGGGGTCAATCTTTTATAGAAAATACCTATGAAAAAGTTAAAGAATTAAAAACACTTATAGAAAATAAAAAAGCCAAAACTAAAATTGAAATTGATGGCGGCGTAAATAATGAAAATGCGTCAAAACTAATTTCTTCAGGAGCAGATGTACTCGTTGCTGGCAGCTATGTTTTTAAGTCCAAAGATCCAATGAAAACAATAGCCAAATTAAAATCAATTTAGTCATTATTATTTACGAAGCTTCTTAAATAACCGTAATTATTAGTTAAATCACCATTCTCACAAATAGTTGCTCTTGAAATAATATTATCTGGGTCATCTATTAGTAAAGCTGGAAAAATATGTTTAATAAGTTTATCTCCAAAATCTTCTGAAGCATCTTTTGGCAATTCACAAGGTAAATTATCAACCGCCATTACTGTAATAACGTCATCTTTATCGAAGTCATCTTCAGATTCATTTCGTGGGTTATAACCATAAATTGGATCTGCAATGGTAGATGATCTAATTGTTGAAGCAACTGGACCATCGATATCACAAGAAATATCTGCAATAGTTCTAATTTTAAAATCTGGAGATTTTGCATCTTCTCTAGTAAATAAATAAGGAGAGCCTTTGCCATAATAATGCCCAGCAATAAAGATATCTCCACAAGAAGCGTAGTTCATAAAGCAAGATTGGAACCATTCCGGATTGGATATAAAATCTTTATTAGAAAATGTAGAACCATCGATTCGTTCGTTATAATCATAAAAATCTAAATGTACGTAAACAGCCTCATCAAAGGTTTTTGAAATAAATTCTTCTTTACTGACTTCTCTAATTTGTAATTGCCTAATAATTTCTAAAGCCCCTTGCCCTACTCTACCATTTCCCGAAACGATAATTTTTACAGCTGGTAAATCAATTTTCTGTAATTCTGTTTCAAGCTCTAATCGATTGGAACACAAATGAGCTGCTTTCAATGAATATCGTTTTGTTCTTTTTCCATAAGCTAAGAAACCGTTGTAACAACCAACTACTCCTGCATATCGACCAAAACCTAAAATTCGTCTACCATTAGTATCAGTTAAGGCTTCATAATCTACCATTGAAATACCTTTCTTTATCATTGTTTGTAGTAAGACTCTATTGTATGACTGCTCCTTTATTGTGTGTGAAAAATAAAAATAGGTTTTAAAATCTAGTAGTTCTGACTTAACAACCTCTTTAATACCAAATAAAACATCACAATCAGATACATCTTCAACTAGTTTAACTCCCAGGTCTGCATATTCTTTATCCTTAAAACAACGAATTGAACTTTTTTGAACAACTAAATATAAATTTGGATATTGAGATATCAATTTCTTGCATTGAAATGGTGTCAAAGGAACTCTTTTATCCGGAGGTGTTTTTCCTTCTTTTATTATACCAATTTTAATTTTAGCCATAACCCAAAATTAAAAGAAATTATACAATGAACAACTAAAAATTATATCAATAAAATAAAGTCTTTAAAATTTCATAAAAATATAATTATTGTATTTTTGCTGAATGTTCTTTAATTATTGGGGCTGACTGGTTTTGACTACAAGATGAAGTTAACCGTAAGCATGTCGAGCGTTGTTTGTTAGCTCGTAAATATCAATTCACACACTTTTAAATGGCGAGTATAACTACGCTATGGCTGCCTAAGTATAGTATTTAGGCCGTCTTTGCTTCCGAATAAAAGAAAGCTCAGTGCTTTTATTCATATGAAGTATCATAGAAAGATTGAGCTAGTTTTTTAGTGCTTCGACCAAAAAACGAAATTTAAGAAGATAAGGTTGGAGTTCGGTTGTGTTTTTCCTTTTCTTTCCCGACAATCAAAAAACAATAAACATGTAGAAAGCGTTTGGGTTCCTTGTTTGGACGTGGGTTCGATTCCCACCAGCTCCACTTGCTAATTTAAAATAAAAATTATTTTAAAAATCTTAATGTGAAGTTATTGAAAATTTTGTGTTGATCAATATTTACAATATGACCTGAATTATTGACTTTTTGTAAAAAACAGTTAGACTTATCTTTCACATATTCTTCAATCTGTCGCACAAAAAGATAATCCTCAATTCCTGAAATAAATAATGTTGGCTTTGAAAGTTTAAGTTTAGAAATATCGTCAATAGTGCGTTTAATATCAGGCAACAACCTAAGCCAATTTTTAAAAGCTTTATTTTTTATCTTTTTAGCCTCATTGATGAAGACTCTTCTAGAAACTCTGTGTTCTTTACTTGGCATTATAATTAAGGCGAATAAACGGTATAAAATGATGTTAGGAGTAAAACCTTTAATTGCTTGTGCTGTTCTTAAAAGAAATAATGTACGAGTTGAAAAGCTAGTAATTGCACCACTTAATATAACCTTATCGACAATTTTTGGATATAGATCAGAAATCTTTGTAATGATAATTGTACCTAATGAAACACCAATGAAATGAGATTTTTTGAGTTTTAAATGCTGAATAACCTCAACCACTTCATCAACCACTACATTTAATGAGTAATCATTATTGACAGGTAAATCGTTAGACATTCCATGTCCCCTAAGATCTATAAGTAATAAATTAAAATGTTCTTTTAATACTTTAACTTGTTTATGCCAAATTGTACTACTGCCACCAGCTCCATGAATAAATGTTATCCATGCGGCATCATCAGACTTTATAAAATGTTTAAATTTTAACAAGAGTATTAAACTAAATTATTGATTAAAAATAATCTTCTTTTCAAAACTACCATCATCGTAAAAGTAGATGTATGGATTATTAGAATTTAAATTATTAACTGTTTTACCTAAAATATTCTTTATGAATAAAAGTTGTCTTTCTGACTTTTCGAAATTTGTAATATTAGATATAACATCACAATTTACCGTTCCTAAATCGAAGTAGCTAGAACATTCTGAATCCTGATTATCAGTAATAGTAAACTCATACTGGGTTTCGCCATCAGCTAAAAATGGACCTAATTGATAAAAGGGCTCTCCATACTCATAAGAACCGTAATTCGTACCATTACCCTGAATAGTAAAGTTGTAAGCCATAGGATTTTCAACATCAAATTCTATATCGACTAAAAAATAACCTAAGCTATCACATTTTCCTGCCTCGGCAAATACATTAGAAATAATACAGTCTGTAGAATCCTCATTACATTCTTGCCAATCAGAAGCATCAAAAGAGATATTATCCAACAAAACATAATCTTCAGCATTCATTAGCATTATATTATTTTCAGAAAATTCATAATTATACATAATTTGTAACTCAAATTCTGCATTAATAAGTGCTAATTGAGAGTCTGACGCTAAATAGCTAAAAGCAATATACTCGAAGCATTCCATATCATCCTCAAAATCATAAATAAACATAGAATCAGATGTAAACTCCACATAATCATATTCGTTGGCTAAATAATATTGTCCCTCAAAGGAAATGCCAGAACTATCAAGAGTAAAGGTAATAGGAAATGAACAGACAAGTTCAGAGTTACCAGCAAAAAACCCTTCGTAAAGTAATAAGGATCCCTCAAAAGGAATACTAAAAAATTCTTCAAAATATAATGTTCTCGTATCACTATAGTTAGAACCAAAACCATACACATTTCCAGCATCCATACCTTCCTCAGCAATTTCTTCTCCATCGGAATTTACTAATATAAAACCTGCATAACCAAAAAATTCTGATGAAGTAAAGAAAGTAGACATATTAATAGTTAAAGTAGCTTCTCCATCATTTGTCATAAAATTAAATGAATCAATTTCTATATTAATAGAATCACAAATTGAAGAATTTGAATTAAAAGTTGAGCAATCTATAATATTTCCTTTATCATCCAATGCAGAAATATAGGATGTTACTCCTGCACAAGATGAGGCTTCACATGAATTCACATAAAATTCGCCATCACAACCACAGACTGGATCATATAAATCAAAACAAATACAATTAGGATCAATGGCCAAAGAATCTATACAATCCTGCTGAGCAAATATAAAAAGTGGATAAATTGAAAAAAAGAATATTATTTTCTTAAACATAATTTTAAATTTAATTAAATTTAGTTAAAATTATGTAATTAACTGAATAATAAAGTTTAAACTGACAATTTGACTATTAAACTATAGTTGGCATAGTATTTGTTATTTAAAAATGTGCAAACAAACTGATTATTATGAATGTTCCAAGTAAAATAAAAAATTTATCATCATTTGAATTAGAGAAACTTTGCAATCTTTTAGAGTGTGATAAAATAGAGTTAGAAGAATTTGAAAAATTAGCACTTCAGATAGTTGATGAAACTGAACACACCTACGATGCAATGATGAAAATTCTTCAAAAAGGCCTTAACTTGAGAGAAGCTATTATTATTGGTATGATAATTGGTAGAAAAGAAGGATATCTTCAAGCTGAATCTGATATGGAAGAAGAAATTAAAGATAAATTATATCAAGCCTTTAGAGGAAATAGAAATCAATAATTTTTTTGCACTCATCTTTTACGCTTATAATCACTTAAATCTGTATTTTTTTTTACTGTTATAGTTATACATAATGATTACAGACTATTCACAAATACTTCAAAAACTTGAACAACTCAAACCTGTCAAATACGCCAATACCCGCAATTTCATCAATGGAGATGTAAGCAAATTATCTCCATATATTTCTAGAGGTGTAATTTCTACCTTAGATGTTTTTAAATATGTTATAGCAAAAGGATATCCTTTTTATAAAATCGAAAAATTTATACAAGAATTAGCGTGGAGAGATTATTGGCAACAAATTTGGATTAATAAAGGAACACTTATCAATTCTGATTTGAAAAATAAACAATTAGGTGTTAAAAATTACCTGATTCCAAAAGCTATAATTGATGGCAAAACTTCAATAAAAGCAATAGACGTTAGTATAGAAGATTTTTATAAAAATGGATACATACACAACCACCTACGTATGTACATTGCATCACTGTGCTGTAATGTGGCTAAGTCGCATTGGAAATTACCTGCTCAATGGATGTATTATTATTTGTTAGATGGAGATTGGGGAAGTAATGCTTTGAGCTGGCAGTGGGTATGTGGTAGCAATAGCCATAAATTATATTATGCTAATCAGAACAACATTAATAAATACTGCCATACCACGCAAAAAAATACTTTTCTTGATATCGAATACAATCAGTTTAATGATTTAAATATCCCAAAAGAATTAATAGAACTAGAGGATATTATACTGACTACACCACTCCCCAAAATGACTAAAGAAATTATAATTGATATTAACAAGCCTACATTGATATACAACTTTTATAACCTAGATCCAAAATGGAAAATAAATATTGACGCAAACAGAATTCTTCTAATCGAACCATCTGTTTTTGAAAACTATCCAATTTCTAAAAAATCAATGGAATTTATGATAGACTTGTCTAAAAATATTAATAGCATACAACTATACGTTGGCGAATTCAAAGAATTAAAAAAAATCACTAAAGAAAGTAATATCTACTTTAAAGAACATCCTTTAAATAAAGAATATTTTGGATATGAAGAAAGTAGAGATTGGATGTTTCCTTCTAAAGAAAACTATAATAGTTTTTTTAAATATTGGAAAATTTGTAAAAAAAATCTTATGTCTATTTAAATATTTTTTTTTAAAAAATAGGTTTAAACAAAACATTAAATTTAATTCATAAATTTATCAAAGATTTATTCGAATTAAATTTAAAATTTTATTGATCCATATGAAAAGGTTTTTAATACTACTATCATTATTTATCAATGTTGATTCTTATGCTCAAGTTTTAATTAATGAGTTTTCTGCTCATAAAGGGATCTTTGATGAAAATAACATAGAATCAGATTGGATTGAACTATACAACAATAGTAATCAAGTTGAACAATTATCAAATTATTTTTTATCAGATGATTTAAATAATCTAGAAAAATGGCAATTACCTAATATTTTATTAGAACCATATCAGTATATAATTTTTTATGCATCATCAAAAAACACACAATTCAATGACGGCATAAACAATTATTACCATACTAACTTCAAACTTTCTCCATCTGAACACATTTCATTATATAATGGTAATGAAATTATTGATAGCACATTTATTAATAATGACTTATATTTTGGAATTTCAATGGGTAAGTATCCAAATGGTTCCAATCAATGGTGCTATTTCGATAATTCAACACCGAATTTATCAAATCTTACTAGCGTTTGTTTTTCTAACATTACAAGTCAAGCAAATTTGAATTTAGAATCAGGATGGTATAATTCTTCTCAAACCATTATTATAGAGCCCCAAATAAACTCAACAGTTTATTATACTACTGATGGAAGTATTCCAACAATAGATGATATGCTTTACAGTAAACCATTAAATGTTAATGAAAATACAATATTATCATTTAGATCATATTCTGATAATAAATTGCCATCAAAAATTAACGATAGAACTTTTCTTTTTGAAGAAGATAATTACCAATTAGCTGTTTTTTCTATTCACACTGATCCAAATAATCTTTGGAGTAATGACAGCGGGATTTATGTTTCTGGCGATAATCCAAGTTCAGATTATCCCTATTATGGAAGTAACTTTTGGCAACCTTGGTCACGATTTTCAAGAATAGAATATTTCGACGAGAATAAAATAAAAAAAGCTGAAGAAAGTATTGATTTAGAAATTCATGGTGGTTGGTCTAGAGCTGAACCTCAAAAATCATTTAGAATAGATCTTAAATCAAAATATACCGGTAGATTAGAAGAAATTATTATTCCATCAAAAAGTAATATCGGAAGTTATAATAATTTTAATCTCAGAAATGGAGGGCAACACACCTGGTCAGATAAAATACAAGATGCAATCATTGCAAGAACTTCCTCTGAAACAAATGTAAATTATATGGCTTATGAACCCTGTATTATATATTTAAACGGTGAATACTGGGGTATATATGGAATAAGAGAAAAAATTGATGAACATTATATTGAAGATAATTATGGATTTAATTCTGATAGCGTTGATCTATTAAACTCATTTGGTGTTTTAAGCGGAAGTGATATCAATGCTACAAACACCTATTACTCAATTATTAGTGAAGACCCAGAAAGCTTTGGCTTTTATGAGCTTTTTTCATCACATTGGAATATTGAAAATTATATTGATTATTTTATAATACAAACTTTGATTCAAAATATGGATTGGCTTGGTATAGCATGGGGTGCTAATAATATAAAATTATGGAGACCACAAACAGAAGATGGAAAATGGAACTATGTATTATATGACACAGATGGTGCGTTAGGATATTTTGGACAAAGCTACTATGAAAACTACCTGTTTTACGCAATGAACCCACTTTTCACAAATGAACACTCTCAAATATTTAATCACGTTTTACAAAATCAAATTTTTAAATGTGAATTTGCAAATCGATATGCAGATTTAATTAACTCAGTACTATCTTATGAAAATGTTGAAGAAAAAGCCAATATTATTAAAAATGATATTTACTACGCGATGCCAAAACATATTGAAAGATGGGAAAACTATGATAATTTAAACGGAACAATAAGTTCAATGACAGAATGGGAAAATAGCATTAATAATATATTGAGTTATTACTCAAATAGAATTGATCCTGCACGATATTTTTTAGGCACTACATTGAATTTAAATGGAATGGTTAATGTAAGCTTGGATATATTTCCTATCAACTCAGGAAAAATTGGCTTGAACACTATTTCAATTAATGATTTTCCTTGGGAAGGCATATACTACAATGGATGTGAAATTAGCCTTAATGCTATTGCAGACAGTGGATATTCGTTTAAATATTGGACAGATTTAGATGATAATATTATTTCAGAAAATAACTATATACAAATAAACTTAAATGAAGTTCAAGAACTTAAAGCTCATTTTGAAAAATGTGAGGATATACTCAATGTTTCAATTTATTCTGAAAATAATAACATTTATGCATCATTAATATCATCTAATGAACAAAATACATACTTATGGTACCAAAATGGGATCCCATATTCTACAGATAGTATTCTTTATCAACCATCAAGCGGAATATATCATCTAGAAGTTTCTAATAATTTATGCTCAATTATTTCTAATGAAATTAATTATAATGTTAACATAGATGAATTAGATAAAAAACAAGATTTAAATTTATACCCCAATCCATTTGTAAGTCAAGCAATTCTTGATTTATCTAAATTTCAAGATCAAAAATTGAATATTTTTATTAATGATATAAATGGAAGATTAGTTAGACAATACAATGAAATAAATGATAAAAAACTATTAATCAAAAAAGGTAAATTAAAAAGTGGCATATATATTGTAGAAGTAAAATCTCAAATGAAAACAAATAGAATTAAAATCGCTATAAACTAAAAATCAATTGTTAATCAAAAAATTGAAAAATTACAAGTGCATAAACAATAAATCTTAAGAACCTGAATAAAGACCACAATAAATATCTTTTAAAATTATACTTTATAAGTCCACAAGCCATACTAACAATTGAGTGAGGTAAAGGTGATACAGCGCCAAGAAAAACGAATAAACCTCCCCATTTTCTTAAGTTAATTATATGGGTATTAATTTTATTTTCTATATGATTTTTAATAGCTGGTATAAGAAATAATCTACTTCCAATAAAGTATGATAATGCACCCCCAACATATGAAATAAAAGAAAGAATAAATAAAGTTAAAAATGAATTTGACGATTTTGATGCCCAAGCAATAAATATTTCAGGCGGCAATAACCCCAAAAAAGACTCTGAAACTAAAAAAACTGAATAAATAATAATTGGCGAACATGTTTCAACAAGATTGGTAATTAAGTAGCCAATATCAATAATAAAACAGTCAACTAAAAATAAAAAGAAAATAAAAATTAAAGCTATTGCTAAACCTTTAAATGCAGTACTCTTAATAAAAGAATAAAAACGAGTTATTTTAAAATATCTATTTAATAGAGAAAGTCGCTTAAGAAAATTGCTATATGATGTATTATTAATCATTTAAAATGCACCTCTATTAGAGATTTTATTAATTATTGATAAACAGTACAAAAATAAAGTAATTTTAATTGAAAAACATTATTTCAATTGTTCATTAAATAGAAACAGAATTATTCTTAATGAAATACCGATAAATAAATTAATAATATTAAAATAAAATTAATTATAGAAAAAGTAATGTATGCTATTTCTCTTTTTTATGAAATGAAAAAACTGAAAATTGTTTTTCACCATCAGGATAATCAGGAAAAGTTCTTACATCCCAAGTTTTGGTAGCCCATTGATCACAAGCACCCGAACCAAAATCAATTGAAGCAACCCAATTTCCATTATCGTCGTGATATTCAATTAATCCAGTGATTGGAGTTAAAATTGTTTTATTCCAATCATCAAAATAACATTCTTGCTTTAAAATCGGATCAACTATTGATTCAATATAACCATTATTTTGTAGTTCAGAACGCATTTCATATGCATCATGACTATATATTTCTGAGGAAATATTTTCAGATTTTTGACACGATACACAAAATATTATTGTAAAAATTAATAATGGAAAAAAAGATTTTATCATAACTTAAATTATTTTACATTCAAATATACTAAAAAAGTATTTTAGATGCTAAAATAACCAATAGAAAAAAGAATAGCTTGACCACCAATAATTACTCTATTATCTTTGTTTTCGCACAATAAATAACCTCCTCTTTCTGAAACTTGTTTAGCTTTTAAAATATTTTTATTGAGTAATTCAGACCAAAAGGGTATTAATGAACAATGAGATGATCCAGTTACTGAATCTTCCAAAATAGTTGCTTGCGGAGTAAAAAAACGAGATACAAAATCAACTTTAACACCTGGAGCTGTAAATATAACTCCTCCTGTACCTAAATTTATTTTATCAAATTTATGTCTATTAATTTGAATATCATATATTTCTTTCTCGCTTTCATAAACTAACATATAGTCTCTTGATTTATATATTTTTTTTGGTTGAATATTTAATGAATCTTTGAGTTTATTTGGTAATTTAGTTTTAATTGGCTTTCTGGATGGAAAATTTAGATAGTAAAATTCATCACTAACAAGAACACTTAAATTACCACTAAGTGTTTTAAAATGGATTATATTAGACTTGTATTTTAATTCTGTTTTAATAATGTGCGCTGTGGCTAATGTTGCATGACCACATAAATCCATCTCTAAGTCTGGAGTAAACCAACGTAAATGAAATTCACAACCATTTTTAATAAAAAATGCTGTTTCAGACACAGCATTTTCCCTTGCAATTTTTAACAAAAGTTCGTCACTTAACCACTCTTTTAGCGGGACTACACATGCAGGATTACCTTTAAAAAGTTTATTTGTAAATGAATTTACCTGAAAAATTTGATATTTCATAAAAGCAAATAAACAAAATAAATGAATATTTACTAGATTAAAATTAATTAAATTAAATTAAAAAAAACAACATAGATATAATCAGACAAAAATTCATATATTTAAGAAATAAAAAATATTAACATGAAAAAAATCATTATCTCATCATTATTTTATTTAATACTTAATGCTACCTCGTATGCACAAGAAAAACCAGTAAGAATTGGGCTTAAGTTTGGTATTCCGAACGTTGCAGGATTAAGTTTAGAATATGCCACTCCCCTAATTGATAATAAATTAGCTGCAGCAATTGATTTTTCTTCAATTTCAATTTCAGCAGGTGAAACTAAAGTAAGTTTTTCGTATATAGAGGCCGGCGGAAATTATTACTTTATAAATGATGGAAAAGGACTTTATGGTAATATAAGTTTTGGAAGAATAGGGTCTAAAGTTGAATATGAAGATGCTGTCCTTGGAAGTGGTGAAGGAAAAGCAGGAATAAATTTAATTAATTTAAAAATCGGCGGTAAATTTGGAAATGGATTTTACTTCAGACCTGAAATAGGTTTTGCTGCACTTGCTGGCAACTCTGAAATTGAAGTTGAATATACTGATCCATTTACAAATAATATAGTTGTTGAAAAAGAGGAAATTCCTGGATTTCTATCTGGAGGACCTGTATTTAACGTCGGTTTTGGTGTAGCATTTTAAAATAATTTTACTTCAAAAAATCTATTTTAGATTGCTAACAATTCCTTTCAACTCTTGTATCTGAATAATGATATTTTTTTCTTGCTCTAGAATAGAGCCTTCAAGACTTAAAATTTGTTTTTCAAGTTCAATAATTTTATCCTGCTTCTTTTTAGATTGATTTAAATCATTAATTAACCAAGCAAAAGCTATAAGTTCAATTATCAAAAGTATAAGAGTTAAAATAAGTTGTGTATTCATATTTAAATTAAATTATTTTGTATTCTTTTTAAGCCATTTTTGTTTAGCATATTTTTGCATATCAATAACCTGATCACTTTCATCCATTATTTCTAAACCTAGAAAAGTTTCAATAACATCTTCCATAGTAATTATTCCTTCAAGACCACCATATTCATCAACAACAATAGATATATGCTCCTTTTTTTCAACTAAACGGTTGAATAAAACAAATAAGTTAATAGTCTTAGGGACAGTTATAATGTCTCGTTTATAGTCTTTAAGTACAGCTTGAGAATTATTTTTAGAATCACTTTTAAGAATATCCTGCAATAAAATATAACCAGTGATCTTTTCATTTTGATCTGAAAAAAGTGGAATACGAGAAAAACTAAAAAAATGTTTTTGAGATTTAAAATCATCTACCTTTAAGTTTTCATCGGCTGAGACAACAACAACTCTAGGAGTTAAAATTTCTGTAACCTTAATCTTTTTAAGATTTATTATATTTTGAATAATTCTGTTTTCATCTTTAGAAAAAACTCCTTCATCGAAACCCAAATTTGCCATAGCAGATAATTCTTCCCTTGAAATAATCTGATTTTTCTTCTTTGTAAATAATTGTGTTATTCTTAATGATATAAAAACCAATGGATAAGTTAAAATCATCATCCATTTAATAGAATAAAAGGTAATCTTAGACAAACTTTTACAATATATAGCTCCGAGAGTCTTTGGAATAATTTCAGAAAAAATAAGTATTAGCAATGTTAAAATAGCAGAAATAATTCCTAATGATGCATGGCCAAATAGCTTTGTTGCTTCAGCACCTACTCCAGCTGCTCCAATTGTATGTGCTATAGTATTTAAAGCAAGAATAGCAGATAAAGGCTTATCGATATTTTGCTTGAAATTTAAAAAAGATTTCGCCCATTTATGGGTTTCTTTAAGAGTAATTAAATAAGATTGAGAGATAGACAAAAGGACTGCTTCTGTTAGCGAGCATAAAAATGATACAAATAAAGCTACAAATAGATAAAAAAGTAATGTACTCATAATTTATAGCAATACTACAAAATATATTTTTATGCCGCTATTAAAATCAAGTGTATATATTTAAAAAATAATTATATTTTTGCAACGAAGTTGCATTAAAATGCATATAATATGAAATTAGAATTACAATACGATAAAATAGGAATTATTTCAAGTACATTATGTATGATTCATTGTATTGGAACTCCGTTTATATTTATTGCTAAATCATGCAGTGCAACCTGTTGTTCAGACGCTCCAACTTGGTGGCTAATGATAGATTATTTATTTTTAATAATATCCTTTTTTGCAATATTTCATACAACTAATAGTTCAACTAGTCGATGGTTAAGAATTTTGTTTTGGACTACGTGGACAATTCTACTATTTTCAATAGCTGACCACACCTTTAGTTATTATATATTTCCTAAAAATTTCACTTATTTTCCTGGGCTTTCAATTGTTGCTCTTCATTTTTATAATTTAAAAATAAACAAATGTGAAAATAAGAATTGTAAAATATGCTAAATAATTATTTTAGGAGATAAATTTACCATCTTTCCATTTACGATTTATTTCTAATGGTAACTCTTGGCCATCCATCATCATTATCAAACTGATCCATTGTACCATCATTATCTCTATCATTATCAAACTGATTCATGATACCATCATTATCAGCATCATTGTCAAACTGATCCATTATCCCATCATTATCAGCATCATTGTCGAACTGATCCATGATTCCATCATTATCAGCATCATTGTCAAACTGATTCATTATCCCATCATTATCCCTATCATTATCAAACTGATCCATTGTACCATCATTGTTATTTCCTCCATCACTATACCATGATTGTGCAATAACATCATTAGTACATAGAAATACTATTAATATGCTTAAAATTCTCATTATTTTTTTCATTAAAATATTTGTTTTGGTTAACACTACAAAAATATAAAAAAATAGAAGTCGGGATGAGAGGATTCGAACCTCCGATCTCGCGC
This sequence comes from Flavobacteriales bacterium, assembly GCA_002714805.1. Classification (GTDB taxonomy): domain Bacteria; phylum Bacteroidota; class Bacteroidia; order Flavobacteriales; family UBA7312; genus UBA8444. The sequence goes on from PAYK01000015.1 coordinate 115,655, forward strand.
CCCCCAGACGCGCACTTTAACCGGACTAAGCTACATCCCGAAATAAAACAGTTAAAATATTTTTGTTTTATCTTTGCAAAAATAAAATTCTATTCATTTTCTACAATGAAAAAAACTATTTTATCACTTTTTCTTACAATGTTTTTCTTTTCTTTATTTGCACAAGAAAAATACACCTTAAGCGGCTATGTTAAAGATAATGAAACCGGAGAATATCTTATTGGTGCAACCGTTTATTTAAAGGAAAATCTTAAAGGCACTTCAACTAATCAGTATGGCTTTTATTCAATAACAGTTGAAAAAGGAAACTATTCTGTTATTTATTCTTTTTTAGGCCTAAAAAAAGAAGAAAAAACAATCAAATTAAATAAGAATTTACGCTTAAATATCTCTCTACAATCTAATGCTATAATTACCAATGAAGTAGTTATTGAATCAGATGGAGCGGATAAAAATATAGCTTCATCTAATATGAGCCAAGTAAAAATTGATGTCAAAAACATTAAAAGATTACCTGCTTTTATGGGTGAAGTTGATGTACTAAAAACTATTCAACTACTACCTGGTGTTCAATCTTCAGGAGAAGGAAACTCAGGATTTTATGTAAGAGGGGGAGGTCCTGATCAAAACTTAATTTTATTAGATGAAGCTACGGTTTACAATGCTTCTCACCTATTTGGTTTTTTCTCTGTATTTAATGCAGACGCTATAAAAGATATAAACTTAATAAAAGGCGGAATGCCAGCTAAATATGGAGGTAGATTAGCTTCTGTTTTGGATATTTCAATGAAGGAGGGAAATAGTAAAAAGTTTGAAGTTGATGGCGGGCTTGGACTTATTTCATCAAAACTTACATTACAGGGTCCTGTTAAAAAAGACACTAGTTCCTTTATAATTTCAGGACGTAGGACATATATTGATGTTTTAATTAATCCTTTAATCAATGACACTTCAGCTTTCAAAGGGACTGGCTACTATTTCTATGATTTAACAACAAAAGTAAATTACCGTATTTCTGATAAAGATCGAATTTTTTTGAGTGGTTATTTTGGAAGAGATGTATTCACTTTCAGAAATGCTGACAGAGGTTTCAAATTTGACATCCCTTGGGGCAATGCTACCGGATCCATTCGATGGAACCATTTATTTAATGATAAACTTTTTGTTAATACATCTGTAATTTTTAGTGATTATCAGTTTTCTTTTGGAGCAGAACAAAATGACTTTGAATTTAAACTCAACTCTAGTATTACTGATTGGAACACAAAAATTGACTTTTCATACATACCAAATCTAAAACATAATATCAAATTTGGAACTCACTTTACATATCATACATTTATACCTGGCAGTGTAACAGGACGTTCTGGAGATGTATCATTTAATCCTGAGAAAATATTTAAACAATATTCTAATGAAGGTGCTATGTATATCTCAGATGATTTTGAAGTGAATGAGGAATTAAAAATTAATGCCGGATTACGTTACTCAAGTTTTCAATTTGGTGGACCTATAACAGTTCGTAATTATCTAAAAAACGAATTTACATTTGACTCAACTAATCATCATAGAAATCTTGAACCAAGACTGTCAATGCGATATAAAATTGATAAAAACCATTCGTTAAAAACATCATACACCCAAAATTATCAATATATTCATTTAGCATCATTATCAAGCGTATCGCTACCAACTGATTTGTGGGTTCCTAGCACCAAAATAGTTAAACCTCAATACGGGAGACAATTTGCAGTAGGCTTTTTCAAAAATTTATTAAATGATACATGGGAGACTTCTGTAGAGGCTTACCATAAAAAAATGAAAAATCTCATTGAATATAAAGAAGGTGTGCTACCAGAAGATAATACAAACACTTCTTCTGATGACTCATTTACTTTCGGATCAGGTAATTCTTATGGTCTAGAATTTTTTATAAAAAAAAGATTAGGAAGAACCACAGGATGGTTAGGTTACACTATATCTAAAACTACACGCAATTTTGACGACTTAAATAACGGAAACGAATTCCCTGCAAAATATGACCGCACACACGATCTTTCAGTTACAGCAACATATGATATTAATGATAATTGGGTACTATCTGCTGTTTTTGTATACGCAACTGGTAATACACTTACACCGGCGTTAGATCGTTATATAATTGACGGAAATATTTTTACTGAATACGCTAATAGAAATAGTTATAGAATGCCAGAATACCATCGAATGGATGTTTCAGCCACCTATACCAAAAAAAAGCCTGAAAAACGCTTCAATTCATCTTGGAGCTTTTCTATATACAACATATACAATAGAGCCAACCCCTACTTTATTTATTTTGATTTTGAAGGAGAAGGCAATTTGGCAGAAGGTGGAATTGATCCTAAAGCATTTCAAATATCCCTTTTCCCTATAATACCTTCAATCACATGGAACTTTAATTTTTAAAAAATGAAACTACCCATTTACTTAATTTTAATCACTACGTTATTATCTTCTTGTGAAAAGTTCTTTGAATTTGAGCAAGAAGTTGATTTTGGACAAAAAAATACGGAAGAAAAATATGTCATACAATCTGTTATTCAAACAGGATATCCTGCATATGCATTTGTGACAAAATCTGAACCCTATTTTTCTGCAGTATCACCAAATAATCTTGAAAATATGTTTATAACAGATGCTAAAATTACAATTACTGATAGTGAGGGTCAAAGCGTAGAATTAGTTAATATAAATGAAATTCCCTCATTTGGCACTTTAGATTCTATAGCTCAGATATTTCCAGGATTTTATATTGAATGGCCAATTAGTAATCTGATCTCCATTGATGAATCAGAAATTAATTTTAACAACGGACCATACAATACAATTGCTAGAAATGGTAAGGAATTTCAGCTAAGCGCTGTAATTAATCAAGATACTCTTTTTGGAAGAACAATTATACCTCATGAACATCTAATTGATAGTTTATGGTTTGAAATTGATGAATTTGCTCCAAGAGAAAACCTTGGTAATTTCTGGTTTCATTATTCTGACCCTGATACAATGGGAAATACAATTATGATAGAACATAAACGACTAGCTCATACGAAGGAAGTATTTTGGGGTGATAACCCTCCAGAAGGAACAGAACCTAACACATATTATGTAAAACAGGTTCAAGATCCACTATTTGCTAAAGCACTTTGGGGGAGTGTTAGAAATGACTTTGAAGGATTAAACGGAACATCTTTTGATACCTATTTCCAAAGAGGTACAATAAGTCCACTAATTAACAGCTCTTTTGATGAAGTCATCTTTGAACAAGAAGAAAATGGTTATTTTAAGTCGGGTCAGTCTATTAAGGGTCATAAAATCAATGTTTATCCAGACACCGTATTAGTAAGACTTAGCCAAATCGATTATAATTCATATTTATTTTGGCGTTCGGTTGATTTTCAAGCAAGTAGTAATGGTAATCCGTTTGCAGAACCAATCAATATACAATCTAATATTGAGAATGGATATGGTGTTTTTTACGGGCAAGCAGCAGTTTATTATAAATTAATAGCTAAAGAAGATACAACATATTTTGAAAGATATTTCCCAGGAATTACGGAAATATTATAAATTTGAAAATTATTTTAACAAGTATATTAAACATCATTTTATGTCAGAAAAAGTAGAAAACATTGAAGTACTTATAATAGGATCAGGCCCAGCAGGATACACAGCCGCAATTTATGCTGCAAGAGCAGATTTGAAACCTGTTCTTATTCAAGGCCTTCAACCAGGAGGACAGCTTACAACTACTACAGAAGTTGACAATTATCCTGGTTATCCAAATGGAGTTGATGGTACTAAAATGATGGAGGATTTTAAAGCACAAGCGGAAAGATTTGACACTGACACAAGATGGGGTATGGTTAGTAAAGTGGATTTTTCTAAACGACCATTTAGAGTAGAAATTGATGGCAATAAAAATGTGTTAGCACAATCTGTAATTATTGCAACAGGAGCTTCTGCCAAGTGGCTTGGCATTCCTGATGAAGAAAGACTTAATGGTTTTGGCGTTTCAGCCTGTGCCGTTTGTGATGGTTTTTTCTATAAAGGTCAAGATGTTGTGGTAGTTGGTGCTGGTGATACAGCAGCTGAAGAAGCTACCTACTTAGCAAAATTGTGTACTAAGGTAACTATGCTTGTTCGAAGAGACAAAATGAGAGCCTCTAAAGCTATGCAGAAAAGAGTGTTCAATATGAATAACATTACTGTACTTTTCAACCACGAAACAAAAAGTATTAATGGTGATAAGGGAGTTGAAAGTGTAACTGCTTACAACAACCAAACTAATGAAGAGACAGTTATTCCTGCAACTGGTTTTTTTGTTGCCATAGGACACAAACCAAACACCGACCTTTTCAAAGGTCAATTGGATATGGACGATAACGGTTATTTGATAGTGGAAGCTGGAACTTCTAAAACTAAGATAGATGGTGTTTTTGCAGCTGGTGATGTAGCAGACCATATATACCGTCAAGCAGTAACTTCTGCTGGAACTGGCTGTATGGCAGCATTAGATGCAGAACGTTTTTTAGCTAGTCAAGAATAATAGTTATTCATTAATATCAAAATTATAGTTTAAAAGTTTAAAATCTGCAATTTCTGGCTTACTAAAAGGAGTATCCCAAAACCCATTGTAATGTATCTTTAATGGAATAAGTTGGTTTTGAATATAGCCCATTTCCACATTCACAATAACATTCAAATCAATTAACCAATAATCGTATTTCATAACATATTTTCGATAAACAACATTAAAAGTATTTCTATCAAAATAAGAAACTAATTCCCTAATGAGAACCTCATCTTGTTCCTTTTCAGTCAAATTTTTTTTCATTCTACACACAAATTCATAACATTCTAATGAGTCTTTATATATTGTTTTTGAAATAATATAATCGTAATACTTCTGCATAGATATATCGAAAACTGCTAATTTCTCTTTTTTACTGCCTGATCTATTAACTTCTACTGACCCGGGATTAAATATAATGACTTTAGCATCGTTTTCATTTTTTTTATTTGAATCATTAGAATCAATATCATCGTCATTTGATTTGAACTTGCTAACATTTAGAGTATCTTTTGGAAAAAAAATATAATCAAAAAACTCAGGAGTGTAATATCGATACTTACCTCGTCTATTGTAAATTTTACCATCATCCTTTTCTGATTCAACTTTAACAACTAAACGATTGTCATTAACTTTATAATGACCATAACGTGTCAAAAAACCAATAGATTTATTTGATCTATCAAATATTTCTAACTCGCTTTGGAATTGATGTGAATAATACCTCAAATTTTTGAAACCTTGGTAAAAGGTAGTATCTGTTTTTACATAATGAATAAATTCTTCAACACTAAATCCAGAACTAACAGCTGATACCATAACAGAATCTAACATAACTGATTTTACAATATCATCTTGGGATCTAGATAAAAGACTAAAAAACATAAACAACAAAAAGAGCAAAAATCTCATAATACAAATATAAAAAAAGCTGCCCACAAGGGGCAGCATGTAGTAATTCATAAGCCGGATTCTGTTATCTTTCGATCTTCATCATTTATCTGAACTAGCTATTACTAACTAGCTATAGCTGTCTACCCCCCAAGATTGAACGAGCAGTCCCTTTTCTTGGTATACATGACATTGCACCACATAGAGTTTACATGATTTCACTACAGCCGAACTGTACTTGCTTTCTGTTGCACTTGTCCTCACCTTACGGCGGACGGATGTTATCCGCTATGCTGCTCTTTGGTGTCCGGACTTTCCTCTTAAACAATAAGCGATGAAGTCCATTACTACATTGGCAAAAGTAAAAAATACTATCTTAGTACAATGAAAAAAGTGATTTATACTAAAAATGCACCTAAAGCTATAGGTCCATATAGTCAAGCTATTTTAGCTAATAAAACCTTATACACCTCAGGTCAAATTGCAATAAATCCTATAAGTGGTGATTTGATTATAAACTCTATTACAAATGAAACACACCAAGTTATGAAAAATCTACAAGCAATTTTAAAAGCTGCTGACATGAACTTTTCTAATGTTTTGAAGTGTACTATTTTTTTAAAAGATATGAATCATTACACAGATGTCAATTTGGTTTATTCTGAATACTTCGATAAAAACCCCCCAGCAAGAGAAGCTGTTCAAGTTAGTTTATTACCAAAAAATGTAAATGTAGAAATATCTCTTATAGCTCATAAATTATGAAAAGAAGACAAGCTATAAAATCATTCATTAGTGCCTCAATCATACCATTTTTACCTTTTAAACACCTATTTGCGCAACAAGAATGCATTACTACAAATGATATTTTAGGCCCCTATTTTATAGAAGGAGCTCCTAACATTAGCAATATAGCACCTCCTAATATTAAAGTGCCAAGATTATATATTACTGGTACTGTTTATGCTAAAGATTGTATAACACCTGTTCCAAATGCTCTAATTGATGTGTGGCAAGCGAATAATGATGGTGAATATGAAGATATAAACTTTAGAGGTAAAATCTATACAGACGAAGGTGGAAATTATGCTTTTGAAAGTATTCAACCTGGTAAATACTTGAACGGAAGTTATTATAGACCAAGTCATATTCATTATAAAGTTGTCTATAAAAATAATCCTGATTTTGTAACCCAATTGTACTTTGAAGGTGATAACTCAATAGACATTGATCCTTGGGCTTCTGACCCATCTGCAGTAGATAGAATTATTCCATTGACTATTGATGATAATTCAAATTTAAATGGTGTTTTTGATATATATCTTGACGTTGAANCAGAAACAGTAAACATACCNGACTACAATAGAAAAGATATTGCTAGTAAGATACTTTNCATTACNCCTAACCCCATTNTAGAAAATTTTGAACTTAGCTTTTACTGCAATAGTAAGTCGAAAGTTTGTATTGATATTTGTGATGTTATGGGGCGTAAATCNACGATCCTTTACCAAAAAAANTGTAAAAAACAATTGNACCAAATAAAATTAAAAAAACCTAATCTAAAGTCAGGACTGTATGTTATACGTTTATCCATCAATNCAAGAAAGATAGATTCTAAGCGAATATTTATTCATTAAATTAATACTCCAANCTAATATGGTGTATACTCTGTAATTTCTTTTTAAATAATTTCTTTATCTGTGTAATCGATTTCATAGTAATATCTGCATTTACAAATTGATTGTTGTCAATTTGATTATTTATAATTTTTTCAACTAAATTATCAATATCTTCAANNGATGGAGATTTTATACTTCTTGCAGCNGCTTCTACAGAATCTGCCATCATAAGAACGGCAGTTTCTTTTGAAAAAGGTTTTGGACCAGGATAAGTAAACTTTTCAGCAGACTCAAGCTCNTCAGGAAANCTCGCTACATATTGCTTGTAAAAATAGCCAACCATAGTANTACCGTGATGTGTTCTTATAAANTCTATCAGCTCATCGGGNAAATTATTTTCTTTAGCTAAGGNAATACCATTTTTTACATGCTTAATGATAACGTCTGCGCTTTCCTCAAAACTCAAATCATCGTGGGGGTTTATNCCNGATATTTGATTTTCTATNAAAAATTGTGGATTNTTCATTTTACCAATATCATGATATAAAGCACCAGCTCTTACTAACAAAGCATTTCCTTTTATTNCAAGAATACCTTCTTCTGCAATNTTAGCAACTTGTATTGAGTGTTGAAATGTACCTGGAGCTTTTTGTGCTAATTCTCTTAATAAAGGACTATTNGTGTCTGAAAGCTCTAAAAGAGATACATCNGAAACTAATGAGAAAATTTTTTCAAANGCAAATATTAATGGATATGCAAATAAAGTTAAAGCTCCNTTACCGGCAAACAAAACAAAATTCATCCAATTAATATTATTAATACTACCCTCTTGTGTTAGTGCCATAGCAAAATATGCAATAAAATAAATNCCTATAATTTTTGCTGCTGAAAGAAAAAGCTGAGCGCGCTTATACATTTGCAAAACTGATAATATAGATACAATACCTGCCATAAGTTGNAAATAGATAAACTCAAAGCTATTTGGCACAATAAAGCCAATAATGATTATAGCAATAAGATGAGTAAACAAAGCTAAACGAGTATCAAAAAAAGCTTTCATAATTATTGGNAATAGACAAAATGGCATNAAAAAAATTANTTTATTACCTATNATTAAAGAAAAAGAGCTCATTAAAACCATTAGGACAATTAGAGAAATAATAAATGTAANCTTCCTATTATCATTAAAAACCTCAATTCTAAATTGTTTTAGAAATAAAAATAAAATCATAAAAGCAATTAATATTAGTAAAGACTGTCCTAATCTNANCCAATTTTCTGAGCTATCTTGCCAACTTTCACCTTCATAGCGTTGACGATATGATTCTAATTCTTGATAATTACTTTCTGTAACTAATTCTCCTTTTGAAATAATTACTTCTCCTCTTTGAACCATACCAAGTCCCTTTGAAATAGCTTTTAATTCACTATCTAACATTTTTGCANTAGTAGANTCGTCGNAAAAGACATTTTGTTTTAACATCTCTAAAATTAGAGGTGATAAAAAATTAGACTCTTCTTGAGAAATATTTTTTAAATNATAANCTTTTTTTGATGCAGATTCTATTGTATACAAGTTAGATAAAGAAACTATTTGACCAACGTTTCCTTTCATTATAATAATCTCATAATCAGAATCTTTAGATTCAATATCATCAATCATTTGTATAATCCCAACTGTATATAACTCTTCAAGAATTTTTAAACCATAATTAGCAAGTTTTTCCTTTTTTGTTTTTAAATTCTTTTTTTTATTGAGATTAAAAAATGTAAAACGAGTATCNTTAGATACGTTTTTATCGACAGACCATTTTTGCTCAAAATTTGATATAAAATCTTCTGCTTTGATATCAAAAGCTGACTCATCCATTACAAATGTTAACTTAAAGTTATCACGTAAATTTTCTTGTTCATCAATCAATTGTTCATTAGATTTATATACAGGAAAATCATAAGGTGCTATTAGGGTTTCATGCATCCAAGGTTTACCTTTTTGAAATTCAAATTTAAATGACGCTTTATTTGGAAACATCCAAACTATAAGAATAGTAGCAATGAGGAAAAGAAAAACTTTTTGAATTTTATAATAATTATTTCTTATTTGTAAGGGTATATTAAATCTCATAACTTCGACTAAAATACCAATAAATAACAAGTTAACAAACCTAATTTAAATCATCATTTTATTTAACTTAGCAGAAATTTTATTTAATATGAAAGAAGTAGTTATCGTTTCAGCTGTAAGAACTCCAATGGGAAGTTTTGGAGGTAGTTTATCAAGTATTTCTGCTACAACATTAGGAGGGGTTGCTATTAAAGGTGCATTAGAAAAGGTTAATTTATCAACAGATAAAGTAGATGAAGTTTATATGGGTAATGTACTACAAGCAAATTTAGGTCAAGCTCCTGCACGACAAGCTGCTATGGCAGCTGGCCTAACTCAAGATGTGCCTTGCACAACTATAAATAAAGTGTGTTCTTCTGGTATGAAATCTATTATGTTAGCCGCACAAAGTATTATTTGTGGTGATAACGATATCGTAATAGCTGGTGGTATGGAAAATATGTCTAGCGTACCTCATTACCTCTCAAAAGGAAGAAATGGTCAGAAGCTAGGAGATATGAGTTTAACGGATGGGTTAGTAAAAGACGGATTAACGGATGTTTACAATAAAGTACATATGGGCAATTGTGCTGAGCTGTGTGCCAAAGAAATGAATTTTAGTAGAGAACAACAAGATGCTTTTGCAATTGAATCATACAACAGAAGTAACAATGCATATAAAAATGGCAAATTTAAAAACGAAGTCATAAGTGTAGTAGTACCTCAAAAACGAGGAGATGAGCTGATTGTTTCAAAAGATGAAGAATACAAAAATGTAAAGATGGAAAAAATTCCTAATCTACGACCCGTGTTTGATAAAAATGGCACGGTAACTGCAGCAAATGCATCAACCCTTAATGATGGTGCCGCCGCAGTTTTACTTATGAGTATTGAGAAAGCTAATGAATTAGAAATAAAACCGTTAGCCAAAATACTTAGCTATGCCGATGCAGCTCATCATCCAGAATGGTTTACTACTGCTCCTTCTAAAGCCTTACCAATTGCTCTAAATAAAGCAAATCTATCAACTAGTGATGTAGAATACTTTGAATTAAACGAAGCATTTTCTGTAGTAGGACTAGCCAACATTGAAATATTAGGACTTGATCCTTCAAAAGTAAATGTTAATGGGGGTGCAGTTTCATTAGGACATCCTTTAGGTTGTTCAGGAGCTAGAATTATCGTTACTTTATTAAACGTACTAAAGCAAAATAATGCTAAAATTGGTGCCGCAGGAATTTGTAACGGAGGTGGTGGTGCATCTGCTATGGTCATAGAAATGATTTAAACACTAATAAATTAATACTGAAACATTCTTTAACTAAGTTTGCTTTTTTTAATTTTGTTTATGATGAAATACGGAATTTCAGAATTATCAATAGTACCCATACGTGCCGAATCCTCAGATAAAGCGGAGATGGTAAATCAAGTTCTATTTGGTGAACATTTCAAAATATTAGAATCACGAGCAAAGTGGAGTAAAATACGCTTAGCACACGACAAATACGAAGGTTGGATTTGTAATAAACAGTGGTCTGAAATAGATAAAAGTACTTTCGAAGAACTTGAACGTAATGACCCAACTCTGACAAATGAATTACTTGATGTTATAATAAGTGAAACTCATCAACCAATACCTCTTGGATCTACACTTCCTTTTTTTAAAAATAACGAATGTTGGATTAACAAAAATAAGTATAGTTTTAAAGGTGAAATTACAAAAGGTATTAAAGAAAAATATAATATTAAAGAAAATGTCATGTTATATCTCAACACACCGTATTTGTGGGGAGGTAGAACTCCTTTCGGAATTGATTGTTCAGGTTTTACTCAAATGATTTACCGTTTAAATGGAAAAGAAATCCCGAGAGATGCAAATCAACAATCAGAAATTGGAACAACACTAAGCTTTATTGAGGAATCTAAAGAAGGTGATTTAGCCTTTTTCGATAACAGTGAGGGTAAAATTATTCACGTAGGAATAATTTTAGAAAATAATTTCATTATTCACGCTTCAGGAAAAGTTCGTATAGACAGACTGGATCAACAGGGAATTTTCAACTCTAAAAAAAGAAAACACACACATAAACTTAGGTTAATAAAAAGTATTCTGTAAATTATTAAAAATTTTGTATAATAAATTGAGTTGTTAGTATGTTCTCTTAAAAACCATTAAAATGAAAAAATCAACTATTTTAATATATATACTTTTGGGTGGCTTAATATTTCAGATAACACAATCATTTTTTGAAAATAAGGTACTAGCAAATTCATCATTGTTTGTGTCTAATAAAAAGAAATCCAACACACAAACAGACTTTACTTATGCCGCTGAAAAATCACTGGAGGCAGTTGTACACATCAAATCCAAAATTATGGAAGATGAATATTATAGATATTATCACCCTTTTTTTGGCCAAGGCTATTATAATCAACCAACTGAAAAAGTAGCTAGTGGATCTGGAGTTATAATTTCAGAAGATGGATATGTAGTAACAAATAAACATGTCATAAATGAAGCTGAAGAAATAGAAGTCGTTCTTAACGATAAACGCAGTTACACAGCAGAATTATTGGGAACAGATCCTAATACTGATTTAGCATTATTAAAAATTGAATCAACATCTTTAGAACATTTGATGTTTAGTGATTCAGATTCCATCAAAGTTGGAGAATGGGTCTTAGCAGTTGGAAATCCTTTTAATTTAAACTCTACTGTTACTGCTGGCATTGTCAGTGCCAAAGCAAGAAGTATAAACATATTAAACAGAAGAAACGGCATAGAGTCCTTTATACAAACCGATGCCGCGATTAATCCCGGTAATTCTGGAGGTGCTTTAGTTAATACTAATGGCGATTTGGTTGGCATTAATACAGCTATACAATCTAATACAGGTTCATATACAGGTTATGGATTTGCAATACCATCTAATATGGTACAAAAAGTGGTCTCTGACCTCAAAAATTATGGCGAAGTTAGAAGAGCATACATCGGAATTCATATTGCTGATATTAACCAAGAAATAGCTAAAAAACTAGATTTAAATGGTGTAGAAGGTGTACTTATAACTGATGTTCTAAAAGATGGTGCTGCAAAAAAAGCTGGTATTGAAAGCTATGATGTTTTGATTAGCATAAATAATGTAAAGGTAAATAGTGTAAGTCAATTACATGAACAAATTATTAAATTTAGTCCAGGTGATGAAATTATTTGTGAAGTTAAGCGCAATGGAAATACAAAAACTATTGAAATTGAGTTAGAAAGTTAAAAACATTAATAATTTTTATATTATTTTGCTATTAAAATTATCTTTACCAATACACATTTTATAGTTATGAAAAAATTAATCACTGTATTTTTATTAGCTCTACCCTTCATAATCAAAGCTCAAAATACACATACAATTTACGCTTCGGATTACAATATTTTTTCACCAAGTGAACTAACTATACAAATAAATGATACAGTTTATTTTGAAAATTTATCATCTCATAATGCTGTAGAAGTAAATGAGGAAACATATAATAATAATGGAGCTATATCAAATGGTGGTTTTTCTCTTTATAATGATGGATATGTAGTGTTTAATGAAGTTGGAACATATTATTATGTTTGTACTCCTCATGTAATGATGGGAATGAAAGGTTATATTATTGTAGAAGAAAGTAATCCGCCAACTCATACTATTGATGAATATATTATTGAGTTATCTGATATTTCGACAGTTTCAGACTTTTATCAAAATACTTATTATAATGCTTTAGAAGAATGTGATATTATTTGGGAAATAATTGAGGCTCAAATACCAAATGAATGGGAATTTTCTATTTGCTTTCCAAATTGTTATGATCTAGGAATCAATAATGGAGCATCTAACTTTTCTGCTGGAACAAATCATTTGTTGAATTGTCATTTTTACCCAAATAATATAGCTGGTCAAGGTGTGATAAAAATGGAAATAACAACTAATTTAACAGCAAATGATACAGTAATATGGATAGGAACCGCTGTTGAACCAGCAAATCTAGAAAACTACTATCTTTCAAACTCTGATGAAATTGATGGCATATATAGCATAGATGGAAGAAAAGTCGATAAAATTTTAACTAATTCATCTTTTTTTATTCGTTATAAATCGGGCTTAGTTAGGAAATATCATAAAATAGATTAAATTAATGCTGAGTTTAAAATTTTATCTAACTAATTCATAAAATAATTCTTTATTTAAATCTTCTTTTTCAAGAAAGCAATTAGTTTTTTTACGGCCAATCCCCTATGGCTTATTTCATTTTTTTGTTGGATAGACATTTGTGCAAAACTTTCATCAAAACCATTAGGTAAAAATATAGGATCATATCCAAAACCATTATTACCCCACTTTTCAGGTATTATCTGTCCTTCTACCATTCCCTCGAATTGAAAATGTTTTCCATCAATTACTAAAGAAATTATTGTACGAAAGCAAGCGTCTCTGTTCTTTTCTCCTTTCATTTCAGACAATACCTTTTGAATATTATCTTCAGCAATACATTGTTCTCCAGCGTAACGTGCTGAATAAACGCCTGGACAACCATCTAATACATCTATCTCTAATCCTGTGTCATCAGCAAAACAATTATATCCAAAATTATCAAAAATATAAAAGGCTTTTTGAGCAGCATTATCTTCCAAGTTATCAGATGTTTCAGGTAATTCTTCATTACAATTGATGTCTTTCAAACTGAGAATTTCAATGGAGAAAGGTACTAGCATACGTATTTCAGCTAGTTTATTGAGGTTGTTGGTTGCAAATACTAATTTCATTTATTGATGATGATATGGTTCGTTTTTAAGAATGCTAAATGCTCGGTAAATTTGTTCGGCAAAAAATGGTCGTATCATTTGGTGAGAAAAAGTCATCTTGGATAAAGCAATTTTAGAAGTCGCTTTATTATAAACTTCAGAACTAAAACCATAAGGACCTCCAATGACAAATAATAAGCGTTTTATACCTGAATTCATCTTCTGTTGCAAGAAATTAGAAAAAGATATCGAATCAAAATCTTTACCTTTTTCGTCTAGCAAAATAAGTGCGTCGGTATTGTGCACTTGCTTTAGTATTAACTTACCCTCCTGTTCTTTTTGCTGACCTTCAGATAAGTTTTTACGGTTTTTTAAGTCAGGAATAATCACGAATTCAAAAGAGACATAGTGTTTCAAACGTTTAGAAT
>PAYK01000016.1 GCA_002714805.1 Flavobacteriales bacterium
AATTTAACTATTAATACTGCTTCTAGTTCATCTTTTGATGCAACTGCCTGTGATAGTTACGATTGGAACGGTACTACATATACTGAGAGCGGTACATATACATTCAATACAACCAACGTTTATGGTTGCGATTCAACAGCTACTTTGAATTTAGTTATTAATTCTGCTGATAATTCCATTCTTTCAATTACATCATCAGCAGACGTTATCTGCTCAGTTGATGAAGCTATTTTATTAGCTAGCGGTAATTTTGTTTCTTATCAATGGTATAATGATGATGGTATTATTTCAGATGCCACAAGCTCAACTTATACAACATCTTCAAGCGGTAACTATTATGTTGTTGTTGAAGATTCAAATGGATGTTATACTAATTCTGAATCTTATAATATAAGCTCAGTTTATGTTCCAGCTATCAGTTCAATTGTAATTGATAATATTACAAATTCAACTGTTAGTATTGATTGGGATAATGCATCTCCTACTAATGTTTATAATATAAGTTATAGTTCCGATGGTGGAGTTAATTGGGTTGATTCTATTTCTCATATTGGCTCATTCATCAACTTAAGTGGTCTTCAATCCTCTACTTCATATATTGTTGAAATTGCCTCAAGCGCGTACGGATGTGAATCAGAAGTATTTAGTAGTACGTTTACAACTGAAGAAAACTGCATTGTACCTGAGAATATTTCACTCAATGCTACTCCTTTTGATGTAACTTTATCTTGGGATCCTTTGGTCGGTGTTGACTCATATAAAATAGTTTATAATTTGCCAAATGTTGGATGGTCAAATATTGAAGTCACTGACACCTTTTTAACATTATCACACGAATCTGATGGGTTAGCATATTTTTATTTGAGAGCTAATTGTAGTGAAAGTTATTTCTCTCCGTATTCTGATCTTTTACATATAGAGTTACCTTCATGTCCATCGATTTCTATTGAGGCGAGTGTTGCTACATTCTGTTTTGGTGAGTCTTCTACTTTGACTGCATCTTCAGGTTTTGATAGTTATCAGTGGTATAACGACGATGGTGCTATAGATGGTGCTGTAGCTTCTACTTATACGGCGACTTCTGGCGGACATTACTATGCTATTGGTCATACTTCTGATGGTTGTATTGATACAACAAATGAAGTATCATTGAGTATGATTACTTTATCTGCTGTTAGTGTATTAGAGGTTGATAATATTACCTCGTCTAGTGCTAGTTTAAATTGGGACGGTGTATCTCCTACTAATGTTTATAATATTAGTTATAGTTCTGATGGGGGTGATACTTGGGTTGATATTACTTCTCATACTGGGTCTTATATTAATTTAAGTGGTCTTNAGCCTTCTACTACATACGATGTTGAGATTACTTCAACTGCATATGATTGTGAGTCAGCTGTATTTAGTGGTTCNTTTACTACAATATTTGATTGTGTTACTCCTGAGAATATTAATGTGAGTTATNATTTTTCTGAAGCAACAATCTCTTGGGANGAGATAATTGGAGCTTCATCTTATGAAGTTTTATATAATTTTGGTGCAGGATTCACTTCTGCAAACACTGAGTCAAATAGTATTACGCTAAGTTTGTCAGGAGCTATTACAAATACATTCTATGTTAGAGTAAACTGCCCTGATGGTCAGCAGTCTGCATGGTCNNCAGCACAATCATTTACACTATCTTGTGATGCACCATCTAACGTTTCNGCTNCAAATGTTGGAACNGATGTAACTATTGACTGGGATGGATCAGCTTCNTCTTATACATTACTTTATAATTCTGGNGGAGCGTGGATGGTNGTTAATTCAATTGATTCTGAGTACTCTATATCCAATGTTTCTATTGGCACCAATGTTATATTTTATATAAAGTCTGTTTGTCATGAAGAAAGNAATTTTGTTTCAGGATGGACAGCCGGATCATATGTAACTACATCTGCNGGAAGGTTAGTTAATAATNTTCATTTTGATTTNGATGTTTATCCAAATCCAACCGAAGGAATTNTAAATGTTTCCTTAGATAGTGAAGTTGAACAAAATATAACAATAAGGTTAGTCGATCCATTTGGAAAAGAAGTTTTTGCTAAGCAATTNAAGGNAGGTTTTGAAANCAGCAAACTTGAATTTGATATTTCAAANTATGCAAAAGGGGTATACTTTTTACAATTTGTTTCGGATGATATNATNAAAACAAAAAGAATTTTGTTACATTAATAAGAGGGCGATTTTTTGCAATTTATGNAAAAATCACTACATTTGCAGAGAAATGAAATTAACGAGGGGGCTAAATGCCCCCTCTTTTATTAAGNATNCTAATGCTAAANAAGGAAACATTAATCCANCTTGTAAAAGATTATATCAGTAAGAATGAGTCTATTTTTCTTGTTGATTTAATTATTACTAGATCAAATCAAATTGAAATTTTGATTGATTCTTTTACTGGAATAAGCATTAAGAATTGTATGTCTTTAAGTAGGCATATTGAATCTTCATTGGATAGAGAAGTNTGTGACTTTTCTTTACANNTTGCTAGTGCAGGTTTGAGTGAGCCTTTCAAGGTTTTTAAACAATACAAAAAGAGTATAGGAAAAGATGTCAACGTTTTTCTTAAAAATGGACANGAANTAATAGGTAAAATAATTGATGCTAAAGANGGACTAGGAATAATNTTAGAAACAAGCACTAATAAGAAACAAGGAAAAAAGAAAATACAAATAATTGAACAACAATCATTAAGTTTTGATCAAATTAACAAAACAAAGGTTGTTATATCGTTTTAAATTATATTATAAATATGAATGCAACAAATTTAATAGAATCATTTTCTGAATTCAAAGAGTTTAAAAATATTGATCGTGAAACTATGATGAANATTCTTGAAGATGTTTTCAGAAGTATTATGNTTAAACAATACGGAACAGATGAAAATGTTGACGTTATTATTAATATTGANAAAGGCGACTTAGAAATTTGGAGAAATAGAGAGATTGTTTCAGACGATAAAATTGAAGATAGTAATTTACAGATTTCTTACTCAGATGCAATAAAAATTGAGCCAGATTTTGAAATTGGNGAGGAAGTATCAGANCAAGTTTTCTTAAAAGATTTNGGAAGAAGACAAGTTTTGGCTTTAAGACAAACGCTTACATCTAAAATTCTTGATTTAGAAAAAAANGAAATTTATGATCGCTATGAAGATAGAATTGGAGAAATTATTAATGGCGAAGTATATCAAGTGTGGAGAAATGAAGTNCTTGTTCTAGATGGTGAAGAAAATGAATTAATTTTACCTAAATCTGAAGCTATNCCTAGTGATTATTTCAAAAAAGGAGAAACTGTTCGTGCAGTTGTAAAAAGTGTTGAAATGAGAAATCACAACCCCTTAATTATATTATCTAGAACTGCTCCAGAGTTTCTTGCAAGATTATTTGAGCAGGAAGTGCCGGAGGTTTTTGATGGGTTAATTACNATTAAGAAAATCGTNCGTGTTCCTGGAGATAGAGCAAAAGTTGCTGTGGAATCTTATGATGAACGAATTGATCCAGTTGGCGCATGTGTNGGAATGAAAGGNGCAAGAATTCACGGTATTGTTAGGGAGNTAAGAAATGAAAATATTGACGTTATTAATTATACTGATAACATTCAGTTATTTATAACACGTTCATTGAGTCCTGCTAAAGTTTCATCTATTCAACTTGACGAAGACAATTTAAAAGCTGATGTATATTTGCATCCAGANCAGGTGTCATTGGCTATTGGTAGAGGTGGTTTTAATATAAGATTGGCTAGNATGTTAACCGGNTATGAAATTGACGTTTATAGAAATGTTGATGANTCAGATGATGATGTTGAATTAACTGAGTTTGTAGATGAAATTGATGGTTGGATTATAGATGAACTAAAATCTATTGGATGCGATACAGCAAGAGACGTGATTAAACTAGATGTNGAAGATTTAGTAAAGCGTACCGATTTAGAAGAAGAGACTGTAAGTGAAGTATTAAATATACTTAAGGCTGAACTTGAATAAATTNGATTTTTAAAAAANAATATGTCAAAACAATCACAAAGATTATCAAAAGTTGCTAAGGAGTTTAATGTTGGTGTTGANACAATATTAGAATTTTTAGCAAGTATGGGNACTGATNATTTAAATAGAAATTCAAAAATTTCTTCAGAAACCTATGAGGTTTTAGTTAATGAATATCAGCCTGATAAAAAAGTTAAAGCTGAAGCTAAAGAACTTAAAAAAGCTGAATCTGAACAAAAAAATCAACTAAAAGATGAAGTTGAAAANCTNCATATTTCTGCTCCAAAAATTGAGGGTCTAAAGATAGTTGCAAAAGTNGATGTTTCTGAAAATAAGGCCCAGCCAAAAAAAGATATAGNANAAGATATTGATGANTCTTCATCAAANAAGATAGGTGCNTCAAATGATAANAAGGNAGCTGTAGTGCACGATTCAAAAGAGAATTTTGATANTTCCTTTAATAAAGAATCTAAATTNTCAGATGAAGGCGCCGATAANGATGAAAATTCGGTTATTCGTGCTAAAGCTAAAAAATTAGATGGTCCTGTAATNATTTCGTCTGAAAAGATTGATCTTGAAAAATTNAAACAACCTGTGGCATCATCTTCAGCTAAAATTGAAGNAAAGAAAAAGAGGAAAAGNGTTTCCGTNAAGCCTAAAATAACTAAANCAAAGAATAAAAAAAATATAAACAAAAAGGTTGAGCTATCTCCTGAAGAAATCCAAAAGCAGGTTAGAGAAAATTTAGCTAAGCTACAANGTGGAGGNAAAAATAAAGGAGCNAAACTNAGAAGAGANAAGAGACAAGCTAGAAAAGAGCAAGAGGAAATTGATTTGATAAAAATNGAGGAAGATAGNAAAACTATTCAGGTTACTGAATTTGTTACAACCGCCGAATTTGCTCAATTAATGAATGTGCCTCCAACTGAGGTTATATCTGCATGCTTTTCANTAGGTATGATGGTGACTCAAAATCAAAGANTAGATGCGGAAACATTATCAATTGTNTCAGAAGAATTTGGATATAGTGTTGAATTTGTAGGAGCTGAAGTTCAGGAATCAATATCGCAGGATGTGGATTTGGAAGAAGATTTAATTTCAAGGGCTCCTATTGTAACTGTAATGGGGCATGTTGACCATGGTAAAACATCTTTACTNGATTATNTAAGAAATGCGAATGTAATTAGTGGTGAAGCCGGAGGAATAACTCAACATGTTGGTGCATATGAAGTAGATATAAATGGCAAAAAAATAACTTTCCTAGANACTCCAGGTCACGAGGCTTTTACAGCNATGAGAGCAAGAGGAGCNCAAGTTACCGATNTTGTAATAATAGTTGTTGCNGCAGATGACCAAGTAATGCCTCAAACTAAAGAAGCTATAAGTCATGCTCAGGCTGCTGGAGTTCCAATGGTTTTTGCTATCAATAAAATTGATAGAGAAACTGCTAATTCAGATAAAATTAAAGAGCAATTNTCATCTATNAATATCTTATTAGAAGATTGGGGNGGTAAATTTCAGTCNCAAGAGATTTCAGCAAAAACAGGACAAGGAATAAATGAGTTGTTAGAAAAAGTTTTGCTAGAANCAGAGCTACTAGATCTTAAAGCAAATCCAAATAAAAATGCTGTTGGTACTGTTATTGAGGCATCTCTTGATAAGGGNAAAGGTTATTTAACAACTATTTTAGTTGAGGCAGGNACCCTNAAAGTCGGTGANTATGTTTTGGCTGGTTGTTACTCAGGNAAAGTTAAAGCNTTATTAGACGAAAGAGACNCTAAAATGACAAATGCTGGCCCATCAACTCCTGCTGTACTTTTAGGNCTTAATGGAGCAGCACAGGCNGGAGATAAATTTAATGTCATGGATGACGAAAGAGAAGCAAAAAATATTGCTACTAAGCGAATGCAATTACAGCGTGAACAAGGNGTTAGAACACAGAAGCATATTACTTTGGACGAGATAGGAAGAAGATTAGCCATAGGCGATTTTAAAGAGCTNAATTTAATAATTAAGGGTGATGTCGATGGATCAATTGAAGCTCTTTCTGATTCATTGCAAAAGCTATCATCAGATTTGATTGCAGTTAATATAATTCATAAGTCCGTTGGNCAAATCTCTGAGTCCGATGTGATGCTAGCAGCAGCTTCGGACGCCGTTATCATTGGATTTCAAGTTCGACCATCTGTTAATGCAAGAAAATTAGCCGAAAATGAACATATAGANATACGTCTATATTCGGTAATTTACAATGCTATAGAAGAGCTTGAAAAAGCTATGGAAGGNATGTTGTCTCCGGACATTGAAGAAAAAATTGTATGTAACATTGAAATAAGNGAAACTTTTAAAATATCAAAAGTTGGAACAATTGCCGGTTGCTATGTTCTTGATGGNAAAATGACTAGAAATACACANTTAAGGGTTATAAGAGATGGAATNGTAGTTTATACTGGAGAGTTAGCTACCCTTAAACGCTTTAAAGATGATGTTAAAGAAGTTTCTTCCGGATATGAATGCGGATTAAGTATTAAGAATTTTAATGATATCAAAGTTGGAGACATTATTGAAGGNTTTGAAGAGGTGGAGGTGAAAAAGAAACTTCAATAAATTTTATTGACTAACTTCATCGAAAGGAATTATTGCTGGCACAATATAGGTTCCTTGGTATTTTCTGCTGATTTCTTTTTGGACTTTATAGGCATCTAATTTNTTCACAAAATTNCCTACTTGAATTTTATAATAAGGTGATTTGAATTCAAAATAAGTTTTTAAGTTNGGAAAGTCANTAGAAAATTTNGTACGAAATTTTTGAGACTTTGCTCTATTTTGACTTTGGTTATGGTGTATTTGAACCCTGAAACCATCAATTCCCTTCTTTAAAGTATTGATTTCAATTTGTGTAGAAGCTAAAGTGTCAATTCTNCTATCATTAACAACTATATTTTCTATATTTTGAGCTANANCTGAGNATGAAAAAAGACAAATTGATGTAAATATTAAAATTTTCATATTACAAATATAATTTTTTATAATTCTAAGTATATGAAATTGAGCATAATATAAGAATANAAAAANNCTATTTAGAATCATTATAAATTAGNCTGAAAAAGCAAATCATATTAGATTAAAAATAGTGGAATGTAATATATTTGTTAATCAGAAAATTAAGGCTATTACTACAAACGAAATATACGTTTATAAATATGACTAAATTTTATAGGTTAATTAAAAATCCTATCATATCATTTCACATATTGATTTTTCTGTTTGTTGCCTTTTTTAATATTTCTCGCGCACAAAATATAGAAGANGGAAAGCAACTGTATAATGCAAATTGTACTGCTTGTCACCAAATGGATAAAAAATTAATTGGTCCTGCTTTAAGAGGTGTCAATGAAAAATATTCTGAAGATTGGCTTATCAAATGGATTAAAAACTCTGCTGAGTTAATAGCTTCTGGTGACGCTGATGCNATAGCTATTTATGAAGAGTATAATCAGTCTCCAATGCCAGCTTTTCCNTACTTTTCTGACGATGACGTAGTAAATATTTTAGCATATATCGAGCAAGCACCTGTAAAGCAAGCCATTGCTTCAACTGCATCTTCTGATACTNGTATTGCTATAGTAGAAGATCAAACTTCAGACTATGTTATTCTTACAATAGCTATTGTTTTATTNCTTGTAATTGCTGGACTATGGAAAATTAAAAACACACTTAAGCAATTAGCTGGAGAGGATGCTGAAGACTTATTTCAATCTACAGTNACCTTGGTTAATNTATTTTTAGCAACCAAACCATTAGTTNNTATTACAATTTTAATAATTGCAGGTTTTGGTGCTAATTCTGCATGGGCACTNATGACTGGTGTAGGNGTAACACAGGGCTATGCNCCTGAACAACCAATTGCTTATTCTCATAAACTTCATTCGGGTATAAATGGGATAGATTGCAATTATTGTCATCAATCTGCAAGGCACGGTAAGTCTGCTGCTATACCATCAGCCAATGTTTGTATGAACTGTCATACATATATAANCGAAGGACCATCAGGTAANGCAGAAATACAAAAAATATATGATGCNGTAGGTTTTGATCCTGAGAAGGGTCAATATATAGAGGGGTATGAGCAAAAACCAATTAAATGGGTNAGGATTCATAATTTACCAGATCATGCATACTTTAATCATGCACAACACGTTGTTGCGGGCGGGATTGAATGTCAAGATTGTCATGGGCCTATTGAAGAAATGGAAGTTGTTGAACAACATTCTGAGCTAACGATGGGTTGGTGTATAGATTGTCATAGGCAAACAGAGGTNCAAGTTGCCGATAACGATTATTATGAAGAAATGCACGCCAAATTTTTAGAGAATCATCCNGGAGAAAGCTTTAANGTCNCAGACATTGGTGGNCTTGAGTGTGGTAAATGTCATCATTAGAAAAAAGAAATTAGTTTAAAATATGACTAAGTATAAAAAATATTGGAAAGGATTAGCAGAATTGGCTGAAGATCCAATTGTTGATAAATTTAAACAAAATGAATTTGTTGAAGANATTCCAGTTGATANCTTCTTAGGTGACCAAAATTTATCTAAAACTAACACTTCAAGAAGAGATTTTTTAAAATTTTTGGGATTTAGTACNGCTGCTGCAACTCTTGCTGCATGTGAAACTCCTGTAATTAAATCAATTCCCTACGTTATTAANCCTGAGGAAGTTANACCAGGAGTAGCTAATTGGTATGCATCAACTTTTTATGATGGNAATGATTTTGCTAATGTACTTGTCAAAACTCGAGAAGGGAGACCGATTTTCATTAAATCCAATGACTTACCTTCATCATCATCTCCAAATGCAAGAGTTATTTCATCTGTTTTATCTCTTTATGACTCTAATCGTCAAAAAGNACCTACTAAAAACAATAANCCTATNANTTGGTCTGANGCTGATTCTGAGATTAAAAATAAATTATCAAATGCAAGTGGTCAAGTTGTTGTNTTAACAAATACAATTATAAGTCCAACAACCCAAAGTATCATAAACNATTTTTCTGACAAATATTCTGCAAAACATATTCAATATGATNCTATCTCATATCAGGGAATTCTNGATGCAAATAAAGAATCATTTGGGCAGAGAGTATTACCTTCTTATAAATTCGAAAAAGCTGATGTTATAGTTTCTTTTGGTACTGATTTTCTAGGAAGTTTATTTAATAAATCATTTGAGAAAGAATATATTGCAAATAGACAGCCTAAAACAGGAAAAATGTCTCGTCATTTTCAGATTGAATCTAATTTGTCTTTGTCAGGTGCAAATGCTGATGTTAGGATTCCTGTCNAAGCTGCNGAAAAGTTAAATTTATTGCAAAATTTATATGATACACTAATTGGAATTTCATCACCTAATNTCAAATTAAANGATATTGTTCCTGAATTATTAAATGCTAAAGGCAAATCTNTAGTTCTCTGCGATACTAATGACAAATCAGTTCAAATAGTAGTNAATGCAATTAATGATTTATTAGAAAATTATGGTCAAACTATTGATTTAACTGAACCAATTTTTTTAAAAGCTGGTGATGATAACGCTATTAATCAGCTTATAAAAGATATGAATGACGGAAGNGTTTCNGCNTTAATTATTAATGGTGTGAATCCATCATATTCATTGGCTAAGGCATCAGAGTTTAACGAAGCCCTNTCTAAAGTAGACCTAAAAATATCAACAGCACTGAGTATGGACGAAACTGCATCAAAGTGTGAATATGTTTGTCCTGATCGTCACTTTTTGGAAAGTTGGGGTGATGCTAAAGCTTCTTTTAATAAAGTTTCTTTTATTCAGCCAACAATTCAGCCTTTATTTGATAGTCGTCAGTTTCAGGANTCTTTGTTAGTTTGGGCGGGNAATAAAGTTAGTTATTATGATTTTTTAAAGGATTATTGGAGTAGTAAACTTTCATGGNCTTCCTCACTACACAATGGAATAACTAAATTGAATGATAAAAAGTATTCNGTAACTAAATTTGCTGCAAAAGTACAATCAATTAAAACTAAAACTACAGATCTTGAACTTTCACTTTATCAATCTAATTCTATTGGCGACGGGNCACAATCAAATAACCCNTGGCTTCAAGAACTCCCTGATCCAATAACAAGANCATGTTGGGATAATTATTTGACTATTTCTGCCTCAACTGCTCGTAAATATGGTTTTTCTAATTGGAATATATCAAATGGAGCTCTAAATGGTGATGTTGCAAGATTAACAGTTGGTAATATTGTAATCGATAATGTTCCTGTACTCATTCAGCCAGGCCAAGCAATAGGAACTGTGGGGTTAGCATTNGGATATGGTCGAACCTCTTCCGGAAAAGTNGGTGATGGTGTAGGNTTAAATGCATATCCACTTATAATCAATAATCAATATACCGTTTCTGATGTTAAAATAGAAAAAATGAGTGGTGAGCATGAGTTTGCTTCAGTACAATTGCATCACACAATGATGGGAAGAGATCTTATCAAAGAGACCACATTAAATGANTATTTAAAAAATCCCAANGCCGGTAACGAACCTCTTTTATATGANACACACAAAGGNAAATTAGCTCCTGATCAAATTGATCTTTGGCAAGCTCATGACCACGAAACAGGNCATTTTTNGAACTTGGGNATAGATTTAACTGCATGTACTGGATGTAACTCCTGTGTGATAGCGTGTCATGCAGAAAATAATGTNCCTGTAGTTGGAAAAGAAGAGNTAAGAAAAAGTAGAGATATGCATTGGCTTAGAATAGACAGGTATTATTCAAGTGATATGACTAAAGAAATTGCAGAGGAACAAGAAATTGGTTCAGTGTCAAAATATAAAGCTATGGAAGTTCCATCAGAAAATCCTGATATTGCTTTTCANCCTGTAATGTGTCAGCATTGTAACCATGCTCCATGTGAAACTGTTTGTCCNGTTGCAGCTACTACNCACAGTGCAGAAGGTCTTAACCATATGACCTATAATCGNTGTGTTGGCACTAGATATTGTGCAAATAATTGCCCTTATAAAGTGCGTAGATTTAATTGGTTTGATTATGCTGATAATGATGCGTTTGACTACAANATGAATGATGACCTTGGAAAAATGGTTCTTAATCCTGANGTTACTGTAAGAGTTCGTGGTGTTATGGAGAAGTGTAGTATGTGTATTCAGGGAATTCAAAAAATTAAACTTGANGCCAAAAAGGAAGGTCGTAAAATTACTAATAAGGAGGCATTGGACTCTTGTGCATGTTCTTCTTCATGCCCTACCGGCGCTATGACNTTTGGAGATGCGAATGATAAAGAGCATTCTGTTACACAAATGGTTGATGATGATAGAACTTATCAATTACTTGATCATTTGAATACAAAAAATTCAGTTTTTTATCAAACTAAAATTAGAAATAGAAAAGCCTAAGAAATAAGTTATGCAAAAGGAAAGTCCAATCAGAGANCCTCTAATTTTAGGTNATAAGAGTTACCACGATATAACTGTTGATGTAGCTAAGCCTGTACTTGCAAAGGCTAATAAAATGTGGTGGATAGTTTTTGGTATTTCGTTATTATTATTTGTTTGGTGGATTTTATCAGTTGGATATACTATCGGAACTGGNATTGGAGTTTGGGGATTAAATAAAACNGTAGGATGGGCATGGGANATTACTAATTTTGTTTGGTGGGTTGGTATAGGTCATGCTGGTACTTTAATTTCTGCTGTATTATTACTATTTAGGCAAAAATGGAGATTNTCTATTAATCGGTCAGCCGAGGCGATGACAATTTTTGCGGTGGTTCAAGCTGGNACTTTTCCTTTNCTTCACATGGGAAGNCCNTGGCTAGCTTATTGGGTTTTNCCAATCCCCAATAACTTTGGATCTTTATGGGTTAATTTCAACTCTCCTTTGCTCTGGGATGTTTTTGCTATTTCTACTTATTTCTCAGTGTCATTTGTNTTTTGGTATGTTGGGCTTATTCCAGACTTTGCTATGATTAGAGACAAGGTAAATGAAAAGTATTGGCCATTACGTAAAAAAGTTTANAGCATATTATCNTTTGGTTGGAGTGGTAGAGCAAAAGATTGGCAGCGTTTTGAAGAAGTTTCATTAGTTTTAGCCGGTTTAGCAACTCCTCTTGTATTTTCAGTTCATTCTATAGTTTCTTTTGACTTTGCTACGTCTGTAATTCCTGGATGGCATACTACAATCTTTCCTCCTTATTTTGTCGCAGGAGCAGTATTTTCAGGATTTGCTATGGTACAAACATTACTTTTAGTTATGCGTAAAGTTGTGGGNCTTGAGGCATATATTACTATTAAGCACGTCGAATATATGAANATTGTTATAATGTTAACCGGTAATTTNGTTGGAATAGCTTATTTAACTGAGTTGTTTATGGCATGGTATTCTGGAGTTGAGTTTGAACAATATGCTTTTCTTAATAGAGCAACNGGACCATATTGGTGGGCATACTGGATTATGATGACATGCAATGTAATTTCTCCTCAATTAATGTGGTTTAAGAAATTGAGAACAAACATTGTGTTTACNTTTATTTTAGCTCTATTTGTGAATATTGGNATGTGGTTTGAAAGATTTGTAATTATTGTAACATCTATACATCGTGATTACCTGCCNTCAAGCTGGACTATGTTTTCNCCTACTTTTGTTGATATAGGTATTTTTGTTGGATCCATTGGTTTTTTCTTTGTACTATTTTTATTGTATTCAAGAACTTTTCCGGTTATAGCTCAGGCAGAATTAAAAACTATTGTTAAATCTTCAAGTGAAAAATATAAAAGTATAAAGCATGAGTAAAAAAGTCATTTANGGAATATTTGATGATGAGGAGATACTNCTTAANAGTGTTAAAGAGGTTAGATCTAATGGNATNTCTATTAAAGAGGTATATTCTCCATTCCCTATTCATGGTTTAGATCATGCTTTAGGACTTGAAAGGACACGTTTAGCAATTGCCGCTTTTATTTATGGAGCTATTGGTTGTATTACTGCTATTTGGTTAACCTACTATATAATGATATTAGATTGGCCTATGAATATTGGTGGTAAGCCAAGTTTTGCATACTACTTAAGTATGCCTGCTTTTGTGCCTGTAATATTTGAAATGACAGTTTTATTTTCAGCTCATTTAATGGTAATAACATACTTATTTAAATGTAAGTTATTNCCAGGTCAACAGTCTTCAAGTCCAGATCCAAGAACTACTGACGATAAGTTTCTAATNGAAATAGAGTCTGATGATGAAAAAAAAATTAGCTCACTTTTGAAAAAAACAGGTGTTACCGAAATTAATGTTAAAGAAATAAGCTAAAGATGAAAAAAGCATATAATATTATTTTTCTGATCACAATGACNCTTTTAGTGCTATTTCTTTTTTCTTCGTGTTCAAATAATGAANAAGGTAAGCCTGGATATGAGTTTATGCCNGATATGTATCGATCTCCGTCTTTAGAAATATATTCTTCAAATTCATTCTTTAATGATAGTTTGAATGCTCGTAAACCAGTTNNTGGTACTATTTCTAGAGGNTTTATTCCTTTTGAATATGAGAATACTTTGGATGATTACTTATTAGCNGGCGTAGAATTAGAAAATCCTTTAGATTANAATGAAGAAAANACTGAAAAAGGTAAACAGCTTTATCAAATGTTTTGTGCACATTGTCATGGTAAAAATGGAGACGGAAAGGGCAGTATAACNCATCCNGTTTATNGTGCAATTCCATCTTACTCTGACGATGTGATGATTAGAAGAACTGGTGGAAATATGAATGATTTATCAGCAGGCAATATATATCATGCTATTTATTATGGATTAAATGCAATGGGACCNCATAATACATTAGTTAATGACAAGGAACGTTGGTTAATAACAATGTACGTTCAAGAATTACAAAAGCAAANAAATCAAGATTAAATCANCTGAATATGTACACAGTTTCAAAAAATACTAAGTTAATTTCTTATGCTTTAATGCTAATAGGATTTATTGCTGTAGTTCATGGCTTTACTACTGATGCACATCGGTCTTGGCCAAGTTTGATGGTAAATAATTATTTTTTCTTGGCTATTTCAGCATTTGCTATTTTTTTTGTTACGCTTCAATATGTTTCTGAGGCTGCTTGGGCTATTCCTTTTAAGCGAATAGCTGAGGGGATAACTTCTTATTTTTTAATTGGAGGCATAATTATGCTATTTATTATAATAGCAGGAAAATTACATTGGAATCATATTTGGCATTGGATGGTTGACGGAATTATGGATCCTAANCACAAGTATTATGACCCAATTATTGCAGGAAAACAAGCATATTTAAATTTTCCATTTTTCTTTATTAGAGCCTTAGCTTATATTTTCGGGTGGTGGTATGCNTCTAAGCGTTTGATTGCTCTTTCAAGAAAAGAAGATATTGAAGGCGGGTTGAGTAATTATAAAAAAAGTATAACACTTTCTGCNATCTTTATTGTATTTTTTGGNTATTCATCNTCAATGATGGCGTGGGATTGGATAATGTCAATTGATACTCACTGGTTTAGCACATTGTTTGGNTGGTTTGTATTTTCTTCAATGGGAGTTACCGGATTTACNATGATTGCTATGATTTCTATTTATCTAAAACGTAAAGGCTATCTNNAGTATGTAAATGAAAATCATATACATGATTTAGGTAAATGGATTTTTTCTTTCAGTATTTTATGGACTTACATGTGGTTTTCACAATTTATGTTGATATGGTATTCNAATATNCCTGAAGAAGTTACCTATTATATGGCACGTTGGGANAATTANAATGCNCTATTTTGGATAACCTCTGTTATCAATTTTATCTTCCCCTTACTNATNTTGATGAGTAGAGATAGCAAGAGAAATTTTGGNTACATTATGACAGTTGGTGTGATTGTTTTAATAGGTCATTGGTGTAATGTATTTCTNATGATTATTCCTGGCGTAATGAAAGATCATTGGCATATAGGATTTACGGAGATAGGTATGTTTTTAGGATTTTTAGGTNTGTTTTTAATGATNGTAAATAAAGCATTAACAAAAGCNCCTCTTTTTGTTAAAAACCATCCATTTGCAGACGAGAGTATACATCACCATATTTAGATTAATAATNTTATAAATAATATATAAAGCCGACTATGACTACATTTTTAAATTTTTTAATAATTGCCTTTACTTTAATAGGTATCGTACAAGTTGTACGTATTATTGAAATTGTAGCCAAATTAAAGGGNACACAAGAAAAAATTATTACTGATCAAGATAATCGTTATAATGCTCTTGCAATGCTAATTGTTGGATTAGGATTCACAATTTTTGTAGCATATTCTTTTAAGTTATGGGGTCATTTAATTCTTCCTGACCCTGTTAGTGTTCATGGAGAAGGAATCAAAGTATTATGGGANACAACAATGATTTTAATTTTAATAACTTTTTTTATTACTCAAACTTTANTATTTGTTTTTGCCTATAAATATAGGGGCAAAGAAGGTAATACGGCTCTATTCCAAACTCATAACAACAAATTAGAGTTACTNTGGACTTCNGTACCTGCTGTTGTCTTAACAGCTCTAATTTTATTTGGTTTAAGCACATGGAATAAAACTATGGTNCCGGATACTACTAACGCTAAAGTTATGGAAGTATATGCAATGCAGTTTAATTGGACNGCTCGATATGCTGGTGNTGATAATAAATTAGGAAAGGCTCATTATACANTAATAGGTGGAATTAACACTTTAGGTGTTGATGAACAGGATTCATTATCTCATGATGATATCATAGTTAGAGAAATTCATTTAGTTAAAGACCAACAAGTATTNATGAAATTTAGATCACAAGATGTTATCCATTCTGCTTATATGCCGCACTTTAATGTNCAGATGAANTGTGTNCCTGGNATGAGCACTCAGTTTGCATTTACGCCAACTAAAACTACNAAAGAAATGCGTGAAGATCCTGAAATGATTGAAAGAATGAAATTTATTAATGAAGCAAGAGCTAAAAAAGGCGAAGANCCTGTAGAGTTTGATTATGTTTTATTGTGTAATAAAATTTGTGGTTCTGCACATTATAATATGCAAATNAAAGTGATTGTTGAAACTCAAGAAGAATTTGATTCATGGATATCACAACAAGATAATTTTAAAACTTTAGTAAGTTCTCAATAAAAAAAGAATAATTAAATATGTCTGATCACACCGAACATCATCACGAAGAAACATTTATAACAAAGTATATTTTTAGTACTGACCATAAGATGATTGCTAAGCAATTTCTAATAACGGCTATGNTAATGGGTGTTATTGCAATACTAATGTCAGTATTTTTNAGGATGCAATTAGCTTGGCCAGCTGAAGGTTACCCAATNCTNGAAAAATTTCTTGGTAAATGGGCGCCCGATGGCGTTATGGATCCAAATATTTATTTAGCTTTAGTAACCATTCATGGCACAATTATGGTGTTCTTTGTTCTAACAGGNGGCTTGAGTGGCACATTCTTTAATCTTCTTATTCCTCTTCAAATTGGAGCTAGAGATATGGCCTCAGGATTTTTAAATATGTTATCNTANTGGTTCTTCTTTTTATCTTCAGTAGTAATGGTAATATCATTATTTGTAACATCAGGGCCTGCTGCCGCAGGTTGGACTATATATCCGCCTCTAAGTGCTTTACCGCAAGCAATGCCTGGNTCAGGATTAGGTATGACACTTTGGTTAATTAGNATGACTTTATTCATTGTTTCAGCTTTATTAGGTGGTCTAAACTATATTGTTACCATACTTAATTTAAGAACTAAAGGAATGTCAATGAANCGACTGCCATTAACAATGTGGGCATTTTTAGTAACCGCTATTTTAGGAGTNTTGTCTTTNCCAGTTCTACTTTCNGCTTCATTATTGTTAGTCTTTGATAGAAGTTTTGGAACAGCATTTTATCTTTCTGATATTATGATTCAAGGTGAAATGCTTACNCAGACTGGAGGTTCGCCAGTTTTATTTCAACATCTTTTTTGGTTTNTAGGACATCCGGAAGTTTATATTGTNTTATTACCAGCNTTAGGAATTACTTCAGAAGTTGTTTCGACAAGCGCTAGAAAACCTATCTTTGGATATAGNGCTATGGTAGGCTCAATATTAGCTATTGGNTTTTTATCATTTATTGTTTGGGGTCATCATATGTTTATGACTGGAATGAATCCATTTTTAGGATCCGTATTTACTTTTACAACTTTATTGATTGCTATACCATCAGCAGTNAAAGTATTTAATTATTTGACTACTTTATGGAAAGGAAATATTCAATTTACTCCAGCAATGTTATTTTCAATTGGTTTAGTATCTACATTTATTTCAGGTGGTTTGACTGGTTTAATTCTAGGTGATAGTGCTTTGGATATTAATGTTCATGATACTTATTTCGTTGTNGCTCATTTTCATATNGTAATGGGTTTATCAGCAATCTTTGGAATGTTTGCCGGGATCTATCATTGGTTTCCTAAAATGTATGGTAAGATGATGAANAAAAATCTTGGATACTTGCATTTTTGGCTAACTTTTATTTCAGCTTATGGTGTTTTTTATCCAATGCATTTCATAGGTTTAGCGGGNGTNCCAAGACGATATTATTCTAATACTGCTTTCCCAATGTTTGATGGCTTGGTAGAGATAAATGAATTAGTAACTGTTTTTGCTATTATTGGTGCAATAGCACAAGTATTTTTCTTCTTTAATTTCTTTTACAGTATATATAGGGGAAAGAATGCTCCTCAAAATCCTTGGCGATCTAACACATTAGANTGGACTACACCGACTCATGATAGAATACATGGAAATTGGCCAGGAGAAATTCCAAGTGTNCATCGATGGGCATATGACTATAGTAANCCAGGTTCTGAAGAAGATTTTATTTCTCAAATCATCCCGCTAAAGGAAGGTGANGAAGAGCATTAAATATTTTTTATAAATTAAANTNGCCANATTGAAAGATGAGGCTATTTTATAATTATTTCTTTTTTAGTTTATCTTTGTTTTAGATGAATGAAAATTTAAATCCTGAACGAGACTCATTATCAAATGAAGATTTAGAATTGGATAAGGCCTTAAGGCCCCAGCAATTTGATGATTTTAGTGGACAATC
This sequence comes from Flavobacteriales bacterium, assembly GCA_002714805.1. Taxonomy (GTDB): domain Bacteria; phylum Bacteroidota; class Bacteroidia; order Flavobacteriales; family UBA7312; genus UBA8444. The sequence goes on from PAYK01000016.1 coordinate 18,223, forward strand.
TAAAGTGGTNGAAAACTTAAAAGTTTTCGTTAGCGCAGCTAAAATGCGATCAGAAGCACTAGACCATGTGTTGTTACATGGCCCTCCAGGACTAGGNAAAACCACGCTATCAAACATTATAGCTAAAGAAATGGGTGTAGGGATTAAAATTAGCTCTGGGCCTGTTCTTGATAAACCAGGTGATTTAGCTGGTTTACTAACTAATCTTGAAAGTGGTGATATCTTATTTATTGATGAAATTCATCGCCTAAGCCCCATTGTTGAGGAATACTTATATTCTGCTATGGAAGATTTTAAAATTGATATTATGATNGAGTCNGGNCCCAATGCTAGATCTGTTCAAATTCAATTAAATCAGTTTACATTAATCGGNGCTACAACACGTTCAGGCTTACTAACTGCNCCTTTAAGAGCCCGTTTTGGNATTAACTCAAGATTGGAATATTATAATNNNGAAACCTTGAATAAGATTATTAATCGTTCATCAAGTATTTTAGACGTTTCTATTTCTAAGTCTGCATCNGNGGAGATTGCAGGTAGAAGTAGAGGAACGCCACGAATTGCCAATGCATTACTTCGAAGGGTTAGAGACTTTGCGCAGGTTAAGGGAGATGGTAAAATNAATCTTGATATTACTCATTTNGCTTTATCAGCACTACATGTTGACAATCATGGNTTAGATGATATGGATAATCGAATTTTATCTACTATTATTGAAAAGTTTAAAGGAGGTCCTGTTGGTTTGACTACTATAGCAACAGCCGTAGGGGAACAAAGNGGAACAATTGAAGAAGTATATGAGCCTTTCTTAATTCAGGAAGGATATTTGATGCGNACTCCNAGAGGAAGACAAGCAACAGAAAAAGCCTACAAGCATTTGGGNCTAAACTCATCTTCACAAGTTGGTGGACTTTTCGAATAAATCTTACAAGTCCTTAATTAGAAAGGAAGCCCAACGAATAGGNTTTTCTNATTGTGGNTTTTCTAAAGCTGAATTTTTGGAAAATGAAGCACCACGTTTAGAGCGTTGGCTAAATGAGAAAAAACATGGNGANATGTCCTATATGGCTAATNATTTCGATAAGCGTTTAGACCCTCGTTTGTTAGTCGATGGNGCTAAGACTGTTGTTTCNCTTTTACTTAATTACTATACCGATGAGCAACAAAATAGCGATGCTCCAAAATTATCNAAATACGCTTATGGAGAGGATTATCATTTTGTTATNAAAGACAAGTTAAAGCAACTGCTNCAATTTATTCANGAAGAAATTGGNGAAGTCAATGGNAGAGTTTTTGTAGANAGTGCGCCAGTNATGGATAAAGCTTGGGCNGTTCGTAGNGGCTTAGGATGGATGGGTAAAAACACGAATCTAATTAATAAGAAACAAGGNTCTTTTTTCTTCATTGCCGAGTTGATTATTGATNTAGAGGTGGAAACAGATTTNCCAGTTCTTGACCATTGNGGGACATGTACTGCCTGTATTGATGCTTGCCCAACACAAGCTATTGTAGCNCCTTATGAAGTCGATGGAAGTAAATGCATTTCATACTTTACTATCGAATTAAAAGATTCTATTCCAAGTAATATGAAAGATAAAATGGACGAATGGATGTTTGGTTGTGATGTTTGTCAAGATGTATGNCCTTGGAATAGGTTTTCTAGCCCACATAATCAAGAGCGATTNAAGCCTCACCCAGATTTATTAGANATGAACAAAAGAGATTGGCAAGAATTAACTGAAGATACCTTTAAAAAAGTGTTTAAGAGATCGGCTGTAAAGCGGACTAAGTTTGCAGGTTTAAAAAGAAATATAGATTTTNTTAAATAGTATTTTCGAATACATCGAGAATAATATCTTTATAATTAGCAAAAGNAGTTAAACACCATATTTTCAATACCATTTGTTCTTTTTTATTNACTAAACGAGTGGATTTTTTTAGTTCTTTTTTAAATAAGTTTTTGTCGAAAGAAACTTTTTGTAAAATAGTTTTGCAAAAACGAAGCATAGTTANGTAATTTACTACTATAACNACAAAACAAAAGGTATTATTGCCCCCATTGGTAAGAATCTTGCTCTAGTTCAGCTAAAGCAATAACTCTATCAACAACTGTAGATGCNAATTCTTCAAAAGTAGAAGGATTACTATAAAATGAAGGCGTTGCAGGGCAAANGATACCACCTGCTTCGGTAATGGTCTTCATATTATTGATATGAATAAGATTTAGGGGAGTATCTCTTGCTACNAGTATGAGTTTTCTTCTTTCTTTAAGGATAACATCAGCGGCTCGAGTAGTTAAATCATTAGAAATGCCTTGGGCTATACGTCCTAATGTACCCATAGAACAAGGGCAAATAATCATTGTTTCAAAGCGAGCCGAACCAGACGCAAATGGTGCGGTAAAGTCTTGTGGTTTGTAAAATTTAAAAGGTAAACCTTTATAATCGGTATTACCNAATTCTGTTTTCCAAACATATTTTGNATTATCAGACATCAAAATACCTACTTCTTCAACTTGATTATGTAGTTGTTGTAGTCTGTCGAATAACACTTTGGCATAGATAGCACCACTAGCACCACTAACNGAAACCACTATTTTTTGTTTCTTNCTCATTTAGAGAACAAATATCGGAAAGAAAAACTTAATATGGAATTATATTTNCCTTTGTTTAGTCCGTAAGTAGTTCCGCCAGGGTGGTCTTGTATGGGAAAAAAGGGAATGCTATTGCTCAACTCCCAAAACATAGTCAGTTGAGGTTTGAGTTTAATTCCTGCAGCTAATTTTGCACCGATATCAAATTTATGAAAATCATTTTTTTGTGTGTCTTCATAGCCATAGATATCGNATGTTTTTCCATCCAANAGAACACCAAACAATAAGCCTCCTTCATAAATAAANCCTTTGGATGTTTTNTGAACGCACCAAGACGTTTCAATATAAGATAAATCAATCCTAAAATCGCTATTGNCATCATTGCTNCCTTTGTCGATATAGTANAATGCTANTTGACCACGACTAGCAGAATTTATAAAATGATTGACTGAGGCACCAAACTTGATGCCTAATTTGTTAAANCCACCTAATTGGTCGCCAGATACCTGCGAAGTGCTAATNCCAGCAATAAGTCCTGCTTTGAAATTTTGACNATAGCAATAACTACTTAAGAAAAGGGNAAAAATACATATGAAAATTAATCGTGTCATCTAAAACTGATGCCAATTCCTGCCGATGTACTTGGATAGCTAGAAAAGGTCTGGNTGGCATAAATTGTAAAGATAGCAAATTGAAGTCTAACTCCTGCTGAAGCTTGCATTTCAGAAGTCTTAGGCATATTNATTTCTAAGGGGAAATNAAAATTTAAAGTACTTGTGCTNCCTANACTAAAGTTTGTATTNGCNTTAAGTGTAGNGCTTACAAAATTTTGACCTANACTNCCGTAAGCNGTTATCATAGCAAACTTTTTTGAAAANATAAGATTGACTGTACTTGCTTGTATGTCTAAATCTACTCCTTGTCTAACGCTTTGACTTTCTACTTCAAAGGANGTATTGAATTGACTAAAAGCACCTTGAATCGATAANTCGAACGGCAAAAATTTATTTATCGGTAACCATTGCAAAATATCGTGTTTTATTCCAGCNCCGTAAAGTTCAATAGACCCTTTACCTACAAAGCCAATATCGTAATCATAANTCGGAATATACCTTAGATTGATTTCTGTTCCTTTTACTACNCCTAGCCCTACATTTAAAGTTGGAATTGGTACGGTTTTTATNTCAATATTTTGATCAGGCATTACAAATTGACCNTTCACATTTCCNTTTTGATAATTTATAATTGCACCTTCTCCGNTGCCTAAGATNCTTGGAGTTGATGAGGAAGNACTGCTAAAGTTTTCTATACTATTGACATCAAATGCAGCTNCTTCATCTGAAATAGTAATTAAGTTTAGACTTAGGCTAACATCAAAACCAGCCAANTTATGGGGCTTTGCTGTATTATACCAACCTTTGTTTAGNCCAGCTCCAATAGATTCAGNAAAGGGAGAGAAATAGNCCCCCAAAAAATTAGTAGCATCTGAAGTGCTACTGACTGTAATGTTCTGAGCTGAAACAAAAAGTGAAGAACAAACTAGTAATAANAAGNTTAANTTTTTTGTCATTGTACTTATTTATTAATCCGTAAGATGTATTTTTTCGACTTGCAAAATTTCTTTATTGCTATTGTCGTATACGAAAGCTACAATGTTACANTTACTTCTTACCCATGAATTTTCTAAATNATAGTTATAGCTGTATGTACTTGAAGTACTACTCAATTGTATATNACTCCCCCAAGCTCCATTGATTACTTTTCTAAGCACGTGATTATGTTCATACTCTTCAATTAATTCACCACTATCNATTTGTTTGTCAATGATCCCATCTTCAGTAATACACACCACTAATTTTAGACTATTATTGGACTCTGAAAGTCGTCTTGCTTGAANACTAATGGAATTATTTTCTTCAGAAATAGAGAGTTCAATAGTTGGCGCTTGNAGTAATTGTTCTCCANCTTGACTAGCCCAATCNGTGTAACTTAACAGAACATTATCAGGGTATCCTNGTCTATTGACCATACCTATTGGAAAGCCTTCAGGACCGAAAAAATCTGTAATTTCATTACCTTCATCTGTTCTAAAGTCTGTNACAAAAACACCACTTGGCTCAGCAAANGAACCAGCATGNATGGCTATGCCAATCACTTTGTCAGGATAAAGTTCTTCAATCTTATGTAGTTCAGAAGATGCGTCTGGACANNTAGTACACTTGAANCCTGTGAAATCTTCAATTAGCACCTTTTTACCTAGCCAAGGAAATCCAGCATTAGGGTCTGTAAAATTATCTTTTTCAATGACATCACATGAAAAAGTTAAACTAAGTATAAATAAACTAAGAAATAAATAATAGGTCTTGTTCATAATTAAAAGCTTGAAGTTATATTAAGAGTAAANCCATTAGATGATGGTACATTACGGCAGACACCACCTACACAAAAAATNCCCTCTCGAACCTTACCATATCCTAATTCAAAACGGTTTGTTCCTTTACTGTAGCCACAACTGATGTTGAGGTAATGTACAGCTTCATAGGTTTTGCCTTCGCTATTATAGCCGCCATTATATTGATCNACAAAAGCAAAAAACCAATGTGGAGAAAAGGTATATTCTACCAATCCCATTACCCANTCGCCTTGATCTTTGTAGTATTCGTTACTCTTATCAACTGAAAGGTATTGAAATTCACTTCTTAAAGTGTGTTTAGGTTTTATTTTGTAATTAACCTCTGCTATTCCAATTCTAGCATGTACGTTTTTGCCAATAATTTTTCCTTCTANGANATCTTTATTGTAAATGACATCTAAGTAGTTCAGCATNACCTTGACCTTTTTGCTNATTTTCTTTTTNAGGTCGAAGTTTAAATCTCTAAAATAGAGTTCTTCATTAATAACACTAAAAAACATNGGTGTATGGTCTCTNTTTAATGTTAACTCTGAAGGNCCGCCATTGAGCCCATTAATTCTTGAATAATTGACAGCAACTTGTGTGCCATATTTACCACCTAATTTACTTTTCTTTTTAAAAGTATAGTTGATTTCTCCTTGAAACCCTAGCTCTCCTAAAGGCTGAGTAGCAAAAGGGTAGAATGCAGCNAAGGTATAAGCGTGTTGTTTACTTATGGNTGGAATGTAATTTAAAGTGAGTTCTTTTCCTGTCCCACCTCTTTTAGAACGGNAGTCCATATTGTCAANTCTATGTGCTTCTAANATTATACCNAAACCTCTTTGAGAATATGAAAGGTTAGTCATTAATGCANTTCCTGGAGCAAAATTATTATAGGTTATTCCACCTGCNGGATCATTATATTTGTAGGCGTACTCTGTGTTAAANGAAANTTTTCCTCTGTTAACGGTAGAACGNATAGCATAAGCAGCTACGTTTTCCGGCAAATTAAATACGGGATTGTTATCATCTTGAAAACGACTCACAAAACTACTNCCGATTATTGCATTTGTCTTGCTGCTTTCCAAAGAAGAGATAGCTTCATTCAGGTTTANGTCNGCATCGAANCCTCTTATAATACCNGGCCCTTGTTCCCAAAATAAGCGTTGAGTAGCNACAAACCCTTTAAGAGATAATCCTTTTAGTGGACTATACTTTAAACGAACACCATCCATAACATTGTCGATGCCTAGTGTTTTTTCTTCNTAGCTTCTAAAGATCAGNCCATTTCCAAATTGTTCGTAAAAGTTACCTACGNTTATATCTAAGCCATTAACATTATANTGAGCAAATCGATAGGGTATNCCATTGCCATTAAAGTTTGATTCAAAACCTTGCAAAACNTTTAAATAACTTTCGAAACGAACACCGGCTGNAAAGTTACCTTTGTTATATCGAATATTGGAATAAGCATTCATGAGCATAAACTCATCAACCTTTTCAGCATTTATGGCAGGNTCTTCGTAATAACTCTGAGTACTTAGATTAAAATCACCTTGAATAGTNCCATTAGAATTATCTTGTGCCCAAGTNANAANTGGGATAAAACNAAAAGCAATAAAAGTNAGTCTTTTCATAATTTATTTTGATAAGGCTTCTATTTTTTTGAATAAATCGTATTCGTCACCATCTTTATAGCCAGTGTGTTGATAAACGATTTCTTTATTTTCGTTGAGCAAAAAAGTATGTGGAACTGTNCTAACACCCATAGCTCTTTTGANGTCGCCATTAGGGTCGCAATACACTTCGTAATCCCATAACANGGCATTTACTTTAGGTTTNACTTTGCTCATGTTTCTAGCATCATCNATAGAAATTGCAATGACTTTAACACCNGTTTCNTCTTGCCAATCTTCATAAACTTCGGCAATATTATTTAGCTCTTTGATACAAGGCTTGCACCANGTTGCCCAAAAACTAATAACAATTGGTTGACCATCATTATCAAAGTNAGAAGTATTAAAAGTATTATTGTCAATTGTTTTCAAGTCTACTTTTGGCAATGTTCTGTTTTGAGACTNTGATAGTAANCCNTATGATAAAAAGGCTGTCAAAATTAAGANTTTTTTCATNGTATTTTTGGCATTAAAAAAGGCCAGTAAATTAGTTAGAGTAATCTNCTGACCTTTTAGTTTTAAGTAAATTATTCNTTATCTATTAATTGTTATTTTCATNGTTTTTGTTTCACTTCCTANTGTTAAGTGAGCAAAATAAATACCATTATTTAAATTATTAACGTCTAAATTTATAGAATTNTTTCCTGAATTTAAACTNAATAATTTAGTNAAATTAACTTCACCTAAAATATTTACTACATCTAATCTAATTTCAGATGCTTCGATAAGATTAATATTGATTGTTCCATTGTCTTTCATNGGATTTGGAAATACAGAAAAGGCAAACTTTTCAATTTCGTTGATANAAGATGGATTTCCTGCAACCGTATTTAAGAATGAAGCATCATCAGANCCTTCAAAATTAGCATTAGTCATTTGAGCTATTGAGCTCCCATTATTATCTTTAACAGTCCAATTTCCATTTGTTCCNCCCCACTGAGCGGCATCAAGGCCATCGCCAAAATAATCNCCAATAAAAAATGTATGACAATTTTCTGCTGGAAGACTTACAGTCCATTCATAAGATTGATTATTTTCTAAGGGATTTGTTTGATCGGCAGCAGGATTCTCTTGACCTGTATCATAGTTTCCAGCNACATTTTCATTACCTTCACTCCAAACTACGTTTCCGTTTTCATCAGTAATCTCCATNTAGATTTCACTCGCATAGTTNTCAGTTAATAAAACTACTGTAACTTCAGCTTCAGTTTNACCTGAGCTAAAACTNTAATATTCTGTCATAGAGTTATCAGCACTATTAGCATCATTACTTGTAATAACAATTTCTATACTTTCCGTATCAATTGTTAAATTTCCAAAATTAATTGTTGTTGTCTCATACACATTTAAATTNCCGTTAAATGTTTCAGAGGCAATNGTTTGACCATTTGCTGTAACTTCAATGGAGAATTGTGTTAAATTAGTTGTTCCCATATTTTGCACAACAACAGATAGGTTNCCACTAGCGCTTGCNTCGCATCCAGAGGACNCAATCGTAGATTGTAANTTTAATAATGCTGCATTAGTACCTTCACTNGGTTGTAGGCAATTTGCAAGACCAGCATAATGATTAGACGCACTTANCTGTCCCGACTCGGATAAAATTCTATTTGGACATATTGTGTATATTATAGGCCANTATGGTAATTCATATAAGTCAGCAATGTTATCATCATTGATAATTGGGAATTGTATTTCGCCAGCACCATTGGGGTTAAGCCAATTTCCATAGTTGCTATTTTCTAGTTCACTCAGAGCTGTNCCNGNATCTCCCTCAAACCANAATATCATAACGTCATCAGTAGTATTTGCNCTAACACCAGGTTCTCCGGCAGGACCATGTGCTTCCCAAATTTCTTCAAAAGTTCCACCGGTGTGATAATTCCAACATGGGCCGCACCATGTAGCGCTAATATCAAGAATAACAGTATANCCTTCATCTAAGTAATCATAAAGTCTATGTGTATTTCCATTTACATCAGTTGTAGTAAAGTCAGGTGCTACACTACCATNAGGAAGTTGAGCTGTTGCAATAGATGAAATAGTTAATGTCAGGGCTAAAGCANAAATTTTAATAAAGTTATTCATAAATGTATTTTTTTAGATAAGCAAATTTAATAAATTTAATGTTAATTATAATGTTCTATCACATATTTTGNATTAATAATGTCTAATTATAATTAAAATTTCAACAATTTAAAATTATNTTTCTAATTAACATTCNNCCTAAAAATTCTANATCTAGTATAATCTANTTTTACTATCTTTGTTTAATCTAAAAAATAAATTATNATGAAAANTTTTATTCTTATATCAACATTTTTTTCTTCACTAACTGTNTATTCTCAAAGTATAAGTGTTGAGGCTCATGAACNTGACGTTAATCCNAATTGTTGTATGACTATGCTAGATGATATAGGAACCGAAATTACTGTAAGTAATTTAACTAATTCTANTNTAGATATAAAAGTATCTAGAGAGGTNATTTCATCGACACCAGGNACAATAAATTATTTTTGTTGGACTGCTTGTTATGGNTCNCAAACTAGTGTATCTCCGCAATCTAAAAGTTTTGCTCCTCAACAGGTTGATTCAATTAGTTTTCAAGTTCANTTTGACAATCTCGGATTAGAACCAGCAACTGCATCAATAAGATATTGTGCATTCATTGAATCAGACCCTTCTGATTCNTCTTGTACTATTGTTAACTATTCTGTTAATCAAACNACTTCTTTAACAGAAAACTCNATTTCTTCATCCTTTTCAGATTTTCATCCAAATCCTACGTCAACAATTTCTTTTTTAGAATATAAATTGAATTATNCTGATAAAGCTGAAATTATATTAACNGATATGTTNGGTAATGTAATTCGAAATGAAAANTTTNTNGGNAAAAGNGGAATNTTAAGCTTTGATTTAAGTGACACTAAAAATGGATTATATNTNGCNAATATTCTTGTAAATGGAGAGTTAAAATCTATTAAAAGACTAGTTATAAGTAAATAATTTGCACAAATATAAATTTAAGACCGGCCTTAGCGCCGGTTTTTTTTGTTTAATTTTACAATCTTATTCTTATAAAATTTATGTCCAAAAGAAGAAAGCAAGAGTCACTCGATTATCATAAATTAGGCAGGCCTGGTAAAATAGAAGTAGTTCCTACTAAAAGCCATAGTTCTCAACGTGATTTATCTTTAGCTTATTCTCCAGGAGTTGCAGAGCCTTGTATAAAAATTAGNGAGAAAAAAGATGATGTGTACGAGTATACTGCTAAAAGTAATTTAGTTGCTGTAATTACCAATGGTACAGCNGTTCTTGGTTTAGGAGATATAGGTCCCGAAGCTTCTAAGCCTGTTATGGAAGGAAAAGGGTTATTATTTAAAATTTTTGCCGATATCGATGTTTTTGATATTGAAGTTGACGCTTCTGATGTAGATAAATTTGTTGAGGTTGTTAAATCAATTTCTCCAACTTTTGGTGGAATTAATTTAGAAGATATTAAAGCGCCTGAATGTTTTGAGATAGAAAAACGTCTAAAAGATGAGTTAGACATTCCAATTATGCATGATGATCAACACGGAACGGCTATAATTTCTGCAGCTGCACTTTTAAATGCCTTAGAGTTAGCACAAAAAAAAATAGNTNATATTCAAATTGTTATAAATGGAGCAGGAGCTGCTGCAATGTCATGTGCTAAATTATATNTTTCNCTTGGTGCTAAAAAGCGTAATATTACTATGTTAGATAGTAAAGGTGTTATTAATAATTNTAGGAAAAATTTGTCNGATGAAAAAGTTTTTTTTGNAACTGATAAAAATATAACAANAATTGAAGAGGCAATTAGTGGAGCTGATTTTTTTTTAGGNCTTTCATCTGGAAATATTGTTTCAAAAGATATGATTAGATCTATGGCAGACAAGCCAATTGTNTTTGCATTAGCAAATCCAGANCCTGAAATNTCTTATAATGACGCTATTTCAGCTAGAAAAGATATTATAATGGCTACTGGCCGTTCTGATCATCCAAATCAGGTTAACAATGTACTNGGATTTCCATATATATTTAGAGGTGCTTTAGATGTTAGAGCAACTTGTATTAATGAAGNAATGAAATTAGCAGCNGTTAGAAGCATTGCAGAATTAACTAAAGAAGTNGTGCCAGACACTGTAAATTTAGCGTACGGTGAGAAAGTTATAACATTTGGNCCCGAATATATTATTCCTAAACCATTAGATAGTAGATTAATTTCAGTTGTTGCTCCGGCTGTTGCAAAAGCTGCTATNGAATCTGGAGTTTCTCAAATAAAAATTTCCGATTTTGATGCTTATGCCCAAGAATTGAATAAAAGATTAGGTTTAGANAATAAATTAGTTAGAAGAATTACAACACAAGCAAAAAGACAACNTAAGCGTGTTGTTTTCGCNGAATCGGAACATTANAAAATTTTAAAAGCTGCNCAAGAAGTAAAAGATGAAGGAATTGCTATACCAATATTACTTGGTAGAGAGGCTAAAATTAAACAACTTATTAAAGATAATGCATTAGATTTAGATGATGTTAAAATTATTGATCCAAAAAGTAGTGANCAANCTGCAATTAGGGATNAATTTGGAGGTATTCTTTTTGAAAAACGTAAACGAAAAGGNATGACATTAACTGAGGCACAAAANCTAATGAGAGAAAGAAATTATTTTGGCTCAATGATGGTTGAACANGATATGGCTGATGCTTTTATTTCTGGAATTAGCAGAAATTANCCTGTTACTTTACGTCCTGCTTTNAAAATTATTGGAACGGAAGAAGGTGTTGATAGGGTTGCTGGNATGTTTATTTTAAATACTAAGAAAGGAACTTTATTTTTAGCAGATACCACTATAAATATAAATCCTTCATCCAGAGAGNTAGCAAATATTGCTNTGCTTACTGCTAAAGCAGTTCGCAGNTTCAANGTTGTNCCAAGACTTGCCCTNTTGTCTTATTCGAACTTTGGCTCGNCNTTAAACTCAAATGTAGTTAGAATAACAGAAGCATTAAAAATAATTAAAGAANNAGAACCAAATCTTNTTGTNGATGGTGAAATACAAGCAGATTTTGCATTAAATAAAGAAAAAAGAGAACAAATTTTTCCGTTTTCTAATCTTAAACAGAATGCTAATACACTTATTTTTCCAAANTTAGAATCAGGAAATATNGCATATAAATTAATGCAGGAATTTGATGATGTTGAAGCTATTGGNCCAATTTTAATTGGTATGAAAAAGCCNGTTCATATATTACAACTTGGTTGTTCTGTTCGNGAAATTGTGAATATGGTAACTATTGCAGTAATTGATGCTCAAACTAAAAGAAAATGATTACACACATTAAAGGAAAATTAATTGAAAAAAACCCTTCNTTTGTTATAATTGATTGCAATGGGGTTGGTTATTTATTAAGAATATCATTACAAACTTTTTCTAAATTAGCCGATGACGAGCAATGTATGCTTTTTAGTCATCTTGCAATTAAAGAAGATTCACACACACTTTATGGATTTTTTGATAAAAATGAGCGTGATTTATTTCGNCANCTTATTTCTGTTTCTGGTGTAGGTCCTAACACTGCGCAAATGATTTTATCTTCGTTAACACCTCAAGAAATTCAACAANCTATTCTNACGGAAAATGTAATTNTTTTAAAAGGGGTTAAAGGAATCGGAGGAAAAACAGCTCAACGTATAATACTTGATTTAAAAGATAAAATTGCTAAAATAGGAATNACNACAAATTCATCAACAAATTCATACAATACTATTCGAGAAGAAGCGTTATCGGCATTAGCAATGCTTGGTTTTTCTAAAAGTAGTATGGAAAAATTCGTTGATAATGTGCTACAAAATGATAGTAATGTNGAAATCGAAGAATTAGTCAAACGAGTACTTAAAAAAATGTAGAGATATTTCTCTATCACAATGATTTAAATAGTGTTTTGCAATAGGGCAATATATAGAATTTTAATTTACTGCTTTGTTTTCTTTTTGATAGTAAGCAATTCTTCATATTCTCAATCAACAAGCGANAGTCTTATATTTCAATTGCCTGAANNGAATGNATGGGATAATCCTTTAGTTNTNCCATTAAGTGGACTTTATCTTAATTTNCCTTCAAATTTACAGCCAAAGTTTGAATATGATGCTGANACAAAGCTATATAGCTTAGAAAATAANATANGTGGATTTAGAATTACAAACCCTACCTATTNTAGTACTGAAGAATATGAAAATTATTTTTCTAAGCTTTCAATTTTAGATTATTGGAAAGTAAAAACTTCAAACCCTTCTATTAANGGTCAAAATATTANTAAAGGACCATTAAGTATTGATATTGGNGGNGAAATTTTTGATAAAATTTTTGGAAACAGTACAGTAGATATTAGGCCTCAAGGTTCTGCTGAACTTATATTTTCTGTTAAACACAATAAGACTGAAAATAATGCCTTGCCAATTGACAAACAAAGTAACACAACATTTGATTTTAAGCAAAAAATACAAATGAATGTTATTGGTAAAATTGGCAATAAACTTCAACTTAATACAAATTATAACACTGAAGCAATATTTGATTTTGATAANAAGATAAAGCTTGAATATGAAGGAGATGAAGATGAAATAATAAAAAAAATCGAAATTGGTAATGTTGGATTACCATTGAACGGAACCTTAATTTCTGGAAGTCAAAGCTTACTTGGTCTAAAAACACAACTACAATTTGGAAGAGCGACCGTAACTACTGTTTTTTCTCAGCAGAAGAGTAATTCTAAAGTAATAGANGTTGAAGGTGGTGCTCAAACAACTGATTTTGATATTTATGCAGATCAGTACGAAACNAATAAGCATTTTTTTCTATCACATTACTTTAAATCTCGATATAATGATGCTATGTCTCAGTTGCCATTTATCAATTCTNCNGTAAACATTACTAAAATTGAAGTTTGGGTAACAAATAAAACTGGAACTGTTGAAGACACNAGAAATATATTAGCTTTTCTAGATTTAGGAGAATCTCAAAATGATATGTTTAATACTTTGTTATTTTCTGATAATGCCGATTTTTCTTTTCCTGATAATGATAACAATACATTATATCAACAGATGCTTTCTGAAGGTGAGCCATTAAGAAGTATAAATCAGGTAAATAGTATTTTTGACCAAGCTTCCTATCCAAATTTTTTAGGATCTCAAGATTATGAAAAATTGGAGCGAGCAAGATTATTATCGCCAACAGAATATACTTTTGATCCTCAATTAGGATATGTTTCACTAAATAGTGTTATTGGNCCAGACGAGGTTCTTGCAGTAGCTTTTCAATATACTGTAGGTAATGAATTGTATCAAGTNGGTGAGTTTACTTCTAATGGACCTCCAGCTCCTAGTTCATTATATGTGAAATTATTGAAAAATTTAAGTTTTTCACCGCAACTTCCCAATTGGGACTTAATGATGAAAAATATTTATTCTTTGGGNGCATATAACATTAGTTCTCAAGAGTTTTACCTTGATGTAGTTTTTGAAAACACTNGAGATAATGGTACAATAACTAATTATATTCCTGAAGAAGGCTTGATAAACAAACCTATCATCAATCTTTTNAGATTTGATCAATTAAATGCTCAACAAGAAAGAAANCCAGATGGTATTTTTGACTTTTTACCTGGAATTACAATNATAACTAGTAATGGAAAAATAATTTTCCCTGTCAGAGAACCATTTGGAGAAGATTTAAGACAAAAATTTAATAATAACGANATAGCTAATAATTATATTTATGACATTCTTTATGACTCTACTTTAACTATAGCTCAACAATTCCCNGANTATAATAAATTTAGAATCAAAGGAAGTTATCAATCTGAATCTGGATCTGAGATATATTTAGGTGTTTTTTCAATTGAACAAGGTTCAGTTGTTGTAACAGCCGGGGGNCTACGTCTTGAAGAAGGAACAGACTTTACTGTTAATTATTCAATGGGGAAAGTTAATATTATTAATGAAGGAATTTTAATGTCAGGTACNCCCATTAGAATTTCTGTTGAAAGTAATACTTTTGGATTACAACAAAAAACTTTAGTTGGTGCACANGTAGATTATCTTGTTNCTGATAATTTTATGCTTGGAGGCACAATTCTTAACTTAACAGAAAAGCCCTATACAAAGAAAGTAAATTCTGGTGATGAGCCCATTTCTAATACTATATGGGGTTTGGATGGAACATATAGAAGAGAATCAAATTTATTGACTAAAATTGTTGACTTTTTACCNCTTATNGAAACTAAGGAAAGNTCTNTTCTTACATTAGAAGGNGAGTTTGCACATCTTATTCCAGGTCATCAAAGAGCTATTGGGGAAAGTGGAACAGCTTATATAGATGATTTTGAAGCAAGTAGTACGGGAATAGATATTAAATCTCCTGGTTCGTGGTTTTTAGCTAGCTTGCCTAATGATCCAAATTTATTTCCNGAATCTGCATTGCCTAATCAAAGTCCAAGACTTGGAAATTTAAATTCTGGAGCAAATAGAGCGTTATTATCNTGGTATAATATNGACCCTACATTTTACAGGAANACTAGTAATACACCTGATCATATTGCNAATGATGATNTTCAGCGTTCAAATCATAATGTNAGAGAAGTNCTTGAAAAAGAAGTATTTCCTAACCGNGACCCTCAGTATGCTACGCAAGTTTCAAATTTACCTGTTTTTAACTTGTATTATAATCCATTTAAAAGAGGACCTTATAATTTTGACACACAAAACATCACTACTTCAGGNTTATTGCTAAANCCTGAANATAGATGGTCTGGTATAATGCGTAAACTAGAGACAACCGATTTTGAACTTCAAAATATTGAGTTTATTGAGTTTTGGATTATGGATCCTTTTAATGATGATTCAGAAAATCAATCGGGAGGAAATTTAATTTTAAATTTAGGTAATGTTTCAGAAGATGTTCTAAAAGATGGATTTAAAAGTTTTGAAAATGGATTACCTTCATCTGAATTNCTTGAAAATATNGATGAAGAAAGTAGTGTATGGGGTCGTATGCCTACAACATTTGCTTTAACTAATTCATTTGATATAGATGCTGAATCACGTCAATTTCAAGATGTTGGTCTTGATGGNCTTAGAGATATAGACGAGCGNATATTTTTTGANACTTCTTANGTTCAAAAAATTGAAAATATATATGGNATTGATAGNGATGCTTATAATTTAGCAATTTCAGATCCATCTTCTGATAATTATCAATATTTTTTNGGAGATGACTTGGATAATGAAGGTGCATCAATTTTAAAAAGNTATGAGTATTTTTCTGGNNTTGATGGAAACTCAGCAATNCCTAATCCTACTCCTACAATGTCTACAACAATTCCCAATACAGAGGANATAAATTTTGATAATACGCTAAATGAATCAGANAGTTACTATCATTATAATATTCCTTTGTTTCCAGAAATGAAAATTGGAGATAGCTATATAACAGATATACAAGAGACTGAGGTTAATACTCCAACAGGNGATAGATTAATTAAGTGGTATCAGTTCAAAATTCCTGTTCAACAACCTGATAAAATAGTTGGTGCAATTCGTGATTTTAAGTCAATTAGATTTATTCGTATGATTCTTAAAGATTTTGACCAACCAATTGTTATGCGTTTCGCAACACTTGAATTAGTTCGAGGTGAATGGAGACGTTATAACTTTAGNTTAAAGACTGAAGGNGAATACGTTCCAAATGATAANGCAAGTAATACTACATTTGATGTTTCTGTAGTAAACATTGAAGAAAATGCCGATAAAANTCCTGTTCCTTATGTNCTACCTCCAGGTATTGAACAGGAAGTNGACAATACAACAACATATATAAGAAGGCAAAATGAACAATCGTTAGTTCTTAAAGTTTGCGATTTAGAAGATGGTGATTCAAGGGCTGCATATAAAACCTTTAATAATGATTTTAGAACATATAAGCGTTTGAAAATGTATGTGCATGCTGAAGCAACTGGTGAAATTGAGTCTTCNCTTCAAGACGGAGATTTGTCATTGTTCATAAGATTAGGTACTGATTTTAATGATAATTATTATGAGTATGAAATACCTCTAAAAGTTACTCCNTGGGGTGTTTCAAGAATTGATGACCAAATTATNTGGCCAATTGAGAATGAATTGAATATTACATTTGAACAATTGCTTAATGCTAAGCAGGAGAGAAATAAATCAATTAAAGATGGAATTCATTCTAGCTCAACTGATCCTTTTTCTGGATCAGATAAACAAATTACTATTGTTGGAAATCCAAATATTAGTATGATTAAAACTATTATGTTAGGAGTTAGAAANCCTAGAAAAGGCGGNCCAAATTCTACTGTTAATGATGATGGGTCTTCTAAATGTGGNGAAATTTGGTTAAATGAATTACGTCTAACAGACTTTGATGAAACTGGAGGATATGCCGCCAATGGACGTGTAAATGTTAGATTAGCTGACTTTGCAAATGTTAATCTTTCNGGTAGCTTGAGTACTGTAGGTTTTGGTTCAATAGAACAAAGCCTTACAGCAAGACAAAAANATGATGCATATCAATATGATTTTTCATCAACTTTTGCTTTAGGTAATTTTTTTGGAGAGAAAGCCTCAATAAAGATCCCTATGTATGTTGGTATTTCTCAAGCTCTACAAAACCCTCAATATAATCCATTAGATCCTGATATAACTTTAAAAGCTTCTTTAGATGAGTTAGAATCTAAACAAGAAAAAGAAGATTTAAAAGAGATAGCGCAGGAACTAACAAAAAGAAAGTCTATTAACTTTTCTAATATTCGAAAAAACAAATCATCTTCTAATAACAGCAAAAGTAAAATATATGATATAGAAAATTTATCCGCATCATTTTCAAGAAATGAAACCTTTTCTAGTAATGTGAATTTAAAGGAACGAAAAACTATTAGTACTAAAGCNTCTTTAAATTATACTTATTCATCTAAGCCTAAAATGATAAAACCCTTTCAAAAAGTAAAACTTTTCAAGAAAAAATACTTTGCTTTATTAAAGGATTTTAATTTTTATACATTACCAAAGTCTATAGCATTTCAGACAGATTTTGATAGATATTTCAATAAGACTCAATTTAGAAATATAAACAATCCTGAATTCATACTGCCGCCTTATTACAATAAAGCATTTGTTTGGAATAGAAATTATAGTATNAAATATGACCTTACNCGAACCTTAAAAACAGAGTTTAAAGTCCGTAACTCGGCTAGTATTGATGAACCTGAGGGAGAACTNATAAAAACTGATCCCCTATTTAAAGTTAAAAGAGATTCNATATGGAATAATATCTTGAATTTCGGAAGACCAACTTTATATCATCATTCATTAAATGCTAGCTACAATGTTCCTTTAAATAAATTTCCTTTAACCTCTTGGATAAGCTTAAATACTAAATATGTTGCTAATTATGATTGGTTAGCTTCCCCNTTAAGCCTACAAAGTCTTGGAAATACTATTCAAAATAGTAATAATAAGCAATTAAACTCAACATTTAATTTTGGNCAGNTATACAATAAGNTACCATTTCTTAAGAAGCTTAACAGCAGTGGATCAAATAGTAGAGGAAGATCTAGGGGCTCTTCTAGAGATTCTTTTAGTTTGCCAANCGAGCCGANTGACACAATTAAAGTTTCATTCAAAGATATAGTTAATACATTTTTAAGAACGACCTTGTTAGTTAAAAATTTATCTGTTTCATATAGACAAAATCAGGGTGTTGTGTTACCAGGNTTTAANAAAAAGCCTCATTTTTTTGGACAAGATTGGGACGCAATGGCCCCAGGAATACCATTTGTTTTAGGAAGTCAAAATATTGATATAAGAGAATTAAGCTCACAAGGTGGTTGGTTAACCTCAAATACTAACTTGAATCAATTTTTTAGAATNACAAATAGTGAGACTCTCAATTTAAGNGGNACACTTGAGCCANTTAAAGGATTTAGAATTGAACTTACTGCAAATAGAGTAAAAACTAACAATACCGAAGAGATTTACAGATTTGATTCAGAGGAAGGTTATTATAATTCTTTTAATACTATAGAAANTGGTAGTCATAGTATTTCTTTTATTAGTTGGAACTCTGCCTTTATAAAAGATAATGACAATTTTTCCAACGCAACATTTCAGAAATTTAGACAAAATAGAGAAATAATTGCAAGTAGACTTGCTGATGCTAACCCTTATGACAATAGTATTGTAGATAGCACAGGATNTCCATTGGGTTATCAAAGTACATCTCAAGAGGTATTAATTCCATCCTTTTTAGCTGCNTATTCTGGTAAAAATCCTTCATCTGTTAAGCTTAATAATTTTCCTAATATTCCATTGCCAAATTGGCGAATTAATTTTGATGGATTACGAAATGTAAAGTTCATTAAAAAATTAATGAATAACATTATTTTGAGTCATTCATATCAATCAACTTATAGTGTAGGAAATTATGTTACTAGTCTTGANTATGAGGCTGGNTTCGANGAATGGCCTAACATTATTAATGANGCTAATTTAAATTATTTTAATAAGTATGAAATTAATCAAGTTACTTTGAGAGAGAGTTTGAATCCATTATTTAAGATTGACATGACCTTCAAAAATAGTATTACTGCCCGTTTAGAAATTAAAAAAGAAAGAACATTAACATTAGGTTTAAGTAATAATCAACTAACTGACCGTTCATCTAATGAATGGATTGTAGGTACAGGNTATAGAATTAAAGAATTAGCATTTAATGTAAGAGCTGCGGGNAGACAGAGAAAAATAAGTTCAGATTTAGATNTAAAATTAGATTTTTCAGTTAGAANTAACCAGGTGGTCATAAGAAAAATAGAAGAAAATCAGGAAGAAATTACAGGAGGAAATAGTGTTATCACATTAAAATTTACTGCAGATTATGTTGTTAGTAGTCAATTTAATTTAAGATTATTTTATGATAAAGTTATGACTAATCCTTATGTTTCGAATACCTTTCCCTCAGCAATAACTAATGCTGGATTNAGTGTTCGATTCACTTTAGCNCAATAGATTTGATTTAAACTTTAATTGTATTTTTGTTAAAATAAAAAAATAATTATATATGAGTATTCCAGAAGAGTTAAAATATACTAANGATCATGAATGGGTAAGAATTGAAGGAGATAATGCAATTATTGGAATTACAGATTTCGCTCAAGGTGAATTAGGAGATATAGTGTTTGTAGAAGTTGAGACTGAAGGTGAAGTNCTTGAAAAGGAAGAGGTGTTCGGCTCAGTGGAAGCAGTTAAAACAGTATCAGACCTATTTATGCCAATAAGTGGTGAGGTTGTTTCATTTAATTCAGAATTGCTAAATTCACCTGAAATTGTCAATAATGATCCTTATGGAGCAGGATGGATAATTTGCGTTAAGCTTTCTCAAGCCTCTGANGTTGATAGATTATTAACAGCAGATCAATACAAGGCTTTGATTAGCTANATGCGATTTACTATTGCNATAATTTGGGTAATAATAATTGCTATTTTACATGCTGTTCCANCNTCAAGTGNACCTGATTTTTCTTTTACTTNTTTTGTTCATTTNGATAAATTGATACATATCATTTTATTTATGTTTGGGGTATATTTTTTTGCAATTGCTTATNAAGAAAAGCAAAANCAANTTTTTTTGTTTCCAATAATTATATCATTTGTTTTNTATGGAGGGTTTTTAGAAGTTATGCAGGGTATTATTTTTGAAGATAGAATTTCAGACATATATGATTTTNTCGCAGATATAATTGGNATTTTTATTGGTGTTTTNATTTTTANGAAATTTCCTTCAGGTGTACCAGTAAATTATATTAAAAAAGATTAAATTTGCTNAAGTAATTNAATTTTATGCAATCAAAAAAGAATCCAAAAGTAGATTTAGAGAAGAAAAGAGGTTTGTTTNTGCAAATCGGACTAGTTCTATCTTTATTAATTGTTTTAGGAGCTTTTGAATATAGGACTTATGAAAAAGTTCTTGCATCTTTAGGCGATCTAGTTTTAGATGCAGAATTTGAGGAGGANATAGAAAATACATTTAGAGAAGAAAAGCCACCGCCTCCACCGCCTCCACCTCCAGATGAAATTGTTATTGTNGAGGATGACGAGGAGATTGAAGAAGTTGAAATTGAAGATACAGAATCTGATGAGGATTTAGAAGTGATAGAAGAAGAGGAGGAAACAACTGATGAAATTTTTATGGTTGTTGAAGATATGCCTCGTTTTGAAGGATGTGCTGATGAAAATTGTACACAAACAAAAATTATGCAGTTTATTGCAAAAAAAACAAAGTATCCGCCAATTGCTAAAGAAAATAATATAACNGGAAGAGTTTTTGTAAGTTTTGTTGTTGACAAAACTGGAAGCGTGACAAATGTTAAAATTTTACGTGGAGTAGATAAATATNTGGATGCAGAGGCAATTAGAGTTGTTTCTAGTTTGCCAAAATTTATGCCTGGTAAACAAAGAGGCAAGTCAGTTAAGGTACAGTATAATGTTCCGATAAGCTTTAAATTAAATTAAATTTAATTACATNTTAAAGAATTAAAAAAAAGACTTTTTGTATTTAAAGTCTTTTTTTTGTAATCAACTAATTGCTTTAAAATCATTACATTTACTTATTAAATTTTATTCGTTATGAGCTTTGATATGGTTAGTTTTTTTGANTCTACATTTCTTAAAACTCAAGAAGATTCTGGTTTTTCTNNGGANGAGTATTTATGCCATATTCAATCTTTCGTTATGGAAGCAATAGATTATAAGTTTAAATTAGTTATGATNCGATCTGATTATATTGTTTTTGCTAAAGAAATAATATCTANAAATAATAGCAATGTTTTAGTCGGAACAGTTATTGATTTTCCTNATGGTATTTCCTCNACAAAAAGTAAATTATATGAAATTAATANTGCNATTAATTTAGGGGCAGACGATATTGATGTTGTTGTTAATTATATGCGCTTTAAACAAGGTGACTATGATTATATAGTTGATCAAGTTAAGAAATGTACTGAATTATGCTTTTCNCATAACAAAACAATAAAGTGGATAATAGAATCTGCAGCATTATCTGAAAATGAAATCATTGATTTATGTAAGCTTATAAGAGATGTAGTTTTAAATAATTTCAATGAAAATTATTTTCAAAATATTTTTATAAAATCTTCAACAGGATATTATAATTGCCCAAANTCCAAGCCTAATGGCGCTACAGTTTCAGCTATCAAATTAATGGTAAAAAATTCTTTTCCTTTAGCTGTTAAAGCTTCCGGTGGAGTTCGTAATTTNAAAGATTTTGATCAAATGATAAATCTTGGTGTCAAAAGAATTGGCACNTCTTCTGCGCTTTCAATTTTAAANTCTAAACAATCTTATTCTAATTATTAATTTATTGAATAAAATTAAGTCATATCTATCAAAANTCTCAAGGGATTCNCATTATTTTGAGTTAATTCAGGGTGCTTCCAGTACTTTTGTTTTAAAAATATTAGGNTTACTAGTTGGNTANATAATTGCAATTTTTATTACCAACAAATTTGGAGCTGATGTNTTCGGGCAGTATGTAACAGCTTTATTAATTGTTGAAATTTTAAGTATGTTCTCTAGATTAGGTATTGACACCATATTAGTTCGGTACATCTCAATATATGTGCATAACGGTGCNTCTCACTTAATAAAAAAACTTCTTTATAAAGCAATTATAATTGTATCCTTAACAGCGATTTTTTTGACATTAATTTTATTATTTTTCTCATCTGACATTTCTAATTTNATGAATCTTGANGAGGAGTATCTTTTAATAGTTTCTTTTTCATTTATTCCTTTGGTCTTATATCATATTAATGTTCAAGCTATTAGAGGGCTNAAGAAAATGCTATCTTTTTCATTCTTAAATAATNTTGCGATCACACTTTTTACATTTTTTATTATGATTGTGATGGTATCTTATTCNTCTAGCGAAAAATTACCTATTTATGCTTATGTTTTGAGTGTTTTTATAATGNCATTCTCATCTTATTTTATATGGTATCATCACAAAAGAAAAATTATTAGTTTAAAGTTNACTAATAATAGCAAGAATATTTATNGTNATGAGAATGAGTTAAGTACAAAACAGCTTTTTAAGATATCTTTACCGNTATTATTAGGTCAATCAATGATATTAATAATGGGAAAAGTAGATTTGTTTATGNTAGCAAATATGACATCTTCTGAATATGTAGGTATTTATAATATTGCTTTAAAATTATCAATGTTAGCATACATTGGCTTAATGGCTGTTAATAGTATAGCCGCGCCAAAATTTTCAGAAATTCATTCAACCGGTGATTTGAATGCNCTTAAAAAAATAGTACAACAATCAACAAAAACTATTTTCTGGCTTACTCTTCCAATTATAATATTATTCATATCCTTNCCAAAGAANATTTTAAGCTTTTTTGGCGAAGANTTTANGTTAGCTGCNATGGCATTAATTATTTTGTCATTNAGTAAAATGTTCAGTGCAATTTCAGGCTCAGTAGGTACATTTTTGCAAATGGTTGGAAAGCAAAAGNTTTTTCAGAATATACTTATTTTTACTGCTGCAATTAATATAATTTTGAATTATATTTTAATACCAANATATAATATTGATGGNGCTGCTATTGCTAGTGCAATCAGTGTAATAGTATGGAATGTATTGATGATAGTTTATATTAAGAAAAAATTTGGATTTTATTCAATTTATTTTCCAGGCATAAGAAAATGAGGTGTCCTAATTTATATATAGTTGGCGCACCAAAGGCTGGCACGACATCTTTATATCAATATTTAAATCAACANCCAAATATTTCTATTCCTAATAAGGANCCNCGATATTTAATAAGGAAAAATATTCTAAAAGTCAGTNAAGACGATCCCATAAAACCTTATTTATTAAGGAGCTCTATATTGGACAAAGAAGCTTACAATAGACTATACAGNNATAAAAGTGAAAAAATATTGTGTGATGCAAGTTCGCAATATTTATATCATCATAAAGATGTNATTCCTCAAATAAAATCTTTTAAACAAAGTAATNATACTAAAATTATTATTCTGTTGAGAAANCCAATAGAAAGAGCATTTTCAAATTANTTNCATAATTGCGCCACATTTGAAGACTTGGATTTTACTCAGGCATTTAATCAAGAGCAGGATCGAATTNTTAAAGGATTTAATTCTTTTTGGTATTATAAAGGTCTCAGCACATATTACGATTCTGTTAAAGCATATCNAGAAGCNTTTGATGAAGTAAAAATTATTTTGTTTGAGGATTTTATAAATAATATTGATGCTACATTAGTTGATATTTTTGATTTTTTAAATGTTGACAATAGTTTTACGGTTTCACATTTTATGATAAATAAAAAAAGTACTGGGATTCCGAAAAGTAAAAAATTAAATTCAATTCTTNATTCGTCTTCAAATTTTAAATTNACTAAAAAAATACTTCATAAAACTATTGGTGAAAAAAGAACTAAGTTAATTAGAGAGCTGATAATGCGAAAAAATTTATCTAANTCTAAAATTTCTTTACAGGAATCTTTGAAATCCAATTTAGAATCTTATTTTGTTGAAGATATTTATAAACTTAAAAAAATTATTCCTAAACATAAAATAGATTGGCTTANTAATGGAAAGGATTCATAATATATACCGCAAAGTTAGAGATAAGATTTTTACNTTTATTTATCGTTATTCGTTCAATGAATTAGGNTGTAAATCGACACTTTCTATGCCTTTTTTAGTTCATGGAGCTAAACATATTTCTATAGATAAAAAGGTTTTCATTAGGTCTAATGCATGGTTGTCAGTATTGAATCAAGAAAATTTTAAATCCAATGNTGTTAGACTTTCTATTGGAGAAAGNACATATGTTGGAAGAAANGCACATATAGTTGCACTAAAAAATATCAGAATTGGNAAAAANGTTTTAATNGGNGACAATGTATATATTGCAGATAATTATCATGTTTTTGACAGAATTGATTTGCCATATAANGATCAAGGTATTGGCTTTAAATCTGAAGTAGAGGTTGGAGANGGCACTTGGCTTGGAGAAAATGTTTGTGTGATTTCATCAAAAATTGGNAAACAATGTATTGTAGGAGCAAATTCTTTAGTTATTAATGATGTGCCAGATTATACTATGGTTGCTGGATCTCCAGCNCGAATTATTAAAAAGTTCAATCATANTTCTAAAAGTTGGCAAAGAATAGATTAAGTATGAAAATTGCTTCAAAAAGTCTGGATTTTTCTTGGGTTTCGATGCTTTTTTTGGTGTTGACNGGAGGTAGTATGATATTTGTTTTCTTTAGAAAAGAGATGCTTTACTTCGTTTTTTTTCTGTTCTCAACATTATTTTTTATTAAAAATCTATANAAAAGAGAACTAAGTATTTTTTTAAAGCTTATATCATTATTTTTATCATTACTAGTTATTAATTTTTTATTTGCATCAACTTCTCAATCNTTACAAAAATTATTTGCNAATATCGTAATTTTCACNACTTCGATATTTTCAGCTTTGTATTATTACAGAGATGAAAATAAAAAATTATTTATTGATCACTTGTATTTTGTTTTAAAANTAATTTTAATTCATTCATTAATTACCTTTTTTATTTATCCTTTTGTCAAATCATTTTTATTTGAAATTAGTAATAGCCGTTATGATTGTTNTACATTTTTAAATCTTTTCTTTTATCTTAAAAATACCCACTCGCTTTCTTTTATTGGGATTGATTTTGTTAGAAATCAAGGTATATTTTGGGAGCCAGGTGTACTTCAAATTTTTCTCAATTTATTATTATTTATTATTTCTTTCGTAAAAAAGAAAAANGGTTTTATTTTTTGGATAACAATCATNGCAATTTTAACTACTTTCTCAACTACAGGTTTAGTAGTAATGTTTGTACAATTATTATTGTCTTTTGGTTCTGAGGTTAGGAAAAATATATTGTTTTTACCTTTTACAATTTTATCNGTTGTNTTACTTTATAACATAACTAAAAAAAATATTTCAGATAAGCTTCATGGATCTGGTCAATATTCTTTTCAAGCTCGTCTTATAGATTTNGTTCAACCTTTTTATATGGTNTCACAAAATCCNATTACAGGAGTTGGTTTAGATGATGAAAAATTTATTAAAATTCGTCAAANCCCAAGTTTTTCATTAAACTTAAAAACAATTGATTTTNCTAATGTTAATGAGAAGGGATCAACAAATTCAATAATGTTCTTCNTAGCTGCAGCTGGAATTCCATTTACTCTGTTAATTTTATTGTTGTTATATTTTCAGAACTTTATTATTGAAAAACGAAAATGGTTTTTTATTTTTATCCTCATTTCACTAATGACGGANCCTATTATGNTAAGACCTTTTTTCCTTACTTTTGTAATGTCTGGNGGTATTTATTTATTTAATAAGTTTAGATGGAAAATATATTAATTTCAGGAGGAGCAGGCTTTATAGGATCTAAATTAGCATTAAAGCTTATTAAACTNGGCCACAAAGTAACAGTATTAGATAATCTTTCGCCTCAGGTTCATAGTAGTGAAAAAGAAAATTCCCAATTATTTAGATCTATAAAAGATAAAGTTAATTTTATATTTGGTGATGTAAGGAACNGAAANGATTGGAAAAAGGCAATAGTAGATTCAAGTATAATAGTTCATCTAGCTGCGGAAACTGGAACTGGTCAGTCTATGTATCAAATTGAAAAATATATTCAAGTAAATTGCGTNGGAACTGCATTAATGTTAGATGTTTTAACTAATGATAATCATAATGTTAAAAAAGTTGTAGTTGCTTCCTCACGNGCCATATATGGAGAAGGTAAATATNTTAGTGAAACTTTAGGTGAGGTGTATCCAANTCAAAGAAGTGAGCAGCAAATGTCAAAAGGTGTTTTTGATCCTATTTGTATTCAAAGTAATAAAACTTTAAAGCTTTTNTCTACAGATGAAAATTCAAAAATTCANCCATCTTCAATATATGGAATTTCNAAAAGTAATCAGGAACAAATGGTTCTTNTTACTTGTAAAAGCTTAGNTATTNCAGCTATTGCTCTTAGATATCAAAATGTATATGGACCAGGACAATCATTGAGTAATCCATACACAGGNATTTTATCCATNTTTTCAACACGTATATTAAATAATAATCATATTAATATTTTTGAAGATGGAAAAGAAAGTCGCGACTTTATATTTATTGATGATGNTGTTGATGCAACCATATTAGCAATTGAGGATGATAAATTACAATCNTGTTCTCTAAATGTTGGTTCAGGNGTCTCAACTACTNTCAAAAAAGTTGCTGATAGCCTAATAAAATTATTTAAATCTAAAGTAGATGTTAAAATTATTGGNAATTACAGACAAGGNGATATTAGACACAATAAGGCTGANATAAATAAAATTAAAAAAATCTTAGGATTTAGTCCAAAAGTGTCATTTGAATCTGGCTTAAAANAATATGTTGAATGGGTTAAAAAACAAGAAATAAATGCTGATTATTATGAGCATTCAATNAATGAAATGAAAGATAAAGGCTTAATTAAATGAAAATAGGTATTGTTACTGTNACTTATAATAGCTCTTTGGTTTTAGAAGATTTTTTCTCGTCTATTGAAAAGCAAGATTTTTTAGATTTTAATTTATATATAATTGANAATAATTCTAATGATGATACTTTATNTAAAATTGATGAATGGAATTTCAGCGCAAAAACAATTTTGAAAAACACTAATAATATTGGTGTTGCTGCAGGAAATAATCAAGGAATAAAATTAGCCNTCAAAGATAATTGTGATTTTGTAATGTTATTGAATAACGATACAATTTTTGAAGAAAAATTAATTTCAAAATTAATTGAATCANATCAAATTTATGGATCATCAATAATCGTTCCGAANATTAATTATTTTTANCCNTCTAATATGATTTGGTATGCTGGTGGTTTTTTCAATAGAAAAAAAGCNTTTTTAAATTTTCATCGAGGTCAAGGNGAGATTGACGAAAACCAGTANAATTATGATGATAAGATAGAGTATGCCCCCACATGTTGTGCTTTAATTCATAATTCAGTTTTTAGTGATATTGGATTAATGGATGAAAAGTATTTTGTTTANTTTGATGATGTTGATTTTTTCTTTCGGGTTTTAAAAAATGGNAAACATGAGGTGCGATATAGGCATGACATTCATTTTTTACATAAAATAGGNGGNCTTAACAATTCTNCAAATGGNGATGANCCATTTATTAATAGTAATTTTTTTATTGAACAGAATTGTAAAAATCACGTTTATTTTTTAAGAAAACAAAAAACATTGATTTCATATTTAAATCTAATCTATTTGTGGTTTTATTTAACTATTCGTTTTTTTNTAAGCAAAAGATTTGAAAAAAAATTGAGTGTTTTTTACTTAATACAATCATCCTATTTTAAGGGTTTTAAAATATAATAATGAAAGTAAATACATTCATTGTAGGTGCGCCAAAAACAGGNACTACTTCTCTATATTATTATTTAAATCAGCATATGAATGTATGTATGAGNTCAATTAAGGAGCCAAACTTTTTTTCATCAAAAGAAGTAAATTCTTTATTTTATAAATCTCANATTATTGATGATATTGATGAATATCACAAATTATTTTCTGCAAATAAAAAACAAATTATAGGNGAGGCTAGTGTTTCATATTTATTTTTTGAAGATGTCCCAAATCGTATTCATAAATATAATCCAAAAGCAAAAATTATTATATTACTTAGAAATCCAATTGANCGNGCATTTTCTCATTATTTAATGGATTTTCGTTTAGGTTTTTGCTCTAAAAATTTTGAAAATATTATTGATGAACCTGAAACTTATCCACAATATCATCAGCAATATATAGAGTTAGGAAATTATTTTTTACAATTNAAAAGGTATNATGAAATTTTTCATAAAGATCAGCTTTTAATTGTTTTTTATGATGATTTAAAATCCGATTCTCNAACAGTTATGAAAACCATTTTTAGTTTTTTAGAAATTGAATTTCAGGATATAGATTATAGTATTCAAAATTCATTTTTAACACCTTCAAANATTTTTATTTCTGAATTATATAAATCTAATCTGCTGAGAAAAACTATTAAATCANTGNTTCCAGAAATATTTTTATCGTTAATTAAATCAATATTTTTTACTAATAATTCAAAGCCAACNCTTTCTGAGTCAATAATAAAAAAATTAAAAGTATATTATAAAAGCGATATAGTTAAGCTAGAAAAACTTTTAAATAAAGATTTGTCNAAATGGGATTTAAAATAGCCATAATTGATCCTGTAGGTATAAAAAGTGGAATGAATCACTACAATACATTTCTNTGTGATTCTTTNACAAAATTAGGGGTTAAATCCTTCATTTATTCCAATTTTGAAGTAAATTCTAAATTTATTANTGCCAAGNCATATTTTGGNACTTTTTTTAAAAATAAAATCTCTCAAACTTTTAATTTTTTAATTGGAATTTTAAAATCTTGTATANATTGTANAATAAATAAAATTGATATTGTTATTGTTCATGTTTTTTCCACTCACAATATGGCAATTATGACATATGCTTTAATAAAATTATTTGGATTCAAAATTTTAACAATATCTCATGATGTTTCTTCATTTACAAATCAAGATAATAAGTTTTATTATAATTTAATTTATAATTACTTTTCCAGTAGAATANTAGTTCATAATAATTTTTCTTTTGATTTTCTACTGTCAAAAATANATTCAAAGATGCATTCAAAAGTGTANGTNTTAAAACATGGTTCATTTGTTAATCTNCCTAATAATAAAATCACTCAAAAATCTGCAAGAAAAGCATTAAGACTAGATGAACAATCGCAATATATTTTATTTTTTGGNCGATTAAAATCTAATAAGCGTCTTGATTTAATCATNAAGGCTATGCCNTACATTGATTCATCAATTAAACTTATTGTTGCAGGTCACTCNGGTAAAGATAAATTTGANAACTACCAATCTATAATTGATGAATTAGANCTTTCAAGTCGANTGCTTTTAGATATNAATTTTATTAGNGAGNAAAAAAGAGAATTATATTTTAAAGCTACCAATTGTGTAGTTTTNCCTTATGANTTTATTTTTCAAAGTGGTGTATTGTTGATGTCAATGTCTTATGGNCTACCAGTTGTTGCNTCTAGAATCCCGCCTTTTGAAGAAATTATTGATGATGGNATAAATGGCATCCTATTTGAAAAAGATAANATTAAAGCCTTAGCAAAAAAAATAAATCATTTAATGGGGGATAAAAATTTATTAAATCAAATTCCACAAAAAGCAATAAATCATATGACAAATAATTATTCTTGGGACTATATTGCTANGGATTATATTGACATAATAAAATCGCTTTAATGTTTCTTTTGATTATTTTTGATTTTTATTTATAATTTTTCTGTTANATAATTTNGATGAAGAAATACTTNTTAATTTTTATATTTATATNTATTTCANANAGCTTAACCGCTCAAACCAATACTTTTTTAAGCCATTCTTATTTCTCATNCATTGAAAAGGATATGCATAGTATTGGTATTAATAAACACACTTCTGTAAAACCTTTTTTATTCTCTAATGACGATACTTTATTNTTTAATTCATTTAAGCCGTTAAATTCTAGTAAGTTNNTAATTTATAATTTTTTAAACTCAAATTTTATAAGTACAAGAGAAAATGATTATTATCTTGCTTTAAATCCACTTTTTCATTTTGAGATAGGCAAGGATAACAATAGAAGATATATAAACACAAGAGGTTTTGAGGTAAAAGGCACAATAGGAAGTAAGTTATCTTTTTATTCATCATTTTATGAAAATCANATGCTTTTGCCGGACTATATTAATACATTCATTGAAAATCATTCTAATGTNGTNCCTGGANTTGGAATTGCNAAACACACTTCTCTCAAAGATGGTTTAATTGANTTATATTATTCAAGTGGCTATATAAATTATAATATAAATAGNTTTTTTGATATTCAATTAGGGCATGGTAAAAATTTCATAGGAGATGGTTATCGAACAATGTTTATTTCGGATAATGCTTTTAACTATCCTTATTTGAAAGTTACTACTGATGTTTGGAAATTGAAATATATTAATTTATTCTCTTATTTTCAGGATGTAAATTTTGANATAGATGCAGCAAATATTAGTANGTCAAAATTTTGCGCCACCCATTATTTGAGCGGGAATGTAGGGGAACGTTTAAATATTGGTATTTTTGAATCAATAATGTTCGGAGANGATAGTNTTGGCAATTCATTTGATATNAATTATTTAAATCCTGTAATATTTTACAGACCTTTAGAATACTCAATTGGATACTCTAGAAAAGGCAATGCACTATTGGGTTTTTTACTNAAATATAAGTTAACATCAAATTGTCATTTTTANGCCCAATTAATTTTAGATGAATTCAGATTAAGGGATTTTAAATCTCAAAATGGCGCATTTACTAACAAATATGGTGGTCAATTAGGNTTTAAGTATTTTGATNTTTTTGANCTAGAAAATTTATCTTTTCAATCNGAGCTTAACTTTGCTCGACCATTTACATATTCTCATTTTAATCCACATCTAAATTATTCTCATTACGCTCANCCTTTAGCTCATCCATTGGGCACAAGTTTTATTGAAAATGTCAGTATTGTTCGTTACAGGAAAAATAGGTGGNTTTCAAATTTAAAAATCGTTCTTGCTAATCANGGAGGAGAGATTGANGNTGACTCTACAAATTATGGNAGCGATATTTTTATTCCATATAATGAAAATNATAATGAAACCGGTAATAATATTGCTCAAGGAAATTCCGCTAAATTGCGTTTAATTGATTTTAGATTAGGATATATAATCAATCCAAAAACTAATATGAAGTTTGAAGTNGGTATTGTAAANAGATCATTTAGTGATAAAAATTCTTTTTATGAAAATCAATATATATTCTTTGCTTTCAAAACAGATTTACAGAATTTTTATTATGATTTTTAGAATTTTTTTAAATCTNATNAGANTTAAAAAANTTAGAAATNANGCTTAGTAAAATATAAAAATTGGTAAATTTATACCTANGATATTATTTAAGAGATTTTATCGTAAATTATTGAAAATCAANTAATTATATATTGTCAGTTAANGANATTTTACAACTTTCAAAATTCAGATTGACTACAAGTGTAGTTTTTTCTGCTGTTGCAGGTTTTTTTATTGCAGGNGGGGAATTTAAATCTTTTGATTTTATAGCTCTTATCTTTGGNGGGTTTTTAGTAGTTGCNGCTTCAAATGGTTTTAATCAATTATTAGAAAAAGACTTTGATAAATTAATGAAACGTACTGAGAACAGACCATTGCCAAAACAAAGAATGACAACAAATCAAGCTTTATTTTTTTCATTAGTTATAGGATTGATTGGCATTGTTTGCTTATTTTCAATNAACTTTTATTCGGGTTTTTTNGGATCATTATCATTAATTTTATATGTTTTGGCTTATACGCCATTAAAAAGAATTTCCTCATTATCAGTTTTTGTCGGAGCTTTTCCNGGAGCTATTCCTTTTATGTTAGGTTGGATTGCAGTTAGNAATAATTTTGCAATTGAAGCATGTATTCTTTTTGCAATTCAGTTCATTTGGCAGTTTCCTCATTTTTGGTCTATTGCTTGGATCTCTAACGAAGACTATATTAAAGCAGGATTCAAAATGCTCCCTAGTGGAAAAAGTAAATCTACTGCATTTAAAACTTTAATTTACACTTTATTTTTAATTCCGTTATCTATATTGCCTACATTTAGTTTTACTGGAAANTTAGAGCTCTCATTAATAGCTTGTTTATTGACAATTATTTTGGGTTTATGGTTTTTCACAAAATCTGTAATACTTTTTAAATCTCTTTCTAACAAGCATGCTAAAAANCTTATGTATGCTTCATTTGTATATCTTCCTTNATTACAATTAATTTACGTAATCGATAAAATATTATGACAACATTTAATGAACAAAAAAAGAATTCAGCNAAGATGCTATTATGGATCTCTATGATAAGCATGACTATGGTATTTGCNGGTTTGATAAGTGCTATTATTCTTAGAAAGGCNGAAGGTAATTGGTTAGAGTTTGATTATCCTATTTGGTTTTATATNAGTACTATTCTAATCATCNTNTCTAGTTTTACTATTAATTCAGCTAAAAATAATATTGAAAAAGATCAAATCAAACCCGCTGAAAAAAANTTAAAATGGACTTTAATTTTAGGTTTAGGGTTTGCNCTTTCCCAGACCCTAATTTGGAGCTCACTTTTTGATGGTGGTGTTTATTTTACTGGCCCTGGNAGTAACGCCTCAGGCTCTTTTTTTTATGTACTTACATTATTACATTTATTACACTTAATTGGTGGTGTAATTGCTCTAATTATAACATATAAAAATTNAGTTTTTGGTTTATATTCTAGCCAAAATNTTTTGGGTGTAGAACTGTGCGCTATCTTTTGGCACTTTTTAGATTTTTTATGGATCTTTTTATTCCTTTTTTTACTTTATATTCANTAATTTTGCATTATTAGAAAACCATTAAATGGCAGATAANACAATAANTCAAAATAAGGCTTGGTCAGGCGGAGATATACCTTTNAAAGCAAGNTATGGAAAATTAATGATGTGGTTCTTCTTAGTTTCNGATGCGTTAACTTTTTCNGGATTTTTATGCGCTTATGGGTTTATGCGTTTCAAATATTCTAATGTATGGCCTGTTGCTGATGAAGTCTTTACACATTTTCCATTCCTAAAAGGCGAATATCCTATGTTATTTGTTGCATTGATGACTTTCATTTTAATTATGAGTTCTGTTACAATGGTTCTTGCAGTTAATGANGGTCATAAAAACAATAAAAATAAGGTAATTCTATGGCTNGGTTTAACAATATTAGGNGGATTTACTTTCTTAGGCTCTCAAGCATGGGAATGGGGACACTTTATTCATGGTGATAAGGGAGGTATTGAGTTNCCAAATCATGANATAATTCATGTNGTTGATTCAGATGCTCATTTTTATTCAATTTATGATATGGTAGGAGTTGATTCATATTCTNAAAATATTAATATCAATATTGATGATNTCAAATTAGCTTTGTCTACAAATGATGNGTTTGGTATAAGATTGTCTGATAAAACTNTTTTAAGAGGTGAAAAAGCTATTAATCAACTTAATGATGCTAAAGTTGTTTTAGGTGCAAATTTGATTAGAAATGAATACGGNCATCAATTATTTGCTAATTTNTTTTATTTTATNACTGGTTTTCATGGTTTTCATGTTTTNAGTGGTGTAATTTTACTTATNATAATTTTTATAAATGTAATNAAGGGCGTTTATGAAAAAAGAGGACATTATGAAATGGTTGAAAAAGTAGGTTTATATTGGCATTTTGTTGATTTAGTTTGGGTTTTCGTATTTACATTTTTTTATTTAGTATAAATCAGTAATTATAAAAAAAANATATGTCAGAANAGTCAGGAACATGGTGGATTTGGAGAGTTTTTTGGATTTTATTAGTTGTTACAGCAGTTGAAGTTATTTTAGGTATTATTAAGCCTGAAGTACTTATCAATAATTCTTTATTAGGNACGTCATTGTTNAATCTTATTTTTATAATTCTTACAATCATTAAAGCNGCNTATATTGTTATGGAATTTATGCACCTAGGAGANGAAGTTAAAGGTTTAAAGCTTTCTATTCTTTTNCCAGCCATAATTTTAATCCCNTATCTAATGTTTATTCTTTTGNACGAGGGGCATTATATTTTTGGGGNCCTNTAGCCAAATAATAAACATAAATTTTTACCATTTTGGATTTTCAAAATATAATAAATAAATACAANGGTTTAATTGCAATTTTAATTTTGATTTTACCATCAGTTATTTATCTTTTTTTAACTTATGGNAAACATAANTTTACGCATTTACCTTACGTAGGTTCTCAAAGTGATTCTACTTTTCATATTATTGCTGATTTTTCTTTTGTTAATCAATTTAACGATACAATAACNAATTCTGATTATCAAGGAAATATTTATTTNTCGAACTTTATCTTCACCACATGTCCAACAATTTGTCCTGTAATGACTTACAATATGAGAAGAGTTCAACAAAAGTTGTCTAATTATCCAGATTTTAAAATATTATCACATACAGTTTTNCCTGAATATGATACTCCACAGGTACTTCTTGANTACGCCAATAAAATGCAAGCAGATTTAACAAATTGGAATTTTGTTACAGGTAAGAGGGNAGAGATATATTCNATTGCAAATTCTTATTTTGTCAATGTATTGGAAGATAGTACAGCTGAGGGTGGATTCCTTCATTCAGAGTATTTTGTTCTAGTTGATAAAGAAGGACGTATTCGAGCTAGAAATGATGATAATGGAAATAATATTGGTGTTTATGATGGGACTAGTGATCATNAAGTTGGACTATTAATAGATGATATAAAGGTNTTGATGGCGGAATATAATTTAGCAAAGAAAAATAAGAATGAACCAAAAAGATAANTTCTATATTCCATTAATAGTAATATTATCGATTATTATACCCATAGTAGTTGCAGCATTAATGTTTTTGCCTGATAGTTTGCGTCTATCGTTTGGAGGTGCAGATTTACGATCTTTACCATTTTTTCATGCAGTACTAAATGGTTCAACAGCTATTTTGTTATTTGTTGGTTTTGTTTGGATAAAAAATAAAAAGATTANTCTTCATCGAATAGCTATGATAAGTGCATTTTTATTNTCTGCTATCTTTTTNGTGTCTTATGTTATTTCAAAGTTATCNAATTCTCCAACTCCTTTTGGTGGNGAAGGATGGTTAAGACCAGTTTATTATTTTATTCTTATATCACATATTTTACTTTCTATACCGGTTCTTCCTTTAGCTCTTTTGGCTATATATAGAGGGTTTACTGGTGAATTCCAAAAACATATAAAAATCGTTAAGTGGACNTTTCCTATTTGGTTATATGTGGCAATTACTGGAGTTCTTGTATATATACTAATGATTCCATATTATGCTTAAATTTGTACTNATGAAAAAACTGTCATTTCTTGTTATNTTTTTATTTATGATTATAAACAATNCATACGCTCAATGCGCTATGTGTAAGTCAGTAGTTGAAAGTAATATGGAGNGTGGCAGTAAAATTGGTGCTGGTTTAAATGATGCNATTTTATTTCTTATGGCTATGCCTTATCTNTCTTTAGCAATTATTGCATTTGTATGGNTAAGANATAAAAAGCGTATTAAAGCTTAGTTTGTCAAATAAAAATATCTTTGATGATATGAAAATTTTTTTTTTTCTATTTTATTTAATTCTGTCATGTANATTTAATTATGCTCAAACAAAATGGACATTAGATGACTGTTTAGTTNATGCAAAAGACAATAATATTGCTATTAANAAAGCGTCTTTAAATGNAAAAATCTCAAAGGAAAATTATTTTCAATCTAAGATGGCCATTTTNCCAAACTTAAATTTAACTTTTTCTGATAATACTAGTTTTGGACGAAATATAGATCCCGTCACAAATCAAATTACTATNGATAGAGTTCGTAATAATAATTTTGGTATAAGTTCTTCTTTCACNCTCTTTAATGGCTTTCAGAGTATAAACAATATCAGAAAAAATAATTTTGATTATTTATCTTCAAAATATGANNAGGAAAAAATCACTAATGACATATATGTTAANATTGTGACTGCTTATTTACAATTATTATATAGTTCTGATNTAGTAGAGGTAAGNANACAAAAGGTAAATCTTTCCGAACTTCAANTAGAAAGAATATCTAAAATGGTTGAAGTGGGAATTTTACCAAGAGGAGACTTGCTTAACACTGAATCACAAAAAGCCCAAGAAGAATTACAACTAATTAATGCTCAAAATCAACGAGATATAGCTAAGTTAAATTTAATGCANTTATTAGACTTGCCNTATGAAAATCCTTTTGATATTATTCATTTGGATNTTGAAATCGATGAAAATTTTATAAAATTTGATAATCAAACAATNTTTAATNTAGCGTTAAAAANTTTACCGGATGTNAAAAGTGCAGAAGTCAAGCTTAAAAGTTCTGAACGCTCTTTAGCAATATCAAAAA
Organism: Flavobacteriales bacterium; assembly: GCA_002714805.1. GTDB lineage: Bacteria > Bacteroidota > Bacteroidia > Flavobacteriales > UBA7312 > UBA8444. The sequence goes on from PAYK01000016.1 coordinate 55,205, forward strand.
GTTATAGAAGTCCAANTTTATCTCTCTCNGCTAGTATTGGCACTTTGTATTCTAGCGCTAATAAAATTTTAGNCTACGATTCTTTACAAATATTACAAACNTATAATGNTTANACTTTTAAAGATCAATTTTCAGATAATTTTAGCCAGATGATTAGTNTAAATCTTAGNATTCCTATTTTNAATAATTGGCAAACTAATTCATCTATAAATCTAGCGAAAATTGGAGTACTTCAAGCTAAATATAATTTAGAAGATACTCAAAATAATCTTAGAAAAAGTATAGAACAAGCACAAAATGATGCGCTTTCTGCACAAAAAAAATATATAGCAAGTCAAAAATCTGTTACTTTTCAAGAAGAATCATTTCAGTATACTCAGAATAAGTATGACTTACAATTAGTTAANTCTTATGATTATAATAATGTTAAAAACACACTTTTTAGNGCAGAAACGGATTTATTACAATCAAAATATGATTACCTATTTAAAATCAAAATGTTGGATTTTTATATGGGAAAATCTCTAACATTTTAACTTATGATAGTATTTATTATTTTTATTTTAGTTGGTATTTCATTNTTTTATTTTGGAAGAAAAAATACACATAACTTTTTGACTAAGTTTGGTATTTGCTTATCNATATTAGGACTGCTATTACTTATTGGTAGATGGGTCGGTTTAATTTCTTCNAATGATGGAGTNACTATNCAAATTACAGAAGTTAAGAAAAGAACTATAATACAAACAGTGTCGGCAAGTGGTAAGATTCAACCNGAAGTAGANGTTAAAATTTCACCTGATGTTTCAGGAGAGGTTGTGAAGCTTTTTGTNAGAGAGGGNCAACAAGTTGATAAGGGTGATTTATTATTAATGATAAAGCCTGATACTTATAAATCTATTTTAGAGAGATGTGAAGCAGCACTAAANACTTCTAAGTCAGCACTTTCTAAAGCAAAAGCACAATTGCTTGAAAGTGAAGCTAATTTTAATAGAAATAAATCTCTTTATGAAAATGGTACTATTTCAAAATCTGAGTTTGAAAAAATACAGGCATCATATACAGTTTCTCAACTTAATGTTGAAGATGGCAATTTTTCAGTTATCAGCGCCCAAGCTTCTTTGAGAGAAGCTCAAGAAAACTTAAATAAGACCAATATTTATGCNCCAATTAACGGAACCATTTCACGTTTAAATATTGAACTTGGAGAGCGCGTAGTAGGTACAGCTCAAATGGCGGGAACAGAGTTACTTCGACTTGCTAATCTTAATCTTATGGAAGTNGCAGTTGAGGTTAACGAAAATGATATTAACAGTGTAAGTCTAGGNGATACTGCCATCGTTGAAGTTGATGCTTTTTTAGGNGATAAATACAANGGCTTAGTTTCTGAAATTGCAAATTCAGCAAATATAANTGGTTCTAGTGCAGATCAAGTTACCAACTTTGAAGTAAAGGTTAGGATTATTGATTCNGTTAGTTTCAGACCAGGAATGACAGCAACAGTAGATATACAATCTGAATATGCTAAAGANGNTTTATCNCTTCCAATACAAGCTGTAACAACTCGAGAGGATACAGCTAGNGAAGATAATAGACTAGAATGTGTNTTTGAAGTAAATGATAATAAGGCAAACATAATATTCATAAAAACCGGTATTCAAGATGATGAATATATACAGATTGTTTCTGGACTTANAGATAGTATGCAAATTGTTAAAGGACCATATAGCGTAGTCTCAAGAGTGCTAAATGATGGTTCAAATGTTAAATATGAATAGTCTTCAAATTTAAAAANNAACATTTTTTTAAATGACAAATTTTTAACTAAATATGAGTTTAATATTATGTATNGAAACATCTACTAAATCTTGTTCGGTAGCATTATCTGAAAATGGCAAAATAGTCAATAATATAGAGGAANTNTCTGAACAATATTCTCACTCTGAGCAATTAACTTGTTTTATTGAGCAAATACTTTTAAATGAAAATATTAAAGTTTCGGATNTGAACGCTATTGCTATTAGTTCAGGCCCTGGTTCTTACACTGGGCTAAGAATTGGCACATCAACTGCTAAAGGTTTATGCTATGCATGTGGAATTCCATTGATAGCCATACCTACATTAGANGCTATGGTACAAGGAATAAAAGATCATTATCCTGANATGCANTTATGTCCTATGATTGATGCAAGACGTATGGAAGTTTATTGCGCGGTATACTCTNCATATCAAGCTACTTCTGTAGTAGCTAAAGNAATCAATAAGGATTCTTTTAAAAAAGAATTATCTCAGGGANCAGTTTTATTTTTTGGCGATGGTNCAAATAAATGTAAAANTATATTATCACATCCTAATGCCTTCTTTAAATTGGGAATTTATCCATCNGCATCAGATATGATTTCTTTAGCAGAANATAAATATCAAAATAAGNAATTTGAAGATCTAGCTTATTTTGAACCATTTTATCTCAAAGATTTTGTNGCAGGCGTTANNAAATAATACTTAAATTTTTAAAAAAAATATTATTTTATAAAAAACTATTTATCTAATTTTATGTGAGATGAATTCATTTATTATATATATAGATTGTTGGTGTCCTATGTGTGTTCGGTTTGGCTCATTAGTTACATATTTAGACATTTTTAATAACATTAGTAAGGCGGATCTTAGAAATTATGATGGAGATTTAATTTGTAAAGCAAAGAGCGTCAAACAAATAGCATCTGTTGATGAAAATAATCGTGTTTTTTATGGTTATGATAGTATTTGGCAAATTATTGTGAGGCTTCCTTTAATTTGGATATTTATACCAATTTTTTATTTTCTAAAAATTAGTAGTTTAGGTAATTGGCTATACAATGAGTTAGCTGTTAGACGTCAAATTATACCTATTCATTGTAAGGATGAAGAATGCAGCTCAAATTAAGAATTTTGCGCTTTTTTCAATGCTTTTTCTAGTTCTTTGTGATGTTGACTGCCAAATAATATTTTTCTTCCGTTAGTTAATACTATTTGCAATCCTTTATTTCCTTTCACATTATATGCTTTACTTTCAAATCCATATCGTATTCCCCAACCCCCAAACTCTTTAAGCGGTGAGTATTCTCTTGCTTTAAATTGTGAAATATCTTCAAAGGGAATTAGGCGTTCTTTAATGTGTATTGGAAAAAATTGATAATGCAATCCTTTTTTACTTACTCTTATTTTTAAATTCATAAACCAAAACAATATTGGTAACCCAAGGCCAATAAATACAGAAAAGCTTATAACTCCTTCATTACTAATTGGATTGTCACCAATAGGAATTCCCATCATTAGTTGTTTAAATAATCCATAAAGTGAGAATGAAGGAAAAAATAAGATAACTATCCAAAGCCAAGGTTGCCTAAAATATTGTTCTTCTTTAAAGTAATTCATTTAATAAGTTAAATTTTTATACAAAAAATTATGTGCTGTTGATCAGCATTTTCGCAAGAACTATTTACTTAACTCTTTAAAATTACTAAAAAAGTGTGGAATTGTTTCTATCCCTTTAAAAAAGTTGAATAAGCCATAATGTTCATTTGGCGAGTGTATAGCGTCACTATCTAATCCAAATCCCATAAGTATTGATTTTACANCTAGTTCTTTTTCAAATAGAGCTACAATAGGAATACTACCTCCACTTCTTACAGGGACAGGTTTTTTGCCATAGGTAGCCTNCATAGCAGCACTCGCTGATAAGTAAGCTTGACTATCTGTAGGTGCTACATAAGGTTCTCCTCCATGATGTGGACGTACTTCTACTTTTACACTCTTTGGTGCAATGGCTTTGAAATGGTCTTCAAATAGCTTAGTGATTTCATCGCTAGATTGATTAGGGACTAGACGCATAGAAATTTTAGCAAATGCTTTGGAGGCAATGACTGTTTTTGCGCCTTCTCCAGTATACCCACCCCATATTCCATTAACGTCAAGGGTTGGGCGTATGCCTGTTCTTTCCATAGTCGTATAGCCTTCTTCGCCATGAATATCGCTAAGGTCTAGGGCCTTTTTATAGTGCTCTAAAGAAAAGGGTGCTCTAGCCATATCGGCTCTTTCTTGAGAAGACAATTCGATGACTTTATCGTAAAACCCAGGTATGCAGATTTGGTTATTCTCATCTTTCATAGATGCTATCATCTCACATAAAATATTTATGGGGTTGGCAACAGCACCACCATATAAACCAGAGTGTAAATCTCGATTTGGACCCGTAACTTCAACTTCTAAATAGCTCAATCCTTTAAGACCTGTAGTGATAGATGGCGTGTCGTTAGCAATGATTCCCGTATCAGAAATAAGAATAGTATCGCACTTAAGTCGTTCTTTGTTTTCCTTAACAAAATCACCCAAATTATCAGAGCCAACTTCTTCTTCTCCTTCAATCATAAACTTGACATTACATACTAAAGAGTTGGTTTGCATCATCAACTCAAATGCTTTGATGTGCATAAACATTTGTCCTTTATCATCGCAGGCTCCACGAGCAAAAATAGCACCATCTGGGTGTATGTCCGTAGTCTTAACAACAGGTTCGAAAGGGCCGCTTTCCCAAAGCTCTAAGGGGTCGGCAGGTTGAACATCGTAATGACCATAGACTAAAACAGTAGGTCGCTGAGGGTCAATGATTTTTTCACCATAGACAATAGGGTATCCTTTAGTGGGGCATATTTCTACCTTGTCGGCACCAGCTTTGACTAAATGGTCTTTGACGGATTCGGCACAAGCGTTCACATCTTGGCTGTAAGCGGGGTCTGCACTAATGGAAGGAATTCTAAGTAAATCCATTAATTCCTCNACGAATCGGTCTTTGTGTTCTTGAATGTATGTCTTAATGTGTTCCATAATTATACGAGACTATTTCCTGTCATTTCTTTGGGGATGTCTACTCCCATAATGGTTAGTATTGTTGGGGCAATATCGCCCAGTTTTCCGTCGTTTAAATGCGTGTAATCGGTATTCAATAAAAAGCTTGGCACTAGGTTAGTGGTATGTGCTGTGTTAGGACTGCCGTCAGCATTAATAGCAAAGTCGGCATTGCCATGGTCGGCAATAATGATAAAGGCATAATCGCTTTTTAAACCTGCTTCAACAACTTCTTTAGTGCATTGGTCTACTGTTTCTACAGCTTTGATTATGGCNTTATAATCGCCAGTATGTCCTACCATATCNGGGTTGGCAAAATTAAGACATACAAANTCNNCCCTAGCATGTTNTAGCTCAGGNACAATTTTAGCTACAACTTCGTGAGCACTCATCTCGGGTTGTAAGTCATAAGTAGCGACTTTTGGAGAGTTTGCCATCAGTCGCTTTTCTCCTTCAAANTCGGCTTCTCTACCACCAGAGAAAAAGAANGTAACGTGCGGGTATTTTTCTGTTTCNGNAATACGTATTTGCTTCAATCCATTTTCGGCAATGACTTGTCCAAGTGTATTNTTGAGGTTGTCTTTTTCAAATATGACATTTACGTTTTTGAAATTTTNATCNTACATCGTCATACTGGTATAGTGTAAGTCTAAAGTATGCATTTCAAACTCAGACTTATCTTCTTGAGTCAGTACAGAAGTNATTTCTCTACATCTATCCGTTCTNAAATTAAAACAGATGACAGCATCACCNTTTTTGATCGTTGCTACGGGTTCATTCTTATCATTGNNACAAACTATNGGTTTTATAAATTCATCTGTAACACCATCGTCATAAAAATTTTNAATACTCTGTACTATATCTNGTGTGGGTTTTCCTTGACCTTTAGTTAATAAATCNTAGGCTAGTTTCACACGTTCCCAGCGATTATCTCTGTCCATAGAGTAATACCTGCCACAGACTGAAGCTATCTTTGCACCATAAAGGTTNTTTTCTAATTCTTNTAAAAATCCTTTNCCACTTTTTGGGTCGGTGTCTCTNCCGTCGGTAAAGGCATGAACATANACTTNTTTTACTCCTGCTTTTTNTGCTAAGCGACATACTTCGAATAGGTGTTGGGAATGGGAGTGGATACCNCCATCTGAAANNAGTCCTATAAGATGTAAAGCTTTATTATGNTTTTTAGCAAANTCAAAGGAGGCTTGTAAGTTTGGCATTTGCTCAAGAGTATTTTCAGCACATGCTTTATTNATTTTAGCTAGNTCTTGATAAACAATTCGTCCTGCGCCAATATTGAGGTGTCCAACTTCAGAGTTNCCCATTTGTCCTTTTGGNAATCCTACTGCCAAGCCATCAGTNTNTATNTCAGAATTGGGGTATTTACTGTAAAGTGAATCTATAAAAGGTGTATTAGCATTATAAATAGCATCTGATTTGGTTTTATCTCCGTGNCCCCANCCATCTAAAATCATTAAAACAACNTTTTTCTTTATCATAATTTACAAAGATAATCGCTTTCTTTTCAATTGGTTACGGTAAATTGATTAAAAGATTTAACATTACTTATAATTTTATAAATATAGTGTAAAAATATACAAGACTTTGATAATTTATGGATATAGGAGACGCTCAATTTCTTTTAATTTCTTTGGAAAAAAGAAATGTTTTTTACCATTTAATTGATATTGAATTTCACATACATTATTTGAGTTCCAATCTTCTNCACTTTTATATGCAAATATCATTATTGTATCACCTTTTTCATACTTTTCNTTAGATAAATTAAATTTTAANACTTTTTGATGTGCTTTTAAAGATTTAATTTTAAAAGATAATTCATTGTCAGGAGCAATTATTCTNAACTTATAATTTGTGCCGCTACCAGTTTCCGGCCGTCCACCTGTCCAATGTTGATAAGTTGATGAAATTAAAAAATTTTGTGTGTTACAAGATATAAGAGTTATTAATAAAAATAAGTATTTATTCATTNTAAATTAATAATTCTAGGTTATGNTTAAGCTTNTTTCCAATATTTNATTGGAATAATTAACATCCCAAAACATGTGCCGTTTTCTTTTACTTGACTTTTATGATGAATTTTATGCGCTTTTCTTATTGCCTTGAAATATTTTATTNTTGTGCGCTTAAAAATCTTAATTCGNTGATGGATAAAGATTTCATGAACTATAAAATAAGCGAACCCATATAAAGTGATTCCAATGCCAATATATAAAAGGCTTGAGCCNATGATCATAAACGTTGCCCCAGGAATTGCGAAAATAAGAAAGAAAGCATCATTTNTTTCAAATATTTTGTCTTTATTCACTTGATGGTGATCTTTATGAAGTTTCCATAAAAATCCATGCATAATATACTTGTGAGTTGCCCAAGCAATAAATTCCATNGNCCAAAATGTTCCTATAATTATCAAAATTTTTAATAATAAACTCATAAATTTAATATTAAGCGATTAAAACTTCNTTTTCANAAATTGATTTTACTTTTAAAACNCTATCAACACAGATTTTAAACCAAGGAGTAAATATATTAGGNTTTTCATTNATTTCCTTNATCAAATCANATGAATTAATGTACCGATAATTTTTAACTTCAGATGGATTTGGTTTAGGTTTTTCATCAGAAAATCCAATAAAAACATGATCTAACTCATTTTCAATAAGTTCATTACTAANTTTAGTNCGATATAAAAAATTAAAAGCATAATACAAATTACACTCTANACCCATTTCTTCTTTAAGTCTTCTTTCTGCTGCATNTTTTAGTAATTCATTGNTTCTAGGATGGCTACATGCAGTATTGCTCCATAAANTTGGGGTATGATATTTATNANNTGCNCGTTGCTGAAGTAAAATTTCACCTTTGCTGTTGAAAATAAAAACAGATANNGCTCGATGTAAAAGCCCTTTTTGATGCGCTTCTAATTTACCAGCTTTTCCAATAACATTATCTTTTTTATCTACTAGTATAACTTGTTCTTCCATAGTTTAATGTTTTGAAAATTGGTGATATAAAATGTTGAAGNTTNTCTGAGCTTTTTGAAATATTATCTTTGATCAATCGACTGTCTTCTTGCATATTTTTTTTATAATTTATGAANTNAGGTGTATCATTTTGAACACAAAATCGTAAAAATCTTAGTTCAATATCATTAGGAAATCGATGTATCACTCTATCTAACTTTTCTTTACCTTCTTTGAAAGACTTGATTTTGTAAAAAGGGTTTATNGCATATTTACTNTNAAGTAAAATCGCCAAAGCATTATATGTATATTTCTTATAATTTGTATCAATAGAGCTATTTTTTGTAATTTCATACAATNTATTGNCCATTTCTTTATTTTTTGAAGCTTCAATAAATAAATCTCTAGCTTCATATAAATTGAACTCTTGCGCTNGAGTTTCATTAAAAAAGACAAATAAGAATAGGATAANACTAAGCCTCATATCATATTAAATTGATTTCTTAAAATAGATTGTAGCATCAAACTGATCTTATTAGAATTAGGAATTCTAATNCNCTCTTGTAAAATTCTTGAAGACGGTAAGGATTTAATCTTGCGGAATAAATTGTAATAATAGATNTAAGCNAAATAGACTCCACCTCTAGAACTNAATGGNAGTTTTTTAATTCCAACAAGAGCTTCTGCGAAATCAATTTCTATATCTTCTTCTATTTTTTGTTTATCTTCTTCTGAGAAGTTTACCATATTAACTCCTGGGAAATAGGTTCTTCCAAGGTAAGAGAAGTCGCTATTAGCATCTCTAAGAAAATTAACTTTTTGGAATGCAGAACCTAAACTCATAGCACTAGGTTTAAGAGCTTCATACCGTTCCTCATTGCCTTCTACAAAAACTTTTAAGCACATTAGACCCACTACTTCTGCTGAACCTAAAATATATTTATTGTATTTGTCAGTATCATAGGTCTGCAATTCATCTAAATCCATTTCCATACTATCTAAGAAAGTATTGATAAGTTCCCATTCAATATTATAATCCTGTACTACTTTTTGGAAACTATTTAAGATAGGGTTCAAACTAATCTTAGATTCAATAGCATCTATAGTATCTTCNTTGAATTTGTGAAATAAACGGNATTTATCNTAGTCGTGAAAGGTGTCCACTATTTCATCAGCAAAACGGACAAAGCCATAGATGCCGTAAATAGGAGCATGTAATCTTTTGTCTAAGGCTTTAATACCAAAGCTAAAGCTTGTACTNTAAGCTATTGTAGTNANCTTACTACATTTGTCAGAGACATTATCAAAAATATATTTCATAATTAGTTAAGGTTATNTTCTACAATGTGTTTTGCAACGACTTGCCCNGAAATAATAGAAGGGGGCACGCCAGGTCCNGGNACTGTCAATTGACCTGTGTAGAATAGNTTATTTATTTTTTTGTTAATGATTTTGGGTTTAAAATTTGCGGTTTGAAGAAGTGTATTNGCTAAGCCATAAGCATTGCCTTTATAAGCGTTGTAGTCGTTTACGAAATCGTTAACNCAATAACTCCTTTTATANTCAATATGTTCCTTAATGGACTGTCCTGTATAGTTTTCAAGACGCTTAAGCATTATGTCAAAATATTTTTCTCNAACAATTTCACTGTCTTTAAGTCCTGGTGCNATAGGCATCAAAAAGAAGATATTTTCTTTGCCTTTTGGCGCTACACTTGGNTCTGATTTTGAAGGACAACAAACGTAAAATAGGGGTTTATTTGGCCACTTTGGATCACTATANATTTCATTGGTGTGTTGCTCAATGTCTTCATCAAAAAATAAATTNTGATGAATAAGTTTATTGATTTTTTTATTTACACCAATATAAAACAATAAGCTNGAAGGTGAGAATGTTCTTTTTTCCCAATAGCTATCGTTATAGTTTCTATATTTNGGTGGTAGTAATTTNCTGTCAACGTNGTTGTAATCTGCAGAACCGACTACAATATCCGTTTCANATGTTCTTTTGTCTGTGACGATTGATTGGATAGTTTTATCTTCAATATTGACGGATTTTACAGCTTCATTTGTATGAAATTCAACACCTTGTTCNGAACAAATTTCTTTGAAAGCATCAATAACTTTTCCAAAACCTCCCATTGGGTAGAAAGTACCTTTTTTGATACCTGAATAAGTCATTAGACTATATAAAGCTGGGGTTTGGCTCGGTGCAGTTCCTAAGAATAGTACTGGAAATTCCAACAANGATTTTAAATATGGGTTTTTAAAATACTTAGCNACATGCTTTCTATANGAAGTAAATACTTGTAGCTTAAATACATTAGTAAACAACTCNGGCTTACACACCTCTGAGAGNGANAGGCCAGGTTCGTAAACCAATTGGTTGATGCCGAAATCGTATTTAAATTCNGCTTCCTTCATAAATTTTTCTAATTTTTTNGATGAGCCCTCTTCATAATTTTCAAACATTTCGCAAATTTTCGACCAATCAGAAGATAATTTCATTGTTTTTTCTTGTTCGAAGATAATTTGAAAACCAGGGTCTAATTGAATGAGCTCAAAGTAGTCACTTGCTTTTTTNCCAAATTGAGCAAAAAATTTGTCGAATACATCNGCCATCCAATACCAGCTTGGCCCCATATCAAATGTAAANCCTTCAGNTTCAAATTGTCTAGCACGACCACCGATACTTGCGTTTTTTTCAAAGACACTNACTTTATGCCCTTCTTTAGCAAGAAAAGCAGCNGTGCTTAATCCTGAAAAACCACTTCCTATGACTGAAATTTTACTCATTTATNGTNNTATGATTTTACGAATTCATAAAATTCATTTCTTGTTTTATTGGACTTAATGAATTCTCCAGTTAATTTNGAGGTTTTCATAGATGTGCCNTGATGACCAACACCTCTACATTGTACGCAGTTGTGNGAGGCCTCTATCATNACTGCTACACCTTTATTNTTNTCNACAATTTTGTTGATAGCATCNTGGATTCGAACGGTAAGATTTTCTTGAATAGCACCTCTACGGGCATAATGTTCAACAATTCTGTTNAGCTTACTTAANCCAATAATTTCTTGATTGATNATGGGTATATATGCTATGTGTGCTTTACCTATAATTGTTTGATGGTGGTGTGAACACATAGATATAATAGGAATATTACCCTCAAANATGATNCCGTCATATTCGTAATTAGGAAAAGTTGTAATTTTAGGAAAAGCATTGTAGCGTCCTGCCCACAAGTCATTGACATAAGCTTTAGCAACTCGTTTTGGAGTTTCCTTAGAGTTNGGGTCGTTTTTCCAATCGCAACCCAAAGCATCTAAAAACTCACCAAACTTAATAGCTGCTTTGTCAATCATTTCAAGTTTTTCCTCATCGTTTAATGCACCATTGATATTTATTCCATCTGCATACCCTATGTTTCTAAGCTCAGGATTTAACTCTATTATTTGAGTTGATGAGCCATTTATAATTTTATTCTTATCCATAATATTCTACATAGTTGTTTTCTGTTTCATACAATTTTACGCTGTACAGATTGTTGCATGTAGCTTGTATGTCACTTTCTAATTCTTCATAAATCTTTATGGCGATATTTTCAGCAGTAGTTATAGTATCTTTCATAAAATCTACCTCAAGGTTTAAGTTTTTATGGTCCATTTTGTCAACTATTCTTTTTTTGATAATATCGCTTAATACTTTCAAGTCTATAACATAACCTGTGTCGGGGTCAACAGTNCCTTCAACAGTTACAAATAATGTATAGTTNTGTCCGTGCCAATTTTTATTAGCACACTTTCCAAATACTTGTTCATTTTTGTCATCTGACCATTTTGGATTGAACAAACGATGAGCAGCATTAAACCTTTCTCTCCTTANAACTCTAACATTTTTCATTTTGTATAAACTTTGGACGATAAAATTATACAAAAATGCNTAGTTTTGCAAAAAAAATCATGAAAACATTATTAATTGGTTCCTCAAGCGATATTGCNAGTTACNTAGTTGAAAACTCAGATTCTTCAATAGAATTNATTGAATTAACTTCTAATCCAACAAAATCTAATCAACATCAAATTGATCTTCAAAATGAAGATACTTACCCTNAAATTGATGGAGAAATTAATGGTTTAGTATATTTTCCAGGCTCAATAAATCTTAAACCATTTTCCANTTTAAAGCTTTCAGATTTTGAATTGGANTATCAAATAAATGTATTNGGTCTTATTAAAACTTTGAAGTTTTATCACAANCAACTATCAATCGGATCATCAGTTATTNTCATAAGTTCCGTAGCGGCTTCAGTTGGTATGCCCTACCATGCTTCTATTTCAATGTGTAAGTCAGCTCTTGANGGACTTTGTCGTTCACTTGCAGCTGAATGGTCACCTAAAGTAAGAGTTAATTGTATTGCTCCGTCTGTAGTTAAAACCAAATTATCATCTAGATTNTTNAGAACAGAAAATCAGGCAGAGCAAATGAATGCGCGCCATCCTCTTCAAAANGTTGGTCAACCNAAAAATATTNCTGATGCGATTGAATTCTTATTATCTGATAAGTCATCTTGGATTACAGGTCAAATTTTAAATATTGATGGAGGTCTTTCGAGTATAAAAAAATAGATATGTTTTCATTTATTTGGCGCTTTAAATATCTATTATCATTTTTTTGTCTTGTTTTATTTGGATTTTGTTTAAAGCAATTNTTTAATGCNAACATTTATTTTGATTCAGAGCGTATTATAAATGAATTAGAATNCGAAAATAAAAATCTCAATNTTTTTGATGATAACAATTTAGTTTTTTTTGGTNTATCATTTNACGATAGTTTAAGTTATCAAAATATGCTAGATGTAGTGACTTTTCACAAATCTTTAAAAAAGTCAGAGTTNGTTAAGCGTGTTTTTAGTATTGTCAATGATCGTCAAATTATAAACAAGGGCTTATTTCCTATTTCAAAAAAANTNTTAGATGTAAAGGATCTAAAATCTTACACTAATTCTATTAATAAAATATATTCTGAAAANAATAATTTCATATCATCTGATGGTAAGAAACTNCTTTTTTTAGTAGAAAATGNTCCTAATTTAAGNAAGGATGAAAGCAGGAAATTNATCAANTCATTATACGAAANAGATTTTACTGAAGGAATNTCTGAAGTNTTTGTTAGCGGTCGTTCTCCAAGTGAATTATATTTTGAAAAGAAAGTCATTCAAGAGTTTATATTATTAACCTTAGTCAGTGGATTTTTATGTTTCATATTTTTATTTTTAATAACNAAGAATATCAAATTAGTAATACTAACTGTTTTTAGTGTTGTTGCAAGTATAGTTGTAAGTTTGGGACTGTCACAGATTCTATTTGGAGGAATTGAGNTAGTGATGATTATTACACCGGCAATCTTGTTTATTGTTTGTCTTTCAGATATNATGCATTTAACNAATAAGCAATCNAATGTAATTTCNTCTAAAAATTCTTTCTTTCTANNTAGAATGAATACNGTTGGTAAGGCTGTAGCTTTGACTTCTTTGACTACAGCTATGAGTTTTTTAACATTTTTGGTTAATGATATAGTTCCTATACTTCGTTTTGGATTAATCACNGCTTCAGGAGTTGTTTTTACGCTTTTTTTAGCAACAATTGTATATGCNATTAGTATTGANAAGGGTTTTAATCAATCAAAGCCCATTAAGAAAATTCAACAATTTACAGATTCAATTATAAATTTTTTNAAAAATGGACAAAGATCTGTTGCTTTTCATTTTTTTATGACNATTTTAACTGGTGTTGGTTTATACGGCNCTTTTAATGTTCAAATAGATAATTACCTCACTGATGAAATTAATAAAAAGTCAAAAATGTATCANCAGACTAATTTTTTTGATAGTCATTTTGGAGGAATAAAGCCAATCACTATNTTTTTAGATAAAGATTGTGTTGATGATTTAGAAATATTGAATCAAGTTGAAAAATCTATTAAAAAACATGGATTTGTTGTTGATTTTTCCAACATAAGTTCTAATTCTATTATTATGNAGAAAATGGGTTTTNCAGAGCGAGGGTTAGTTGATAAATACTTTTTTATCTGTCGCTCNAGTGATGAAGGNTCTTTATCAACATTAAAAAAGTTAAATTCTCTAGANAGTGAGTATGTNTCCNNTGGTCTAAAGTTTAATTATTCTGGTGCTGGATATTTGTTTGATAAATTAGGAAATAATCTTACTAGACAACTTATTTTTGGCTTAATTATTGCTATTTTTTCCATTGGTTTNGTTTTCTTTTTGTTAAACAAATTTGATTTTAATTATTTTTTTATTGCTATCATACCTAATTTAACTCCTATAGTTGTTTGTGTAGGTTTGNTATATATCAATGGATTTTACTTCAGTCTATCAAATGCNTTTATTTTTACTATTGTTTTTGGATTGATAATTGACGACTCAATTCATTTAATTAGTGCGTATAATAATTCTAGAAAAAGAAAAGTTTCAAAGTCAGAATCATTAGATTATGTAATCNTAAATACAGGTGAAGCNATTGTTAAGACAACCATAATTGTTATAATGTGTCTTTTGCCACTCTCTTTTTCAGAGTTTAAGTCTGTTTCTCAGCTATCTGTAATTACTATAATAAGTGCATTTGTAGCTGTCTTTTTTGATTTGGTTTATTTACCATTAATAATCAAAANACTCACCAATTAGCTAGATATTNTTAATCTCTGTTTTGAAAAAANTCCATAGATTTTCTGGAAGATTATTTTTTTCAAAGAAATCAAAATGGTCATTTTCGTGATTTAATGATATTTCATATTGTATTATTTTAGACNTATAAATCCAATACTCGTCATCATTCAAATTATGATTTTTGACAAAAAAAAGATTGTTTAANTCTAAATTTGTTTCTTCTTTTGTTTCTCTTAAAATTGCTNTTTTTGGNCTTTCATTAGTTTTAATTTTTCCAACAACAGGAGTCCAAATTCCAGGATAAAANGGATTCGTTAATNTTCTTTTTAATAAAAGTACTTTGTTGTCTTTGAATATGAAGTTTACACAATATTTCATTTTTGAATTTTTGGACAATACCAGCTTTTTCTTTGGTCAGAAGTCTTAATACTTTTCACAATNTTACCAAATTCATCCTCTTTTTTACCATATACTTTAAGTTTAAAAATGGAAGCATTAAATGGATTCTTGAAATCTTTAAGTTCAGCNCCGCCACTAATGTANCTTCTTTGCANNATGTCTTTAGTAGCAAGTACTAACTGTTTAATTTTTTTAGTAGAAATTTGNCCCCATTTTATTTCAGGATGTAATTTTGCTGCATATAGCGCTTCAGATTTTATATAGTTGCCAACTCCTGGGAAAAAACGTTGATCCATAAGNGTTGAGCAAACAGACTTATTATTACTTACTTTTTNTATTAGGTTTTGTATGTGCTTGTCGAAGTCATAATCATTATTTAAAAAGTCAAAAGTGTTGAAATGCTTTTGTTTAATTTGTTCTTCATTAAGAATNTTCATTTTACCAAATTTTCTGACATCTCTAAAAAATAATTCTCTGTCATNGGCACTAACTTTAAAATGACAATGTTTTATATTATTTTCGCTCCATCCTCCNGTCATTCCAAGGTGTATATTAAAATATTGCCTGTTTAACAGNGGTAAAAAAATATTTTTTCCAATAGTGAATGTAGNTTGAAAATCTTTTTGGTGATTTTTCATTAAGCAATCAAATACTTCTCCGTATTTTTTTTCGTAATATTCAGTTAGTATTTCAAATTCGATATTTTTTGATCCGTCAAAAAAAGAATTATAATAAGAAGATGCTATTTTAACTTCAGGTCCTTCAGGCATTACTTTANTATAACAATAANTTCATTTCTTCTGTTTAAAACTTTGTAAGGCGAGTCGTAAACCAATAATTCAAATTCATTAGAATGAGTTATATCATATTTTTTAAGTGTATCTATCAATTCTTGTTTTTTGCGTTTTACNTTTGTTGGATTTGANTATCCTGAAAAACGAATNGCAGCNACTTTTCTAGCGTNCATATTAATGATTTTTATTTCACNCGAATTGGGTTTAGGTAAGCTTTCNATTTTGTANCGCTTTNGCATAAGAAACATCATTTCTTTGTTTTTTGAGGATAGACGCATATTAACAGGAGATGTCATTCCAATTTGTTCATTCTTATTATTTCCGCCAAATATATAATTAGCTAGNACTCTAAATTGAGAATTACTTCCTGATTGAGAAAAATAACTTGCATAAATAAGAGCTGGATATTGTCTTATCTCAACAGAATCTACTTTTCTGATTAAAGTATAATTTTCTGATTTTTTCANACTAAAAGAANATAAGGCATAGATAGTCAATATAGCTAATGATAAAAAAAATAGTTTTTTCATTATTTAAGNTTATCAGTTATTTGATTGTCTAGTGGATTAACNCCGCTTTTAAAATAAGATATTAATTNTCCGTCATTACTTATCAAAAATTTATTAAAGTTCCATGACACATTAAAATTACCTAATTTGTTTTGTTNCTTGTTAGTNAGCCAAGAATAAAGAGGATGTTGATATTTNCCTTTTACATTGACTTTCTCAGTCATTGGAAATGAAACATTAAATTTACTTTCACAAAACATTTTAATTTGTTTTTCATTNCCTGGTTCTTGNGCTCCAAATTGATTGCAAGGCACCGCCAATACTACTAGTTTATCAGAATATTTCTCNCTTAGCTTTTGTAAATCGGCATATTGTGAAGTATATCCACAATGCGAGGCTACGTTTACTATTAATATGTATTTATCTTTATAATCNGACATTTTAATTTCTTTATTATCAATGGATTGAATAGATAATTGGTAAAAAGACTGTGAATAAGTTGAACTCATAATTATTAGTGAAAATAGGACTGTAATTAAGGGTTTCATTTTAAAATTTTATTGTAAAAAAAGCGAGAGAGTTTTCACTCCCTCACTTAAAATTATTTAGATAGATTTATAATTATTTATAGATATTATATCTTTTAACGCTAGTGCCATTTGTATAAATGTCTACCAAGATTTTATCTTTGGAATTTTTATCAACTATTTCTCCTAATAAATTAATAGTGTATAAATATTCAATGTTTTCTTTAGATAGTAAAGTTGCAATTGATGATGGGTCTTCAGCTATTAGAACTGCATCAATAATATGTACTACTCCATTATCTGCTTCGATATCTGCTTGTGTTACAGTAGCCATGTCAATCATAACATTTGTNCCATCAATTGTTACAATTAAATTATCGTTGTTTAGTGTAGGCACTTCCATACCATTTGATAAGTCAGATGATAGTGCATTGCCAGAGTGAACATGGTGTAAGAGAACTTCTGATAAAAGTGGTAGATCTGCAAGCAATTCATCTAAAGCGCCAGTNGGAAGAGCATTAAAAGCATCATCTGTTGGGGCAAATACTGTAAATGGACCATCACCAGAAAGTGTTTCAGCTAAATTTGCAGCATCAATTGCTGTTTCCAATGTAGTGTGAATTGGAGAAGTCTTGATGATGCTGTAGACAGTTGAATCTACTTCGCTATATTCAGAAAGTAGTACTTTATCTATTATGTGTACAACACCATTACTAGCAGTTAAGTCTGCTTGTGTAACAGTAGCTAAATCAATCATCACTGTCATACCATCAATATTAACTGTTAAATTAGTCTCATTTAGTGTTGGAATCATCATACCATCAGATAATTCTGATGATAGCACATTGCCCGAGTGTACGTGGTTAAGTAATAATCCAGTAAGTTGTTCAGCATTAGCTAAAATTAAATCTAAAGCGCCGTCAGGTAAACCATCAAATGCATCATCTGATGGAGCAAATACTGTAAAAGGGCCATCACCTGAAAGTGTTTCGTCAAGCTCAGCAGCTGTGATAGCAGTTTCTAAGGTTGTATGGACAGGTGAATTTGAAATAATGTCCATTACAGTTTGATCATTAGTAGCAGGTACAAGGACCATATCAATTACGTGAACCACACCATTACTAGCTAAAATATCTGCTTGTGTTACAGACGCCATATCAATCATAACATTTGTGCCATCAATTGATACAATCAAATTATCATTATTTAGTGTAGGTACTTCCATTCCATCAGACAAGTCAGTTGACATAACATTACCCGAGTGAACATGATGAAGTAAAACTGCCGTCAAAGCATTGTTATCAGCCAATAAAGCGTTCAATGTTTCAGTCGGAACAGAGTTAAAAGCTTCGTCAGTAGGTGCAAAAACAGTAAAAGGGCCATTTCCACTAAGAGTGGCTGCCAAATTTGCTTGTAGTACAGCAGTTTCTAATGTTGTATGGCTTTCAGAGTTGACTATTATGTCAACTACTGTTCCATTATTTACAACATTTATAGTGCCTGTCATTCCTGCTAAAGCGTGGCTTCCAACAGAGCAATCATAATTATATGTGCCTTCAAGATTAAATACGTGNGTATAAATTACTGCTCCTGTAACACTAGTTGTAGGTGAATCAAAACTCTCAGGGTTGTTGAAGCTTTCTCCTGTTATTGAACTGATATTTCCATTAACATCATGGTTCCCACCGTCATTTATCCACACAACTGTGTCTCCTACATGAATATTTAATTCACTTGGAGAATAATAAAATCCTCCGGAATTNATTTGATAAGTATTTGCAAATGAGGTTATTGCAATACAAATCATTGTAAGTTTTAGTAATATTTTTTTCATAATTTNTAATAAATATTTATTGTACAAATATATAAATTTTTTAAAATTGTATAGATTTTTTATTAAAATGTTATACAAAATGTATATATTTGCATAAGAATTCACTTTAAATAATTCTACAAAATATTAATTTTATTAAATCATGCCAAGAAAGAAAAAGCAAAAAATTTCAATAGAAGAAATAAAAAAAAGAACTCCAAAAATCATTTTTTTTACTGATAAAATGAGAATTAACCTNAAAACAATGAGCAGTCTAGATTTTTGGTTAAACAAATATCCTAACGGAAAATATATCGTAAATGACTAAATACAGTATTGAACAATTTTCTCAAATAACGGGTATCACTAAATTCGTGTTGCGTACCTGGGAAAACCGCTATGGTTTTTTAAGGGCTGAACGAACCGATACCAAAATTCGTTATTATACTGATGAGTTACTTGTTCGAGCACTTAATTCTAATTATTTGCTTGAAAATGGTTATAAAATATCTGCAATATCAAAACTTACTGATGATGAAATCAAATCAAAAGTAGATAATATTAAGAATAGTAATGATGATATCTCAAAAGAATCTTTCTACATTGCAAAATTAATTACATCTGCTTTAAATTTTGATTCAAATCAATTTAATCTAACTTATGATCAAGGTGTTGAAGAGTTAGGTATTCTTGAGTTTTATAAATCAGTTTTGTTAGTTGCGTTTTCTAAAATTGGTATTTTTTGGTTAACTAATAGAATTGCTCCTTCACAGGAGCACTTTCTCTCTGAGTTAGTAAAACAAAAAATTGGTGCTGCAGCTGATGCTGTTTCCAAAAACAGCATCAATGGTCAATCTTGGCTATTATTTCTGCCTGAAAATGAGTTTCATGAAATTGGATTATTGTTCGCCAAATTTTTATTAATAAAAAATGGATTTGAAGTTGTATATTTAGGTGCAAATGTTCCTTATGGATCTCTATTAGAACTTGCTGATAAAAAACGTATTGATAATGTCCTATTCTTTTCTGTCTCAAATACTTCGAAAAGTAATCTAGATTTTACCATAAATTATCTAAATAAATCCTTTCCTGAGTCCAAACAATTTTTAGTAGCTAATAGTTTAGATATAAATTTTCTTACCAAAGATCACAATATTACTATTTTAGATAATCTAGATGATTTTATAAATATCATAAGCTAGATAAGTTTCTGACTTCAACAAATTTTCTTAGAAATTTATTATGACTTTTATTTTCTAAAACTTTTAGTTTAATGTTATGATTATTTATCTGTAAATCTAGTATTCCGTCATTATTTAAAAAGCTAATTTGATTGTAGCGTGACATTAAAATATATTCCTCATTTTTATATCTAAAATATACAGCTACTCCTTTTGTCCTTATTTCAAATGTGCAATAAACTAAATCTGTATATTCTTGAAAATCTATTTCAAAACTCTTTGGTTCTATTTTTATTAATAGGTATTTAGGAGATCCATAGTAACCATTTTTAATTTTATTAATTAATGAGAAAGGATTACCGCATATTTTGATCAAATTTTCTCTGATTTTTTTTTGATTTTGACTTGTTTTAAACAGCATAATTGTATATTTGTATAACAAATTTAATAAAAAGTTATACAATAAGCTATGGCTCACTACCAATTTCGAAAAGAACAGTTTCTAAAGACAGACATTGACACTATTTGGGACTTTGTATCTTCTCCAACNAATCTTAAGGATATTACACCTGATTATATGTTATTTGATATTACATCAAAAGACCTTCCAGAAAAGATGTATCCTGGTATGATTATTACTTATAAAGTTTCCCCTTTATTAAATATTAAGATTAATTGGGTAACAGAAATAACACAGGTTAAAGACAAATATTTTTTTATTGATGAGCAACGTTTAGGGCCTTATAAAATGTGGCACCATCAACACTTTTTTGAAAAAAAAGATGAAGGTGTTTTAATGACTGATATTGTCACCTATATTCCTCCATTCGGAATACTAGGTGATATCGCTAATGTATTTTTAATAAAAAAACAGTTGAAAGCCATTTTTGATTACAGATTTAAAGTAATGGATGAAAAATTTAACAAATAAATATGAAAAGACCTTGGAATATAATTAGCCCTCCCGTATATAGTTTGTTGACTTATGATGAACAAGGAAAAGTCAATATGAATATATGTACATATGTCTCGGCAGTAAGTATGAAGCCTAAAATTTATTCTATAGCTATAGATTATACTACTAAAACGTATAAAAACTTAGAAAAATCATCTAAAGTAGTTCTACAATTATTAAGTTCTTCTAATCTTAGAGTAATTAGAAAGTTAGGTAAAATTAGTGGTAAACTTTTTGATAAAGACCGATACCTCAATTCNTACAATTTACTTAATTCTTGGAAAGAGTATAATGTACTTAAAGATACTTGCGCATTAATTGAATTAGAAAAAAAATCGGTAGTTAATAACCACGGGGATCATGCTATTTTTTTCTTTGATGTAACTGCTTTTAAAACCATTTCTGAAAAAAATGTCCTTTCATTTCAGGATTTAATTAAAAACAGAATAATACTATAATATATGCACCTTACAAAAGAGCAGATACAACAAACTTCACGAATCAAGCGTCTCAATATAATTAACTCTATTACTGGAGTTAAGCCTGCAAATTTAATTGGTAGTATTTCTGAGAATGGGCATAGTAACTTAGCTATTTTTAGCTCTATAGTTCATNTGGGAAGCAATCCTGCTCTTTTGGGTTTTATCTTACGACCTCAGCACNAGGTNAGNAGAGATACGTATGATAATATTATNCAAACGAAATATTATACCATTAATCATATTNCNTCTNANTATGTTGAAAACGCCCATTATACATCGGCTAAATTTNACAAGGAAGATTCAGAGTTTGAAAGGTGCAAGTTTACCGAAGAATATTTATTTGATTTNGATGCGCCTTTTGTTAAAGAAAGTCGNGTTAAGATAGGATTAAAGNTAGAAGAAATGNNNCCNATNNANCTNAATAAATGTGTAATGGTTATTGGTTCCATACAGCATTTATGGGTTGATGATGTGGCAGTCGAAGACGANGGTCAAATCAATTTAGAATTGTTAGATGATGTTGGAATAGGAGGTTTGAATAGTTACTATCAANTAAAGCGTATTGCTCAGTTTCCTTATGCAAGAGTCAATGAATTGCCTGATTTTGAGTAGACAATGAGAAAGCCTCTNCCACATAAAAACTGTTTGGTTTGTCTAAAACCTTTTTCTTGGCGTAAAAAGTGGGAACGGGTTTGGGAAGANGTAAAATATTGCAGNGAACGATGCAGAAGAAATAAAAATAACAAGAATGAATAGTGTAAATATAATTTTTCCTAATCAGCTTTTTANGCACAGCGATTTATTGGATAATACTTATCCTGTATATCTCCTTGAGGAATATTTATTTTTTAATCACTATCAATTCCACAAGCAAAAATTAGCCTTTCACAGAGCAAGTATGCAGTTTTATAAATCTTACCTTCAAGATTTGGGTAAGACGGTTCATTACATTTCGGCTACAGACTCTAATTCGGATATCCGTAGGCTTTTAGAAAAGTTAATTGGGGAGGGTGTTCAAGAAGTTCATTTCATTAATCCCGTTGACAATTGGTTAGAAAAACGAATTTCATATGCTACTAATGATATCCAATGTGTCGTTTATGAAAGCCCTTATTTTCTTAATCAGTCCGATGAGTATTCTGAATTTTTCAAAACAACTAAAAAGAAGTTTTTTCAAACCTCATTTTACATTGAACAACGTAAAAAATTAGGCATTTTAATTGATGAAAATGCTTCGCCAATAGGGGGCAAATGGAGTTATGATACAGATAATAGAAAGAAATACCCCAAAGATAAAACACCTCCCAAAATTGCTAAGCTAGAGGCTAATGACTTTTATACTGAGGCGTTTAGTTATGTTAAAAGTAATTTTTCTGATAACCCCGGTGAGTTGTCAGATATTCCAATTTATCCTAATGATTACGACCAATCAATTAAATGGCTTAACAGTTTTTTAGAACAACGGCTATATGACTTTGGTATTTATGAAGATGCTGTGGTAGATTCCGAACATTTTCTAAATCATAGTGTTCTGACACCTATGTTAAATGTAGGTTTGTTGACACCTAAACAAATCATTGAGTGTGTACTTGATTACAGTGAACAAAATTATATACCTTTAAATTCTCTAGAAGGCTTTATTAGACAGATCATTGGTTGGAGAGAATTTATTAGAGGAATCTATGTAGCTAAAGGTAACGAGGAAAGAAATCGAAACTTTTTTCATCATAAACGTAAAATACCACCCTCTTTTTACAATGGAACAACTGGTATTATTCCTATTGATACGACTATACGCAAATTATTAAAAACAGGCTATGCTCATCACATTGAACGATTAATGATTTTGGGTAATTTTATGTTGTTATGTGAGTTTGACCCAGATGAAATTTATCGCTGGTTTATGGAACTATTTATAGATGCTTACGATTGGGTAATGGTGCCTAATGTATATGGTATGAGTCAATTTGCTGACGGCGGTCTAATGTCCACCAAGCCTTATATTAGTAGTAGTAACTACTTAAGAAAAATGAGTAATTACAAAAAAGATCAATGGCAAGAAATATGGGATGCTTTGTATTGGCGTTTCATTGACAAGCACAGAGAAATATTTAACAAAAATATTAGGATGAAATTTATGGTTTCTATGTATGATAAAATGTTTGCTGAAAAGAAAGAAAAATTTATCATTATTGCAGAAAATTATTTTAATTCTTTGGATATTGAATTGCATTAAAATTAATTACAAAACATGGCTAGAATTATCTTCACAACAGTACTCATTAGCTTTATTTTAAGTCTTGATCTTTACGTTTGGTTAGCTTTTAAAACACAAATTAATGAAAGACCATCCTTGAAATATGTTTTTTTGGTTATTACTTTGCTGACTATTGCTTTAATATATTATCCAGCCATTAATACTAATATGACACTTTATCCAAATTATATGGTTGTAATTTTTGGTTTTGTTTTTACCATTATTATTTCAAAGTTAGCGATGGTTCTTCCATTACTGATTGATGATTTATTACGTCTTTTCAAATACTTATATCAAGCTATTTTTGTCCAAAAAAGCCTTTACTTGGGGGGTAAACCCATAACTAGATTAGACTTCTTAAAAAATACAGCTTTGGGTATAGGAGCAGTTACCTTCTCAATGTTTGCCTATGGTATTCTTATTGGCCGTTATAATTTTAAAAAACACTTTGTAGATTTATCCCTAAAGAATTTTCCAAAAGGTATAAAACCGTTAAAAATTGTTCAAATATCAGATTTACATTTAGGAAGTTTTCAAAGGCAAGACAAGCTTATTGAGGCTGTTAAATTAATAAATCAAGAAAACCCTGATTTGATTTTCTTTACAGGCGATCTAGTTAATAACCGCGCTTCAGAGGCTACTCCTTTTGTAGAGATTCTCAAAAAGCTAAAAGCTAAATATGGTAAATATGCAGTTTTAGGTAATCATGATTATGCCGACTACATAGGTTTGGATTTGAACTCTAATGAAGGGAGGTCAAAGTGGCAAAGGAATTATGATGAAATACAACAGCATTTTACTAATTCAGATTTTAACCTTTTACTGAATGAAAGCCGATTAATAAATGTTGATGGATTAGAAATAAATGTTGTTGGTGTAGAAAATTGGGGTGATGGTAGATTTTCAAAATATGGTGATTTAGAGAAAGCGATGCTATCTGTAAAAGAAGGAATACCAACTTTTTTACTCTCTCATGACCCCACCCATTGGACTAATAAAGTTTTACCATTCTCAAAGCATGTGGATTTGCAATTGGCTGNTCATACTCACGGNATGCAATTCGGGATAGAAATAGGTGGAATCAAGTGGAGTCCTTCTCAATGGAAATATAAATTTTGGGCTGGTCTTTATCAAAACAAGGAGCAATACCTTTATGTTAATAGAGGCNTAGGNCATTTGGGTTATCCAGGNCGAGTAGGTATTATGCCTGAAATTACAGTANTAAACGTTCAATCAACTTAACAAACTATATATGAAGTATTACTTNTCATTAATATTANTNCTTTTATCTCTCAGTTTACATTCTCAAACGGTTAGGGTTTATGGTAGTGTCAAGAACGCACTCAATAACGAGCCTATNCCTTTTGCTAATGTAGTAATAGACGGCACTTCCAAAGGNACAACCACANATATTGATGGTAATTTTGANTTATTAGAAATTGAACCGGGTCTGTATAATTTTAAATGCAGTTACATANGTTTCAATACAGACTTGAAAGCTGAAATACAATTNACGCCCAATAAGAATTTAAGATTAGATTTTGCATTAACAGAAAATGCACAAATTATTGATGAGATTCAAGTTACTGCCAATACNTTTAATAAAACAGAAGAAAGTCCAACCAGTTTGCGAACAATAAACGCTTCAGAAATCCTNAGAAGCCCNGGAGGAAACCGAGACATTTCAAAGGTAATAGCCAATTTACCAGGTGTTTCAAGTTCGCCATCTTTTAGGAATGATATTGTTATACGTGGNGGTGCGCCTAACGAGAATCGTTTTTTTCTCGACGGNNTAGAAATTCCTAATATNAATCACTTTGCAACACAAGGTTCTTCAGGAGGACCTGTTGGGATTTTAAACGTGAATTTCATTAGAGAGGTGGACTTTTATTCAGGTGCTTTTCCTGCCAATAGGGGCAATGCCTTGAGTTCGGTAATGGANCTCAAACAAATCGAAGGAAGTGACGAAGACTTTAGTGCCTCATTTATGNTAGGTTCTAGTGATGCAGGACTTACTATTAATACNCCTNTGTCCGAAAANTCAAGTCTANTGTTATCTGCTAGACGCTCGTACTTACAATTTTTATTTAAGGCCTTACAATTGCCTTTTTTGCCGACTTATAACGATATACAATTGAAATATACTTTTAAGCCTAATCCTAAAAATCAATTCAATGTGATAGGTTTAGCAGCTATTGATAACTTTANCTTAAATCCAGAGGCCAATGAAGGTATTGATGACCCACAGAANTTAGCTCAAAACGAATANACACTCAACAATTTACCTGTCAATGAACAGTGGAATTATACTCTAGGTGGAACGTGGAAACGCTTTTTTGATAATTCTAATTTNTTTGTNGTAATGAGTCGTAGTCACCTTAATAATACTGCCGTAAAGNATGAAGATTATGCCGATTTGTCTTCANCAAAAATTATTGATTACGAATCACAAGAAATAGAAAATAAATCTAGANTAGANTATAATTTTAGAGAAAATAANATCAAGTTTAATGTTGGNTTAAACTTAGAAGATGCTACTTATTTAAATTCTACACAGCGAATTTTAACCTCAGGCGATTCTATTTATACTAAGTTGGTAGAAACTGACTTACACTTTATAAAATATGGTGCTTTTGCTCAATTGAGTAAGACCTATTTAGTGGATANATTAGTTACTTCTATAGGTTTTCGAATAGATGGTAATAGCTTTACGGATAATACTACTACTCCTAATTTTTCGCCTCGTNTTTCCTTGTCCTACAACCTTTCAGGCANGTCTAGTTTAAATGCTAATTTAGGACGATATTATCAGTTGCCCNCTTATACTATTTTGGGCTTTGGTNTAAANAATAACTTTTTCAATCAAGACGCTGAATACATTCGATGTGACCATGCTGTTCTAGGCTTAGAATATAATCCGTCAAATTACAGTAAAATAACACTAGAGACATTTTACAAGTATTATGACAATTATCCTTTTTCAATAATTGATAGTATTTCTCTGGCCAATTTAGGCGGTGACTTTGGTGTAATCGGCAACGAAGATATTTCTTCCATTTCACAAGGTAGAAGTTATGGTTTAGAGTTTCTTGCTCAACAAAAATTAAGTTCATCAATTTATGGTATTATGTCCGTGACGTATTACAGAAGTGAGTTTGAAGATAAAAGCGGAGAGCTTATTCCTTCGGCTTGGGACAACCGTTTTATTTTTAACATGACAGCAGGTAAAAAGTTCAAAAGGAATATAGAGTTAGGTTTGAAATTCCGTTACTCAGGTGGAGCTCCTTACACGCCTATTGATTTGGCAACTTCTAGTAATATGGCTATTTGGAATATCAATCAAAGAGGAGTGTTGAATTATAATGCATTGAACACAGAGCGACTCAAAAATGTTCATGGCGTAGATTTGCGATTAGATAAGAAATGGTATTTTAANAAATGGAGTTTAAACGCCTACATTGATGTGGAAAATCTATATAATTTTAAAATACAATTGCCTTCAGAAGTTGGTATAGATTCAGAAATAGGAGAAGAAATATATACCGCTCAAAATGCTGGAGAATATTCACTTTATCAAATCATTAATGAGTCAGGAACAGTACTNCCTAGCATTGGACTTTTAATAGAATTTTAAGATGGCAGAAAAAGTACTCATAACAGGAGCTAGTGGGGCATTAGCCCAGCGAGTAAAATATCTTCTTTTGGAAAAGGGGTATGATGTCATTACGCTCACGACAAATAAAAAAAAGGTAAATAGTAAAGATGTTTTTTATTGGAATGTTTCTAAAAAAATAGTTGACCCTAAAGCCTTAGTCAATTGCAGTCATATAGTTCATTTATCTGGATATAGCATTATGAAGCCTTGGACTACTGCGAATAAAAAGCTGATGTATGAAAGCCGTATAGATGCTGTCCAATTGTTGTATTACTCGTGTAAAGATTTGGGAGTTAAACCTAAAACTGTCATTTCTGCTTCAGCTATGGGCTATTATGGTATAGATAGAAAAGAATTCATGTCGGAAGATGATTCCCCAACACAAGATTGGCTTTCACAGATGTGTGTTGATTGGGAAAAAGCCACACAAAGCTTTCAATCCTTGGGTAGTAGAGTGGTCCATATGAGAATATCCTTACTGTTGAGTAAAGACTCTGGTTTTTTACAACCAACTATGTTATCAATGCGACTAGGTGCTGGTGTTGTTTTTGGAAGTGGAAAACAGAATATTGAATGGATACATATTGATGATGCCTCAAAATTTGTATATTATGCTATTGAAAACCAGTCCATTACCGGAGCCTATAATTTGGCAACAGAGCAAAAATGGACACAATACGAATTCATGAAGTTCGTTAAAAGAAAAGTAGCTTTTTATGCATTATTGATAAAGTTGCCATCTTTTGTTTTAAGACTGATTTTTGGAGGAAGAAGTGTTATCCTTGAGGGCGGTTGTGCACTATCAGTAAACAAACTGAAAGCCACTAACTTTGAGTATGATTATCCAACTTTAGATAGCGCTATCGATAAAGAAATGTACAAGTCATGAGATATAATTTAAGCGTATTTTGGTTCAGACGGGACTTAAGATTACACGATAATCATGGTTTTTTTCAGGCTTTAGATAAGTCAAAATCNGTACTTCCTATTTTTATTTTTGATACCAATATCTTAGATGAGCTAAACGAAAACGATAGACGTGTAAGTCTTCTTTTTGACCGTTTAACNGAACTCAACACTGAACTTGCTAAACAATCAAAAAAAATTCATATATATTATGGTAATCCTGAATTGATATTCAATAAACTTCATAAAAAATTACCTTTTGATGCTGTATTCACCAATACCGATTATGAACCTTATGCAACNAAAAGAGATCGAACGATAAATATTTCGTTAAAAAAGAAAAATGTTAAGTTTCATTCTTTCAAAGATCAAGTTATTTTCGAAAAAGATGAAATACTTTCAAATGAAGGTAAGATATATTCGGTTTACACTTATTATATGAAAAAGTGGAAGAGCTTGTTTAATAATTCTATGACAGCTTCTTACCCATCAGATAAATTATTAAATAAATGTATTACATCAAACTCGATGTCATGTGTGCAGAATATTGATGAAATAGGCTTTATACAATCAAAATATATTTTACATAAGCCCAACTTAACCTTTAGCTCACTATTAGAATATGAAGAAAGCAGAGATAATCCAAACATTAATGGAACAAGTAATGCATCAGTTCATTTACGTTTTGGCTTTTTAAGCATAAGAGAGGTCGTAAAAATAGCTGCTGAATGTTCACAAATATTTTTAAATGAGTTGATTTGGCGATCTTTTTTCGCACAAATTTTATGGAATTATCCAAAAGTCGTTGATAGTTGCTTTAAAGNAAAGTATAATAATTTGGAGTGGAATACTAATGATTTATTTGTAAAATGGAAAAATGGTCAGACAGGTTTTCATATTGTAGACGCAGGTATGCGTCAATTATTAGAAACTGGTTATATGCANAACAGAGTTCGTATGATAGCTGCTTCATTTTTAGTAAAAAATTTAGGTATTGATTGGCGACTNGGTGAAGCATACTTTGCATCTAATTTGATGGATTTTGATTTAGCTTCTAATAATGGTAATTGGCAATGGGTAGCTGGTACNGGATGTGACGCATCACCATATTTTAGAGTCTTTAATCCNAATACTCAAAGAGAGAGATATGACCCNAATTTCCAATATTGTAGNANATGGATTGATGAATTACAACCAGATGGGTTTTATAATATATCAGAAATTGTAGACATTAAAAAATCTAGACTAGAAGCTATTGATAGATATAAAAAATGTGTTTGAGTGAATCCCAAAAAGTTGTAGTAGTTGGNGCAGGTGTTGGAGGATTGGCAACTGCTATACGTTTATCTATCAAAGGCTATTCTGTTGAAGTTTTTGAATCCAANTCATATATTGGTGGTAAGTTATCACAAATTGAATNCAATAATTTCCGCTTTGATGCCGGNCCTTCTTTGTTTACTATGCCTGAGCTTGTAGATGAGTTGTTTNAATTGGCTNATAAAAACCCAAGAAAGTATTTTAATTATCTAAAGTTACAAGAAAGTTGNCGTTATTTTTATCCNGATGGAACTATNTTAAGAGGTTATTCCGATGTTCATAAATTTGTTGAAGAAGCTGCTAAGCAAACAGGAGTTAANCCAGAAAAAGTTAAAAAGCACTTAAAAAAAAGCTCTTATATATACAATTCTACAGCTTTCCTTTTTTTAGAGAGTTCTTTACANAAATTTAAATCATACTTATCATTACGAGTTTTAAAATCATTTTTTAAATTACCCTTTTTAGGTTTGTTTTCAAGTATGCATNAAAGGAATGCTAAAGTNTTAAATAATGANAAGATGACTCAGCTTTTTGATAGATACGCAACNTACAATGGGTCTAATCCNTATTTAGCCCCTTCTATTCTAAATATTATTCCTCATCTTGAATTNAATAAAGGTGCTTTTTTCCCAAAAGGTGGNATGTATTCTATTGCCTTATCATTATTTAANTTAGCGACGTCTTTGGGAGTTGAGTTTNATTTAAANTCCAAAGTCAGTAGAATTATTGAAAACAAAGNTCAAGTTTTAGGTGTTGAAGTTAATGGTAAANATGTAAAAGCTAATTATGTTGTTTGTAATTTAGATATTCATTTCGTATATAAAAAGTTATTGCAGAGTTTTAAAAAACCAATTAAAATTTTNAATCAAGAACGTTCTAGTTCAGCTTTAATTTTTTATTGGGGAATCAATAAGATTTTCGATAATTTAGATTTNCATAATATATTTTTTAGTGAGGATTACAAGCAAGAATTTGAATATTTGAGACAAGGACAAAAAATATATNACGACCCTACAATATATGTAAACATAACTTCAAAAAAGNANAAGTCTGATGCGCCTAAAGGNTGTGAAAATTGGTTTGTTATGATAAATGTGCCNTCTAACANTGGACAAGATTGGGATAATTTAATTTTNCTAGCAAGACAATCTATACATCGCAAGTTATNTANACAGCTNGGNATAAACNTAGAACCTCATATCTTAACAGAGGAGATTTTAGAGCCCAGAACAATTGAGTCTAAAACAGCTTCCTATCAAGGTTCGTTGTATGGTTCAGCATCAAATAACAAGATGGCAGCTTTTTTTCGTCATTCTAATTTTTCTAACGATATTAGGGGTCTGTATTTTTGTGGTGGTAGTGTNCACCCTGGAGGTGGTATTCCTTTGGCTCTTTCCTCTGCNAAAATTGTAGATAGTTTTTTTAAAAAAATTAATTGATGAGTTGGATTAAAGTTAACATCATAATTATTTTGCTTTTTATTCTTCATTTAGTTGGAGGAGTCGCTCTTTCTATAAATAGTGTTAAGCCTATATTTCTTACATTAACGCCATTTAATCTTTTGCTTACTTTTGGATTATTGATTTTTGGCAACAATGACTTTTCCTTTAAGTTTTTCAAGATCATATCTCTCCTTTTTATGATTGGNTTTTTTATTGAAGTATTTGGAGTATATTCTGGCTTATTATTTGGCGAATACCATTATGGAAAAACACTAGGTTTTCAGTTACTTGGTGTCCCACTTATTATTGGCGTGAATTGGATACTCTTGGTAGTGTCATCCTTTGCTGTTAGTTCATATTTTGTTTCTAATTCTATTTTAAAAGTTGTATTGTCTTCATTTATTATGGTTTTACTTGATTTTATGATCGAGCCAGTAGCCATTCGCTTAGACTTTTGGCATTGGCAATCGGGAATTATTCCATTACAAAATTATCTTATGTGGTTTCTAGTTGCAGTATTAATGAATTGGATTCTTGTTTTTAATCGNTTCAAATTTAATTTGAAGTTAGGTTTTGGNTTATTAATTTCTCAAGTTCTGTTTTTCACTTTACAATCTATTAATTTTCAGTAATGGGTTTTTTAGAGNATCANTTTTTTTATTTTATTTTAATGTTATTGACAATAGCATANCCCCTAGCTCAGAGTTTTGAAAGACGAATTTATTATTATAANAAGTGGCGTCTACTCTTTCCTTCAATTCTNTTGATGATGTTATTNTTCATTCCNTGGGACATCTGCTTNACTCATTGGTCTATTTGGNACTTTAATAGTGACTATATTTGTGGTNTAAAAGTGTTTCTATTACCTATCGAAGAATGGATTTTTTTTATTGTTGTTCCTTTTTCTTGTGTTTTTATTCACGAAGTTTTAAATTACTTTTTTAACAAAAATTTAGANTCAAGTTCTTATTCTAAAATTTCATTTTTTTTAGCNATTATACTAGCATTATTATCTGTNTTGTACTCTGATAAATTATACACTTTAGTATGTTTTAGTTTNACTTCATTGTCTCTATTTATTTTATCNCTATACAATCCNGTTTGGATTGGTTCTTTCTTTAGAACATTTTTAGTTTCCTTGATTCCNTTTTTGTTAGTTAATGGGTTTTTAACTGGCAGTTTTACNGAACAACCTATCGTTAGATACAGTTCGAATCATATTATTGGGTTTAGAATTATCAATATTCCTGTTGAAGATAGTATGTATTGTTTATTAATGCTATTGATTGTAATNGCTATTTATGAAAAAAAATTGAATCAAAATTAAAAATATCACTTNAATTTTACATTAAGTTAGTGTTGTCATTACACTTTTTCCATATATTTGTTAAAAATATATAGTNCCATNAAAAATATTGGAATTATAACATCTGGAGGAGATTCTCCTGGAATGAATGCTGCACTTAGAAGTGTTGTTCGTTCTGCCAATTTCCANTCATTAAATTGTNTTGGCTTTTATCGAGGCTATCAAGGGATTATTGAAAATGATTTCAAATTACTNAAAATGAGATCAGTGAGTAATATTTTAGAACTTGGNGGAACTATTTTGAGATCAATGCGTTCATTAGATTTTCATAATGCTAAAATTAGAGAAAAGGCATATNAAAATTTAGTGTCTCATAATATTGACGCCTTAGTTGTCATTGGTGGNAACGGTTCAAT
Source organism: Flavobacteriales bacterium (assembly GCA_002714805.1). Lineage (GTDB taxonomy): Bacteria > Bacteroidota > Bacteroidia > Flavobacteriales > UBA7312 > UBA8444. The sequence goes on from PAYK01000016.1 coordinate 87,722, forward strand.
TACAGGAGCAAATGTATTTTCTCAACAATTTGATTTTCCTTGTATTGGTATTCCTGCTTCTATTGATAACGATATATATGGCACTGATTATTCNATAGGTTTNCAAACTGCTTTACAAACGATAGTAGAATCTGTTGACAAGATTAGAGATACAGCTCGTTCTCATAATAGATTATTTTTTGTNGAAGTTATGGGNCGAGATAACGGAAATTTAGCTCTNTATTCCGCAATTGCATCTGGAGCATGTTTTGTAATAATTCCTGAAAAAGATTTTGAAATTAATAATTTAGCCGAGCGATTAAAATTTGGTATATCTGTAAGCAAATCTTCAAGTGTAGTTATTGTGGCTGAGGGTAATAACTATGGTACATCATATAAAATTGCNGATGACTTGTCAGAAATATTTGACGAATACGAATCTAAAGTTACTATTCTTGGNCATTTACAAAGAGGGGGTTCTCCTGTAGTTATGGATAGACTTATTGCCAGTAGATTGGGTTTATCAGCAGTTCAGGCTTTAGTTTCNAAAAATTATAATCAAATGGTTGGTATTATNAAGAACGAACTTGTTTTAACACCTATTGAGGACGTTGTGANAAAAGAAAAGAAAATAAACACAGACCTGTANAAATTAAATAAAATTATTTCAAGATAAAATGACAAAAATTAAAGTAGCAATCAATGGATTTGGAAGAATAGGAAGAAATTTTTTTCGACAAGCACTTCAGTCCAATTTATTAGATATTGTAGCAATTAATGACCTCACAGATGTAAAAACATTAGCACATTTATTAAAGTATGACTCTACTCACGGTGTATTGAAAAATCAGATTAGNGTTAAAGATCATNAAATTGTTATNGACTCAAAAGCAGTNCCAGTTTTCTCNTGTCCNAATCCNCAGGAACTATCTTGGGGCGAATTAAATGTTGATGTTGTTTTAGAATCTACAGGTAGGTTTTTAAAAAACGANCAAGCTTTATCNCATGTAATAGCAGGTGCTAAAAAAGTTATTATTTCGGCTCCATCTCCAGATGCTAAAACAGTAGTGTTAGGTGTAAATGACAATGTAATCACAAAAGAAGATTTTGTTTTNTCTAATGCTTCATGTACAACAAATTGTNTGGCTCCAATGGCTAAGATTATTGATGATAATTTCGGCATCAAATCAGGATATATAACAACTACACATGCTTTTACTGCTGATCAAAGTTTACAAGATATGCCTCATAAAGATTTGAGAAGAGCTAGGTCTGCAATCAATTCAATTATTCCAACAAAAACAGGTGCAGCCTCTGCAGTAGGAAAAGTAATGCCAAATTTAAATGGAAAGTTAGATGGTATTGCATTACGTGTTCCTGTAGCATGTGGTTCAATTACTGATTTTGTATGTATTGTAAATAAAGAAACAAATTCAGAAGAAGTCAATAATCTTTTACAGGTTGCATCNAACTCANNCATGAAAGGAATTTTAGCGATAAGTTATGAACCTTTGGTATCAATTGATATTGTTGGAAGAAAAGANTCNTCAATAATTGATGCTGAATTAACTAAGGTTGATGGAAACTTAATAAAATTAGTTTCTTGGTATGATAATGAATCCGGTTACTCAGCGCGTTTAATTGATTTATGTTCNGTTATCAANGATAAAAAACTTAAATAAAATNTAATATTATGAGTAAAATTGTTGTAATAGCTCATGATAACTATAANCCTAAATTATTAGATTTTCTNAAAGAAAGAAAATCNTGGTTTTTTGGGCGACAAATTGTTGCTACAGGAAGAACAGCTGAATTTTTAGAGGAAGGTAAATTAAACTTGCCCCTTATACATGTTAATAAAGGTTCCGACGGAGGATATCTTCAAATTGTTGAAATGATTAAAAATAGTGAAGTNGCTATTGTTTTCTTTTTTAGAGATGCAAATATTGTTCAACCTTATCNCGATGATATTTATAAATTANTTAATACTTGTGATTTGCTGGATGTACCAATAAGTACTAATCGTTCNGGATCAGANTTATTAATTATTGGAAAAATTAGAATGGAAGCCTCAGAAAAAATTCAATCAAAATTTAATTCAAACTAATGCAGATAGCTATTATAGCTCATGATGGTACNAAAGANNGATTAAGAGGTTTTCTGCAATCTAAAATAGATATAGTNAAAAATCATACAATAGTTTGCACTAAAAATACCTCGAAAATTATAAATGAATTTGACATTAAAGTTAANGTTGTCGAATCCGGTCCTCTTGGNGGAGATGCNCAAATNGCTGCTAAAATAGTTAGTAATGAAATTGAAGCAGTTCTTTTTTTAAGAGATCCATTGGGTAAACATCCTCACGAACCAGATATTAATATGTTGTTAAGATTATGCGATGTATATCAAGTTCCATTAGCAACCAATTTTAATACAGCCGACATCTTGTTAAACCATTTTAAANACATATAACTGATGAAAGTANTAGCAGTAGATATAGGAGGAACAAACACTGAATTAGCTATCGTTGACTCTGCAGATGGAATAGTTAAGTTATGTNCGTTCAAAACCAAGTCTAGTAATTCATTTGCTCATTATATTGACGACTTAAGTAAGCAAATTNAAACTTTGNCANTAGATTATACNATTGATTCAATAGGTATTGGAGCGCCTAATTTTGATTCTAAAGCACAGACTTTTCGTCCAGTTAACTTCCCTTGGGATGATTTAAAACCATTTAATTTAAANGCTCATTTAGAAGACTTATTTAGTATTCCTACCTTTTTAATTAATGATGCCAACGCATCAGCTATGGCTGAAAATAGATATGGTNCAGGTAAAAGGNTCAAAGACTTTTTTCTAATTACTNTAGGAACGGGTTTAGGNGGTGGTATAATAATAAATAACAAGCTTTTTGAAGGTGCTTTTGGATATGCTGGTGAATTTGGNCATACTAAAATAGAAGGTTTAGATAGACAATGTAATTGTGGTGGTATAGGTTGTTTAGAAACTGTTGTTTCTGCAAATGGAATAAAAAAATCCTATGCTGTAAATATGAAAGAAATTAGAAGTAGTGAGCCNACTCAAATTCCATCTGTCAAAGCCATTTTTGATATGGCAAGAAATGGAGATAAAAGATGTCAAGAGATATTAAATTTCACATTTGAAAAGCTTGGTNAAAAAATGGCAGANTTCATACATGTTTTAAATCCAGAAGCAATTATTTTTTGTGGGAATATAGCAAANTCTCTACAAAGTTATTTNCCGGTAATTTCAGAATTTTGTGAAGAGCAATTACTTGATGATTTTAAAGGNAAGGTATANTANGGNATCTCNGAATTACTTGACAATAAGATGAATGTTTTAGGNCCTGCATCATTAGCCTTNANTAAGGCNGAAGAACATGTCTNTTGATTAATATGATTTACTTACTGTTGATTAAACTTATAAAGTTCTGCAGGCTTGTGTGAAACNCCTTTTTGTTTTTCGTTTGTTTTTTTAAGTATTCCTTTGCTGATTATTTGTTTTCTNAAATTCCTTTTATCAAGTTTTACATCTAATATTATTTCATGAAGTTCTTGAAGTTGTGATAAGGTGAATTTTCTAGGCAGTAATTCTGAAGTTACCTCATAATTAATTTTTGTTCTTAAAAANTCAATAGCATCATTAATAATTATATTATGATCAAAAGCCATTNCTGGAATATTTTCAATATTAGTCCAACAAACATTATGAGCAAAATATGANGCTTCAGGATCATAGTCTTCCATTCTNACAATNGAGACATAACCAATAGTTATAACTCTTTCATTTGGGTTATCTCTAAAATTTTCTAACCACTCTTTATCTTTTTTTTGTTGTACTCTNAAGGGATGACCAAAAGTCTTAAATTGTTTAAGGTATAAATTTTTTAGCTTTGTTAANCTAAAAAGAATTCTATTTGCGGCATCATCAATATCTTCGTTAAGTTCAATAAGGTCGCCTGGAATTGCAAATTGTGTTTTTTTGTGTTTTTTATTTGANAATGGATCGACTTTTTTTTCAATAGTTAAAACTTTTAGTTTTTTTTCAGNATCATCAAATCCGAAAATNACACAGTCAACAGAAACATTAATTTTAGACATACTAAGCTTTTAAAAAAAAANTGATAATATTNAATTAAATNTTAAAACAACAAATAATNAGACGTAAAAGTAATTAAAAAAATAACTTTTCACTTTAATTTATTCAAATAAAGTTATTTCGTCAAAATTGAAAATTGCGAATAATTTTTGAGTAAAAAATCTCTAAAAATCAACTTTAGNGNATGAAGATTTTTATAAACTTAGNTAATAAANAANACCTATAAAACAAAAATATAAGCTAATAATTATTAAAGANCTTTTATAATTTAAATCTTTAAACCAATAAATTAATGAAATAGGTATAGAAAAAATTACTAATAACAGAGCNGAGAATAATACTATATCAAACGATGCAAAAAATGNAAAAAANGNATTTGAATGTGTCGAAATAGCTTCTGCTGTTACGCTCGCCCNATATAAAATTTCATTGTTAGTNTTGTTTGTTGTTAAGAGTGTTTGATCATTTATAATTAAATAAATGAGAACNGGTAGCCCAATTCCTATACATATGTCAAATATATTACTTCCGTATGCATTTGAAAAAGCATCTTTATATTTTTCATTTTTAGCATCTTTGATTGATAAAATTGTATCAGGTATACTNGANGCAACTGCAGCAATTAAAAATGTGATGAAAAATAAATTTATATTTAATTGTTTTGAAAGATNTTCACTGCTTACAACGAGTTCTTTACATGCTATTGAAATAATGCTAAGNGATATAATTAATATTAATANAGCTTTCCAAGTATTTAGTTTAGATTTATTTAAAATTAAACTGGCAACATTTACATTTAGTATCTTTTTTATTATTGAATGATCATCAAATTTAATTCTATGGCTGTTTTTTGATGATTTTGATAAGCTTTTTTTATTTCTTTTTTTAAAAACTATTAAAATGTATATACAATAGAGAATAATTAAGGTTGAAGCAAGGTAAATAGATATNCCTCCTAAAAATAGTCCAATTAAAAGAATAATTTCAGTTATGATTAGAAAAAAACCGTCTTGTGCAATAATATCCTTATCAGTTGGGAATANTGGTTTCCCTTTTTTGTAAAATATTATAAAAAAANAAATGGTAGGAATTATAGCGATATTAAATATNGAACTGCCTATTATTGTAGCATATCCNGCAGAAAACCCTTCNAGATCACCAATATAAAAAAGAAAAATAAAGGAAATAAGCAGTTCTGGAAGTGAGCTTGCTATTGCATTAATAGTTGGCCCTTTGATCCCTTCATTTAAATTACGTGTTAAATATGATGAGGCAATATCAAATGATGCGCTTGATTTCCAAATTAAATAAGAACATATGATAATAATAATAANNGATATAATCATTTTGCAAATCTAACTTTATAAACGTATAATTTTGATTAAAATTACTTTTTTAATTTAAAAAAANAATTCTTTATTNATTAGTCTNAAAANATTAANTCATATTTTTAAAATAAAAAAAGCGGAANACTTTCTCAAAATGAGATGTATTCCGCTTNGGTGGTGCTACCAGGAATCGAACCGGGGACACAAGGATTTTCAGTCCTTTGCTCTACCAACTGAGCTATAGCACCAATGTAGGTGTGCAAATGTAAAAAAAAATCTATTGCATAAATAATTTTATCATGCTTTTGATTTGATTAAATTTGAAACGTTTTATTATGCGNAAAATAACAATAGACGAAGGAAATACATCTATAAAGTTAGCTTTATTTGACAATGATATATTAGTTTCAAAATATAATAACATTGATTTAAATTTTATAAAAAAAATATTGCCTAAATGTGANAGATTAATACTTTCAACAGTAAAACATAAGTCTAATTTTGAANCTTTATTTTTAAACAAGAANTTNATTTTATTAAATAAATCTACTCCTCTTCCTATTAAAGTTTTATATAAATCNCCAACTACCTTGGGTAACGATAGAATTGCCTTAGCTGTTGGTGCTGTTAATAANATNCCAAATTCAAATATATTGGTNATTGATGTTGGNACTTGCATTACATATGATTTTATAAACGCCAAAAAAGAATATATNGGTGGAGGTATNTCACNTGGNNTTCACATGNGATATAATGCTTTAAATAAATATACAAATCAATTGCCATTAATTAAATTAGTNAAAAAAGCNGATCTTGTNGGNAAGGATACCNTTTCATCTATTCATTCNGGTGTTNTAAATGGCATAACTAATGAAATAGATGGAATAATTGNGCGTTATATTGATGAATACCCGGGAACAAAAGTAATTCTTACTGGAGGTGATNCTAAATTCTTTGATAAGGCATTAAAAAATACCATATTTGCAAACCCNAATCTATTNATGGAAGGNTTAAATAAAATTTTAGATTATAATGAATCATATTTTTAGACTTTTANCTTTTTTGTTTTTAAGTNTATCAATAACTGCACAAAATGAGTCAAACTCNCCATATTCTCGTTTTGGTCTTGGAGATGTACAAANATTTTCNAGCGCAGCTCAGTCTGCGATGGGNGGAGTAGGNATTGCATCATATGATCCATTATNTATTAATGTAAGTAATCCNGCTTCATATTCTTCAGTTTTCGCTCAACGTTTTACNATGCAAACTGGNGGAATTCACACTACTAANCTTTTGGAAACTAGTTCACAGAATCAAATTGTTAATTCTACAAACTTTAATTACTTNATGTTTTCTTTTCCAANAACTAAATTTTTAGGAACAAGCTTTGGNTTATTACCCTTTTCTGAAATGTCTTATTCNTTTTCAGATATTAATGCAGATCCATANGCAGATCTTTTNTTTGAAGGCAATGGAGGATTAACANGAATATATTTTGGTAATTCTATTAGCTTTAATAAAAACTTATCGCTTGGGGCNAATGTAAATTATGTTTTTGGAAATTTAAATTCNNTGAGAAAAATTTATTTTAATGATGAAAACATTTTTAATACAAAGATTAATGAAGACATTAATTTAAATGGATTCTCTTTNGATTTTGGAATGATTTGTAAATTCAAANTTGGAAAGTGGAATTCAGTTTTAGGACTTACTTTCGATAATGGTAATGAAATTTNTGCTGAGAAAACATCATTAATTGAAACTTTTAGAAGTGGGGGTGAGTTTGACTTGATTGAAGATACNATAAGCNATGANAAGCAATTAGGAGGAACATTAGAATTGCCATCTTCAATTGGCTATGGTTTAAATTTNANTAATTACAATTGGAAAATAATGGTTGATTACAGAANTAATAACTGGAANGAGTATAAATTATTTGGAGTAAACGACNATTTAGAAAATAGTAATCGATGGTCTTTAGGCTTTGAATATGTNCCAGANAAAAAATCTATTAANAAATACTATAAGATGGTTCGTTATCGTTTAGGNATTTATAGTTCTAAAACTTATTTAAATTTGAGAAATCAACAATTAGACGAAAAGGTTGTAAGTTTTGGTTTTGGCTTGCCATTAAAAAGAAGTGGNTCTTTATTAAATTTGTCNNNGGAATTAGGNCAAATGGGNACAACCANCTATGACTTAATTAAAGAATCATTTGCNAGATTTAAGATAGGNTTTATTTTTAGTGACATATGGTTTGTTAAAAGAAAATATGATTAATNATGAGAAGTATATTTTTAATTTGNACAATTTTNCTNCCNNTTATTATAAGNGCCTACACTCNTAANGANGGNAAGTANGGAAGTGATAGTATACAATGTGTAACAAACATTTCTCTATATCGTGAGTATGTTAAGCANAAAAATTATGAAGATGCATTGAATNATTGGAGAAAGGCTTATGANNTGTGTCCAAATGCAACNAAAAACATATATATNGATGGNGCAAAATTATACAGGNATTTAATTANTAAAAGCAAGGGTNNAATNGAATNGCAAAAATTATATNTAGATTCTTTAGAAACATTATATGACAATAGAATAANTTNNTTTGGAAAAGAAAATTATGTTTTAGGACTNAAAGGCTCAGATATGATGAAATATTCTTTTTCTAATTTAGATAGNGCNTTTATNTATTTAAAGNAATCTGTNGAAGGTGAACAAGCTAAATCTAAAGCAACTGCTCTTTTTTCATATTTTAAAGCTGCAACTGAAAAATTTAAATCCAAAACTTTTGAAAAGTCTCAGGTATTAGAGGTGTATTCTGTAGTTGTAGATTATCTTGATATTAATATTGCTGTTGATTCAAAAAGTAAAAGGTTTTATGTTAAAGCTGCTGAAAATGTAGAAAAATTATTTGTGCCTTTTGCTACATGTGATGATCTTATAAAAATGTTTGAAATTAAATATTCAGAATCTCCTGATGACATTAATTTATTAAAACGTATTGTAAAGGTATTAGACAAAAAAAAATGTACTGATGCAGATGTATATTTCGAAGCATCAAAAAAATTACATGAAATGGAACCTTCATTTATATCTGCATATAATATGGGTAACTTATCAATCAAAAAAAATAAATCATTGGAAGCAATTTCTTTTTTTAAACAATCGCTAGAAATTTCTGAATCTGATGAAAATAAATCAAATAGCTTTTATGGATTGTCAGCAGCTTATTTTAAGTCAGGAAACAATTCAACTGCAAGAAGCTATGCAATTAAAGCACTTAAAATTAGCCCAAAATCTGGAAAGGCTATGTTATTAATAGGTGATATTTATGCCGCCTCAGCTAACGAATGTGGCGGCAATTCTTTTGAGTCTGCAATGTTATATTCTGCTGCTATTGATAAATTTATTTCTGCAAAAAATATTGATCTCAATGTTACCGATTTAGCAAATAAGAAAATTGCCTCATATTCAAAATATTTACCTACAAAAGAAGATGCTTTTTTTAATAATTATAATGAAGGCGATTCCTATATAATTGGTTGCTGGATAAACGAATCAACAAAAGTTAGAATTAAATAATTTCTTATTTTACTCAAATTTCATAATCAATTTAGATGTCTGCTAATTATAATTTTATTAATTATGATAGCATCATGTTCAAATGACTTAAAGAAAATCAACGAAATTTCTATTCAAAATCAAGCATCTTATCCATTAGAAACAATATATGATTGTGAGATTATTTACAGCGATTCAGCTAGAGTAAGAGCATTATTAAATGCTAACCTGGTTAATCGCTATGATGATAAAAAAACTTATTTAGAATTTAATGATGGTATAAAAGTTCAGTTTTTTGATATTTATGGAAAAAAAGAGTCTGAGTTAAACGCTGGTTATGCTATTATTGATGATAAAAACGATTTGATGTTAGCTGAAAATAATGTTATTGTAAGAAATATAAAAGGTGATATTTTAGAAACTGAAAAGTTAAATTGGAATCATGATACTGAAGAAATATTTACAAATGAATTCGTCAAGATAACTACTCAAAATGAAGTTATTTACGGAATAGGATTAGAATCTAATCAAAATTTCTCCAAATATTCAATTAGAAACATAAAAGGTACTATAAAAATAAATCAATCAGATGAATAGTTTGATAATAATTTTTATATCAATATTATTTTCTGCTTTTTTTTCAGGAATGGAGATTGCTTATATATCTTCAAATAAATTGAAAATAGAGCTCGACAAGAACAAATTAAATTCTTTTTCAGCTTTTGCTTTCCAAAAAATCGTATGCTCCCCATCTAATTTTATTTCAACAATGTTAGTAGGAAATAACATTTCTCTAGTAATATATGGAATATCTATGGCTAAGTTATTAGAGCCTAAAATTGAGATTTACATACAATCTTCATTGCTAATTTTATTATTTCAAACTCTAATTTCTACATTAGTTATATTAGTTACTGCTGAATTTTTTCCTAAAGTTTTTTTTAGATTGAATCCAAATAGATTATTGAGAATTTCAGTCATACCACTTATTTTTTTTCATTTTTTGTTGTTACCTATTGTAACAGTAGTACTTTTTCTTTCAAAGAGTGGTCTAAAAATAATTGGGTTAAGTATAGTTGAAAATTCACTTGTATTTGGCAAAATAGACCTTGAAGAATATCTAAAGCTAAATTTAAATGAGAATGCTAAAAAAAATATAGATGTTGAAGTTCAAATATTGCAAAATGCTCTTGATTTTTCAAATATTAAAATAAGAGAAAGTATGTTGCCACGTACTGATATTATTGCTGTTGAAGTATCTAAGCCTATTGATGATTTAGTTAATATTTTTATAGAAACTAAGCTTTCTAAAGTTTTAATTTACAAAGAAAATATTGATAATATTATTGGTTATACTCATTCTAATGAAATATTTAAATCTCCAAAAAATATAATATCAATTCTAATACCAATTTCATATGTGCCTGAAAGTATGATGGCCAATGATATGCTTACACTTTTTATTAAAGAACGTAAAGGAATCGCAGTTGTAGTTGATGAATTTGGTGGTACTTCAGGTATTATAACTTTGGAAGACGTTGTTGAAGAAATATTTGGGGAAATTGAAGATGAGCATGATAATGAAAAAGATTTAGAAATTAAGCTTAACGATACTTCTTTTCGTTTTTCTGCTCGTTTAGAAATAGATTATTTAAATAATAAATATAAATTTAATCTCCCAAAATCTGAAGAATATGAAACGCTAGGCGGATTACTAATCAGTAAATTAGAAGATATTCCAGTGAAAAATACAGAAATCAAAATTGGAAATTTTGTAATTGTTGTTGATGAAGTATCAGAAACAAAAATTTTATCTGTTAGCCTAATCAAAACAGATTGATTACACTTTTTATATATCATTTAACATTTGTATATTCGCCATCTTGAAAAGTATAAAGTATGGTAAGTTTAGAAAATATTAGAAATCGCTCAGGACTATTAATGGTGGTTATTGGATTTGCTATGTTAGCTTTTATCCTAACCGATTTAATGTCATCTAGTAATGGTTCTGTTTCTACAGATTTAGTTGTTGGGCAAATTGGTGATGAAGAAATTGATTATCAATTATTTGAGCAAAGAATACAGAAAACCTTAGAAAGCCAAAGAGCTTCTAATTCAAATCCTAATGTAAACCAAGTTAGGAATACAGTTTGGAATCAAATAGTAAGAGAAACAATATTGAATAATCAATTTAATTCTTTAGGTCTTGAAGTGAGTTCTTATGAGCTTTTTGATATGGTACAGGGTGCTAATCCTTATCCTACTGTTAAACAATCTTTCACAAATCCTGAAACTGGAAAATTTGATAGAGCTAGGCTTTTGCAATTTTTAAAAGAGGATATCTATAATGATGAATCAGGACAAGCTATGCAACAGTGGCTAAACTTTGAAGAAGCAATACGAAAAGAAAGGCAAACTAATAAGTATAATGCTTTAATCGCTAATGGATTGTCAATTTCAGATTGGGAAGCAAAAAAAAATAAAAATTATCAAGGTGAGATTCGTAATGTATCATATGTTCAAATTCCATTCCAGAACATTCCTGATAGTTTAGTTTCTGTTAAAGATTCTGATTTAAAATCATATATTAATGAAAATAGCTCAAATTATCAACAATCAGTTTCAAGATCAATAGAATATGTTGTTTTTAATGTGATGCCATCGGAAGCCGATAGAAAAGATGCACAGGATTGGATAGAAAATATTAAAACTGATTTTGCTTCAACCGAAGAAAACGAAATGTTTATTAGAAAAAATTCTGATGTTTTTAATCGTGTTTTATATGTGTCAAAAAACGATTTATCTGAAAATGTTAAGCCTTTGTCATCTTCTCCTATTGGAACGATCATAGGTCCTTTCAATCTTAATTTTAATACTCTTAGATTAGCTAAGTTAGTGAATGTTTCATCAAGACCTGACTCAGTAAAGGCTAGACATATTTTAATTTCATCCAAGAATGCAGAGGTGAAAATTGATAGTCTAAAAAATATCATCCTTAATGGTCAATCTTTTACTACATTGGCGCAGCAATTTTCTGAGGATAATGGGTCCGCTATTAAGGGTGGTGACTTAGGATGGTTTTCTGAGGGAATGATGGTAGAGGAATTTAATGATGCCTGTTTTAGTTCTAAAAAAGGAGATTTGATTACTGTTAAAACTCAATTTGGCATACATTTGATTGAAATAGTCGAAAAATCTAAATCGACTGAAAAGTATGAGGTTGCCTATTTAGATAGACAGATTACATACAGCAATACAACTTATCAAAATGTATTTGCTTCGGCAGGTAAGTTTGCGGCGGAAAATTCAAATTACGATCAATTTAATATGTCTGTTTCATCAGAAAATCTTACTAGGAGAGTTGCAGACGAATTAGAGGAAAGTACAATAAGTATTCCTGGCTTAGATAACCCAAGAGAACTCGTAAGATGGGCTTACAAATCTAAAGTTGGAGATGTATCTGATGTTTTTGAATTTGGCAATAAAATCGTAGTAGCTTCACTTACTTCTATTAAAAAAGAAGGTCTTAAAGAATTAGAAGATATTAGGAATGAAGTTGAAAGGTTAGTTCTAAATCAAAAGAAGTCAGAAAAGTTGATGAATGAATTATCATCTTATAATTCTTTGGAAGAGATTTCATCAGATTTCGGCTCTTTAATTACTGAGGTTGAAGGAATTAATTTTTCTAGTTCACAAGTTCCAAAATTAGGAGATCAACCTGAATTTGTTGGTGCTTCATTTGCTATGGCAGAAGGTCAAACTTCAAAAGTTTTTGCTGGTAAAAATGCTGTATTTGCTATTAAAGTCGATAAAATAATCTCAGCTCCAGAAAATTCTGATATATCAAACACCAAAAATTCTATTATCGCAAACTTAAAAAACAGATCATCTTTTCAAGCCTATCAGTCACTTGTTGAATTATTTGATATTAAGGATAAAAGAGCAAAATTCTATTAATATTTTTATATAGACTAAATAATTATTCTATAAAATGATAGTACAAGATTAGGGTAGCAAAAGGATCTGCTCTAACTTTTCTGATTATTATCTCAATACTTGAAGTCTATATGAATCTAGATTTAGAAAAATAAATAATAAAATAGTAAAGCTCCAGAGCGATGATCCACCATAGCTAATAAATGGTAATGGTATTCCTATTACTGGAGCTAAACCAATAGTCATTGCTATATTAATAGCAATATGAAAGAAAAATATACTTACTACTCCATATCCAAAAACTTTACTAAAGACTGATCGTTGTCGTTCAGCTAAATAAAGTAAACGTAATAAAAATATGAGATATAATAAAAGTAAAAATGTACTACCAATAAATCCCCATTCTTCTCCTATTGTACAGAATATAAAGTCTGTGCTTTGTTCCGGAACAAAATTAAATTTTGTTTGAGTACCGTTCAAAAATCCTTTTCCTAAAAAACCACCTGAACCTATTGCAATCATAGATTGATTGACATTATATCCTGATCCATGAGGATCACTTTCTTGCCCAAGCAATACTTTAATCCTGCTTGCATGATGAGGCTCTAATACGCTTTCAAAGGTGTAGTCTACACTATAAATAAATCCAACGCACACAGCTAATAATGTTGATATTATTAATAACTCACGTAATTTTCTACTTGAGATTATAAAGAAAAAAATAGCGATAATTGATAAAATTATAACAAGTATAATTTTTGCAACAATTATTGATGTCACAAATAAAATAGTTGTAACTATTGAAATTATAAGTAGATTAGATGGTAAGCCAAATCGATAAAGAACAATAATAAAAGTAGAGTAAACCAACGCTGATCCTGTATCATTTTGTAATATTATTAATATTATAGGTGATAATATTAATAATGCTGCTATGAATTTATTTTTTAATTTTTTTAAACTCATATTTAATCCGCTTAAAAACTTAGCTATTACTAAACAACATCCAATTTTAGCAAATTCAGCAGGTTGTATTCTTAAAAATCCAAAGTCGAACCATGATTTGGCTCCATTAACTTCAATACCCCAAAATAAAACTCCAATTAAGCTTAATAATGACAGAACATATATTAAGTAAGCAAAACCTTCAAAAAACTTCCAGTTAAAAAATAGTAGAAAAATTGCGATTATTATTCCTATAGATATCCAAATTAATTGTCGTCCATATTTATGGCTGAAATCGATTAAATTATAATTTTCATTATAAAGAGCTGCATATATATTTAGCCATCCTACAACGATAAATATTAGATATAATAGTATTGTCCACCAATCAATTTTATCAAATATGTGTCTTTTGATACGCATCAATAATCAATTACTCCTTCAATAATTTCTTTTTCTAATTTATTTCTTTTAATTGTCCCTTTCAAGTATTTTTCAATCATTAGACTAGCTATGGGTACTGCCCAAGTAGAACCCCAGCCACCATTTTCAACATATACTGCCAAAGCAATTTTTGGATTATTCATTGGTGCAAATCCAATAAATATAGAATGATCTTCACCATGAGGATTTTGTGCTGTACCTGTTTTCCCACATACATTAATATCTTCCATTTTAGCTAAATTAGATGTCCCTAACTCTTCATCTTCAACAACTTTTTGCATTCCTTTTATGACGATTTCGAAGAGGGCAGAATCAATCATAGCGTAATTTCGCTTTGTAAATCTATCATCTATTTTATCATTATTAATATTTTTTACGATATGAGGTGTATAATAATAGCCTCTATTGGCTATGCAGGCAGTCATATTTGCCAATTGTATTGGCGTTGCTAGTAATGCATCTTGTCCAATAGAAAGTGATAAATTTGTTGAATATTTCCAGCGATTTTTACCATAAATTTTATCATAAAAATTATAAGAAGGCACAAACCCTTTTTGTCCAGTTGGTAAATCATTATTTAGCCAATTTCCTAATCCAAAGCTAATCACATACTCACGCCATACGTTATACCCCTCATAAGTATTTGGGTATTTTTCAATTATTTCTTTATATACATTGCAGAAATAAGCATTGCACGAATTTGAGATCGATTCAATCAAATTTAGAGGAGAACGATGGGCATGACATTTCATTTTACGTTTCTCTTCTCCATATATATATCCTTCGTTACATTTATATTTAGTGCTTGAAGAAATAACTTTTTCTTGAAGTCCTATTAATGCATTTATTAATTTAAATGTTGAGCCAGGTGGATATTGAGCTAGGGATGCTCTGTTGAATAAAGGCTTGTTAATAGTGTCATTATTTAGTATTAAATAATTATCAGATCTTTTTCTTCCAACTAAGTCATTAGGATCATAATTAGGGGATGATATAAGACATAGAATTTCACCTGAAGATGGTTCTAATGCAACAATACTTCCTTTTTTATTTTTCATCAATTTTTCGCCATAATTTTGTAATAATATGTCAATAGATGATTGAAGATTTTTTCCTGCCTGTGATTTAATATCAAACTTCCCGTCATTAAAACTTCCTTGAATATTATTGTGTACATCTTTTAATAAAAGCTTAACTCCTTTTTGACCCCTAAGTTGATCCTCATAGGCTTTTTCTATTCCACTAACACCAATATAGTCTCCTTCTTTATAGTAAGGGTTGTTTTTAAGAACTCTTTCGTTAACTTCGCCTACATATCCTAACAAATGACTTGCTGTTGAGTAAGGATATTTTCTTAATGTACGTGTTTGGACAAAAAATCCTGGCATTAAAAATAAGTTTTCCTGAAGTTTAGAGTAGGTTTCAACAGATATTTGTTTCATAAATATACTCGCTTTATACATAGAATAATTTTTAGCTTTTTCAATTTTATGTATTAGGCTAATGGTATCTATTTCAAGTAAATTACAAATTAGTGATGTGTCGATATAGGTTGCCTGTTTTGGCGTAATCATTAGGTCATATGCAGCTTCATTATAAACTACAAGTTCATTATTTCTATCATATATAAGTCCTCTTCTAGGATAATCTGTTTGTTTTCTAATAACATTGTTTTCTGATGAGGTTTTAAAGCTGTCATCAATAACTTGAATTGAAAACAAACGAATAATAAAAATTAGAATAACTAGTACGAAAAATCCTCCAATTATATATGTTCGATTTTCGTACTTTTTCACTTCAATGTATTTCTAGAGTTTAAAAATTGAAAAATAATTAATAAGATAGATGTAATTATAGCACTTGTAACTGTGCGCACTAGGATGTTAAAAATATCAAATCTGAAAGCTTCAATAGAAAATAATATAAAATGATGAGCAAATACTAATAAAGTAGTATAAATTATGCAAATCTGAATTCCAAATTCTCTAATTGAAAATTCAATCATTGTTTGTGTTTTATTTTTTAGTTGAGGNACTAATCTTTGTAAGATTGGAGTCCGTATATATGCAATTAGCACGCATGCAAATGCATGCATACCCATAGAATTTTGAAATATATCAATAATCAGACCTGTACACATCGCAATAATTAAAATTGAATTTTTATTTGATCTATTAAATGGTAATAAAACTATAAATAGGAGGTATACGTAAGGGTTAATATATCCTATAAATAAAATATTGTTGAAGATGAATATTTGTAATAAAATAAATAGCAAAAAACGTATTGTATGTTTAATAATTAAATTATTCATATGTATTTTTTTCTAAATTAATTTTTTCATTTTTCTTTAATGATTCACATACATTGACATATTTTAATTGTTTTAAATCTTCAAGAAATGTTATTTTAATTTTATGAAATTTATCGTCATTCTCTGTGTCAATTTTACAAATTATACCAACATTAATGTTTGATGGAAAAATATATGAAAAACCACTGGTTGTTATTGTATCTCCTATCTTCAAATTTACATGAGATGGTATATCGTATATTCGAGCATTTTTATAGCTTTTGCCATCCCACTGTAATGAGCCAAAGTGGTTATTTTTTTTAATTGATACGCTTATCTTGCTTTGGCTATGTAAAATTGATAGTACAGTGCTAAAGTGTTTAGATGTTTCTTTGATAATTCCAATAACTCCACGACTTGATACGACACCCATTCCCTTTTCTATCCCATCTAATCTACCTTTATCTAATGTTAAGTAATTATTTGATTTAGCTACAGAGTTGTTTATAATAGTTGCTGAAATATGTTGAAAAGGATCTAAACTCTTTAAATTGTTTTGATTTTGATGACTAATAAGACTTTTTAGTTTAGCGTTCTCTATTAGAAGTAATTCGTTTGATTTCTTTAGTGAAAAGTATTCGCTGATATTACTTACAAGAGTAAAACTATTTGCAGAAATAGTATTTGTTGAATTTAAAAATGCAGCTTTATGAAATTGACTATTTTGAAATATCAGAAATAGAGCAAAAATTTCTAACAGAATGAATAAAATTAAATGGTTGTGTTTATTTATTAATTCTAATAGATTTCGCATTTTTTATCCAATATTTTTATCGAATTAAAAATGGGAAATTTTCAGTATTCTTTAAGGCAATTCCTGTGCCTCTTGCTACAGCTCTTAGTGGATCCTCGGCAACATAAACTGGTAATTTTGTTTTTAGTGAAATGCGCTTATCTAAACCTCTTAGCATAGATCCGCCACCAGTAAGATAAATTCCAGTATTATAAATATCAGCAGAAAGTTCTGGTGGTGTTTGCCCTAGAGCAGCTAATACAGCTTGTTCAATTTGAGATATTGTTTGGTCTAATGCTCTAGCTATTTCTTTATATGTTACGATAATTTCTTTTGGAATACCGCTCATTAAATCTCTTCCGTGAACAGCAAAGTTTGCTGGAGGTTCTTCTAATTCTTGTAGAGCAGCGCCAACATTAATTTTAATCTTCTCTGCCATTCTTTCACCTATATCTATGTTATGATGGTTTCGCATATATATTCGAATATCAGTGGTGAAATTATCACCTGCTACTCGAATTGATTTATCAGTAACTATACCACCTAATGAAATAACTGCAATTTCAGAGGTGCCACCTCCTATATCAATTATCATATTTCCTTTAGGTTCAAGTACATCAACACCTATACCAATTGCTGCTGCCATTGGCTCATGAATCAAAAAAACTTCTTTGGCGCCAGCATGTTCAGCTGAATCTTTAACAGCTCTTTTTTCTACTTCAGTAATTCCTGAAGGAATACAAATTACCATTTTTAATGCAGGGGAGAAGATACTTTTTCTTCTTGGAATCATTTTAATCATTCCTCTAATCATTTGTTCTGCAGCTGAAAAATCTGCAATAACACCATCTTTAAGAGGCCTTATAGTTTCAATAGTTTTATGAGTTTTACCATGCATTTGTTGAGCTTTTTTCCCAATTGCAACAACTTTATTTAATATAATATCTTTAGCTACTATTGAGGGTTCATCAACAACTACTTTATCGTTGTGAATAATTAGAGTATTTGCTGTTCCTAAATCAATAGCAATCTCTTGTGTCATAAAATCGAAAAAACCCATATTATTTTCTTTTAGTGTTTAAAATGTCTTGTTCCAGTCATTACCATGACTATTTTGTTTTCGTTGCAGTAGTCAATGGATAAATTGTCTTTTATAGATCCACCTGGTTGAACAACCGCTTTAATGCCTGATTGATGTGCAATTTTTACACAATCTGCAAAAGGAAAGAAAGCGTCTGAAGCCATCACACTGCCCTTTAAATCAAAGCCAAAATGTTTAGCTTTTTCGATGGCTTGATTTAAGGCGTCAACTCTAGAGGTCTGACCTACTCCACTTGCCAATAGTTGCTTATTTTTTACAAGAACTATAGCATTTGACTTGGTGTTTTTACAAACTTTGCTAGCAAACTCTAGGTCTGTCAAATGTTGTGTTGATGGCTCTTCTTTTGTCACCGTCTTCATGCCCTCAGCTAGGTCGATGGCTAAATCTTTATCTTGTTCTAAAACACCATTTAAAATAGTTCGAAACTGTTTATTTGGTAGCTTTGATTCCTTCTGCACTAATATAATGCGATTTTTCTTGGATTTCAAGATTTCTAGAGCTTCTTTTTGATATGATGGAGCAATAATAATTTCGCAGAATAAATTATTGATTTCTTGGGCTGTTTGCTCATCAATTTCTACATTACAAACAAGTATTCCGCCAAACGCTGAAATAGGATCTCCAGCTAAAGCTGCCTTGTAAGCATCTTTTAAGTTATTCCTTGAGGCAATCCCACAAGCATTGTTGTGTTTTAGGATGGCAAATGTAGTGTCTTCAAATTCAGAGATTAGATGTAATGCGGCATCTAAGTCAAGTAAATTATTATAGGAAAGAGCCTTCCCATTAAGTTGTTCGAAAAAGCCTTCAAGGTCACCATAAAATATACCCTTTTGATGAGGATTTTCTCCATATCTCAAGATATTGGCATTAGGCATACTGAATTTGAAGGCAGTGTTACCATCATCGAAATATGAAAATATTGTGGAATCGTAGTGCGATGAAATATTAAAAGCTTTTATTGCAAAACGCTTTCTATCTTCAATTTCAGTGCCATCTTTTTCTTTTATAATATCATAAAATTCTTTATAATCAGACCTAGAAGAAATGACCATTACATCTTTGAAGTTTTTTGCTGCAGCTCGAATTAGTGAGATTCCTCCAATATCAATTTTTTCTATGATAGATTGTTCGTTAGCATTCGATTTAACAGTTTCTTCAAAGGGGTAAAGGTCAACAATAACTATATCAAACTCGGGAATGTCATATTTAACTAGTTGATTATTATCAGATTCTAAGTCACGGCGACTTAAAATACCGCCAAAAACTTTAGGATGAAGTGTTTTTACTCTACCTCCTAATATTGAGGGGTAGGAAGTGAGATCTTCTACTCTTTGGACATTTACTCCAAGTTCTTCAATAAATATTTGAGTGCCTCCTGTAGAGTAAATTTTTACACCTAATCGGTTGAGTTGTTCAACTATAGGGGCTAATCCATCTTTGTAAAAAACAGATATTAATGCATTTTTGGGCAGAATGTGTTTATTCATCTATCTATAATCTTATCTTGCAATATTACCTAAATAACATCTTTCAATCAACCACTATTAAAAGCTTTTACCTGTTTGTTAATAACTTTCAACTCCTTCAAAAAATCTTATCTTTATCAAACCAATTTTCATTATGATTTCATTTCATTTTTTTTTAGAAATTTTTCGTTTTGCCTGGCACTCAATAATAAGCAATAAATTGAGAACCTTTTTGTCTCTGCTAGGGGTAACTATTGGAATTTTAGCTGTTATTTCAGTATTTACAATTATCGATTCTTTAGAGACTAATGTACGTGATAGTATAAATAAATTAGGCAGCGATGTGATTTATATTCAAAAGTGGCCTTGGGGGACAAATGGTGATAGCGAATATAAATGGTGGGATTTTATGAGTAGACCTGAAGTAAGTATTAATGAAATGAAAAAAATATCTTCAAAATCTACAAAAACACAAGCTATAGCATTTATGAATAGTGCTAATAGAACTGTTAAATATCTCAACAATAGCGTTGAAGGTGTGGCGGTTATGGCAGTATCATATGACTGGAATTTAATACGAAGTTTTGATTTAGAAAATGGCAGATATTTTACAGAACAAGAGGTAGAAGGCGCAAAAAATTATGTCATATTAGGACATTCAATAGCACTATCTTTATTTAATAAATTAGATAACATTGGTAAAGTGATTAAGATTAAGGGCGAAAAAGCTATAGTTATTGGTGTTTTTTCAAAGGAGGGAGAGGATATTACAGGTAATTCTCTTGATGCTGCTGTTGTTATACCAGTTACCTTCGGATATAAATTAATGAATAAGCGCTGGAGTAATCCAACTATTATTGCAAAAGCTAAATCAGATATTTCAAATGATGAATTAAGGTATGAGCTTACAGGTATTATGCGTTCGATTAGAAAACTTAGGCCAAAAACTCCAAACAATTTTGCTATGAACGAAATAAGTTTAATAAGTAATCAACTTGATGATTTGTTTTCCATCATTGGTATAGCTGGCTGGATTATTGGCGGTTTTTCTATACTTGTTGGTGGCTTTGGTATTGCAAATATTATGTTTGTTTCTGTAAAGGAAAGAACTAGGCAAATAGGTGTTCAAAAATCTCTTGGAGCTAAGAATAATTTCATTTTATATCAGTTCTTGATTGAATCTGTTTTTTTATGTTTGATTGGTGGTATTTTAGGTATAATCTTAGTTTTAATTTTAACTAATTTTATTGCTGCATTTTTAGATTTTTCTATTAATTTGTCTTTTAAAAATATTTTTCTTGGATTAAGTATTTCTACTATTGTTGGTATAATTTCAGGAATTGTTCCTGCATTATCAGCATCAAAACTTGACCCAGTAGAAGCTATGAGAAGGTAATCATTGAATTATTAATGTCTTTCTAATTTGATTTAGATCACTATTTAAAACCAAAAAATAAATACCTTGTTCATATTTTTTAACATTTATAAAAAATTGATTCAATCCACTTTTTAGATTACCATCATAAACTGTAGTGATCACTTTACCTAAAATATCTGTAAGGATTATTTGACCTTTACAAGATTCTAAGGAATTTACAGGAATACATATATTGTTGCTAGCTGGGTTAGGATATATGTTTATTTCAATTCCGTTTAAACTATTTTGATTTAATGAAGTATTATTTTGTTCAAGTATATTAAATTTAAAATAGCCTTCCGGAGCTGTTAATGGACGACTTAGTGTTTTGCCTGAATTTGCAGTTGCTTCAATGTAATAATAAATAGTATTTGGTGCAGATAGGTTTTCCTGAATCAAGGCTGACCAATTATTTCCATCTGTATTTGTCATGCTTAAAGACTGATAGTCTTCCTCTAGGTTTGTTGTCCAAAACAAATTTGCTGAAGCTATACCACTTTGATGTTGGATACTTGCTGATACATTATATTGTTCTATTGGATAGCTGTCTTCAAGCTCTTGATGTTGTATCAGTAAGGGTTCATTAACACCAACAGAATGGGTAATGCAATGTATTGCACCGCTATAAGAAATTAAATTTTGGCCTTGATTATCTACATCGATGCCAATTATATTGTATCCTGGTAAAGCATCTTCGTAAATACGTTGAGCTATGGTGTCGTATTCTGTTCTGTAAAAGGGTACCAATACTGTTTTATTTACAAAAACCGAATTGGTATAAGTTCTATAATAGCCGTTGTTATCCGGATAATTTCCTGTAGGACTGGGGGGGCTAGGTATCCTAATGATTTTAAAAGGCGTACCAAAAGCAGAGTTATAATTTTCTAAAATGTATTGGATATTAGCCTCAATTTGTGGTCCATCAGCTACCCCTTCAGGGTATTCAGCAATTAATAA
This sequence comes from Flavobacteriales bacterium, assembly GCA_002714805.1. Taxonomy (GTDB): domain Bacteria; phylum Bacteroidota; class Bacteroidia; order Flavobacteriales; family UBA7312; genus UBA8444. The sequence goes on from PAYK01000016.1 coordinate 110,070, forward strand.
AGTTTCTTCGTTAAGGAGTTTCATATGCATATCAATATGGTGTATGCCGTCGTAGGGCAAATTATCCATAATTATATAGTTATCTATTCCCATGAATTCTTCTAAAGTGTTATTAATTTCTTCAAGTGTATGATTAGGATAGTAAACGTTGCCATTAAATCCTTCCCAAGCATATCCGCCGCTATTTTCTTCGACAATTAATTCAGAGGAAAATGCCGTTCCCATACCATCACTCATAAAATTGCCGCCGGTTGCCATTAAGTCCCAAGGAGCTTGAGTAGTGTTATGCATATTCATATTAAAATATTCAGCTACTTTTTCTGGCACTAAGTCGTCATAAGGTCTATTTCTATTATAAATCCAATCCACTAAAATGGGTTCGCCAACCTCATTTTTATAGACGGTATTTTGCCCATAATCTCTTATCCAAATATTGTTGAAATCGGTTTTTATAAAATTTACATTATCTGTGCTAATTCCTTGGTTTAAAAGATAAGATTGGACCTCACTTTCTTCCTGACATATAATGATGACTTGACATTCTTGTACAGCATTAGCTACGATTTGTGAAAGAATGGATTCTTCTTGTATGTTATAGCCAGTACTCCACGTAATAGTTAGAGCTTGTATTTCTTCCCATTCAGCCATTGTTCTCACTTCTTCAGATGGAGGCGTGGTATAAATAGTTGCTGAAGAATTGTTTTTTTGGTAAGGATTTTCTGTAATTCCTAAAGATTTTAAAAACCCTTTTTCTCTTTCATGTGGAGCAAAGCCTTTGGGTAAATATTGTGAATATGCAAAAGATGAAAAAAAAAGAAAAAATAGAATTTTTTGCATTAATTTTTGATAAATTAGTTAGTGTAAAGAAAGTGCAAATTTACTGACTAAAATTCAATTATGCCATTAATATTGAATTGGTCTTCTGTATGGCTTGTTGAATGCTCTTGATATTTTTTATTCTAAAAATTAATTTACCTTTCAGTTCTTTCATCTCACAATTTTTATGATTCTTTTTAAAATATTCTAAGACCTTACCAAAGGTGGTAGACTGAAAGTAGGGGTTTTCCTGTGGGGGAAAATATCCTGTTAGGTTTTCGTTCTTTAGGGATATGCGTTGGAAGCCTAGGTTTTTACCTATCCATCTTAGTCGAAGTGATAAGATTAATTCTTGCACCTCTTTAGGTAAAGGTCCAAACCTGTCAATAAGTTTAGCCTCGTATTCTATAAGTTGTGCTTTTTCAGATAAACTGCTCAGTTCATTATATAATTTTAGACGTTCACTGATGCTATTGACGTAATTGTTGGGGATTAATATTTCCATATCAGTATCTAACTGACATTCTTCAACAAACTCTTTTTCCTTATCGTATTCGGCATACAATTCCTTAAACTCTTCTTCTTTCAGTTCGTTGATAGCTTCGTCCAATATCTTTTGATACATTTCAAAGCCTATATCACTAATAAAGCCGCTTTGTTCTGCACCTAACAAATCTCCTGCACCACGAATATCAAGGTCTCGCATAGATATGTTGAATCCGCTACCAAGTTCAGAAAATTGTTCTAGTGCATTAAGTCGTTTTCTAGCGTCTGATGTAAGAGAATAGGTTGGAGGGGCTAAAAGGTAGCAGAACGATTTTTTATTGGAACGTCCTACGCGTCCACGCATTTGGTGTAAATCACTGAGCCCAAAGTTATTGGCATTATTGATTATGATGGTATTGGCATTTGGTATATCCAAACCACTTTCAATAATAGTGGTAGAAACTAACACATCAAATTCATTTTCCATAAAAGAAAGCATCAGTTCTTCAAGTTTTTTGCCTTCCATTTGACCATATCCTGTGCCAATTTTAGCATCTGGACAAAGTCGTTGTATGAGTCCTGCCACTTCTTTAATATTTTCAATTCTATTGTGAACAAAATAAACTTGTCCTCCCCTAGAAATTTCATAAAGGATAGCATCACGAATAATTTCTTCATCAAAAGTGCATACTTCTGTTTCTACAGGGTATCTATTTGGTGGCGGGGTATTGATAACGGACAAATCCCTAGCGCCCATTAAAGAAAATTGTAAGGTTCTAGGTATAGGTGTGGCCGTCAAAGTCAGAGTATCTACATTAGCCTTAAAGGTTTTAAGTTTATCCTTCACAGCAACTCCAAATTTTTGTTCCTCATCAATGATTAATAATCCTAAATCTTTAAACTTAACATCCTTTCCTACAATTCTATGTGTGCCTATTAAAATATCTATTTCACCCTCAGCTACTGCTTTTAAAGTTTCTTTTTGTTCTTTCAAAGTCCTAAATCGATTGATGTAGTCCACTTTACAAGGTAATCCTTGCAACCTCTTTTTAAAGGTCTTAGCATGCTGCATAGCCAATATGGTAGTTGGTACCAATATCACCACTTGTTTATTATCTGCTACAGCTTTGAATGCCGCCCTAATGGCAACTTCTGTTTTTCCAAAACCGACATCACCACAAACCAATCTATCCATTGGCATTATACTTTCCATATCTTTTTTTACATCTAGGGTTGCTTTATGCTGGTCAGGAGTGTCTTCGAACATAAAGGAGGCTTCAAGCTCATATTGTAAAAAACTGTCTGGTGAAAATTCAAAGCCTTTCTGTTCTTTTCGCTTGGCGTACAATTGAATAAGGTCGTAAGCAATGGTTTTAACGCGGCTTTTTGTTTTTGCTTTTTTCTTTTGCCAAGCACCGGACCCTAGTTTGTTAGTTTTTGGTTCTGCTCCGTCTTTGCCACTATATTTTGCAATTTTATGAAGGGAGTGAATGCTAATAAACAAACTGTCGTTATCTTTGTACAATAGTTTAATAGCTTCTTGCTTTTTATTATTTATATCTATGGTGTGCAGTCCAGCAAAGCGACCAATGCCATGGTCAATATGAGTGACATAATCTCCTGTTTGCAAACTATTGAGTTGTTGCAGACTGATGGCTTGATTGTCGGCAAAGCTTTTTTTAAGGTGAAATTTATGATATCTCTCAAAAATTTGATGGTCAGTATAGCAACATAATTTCAATTGATGATCTACAAATCCTTGACTCAAACTTAACAGAATAGGTTTGAAATGAACATCTTTTTCGTAGTCATCTATTATACTTTCAAAACGATTGATTTGTTCTTTTCCGTTACAGAGAATGAAATTTTGATAGCCTTTGTCGTGGGTATCTTCTAAATCCGCAATAAGTAAATCAAATTGCTTGTTAAAAACTGGTTGAGGTGAAGATCTAAACACATAGCTGTCTTCGGGATTAAAATAGTGATGTTGTCCAAACTCTACAACAGGAAAATTAGATAGCTGTTTCACGAATAAGTCTCCGCTTAAGAAAATATGTTGAGGTTGGGTGTGTTTAAGAGGACTATCTTTGAGATTATTAAAGTATTGCTTTGCTTTTTCAAAGAGTTGATTTAATTTGTTCTTGGTGTGTTCAAAGTCTATTAGCCATATTTTAGAATTTGTAGGTAAAAACTCTAATATACTTTCTTTGGCTTTGTCACTTAAAATAGGAAATTGAGGAACAATGCTAATTTGATTTTGTTTTTCTTTTGACCTTTGACTATTGATGTCAAATGTTCTTATACTTTCTATTTCCTCGTCAAAAAACTCGATTCTAAAAGGTGATTCATTTGCAAAAGAAAATACATCTACAATGCCGCCACGAACCGAATATTGACCAGGTTCAATTACAAAATCAACACGTTCGAAGTTATATTCTTGAAGACATTCGTTTAAGAAATCTATAGATATATTATCCGACAACTTTATTTCAAAAGAGTTGTTATTAAGTTGCTCTTGGCTGATGACTTTTTCAAAAATTGCCTCTGCATAGCTTACTATTATGGGTAGATTTTGATGTTTTAAGCTATTCAAAACTTCTGTTCGTAATAGAACATTAGCATTGTCGGTTTCTTCTAGCTGATACGGTCTTCTATATGAGCTAGGGTAAAACAATACCTTTCTTTTTACTAGTGTTTCGAGGTCATTCATAAAGTAGGCAGCCTCTTCTTTATCATTAAATATAAATAGTTGAGGGCTGATCATTTTTTGAATACTGTGTCCAGCAATAAGAGCTGTTTGAGCACCTACTAAATTCTTTATATGAAATTTTGCAGAATTATTTTTTTTAAAACAATTCTCCATTGCATTTAAGCACGGGTGATCTTTATAGTAATTTGATAAAAGTAAAGGATTCAATTATTTTTCTTGCATAAATGATTCAGCCTTTTCAACCATTTCAGTTGAGCCAATAAAAAATGGTACACGTTGATGAAGGTCATTAGCTTTTATATCCATTATTCGCTTGAAGCCATCAGATGCTTTTCCTCCAGCTTCTTCAATAATCCATGCTAAAGGTGCGCATTCGTAAAGAAGTCTTAATCGACCTTCGGGAGCAGCATCTGTACTTGGATAGATATAGATGCCGCCCTTTAACATATTTCGATGAAAATCGGCAACTAGAGACCCCATAAATCGTGCTGTATGAGTACGCTTTCCATTATTGAGTTGATGGCAGTATTTGGTATATTTTCTTACTCCTTTAGGCATTATATGTTCATTAGCCTCATTTACTGAAAATATTTCACCTTTGATAGGCGTATTAATTTTAGGATGTGATAAACAGAATTCACCAATAGATGGATCAAGTGTAAAACCATTAACGCCATTTCCAGTAGTATATACTAGCATAGTAGAAGAACCATATATTATATATCCTGCAGCAACTTGTTCTGTTCCTCTAATAAAAAATTCTTCCTTCGTAACTTCATTTTTAGTTTCTTTTCTTTTTAAAATATTGAAAATAGTGCCAACCGATATATTAACGTCTATATTTGACGAGCCATCTAAAGGATCCATACATACCAAGTATTTGCCTTCTTTTGANTCTAAGCNATTAAGAAAAATAATTTCTTCATTTTCTTCAGAAACAACGGCGGCACATTGCCCTCCTGAACTTAGTGCTGAAATAAAAGTATCATTGGCATAAATGTCGAGTTTTTTGACTGATTCACCTTGAATATTATTTTCACCAACATCACCAACAATATCGACTAGTCCTGCTTTATTAATTTCTCTATTTATTATTTTTGCAGCTATAGAGATGTCATAAAGCAAACGAGATAAATTTCCGGTAGCTTCAGGTTTCAAAACCTGTTGTTCTGTAATAAATTCTGCTAGAGTAGTTATTTTCGCCATTGCGAGATTAATTATACAACAAATATCGAATTTTTAGACAAATATTTACGTTTAAAAATAATTAACTTTGAATGCACTATTATGGAAGTTAAAATTAGAAAAGGTCAAAAAGCTGATTTACCTAGTGTAATGGCACTAATTAAGGAACTTGCTGAATTCGAAAAGGCTCTTAATGAAGTGAGTGTGACTTTAAAAGAGCTTGAAGAAGATGGCTTTGGACAGCATCCCTATTATTGGTTTATAGTAGCAGAAAATAATGGAGAAATTATTGGACTTTCTTTTTATTTTATTCGCTATTCGACTTGGAAGGGACGGTTTTTATTTTTAGAGGACTTTGTGGTCAAGGAAGACTATCGAGGACAAGGAGTTGGAGCGCAATTATTTGAGGAAACAATTCGTATTGCACAACAATTAAAGGTTAAAGGTATGGTTTGGCAAGTATTGGATTGGAATGAAGATGCCATACGTTTTTATAAAAAATATGAAGCAACTATACATACAGAATGGCTAAATGGAAAGCTTAGCAATGAACAATTAAATGGATTTGAATTAAATGAAAGTATATAAGTTTGGAGGAGCATCTGTGAAGGACGCTGAGGGTGTACGTAACATTAGTCAACTTCTTATTAATGAATGTGCTGAGCCTCTAGTCATTGTTATTTCAGCTATGGGTAAGACGACCAATATGCTAGAAAAAGTAGTCAATGATTATTATTCTAATAATTCTCCGAATTTAGATAAAGTCAAACTCTACCACTATTCTATTTTAGAAGAATTATTTGATAAGTCTCATTCTATTTTTGATGATGTCAACAATCTATTTGTTGAGATTGAATGGGCTATAGAAGATACACCGACTTCCACTTATGCTTATGAGTATGACCAGATTGTGTCGGTAGGCGAATTGTTATCAACTAAAATAGTAAGTGCCTTTTTAGATCAAGAAGGCTTTGCAAATAAATGGATTGATGCTAGAGATATTATCCGTACAGATAATACCTACAGAAATGCTCGTGTAGATTGGCAATTAACCAAATATAACATAGCTAAATATATTTCCGATAGTGAAGTGTTTTTGACTCAGGGTTTTATCGGTTGTACAACAGAAAATTTCACCACTACTTTAGGTCGTGAAGGTTCAGATTTTACAGCTGCTATTTTAGGTTTTGCTTTAGACGCTGAAGAAGTAACTATATGGAAAGATGTAGACGGTATGCTCAATGCTGACCCTCGTTATTTTGACGATGCTAAATTATTAAATCAGCTCTCCTTTGCTGAGGCTATTGAATTAGCTTATTTTGGAGCAAAAGTTATACATCCCAAAACCATACAGCCCCTAAAAGAAAAAAATATATCTCTAAGGATTAAGTCTTTTCTCAATCCTAAAGAGGAGGGGACTGTCATCTTTGATAATGCAGAAATGGAACCATTTTTGCCTTCTTTTATAATTAAGGAAAATCAAATATTGATTTCTATTTCTGCCAATGATTTATCTTTCATCGTTGAAGACCATTTGAGTTATATTTTTTCTCTTTTAGCTAAATATGGATTAGGCATTAATATGATGCAAAACTCAGCAGTAAGTTTTTCTGTTTGTGTAGATAACGATTCTCAAAAAATATTAGACCTCATTTCTGAATTAAAGGAAGGTTTTAAAGTTCAATACAACGACCAATTAACACTGTGTACCATTAGACACTACGATCAATCTGCCATAGACAAAGTGGTGGATGAAAAAAATATACTTTTAGAACAAAAAAGCCGACAAACTATTCAGTTTGTATTCTCAAATTAGTTTCTTTTTTAACGTCTTGTGGGCTATAATTTTTCTCAATAGTACTTGAGCAATTTTGAGTTCGCTTTCTTTTGTCCAACCAGCAATGTGAGGAGATAGGATAACCTTATCAGAATCTATTAGTTGTTTCAAATCTGTTGTTTGTTTGGATAAGTTTTCAAAAGATGTTTTTTCGTGCTCTAAGACATCTAGACAAGCCCCCAAGACTTTGCCAGATTTTAGATTTTCTACAAGGGATTTAGTGTCTAAACAAGGTCCTCTAGATGTATTAATCAAGTATATGGGCTTGTGGAATTGCTTTAAAAATCTATCATTCACCAAGTGTTGAGTTTCTTCAGAAAGTGGTATATGTAAACTCAGAATATCAGTTTGTTCAAAAATGGTTTGAATATCACTTTCAATAGCGTATTTTGAAGTGTATTTTCTTTTGTATTTATCATAAGCTAATACTTTAGTGTCAAATCCACTTAATAATTTAGCCAATGCTGAACCATTATTCCCATAGCCAATAATACCAACTGTTTTACCACTCAATTCAATTCCTCTATTTTCTTCTCTTCGCCAAATACCTTTTTTTACTTCGCCGTCTGCTTTGTTAAGATTATTGAATAAGCTTAATAACATACCTAAGGCGTGTTCTGCTACAGCTTGTTTATTTCCTTCAGAAGCATTGATAGACAAAATGTTTTTAGAATTAGAATAGTTAATGTCTATATTTTCCATTCCTGAGCCAGCTCTAGCGATAAAAGTAAGATTGTTAAAGTGTGATAAAAAATTGGCATTAATTCTGATGCGCGAACGAATAACTAGACCATAGGCATCATGATGTTGTTCAATAATATCCTTCTCATTCAAATCATATCCTTCATAACATATATAGCCTTCATTTTGTAATTCTTTCCAGAGGTATGGGTGAACAGTATCTATAAAAAGTATTTTTTTCATGCCGATAGTATCATCTGACCTATGAGAAAATAAATGAATAGGCCAAGCACATCGTTAATTGTTGTAATAAATGGTCCGGTAGCTAAAGCGGGGTCTATTTTATATTTATCCAAAGTTAATGGGATAAATGTTCCAAACAACGCAGCGAAAATGATAACTGACAATAACGCTATGCTTACTGTTATACTCAATAAAAGACCGTAACCTAACAAATAGGTAGCTAATAAAATAATGCTTGAACATATTATTCCATTAACTAGAGCAACACCGAGTTCTTTAATAAGTCTTTGTGAAACATTCCCTAAAGTGTCTGTTCCACCAGCTAAACTTTGTACCACAATAGCAGCAGACTGAACACCAACATTACCCCCCATAGCTGCAATTAGGGGAATGAAAAATGCCATTTGATAGTTTTTCTCAATATCAAAAATACCTATCANTTTTGCCCCAAAAAGCCCTCCTATCATGCCAATTAGTAGCCAAGGAAGTCTAGCTCTAGTAATTTCCCAAATCGCATCACTAGACTCTACATCTTCAGAAATACCCGAAGCCATTTGATAGTCTTTTTCGGCTTCCTCTTTCATAATTTCCATTACATCATCAGCAGTAATTCGACCGATTAATTGGTTTAAGTCGTTAACTACAGGAAGTACAATCAAGTCGTACTTATTCATTGTATTAGCCACCTCTTCTTGGTTCATTGTTGCGTTAATCTTAATTATATCATCTTTCATTAAATTAGAGATTATAGCTTTAGAGTTTGCAAGTAATAATCGTTTAAGTGATAGGGTGCCTAAAAGAATGTTGTTGTCATCAACAACGTAAATCGTGTAGACTAAATCCACATTTTCAGCTTGTCGACGCATTTCTTTCACACAACGCATTACTGACCAATTGCTATTTACCTTGATAAATTCTTTTGCCATCAAACCACCTGCAGTATCTTCGTCGTAATTAAGTAAGTCAACAATATCATTAGCTAAATTTTGGTCCTCAAGATGTGATAATACTTCTTGCTTTTTATTCTCTGGCAGTTCAGAAATGATATCGGCGGCATCATCTGAATCCATATTATCAACAAATTCTTCGGCGATTTCTTTTGAAGAATGTATTTTTAGAAGTTCTTCTCTGATATCCTCTTCCAATTCAACTAAAACATCTGCAGCGATATTATCTTCAAGCAGATCGAAAAGAAAACTGGCGTTTTCAAATTCCAATTCATCAATAATTTCGGCAATATCAGCAGGATGACATTCTATAATCATAGTAATAATAGACTTTTGATCTTTATTTTCTATGTATTCATTCAGTTCGCTAATAAAATTTTTGGTCAATTCAAACTTCATTACTCAAAACAGTTTGTTAAATTCATAAAATCTTCAACGCTCAATTGCTCAGCTCTTAATGAAAGATACCGATCAGCAGAAATTTCGTCAACTAATTTAAGACTTTTTAGAGCATTTCTCAAAGTCTTTCTCCTTTGACTGAAAGATGTTTTTACCACTTTGAGGAATTTTTTCTCATCACAGTCTAATTTATCTCTATTATTTCTTCTCAATCGTATAACTGCCGATTTTACTTTAGGTGGCGGGTCAAAGACAGTTTCATCAACCGTAAATAAGTATTCAACATCATAAAAGCATTGTAGAAGTATGCTAATTATGCCGTATTTTTTGCTGCCTGGAGGTGATACAACACGTTCAGCAACTTCTTTTTGAAACATACCCACAATTTCAGGAATTAAATCTTTGTGGTCTATAGCTTTGAAAAGAATTTGAGAGGATATATTATAAGGGAAATTACCAATAATAGCTATGGGTTCTTTGAAAAATTCTTTTAATGGTAGTTGAAGAAAATCACCTTCTACAATATGGTTGTCTAATTCAGGATAGTTTTTCTTAAGGAAAGAAACGGATTCTTTATCTATTTCTATCACAAATATTTCTGTATTTAAAGGAATCAGGAATTGTGTTAGCGCGCCCATACCTGGGCCTATTTCTAACACTTTAGAATAGTTTTTTAAACTTAGGCTCTGAGCAATATCACGTGCAATTCCTAAATCATTTAGGAAGTGTTGGCCGAGGTATTTTTTTGCTTTTACCTTTGACATTAATTAATGTTAATGAATGATTTTTAATAGTGTTCTGAATGCGCCAAATTTACCTCTATACCTCTTGTTGTGTTCTTCTTGTAATTGTGGAGCAAATTTTTCTTGATACTCATTAAGCGTATCCATATCCTTGCAGGTATACTGAATGGCATAAGTAATTTCGTCTTCAACCAACAAACGACATATTTTATTATCTATAAAATAGCCTGTGTCCATCACTTCAGGAATATGTATTTCTTTCATCCATTTTAACCAATCTTGATGAATACTTTGGTCTACTAAACTTATAGTAACATTATATATAATCATAATTCTTCCTTTTGGTCACCTCTTAACTTTCTAAATCTTTTTCTTGCCTCTACTGTATATATACTGTCGGAATAGTCCATAACAATCTTTTCATAAAGTTCTTGTGCTTTGCTACTGTCGTTGAGTTTTTCATCAAGAATCTCTGCCCATTGGAATAAGGCATCATCAGCAAGTATATCAAATGAAAATTCAGTAGCTACTTTTTTATAGAGTTTTGCAGCTTGCGTATAATTTTTGTTATCGAATTCTATTTCGGCTTGTTTATAAAGTATTTCATCGCTTAACGTATGACCTGGAAAAATATTAAGCATACTGTCTAATAATTGATAGCTTTCATCGTTTTTGTTCTGATATATAAGCCATTCTGCTTGAGCATACATTTGCATAGCTAGTGCTGTGGTGTCTAAACCCATATTATCTGTAATTAGAAGTGACAACTGCATAGCGTTATTAGCAATTAGTTTGGTGGTAGAGCCTTTCAGGACATCGAGTTGCGCTTGTGCCCAATCGAATTGACCTTGGAAATATGCAACTCTTGCTCGTCTGAATTTTGCTTCGTGACCGATGGGATTTTCTTTAAAAGCTTTTTCTACTTGTGAATATTGAATGATAGCGTCCCATTCTTTATTATTGATGAGGTAAATATCTCCGAGCATTAGCTTACATTCTGATTGCAGTTCACTTACAGGCAATAGGTCAATACATTCTTCAAGGATTTCTGCAGCAGTTTCGGTTTCATACAAATGATAAGCTTTTAATTTAGCATAGTCTTTCATTAAATAAACTAAATCTATACTTTTTCCAAGTTCATCTATGGTAGATTGATAGTCATTATTTAGAGATAGCAATTCNTTTTGGTTGTATTCTCTATTGATGAGTTCTTCACCACTAACGATTAATTGTGAAATTTTAGCATCAATATAAAAGGGGTTGTCAACACCTAAGTCAATAAGGTATTGGTAGCATTTTGCAGATTCCTTGAAGGCTTTGTTTTCATAGGCTATATAGGCTAGGTCAAACATGCGTTCACCATTTTCTCTTAAGCGTTTGTCTAGCGCTTTGGTATAAATATAAGCAGCATTATATTCATTGGACTGTATATATAGCCAAATGAGTAATTCAGTCAGAGCATTATTGTTGTTTTTTTGGACGCGAGATAATAGCTTTTTAGATAATAAATCATAGTTGTCTTGGCTTCCTTTAGTTCTTCCTAAAGTATTTTGAAGTCTAATTTTAACAGACTTAAGATGACTTTCTTTTTTTTCTATTAAGTTTAAATATTCATCAATCATCTGTTCAGTTTTACCGGCACTAGACAATGCCGATGCGAGTTGAAAGCCAAATTCATAATTAGGGTTCAATTCTTGTCCTTTTTTGTAGGTTTTGAGAAGGTAGTTGTATTCTTTATTTCTTGAAAAGCTATTGGCTAAAGAGGTGACTTGATTTGTTCTGCCGCTTTCTAAGGCATCAATACTTTTTTGAAATTCTTTTTCTGCTCTAATTTTATCTCCTTTNGCNTTATAAATGAATCCTAAATCGGCTATATACTTTGCTTGATTGGGGTATTTCTTTTTTACTTTTTTAACCANTGCAATTGCANTTANATACTTTTNTTCAGCTGTTAGACATTTNAGATAATTACTGTAATAGCTTAGTATATTGACTTTTGTTTCTAAGGTTTGGTAAATNTCANTGGCTTTGTCACACTGCTTACTATTAGCATATTTATTTGCAATCTTAAGNTTAGTGTTAGATTGCGCAGATANGCTTAAAGCACATATNCANAAGGCTATGAACAAAGTAAACCTCATTTATTGGTATATGAATGTTTTACTTAATTGNTCNAGGCTATCGAAACGAATTTCATAATTTTTATAAGCTGATTGAAATTCATTCAATTTAATTGATATTCCTTCAANGGCTTGTTCTTCTCTAACTATGATAGGATTTAGTTCTTCCGAACTAAAAATTCTGTTATCAATGTCGTTAAGTAAATTTTGTAGTTGCTCTTGATTTCTAATTATATTAGTTNCAAAACCTTTCTTTTGATTGGGTGCATTCTTGAACTGGCGTTTCATCAATTTCAAATCATTGAGATAGGTCATTGTTTNTAGACTAGGNTTCTTATCTGTNCTAAGCTTAGTTTTGGAATAGGCTANGGCCTGCTTGTAACGTTTCAAATTAGGGCCTGCTGTGCTAATATCAATATTTTCAAGTATTTGTAGAAGACCATCATATTTTATGATTATTTCATTGATTTGTTNTTGTTCTTGTTCAAAAGTTGATGAAGANCAAGAGGTTAAAATTACGATNATTATAAGTNCGATATATTTCATTAGTCGATGTATTCAAATCNAGTGTATGGNACAAGTGCTTTTGGTATTCTAATGCCTTTTTCATGCTGATGGTTCTCTAAAATGGANGCCACAATTCTTGGTANCGCTAAGGCACTACCNTTAAGAGTATGACATAAAACGGTTTTTTTGTTTTCGTCTTTGTATCTTAATTTTAGTCTGTTGGCTTGATAGCTTTCAAAATTTGAAATAGAGCTAACTTCTAACCAAAGTTTTTGAGCAGCNGAATAGACCTCAATGTCATANGTAAGGGCTGAAGTAAAGCTCATATCGCCACCACAGAGTTTTAAAATTCTAAAAGGTAATTCTAAATCCCTTAGCAGTTTAGTGACATGTTCTACCATTTCATCTAAGGATTGNTAAGAATCCGATGGTTTTTGTATTTGTACAATTTCAACTTTATCAAATTGATGNAGTCGGTTCAAGCCTCTTACATCTTTTCCGTAAGACCCCGCTTCTCTTCTAAAACAAGGTGTGTAAGCGGTATATTTTATAGGAAACTCTTCGCTTTTTACAATAACATCTCTAAAGATATTNGTAACTGGAACTTCGGCTGTAGGAATAAGGTANAGATTATCGCCTGTTACGTGATACATTTGACCTTCTTTGTCTGGTAATTGTCCTGTTCCAAAACCACTAGNTTCATTCACNAGGTATGGTGGCTGTACCTCTANATAGCCTGCTATGNTATTTTTATCTAAAAAGAAATTGATNAGGGCGCGTTGTAGTCTAGCACCTTTACCTTTNTATANGGGAAATCCAGTACCNGTGATTTTTGTNCCAAGTTCAAAATCTATTAGNTCGTACTTAGNCGCTAATTCCCAGTGTGGTAAGGNTTCTGAATGAAGCTTTGGTATATCACCTTCTTCTTTGACTACTTCGTTGTCTTNGGNTGTCTTNCCACTTGGCACACTGTCGTGAGGAACATTAGGAATNTGTATTAATAAATCTTGGAGNTCCTGACTTACTTGATTTAGCTTNTCCANAAGNGCCTTGCTTTGTTNTTTTAATNTTNCAGTCGTTGCTTTAGCTTCTTCGGCTTTTTCTTTTTCACCATTTTTGAAGTAAGTGCCAATTTCTTTGGCTATTTGATTGGATTGGGCTAAGATATTGTCTAGTTTCTTTTGAGTTTCTTTTCTCAAGTCATCTTTAGCAACAATTTNTTCAAATTTAGCTTTTGCATCAAAGCCTCTTTTAGCCAATTTTNNAATAGCTTNATCTATATTTTCTCTTAAGTAATTTATCTGTAACATAACTTAGTTCTTGTTAAACAAAAATAACATTCTAATTCAAAAAAAACTCCCTAACTTGAAAAGCAGGGAGTTTAATNTTNTATTAATACGCTACCTTTTTAGTTGATAGGGTCAACGGAAACATATGATCGATTATTGGCTTTTTTACTAAATTGAACAATGCCATCAGTAAGTGCAAATAAAGTATGGTCTTTTCCCATNCCTACATTTTCACCTGGGTGATGTTTAGTTCCTCTTTGACGTAAGATGATGTTACCNGCTATTGCGCCTTGACCACCATAGATTTTTACACCTAATCGTTTACTTTCTGATTCTCTNCCGTTTTTACTACTTCCTGCACCTTTCTTATGAGCCATAGTATTAAGTTTTAATTATTAGACTATTTGTCAGTTTTCTTNGCTGCTGTTTTTTTAGCNGNTGTTTTTTTAGCTGTAGTTTTTTTAGNAGCNGCTTTTGGCTTAGNAGCATTTGCTGTTTTGGCCTTAGGAGCTNCTTTTTTAGCTGGAGCCTTTTTAGCCGGAGCTTTTTTGGCTGCTGCTTTAGNTTCAGCTTTAGCTTCTTTNTTTTCTNTANTAGCAGAAGCTTTTTTTGCTGTTGCACCTTTTTCTACAATACTTTGGATTTCAATTTGAGTNAAAGTTTGGCGGTGACCATTTTTTACTCTGTATCCTTTTCTTCTTTTCTTTTTGAAGACAACTACTTTGTCTCCTTTCACGTGGTCAAGCACTTTTGCAGTTACTTTTGCNCCACTTATAGCTGGGGCGCCAACATTAACTTTGCCATTGTTGTCAATCAATAATACATTATCNAATTCAACTTTAGCACCTTCTTTTTCCTCTAGTCGATGAACGAAGATTTGTTGGTCTTTTTCAACTTTGAATTGTTGCCCTGCTATTTCTACAATTGCGTACATTCTTAAAGTTTTAATTTATCCACTATTTTGGTGGGCTGCAAATTTAGTAATTAATATATAATTGACAAAAAAAAATTAGGCTTTGTTAATCAAGTGTATTCCTCCTAGAATTATGGCAATACCAATAAAGTGATTAAGGGTTATGATTTCGCCATCTGTAAAACCCCAAAAAATAGCAACAACAGGGATTAAATAGGTAACTGAAGAAGCAAAAATAGCTGTAGTGCCCTTGACTAGCTGGTTAAATAAAACTAAGGCTATAGATGTACCTACCGTTGATAGTAACACCACATAGAACAAGGCTAAATATGCGCCGTCAATTGTCATTTTTTCCGAAAAATCAGAAAATGCTAATGCTAGTAAACAAAATGGCCCAACCACGAAAAAGGCTAAGCCTGCAATATCAATGGCGCTCATATTTTGTAAATAATTCTTTATAGTATTTAAGCTAATAGCGTAACATATGGTAGCAATGATAACATACCACGAATAATTTCCATTTTCTATCATTAATCCACCTCCTGCAATAAGCCAAATAGCGCCAGAAAGTCCTAATAAAATACCTATCAACTGACTGACTTTAACTTTGGTTTTAAATAAAAACATAGCTAAAACAAAGGTAAAGAGAGGTACTAAGGCATTCAATATGCCAATTAGTGAGCTATCTAATTCTGTCTGTGCTTTAGTAAACAGAAAAGCTGGAAAGCCGTTCCCAAACAAACCCACAACAAGAATTGGAATAATATGCTTTTTCTCTATGGAAAAAATTTTGCTCCAAACAAATGGTAGAAGACTTATCCAAGCAACACCCATTCTGAGTTGCGCTACTTCGAGGTCGTTAAATACTATTAGGCCTTTCTTCATTAATATGAAAGAACTTCCCCAAATGAATGCTAAGAGAATCATTAAGGTCCAGTTATAAATTTTTTTGGAAGATAAATTCACTTACAATATTTTTTGCAAAGATATGTTAGTATTTTTGTAACTATAAAAATTATCCAATTATGTTAAAATTATTTATGACTCCCTTTTTACTGGTATTCTTTATGATCGGCTGTGATCAGACTAATTCATCTGAATACAAAGAAGAAGTTCTTGCTGTTGCTGATACAAAAGCTGAAATGACAATTGATGGTATGAGCTGTCAAGTCGGTTGCGCCGCTCACATTCATGAAGAATTAGAAAAAGTTAGTGGTGTGGTTTCTGCTGATGTAAGTTTCGAAAATAAGTTAGCATCGATTAATTACGATAACAGTTTGATTAGCGAGCACGATATTGTAAGTTTAATTAATTCTTTGAAAGACAGTGCTTATTCTGTGGCTTCTGTAGATGTCGAAATTTTGAAAACCGTCGAAAAGAAAAAAATCGATACCCACTAAAAAATGAATCCATTCTCTAGGCGTTTTGTTCGTTTCAATTGGTGGGCTTTGGTGTTCATCTATCTAGTTGTTATTGCTGGTAGCTTTGTGCGTACAACGGGTAGTGGTATGGGTTGTCCCGATTGGCCTAAGTGTTTTGAACAGTGGGTGCCACCGACTGATAGTAGCCAAATACCTCCAAACTACAAAGAGAGGTTCAGTAAACAAAGAGCAGAAAAAGTAGAAAAGTTTGGTGATATAATTTCTGTATTTGGTATGTCCGATGTGGCAGAGCAACTTAAAAACGATCCTAATTTACTTAAAGAAGAAGATTTTAATGTTCGCAAAACGTGGACGGAGTATATAAATAGGTTGTTTGGTTTTTTAGCCGGTAATTCTTTGTTGATTATTTTCTTTTGGATTAACTTTTATTACCGAGAAAACAAACGCTTGTTCTTAGTGTCTTTTGTCAATCTTATCTTAATTGCTTTTCAAGCTTGGTTTGGCTCTATTGTAGTCGCCTCTAACTTAGTGCCATGGACTATAACATTGCATCTATTTTTTGCTTTAGTCATTATAGGTTTACAGTTATACGTTATAAGACTAGTAAGCCCTTCTCAAACTCAAAATATCCATTTGTCTAAAGAACTTTATATTTTGGTATGGCTTTGCTTTATTATTACGGCTTTTCAAATGTTTTTAGGTACACAAGTCAGAGAGTCAATAGATGCCTTGGCACGTCTTGGTATTGGTCGTGAGCAATGGACAGAATACCTAGCATTTCCATTCTTTATTCATAGAAGTTTCTCTTGGTTGGTATTGGGATTGTTAGTTTATTTGGCCTATAAAAACGAACGAGAATCCAAGTACAAAATTATACGATGGTTATTTTTAATTCTAGTTATTGAACTTCTAAGTGGTGTTTTATTGGCTCATATTGATATGATTGGCCTAATACAAAACGCTCATCTATTGTTCGCTTCCATTTTATTCGGTATGCTATTTATAATGGTATTCAGAATAAAATTACGTTCTCAATAATTTTAAGTTTAATTACTCTAATAAAAAAAAGCTCAAGAATTCTTGAGCTTTTTTATTAATAGGAAATAATTTTTACATCATTCCTGGCATTCCTCCGCCACCCATTGGAGGCATTGGAGGTGTTTCTTCTGCAATGTCTGCTAAAACACATTCAGTAGT
>PAYK01000017.1 GCA_002714805.1 Flavobacteriales bacterium
AATCACATCTTTTTCGAGGGCTAGTCTAATCATTATGCGTAGTTGTAAATTCCTCCAGAAACATCTCTGTTTAAAGGATCATTTACTAATTCTCTTAGTTCTTCCTCAGTTAATTGTGGAAGAGGTTTATTGAATTTAGCAAGTGCCGCCGCCGCTAATGCTTTTTGTTCTTCGGCTGCGTCAAGAGCACTTTGTGCTCCTGCTGTTGCTAGGCTACCTGATGCTTGACCTGCGGCACCTGTTAATGCTCCTGCACTCATATTACCTAAAGTGCCTGATGCAGATGTTGCACCTGCAGTAGCTGCATTTGTCATAGCTGCATTACTTGCTTGTCCTAGTGATCCTGTAGGTATATTAGAAAGAGTATTAGCGCCAGGAACTCCTGCTCCAAACATGTTTTGTCCTGCTTGTCCTACAGTTAAATCACCGATAGCTGTTTTTGCCGCTATTTCTTTACCTAACATTCCTGTTGTTGCCGGGGCGCTTCCGCCCATGAATGTAGATCCTGCCGCTTTGTTAGCTACACCTGTTCCTACTCCTGCAACCGCTGCTCCCATTAAACTTGATTTATGATCATTACCAACAAGTCTGTTTGCTGTGTAGTTAGTACCTGCGGCTATAAGAGGATTAGCCATCATTGTTGGTGCTAACATTGGTAAAAATATTGAAGCTGCCATAGGAATAGCAATTCTTAAAAATTTACTTTTTTTAACTTTGTCTCTAACTTTCTTTAATTTCTTTTTTATTTTCTTAAAGAAAAATTCTGGATTACCTGTTTGTGGATTAATTTTGTTTTGAGCCATACCAACAACAAACTCTAAAGGATCAGCATCTGCCGCTGCGAATGCATCTCTAACTGCTACCAAAACTTCTTCGGTTTGTATGTCAATTGGAATTACAATTTCACCAGGTGTTAAGTGAGCTAAAATTGTATCGCCACCTCTACCTGTTTGTTCTGCAAATTCTTGCATGTTTGCTGCCATTTGATCTGTAGGTGCTCCTTGCACATCTGATGGCTGTGGAACCATTGTTGGCCCCATGTTTTGTACTGGTGTTACCATTACTTTAATACTCCTCTATTTTTTAAATCTGCAATAAGTGTTGCCACTACATTTGCTAGTTCTGTTAATGTTGTTGTTGATACATCATATGTTCTTGTATCAGTTGAGTTACTTGTCACATACGGTTCTTTATTTACTAAAGAAAGCTGTCTAACAATTTCTTCTACTTTTGATGAAACATCATTAGTATATCTTTCATCATATTCAGTTGGCGCTGAGCCTAAAAATAATCCTCGCTTTGCCATTATCTTCTTCTTCCTGCAGGGGCAATATCAATTCTATTTTTACCCATACGAAAATGTCCACTTAATACATTACTTCTCATTTTAAATGACATTGTTCTTGCACTATTACGCATATCAACTTTTTCTGTTGTTGTAGAAATTGCGTAAGGGCCGATAGTTTCAGAAGTTGAATTTGGTTTATCTTTTAATTCTACTGTTAAATTTACATCTCCAACTTGATCTTCAAAATCAGGAACCCACCCAAATAAATCTGCAATCTGATCACCGTCTGCAATGTCTAATGGTGCTGTTGTAATAAATGAATCCATAGCAGATCCATCATCATCTGTTCCTAATTCATGTTGATAAATATATCTTGTTCCAACTTCATTGGATGCTAATGGATTGGGCCAAGTAGGTGAATCAATCCAAGCAGATCTATCCATAGTTCCTGTAGACCAACTTTGATCTTTCATATTGTAAATAACATAACGATCATTAGTTTGAGAAGAAGCACTTGGATAAAACCACCATACTTCATCAAATTTTGAATTATGAGCTGCAAATACTTTTGATCTTTGATCAAAGTTAAAATCATTAAATACATGTTTTTCAATTGCAGATGAATCTAATTTTTTAGAATATCCATCATACATAAAGAAGTTTTGTTTGGTCATCCAAAATGATAATCCGCCAACTTCCACAGAAGCTTTAGGTGCAATTAATCCGCAGTTAGTACCTACAATGTTAAAGTTAAATACAAGTGTATCTGCTGTAAATTGCATTAAAAATGCAGTTGTATCAGACCATAATAAAATGTTTCCACCTCTTAATCTTTTTGCACCTATCATAATAGTGCCACCAGATAATAAATTAGACCCTGCATCGTTACTTGTAGCAGGAGTCCATTGAGTAAAATCTTCTTGATCAGACCAAGCAACTTTCATTGGGTCACCATCTGCCCCAAAACAAATTAAATGTCTTTGCTCTGAAACCACAATACCTTGATTATTATCTGGAGTATTAGCACTTACAATCTGTGATGTATCAGTTGACGAGTCATAATAATATGGTCTATCACCGCTTGGGCAAAAAACTAAATCTTCACCCCAGTTATCCATTGTCATAGTTCTTAAGGATAGTGTAATTCCTGTTCCACCAGTTCTTGGAGTACCATAAGTTCCTTGGTTCCATGTTCCTGTTCCGTAACCAAAAGATGCAAAAGATGACTCATTACCAACTTTCATATAATAACCATAACTTAAACTGCCACCGACACCAGTTGCACCTGCATCTGCATTAGTCGATGCAGTAACTGTATAATTGTTTGCGTCTACTACAGTAGAAACTTGGAAATCACCATTAAGGGTTATGTTGTTAATTGTTACATTGTAAAGTTTGACCCAATCATTTTCAGCAAGTCCATTAGTTACATGATTGATTCCTACTACATTAGAGCCAAGTGTTGTAGTTATAGCATTAGTTAAAGTTCCTGTTCCTTGATAACGATAAGGAGTGCGGTCATTCAAATAACCGTCTTTATAAACATAAAATCTTTCCGTAGTGCCCGCAGCTATAAGATCAACTTGATCATTAGTAGACCAAGCATGTAATGATCTTGG
Organism: Flavobacteriales bacterium; assembly: GCA_002714805.1. GTDB lineage: Bacteria > Bacteroidota > Bacteroidia > Flavobacteriales > UBA7312 > UBA8444. The sequence continues at coordinate 2,908 of PAYK01000017.1, forward strand.
AGCACCCGTTAAAGTTGGAGTAGTAAGTTTACTCCAACCCCCTATCTTTTGAGGCAGTCCACTTTTAAATCTTATTTTATCTCCATCAATATATCTACCTTCGGAAGAATAATCTGTTTCATCTTTTACAATTCCTGGTGCTATTTGTAATGGTTGTAATGTCATTTACACCCCCACATTAGGAAGTTTAACTGCTCTTATTGTTTCTGTTGTATCTTTATTATCTACTTCTTTTGTAACATCTCTCAAAAGTTGTTTCTTTGCAACTATATCAGAAGTATCTTCTCCTGCTTCTTGTGCTTTCATAAATAAAATATCTAGAGCTTCTAATTTTTCTTTTCTTTCTATTCTTAATTCACTTTTATGAATTTCTCTTGCTTTTGGTATATCGATATTAATTGCCATGATTTTCTCCTACTCCATCTGTCATTTCAGACTCATCCATATCCCAAGCATTTCTAAAATACCTATCTTCAGGCAAATCGCTTGGGTCTATTAATTTATATTTTTTTCCAGCAGGTACATCCTTTGCCGCTATCTCTTCTGCTGTTAAACCACATCCTTCAACAGGTTTAATAATGGAAATACCTCCATCATCATCTTTAAACACTATAAATTTATTCATAAATTGACCCATAACTATACTCCAAATACTGACACAACTATATTGTCTGTGTCTCTCCATTGTAAACTGTAGTCTGTAAATATTGCAACACGAACAGCATTAGTTGTTGGTGCTGTAGCATTTTTAGCTGCGTTGTTACTCAAACTTCCACTACTATCAATCCATCCGTTAATATCAACCGCAAAATAATTTGCTTGTGATGATGGTGTTACAATAACACCATAGTCATCGTTTGGCATTGCAGTTGCAAAGTTAACTGTATATTTCCCAACAGCATGGTCTGTTATACTAGATACATTTTGACTACCATAAATACTATTACTACTATTACCATCAAATCTAACCCATGCTCTTTGTGCATAAAAGGCAGGGCTACCAGATCCTGTAATAAGATTGCCTCCAATTCTGTCACTTGAAAGTGTTCCTGATGATATATTGGATGCATTTAAACTTGTTAAATTAGAACCATTTGCAGATGGTAAAGTTGCTGGGAATCTGGCATCTGGTACAGTTCCTGAATCTAAGTTACTTGCACTTAAACTATTTGTAACATTAGAAGCAGCTTTACCGTTTAACTGTGTTTGTATCTCACCTGTTAAATTATCTAAATATTGAAATTCTGTATTTGAAATATTTCCATTTGCAATTTTTGTAGCATCAATTGCTGCATCTGATTTAATATCAGCATCTACAATAACATTACTTGCAATAGCGGTTGTTATTGTAGGGTTTGTTGAAAAATCCGTAGAAACAGATCCAGTTGTATCTCCTGATATTGTTATTGTTTTTGCTGTGGCAAAATTGTCTGTTGAAACAGCAGAAACCATGTTAGTTCCATCTGAATAAACAATAGCTTTTTGAGTTTGATTTATAAGTACACCTGTTCCTGTACTAGTTGAAAAAGTTAATGTAAAAGATCCGCTTGTATTGTTAAAGACAATGTATGGTCTAGAACCATCATTAAAAGTTTTAACAGATATATTTCCTGTTAATGTTCCTGTTAATTCAATAACTGCAAATCTGCTTTCAGAGTCAGTTAAGCTTACATCTGAGCTACCACTTACACTTTTAACTAGTCTTTGTGCTATTGCCTTATCAAGCTCATCAAAATTACTATTAAGAAGATTACCCCAGTTATTTGCTTCAGAGCCAATATCAGGTTTTGTAAAATTTAAATTTGTTGTTGATGTAGTTGCCATAATATTCCTAAGTTTTAATAATGTAATTCACACAAATATAAGGAGGTAATGTTGAAGCTGAATTACCTGAAAAAGTTGGAGTAACACTTGAACCACTAAATGATCCTGATGCCCCATGATTGTGTGCTTGTCCTCCGCCTGTATTAGTCATACAAGCACTTGGATATTGATAAAAAGGGTTTGTTGCAATTGATGTATTGTTATCACCAAAAGGAATAGACGCACCATAAGTAGGGTGAAAATAGTTTGCACTAATACCACCACCTGCATGAGTAATTAAGTGATTGTGCGCAGGTATTTGATTTGTAGTTAATGTGTGATTGTTAACCGTAACAGAAACACTTCCTGAAGGTGTAAAAGAAGAAACACTTCCTGAAGGAGTTATAGAGCTTACTCCTCCTTGGTTATTTAAACTATATGTAGATCCTTTTCCTACTGGAAATCTATCTTGTAAATCTGGTAAATTAAAAGTTGTTGAACCATCACCAGATCCATAATTAGTTGAAATAGCTGTATATAAATCTGCATAAGTAGTTCTACTTACTGCCGACCCATCGCACAATAAATAGCCAGTAGGTGCTGCATTTCCTCCAAATTGACTAATAACTCCACTTGGAACAGGGTTTACAGCATAAGATGTTGTTATAGATGCAGCTCCTCCAGAAAAAGATCCTGACCCAGAAACAACTCCTGATACAGTAATCGTTCCTGCATTTGCTTGAGTCCATACTGCTGTTCCCGCATTACCTGCAGTTGTTGCAATGTAAACAACTTTATTACTAGTATCTATAGCTACTTGACCAACAAATGATGCAGCTAAATTACCTTGAGGTGTACCTGCATGTTTTAAAGAAATGGCTGTGTCGATTGCGTCAAAGTTTGTATTTAGTGTATTACCCCAAGCATTAGCCTGGTCACCCGCGGCGGGTTTTTCAAGTGTTAAATTCGTTGTAAAAGTTGATGCCATAAAAAATCCTTATCCTGTTGAAACAGTTAATAAAGTACCTTGTCTTTCAAAGTCACTTTCACGCATAGCTTGATCTATTTCAGCTACGCAAATTTGCATCCAATAAGCTTTTTCAGTATCGTCTTTAAGATACTCATTTGCAAAAGCACAAGTGGCAGCAAGTAACATTCTTGGATATCTTTTTGTTAAAAAGTTTTCAGCATTAGAAGATGTTAGTGCGGCAGGCTCATTAAAATAAATCATTTCATAAGTGTATGAAGCATTAGTTACAAGATCAAAAACAATATTACTTCCGTCTGTATAATATGCTGTAGGTGTGCCTGTAGTACGAGTATTCCCTGATGAATAACTGATACTTGCTTGTAACACTTCAGGTAATTTTCTAGTTAAAACAGAATTATTATTACCTGTTAATTTTATTTGTTTTGCAGCTAAATAGTCTGTTGGCAAAGCAACACTCGATTGACCTGAAGCGATTGTGCCGCTAACTGTTGTTAACTGATCTCTAAGTCTAAGTCTTCTATATAAAAAAGCTTCGGCTTGACGAATTAAAATTGCAACAGGAACATTTTGGTTAACAAAATTACGAATACTACCTTCTGTAGCTTTGTCTGCTGTTAATTGATGGTAATTCATTTAAGTTCCTTTTTTTAAAATAGGATAGACCCAGCTACTAAGCTGGATCCATTCCGTCTGAGCCTGTGTCTTTTTGTTTACCCATTGCTGAATAACCAGATTTAAGAATTGACTCAGGTTTACCTGCTAGTGCTTTTTTATATCCATGTGGATTAGAAGGAACGGAAGTTCCCATTCTCATTTTATCACCACCGGTATCTTTCGATTTTGCTTTTGGTTTATTAGAATAACCAGTAGCATCTTTCATTCCATATTTTGGCATGTGTATTCTCCTTAATTAAAATTAATTTCGTTCAATAGAAAAGTGTGAACGAGTAACAAATCCTGTGTGATCCATTGCTCTGCTTCGAGCACCCTTTGGATCGTTTTCAAAATTTTCTGTACTGTCTTTGATGCAATAACCTTTATCTGGCTGTACATCTTCTACGCTGGCAACACCAGTCATCATATTTTTATCTAATTTCTTTTTTTTCATAACATTTTTCCTATAAAAAAAGAGGGAGTGCCGAAGCACTCCCTAGTTTATATTATGTAGCGGAATCCCACTTCACAATTCTTGCTTGAGCAGCAGCATCGTGAACTAGACCGAAGCCACCTAGATAGTACCAAGCGATACCTCTAGCACGACCGTAGTCAGTAGGAATTTTACCACGCATCTCTTCTGGGATTGCAATCGCTTCAGCAACAGTATCTGCGCCAAAGAAATAACAAGCATTAGATTTACCGTTAGTAAATTCTCCTGCTGGAGTTCCAAATCCACCTTTAGCAATATTAGTTTGCTCGATGAATCTTACACCTTCGTATCTTCCAATCTCACCATTCATGATCATTTGGAAACCTGCATCAGTATATTGATGTATAGATTCCAAGTCATTCTTCATGTTTCTGAAAGTTGAAGGGTGTGCAATTGCATAATAGTCGTCATTGATATATGCAGGAATATCTCTTTCCTTCATAATATCTACAATTGCTTTAACATGATCTTTACCCATGGCAACATCATTAGTAACTGAAGTAGTTCCGTCAGTATCTAAAGTTACAGCAGTAGTTGATGTACCACTATTTGGAACAACAGCTAAAGGTGTAGCTTTGAATTGAGCATGAGCTGCAATATCAAAAGTTTTTTTAGCATCGTTCTTTAGAACTTTGTTGATTACTTCTGTTACAGAATGTTTAGATAGATCGTCTAACTTTGAAGTATAAGGTACTGAATTACCATACTCCGTAATTGTTAGTTGATTTTGCTCTATGGAAAAAGTTGTTTCCGGGATTGCGCTGTTTTCAGTTAAAGCTGCACCTTGAGTACCTACATCGCTGTAAATATTCCAGTTGAACTTGTCACCTTTAGATAGACCTTTGTTGGTCGCATCTTTAGCATCGCAAAACTGTCTGAACTTCACCATAGGCTGGACAGCCATTCTTAGCACATCAGACAGTTCGTCTGAGTACATAAAGCCACCCGCTGAGTTAGTGCCCCATAATTGTGACATAATTTTCTCCTATGATTTTAAGTTTAATTAAAAGTAAATTGACCTCGTTTTTTTCTCATCATATCTACAATTTGAGATTTAGTAGGTGGAGGAGGTGTATCCTCGCCTATATCTGCTTTTGAGCTTGTTGATGGTTTAACGACATCAGCGCTTCGCCTTTTAGCTTCAACTTTTTTTGTTGATGCTTTAGGTTTAGCTTTTGGTTTACCACTATCAACTTCGGACAGTCGTGATTTTGACCAGTCTTGAACCGTCTTACATGCTGTTCTAAATAGTTCAGCATCAGATCTAGAAGTGCCACTTTGGGCATCCTCTGCTCTCATTTCGTGAACATATTGAGCTGCAAGATAGGTTGTATTGCGGTCAGCAAAAACATCTGGGAACTCTTGCCCCAAATCTTTTAATAGGTTATCGAAAGCAACTTTAGATTGAACTTGCTGTGTAGCTTGTTCGGCTGCTTGTCGTGCAATTGCCATCTCATCAATTTGAGGTTGAGGAGTTGGTTGATTGCGTGTTAATATTTTCTTCAAAGCATTCTTAGCTGCGTCACCTTCACCGAATTGAATATCATGAACTAATTTATTTAGTTCTTCTTCATCAATATTAGGTTTTGGTTCTTCAACTTCTTTTTTAGACTCAGCTTCTTCTTGCCTTAACTGAGCCAATGCTTCTGCTTGAGCTTTCATGGTTGCAGCTTCTTGAAACTTTTGTGTAGCGCTTTCACCCATTTGGGCCATACGAATTAGTTCTTCTTTACCAACTAACTTTTCTTGACCGTTTACTTTAATAGTAAACTTTTCTTCTTCTATAGGTTTTGCTTCTTCAACAGTTTCATCAGTTGTTTCTTCAACTGGCTCCTCTGCAACTTCTTCTTGTTCGGAATCACTTGCTTCTTGAACAGGCTCGTCTTCAACAGTTTCGCTATCGGATTCTGTTTTAACTTCTTCATTAGGTTGTTCTTCCTCAAACTGTTCAGGAACCTCTTCTTTTAATTGCTCTTTACGAGCTTTGATAATGCTGTCTAATGTATTACTACGAGGATTATTTCTTGATCTTTCTAAATCTCTCTGTTCTGTACGACTAACATCTTCTTGTGATTCGTCTGTTACTTCTTGGTGCGCTTGTTCTTTTTTAGGCGCAGTTTCTTGTGGGGCATTCTCAACAACTTCAGGTTGAGAGATGCCCTCTTGGGTGATCTCTTCAGACATATGTGTCTCCTTATTATTTATTTAAATCTTCTTCGTGGATAATCTTTTCTGCAAGAATACCTCGTTCGATTTGTTGTTTTAAGTATTCCGTAAGCATAAAATAAATTTTTGCATCATTTTGCAGCTTACGCATTTCCTCAACCTTACTAGGGGTTGTTGAAATAAGTTTTCTAATTGCTTCGCAAGAATCTTTTTTGGCTTGTTTAAGGACAGCAGTTAAACTTGTGTTATCTGCAAGTTCCTTTTCAATGTCCATTGCCTTACGAGCAATTTCAAATAAAGGGTCTTGTCCGAACTGTGCGAACATTTCATCTTCATTAAAATCTAAATTTGTTGTCATGAGGGCGCTCCTTTTGTTATCTTTTTTTACCTTGACCTCGGTATCTTTTAAAACTTAATCTTTTGCTTTTATTTTTTGGTCTTGATCTAACACTTTGACCTATTGAAGTTCTTTTCTTGGGGCCGGGTTCGTGCTCTTGATAGTGTTTAGATTTTTTTGCCATTGTATAAAATATTCTGCATCGATTATAATTAAGGGTTTTGATTTATTTCTTTTAACAACAAGCATAGGTTCAAATTGTTTACAATTTGATTTTGCTTGTTCATATGATTTCCATATATTTACTTTCTCAGTATTTTTACATTCAACCGAATATGGAAAAAAAGATCGTGCTAAAGGAGAAAGCATAATATCTTCTCCACTTGCACCCATTGAACGACTTTCAACATCTCCTTCTTCTAAGTTAAAAGTATTCATTAAAAGATCACGAACCCATTGTTGTAGTCTGCGACCTTTAGCTTTAGCGCTTTGAGTTTTCACTATTTAGTTTTTTTCTTCTTCTTTTTTTTCTTAATAATTTTATCTTGTAAAAATTTAGGAAGAGTTTTTTGTGCTTTTGTAAGTGCCATAGTATCTCCTATTTATTTTTCTTTTTAGGTTTCTTAGCAGTTTTAGCTGCTGCTTTTAAAGCTTTATCAGTAACGGTTCCTTTACCAGGTCTGCTACGACCTTCTTTTTTAGCTTTATTCATATTGTAGTACAAACCTTTTTTAACAGTTCTACCATCTTTTGTCTTGTGATAACCTTTTCGCATTTATATTCTCCTTACCATTTTACTTTGTTAGCCCAATAAGCAGCAGACATCTTGCCTTTGGATATGTTTTTTGCATGACGAGCTTTAAATGATTTAGCTCTTTTTGTCATAGTTTTATCTCCAGTTTTTCCTTGTTGACCGAAGCGGATTGTTTTTACTTTATCACCTTCTTTGGCAACTACAACATGAGATTTAGTTTTATGTTTAGGAGTTCGTTTAGGTTTATTATAACCACTAACACCTGCACTTTTTAATCTTGAATCAGACATTATTTTCCTACAGTCTTTTGGGCTTTTTTATGAGCTGCGGTAAATGATTTACCTGCTCTCATTTCTTTTTTCATCATAGCCATATGTTTTTTAGAATGATGAACAGAATGTTTTTTAAGAGTTGACTCTTGTTTTTTTGTAAGTTTTTTCATTAACTTAATATTGCTACAATAATAACTAAAGCAATAACACCAAGAATAATTTTTTTCTTTATGTCCATTGCCATAAATTTTTCTTTTAGTTCATTTAATTTTTCCATTATGCTCTCCTATTTTGGTTATTAATTAAAGTCATTTTAACTTGTTGGTCAGCTTGTTTCAATTTAATTTGGCTATCCAACATTTTCTCTGCTTCTCTTAAAGTTAACTCAGCTTTCTTACGATTATCATCGCCTCGTTGTTTCATTTGCTCCAATACAAGATCTCCTTGGTTTTCAATTTCTTGCTCTCTAATATTTGAATCAGCTTGTATTTGAGCAATTTGAATTTTAGCTTGAAGTTCTGCATTTTTATCATCCAATGCTTTTTGCATTTGTTGCATTTGTTGTTGCATGTTTTGTATATTTGGATCTTCTTCACCAAAATTAAAGAACCGCATTCCGTCTTTGTAACCAAGTTTACCAAAAATTTCTGTTATAATTTCTTTTACATTTAATGATTGTGCTACTAGTGGGCCAAGTAATTGTGAAACCGCTTGTGCTCCCATAGTAAATTTTTGTAATTGTTCCATTGGATTGGTTGAGCCAATGCCAACATTTACATTTAAAGATAGTTTTTGTTTTATGATTTCATCTGTTACTTCGTTAGTTCCAAATGTTTGATATAAATCAATATCAGATGCAGCTAGTGTCATTACTACTGTATCTGTTTCATAAGCTTGTTCTAGTTGAACTAATTGTCTCATAGTTGGTTCAACCCAAGTTTCAGAAAAAATTCTTAAATCGTATTCGCCAATAGCTGATGCAGCTCCACTAATAAGTTGCATACCACCAACAGTTTCGTTTAATGATTTATTAGATTGAACTGAACTTGTAGAAAAGTTTCCTGCAATTTCATCAAAATCTAAATTCAAACGATCTTGTTCAATGTAACTAGACTGTGTTACATCTGGTGGTCTGTTAACAATAACATCGTTTGCAGGGTCTTCCATAAGTACAACACCACCGGGTGTACTGCGAACCAATGCGTTGAGATCAATATTCCGCCCTTGACGAGCAAACATTCTTCCGTTTAATGCGAGTTTAATATTGTCAAGGCGCTGATTCGCAATGTCATTTGTTTCCTTCTGTATTTCAGAAGTTAACGAAACTTTTGACTGAGGGTATATTTTGTGTGCTTCAAGAACTGTATAACCCATAGTGAATGGTCTAGCACCATGTAAGTAAACTTCTTCTAGTGGTCTTGGTTTAGTTAATAATTTTTTTGTAGCTAAACTATAAAAATGATAATCTATACCGTCTTGTTTAATAAAGTTTTCATGCACCCAAATAATTTCAAATTCATCTACAGTTTTTGTTGAAGTATCTTTAGAGTCTTCTCTGTATTCTTCTCTAGCTTGTCTTGTTGAGTCATGATCCATATAACCATCAGCTGCGGTTTGTATTTCAGCATCAGAATATTTTTTCCATTTACCCATACCTGTTTTGGGGTCAACTTCATTCATCTTTGTTTTGATGTCGTGTAGATACATTGGGATACAATAAATAACATATGGAGATGAATTAATAGGATCCATCCAATCTGCACCAGGATCAACTCTTAAGTTTTCAGGTGCAATCAATTCAATAACAGGTTTATCAGTAATAACTTCTATTTCTTCTTCTTCTTTACCTTTTAAATCACCATTACTATCTAGTTGAGGATTTCCTAATTCATCAAGTTCAGGAATAAAATTTGTTCCAATTTTTTTCTCTGAATATTCCCAATAGTTTTTTGACGCACAAACACCAGTGACTTGAGCATCTTGAAAAGCACCACATACAGTTAAGAACCAAGGTATAGTTTTTTCTAAACGGTAGTTAACTAGTTTATTCATAACTTTTGCACTAGCAACTTGAACAGGATCACGATCGTCTTCAGGTCTTATGTTAACCATATCTTTTGTTGAAAAGAAAGCAGCAGCACATGCAGCTTCATTTTTACGAACACTTGCTCTTGTTTTTGGTCTAAAAACTTTACTACGGTTTTTATAATTGTCTGATGAATATTTTGAACCTTTAGGATGCTCTGAATTAAAAGCTCTAATATTTTGCTCCCAATCATTTCTTAAATTAGCATCCATAAAGTCAGTTGACTTTTCATAAGACAATCGTGCTATTTCTAGAAACTGTGAATCTTTATCTGTTTTTGATGTTTCTTCTGAATATTCTTCTTCCATAATTTATCCTTTAATAGATTTGATGGTGATATGGCCCTGCACCTCGTTTAATATTATATCTCTCTAAAAACTCTCCGCCTGCATTAACAATTAATTTTAAACCAGGATCTGTTTTTAGTTTGTCAATCAAAACAACAAAACCGTATTTGTCGCTTAATGCAAAATTTCTAATAGTTACTGTTCCATTTTGTACTGAAGCTGTTACCCCCCACGCATGACCAGGGTAATGATCATTTAATTTTTCAGCTACTTTTTTAGATAGCTCTATGTCTTGCAAAGGAATAGGTTTATTACCGTCTTTGTCCTTTGCCTCATCATGGTATTGTAAAGGCTTTATAAGTTCAACCATTAGTCGTAATCTCTGTTTCTAAATTCTCTACCACCAGAAAATTCATAGACAACTGGAGTGTTATAATCGATATCGTAAAAATCAGGATCAGCATCAAGCACGACCTGTATCCAACTAACTTGCTTACCCATTAGTAACCGTATCCTTTCGTAGGTTTTTTATTCTTTTTCTTTTTTTTGTTTTTCTTAGGTGTAGTTTTTTTACCTTTATGATACATATTTGCCTCCTTGACAATTATTAAATGTTTGTAATCTATTGGTTTTTTTATCAAATCAGTTTAATAAAANCTTATGTTTGAAAAAGTNTTATTATATTTATTTTTAAGTTACTCTTTTATTTTTATCGCCAATATTATTTATCTTTAATTTCGACAAAAATAGTNCTGTTGTAAGTTCTTCCTGCGCTAGTAGTTATNTCNCATTTTACTTTGTAAGTAGTACCATTTGTTCCCCCACTAACGAAGACTGTACAGACACCTGCTGAAGTAAAACTTTCACTAACTTTTGTTAGCCCTGAATCAGGAGTAAATGNGCTTGTTGATACNGTCTCGTTAGTTTCTAACAAGGGAGTNAAGTCTACTTGNTANTCTAAGACTTCATCTGGATCTTTTACAAAGTATGCCATATTATGCTACCGTAAATACACCAGAGTTATTTATAACAACTGTAAATGTACCTGAAGTTGATGATACAGAACCACCACTTGTATTTAAATCTACATAACATATCAAGCCATCACTTGCGTGTGTATCTGAGTAAATTACTGCATACTTAGCGGTAATTGTTACATTAGAACCGTAGGTGATATCGTTACAATCAAAAGTAACTGTACCACTAGTTTCGGTTACTGCTGCCCCACCAATTGTTGCCTCTGAATAATCAGAATCTGCACATTCGTTTGTTAAATCTGAAACTGTTGAATGTGTTACTGCTGGTGTATAACTTGAAGTTAATAGTTTTGCTTTTAGTGTATCGCCATTTAAATCGATATCACCGTTAATNATTCTTTCTTTGCCATCATTGTAAATGACCCATGAGCCTGCTGCCATAGTATTCTCCTTATAAAATTAATTAAGCAACCTTTTGAACATCATTTCCATTGATGTCAACATTTGTTGCGGTTTGTGTTCTTGATAGATCAAATTGATCTACTTGAGTAGTTTCTAAATCTTGACCTGCAGATTGTTGTTTTGCTGCAACCAATCTCCTAGCCTCTCTTTGGATACCAACTGATCTTCCTACAGGATTTAATGTTCCTGCTAAAATAATTGGTTGGAAACCTGCAAAAGCAGATATTGTTGTAAAGCCAACATGTATTTTTTGATCAGTTGTTGGTAATGCTTGTTNACCACTAANTGNAAGTGNTNCGTGAGGGTCACGATCTATTCCAGCTTGANCANNNTNACCNATAATTAACGATACTTGATATTGNGCATCAAATAACGATGTAAAGCCAACATTTNGTNTTGCATCNGTTGTTAAAGATGCTTGTTTAGTTGATATTGTAATTGATCCAACATTAGGGTGTAATATTTGATCAGCATTAACGACAACATCATTACCTGTAGTGNTTATAGAACCNACTCCGCTAGTAATAGAATTGCCAATAACTAAATCTTGTGNAGGTAAAGTAATTGANAATGATCCAACTGCGGTTGTTGGTTTAGCATCTGTTATTACCGATGCTTGGAAACTTGTTGAACTAGTAGTGCCTAAATTTGTTTGTGGCTTAGCATCAGTTGTAATACTTGCTGCTTGTTCTGTAATTGTTATTGATCCAACACCAGGCTCTACAACAGGTGACGAAGTTGAATGAGTAATAAACGAAGCAAATGTTAACGAGCCAGTACCTGCCTCGACAACTATAGGTGTTCCTAAAACAATGTTTGGAGCAAAACCAGTAAAACTTAAAGAGCCTTGACCAGCAGTTCCTGCTTGACCTATTTCAAGTGTAACAGCAAAACCTGTTGTGCTTGTAGCGGTAGGAGCACCNGTTGTGATAANCATATCAGACTTCCAACTAGCCTGAAGTGTAGTTATCGTTAGTGTGTCNTTACCTACGATTAAATTTCCAATACCCCATGGGCCACCGCCCCATGAGCCATAACCCCAACCTTGCATTATCCGTACCCGTATTTCTTAATAAGTTTATCAAGGGCTTTTACTTTTTCTGTTGAAGGTCTAATCTTTCTTAATAAGTTAGCTTCTTTTTTTCTGCGTGTGTCGTACTTGTCACCAAAATTATCTAAATTTTCAATAGCTCCATTCCAATCACCAGTAGTAATTTGATTCCAAAAGTTTGGAGTTTTAGACTCTAAATCACCGTATTGAAATGCAACTGAAGCAATAACTGTTTGAGCTTCTTTAGGAATATCGTAAAAAGATGAACCTGTTTCATCCATCCAAGATTTANTTAAGTTTTCTAATGCTTCGTTTTTTGCAAATTTATTNATAACTGAAACTTCATNATNAGATAAATTTAAATCTGTATAATTTAATTTTAATGCGTCTTCACCTTTTACACCTAAATATGGTTGTAACTTTTGAATTAATTCAATAGGTAAACCTGATAAATCTGCATTTCTTCTTTGACCTAAATCAAAACCACTTGCAATTGTAACACCAGATTGACCTAAGACTTTACCGTCTTGTGTAGGAACATACCCTTGGTTTTTAGTTCCTTCTAAGTCTTGTATAAAACTAAAATCTCCTAAAAATCTATCTGATGCTGTAGGCTTTTTCATTGGCATTGGTACAACATTGTCGCCTTGAATAGTTGCTGAATTAGGTACNACTTGACCTTGTCCATCTTNTCCAGCTACCACAACTTCTGGCCCTTGCTCTCCAACTAAATATGCTTTACCTTTTTCAAATATTCCACCAAGAAATCTTGGCTCAATATCTTCTACATTTACAGTTTGAACTGGAGCTACTGTATTAGTAATTGTAGGCAAGTCACCTTCAACTTGACCGCCAAAAGTTTGAGCTTCTGCATCATTAGGGCCAAGNAATCCATCAGGATCACTAAAGAATGAATCTGACCAATGTGGAGTTGGTCTACCAAACATTGTACCACCTGTACCTTGTAGTGCATTATTAATTAAAGTTCCTGGAGTTCCTAAAGTATTGGAATAAACATTGTATACTCCAACACCTATATCAGCCAATGTTCCACCTAAAGCTTTACCCATATAATTTAATTGTTGCCCTACGGTATAATTATCCCAATTAGGATCTTGTGGTGATCCCGGCCCTCCATGTAGAAATCCACCCGAGGCTGCGTAATCTGCTTGTCTTTGTTGTAAGGCTCTATCGTTTTCAGCTTTTATTTTAGATCCTGCATCATAAGCAGCATTAGCTGCTGCATTAGCTTTGGCATCATCCCCCATAACAAAGCCTTGTCCTTGAAACTTAGCTGCTGTTTTAGGTGACATTTTGCCAAATGTTTCTGCACTAAAAGCTGTTTTTTTATTTTTAGCTTGTTCCTTTAAACTTTGTTTATCATTGTTTCCTGAGTTTGATCCGCCTCCGCACATATAATTACACTCCTTAACTGTCGAAAAATGCGTCTGGTTCAAGATACGCAGTTTTATAAAATTTTGGTGGGCTAATATCCATGTCGTAAATCCTACTAACACAATCAATAAGATCATCATGTACACCATACGGGAAATAAATACATTCCTCGATAAAATCCCTTGTAAGATCATAAACTTTTTTCTCTTCATTTACTCTTTTTATAGGTTCAGCGAGTTCAAAAGTTTTATCTTTATTTTTTTTCTTTATGTCTTCATTGCGTTGGTTATCAATTGATGTGTAATGCACCGTTCCGTTTTTAGTTTTCCATAAAGATTTTTTGTATGCTTCATGCCATACAGTAATAGGTAAAAAGAATCTGCCATCTAACATGTCAGGTATAAGTCTTTCAACTCGATCTTGTTTCGATCCTCCTCCTGATCGGGGCCATGCCAATTCTTTAATATCAAAAAAATTGTTATCCATTTTCATCATCTGTTCAAAATGTTCGATATCGGATTGCATTCCGTATCGTTCATAACCACAATGAACTGACACAACACCAGGTGTTCGTTTCCACCTTGCTCTTAAATTTTTAAAGTTTGTCCATCGTTCAGACAAATTCATACGATGACGATAGCCATCTAATAAATATTTGTTTTGTTGAGCATCAACTCCAATAACTGCAAAAGCTGTGTTATCAGATCTGTTGCCTGTGCCTTTACTAGGGTCGCACATAATATAAACATTTAATGTTGTTGGTCTAATCTCGTAAGTTCTTAACCAATCAATATCAAACATTGACTCGTTTCCTGCCGCAGGGTTTTGCAACATTTGAGCCGATACTGTTGTCGGTTGTGTTTTCTTTTTTCTTTCCCACTCTTCAGCAGATAAAAAAACAGGTGTACCTTCTAGTTTACCATTTTTTGTAGCAGGATAAATTCGTTCTTTAAACACCCCTCGTTCTAACATAAAATGATATGTATCCGCTAAATGATAGCGAGTACCAATAGTCCATACTCTAGACTTGTCACCAATACCCAAGTTGTCAGATAGCTCCCATGCTTCAGTTGTTTTTTTAACCATGTCAGGTGTAGTTACACTTTCTCGTGTTACCACATCATCATAAATTCTTAGTTGAAAGTGACGACCTGTAGGTTGTCCGTCAACTAAGCCCCATGCTTCAACTGTTGCTTCTTTAGGATTAGAATCTCTTCTAACAACAATACCATCATCTTCTGACCATTTAGGTGCTTCTCGTTTTTCGTTATTCCAACAAACATCTGGATATAATTGTTTTAACTTTTCACTACCCTCAAGCTCTCTTTTAATCTGTCTTAAAAAAGATTTTGCAATTGGTCTTGTATGTGAAAATATTCCAATTGTTATTTCAGGGTTTACCAAGACTGCTTGGATTGCACCTGCGTAAGTAATAATTGTACTCTTATAATGTCCTCTTGCCCACAAATCTAAATGATTATCTGGGTTCTTCTCAACTTCTCTGCATCTTGCAAACAACCAAGGATGCAACATATCTCTTCTACCAAGTGTAAAAGCAAGAAGAAAAAATCTATCAACTAAGCCGAGAGCTGCCCATACTTGAGGCTCAACTTTCTTTTCTTTAAGTGTATTATAAATTGCTAAAGTTTCCTCAAGGGATGAGTCATTTAACTTGTCTACTAATTTATAAAAATTTTCTTGTGCTGCTTTTGTAGTAAGATATCTTTTGATGGCACTTTTTTGTTGTTCATTCATACTATGATTTTACTCAAAGCTTTGATTATATCTCTCCTTTATATCTTTGATGATGATTAATATAACTTTTTGATATTATCCAAAGTTCTGGTTTTTCGTAAACTCCGATCTCTTTCAAAACTTGTTCTGTTGGCTTTGTAAATTTTTCTTTCCAGTCAACTGACATAAACCACTTTGTATGTTTGCTTAATCTGTTTGCTTCTCGCACCAAATTTATCCAATACTTGCTTTTGATAAAACCTTTTTTCTTAAATAATTGTTGCACCGCATAGTATATAATTATTGCAATGATTGTTGGTCTAAACTCATGCCTTAACGAAAAAGCAAACATCAGACCTTCACCAACTAAACTTGTGTCATAACCTGTTACAAAATGTTGAAGGTCGTGTACTACAGACCAATCTTGTTTATATCTTTTAATTTTTTCAGTATCTTTTTTATTTTTGTATAAATTATATAAATCAACAATGCTGCTGTTGTCATAGTTCATGTACCTATAAAAATCTTTTCCAAAAGTACCGTTAGGCAATTTTTTTAAATCATCATTTATTAAATTATACAAGCTGTACTTTGGTTTGTATCTATTTACAAAACGACTCTCAAAGTCGAACATCTCAAATCTTTTTAATAATTTATGTGCGTTTATCATTTTTTAAGTTTTAAAAAAACTAATTCATCTTGACCTATAAAAAGTAAAAGACCATCATCCAAATCATCCATCATTTGTTGATGTACATTTTCTCCAGAGTATGCTGTTACAACTACAGAGCAATAGTTAAACATAAGAAATATAGATAATAATATTATCGATAATATTGTAGTACTTTGCAAGGTATAGTTCCTGTATTTTTAGCGCTGACACTTGAGCTTGTTAATTTTTTTTGTGTATATTTATCAAAAGCAGAACCGTTTATTTCAACTGGCTGACTAAATAAAACATAACAAATTGAGCTAGTAGGTTTATCAATAGTTATAGTTTCTCCTACTGGTATATCTCTTTGCCTAATATTGTAGTCTGTATCAGCATTGGTTTTAATAATACATAAAAGTTTTGTATTATTTTCTTCTGCAACCATTTTAATAGTTGAAGTATCTAAAAAATATTTAAAAGGGAACTCTCCCCAATCATTGTTTTCACCTAAATATGTTGCTTCAGCCTTGGCTGTTTTGTTAGCAAAGTCAGCAGTCCAAGTCCAAGTTTCTGATTGATCTTCTAAATATTTTTGATAAACATTCAGATCATCTTCCGTTATACCGTCATCGTCTGTCCACTCAAAAGTTATGGACACTTTGCCTTCATACAAAACATAGTTCATGCTGTTTTGTTTAATATTGTTTGTATCGTTATATTTTGGTTGAGGTTTTCTAGAATCAATTACTGTTTTTGTTGTTGACGATATCTCATTGTCTTTTTGCATAATGCTGTCGTCAGACCAACATATCTGTAATTGATTATCCAATAATACAGGGGTTTTAAATTTGTATGTAAAAACTACACTCATATTTCTTGACTATCTTCTGATTCTACATCTTGGAGTATTTTCCAACTTGGATCTGACCCCAAATTATCACCAGGATTGTTTTTTATTTCTTTGGTAACATGATCAACATAATATAATCTATAATCATATCCTAATTCTTCTAACCATTCTCTTTCACATTTTTCTTTAAAATTAAAATGTAAGTTATCCCAATTTTCATGGTTTTCTCGTAAACAAAAATTTTTAGTAGTTCCCTCAAAACTTTTTGGAACATACTCAGTAATCATAAGATTAGCAGTCAATAATTCTCCATTTTTTTCGTATTGTACATTTTCTTCTTGTATACTTTTTATTTCATCATATTCGAGTTTCATGATTGACTCTTTTAATAAACACTAGCACTAAAAGCACCAAGACTTGGTTTTGTTGTATTGTTGGGACTAGACGAACTTATATATGAAACACTACCTTGGACTGAAAATGTTGGAGTGCTTGTATTACCAATAATGTCTGTACTTGTAGTCATATTATTACTTACACCAGATACAGTTATTCCTGTACGACCTGTAGCTTGTGCCCAAGTTTGACCAGTATAATTACCTACTAAAGAAAAAGTTACTGTACGACCATTTGGAAATATGGTGTCAGTTTGAAACCAAAATTGATCTATTGTTAAAGTAGTAGTACCTGATGGATTAGTAAATGTGTTATCGGTAAATGAACCATAAGGTGTAGGAGTGTTTGTAAAAAGTACTGGTGAATTTGATCTAGAAGCACCATGTCTAGCAACACCATATTTATTTAAAGCAGGTTGTGTGTTTGCCAAAGTACCAGAAAAGCTGCTATCAATTGGCGATTGTGCACTTTGACCATAAAATTGACTTACAGAAATTAAACCTGACGAAGCTATATTTCCTGTGTTACCATGCACTGGAACAAGACCTCCCCCGCGGTAATACTCGGATAATGATATAGGATTTGAGCCGCCGAACTCCGATTGAATTTGTGACAGAGAAAGTGCACCGCTGCTAGGTAGAGTCATAAAAATTTTTTACCTTTTCTTTAATTCTTCAATTTCTTTTTTTAATTCTTTAATACTTTCAATTAACAAAGGAACAATTTTATCATAGTAAACTGTTTTGTAATTTGTATCTAATTCATGAATTTTTACAATTGGTGCTTCTGTTACAACTTCAGGAATTACCGCTTCAACTTCTTGAGCATTAACACCAATCTCAACACCGTCTTTAAATACTTCGGCATCAATACCTTTAGCAACATCATTCCACTCATAATAATAGCCATTTAACTTATCAACTTTGTCTAAAGCATTTTCTATTTTGCCTTTAAAGTTTTTTAATCTTTCATCTGAACTATAAGCTGTAATGTTACCGGAAGCGCTGAAGGATCCCGAATATGAGCCAGACATTGTAATAGTACCGTTACCAGTATTTAAACCAATACCGTTTCCTGCTGATACAGTTGTTGCACCACCACTTGTAACTTGAGTAAGTGTTCCTGTATTTGTTGTGTACCCAGCTCCATTAGTTAATTGGTTGTTGTTAGTAGGAATAGTCGGTGTACCTGTTAAATCAGAATAAGGTAAAGCACCAGATAAAGTTGTTGCTGATAAAGTTCCTACTACATTTACCCCACCTGAACTAGTAGAAAGTTTAATAGCATCTTGAAACTTTAAATCAACACTTCCGTTAAGATCTGCGCCTATAAAAGATTGACTACCATTAGCACTATTAATTCTTAGTGTGTCTGTTTGTATTCTTAAAAAGTCTGCTGTACTAACAATTTTATCTATTTTATCAGTACCAGAATCATCGTGAAATATTTCTAAATCGTTTCCTGTTCCAAATCTTGCTTTGACATCATCGTTGAAGTCAACTCCGTTAGCACCACCAACACCAGCAGGTACGGATGCCCAAGCAACACCTGATGCTGCACTACTGTCAGCTTTCAAATAATGTCCGTCAGTTCCAACAGATAATATTGTTGGATCTCCTGTTCCATCTCCAACAACTATTTGACCTTTTGTTGCAAGGTCAGAATTCATTATTGCTCCAGCCGCATCGACATTTGTTGCGTCAGTTACATCAGCAGAAGCTTCTATGCCATCAAGTTTAGCGCCGTCTACTGATAAGTCTCTTCCATCTACTGTTTCGGTTCCAGACATTACTATGTTGCCAGTCATCGTACCGCCAGCTAAAGGAAGTTTGTTTGCAACTTGTGTATCTATTATATCACTATTGCTATTAACAGTAGTGCCCCATGCATTTACTTGATCGCCTTGCGCTGGTTTTTCTAAATTTATATTACTAGTGAAGGTACTTGCCATCTAATCTCTTTTTAACCTCATAAAAATGTGTAGCTGTTCTAAGGGTTGCTAGTGGAGTTCCGTAATTTTGTATTTCCTCTAGCAGAAAAGCAATTAATTGATCTGGATTTTTAAAAAATAATACATCGCTAGTTAAAGTNCCATCTTTTTCAAAAATAAAATAAGCGGAATCATTATCAAGATCCATTAAATCATTTTCGTTAGTAATAAAGTTAACCATTTATTGTCCTTTAAAATTGTATGTAAAATATTTGTTAAATTATTAGTAACTAATTCTTCTGTTTCTTCTTTATCCAATGGCCCACCAGGTGCATTAAGACCAGAGTAAAAAATAGCAGCATGAGTTACTTCGTGTAATAGAGTATTAATCAAATCGTTTAATTTTTCTGGCTGTAAAAGCTCTTTTTGTATTTCTATTTTATTATCTCTTTGAATATATTGACCGTAACAGTCCGTATTTTGCTTTATAAAACTAGCATCGACAAAATCTATTGATATATCAGCATAAGTTATCTTGATTGTCTTAGGTATTTGTGTTTGTTTAGTCATTTATTAAAAATATCCCACCCTTACCCTGTTTTAGGTAGCCCTCACACCTAAAACCGCACCATATCCTTTACGGATATGTCGCAAAACGGGCTGTTATTGTGTTATGAAAGGAAAAATTTGCGAATTGATCGCTTATTATGCCTATCGTATAGCACAATATTCGCCAAAAAAAAATATATTTTTACATTTTTTTGGATATCGCCCAAAAAAACAGAAGGGGGGGGTCTGAAAAAATAAAATCCGATAGCTAATGTCTATATATACTATAAGAAAACGAAAAAAAGTGGGGTATACCCCCCATAATCTTTTTTTGACATGGTCATAGAATTTAATAATGTGCTTCGCACATTCTCTTACATAACATCTTCCCTTCGGTCAGATATTATGCGTGGATTTTTCCAACAAGTTTTGAATAAAAATTTTTGAATGGTGGTAATCAGTTAATTTTTTTTTGAAATAAGGAATTAAAATCAATGCTATCAAATATATTCTGTTCGTTGTTTGTGGTGTCGGTTCTCTCGGTGGCTTCACCTTGTAGAAGTTGTAGAAGTTTTTGAAGTTTCTCAATGGTGTTAATATGGGCTGTTAGGTCTTGGCTATTCTCGACCGATATACTAGCAGACTTTAGGGCTTTGAGGATGTTATCCGTTGTTAGATTTAAGACTTCATTGTAAGCGGTCAATCTTTCTTTTGTGTTTGATACTGTTTGATTAATTGCAAGTTCAATTCCCTTCTCTTTTGTTTCTTTTTCATGGCGAAATACTGCGTCTTTCCATGAATTGATACTACTCCACCGCTTGAGGGTGGGTATACTTGGCGGTGTAATTGGGGCATATTTAGAGGTTAAAAGTTCCCTTAATTTTGGGATTGATCTATTATTACCCATTGTAAGGTATAAACTTAAACAATCGGCTTCGCTTATTTTTGTTTTTTCTACCATGCTTATATATATACTTGAAATTGTTATACTTTATCAATACCAAACAAAGAAAAAAACCCAATAAAATCAGCAGCTTAGCCAGGGNAAAAATGGCGGAAAACTGCGAAATTTCCAGGGGTAAATGTGGCTAAATTGTGGCAAGTTATTGATTTTATTACATTTTTTCATCTTTTTTGTTTTTTTTTATTAAAAAATATTGTAATAATTAATTAACTTAAATTAAGGAAAAATAAATCATGAAAATACAAATCACAGAAACGGACAAAGAATTATTTAAAGGTTCTTTTGATCGTCATAACTTTGAAACTATTAAAATAGTATTCNAAGAAATAAATCAATTTTGTAAAACTAAAAAAGCATTTCAAGANATACTTGANGNNTTAACTAATGTTAGATACAAAATNGACGATTTANNATATNTACATGAATCCGAGAANGAAATGTCAAAG
Source organism: Flavobacteriales bacterium (assembly GCA_002714805.1). Taxonomy (GTDB): domain Bacteria; phylum Bacteroidota; class Bacteroidia; order Flavobacteriales; family UBA7312; genus UBA8444. Next base: position 24,157 of record PAYK01000017.1, read on the forward strand.
GTCATTATTCAAATTCTTATATTGATCGTTTTCTAATGTGGGATGTTGCTGACTATGATTATAAACTTGAGGANTTAGAAAATGCTTTNTCNGANATTTATCAAAAATCATGATTGCAATTAAACAAAATAAAACTTTTCAAGGCGGTAATTTANCCGCCTTGGAATTTCAAAAACTATTTTATGAGTTCTTACAGTCTAAACAATGGACTTTAAAAAAAGCCAAACAGTTAAGCGGTGGCGGTATTACTAAACAAAATAAAAAAATGCCATTTTATAATTATGATTTATCCGCTTGGGATTGTAATAAAGGTTCACAATTAAGACTTGTTAAAAACTCCGTTTGTGGTTCGTGTTATGCCATGAAAGGGAATTATTTAAGATATAAAAATGGTTCAGTTGGTAAGAGCCATCAATTACACTTAAAAAGTTTAGAAAATAATTTNGATTGGGTCATTGCCATGGCTTATCAAATTNTACATTATAAAACTGAGTATTTTAGGTTTCACGCAAGTGGCGATTTACAAAGTTTAAGCCATGCAATACAAATTATTAACTTGGCGAGAATTACCCCCCATTGTAAATATTGGATACCAACAAGAGAAACAAAAATTTTAAAACAATTAAAAGACAAAAAAATAAATATTCCTAGTAATTGCATTTTTAGAGTATCCGCACCAATGGTTGACAGTCATTTAAACAGTAAAGTTTTTAAAAATACTAGTTCAGTTATTTCAAAAAGTTCAAAAGCGATTGGCAAAATTTGCCCTAGTCAAAACCAAGGCGGTCAATGTTTAGANTGTCGAGCTTGTTGGAATTCTAAAAATACTAATATCAATTATTTAATTCATTGAGGTATAAAAATATGAAAATNTATAANGAGCCAATTTATTTAATTAATAATCAAAAGCAAATTAGATTTTGCACNAATTCAAATCAATTTGAACAATTAAAATTGCAAGGTTTTAAATATTTAAAAAGAAATACAAAAGAATTTAAGGACTATAAAAAAGACTTGAGAAATAAAAAAGAAAAGTATCAAGCGAAATTAAAAGAATTAAAACTTTGGAATAATAGAGGATACATTTCACAAAGAAAAACAATGCAAAAAGAATACTCATTTAATAGATTAGTNAATGAAACATACTCACAAACCGCAGAAGGTAAACCAAGAATTAAAAAAACCAAAAAGGAAGGAATATAAAATCATGAAATCAAACATTGAAATTTTTATACAAGTTTTATTATGGATTGTAATAATGCTTGTTGCTATGGAAGGAATGCCCCTNNTTGCTTTAGGGCTTTTCNTTTTATCAGCTTTAAGAATTGCACTNGTATTNATNGAGGGTTTTTAAAATGACAATAGCAAAAAATAAAAAGAATAAAAAATTGTTAAGGGTTAAATTAAAAGTAAAGCAAAGATTTATTTTTAAAGCATTAAACCCAAAAGCAAAGCCAATCGGATTTAATCCGCAAAGAAAATTTAATTAACCAACAAGGAAGGAATAAAAAATCATGATAAGCACAAACACAGAAACACTACACAAACTATTAGGAAAAAAAATATTTTCTATTGTTTACACTACCCAAAGCGGNAGGACTATAAAAAGACGAGGAAGATTTGGAGTAATGAAAGGATGTAAAAATCCACCTAAAATTAATAAAAGTTGTATAAATTATTTTGATCTTGAAAANCAAGATTTTAGAAATGCAAATTTACACGATATACAATTAATAAAACAAGGTGATTTAATTTTAAAAGATAANGANTTTGAATTNGAGGANTTAGAGGAACAATGTTATATTTTNGAAACTCACCAAAGAATNACAAAACAATATAGAGTAAAGGCAACAAGTGAAGCCGAGGCGATAGAAAAATTTGGTCGCCTTAATCATTTACAATGGAAGTCAGTTGATCATGGCAGAGAGGANTTAGTTCATTGTGAGGTTGATCAATGAACGAAGGAATAAATGTTTTAAGTTTATTTGATGGGATGTCTTGCGGTCGAATTGCACTCGATCGCATAGGCATAAAAGTAAATAAATATTATGCCTCTGAGATTGATAAATATGCAATGAAAGTAAGCAAAGAAAATTGGGCTGATATTACTCAATTAGGNGATGTTAATTTAATCAAGCAATGGTATGAGGATAACGAAAAGCCAAGTATAGATTTAATGCTTATGGGTTCACCATGCCAAGGATTTTCAAATGCAAGTAAAGANAAGTTAAANTTTGAACATCCGCAAAGTAAACTTTTCTTTGTTGCGGTTGAGATTATGAAACTTGTTAAGCCAAAATATTTTCTACTTGAAAATGTTAAAATGAAAAAAGAATGGCAAGATATAATTTCAAGTTATATGGGAGTTGAGCCAATAAAAATAAACTCGGCTTTAGTATCGGCACAATCGAGAAATCGTTTGTATTGGACTAATATTCCAAATGTATCTGANCCAAAAGATAAAGGAATAGTTTTAAAAGATATACTTGATGATAATTTAGAATTTTCTGAGACTTACTCTAACTATCTTAATTCAAGTTGGGGCGAGAAGAAAAAAACCGCAATGGTNAAATCAACAGAGGATAAAAAATCTCATTGTTTAACTGCTTCTATGTGGAAGGGTCAAATTCCTACTTGGATTAAAAAACCAATTAGAGTTGGAACTTTAAATAAAGGTAGTCAAGGCGATAGAGTTTATTCAGTTGAAGGTAAAGCTATAACTTTATCCGCTCAAAGCGGTGGTACTGCTAGTAATGGAAATATGCTTATTCAAATTGGNAAAGCAGATGATATTAANGGNCATGACATTTTAAAAAGAGTTTACTCANTAGAAGGTAAATCACCAACATTGAATACTTGTAGTGGAGGTAATCGAGANCCAAANATTATTGATGTAAATGCAACAAGAGAAGTTAGAACTGAGGAAGGTAAAAGAATAAGACGAGAGAATAAAAAACTTGGTCGAGACTATAATCCATTTAGAGCAAAAAAGACTGTTATAAAAGATGATGGAAAGTCTAATGCTTTAATTCCTTCATCAATNTATTCAACAAATAAAATTCGTATTCAAGATGAAGANAAATTTGTTTGGCGAAAATTATCCGCAACAGAATGCGAGGCATTACAAACAGTACCAAGAAACTATACTCAATCTGTTTCTAANACNCAAAGANTNAAAATGCTNGGNAATGGNTGGACTGTAGATGTGATATGCCACATTTTAAAAAATATTAATCAAAACCAAAAGGAGGAAAATCATGAAAACGACTAAACAAAGAATAGAACAATTAAAAAGAAAAGGGCATGGNGAAGGTAAGTATTTATTACAAGCTATNCCNAATACCGAGGAAGGTAGAAACTTTATNAAAATGTTTCGTAAGCATTTAAATAGAGATTANTTTAAACATTATACTCAAGGTAGAATGGATGAAGGAACTTGGTCGCATTCTATTACACCAAGTCAAGCAGATCATTTAGTTTTATATGTTTCACCAAAAGAAGGTCAATTCTTTAGACAAGTTGAACAAAGTATAAATCAAAAATTACTTCTTGAAACAGAGAGAAAAACTAGAGAGATAAGACATTTAAAAGAAGAATTACAAAAATTAAATAATCGCATACCTAGTTGGCTTGGCGAAAATAATACTTTTGTGAGGGATTAAGAATGACAATAGCACAAATGATAGTTTTCCCAATGCTTGGGCTTGTTTTAAGTTTTAGTGTATGGGTTTTAATAATGATAATAATGGATAATTTAAATAGAAATAAGGAGGACAAATGAAAATTAATTTTGAAATAAAAATACTTGAATGTAAATACGATCAAGTCAACGAAACAATGAAGGAAGCAATGATAAAAGAATTAAACGATAAAGTAGAGAACGATAAAAATTTTTGCATTGCAGATACTCAGCCAAATGATTTTCTTTTCTACACCGCAGTTGTAGCAAGAGATGATTGTGAGTATTACTCGAATGATGTATGGCTCAATCGAAGCTCCCTCTTTGAAAGTATCGAAAGTCAATTAAAAAAAATTGACAGAGGTTTTGAGCCGACTTATTTCAGATCCGTAGAAAAATGATAGATTTATTAAAAAAAGTCTTTCATATTTCAACGAGGATTAAAAGTTTTGGGTGGGGTGAGGTGTTAGTACCCCTACCAAATAGCGATTTAATAAAAGCTAACACAAAAATCAAAGTGAAAGGAAACAATCATGAAACCAATAAGACTAAACAAAATAAAAAGAGAAGAACTAAAAAAAGTATGGGCAAAGAGGGTTCAACAAGACTTAGAACTCGAAGAGCATAATACTTTAAGAGAAGCACAAGATACTTATCGTCATATAAGAGATTTTACTTGGGATAGTATTATCTCACCGATAGTGGAAAAGAACTTTCCAANGGAGGATATGAAAGTATTANAAAAATACGNAAGAACTTNTTATCGTGATTTTACTCAAACTGATANTTGTTTCACATTAAAGCCAATGAATATTGAGGATGANGAACAAGCTTTTACTTATAATATAAAAGCTGATGTTTTTTTTGCATTATACCACGATCAATTAGTGGCTAAAGATGTAAAGCCAACAATANCNNTAGAGTATGAAACAAAAGATNANAANCCACATTTTTATANNNANGNTGAANNACTAACTACCGCTTGTNTNGAAGTTGCAAAAGAAAATGGAACTGAANACGATCTTGCTTTGTTTAATAATGGTGGCAGTCATACTTTTACTAGAAATCTACCAAGTTATAATGATAAGGATTTTGGTAAATTTGNAAAAANNGTTCCAAGTGGCTCTTGTCATTCTCGAACTATGATGGTTGATAGAGATGATGATTGGTATCAAATGTTAGACTTTGAGAAAGCTAAAAGTGGTTTAACAAATGCTCACCGAGATTTGTTTAAAGTNCAAACTCAATTAATGAATGATATGAACTCTATCATTGATCAATCGACTACATTAGATCAAATAGAAGAACATTGGGTTGATGTAAAAGATTGTATTAATTTCGATAATAAAGAAGTTAGTACCGCTTTGTCTATTGTTAGTGAGGATACTAANGATAGATTGGCTATTGCTATTGCCAACATGAAACCTAAAAACCCCAATGTAGCTGCGTTTGTAGTTAANTCTAATCAAACAGTACAATAACAAAAGAGTTGGGGGGCGAAAGCCCCCTAGCTAGAGAGGAATNTTATGAAGAATGATAANATTAATCAAGTAAGTGTTTTAGTACCTAAAGAAATAAAACATATACTAAGTGATATAGAATACNTTGATAAGGATGTAGTTTGGCTCAAATACAAAAACTTTGATCTTAGAATAGAGCAAAANAAANNNANGACTGACAATNANTTAANNATNGGNGTTTACAGACATGAGGATGATGGAGAACATTACGAAATAGAACAAATTAAAATAAGGGAGGAACAATGGAAGTAGAAGTAATTATACAGTCAGTATTATTGATCTTATTTTTTATCATAGCTTAGATACCAAAAGACTTACATAAAGAGTTTAGACCTATTCTAATATCGTCTAAAAATACTTTATTTAATCGTGGACTATTAAGTAAAGAGTGAGGCATGATCTCATATATGACAATCTTTTCGACTGCAATTTTGATTACTTGACCGCAATCTCTCAAGCCAAGAGCTGCTTGATCGTATTGATCTCTTATTCTAATTTCAGTCATTTCGTCAATATCGCCAAGACCTTTACTGCTGCCNATTAAATCACTTGTTTGGGGAAATGGTGAGCCAAATATCTTNCGTCTTAGATTAGAGTATTGTTGGGCAGCTTTTAATTGATACTCGTTTATAAATCCCCTGGCGAACATAATACCAATAACCGATTCCGAAAAGCTAGGATCACCAGTTCCAACAAGTAATGCTTTCTTTAATTGCAGCTCATTTGTACCCACATCTCTTGGTGCTATTGGCTTCTTATTTTTCTTTTTACTTTTCTTCGCCATAATATTTTATCTCATAGAGAGGGGCAAAAATTTTAATTTTTACCCTCTCTTATTTATAAGAGGAACATCTTACCATCTTAAATTCTTTATATAATTCAACAAGTTAAAGATGATCACGCATAAACTTTTAATGATCATCTTAACTTTCCGATTTCCTTAACAATTTCAACAAGTTATAACGATTTAAGATGATCATGGACATCTTAAATTTGCCAACTTTTAAGATGTTCAGACCATCTTGCAGCTTAAATCCTGAATGACTATTCATTAAAATCATACTCCGATACCATCCATTTGACATTACCTTGAGCATCCAATTCCTTACTTGATACTTCTATAATTTCACCAGTTCCCCCATCCACCAAATGTGTTGGTCGAATAGACATATTTGGCTTTACCGACTTTGTTTCACTATCCCACATAGGCATATCTTTTATACATAAATACTTACCACCTTTAATAATCTTTTGACCGACTTGCTCACCATCAAATAACATAATCCACCCTTGAGTAAGCAACTGATTAAGGTTTCTTTTGATAGTAGAAGCACCGCCAAGTCTGTATTTATCTGCGAATTTAAGAGCAAATTGGTTCTTATTATAGTATTGCCCTTTAGCTGCCTCCCTAAATAGTAATCCTAGGCACTTATTGACTTGATTAAAGCGATCTAGACCCATTTTATCCGTTATATTTACCCCACTATCACGATCAAATGCATCCCCTCGATCCAACATATGCCCTTCTTGATAGTGTACAGTCATTGGTTTTGGCTCTAAAACTGCTCGTGTTTGGAAAAATAGTCTACGATCTTGTGTATCCTCGCTTGTTTTGGTGATGAAAAGACCCACATCATAAGCCCCTTGGATAGCTGAAGCACCCCTTATAGCTAAAAATGGGTTCTCCATCATCTGATTTCTATTAACTTTGTTAGAATGGTGTATNAAAATGATTGCAGCTTTAGGATTAATCATGTCTCTAAGNACCCAAATACGATCTCTNATAAACTTCATNAGTTCTACATTAGAGTTCTCATCCTCGCCATCAAATATATTAGATAATGGGTCAAAGATTATGACTTGTGGCTTATCATTACCGCAGCTTCTCTCGACCCAATCGATCACATCTTTNCTGCCTTCGTCATTTAATACTTTAGTGAACCGATAAGTAAATTTAGCATTCCTTTTTAACAATGCCTTCTCAGCAGGATTTACTTTGACNGCCTTTAATCTTGCTGACAACTGAGCTTTTGACATCTCAGCTTGTATAACTACGACTTGTTGAGGTATTTCTACATCAAATCTATTTAGCAGCTTGTTTCCTGTCGCAATACAATAAGTTATTTCTTGCATAAGTAAGGACTTTTGAGACTTTGGTGGCCCCGCTATAACCATAAATTCACCTTCACGAAGTAATCCACCAATAATTTCAGGAGGTAATGGTGTATCATCATCTACAATATCAGCCCAATCATCACCTTCAAGTTTATGTTCAGTAGGTTTTGGCTTTGGCGCTCCGTACTTATCGTAATGTCTTTTATAGATACGATCGAAATCTTTTTTAACTCTTTCTTCTTCCCATGGAGGATTAACTTTAGTTTGATTATAACCAAGCACATCATCCCATGCTTCTTTCAATGTCCAATGCCCTTCAAAATGTCTATTCAATGCAAATCCAATAGCCCTACCCATGTTGTCAAATCTTGTTTCGCCTGCCTCACCGCCTTCAAATACATCCTTGCGATACATATCTTCCATTGCAGCTTTTCTATCTTCTAATTTTTCAGGGGCTACATTTAATCCCGGCATAATGCTCATGCTTTCAACACTCTCAATCAATTCTTCCAGTTCATATTCCATGGCAGATTGATTAGCGATCCTTACTTGAGATGCTTTATTATTTTTTTGATGTACTCCTCCAGGCAAACGAATAGGTTGATGAGCCGATCCGAAACTTGGGTCAGCGCCAATCTTTTTAGCTGCTAATTTTTGTGCTGATGTCAATCTTTGTATATCAACTCCTGTTGCAGGTTCAGTCAGCTTCCAATACAAATGTCTTTTGTAAACATTCGCTTCTGTTTTACCTCCACTATAAATCTCAAGTGTTGGCTGACCTAATTGTTCTATGATGTAATTCTTAGCAGCTTCTATGTCGCCACTATCAATGTCAATAATAAAACATGGATAGTTTATAATGTCGGTTGCTTTCGCTTTATTGCGTTCTGCTACAGTTCCGGGAATGACATACACTCCCATCTTAAAATTTCTTCCCCTCTCGACTAAAGGTTTTACTTGCTCGATCATCAACTTTAAATTAGTTAATGGTATCCAATGTAATTGTTGGAAATTGTTTGTACCACCGATCACACCTTTTTCCATAAACATTCTTATCGGCACATAACCTTCGCAATAACCATAAACAGTTTTCAAATAGGTTTCGATAGTCTCTCTATCTATTTTTGTAGCTGGACTAAAATTTGTTCTAAAGTCTTCAATCATGATTTTTTAGGGGGTATTGTGGTATTCGAAGGACTAAAAGTTTGCATCCTCGCGCATCCTAGAGAGCTTTTTTTCATTAATTTCTTCCTTTTCGTGGGATTTTCTTCATTGTCGCTAATTGTAGGTTTTGATTTATAAATTCATCTCGTGCAATTTCTGGCACTTTGTGATCTTTAAATGCAGCTATAATCTGATCGACAACTGCTGCGTGTAAGTGTCCTAAGATTTCACAATGAGCAAAAAATTTATCATCACTATGTGTTTCTTTAGCGACATGATCATCAATACATGGTTGAATATATTTTTCCATTATCTCAAACATTTTTTTTATTGTCGGATCAATGTTGATCAACATTTTTATCTCTGCCTTTTTAGGTATTGGGTTGTCTATTTTGTTTGTCATAATGGTTTCTCCAAATAATAATCAGTTAATAAATGATCTGCTATATGACCGACTATGGTCATTGCTCTTCCGTCAGTTCTTCGCAGCTCTCGTTCTGCTATCTCTCTAAGCCCTGCTGTTGGGTCAGCAAATTTTTGTATCATCTCAGTTAAGTAAGATGAGTACACCGCTACGATCGATCCTTTGTTATTAATGTCCTCTTGGTATTTGTGAAAAATTCTTACTGACATTAATCTTCCATCAGGAAATGGTTTATATTGTGCGTTGACATAGTATTTTCCTGTTTCATGTAAACATTTTCTAGTAATCCCATGTCTTCTCCAAGGTTCTTCATATCTATTCATATCTTTATTAGTATTCCTATAAGTAAAATTATTATTATTAAAAGCTCACAAGCCATAAATGTATGATACCAGATCCATCTTGTCTTGTATGCATTGTCTATTGTTAAATCTTCAGGATCAGGTTCTTGTGCAATATCTGTTTTGGGATTTTGTTTCCAAAGTATGTTAATCATTTTTTTCATTTTGCATTCCTTCCTCTAGCCATCTAATTAAATCTTCTTTCTTAAAATACTTTGTAAGACCGACACGAATATAAGGTACTTTAAATTTACCTTTACGCATTTTTTTTCTAATTGTGTCCTGCTCAAATCCTCTTTGTATTCCTAAACTTGACATGAAGTCTCTGACCTCTGCTATTCCTACATATAATTCTTTTTCTCTAACTCTCATTTTTTACCCCAACATGTATCTCGCCAATCACACCACTTACATTGAAAATAAGTAGGATCATCAAATGCACGAGGTAATAGTTCGCCTCGTTCAGTAGCCATGATGATCTCGAAAGCACGATCAGAATATTGTTGTGCAATCTCTGCGTCATAACCAATAAATTCGTGATGCAGCTCTGCGGTATCTTTGTTGACTGATGTAAACCAACATAAATTATCAGTTAGTTTCATGAATGCCATGTAAAGCTGCACTTGTACATAATAATTAAAATGGCTTTCACGCACTCCTTTTTTCTTAAATGCGTTCCATTTACTGTTATTCATAGACTTTGCTTCCCACAAACATGGAAACCCATGAATGTATTTTTCTATCTCCACTCTATCTTTGACATGATCTTTCAATCCCTTGATAATACCATCACAATGACCAGATACTTTACCTTCTTTACCTACTGATATTTCAAACTCCCATTGCTTACCTGTCTTAGGATTATAATCTTCGAGCATGATACCTGCTTTCTTCATCCAATTAGCCATTAAAGTTTCTGACTCATGACCAAAGTCAAAAATTCTTAATGTCTTTCCCTGGAATTGATAATCTTTTTCTTGACCCATATATCCGTACTGTACTTTACGCATACAATCTTGACCGATAGCAGAGGGGCCGAGATATTTCCTAGGTGGAAATGCTGCATTCTCTTTTTCTAAAGCGCTATCAATTGCTCCGTTTACTTTTTTATTAAACAGATCAATAGGTGTTGCTGCAAAATTTGTTCTAAAATCTACCAAGATTTAAATCCTCTTAACCAATTTAACATTGGTCTTATAATAATTGATTGATTACGAATAAGATGACCCATTCGTTCATATGTATAATACCTAGACTTTACTTCCTCTTTCACTTGTCTTTTTAACATTTCGTTTTCTATCTTTAGATTATTGATTTCATTCAATAAATCATTGTAGTCTTTAGGCGCTTGTGTTTCTATGTTCATGTTTTTTCCTTTCATTGTTAATTAATTTCTTTTAGTGTTTGTATTGCTTCATTTAAATAAAACTGAGCTTTATTTAAATCTTGTTCAGGATTACCTTTGTGAGGTGCTCTCCAAATATATTTAATGGCATTGCCACGACAGTAATTAATATAACCGCTTCGCCCTAGTGCTTCTTTAATAGCATCTTTACATTCGATCTCGCCTTGCTTGTAGTGTGGTGGCTCGTTTACCATATCAGTCATATAAAAAATCTTTCTTTAATTGTTTTGTTAGTTCTACTGTATTATCACAAGTTTCTCGCTTACGATTTTCGTATGGACATTGATTGATCCCACATGGAAATGACAAATGTCTAGGCATAGCTTCCGTTCCATAGCAATTGATTGCACATACTGAGCACTCCCCTGTAATATTTCTGTCCTTGATCATTTTCCTAATTAAATCATTAGTGCGATAAGGTTTATCATTTAATGCAGCTCTCAATAATGGCTTAATACTTTCATCAGTAGTTCTTTCTAATGCAGCATTAATCGTTCCCTGGAATGTAATTAGTGCTTCTTTAAATCTTATATCTAACAATTTAATTTTCTCCTTATAAACTTTTGCTTTTACTGTTGGTGTTATATGCCGACCTCTTGGTTTTGCTTTTATCACGCAACTTTTCTTCTNTCTANTAAAGCAATATCTTTAATTAATGAACGATTAAACTTCCATTTTATCAAAGCGGTTGCTTTGTACTTTGTTATTGAAAAATCAAACTTATATTTATTATCCAATATCTGATGTTGTTTTATTGTTGGTCTTTCTTTCAGCCATCTTTTTGTTTTTCTTGAAGCATCTCCAACTTCGTGCCTACACATAAAGTCATTTGCAACTGCCAATGCATTTATGCGTTCTCCAATATATAATTTTTTTATGTCTTGCCGACCCTCGACTTTTCCTAGAGCTACCCAATTTTCTTTACTGATACGCAGCATCATAGCAAAACAATTAAATCCTGCTGCCATGAAAGTATCTGAANAACCAAATAAATCTACCCATAGGAAAGGAGATTTTTTAAGAAGGTCAACTTCTTTCATTTCAAAATCAATTACAATTTCTTTGTTCATNTACTGTATTCTTTTTGACTCGAAACTGTATTCACAGAACGGACATGTAAGCGAAGCAAGAGGTACATCCGAAGAACATTCTGGACATTGTTTAAAGGGGGAGTTTAATTTACTCTGTCTAGTATCCTTCTCGGCTAATAGATTTACCTCTTGCTCCAATGTACCATGCATGGAGGAACTGATGCCGAAATCAAGCACGATACAATCTCTTTTGTCTACCTCTGGAAACTTTTCCGGGTCGACCACTCTAAGACCTCGACCNATCATTTGNATCATTGTTGATTTATATGAACTAGGTCTTAGAAGAATAACACAACTTGTAGGCTGACTATCAAAACCTTCGGTAAGAACCATGATACTAATAAGAACTTGGATGTTTCCATAATCATACTCAGAATAAATTTCTTTACGATCTTCCTCTGATGTATCGCCTGTTATTAGGGCTGCGTTTATCCCCTCGTCTAAAAAAGCTGATAGCACACTTTCACCATGNGCAACTGTAGAACAAAATACTATTGTTTTACGATCTCCAGCTTTATCNTTCCAATGTTTGACAACTGATTTATTATGAACTGACTTGTTCATAATCTCTTCAACATCTGTCATATTGAAATCATTAAGAGTCTGCTTAACCTCTTTTAATTTTTCGTTTACACCTAAATCAATCTGATAGGTTTTAGGTGGTACTAATAAACCTGTAATAATCAACTCACCNATNTGTACTTGNTCAGCACAATTATTCCAAATTCTAGATAAATTTTTACCATCACCACGACTAGGTGTTGCGGTGACTCCGAATATTTTTAAATTAGGATTGTGTTCTTTTGCGTAATCAATAATTTTTAAATAACTATCTGATACTGCATGATGTGCTTCGTCAATAACACATAGATCAATAGGTGGTAGCTCTTGTAAATTTTTCATACGACTCAAAGTTTGAGCCATAGTAAATATAGTTTGCCCTGAATAGTCTTTGTTGTCGCCATTGACAATACTAGTTTCAATGGTTGGATTTAATTTTGAAAATGTACCGAGATTTTGGTTGGTTAATTCATCTCGATGTTGAATAACTAATGTGCGTTCTGCGTTTAACTTGCCAATAATATCTGATGTGACAACAGTTTTACCATAACCAGTTGCAGCTACTAGTAATGTGTTGCCCTTTGTATTTAATGCTTCAATACATTTGGATACCGATTCTTCTTGACGAGGTCTAAGGATCATTTTTCATCATCCTCAAATGTAAAATCAATTTCAATATCTAATTCTGGATCAGCTTCAAAATGAATGTGATCTAATTTTATNCCTGACTTGCTNAGAAAATCTATAACTTCGTTTTCCGCTTTCTTTTTNATTCTTTTGGATTTCTCTTTTTTGAAATCTATAANTTTTGACATANTNCTCCTTTTCGGTGAGGGCGGAGAAAGAAGGGGTAATCATGAACAAAACCCGTAAAACCCGCCCTCTATTTATTTATTGATTAGCCCAAGATGGTTGACCAAATCCTTCATCTAAAGATGTCGTATTTGATACTGCACCATTTTGGTTATCATAACTGTTAGTGTTAAATGACTCTGCGTTATCTCCAGGAATCCATGTTTTCCTTTCAGCGATACGCATTGCCTTTACTTCAGACCACTCAAGATTAGGAGATCCATCCTTTGCAAAAGGAGCAATAATATTTTTAATACTATTACTTTCTCCATACCCAGTATCTTTTTCTTTTTTCAAGATAACTGGAATCTCCATGCCATCAAGTGCCTTGAACATTTGATCACCTAAATTAAATTCAGATGCATTGCTATCATCCCAAACAATTCCTTTTGCAGATGATATTACATCAGGTATAAAGCTTTCACTTAATTTAAGGTACTGCATTTGACCTTTATATATTTTTGCATATGCAGCTTGTTTGTCTTGAGCATCTAAAATAGCCATATTCAATTCACTAAATCTATCGTTTCCTTGAAGGCTATTATACTGTTCGAGGGTTGTTGCTTGTTGGATTTCACTTTGTGCAGCATAAAATTTACTGACAAACTTTACTCCATTATGACTTAGAACTGAAAAAACAAAAGGAACTGTCCACATGCCTTTTGGCGACAAGTATATTTGACCATACTTTGTAGGTCTTCCTTCTTGTTGTTTCTTTTCTATAGTCATAGTGTTTACCGCTATTCCTAAAAGAGCTGCCGATCCATCTTCGAGGACTGTATTTTCGCCCCCAGAATTTAAATCAACATTGTTATCATTTAGAAATTGATTATGAGACTCAGTATGTGCGGTAAATGATGCTTTACTAAAGTCTGTTACGAAGTCATTACTCATGTATTACTTCCTTTCGGTTGAGGGGCAACTGGAGTAGGTGCTTTTTTAGGTTGCTCTGCTCCGTTTCCACGCATTTTAGCGAACAAATTTCCCCAATGAGGTTGCTCGTATCCCTCTAATTGTCCAGATCTATCTTTNGCAAGATATCCTTGGGGGTTTGGACTGGTGCAAACAAATGCTTTTACATTTCCGATTACAACACCATTGTCACCAGTCTTAGGTATGTCAGCTAAAGTTATAACTTCATCAACTATTCCTGGTAATTCGTTCTTGATCTTACGACCTTCAGTCTCTATCACCCACGACTTACGACCCATTTCNTCTTCCTCTTGACTTAACTTGCAAGANAATATGACGGTCTTTGCATGGTTGTGNTGCCAATGACGAAGAGCNCCNAATACCCATTGACCCATGTTTCCATACACACGCATCAAATTATTAGTTGTTTCTTCTCGCTTGGCTTTAGCGAATGCTAGTTTTGTAAGATCAGAAATACTATCTATGAAAAACACATCGGCTTCCATAAACATTTTTTTCTCACCCTCAACATCATATCCTGCTTGTTTTCTTTTTTGCATTACATGATCATGATGGGCTTGAGACATAGGACTATCTGGAGATGCAGACTTATCTGGCCCACATGCCAAGACAGTTATATCCTCAAAATCTTCATATGTTTCTATTCTAATAGTCTGTATATGAGATCCTTCTTTTGATCGCATCCATTGGTTTACAGTCATTAGACCGCTTTCAATATCAAGGACTATTGTTTTCATGTTTTGTGGGATTGTTCTAATGGTGTAAGTTTTACCCACACCAAACTGACCAGTTAACAATATCTTTGGCCCTTGTGTTGCCAAATGTTCTGCTCTCTGATCAGGGGTAATTATTGAATAACCATTCATTATTTATCCTCCTTTTCTTTTTTTTGCTTAATGTTAAATGTTGGGGCTTTGGGTTCTACAGTTCTAAAGTGCTCTAAATGTTTTTTAGCAGCTTTGTGTAGTTCTGTATCACCAGCTTTAATTTTAAGCCAATTGCTATCAGTCACATTCAATTTGAAATCTACACCCAATGATGTCAAATCTTTNATGAAATCATAGAATGCAGACTGTGGTATTTTTGCAACAGCATGTGACCAAAAACTTTTACTATCCCACTTTGTTGTAAGTGCNCTAGTAGAAGAGATTGTCAGCAAGGGATTTTCGTTTGAATTAAAAGATACTTGACCTTTTGTATTCTTACTTTCTCTTACTGCGTTAGCTTGATCACCATGCTTTGACAAAATTACTTTTTGTAAAACAGATGAATAATGTGTNACTTGATCTTTTTGTGCTTTTAAAATCTCTTGAAGATTTGCAATTTCCGAATCAGTTAAATTCGATGCAGCTTCAGAAGGATTATTAGCATACTGATTTAATATATCAGGTGTTAAGTTATTGATATAGTTCATGTTTTCTCCTTATAAATGCAAGACTGAGAGCTTTGAAACTAGGTGTATGCTCGGAAATAACAAGGCTCTCAGCCTCTAATATTTATGTGATATGACCGCATACAAATCATATTCGAAAAAAATTATATTAATCGTTATATAAGGTCAACAATTTATTTTGCAATAATATTATTTTTTTTTTGGGGAAAGTGTTTTTTGGGGGGGTAGTTTGGGGGGGGGTAGTAATTTTTCATAAAATCAAAAAAAGCTTTTTTTTAATTTTTATTATTCAATAAAATCAATGGGGGCACTTTGCTAAGTCATTGATTTTAGTTTCAATCACCGAAATTTGAAAAACCCATATGTTATAATAGGGTGAAAGGAGGTGATATCATGGACAACGAAAAAGTATTACANNCTNANTAAAAGTNAAACNAAAANGTGGTATGAANATTGTAAAAAATCTGTGAANNACGACAANAGGTTTTACTNTNNNNAAANTGAGTATGTNANNAAAATACAATGGNAAGATAGATANGACCNATGTGGAANTAATCTACCTATCTTTCTTGCGTTNTNTTATGACAACNAGGGAGAAGAATNNGANATNATCGTAGANGATNCTTTCTTNAANNACNCTATNTCANTAAACCTACAAGGGGGAGTTANCGCTCCCCCTTACTTATAAAAAGGTTAATTAACAAGTAAAGATTAGAATGGTTCTAATCTTTGTGTTTGGTTANATTGATCATAGCGCCTGCGTAATCCTCTGTAGATTTTTTTAAGTCTTTCCAAAATTCATCTAAAGGATTGTGTTCGCAATTTAGGCA
>PAYK01000018.1 GCA_002714805.1 Flavobacteriales bacterium
AATAGCATCGTATTCACAAGAACCATCATCATCAGTTGCNNATGNATNNNANTTAGTNGCNGTNNNATCAGTACAACCANNNACTTCAAATTCATCACANACNCCNTCACCNTCAGTNTCAGTTANACANTTNCCATCACAGTTATAGCCTGTATTAGCATATGTACAAGAACCATCATCATCAGTTGATGTTTCACTATAGTTACATGCCGCTTGGTCAGTACAGCCGACCACAGTTTGATAACAATTTTCACATAAACTAAAACAAATTATTGGCAATTGAACATTATCTCCACATGAAAAATTGAACCCATAATTACCNNAACTGTCGGAGGGATAATAGTCNCATATTGAACCAATAGGGGCNCTACCCACTACTCCCCANCCTGACCAAGANTCTGCTTGACCAGTGTAAGCAACAACATATTCATTATTTCCTATTGGAAGTTCTGCAGAACCTTCCCAAACAAAGTCATTATCATCATCATTTAGTATAATCCCCCANCCTTGCCAATTATTCCAAGAACCATTAATTACAACATTAGAATAGCCTTCTGGNAGNGGNCCATCCATATTTACACTAAAACTCACTACAGGAAGTATACAATNATACTCGCATGAACCATTATCATAANTTGNATTAACATCATAATTAAGTGCATTTGGATCTGTACAACCGGCTAAACATTCTGAGCACTGNCCNNAGACATCATTTGTTGTTATATCACTACCGGTTAGAAATATTGTCCTATTAGCATAATTAATAAAATCCGTTATTGGAGCGCAATTCCCTNCGTTTTGCATGTCATCGATTAAATCTTCTTGACCTACCCAATTATCATAACAATATTTATACTCAAGTTGTCCAGTGGCATTATNAAAGGAATAAGAGCCAGACCAAATTCCATCGCCATCTAAATCGCTTAATGGGTGACAATCACAACACCAATTATTAAACGGGCCAGTAACATATACAGTNCCAGGATTAATATCAGTACAGTTCATATCGACATTAAAATTGATTAATTCTATACAACTACCATCGTCAAAAGTTGCTAATGGATTGTAGTTAGTTGAACTAGGGTTTGTGCAACCCAAAACATCTGTTGTTTGGTAAACCCTGACATAATCAACTTGAATATTAGAGGGAAAAATAGTGTTACTATTTGGGCCACTATTTGTAATGGCTAAATTTAATATTATATACCAATTGTCTTGATTAAAGGGCCACTCAAATTCCCCGGAAAAAGAATTAGGAGAAATAAAATGTTTCAAATCACCATCGACATACCAACCAATATNATTTTCATACCAAATAATCGAATAAATATGAAAATCATCTGCAAATGATTCATTGATTGAAAAGTNCCAGGATTGATATGTACTAGATCCTTGACAACCATTACCTACATGAGCAGCACCAGTCGATTGATTTGTTGACCCATCATTTCCCCATTGCTCCATAATATCAATTTCGCCATCTTCAGGCCAACAGCCACCGTTTGGTAATAGCCAAAAAGCAGGCCAGAAACCTTGACCATCAACTGTTTTAATACGNGCTTCGACTTTACCATATCTAAAATCAAACTTATTTTTTGTGTTTATTCTTGAAGATGAATAATAGTAAGGAACATTCCATTGGCCTGGTATTCCTTGTAGCTCTTCTCTAGCTTCAATAATTAATTTGCCATCNAATAATGNTGTATTATCCGATTGATAATATTGTAACTCTCCATTACCCCAACCCCAATTACCTGTTCCGGTTTCATGACTCCAATAATCTGTGTTTAAATTTTCTAAGTCAAACTCATCTGACCATANAAGCTCCCAATNCTGAGCATNAATTTGAATTGTAAATGAAAAATAAAAAAGTAGTAAAAGAATTAATCTCATTATATTTATTAATAAGTTAACCCATAGCCTAACTTAAAAAGAGGGTTATAATCTTCATCATCAAAATTAACTGGCACATTTGCCATATCAACAGGCCAAGAAAATGATAATTTACCTGTTGGNGCTACATCACCAAATAAAACATCNGAAACGCCGTTTCCTTCTGTTCCTGGAAGCCAAGCAANTACAAATGCATCTGCATCNTTTATTTCTTCAGTNACAATAAGTGGTCTACCAGTGATTAAAACAATTANGTATGGAATATTCAAAGATTTTACATTAGCAATGGTTTGTTTGTCTTTAGCTGATAAGTATAAAGAATCNGAATCACCCTGCATCTCAGTNTAAGGATCTTCACCTACAACAACAATAGCCGCGTCAAATAGACTGTTTGTTTNACCATCACTGCTTAAAGTAGCTAATGCTTGATTNGAAATACCTTCAAACAATGTAGTTCCCGATGTAATATTTCCTAATTTACCTTGCCACTCTATGGTCCAACCACCACATTGCTTTCCTATATCATTAGCTCCGGAACCACAAACTAAGTAGTTATCATTTTTNGATAAAGGTAATATATTATCATTTTTCAAGACGACAAGAGATTTTTGAACTGCTTCCCTAGCTATTGCTCGATGTTCGGNTCCACCAACTTTTTCCAATAAGCTTCTATCTGCCATTGGGCTATCGATTAAGCCCGAACGAAATTTAATACGAAGTATTCTTCTAACAGCATCGTNTATCCTTTCATCAGAAATTAGTCCTTCATTATAAGCTTCTTTGAATAAACGAATAAATGTTTTATAATGTTCTCCTCCATGAANAACTGCGCCGGGCACCATAATCATATCGATTCCAGCATTAATAGACAAAATAATATCTGATTTATAATCCCCTGGAATTTCATCGATACCTTGCCAATCTGAAATAACAAATCCATCAAAACCTAATTCATCTTTTAATAATTCATTAAATAGGTATCCATTAGCATGGCATTTTAAGCCATTAATACTATTAAAAGATGCCATTATGGTTCCTACACCAGCTTCAATAGCTGCCACATAGGGTGGNAAATATTTAGCGCGTATTAATGAATCTGAAATTATAGCGTCACCTCGATCAATTTTATTAGGCTTACCGCCCATTCCAGTACCCCACTCTGTAGCACCATCTCCAACAAGATGCTTTGCACAAGCTACAATAGAAATATTAGAGCTTCCTAATGATTTTGTTTGATATCCTTCAATAGATGCAACGCCCATATTTGTAACAATAGTTGGATCTTCAGAATAGCCTTCATAATGTCTGCCCCANCGCTCATCTTCAGGTATTGCTATACAAGGGCTAAAATTCCAATTAATACCTGTTGCTGCAACTTCANAAGCAGTAGCCTCAGATACCTTTCTTGTGAGNTCGTAATCGTTAGCGCACCCAAGNCCAACATTATGCGGGAAAATTGTAGCGCCATAAACATTATTATGACCATGGACTGCATCAACTCCATAAATCAAAGGTATACCCAATCTAGATGATAGCGCAACTTCTTGATATTTATCATACATATTGGTCCAAGCCTCAAAATGATTTGTGTCGGGGTTAGATCCTCCGCCNCTCAGCAATGAACCAAGTGCATAATCTGCAATATCCTGAATTGTATCTAAAAATTGTTGATCAACTTGGGTCATCTGACCTATCTTTTCATCAATTGTCATNATTGCTAAAATAGAGTCAATTTTTTCTTCATAATTAATTGACTTCTCAACAAATTTCTTATTATTAGTACAAGAAACTAAGCTAAAAATCCCTGCTATTAAAAAAATATATTTCATCATTATTTATTATTTAAAATATTACCAACTCTGTGTGCAAAAAAGGCTAAATATACAAAACACAATACTGCAATCCAGTATGAGGAATGTATATCCATNATGTCTGCTAATTTTCCTTGTAAAGGTGGAATAATAGCTCCGCCTAATATCATCATTACTAAGAAAGAGGAACCTTGAGATGTATATTTCCCCAAGCCTTGAATACTTAANGCAAAAATTGAAGGCCACATTATTGAGCAAAAAAGACCTCCGCTTAAAAAAGCAAACAAAGCAATATTACCAGTTGTAAACAATCCTACTAGCATAGCAACTATTCCAAAAAGCCCAAAAATTTTGAGTGTTAAAGCTGGTCTTTCTTTGCCAGCAAAAAATCCAACTATTTGGATGCCAACNCAAAGTGTAAACCAAAATAATGTAGAAATATCAAACCCTGAAATAAAATTGACAAATAAGACGACGCCAAACGCAACATAGGGAACAAGAATATAAAGCCAAGTTTTTAATTTTCCAACNGGATTAAATACTGCAATAGCTCCTGCCCAACGACCAATCATAAGACCGCCCCAATACATCGATATTAATGGCGCAATTTCTGAATCACTCATTGATGGAAGTCCAATAGGGTTTAANCCATTTCCTAAATTTACTTTTAAAAGCTCGCCTAGATTAGACTGAATTGTAACTTCTACNCCTACATAGGTAAAAATAGCTAACATACCCAAAACCAATTGTGGATATTGCATAGCCCCCCAACTATTATCCTTGTCNTTTTTAGCTAACTTATTAGAAATAAGTAAAGTNCCTATAACAGTAATTAAGCTTAATATGGTTAAATTTAGAATAATATCATTGTTAGGCTCTCCCTTATATTGATCAAAAATTAAATAAAAACATCCAATCAAAACTATTGTCATAAACAAAAGTGCTTTTTGTGCTTTAGGGGCTTTTAANAATTCCGNGTCATCTTTTGCCTGTGGCAATTTTTTTGAAAAATAAAACAACGCAGCAGCAGCTAGAAATAAGCCCCCGACAGCTAAATAAAGCATTTGAATAGTAGACAAACTAATTTCTCCATTTGTTATCATTGCATTCAATTCAGCNCCTGATTTAGGAGTCGTACCAAATAAAATTAAAGCAACTACAATAGGCCCAATAGTAGTTCCTAAAGAATTAACCCCACCTGCTAAATTTAAACGATGGGCACCTTTTTCAGGTACACCCAATGAAATAGCAAATGGATTAGCAGCNGTTTGTTGTAAAGAGAATCCCAAGCCAACAATAAATAATGCNCCTAAAACATAATAAAATACATCTGATTCCCCTGGACTTGCACCNNGAACAGCAGGATACATTGCAACCGCACCTAAACAACTCAATAGAAGGCCGTATATGATTCCATTTTTATAGCCCCACATATTCATAATGTCCTTACCTTTTGAGTTAGATAAAATAAATAAAATCAAAGCCCCAAAGTAGTAGGCGCCNTAAAACGCAAAATCTACTAANTGAGANTGAAATTGATCTATTTGAAAATAAGTTTTACAAAATGGAATAAATACACCATTTGAAGCGGCAATAAAACCCCAAAAGAAAAATACTGTTACTAAAGTTGATAGTGCTTGGTTATAATTTTTATTTTCTGTCATAATTATTTATTTAAATATTTAAATNTTTTTTGTTTTCCATTATCATATAAAATATTCACAAAAACCAATCCATAATGATTGATGCGTAATGATGATTTACTAGTTAAATCTTTTTGAAGAAGTCTTCCTGATAGATCATATATTTCAATTGATTTATTTAAGTTATAGTCCGAAAAGTAAATAAAATTATCAATTAATTTAACATTTTCATCATTTATATTTTGGTCTAAATTGCTTACCTCAATTAGACTTACATCGTCATAATAAAAGTTATATCCAAAGTCTGTTTCTCCAGGTGCAAAAATTAAAAGTGCTTGTGTAATTGNTATNCTATTATCTAATATATCTGAAAAATTAAAAACATATTCTTTCCAAGTGTCGCTTCCATCTAGNTCTAATTCTTTTGTATAACTATTCCCTTCTCCTTGTAAAGTAAGCTGAAGGATTTTAATAAAATTNGANTTCACCTTAATGCTAATGCGATTATTTTGACTAATATTAATTGGCTCATCAAAAGTTAAGATAGTTACATCATTATTATTTTCATCTCCGATTCCTAAACTTTCATAAAAACCTACTTTTTCAGAATTATTAATTCCGCTTTGTTGAGGATTAGTAACATAACTTAAAGCTCCATGTGTAAATGTATACTCTATGTTTCTTTGACACTCAAAATCTTCAATAACATTATTAGGGTTAATGCCGTCGCATCCAAAATCTGGACCAATAAAATTATCAAAGTAAATTGTTACCGCATTATTTTCTTGTCCATTATTAACTAACATAACCATCTGATCTATTTGGTCCTCTGATATATTCAAATCTGGAAAATCTAGAAAACTAAAGGTAATTGTTTGCCAAGCATTAGCAACTGAAGTAAACGCCTCAAATCTACTGTGAACACCATCTAAACTGTCAGAGTTAATTTGAGCTATTTCTCTGTTNTCAAAGCTAATTATAAAGCTTGTTGATTCTTCCGGACTCCAAACATCTAATGTGAAAAAATTTTCACCGCTTGTAAAATCATCTAAGTTAGTAAATCCTCCTGCAGGCAATGCTATAAAATAATCATAAGTTTCAACAGCATTTCTNATATAAGATCCGCACCTAAGACTTGTATTAATACCCGTCATATCTGGATTCTCAACACCAAAGTACATNCCNCCCATAAGAGCTGGAGCCAAAGTGGGATTATCTGAAACAAACTCACCGCTTTTTTCAACATAACTTAAATGTCTATTATCCTCAAAATCTTCGATAACTACCTGAGCGCTTAATATGAATGGCGTTAANGTTAAAATATAAAAAATANGTTTCATAATGATTTTATTTGATTAATAATATGTTCTTATTTCTATTGTAAACTCTACCAAAAACATCAACAGCGAATANAGTAACCACATAAGTTCCCTCCTGAACATATCTTTCTTTATATGTCCCATTCCATCCTATTGTTGGATCTGTCGTAGTAAATAAATTGGCCCCATATGAATTATATATGTTTAACTCAAATNTATCATAATTNAGTGCTAGTNCATTGAACACATCATTTTTATTATCTCCATTTGGAGTAAATGTATTTGGCACAAACAATACTAATCCATTAGAGACATAAATAGNTTTAGATATGGTGTCACTACANCCCTCAAAATTCAACACCTCTAAGTTAATTAAATATTTTCCTTCATTTTCATAAAAAACTATNGGCGATTGTTCATTTGAAAACGTTTGATTACCAAAGTTCCAANTCCACGAAATTTCATTAGAAGAATTATTTTGCAAACGAAATGGAACACCTAATTTAATTATTGAATCTATTTCAAAATTAGCTGTTGGCTGCGGCAATAAGTCTACAAAAAAAGAGTCTACTATTATGCAATTAGCGGCATCATTTATTTGAACGTAATTTAAACCTGATGGCATGGCTGTCGGATCATAGCCGTACCAATCTACAATGTATGGCTTCTCGCCACCCATAATATTAATGTTAACTTGACCTNTTTGTTCAATTAGACAAGAAGGGGTTGTACTTGTAGTTAATTGCAACAATGAGTCTGGCTCGAAAATNTTAAATGTAAATTGCTTNTCACACTCAAAGCTGTCCTGAAAAATTAAAGAATATTCTCCTACGTATAAATTAGATATTGCTGAAGTATTTGCAGTAAAGNCTGATGGCCCTGACCAANAGTAGGCNCCATAAGGTGGCGTGCCNCCTGAAAAAATAGGTGATATAGCACCAGTATTGTCTCCCTTGCACTTTACATATTCAATATTAGCTGCATTTATTAATATNTCTGTACTCTCATTAACNAAGAAAGATTCTGAACTAGNACACCCATTATTATCTGTTACTGTAACTGTATAATTTCCTGCAAATAATGAGTATATNTTTTGGGTTGAATTAGTGTAGCCATTAGGTCCTGTCCANGTAAACGCATTGTAAGGAAGCGTGCCCCCATCTAAAGTTATTTGCACCTTNCCATTATCACCTCCAAAACATTCTACATCATCAACGTCTAATGGACTGATTGTAATNTCCGAAGGAGCGCCTATTNTGAAAGGAACTTCATTTGAGATACAACCTAAATTATCTTCAGCATAAGCNGNATAATTTCCCGATGATAAGGTGCTAGTTACATCTAANTTACTAACCGTAATTGAGGCTGCGTTAACAATTACTGCAAAGGTNGTATTATTTCCGCCAGAATGTTCCACTTCCACAACACCATCAGCTGAATACGAACAATTAGCATCTANAGTACTTAAAACATTAATATCTATCTCATTTCCTTCAACAAGAACAAAAGGATAAATTCGATAACAATTTTCAAAATCAGTAAGTGTCAAGGAATAATTTCCNGCACTTAAATTAGTAATAGAATTTTGATTTGACGAGAATCCATCAGGGCCAGACCAATCAAATATAAATGGAGCTAATCCTCCAGATGGATTTACACTAATTTCACCTGTATTTCCTTGAAAACAATCAATTTGAACCAATGATAGGGTGTCTATATCAATGGAGTTGATTTGATCTACAAATACTTGNCCAGTTGAGATGCAGTTATTTGCATCTTCAACAGTATAGTTATAAAATCCATCATTTAAATTAAATAAATCTTCCTGATTGAAGCTATCNCCATCATCATTAATCCAACTTACGTTGAAGTTTCCAACCCCTCCATTTGGTGTTACTTCTATCGANCCTGTATTAGTCGTATTGCATAATACTGGGGTAATATTATCAATGTTAAGAAAGATTTCTGACTCTTCTGTAATTAAAANATTAAGAGTGTCTCTACACCCATATTCATCTTCNGCTACAATTTCGTAGTTATCTGCAAAAAGATTTGAAAAAGTTGGNCTAATCTGATTGATTACACCATTTAAACTAAAATTAACTGTCCCAATAGCGNCTTGATAATTAACTGTAANTTGACCATTAGAATAGCCGTAACAATCATTGTCCAAGTGGTCAGAAACGACCTCNTCAAGGNAAGGACTGAGGACATTAACAGTAAATTGTTCAGTAAAAACTCTGCCTGTATAATTATTTGTAATTNTAACTTCGTAATCTGAATTTGCTGTNGCTTCAATATCAAAAACAGAGCTTGAACTAATTATATTACCCGCTAAATCTTTCCATTCAAAAGAAAAATTATTCATACAACTTAAGTCAATATTTAAATTATCTTGAAAACAGACAGTAGTGTCCTTGAGCTTTGGTTGCTTGTCAAAATATTGAACNCAAANTCCTTGTTCGTTTTTTGCACCACCAGTTGAGCCAGTAAAACCCCAATTAACAANATTATTGCCACTAAAAATATCGTTAGAAATATCAATATTTTGATCAACTACATTAAAGCANCCTTCNANATCATTACANTATATAACTTGAAAGTTTTGCGAAGTCACNTCCCACAAAAAAGTTATTTGATGATCGTTNTATAATACGCAATCTTCAACATCTGTAAAGGTTGGAGAAAATGGNACAGTGGATAAATCTTCTGCTGTTTCGTGATTACAAGATCCATTTTTCATTAATCCAACATGATCATAATATGGGAAAAAACCACCACCAGGATCATTATTGTCAGGAAATAATAATGGATTATCTCTGTATGTATCAAACTGAACAACTAGTGAAGGAGTTATNCCGTTGTAGCCTAAATTACCTCCATCTCCTGTAGGTAATTGATTTNTTCCATTTGTTTGTAATANAAAAGCAATTCCATCGCCTCCATCCGGACTTGCAGTAATACATCCGAAATTTGGTTTAACAATAATTTCAAAAGATTCACTTAAATCTAATGGTGTTTNATTCCAAAAAGAGCCTGAATTAAAAAATTCATTTGGNGTTATTGTAATACAATTACAATAATCATTAGATGTATTTAAAGAAGCATCTGCATGAGTTACATATTGAGCAAATCCGTAATTAAACGCAANTAAAAGAAATATATTAAAAATACTTTTTTTCAAANAATGTAAAAATCTTGATTATTGCAAATCTAACAAAGATTGTGTANTTTTAANACTTATTTTTNTCAAAAAAATTAATCCTTAACAATATCAAAATTAATCCTTAACAATATCAAAATTAATCATGAAATTTAATAATTTGAANTTTACCTTGCTTACAATAATTGGACTNCTAATTATCAATGCAACAAAAGCAGAGGTTCACAGTGTTANCGCAGGTAATTATTATTATTTACCCGCAACACTNACAATCAGCCTTGGAGATACAGTCAATTGGTATAATGATGGTGGCTTTCATAATGTTAATGCAGAGATAAACTCTATTACGGGAGAAAGTTTTTACAACCCAGAAACGTTTGTTTCATCTGCAACTANCACNNCAGGAGCGTTAATATATTCACATNTTTTTAATGTNCCTGGAGTATATAATTATGATTGTTCTATTGGAAGTCATGCCGAAAATGGAATGGTAGGTTCTATTACCGTTCAAATGACAAATAATATACAAACTCCAGAAAANCCTGTTAATATTACTTTTAGAGTAAATATGCAAAATGAAGATGTGAATCAATCCGGTGTGTTNATGGCCGGAGGTCCATGGCAAGTATCGGGCAACTCAGCATTTGGATATACAGCTGCTGGAATTAGTGGGGGCACACCTGCTGGTATTGCTATGCATGATGATGATTTAGATGGTATTTGGGAAGNAACCATTCCATTGGAAGAAAATTCATTTTTTTATTGGAAGTTTAGAAATGGTTATTTTGAAGATTGGAGCGCAATAGAGGGTGCTTGGGAGCCTAATTTTACAGGTCTAGGATGTGGNTTTTGGGATAATGGTGATAGAAGAATTTTAGTTTCTCCNGAAACAACAACATATGATTTTTGTTTTGCTAGTTGTGATGAGGTTTGTCCAGAACCTCCAGTAAACGTTACATTTTCGCTCAACACNAATGATTACCTAGAGCCTATACAAANCGTTGAAGCTCAAGGNTCATTTGTTGGTTGGGGCCCCGGAGAAACGTTAAGCTTGTNAGATGNTGACGATGATGGTATCTGGACTGTGACCATTTCGCTGCCAGCAAATGCAAGCCATAACTTTTACTATTTAATAAATGGTGAAATAGAATCACTTTCTAATNTAGGTTCTTGCTTATCAGTTGATCCATCTGGAGAATTTAGCTCAACAAGACTTTTTCAAACATCNACAAATGATACGATACTTCCNGTTGTTTGTTTTGAAAGTTGCCTTGATTGCGGTGATGGAATTGAGGGTTGTACAGATTTTAATGCTACAAATTTTGATGAAAATGCAACTATAGATATTGGAGGGTGCCTATATGATGTGACTTTTTCTGTNGATATGACAGGAATAAATCCAAACTCATTTCAAACTGTTAATGTAAATGGCACATTTAACGGATGGTGTGGTGCTTGCAATGAACTGTATGATGAAGATGGGGACAACATATATACTGCAACAATTCCGCTTCAAACAGGAACAATAGAGTATTTGTATACCTTANACGGATGGGGAGACCAAGAAATTTTTGATTCTAGTAGCACCTGTGTTTTAGGTACGCCTTCCTCNGATGACTCCACTTTAATATTTTACAACAGAATTGATTCAATACAGGCAATTGAAACAAATGATTTAGGNATTAACTGNTATTCNAATTGTGGTCCATGTGAAAATCAAACAGTGTTTGTAACTTTTACAGTCGATATGAGTGATGAAGTGGTCTCTGATGCAGGTGTTTTTATAATGGGGAGTTTTAATTCGTATAATTTCTCTCAAACNCCAATGACAGATATAGGTAATAATATTTNTCAAGCAACGGTTACTCTCACTTCAAATGTAGATTANATTTACAAGTTTGTAAATGGTGGNTTTAATAACCTTGAAAGTGTTAGCGGCTTAGAGTGTGAGTTTGTAAATGGATTTAGAGGATTAAATGTTGCTGTTGANACAGAACTNACTCCNAACTGTTTTAATTCTTGTAACTTATGTCCAAATAGTAATTACTATGGATGTACTGACCCAAATGCTTCAAATTATAATGCATTAGCTGTAGAAGATGATGGTAGCTGCATAAGCCCAGGATGTACTGATCCTGCAGCAGATAATTATGATGCTAACGCTTTAGAAGATGATGGCAGCTGTACATATTGTGATTCATTTGAGGCTCTATTGGTTGGTACACAAAATGATTTACAGGGTAGTTGTAGCGGATATGTATTGGCAAATGGACAAGGTGGATCAGGAAATTACGATTACAATGTTGTNAATGAAAATGGGGTTCCACAAAATCCTTTTGCACTCTGTGCGGGGAACTATGTCTTAACTGTCAATGACTTAACCACTAATTGNCAAGAACAGATAAATTTTAGTATTGACGGNCCTTCAAATGAAATTTATGGTTGTACTGACGAGGCGGCATGCAACTATAGTGAAGAAGCAANTGATGACGATGGTTCNTGTTCATATGCCAATTCAGGCTATAACTGTGATGGCAACTGTTTATNTGATGNTGACGGTGACGGTATTTGTGATGAATTTGAAGTTGTTGGATGCCAAGATGCTACAGCATGTAACTTCGATGAAACTGCAACAGATNCTGGTGATTGTACATTTGCTGCAGAAGGTTATGACTGCACTGGCAATTGTCTATTNGTNGCTGTTNCTTGGGCCGGAGACCAAGATCAAGATGGATTTATTGGCATAGACGGATCTACTGGNACATATTATNTTAATGTTGAGTCTTATCCCAATTTTGGTAATGCAGAAGTNACAATTAATGGTNATACTTATGCTATGTCATATGAAGACTGGGGTAATAATGCCCANTGGTACTATGCTATAAATTCACCTTCTGGNAATGTTGATTGGTCAGTGACCGTATCAAACGGATGCGCAGATTCTCAAACNGTTGCAGGTTCATTTTTTGTAGATTGCGATGGCACTCTAAATGGTTCTGCAGTTTTAGATGAATGCGGAGTTTGTGATGGTTCAGGACCTCCTTCNGGTTTAGATTGTGATGGCAATTGTGTAACTGATACTGATGGTGACGGTGTTTGTGATGAATTTGAAGTAGNTGGTTGTACTGATATTACAGCTACTAACTACGANTCATCTGCAACTGATNATGATGGTTCTTGTGAATACGATGCTATTTCTGAAGATCCTTGTGATTATGTTCCAACTGGTTTATATGTTGATAATATCATACATAATAG